>NZ_PGER01000001.1:4013751-5351669 GCF_002797935.1 Flavobacterium sp. 1
TATAAATTGGAAAATATTCCTGCTGGCAATTATAAAATACAAATTGCATCACGCGGATTAAAAACCATAACTAAAAACATTTCCCTCAAAGAAAATGAAACTCTTCTCCTTGATTTTCAACTGCAGGAAAACGAAAATGAACTCAACGAAGTCGTAGTTTCGGGAACTTTAAAAGCTGTAAAAAGGCTCGAAAGTGCCGTTCCTGTTGAAGTTTACAGCCCTGTTTTCTTCAAGAAAAACCCAACACCAAGCATTTATGAAGCCCTGCAAAATGTAAACGGAGTAAGACCACAGCTCAACTGTGGCGTATGCAACACCGGCGATATTCACATCAATGGATTGGAAGGCCCATATACTTCGGTAATGATCGACGGCATGCCAATTGTAAGCAGTTTGTCGACCGTTTACGGATTATCTGGAATTCCAAATTCATTGGTAGAACGCATAGAAATCGTAAAAGGACCGGCCTCCTCTTTGTACGGAAGCGAAGCAGTTGGCGGATTAATCAACATTATTACCAAAAACCCAAATAATGCTCCCCTATTTTCTGCCGATGTATTCACCACTTCCTGGCTGGAAACAAATGCTGATTTGGGCGTGAAATTTAATATCAAAAAAACAACTTCCTTATTGGGAATGAATTATTACAACTATGGTCAAACCATTGACAATGATAATGATGGATTTACCGATGTAACGGCTCAAAACAGGATTTCGGTTTTTAATAAATGGAATTTCAACCGAACACAAAACCGTTTATTTACGGTTGCCGTCCGCGGAATGTACGAAGACCGCTGGGGTGGCGATGTGCACTGGGAGAAAAAATACCGTGGCGGTGATGAAATTTACGGCGAAAGTATTTATACCAAACGCGGTGAACTTTTAGGAAGTTATCAATTACCCACAACCGAAAAACTAATGCTGTCTTTTTCGGGAACAATGCATTTTCAAGACAGCCGTTATGGAACAACTTCCTATATTGCGAATCAAAAAATTGGGTTTGTACAGCTGACTTGGGACAAAAAACTAGGAAAAAACGATTTACTGACTGGAATCGCTTCCCGTTACACTTACTATGATGACAACACTACATCGACGGCAACTTTAAACGAAAACAATCCAGAAAAAACATGGCTTCCCGGTATTTTTGTTCAGGACGAAATTACGTTTAGCGAAAAACACAAAGTTCTTTTAGGAATTCGATACGATTACAACTCGATTCACGGGAATATTTTTACACCAAGATTTGCCTATAAATTAAAAATCAATGAAAACAATATTCTACGTTTGAATGCAGGAACAGGCTTTAGAGTAGTCAATTTATTTACCGAAGACCACGCCGCCTTAACAGGTTCGCGAGAAGTAGTTATTGCCGAAAACCTTGATCCTGAAAAATCAGTAAATGCTAATTTGAATTATATCAAGAAAGTTTACTTTTCGAACGGTACGTTTTTAGGGATTGAAACCACTGCATTTTACACTAGATTTAGTAACAAAATTGTATCTGATTACTCGAATCCAGAGAAAATTATATACACCAATATTGACGGTTATGCTTTGAGTCAGGGCATTAGCTGTAATACGGACATCAATTTCACCAATGGATTAAAATTTATATTAGGTGCGACTTATATGGATGTTTCAAATGTGGAAAACGGCATCAAAACAAGACCCTATTTAACCGAGAATTTCACAGGAACTTGGGCTGTTTCGTATAAAATTAATCCAATTAATATAGCGATTGACTACACAGGAAATGTATACAGCCCAATGAAACTGCCTTTATTAAGCGAGACCGATCCAAGAAGTCCAAATTCACCTTGGTACAGTTTACAAAACATACAGTTTACCTATTCGGGCTGGAAAAATTTCGAATTGTATGCTGGCATCAAAAACCTGCTTAACTTTACTCCTAAACAAAAAAATCCATTCCTGATTTCTAGAACAGAAGATCCTTTTGATAAGAATGTACAATATGATACCAACGGAAAAGTATTAATAACACCAAATAATCCTTACGGTTTAACATTCGATACCACTTATGTTTACGGACCCAATCAAGGGATTAGAGGTTTCTTTGGATTGCGATATAATTTATTTTAGATGAAGAAATGGCTTTACATCCTATTGATTTTCTTTTGGGCAATTCCATCCGGTTTTGCCCAATTGAAAACCTATACCTTTGAACAAGCCGAAAAATCATCCAAAGAAAATCCAAAACCATTTGTCGTTTTCATCCATACTTCTTGGTGCAACTACTGCAAAATGATGGAGAATTCTACTTTCAAAAACTCGGAAATTATTGCACTATTAAACGATAATTTCTACTTTATTTCATTCGATGCCGAAAGCAAAGAAGACATTCATATTAATAATCATACGTATCAATTCAAACCAAATGGGCAAAACACAGGAATTCACGAACTTGCCACAGCATTAGCAACTATTAATTCTCAAGTGGTTTATCCAACAGTTACTATTTTACAAACTGATTTTTCGATTGTGTTTCAAAAGGGTTCTTTTTTGAGTGGTAAAGAGTTAATTGCTATTTTAAAAAAGATAAAGTAATTGACTCCTTATCAAACTATAACAAAACTTTATAATTCAAACTTACATCTTGATTTGAAACTTTGTAACTTTGCAGTACAAAAAGTTAAACTTAAAATAAAAAATATGTATCCAGAAGAAATGGTAAAACCAATGCAGGCTGAATTAACAGCAGTTGGTTTTCAAGATTTACATAGTGCAGAAGCTGTTGATAATGCTATCAAAGCTGAAGGCACCACTTTTGTAGTTGTGAACTCTGTTTGTGGCTGTGCAGCAAGAAACGCACGCCCAGGAGCTAAAATGAGCTTAGAAGGAGCTAAAAAACCAAGTCAATTGATTACAGTTTTTGCTGGTGTAGACAAAGAAGCTGTTGATGCTGCAAGACAGCACATGTTTCCTTTTCCTCCATCATCGCCAAGTATGGCTTTATTCAAAAATGGTGAATTAGTTCACATGTTAGAGCGTCACCACATTGAGGGACGACCTGCTGAAACAATTGCAGAAAACTTAAAAGATGCTTTTAACGAATTTTGTTAATTTCAATCTAAAATCAAATAAAACGTACTGCAAATGCAGTACGTTTTTGTTTATATGCAACTCTAAAATTACTATTTTGAAGAAAGAACTTCCTTTTATTGAGTTTGATGTTATTGACACTGAAAAGCGATATCCCATCAAAGTGAAGCATGGCAGTTATCCTAATTTGATGTTTTTATTGAAAGAAGAATTAAGTTTAGATTCCTTTGGAGAATGTGGCGGTGTAGGCCGATGTGCTACTTGTGTGGTAAGAGCCATTGGGATAAAAGGAAACGCTGCAATAAAAGAACGTAATGAACCTACAACTTTACAAAAAATGGGACATGAAGAAGAAACAATTCGGCTTTCCTGTCAATTGTATATCACTAAAGATTTAGAAGGATCGGAAATCACTATTTTAGAATATTAAATTTCTGCCCCAACACTCGTTTACACAAAACTCTTGTTTCTTCAAAAGCATTAAATAAGCTTCTGACAATTCCATATTCTTTTTTAGACTACAACAATAGTAGATTTGGCTACAGCTCTCGGTTTAATGTTGCGCAACTTTGTAACATTAAAAAACAGACAAATGAAAATTATAATCACAGGTTCATTAGGGAACATCAGCAAGCCATTAACACAGGAGTTAGTGCAAAAAGGACATCAGATAACCGTAATTTCGAGTAATCGGAAAAATCAAACAGCAATTGAAACATTAGGTGCTAAAGCAGCTATTGGTTCTGTCGAAAACAGTACCTTTTTAACGGAAACCTTCACAGGCGCAGATGCGGTATATTGCATGATTCCGCGAGCAGACTATTTTGATCAAAATCTTGATTTAGATGCTTTTACTCAAAAAATTGGTGATAATTATGCAGAAGCAATTCAGAAATCAGGCGTAAAACGGGTGGTGTTTTTGAGTAGTATCGGCGCACATTTAGAAAAAGATTCCGGCATAATTCTTCGTTATCATGAAATTGAAGCTGTCCTGAATAAACTCCTGGATGCTGCAATTACTTTTATGCGCCCAACTTCTTTCTTTTACAATTTAGAGGCTTATATCCCGATGATAAAGCATCAAGGGATTATCATTGCAAATTATGGGGCTGACACAATAATTCCGTGGGTTTCTCCATTAGATATCGCATCAGCAATTGCTGAAGAAATTACAACACCACTTGACGGAAGAAAAATTCGCTATGTCGCAAGTGAAGAACTTACTGGCGATGAAACAGCACGTATTTTAGGAAACGCCATTGGCAAACCTGATTTAAAATGGGTTTTAGCAAGTAATGAAGAAACCTTAGCTGGATTAACAAACATAGGAATGCAGCCCAAAATTGCTGAAGGCTTGGTCGAAATGTACGCTGGACTTTACAGCGGTTTGTTGAGTGAAGATTATTGCCGTAACAAACCCGCTATAATGGGAAAAGTAAAACTGACCCATTATGCAAAGGAATTTGCTTCGGTTTTCAATCAAAAATAAGTATCTTGTACTATGGCAAATAATCAACCGCATAGGATAAAAAGCATAAGCGAATTTCGTGAGTTTCGAGGTTTGCCAAAGCCAGAACATCCATTAATCAGCGTTTATAATTTTGAAGAAATTAAAAAACTTAATGACGATGAGCCAAAGAGTATTATGCTTGATTTTTATTCGATTTCTCTCAAAAGGAATACAAATGCAAAAATGCGTTATGGCCAGCAGGAATATGACTTTAATGAAGGCGTAATGCTGTTTATTGCACCTGGGCAGGTTTTTTCTATAGAAGCAAATACAAATTTAGAGCACTCGGGGTGGTCCTTATTAGTCCATCCCGATTTTTTGTGGAATACGCCGATGGCGCAAAAAATAAAACACTACGAATATTTTGGATATTCGGTTTACGAAGCTTTACATCTTTCGGATAAGGAAGAAGCTATGATTATTGGCATTATGAAAAATATTCAGCAAGAATATCATTCGAATATTGATAAATTCAGTCAAGATGTGATTATTGCACAACTCGAATTATTGCTGACCTATTCTGAACGTTTTTACAACCGCCAATTCATTACAAGAAAAATAAACAATCATCAAATTCTGGCTCGTTTAGAAAATCTTCTTGATGACTATTTTAAAGAAGGTTCATTAATCAAAAAAGGACTGCCAACAGTACAATTTATTGCCGAAAATCTGAATATTTCACCCAATTATTTAAGTGGATTATTAAAACTGCTTACAGGTCAAAGCACGCAACATCACATACACGATAAATTAATCCAAAAAGCAAAAGAAAAACTTTCTACAACCGATTTATCAGTAAGTGAAATTGCTTTTGAATTAGGTTTTGAACATCAGCAGTCTTTCAGCAAATTATTCAAAACAAAGACAAATGTTTCCCCTTTAGAATTCAGACAATCATTTAATTGATTTGAACAGTTCTCAAAAAGAATTAAAACTTGTGAAAAACAATAAATACATTTCAAATTTATTTTCAGGACTAGACAATAATCCCCGCAATTGATTTTTTACTAAATTAGTTCATTAAATTATTTAACACAAACAAACATTATTTGTTTTTCAAATAACAGAAGCCTTTCATTAACATTAAATTTCGGTATCATGTCAAAATCAAATAAAAAAGAACTAAATGACTTTGAAGAAAAACTAATAGATTTAAGCTCTTTAAGCAAAAAAGAGTTGGTTCAAAGGGCTAAAAAATTTTCAAAACAATATTGTGTTGGTGATGGAAATGACTTTAAACTAAAAGATTATGAAACCAAAGCCAGTTTTAATTTAGGTGATGAAGGGAAACCGTTAGTAAAGCAAACTTTAGAAATAGGTGTTGAAGCGTTGGCGACCATGCAGGATATACTGTATGCACAAGACAAATGGTCGGTTCTGCTCATTTTCCAAGCGATGGATGCAGCTGGTAAAGACGGAGCTATCAAGCATGTTATGTCGGGAGTCAATCCGCAGGGATGTCAGGTTTTTTCTTTTAAAGCCCCTAGTTCCGAGGATTTAGACCATGATTTTTTATGGCGATGCCAAAAACATCTGCCTGATCGGGGACGCATCGGCATTTTTAACCGCTCTTATTACGAAGAAGTCTTAGTCGTTCGTGTACATGAACAAATTTTAAAAAGCCAAAAACTTCCCGAAAAATTATTTACCAAAGACATTTGGGAAAATCGGTTTGAAGATATCCGCAATTTTGAAAAATACTTAAACAGAAATGGTACTATCGTAATCAAATTTTTCCTTAATGTTTCCAAGAAAGAACAAAAAGAACGTTTTATCGAGCGTGTAGACGATCCAGATAAAAACTGGAAATTCAGCGCCTCAGATGCTAAAGAGCGCGGTTATTGGGACGATTACATGCACGCCTATGAGGAATTAATAAAAAACACCTCAACCAAAAAATCTCCATGGTACGTTATTCCTGCCGACAATAAATCCTATGCACACATCGCTATTGCATCGGCAATTATTACAGCATTGGAAGAACTGGATTTAGAATACCCAAAAGTAAGTGAGGCGAAAATAGCCGAACTGCAAGCTGTCAAACAAACATTACTAAATGAGGAAGACTAGTTTTTTTAGCTCTTAGTGATTAGTCCATGCATATTATTCCAAAAAAAGCAGTATGTCATCACAAATTACAAACAAAACTAATCAGTAATAACTAAGGAATAATCACTTACAATCAGTCACAACCTTTTTATATAATTTAAATTATGATTTCTAGACTATTCCCAATTACTTCTTGGATCAAAGAATACAAAAGAAAAGACTTAAAAAAAGACTTTATATCTGGAATAACACTGGCTGCTTATGGGATTCCAGTATCGATGGCTTATGCAACTCTTGCGGGTTTACCTCCTCAATATGGCATTTATGGCTATCTGATTGGCGGTCTTTTTTATACAATCTTAGGTACTAGCAGGCAATTAGCCATTGGTCCCACATCGGCAATTTCCTTGCTGATTGGCACGACAATTGCCACTATGGCTAACGGCAATGTACAGCGCTGGGCCGATATTGCCTCACTCACAGCTCTAGTGTTTTCAGTCTTAGCTATACTTGCTTACATCTTGCGATTGAGCGGCATTATTAATTTTATCAGTGAAACCGTTTTGGTTGGCTTCAAGGCGGGTGCAGCCATAACCATTGGATTAACACAATTGCCGAAACTTTTTGGCGTAAAAGGTGGTGGCGCAAACTTTCTGGAACGTATTATTATCCTTTTTCAGCAACTTCCAGATACTAATACGGCTGTTTTGCTTTTTGGTATTGCTGCGATTGTCATTCTAATCGTTGGTGAAAAAATGCTGCCTGGAAAACCAATCGCAATACTAATTGTGACCTTATCCATTCTACTCATTTCAACAACATCCTTAGCTCATGAAGATTTTTCAACCGTAGGCGAAATCCCAACAGGACTTCCTCAATTTCACTTGCCAGCATTGCGTATCAAAGATATAGATGGAGTACTTCCTCTCGCCTTGGCTTGTTTTTTATTGTCTTATATCGAGAGTGTTTCAGCCGCAAGAACATTGGCACAAAAAAACGGATACACTATTGACCCTCATCAAGAATTACTAGCTCTTGGAGTAGCCAATGCCGCTGTAGCTTTTGGGCAAGGCTATCCCGTCGCTGGAGGATTATCTCAGTCTGCCGTAAATGATACTGCAGGAGCAAAAACAACAATATCCTTAGCGTTTGCATCAATTGCAATTGCTTTTTGTTTACTGTTTTTAACGGGATTTCTTCAAAACTTGCCTACTGTAATTTTGGCATCCATAGTTCTCGTAGCAATTAGAGGGCTATTTGACCTAGAAGAAATCAAACACCTCTACAGAATAAACAAACAAGAATTTTATATCGCAATGATTGCATTGATTGGAGTACTCATTTGGGGAATCCTAACAGGCGTTTTATTAGCAGCTATAATCACTTTGTTATTGCTAATAAAAGCAACTTCTGCTCCACATGTTGCATTTTTGGGCAGAATACCCGGAACCAAACGCTATACAGATATACAACGTCATTCCGATAACGAAAACATTAAAGGAATATTAATTGTTAGAATAGAATCTTCCATATTTTATTTTAATACGGAACACATCAAAGAGCAGATATGGGAGAAAATTAATAGTGAATCCGATTCGGTCAAGGCAGTAATATTAGACCTCAATTCCTCTCCCCGCATCGATATAGCGGGTGCCCGCTTTTTAAAACAGCTTTTTATTGATTTGAAATCCAGAAATATTTCTCTAAAAATTGCCGAAGCCCGATCCGAAGTTCGTGACGCATTACGCTCCGAAAATCTGGAGACTCTTTTAGGCCACATTAGCCGAAGCGTTTCTGTAGATGATTTAGTCGTTAGTGCTATTAATTCTAATTTGGAGATGCCACCTGCTTAGCCTAAACAAGTACCTTTAGGATATAAAATTATAACCAAAAACACTAAATAATACCAAACAAAAATATAATAAATACCAATTTTGATAATTGTTTTTTTTAGATTACATTTGGACTATATTATAACAGTGATCATGGCACATCCAAAAATTTTGGTAATTAAGGAAACTGAAAAAGAGATTAAAAATCTACTTAAGCAATCTATTCCATTTATTGGACAACGCTTGAGAGTACTTTTAATTTTGAAGCAAAATGAAGAAACAGGGATTTCTAGACGTGAAGTTGCTAAATTAGCAGGGGTTGACCCAAACAGTGTTCAGAAATGGCGGACATTATACCTCAATTCTGGAATTGATGGTTTGATTAAACATGGAAAAACAGGCTTCAAGCCATCTGTTTTTAATGCTGCTGAACACACGATGTTGGAAACAAAACTCAATAACCCTCAAAATGGGCTTCAAGGTTATGTAGAATTAAAAGATTGGATTGAAAAAGAAACTGGAAAAAGCTTTAATTACAACACCTTGCTTTATTACTGCATCAGAAATTTTAAATCAAGTGTAAAAGTTGCCCGCAAAAGTCATGTCAAAAAAGATGAAGACCTAGGAAGCTCTTTTAAAAAGACTTCGGAAGAATCTGTCAAGAAACAGCACTAAATGCTGTAGGCGATTTTAGCTCTGTAAATTTATATTTTCAAGATGAGTCACGTTTTGGCTTATTTACTCGAAATGGAAAATCAGTTACTGCAATTAGGGTTAAACCAATTTGCACTTTCCAACAAGTTTTTAAATCAACATGGCTTTCTGGGGCTTTTTCGCCCATAACAGGGGATCATTTTCAATTAATACTTCCACATTGCAACACTGATAATTTTCAAATTTTTCTAAATAATTTTTCAAAAGAAAACCCCAAAGAACTCAAAATAATGGTATTGGATAATGGGCGATTCCATAAGGCTAAAAGATTGATCGTTCCAGAAAATATTGTTTTGGTTTTCCTGCCACCATATAGCCCGGAACTTAATCCAGCCGAAAAAATGTGGGCAAAATACAAAAGAGAATTTTCTAATAAATTTTATAATTCAATCGAAGATGTAGAAGATTTCATTATTACTGCAGTTAAAAACACAAGTAAAAAAGAGGTAATGAGTATCTGTGGTTATGCCTACGTCTTTTTAGATCAAATTTGGTCTAAAAATTAAATGCGTTTGGTATAAATAAAAGCTTTAAAGAAACTAAAAAAGCTACAGGATTTAAATAAGTCCTGCAGCTTTTAGTTTTTAACAGCCGATATTTTGTAATGGAAAAGAAAATCCTTTTTCATCACTCTAATCAAAGATTTAGCTTAACAAGCTAGTAACTAAGAATAAAATTAGCAAACCGATGGCTATGTATTTTGTGTATTTTGACATTTTTTTTATTGTTTAAAATTATAATCATTGTATTTTTTTCAAAAGAATGAAAAATAAATTAAAACTCCTAGAATTATTACTACATCATTCTGTTAAAATTGATTACCAGAATATAATTCATTTACCAATAACAGATTATATTCTATTGAACTACTACTATGGATAAAATCCATTGCTATAATATGGATTGTTCTTACGGAACTTATGTATTTCATAGAGCCATCGGCTCGGACATTTTGTAAGGCTGGACTTTAGTCCAGTTAACTTACTGAATCATAATCAACAAAGAGCCATAGGCTCGGCACATATATAATTCATGGGATTCATATCAAATCTTCAAAAATATATCTTTCATCAAAGGGTATTTCAAACTTATCTAAAAATTCCAAATATTCTTCTTTGAAAGTAAGTTTCTTATGGTGTTCTTCTTGATTCGCAATATATTTATAAACAACATTAATTTGAGAATGACCGTAAGAAAACGCACCATAACCTTCCTGCCATTCAAATCTTGATTTTGTCAAATGATGGTCATTAATATATTTTGATGATTTTGCCTTTATAGTTTTCATCAGCTCCGATATTGAAACTACAGGTTTAAGACCTAAAAAACAATGAACGTGATCTTCAACTCCATTTACAATGATAGTTTTACAACCCGTTTCATTTATTAAATTACCAATAACACCAAATAATATAGATTTCCATTCATCAGTAATAACCGCTTCACGATATTTTACTGCAAAAACAACCTGAATATATACTTGATGATAGGTATTTGCCATATTGGGTCTTTTATGAACCGTTCCTACGGAACTTTATTTATTACTTGTTATTCATATCATCAACGGATTAAAATCCGTTGTTACAATATAATTCGTTCCTACGGAACTTTTAAACACTTCAAAGAGCCATCGGCTCGATGCCATTTGTAAGGCTGGACTTCAGTCCAGTTAAGTAAAACACCTTATACTAATGAGAGCCTTAGGCTCGGTACATTTCGCAAGCGATGGATTTTAACCTGTTTGTACTAAAAAAACCAGCTTGCTACAAAAATCGCCGTAACCACACAAATTAAATCAACTAAAAGCATTGTTCCTAAAGCGTATCGGGTATTTTTGATATTTACCGAACCAAAGTAAACGGCAATTACATAGAAAGTACTCTCGGCACTGCATTGAAAAATACTGCTTAATCTTCCTGTCATAGAATCGGCACCAAAAGTATTCATCGAATCTATCAGAAACCCTCTTGATCCTGCAGAACTAAACGGTCTGAGCAATGCAACCGGCAAAGCATCGGTAATTTCTTTGCTTACTCCCATATTCGAAAAAGCAAAAGCAATCCAGTTGCTGATAATTTCAAACAACCCACTGTTTCTGAATAAAGAAATTGCAACTAACATCCCTAAAACATAAGGAAAAATGGTAACTCCTGTTTTAACTCCATTATTGGCTCCTAATACAAAAGCTTCAAAAACAGTAGTTTTAGCCTCGGTAAATTTTTTCTCTTTAATAAATGAAAATATCAATGTGAAAGCAATAATTCCGACCAATATTAAAGCCGAAAGATTTGATGTAAAATAGTTTTTCCCGATTAAATCCAAATGGTTTACATACATCAGCAAACCAACAATTGCTGCTATTAACGCCATCAGGACAACAACCAAAGAGGCACTCTTGAAATTAATTTTTTGCCTGATTCCAACAATCAAAAAAGCAGCAATCGTACCTATGAAAGAAGTTATAATGCAAGGAAGCATTACATCGGCAGGATTTGTTGCATTTGCAGCCGCTCGATAACCAATAATAGAAGTTGCAATTAATGTTAGTCCCGAAGCATGGAGGCACATAAACATAATTTGAGCATCGCTCGCTTTGTCTTTTTCGGGATTTATTTCTTGTAAGCTTTCCATGGCTTTAAGACCAAATGGTGTAGCTGCAGAATCCAATCCCAAGAAGTTAGCGGCAAAATTTAAAGTCATGTAGGAAATAGACGGATGATCTTTTGGAATACTCGGGAACACCTTTACAAATACTGGGCTCAACAATTTAGCCAATTTTCCAGAAGCTCCAGAAATGATTAAAAGCTCCATCAATCCACAAAAAAACGCCAAATAAGCCATAAGCGGCAAAATCAAATCGAGCAACGTGTTTTTGCATGTTGGCAATAAACCGTCCGATTTTTGAACACCGCTGAAGATTTTTACGGTTTTGTTTTTATAAACATAAGTCGTGTCGGCATTTAGCGTATCACGATTGATAATCATCGTTTGATCTGGTGCTTTCTTGATACTGTCTTTGATAAAAGCAGGAACTTGTTCAATATATTTTTCAGAAATTAAAACTGGGTCGTCTTTTTTTCCGTTCAAAACATAATCAATGGTATACGTATTGGCAGAAAACAAACTGACAACAATAAAGATAATCGATGAAATAAAAATAACTAACCAGAATCTGCTTAATACCATAATTTATAATTTTTGTAAATGTAATTATTTATTACAAAAAAGACCTAACAGGTTTTGAAAACCTGTTAGGTCTAAAACTAAACGTGAATAATCTCCTCTTCAATCAATAAATCCTCTCGTCTTAAACGAAGAAATATCTGTGCCACTGCAATCGTATCCTTTTCGCAGTAAGTGACTATTCGGTCAATGTCTTTTTCTACATAAAAAACATGACCAACCTGACTGCCGTCAATATCACCTTTGGGAGAAGGGATTCCGAGTACTTTACACATTAATTTCAACGAAGTAAAATGCTTGTAATCGCCAAATTTCCATAACTCTAAAGTATCCAAATGCGGAATTTCCCAAGGTTTTTTTCCAAATAAATTCAGCTTGTCGGGAATCGGAATCTGATTGATAATCATTCGGCGTGCCAGGAACGGAATGTCAAATTCTTTGGCATTATGCCCGCATAAAACATGCTGCGGCCCATTGAAATGATTGTTCAGCAGATTATTGAAATCTTTCAGAAGTTTTGCTTCTTCTCCAAAAAAAGAAGTCACTCTAAAATTCCGAATATCTCCTTTAACGACAAAATAACCCACCGAAATACAGATGATTTTTCCAAATTCAGCCCAAATTCCGGCGCGGTCGTAAAACTCTTCGGCACTAAAATCGTCTTTGCGCTGGTATTGGGTTTTTTGCTCGTACAAAACTTGCATTTCAGAATCCAAAGTGTTGAAATCTTCTGTTTCCGGGACTGTTTCAATGTCAAGGAAAAGGATATTGTTGAGGTTTATTTTTTCAATCATTTTTAAACACAGATTACACAGATTTGCACAGATTTTAAATATACAAAAATGCAATTGGGAATTTAAAAGTAATTAAAATTTATTACAAAAAACAATTTGTGATAATTTGTGCAATCTGTGTTAGTTTTTAGAACAAACTTTGTTGCGCTGTTGGGTTTTCGTGTTCCAACAGCCATTTTTTTCGCCATAATCCGCCTGCATAACCTGTAAGCGAGCCATCAGTACCAATAACTCTGTGGCAAGGAACCACAATCCAAAGCGGGTTTTTTCCGTTGGCAGAGGCCACAGCACGAATAGCTTTAACATCTCCTAAAAGTTTAGATTGTTCCAAATACGTTCTAGTTTTTCCGTACGGAACTTCTAATAAAGCTTTCCATACTTTTTGCTGGAATTCGGTTCCTTTCGGATTGAGTTTGAAATCAAAATCGGTTCGTTTTCGTTCGAAATAATCATTGAGCTGCAAAACGGCATCCTGCAAAACGGTTGGAATTTCTGCCGAAACAGTACCTTCATTGTATACTGAGATTTCCGATACGCCATTTTCATCTCCTATAATTTTGGCGATTCCTAAAGGTGTTTTGATGTAGGCTGTTTCCATACTTGCTAATTTGAACTGTAAAGTTAATTTAAAAATTAATTCCTGAAATTATACTTTACAAAACGGTCATTTCTTTTTCAAAAATTCTATGGCAGTTTTTGCTATTTCAGATTGATGTCCTTTTGGCGTAGCCAATAAAATATCCGTAAAAAGCTTAACCGATTGTATTTCGATATACCCTATTTCAGGGTAGTTATGGCTTTTTAAAATGGTAGTTGGAACGATAGAAACTCCCAATCCATTTTTGACTAATTGAATAATCGAAGAAATATTGTTGGACTCGTGAACTACTTTTGGCGCAAAGCCAAAATGAGCACAGATTTCTAGTAAATTATCATAATACTGCGGTGAATATTCTTTATTGAAAAACACAAAAGTAGTTTCGCTCAGCGTTTCTATTTCCTGTTCGAATTGAATGGGATACAAATTTTTATTGAATACCAAGGAAAAATTGTCTTTGAACCAAAGCTGTGTTTCTATTTTTGGCGAATACAAAGGAGCGCGAACGATCCCTAAATCGATTTTGAATTCTTCTAATGCTTTAATTTGTTTAACTGTCGGCACTTCGTACAATCTAAAATTTACATACGGAAATTGTTGTGATAGATACTGAATCAAAGCAGAAATATCTCCCGAAAAAGTAGAACTCACATAAGCAATTCGAAACTCCCCGCTTTGATTTTCGCTTATTTTTCTGGTTTTGATATTGATACGCTCGATGTTTTTCAATACTTCAAGCATTTCTTTTTCATAAAATTTTCCAGCTTCGGTAAGTATTACGCGTTTGTTGTTACGCTCAAAAAGCTGAGCACCAATTTCGGTTTCCAATTCTTTTATCTGGCGGCTTAATGGAGGTTGTGATATGAACAGTTTTTCCGCAGCGCGAACAAAACTCAGCTCTTCGGCTAATTTTAGGAAGTATTTTATATGACGTAATTCCATGTATACCTTTTAAGTATTAATTGATGACAAAATAAGTATTTTTAAGTTATATATAAAAATTATAGGTTTGTTAAACAAAAAAACTACATGAAACAAATTTGGAGAGACAGATGGGACGAAAGATACAGCAGCAAACAGTTTGCTTATGGCGAAGAACCTAACAAATACCTCAAAAAAGAATTAGATAAACTGAAAGCAGGAACCATTCTTTTTCCCGCAGAAGGCGAAGGACGGAATGCTGTTTATGCTGCCAAAACTGGCTGGAACGTTTTTGCATTTGATATAAGCATGGAAGGAAAAAAGAAAGCCCTGCAACTCGCTGAATCCAATAATGTAAAGATTGATTATCAAGTTGGGGAATTAGAGAATTTACAGTACGGGACAGATCAATTTGATGCAATTGGACTTGTTTATGCTCATTTCCCTGCTGCCATTAAATCTCATTATCACACCATTTTGGATAAATATCTACGAAAAGGAGGAGTTGTAATTTTTGAAGCTTTCAGCAAAAAACATCTTGATTATGTCCAAAAGGAGGAGAAAGTTGGAGGTCCAAAAGATATAGAATCTTTATTCTCCATTGAAGAAATAAAATCAGATTTTCCAGATTATGATTTTGAAGAATTGGCAGAAATGGAAATTGAGCTTAATGAAGGACTATTCCACAACGGAAAAGGTTCAGTAATACGATTTGTGGGAAGAAAAAAATAAAATAAATGTTATGAAAAAATCAACAGTGAACGAAATCAAGGAACGTTTTGATAATGATGTCGAACGTTTTGCAAATTTAGAAACAGGTCAGGTCGCTACGATGGATGCGCAAATTTCATTAGAACTTTTAACATCGACTGCAAAAACCATAAAACCAAAAGCTGTAAATGTTTTGGACATTGGCTGTGGAGCTGGTAATTATACTTTGAAAATGCTGTCCAAAGTACCTAATTTGAATGCGACCTTGATTGATTTGAGCCAGAATATGCTGGACAAAGCTTTGGAGCGTGTATCGGAGGCTACAACTGGAAAAGTCGAAACGATTCAAGGCGATATTCGGGATATAGCATTACCGCAAAATCATTTTGACATCATCTTGGCTGGTGCCGTTTTACATCATTTAAGAGAAGATTCTGACTGGGAATTTGTTTTCCAAAAATTATATGACAGTTTAACATCTGGTGGATGTTTGATGATTTCAGATTTATTGATTCAGGATCACGAAGAGGTGAATAAATTGATTTGGGGAAAATATGGCGATTATTTGAAGCAGCACGGTGGCGAAGAATACCAGCAAAAAGTATTTGATTATATCGAAAAAGAAGACACGCCGAGATCGATGACGTATCAATTGGATTTAATGAAGAAAGTCGGTTTTTTGAGTACCGAGATTTTACATAAAAATGCTTGTTTTGGGGCTTTTGGAGGAATTAAATAACTTGCAAAAAATAAAAACCATCTCTTAATCGAGATGGTTTTTTGTATCCTGAATTTTTTAGCCCCGATAGCAGTGAAAATCCTTATGTGCTAGGGTTCGGCACATAAGATTGCAACGGATAGCGGGAAATAGCTCCTGAAAATTATTATTTGATATTAGAATTAATATAAGCTTCTACCGCTTTTAATTCTTCGTCTGTAAAGGTTTTGGTGATTTCTAAATTGGCCTGCATCACTGGAAATTGTGCTGGGTCAACTATGGCTTCACTATCGCCTTTAAGGAAAGTAACTATATTTCCGTTTTTGTCTTTATAGATTTTGGCAATTCCCTGAATGCTTGACCCAATCACTTTTTGATCTACTTGATGACAGGCAACGCAATTTCCTTTTCCTTCGAAAATTTCTTTTCCTAAAGCTTCTGGAGTTTGAACTTCTGCAGCAGTTTCTGCAGGTTTTCCAAAAGGTTCTTCGCTTTCTTTCTTACAGGAAAACGCAAGAATAGCTATGGCTATTAATGCTAGTTGTTTCATAAAAGTTTATTTTTGGTTCAGGATTATAGCGGCTTCTTTGGCAAAATAAGTCGAAATCAAACTGGCTCCTGCACGTTTAATACACATCAGCTGTTCCATCATAATTTTGTCGTTGTCCAGCCAGCCTCTTTCGGCAGCAGCTTTGATCATCGCATATTCACCCGAAACATGAAAAACGGTTACGGGAACATTCACTGCATTTTTGACTTCGCGAACGATGTCCAAATAAGCAATTCCTGGTTTTACCATTACCATATCAGCTCCTTCTTCGACATCCCAAACAGCTTCTTTAATAGCTTCGATCCGGTTGGCATAGTCCATTTGGTACGTTTTTTTGTCCTTTGGAACGGCAATATCAGCTTCTCTGGGCGCACTGTCCAATGCATCGCGAAAAGGCCCGTAAAACGCCGATGCGTACTTGGCCGAATAGCTCATAATTCCCACGTTGTGGAAACCTGCAGCGTCCAATCCTTCACGCAGACGCAGCACGCGGCCGTCCATCATATCGGAAGGAGCGACAAAATCGGCTCCAGCCTGGGCATGAGAAACTGCCATTTTTACCAAAGCAGCGTTGGTAGCATCGTTTTCGACATCGCCATTGCTAATAATTCCGTCATGGCCATAAATGGAATACGGATCCAAAGCCACATCAGGCATTACAATCATTTCTGGACAAGCGGTTTTGATGGCACGAATGGCTTGCTGCATCAATCCGTCTTTATTCCAAGCTTCTTTTCCTGTATTGTCTTTCAAGTTTTCGCTCACTTTTACATAAATATTCACTGCATGAATACCCAAAGCAAATAATTCTCTGACTTCTTCAACAGTCAAATCAATCGAACGGCGGTAAATCCCCGGCATTGACGGAATGGCTACTTTTATGTTTTCGCCTTCGGCAATGAACATCGGAAACATAAAATCGGACGGACTTAATGTGGTTTCGCGAACTAATGAGCGAATGGATTCGTTTACGCGTAATCTTCGGCCTCTGTGTAGTGGGAACATAACTAAATAATATTGGTAATAATTAATTCTATTTGATAATATAGACAAGCAAAAAGACAATAAACATTAAAATAAATATTGACATTTGAAACCAATTACTCATCTTTTCGATTTTTTCATCTTTATTAAAAAAGATTCTTATCATAAATAAAAATGAAAAGAGTACTATAAACATTAATATAAAAGTTAATATTTTATATCCAAAATGCTCAGAACTCTGAGCAGTATTAACACCTTGAAAAAGCAATGCTATTATTGCAGAAAAGATACCCAATAACTCAAGATTTTTCTTTTCCTGATCTTTTAACTGGGCTTGTATTTCTGTTTGCTTTTCAATTAATTTGTTAGTAGAATAATAAATATTTTTAAGACTCTTAATCTGATTATTAAAATTCAAGATAAAAGATTCAATTTCCTTTAAAAACTCACTATAATCTGAATAGTTTATACTTAATGAAAAAGATGAAGGGCTAAATACATTAATTGATAGTTCATCATCTATTACAATATTTACATTAGACTCTTCAAATGGCATTTGATAAGCATAATACAGATGATTTTCAGACCATTGAAAATTATTCTTATAAAGTTTAAAGCATAATTTTAATTTTTCTAATGCGATTTCAATATTAGCAAGATTACTTATATTTAAATCTTCTAATGATATATTATCCTCAATATACTTCTTTAAAAACCCGCAAATTTTAAAATAAGGAAAAAAGTTATTTATTGATGAGCTTTCTTGTAATTTTTTATACTCAGAAATCAAGCTGTCAATTTCTTGCAATTTTACAGTTGTAATTTTCAAAGACAAAATATTATTCATTAAATAGTTCGTAGAAACATTTAACGCAAATTTATCGAAATCTGATTTAGGTTTAAAAAATGTAAAAAAATTACTAATTTTCTCTAAACTATTGAGATCTGGATTTATATCTTTGTAATATTTTATTAAAGAATGAGCTTCGTAAAAAGATTTAATCTCGCCATTGCCTGTTTTTAAGAGTCTTTTAACATCTTTCTTTAAGCAATTCACTCTTTCCTGACTTGACTCACTATAAAAATGATTTTGTGAATAACTATCCCATTTTTCAAAATATGGTCTTTTAAGACAATGTTGAGTTAATAAAAAATCATATTCTTGAAAGTTTTGAATATACCCATCGTTATTCCTGCTTTCATCTTGGTCTATTCTTATAATTATTTTCCTCTGATAAAAAGTACAAGTTTCAACGAGAATATCTACAATTTTATCGTAATGAGTATCAGGTAAATTAATAATACTTTTAAGTTTATTTAATTCATCTTTTATAACAAGTATATCCCTAAATTCACCATTGTCTTTTTCTAAAAAAAAACCTGTTCTTGAAATCACTAAATTTTGATGAAATAAATCGAACAAACTTTCTTCTAAAATGTCATCTTTGGATGAAAAATATTTTCTCGTACCGTCGTAAGTATCAGACACATCGAGCACGATTGTTTTATGTAGATTTTCAATTTGCTTATTAATGTTGTCGGAAATTCTCCTATATATATCTAATGCCTTTTTTAGAGAGAATAAAAACTGTTGATCATTTAATGCTTTTGAAAATAAGAACTCATCATTATCCGTAGTCATTAAACTATTTTGATAACTGCCAACTTTGTTATGAATTTCTTTTAGCTTTTGATAAAAAGATAATTGATCGAAAACATATTCCCCCTCCAAAACTGAGAAATTTAAAATTTCAAAAGCTCGAATCAATATTGTCTTTTCTTTTTCTACTAGATTTAATATAAATTTTTCAATAGATGCATCAGTATTTAGTCTATCGGCCCAATCTGGGTTTTTAAATTCGGTTTCTAAAAAAGAATCTAATTTATCTAACCACTTCATTTAATAGGCCAATTCTAAGTTGAAAATTTTATTATCCTTTTTTATTAATTCTTTAGGAATTGGTTTAGAATACACACCGCTATTTCTTGCTTCATTGAATATAACTTTCCAAGAATTCCATTTATGTGTTAATTCAACTAATGTTCCTGCATCAGCATTTATAAACGAGCAATCAATTTTTTTAATACTCAAAATAGCATTATTAATAGAATCTATTTTATCCTGAGTAATTTCAACTCTTGGAAATTCTTCTTGGAAATTAGCTTTAAAATTATCAATTGAAAAATTAGAGAAGACACAACTTTCTTTGATTTTACTATAAATATCCGTTTCTACTGGCCCATAAGGCATAGCGAAAAAATCAAACTCTTCAATTAATGTATTGTCTTCATTACTATTAATTGCAGTAACAAAAAAGTGCAACTTAATTAACTTTAAAATACTGAAATCATTGTTATCATTAAAATCAGCAATAGAAACCATATTGTTCTCTTCCATAAACCAATCTTTTAGTTTATGAACAATTGTTTCGAATATTTCTATTTTTGAATCCATAATAAATAAATTTTATCGTAAATATAATACATTTAAACCCAATCACTTGGATTTTCTAATACTTTTAATAACTTTTCTTCTTCACTTCCTGTTTCTGGATGGTGATCGTACACCCATTGTACGTAAGGTGGTAAACTCATTAGGATGCTTTCGATTCTGCCATTAGTTTTTAATCCAAAAAGCGTGCCTTTGTCGTGTACCAAATTGAACTCGACATAACGCCCTCTTCTTATTTCCTGCCAAGTCTTTTGCTCTTGGGTATATTCTAAATTTTTTCTTCTTTCAACTATTGGAACATAGGCTTCTAGGAAACTATTCCCAACTTCGGTAACAAAGTTAAACCAATTTTCCATTGACATTTGCTCTGTTGCTTTGCAATAATCAAAAAACAATCCTCCAATTCCTCGGGCTTCGTTGCGATGTGCATTCCAAAAATAGGCGTCGCATTGCTTTTTGTATTTGGGGTAAAATTCCGAATTGTGTTTGTCGCAAGCCGTTTTACAGGTTTGATGAAAATGAATCGCATCTTCTTCAAACAAATAATAAGGCGTTAAATCTTGTCCTCCGCCAAACCATTGCTGAATCACATTTCCGTTGTCATCATACATTTCGAAATAGCGCCAATTGGCGTGAACTGTCGGTACCATTGGATTTTTCGGATGCAAAACCAAACTCAAACCACAAGCAAAAAAATCGGCTTTACCTACGTTGAACAATTTTTGCATACTGTCCGGTAATTTTCCGTACACTGCCGAAATGTTCACACCGCCTTTTTCGAAAACGGCTCCGTTTTCGATTACGCGGGTTCTTCCACCTCCACCTTCCGAGCGTTCCCAAAGATCTTCTTTAAATTTAGCCTGACCGTCAACAGCTTCTAATCCTGCTACGATTTGGTCCTGAAGATTTTGTATGTATGCGTAAAATTTATCTTTCATCGTTATTATATTCTGATTTAAGCAGTCCGAAATAAACAGTGTTTTGCAAATCGCCATCACCATTTCTAAATTCGTCCCGTAAAATTCCTTCTTGTTTGAAATTGTGTTTTAATGCAATTCGCTGACTTGCCAAATTAATTTCTGAAGTGCAAATAAAAACTTTGTTCAGCATTAATTCATTAAAACAAAATTCAAGTGCATCAGAAACCATTTTTGAGGTGATTCCTTTTCCCTGATAATCTTCGTCAGCAAAATATCCTAATTCACATTTTGAAATGCGATAATCTATAGTTTTTACGCATAAATAACCAATTAAATCGTTGGTTCTTACATTTCTTGCATAAAAATAAAAACCTTCCTTATTCTTTTCTTTGTCAATACTAACAGCCAGAAAATCTTGCGCTTTCTTTGGAGAATCCGAATAGGCAAGCGTTACTGGAAAAGTTTTCCCAATGTGATTTCTGTTCTTATCTATTAGTTCGTAGAACTCTTCAGGATGAATGTTTTCAATTCGGTCTATTTTCCAATCTGTAAAACTCATTTCTATTTATTTTTAGCAGAAGCTATTTTACTAATAATTCCAAATGAAAAAGTCTTGCTTTCCTCTTGGATATAATTGTAAACGGCAATGGCTTTTTGTAAAAAATCAAACTGACTTTCTTTAGAAAAAGCAACCAAGAAATCAGCAAATAACTCCAACTGATTCCAATCCAAATGAAGTCTTTGCAAGTGAATAATCAATTCCTCTTCACTAAATTCATTAAGACTTTCGACATTCATCACCAAGTCTTTTAATTCATTTTCTAGGAAAAGAAGGTCTTCTAAATTCCAAAACTTAGGCACATGAACCAATGACATCAGCTTTTTGAGCACGTTGTCAATTCGAATACTTTCTTGGTCTCTTAAGCCTTTGTTTAGCATTTCTTGTCTGTATTTTGTTATCCTGCAAGGTTTTTTTCGAACCTTGTAGGTATTACTTTTAAACGGTCGTTTTCAAAAACACCTACAAGGTTCGAAAAAAACCTTGCAAGAGAAAAGCCTTCTGTGTCTTTCTTTTAGGCCAACATTTTCTAACATACCTACAAGGTTTGAAAAAAACCTTGCAGGAGATCACTGTAAACCGAATTCTAATTCCCGTATTCCTTCACCGCATCAATAAACGCCTTCGCGTGATCTACAGGGATATTTGGTAAAATTCCGTGACCTAAATTCACGATATATTTATCTTTACCGAATTCGTCGATCATTTCGTGAACCATTTTCTTAATGGTTGGAATTGGCGAAAGCAATCTTGACGGGTCAAAATTTCCTTGTAAAGTCACGTTTCCACCTGACAAATAACGGGCATTTCTAGCCGAACACGTCCAATCTACACCAAGTGCCGATGCCTTACTTTTCCCCATTTCGTTCAAAGCAAACCAACATCCTTTTCCGAAAACAATAACCGGAGTAACGGCAGCCAATGCTTCTATGATTTGGTTAATGTATTTCCATGAGAATTCTTGGTAATCCACAGGTGAAAGCATTCCGCCCCAAGAATCGAAAATCTGAACGGCATTTACACCCGATTTAACCTTCTCTTTCAAATATAAAATAGTGGTGTCGGTGATTTTTTGAAGCAAAGTATGAGCTGCTACTGGGTTTGAAAAACAAAATCCTTTGGCAGTATCAAAACTTTTAGAACCTTTACCTTCAACTGCATAACAAAAAATTGTCCAAGGTGAACCTGCGAAACCAATCAACGGCACCTCATCGTTCAGCATTTCTTTGGTTAATTTGATAGCATCAAAAACATAACCTAAAGTTTCATTTACATCCGGAACATAAACTTGGTTTACCTGTTCCATTGTACGAATTGGATTTGGGATAATCGGACCCAAATTGTCCTTCAATTCTACGTGAATTCCCATTGCTCTTGGCACTACCAAAATATCCGAGAACAAAATCGCTGCATCTGGAGCAATTCTGCGAATAGGCTGAACGGTGATTTCTGCCGCCAATTCCGGAGTTTCGCAACGGGTGAAAAAATCATATTTGTCACGCAAAGCTCTAAATTCCGGTAAATATCTTCCGGCTTGACGCATCATCCAAACTGGCGGACGTTGTACAGTTTCTCCTTTTAAAGCTTTTAAAAATAGGTCGTTCTTTATCATTTTTAATTTTTTATCATTCGAAGACCTAACAGGTTTTAAAAACCTGTTAGGTCTAAATTATTTATATTCTTCGATAACATCTTCAATCACATTTTCAACTGAAGGCTGATCTGCAACGATGATATTTTTTGTTATTTTGTCTAATGCGCTTGCGGTAGTTTCGCCAATGCAGAAACAGTTTTCGTTTTTAATTGTATTCTCTTTTAGATAACTTTCTACTCCTGACGGGCTGAAAAACAGAATTGCATCAATTTTTTCCTTAATCTTTATCGGAGTCAATAACGTTTCATAAACCTGAATCTCATTGAATTTTATCCCAGCGTCTTTCAAAGCTTTTGGCAGTGTTTCTTTACGAAGATTTCCACTAAAGAAAGTATAGCTTTCTTGGCTATAAATCAAAGCAATAATTTCGGCTAAGTCGGCAGCATAACCAGTGTAGGCAACTACATTGAACCCAGCTTCAGATAATAGAATTTTCGTTTTTAGTCCAACGCAAAAAACATTTTTGGTTTTCAAATTATCAATATCTGAATTTTCTAAAACACTTTGTACCGCATTTTGACTGGTAAAAATCAAATTGTCGTTGATGGCACTAAGTTCGAATTCTTGCTTTTTAGTCGAAATGAAATCCTCTTCGAACACTTCAAAACCAGCACTTAGAAGTTCTCGTCGCTGAATATCCGACAGCGTTTTGGTAGATAATATAACTGTTTTACTCATTTTTTGTTTTTGAATCATTCTGAAAAAGCCAAATCTTTCGCTCCTTATTTTTTCAAAGTTGCTTTTATCGTTGCCATCAATTCAGTTCCGCCGTTTGCAAAAATTTCTTGAGCCGAGTTATACCCCAGTTTTTTCCACTCTTCGATAGGAACTATTTTGTTGACTTCGATTTTTTGCTTTCCGTCAATCGAAAATAGTACTCCGTTGAAATGGATGGTATCTTCGATTTCGTTATATTTTGCCAAAGCACCGATGGGTGCCGTGCAACCGCCTTCGAGGGTTTTCAGGAATTGTCTTTCGATATGGGTGCAGACTTCGGTTTCGATATCATTAAGCTGAGCAACGGCATCACGAGAAAAATCATCATTGGCCATAGCCACAACAAGCATCGCTCCTTGTGCAGGCGCTGAAATCATCCAATCGAGATTAATGTAATTTTCGGGTTTCAGGTTGATGCGCTCTAGACCGGCAGCGGCAAAAACAGCTCCGTTCCAGTCATTATCATTTAATTTTTGCATTCGGGTATTTACGTTTCCACGCAGATCGACTACATTATGATTGGGATATTTGTTGAGCCACATTGCCTGACGACGCAAACTTCCAGTAGCAATGGTTCCATTTCCATCAAGAAAATCAAGATTTCCTTTGTGAACCAAAATGTCCAAAGTATTGGCTCTTTCTAGAACTGCCGCTTGAACAATTCCAATTGGCAAAGCTGTTGGCACATCTTTCATTGAATGCACTGCAATATCAACTTGGCCGTTAATCATCGCAATATCCAATGTTTTGGTAAAAATCCCAGTGATTCCGAGTTCATACAGCGGCTTGTCAAGTATGATATCACCTTCCGATTTTACGGCAATAATTTCCGTTTTATAACCTAAATCGTTTAGCTTTTTTTCTACCGTGTGGGCTTGCCATAACGCGAGTTCGCTGTCACGGGTTCCAATACGTATTGTTTTTTCTGCCATTTTATTTTTTTAAAATCAAGATTTTGGTTTTTCTTTCGAACCATTAAGAAATTTAAGGGTCATTAAGGTTTAGCTTTTAAAATCATTATGAATTGATTTCAGAAAGCTAAATTAACTTAATTTCTTAATGGTAAAATTATTTTGCAGTCGTTTCTATTTGAAAAACTTTTTCGATCCAATCGATGCTCTCATCAACCATTGTGTCTTCATTTTTTAGATGATTGGCAAAATGGGTCGTGATTTTTTGGATAATCCTGGAGCTGATGATTTCGGCTTGTTCTTCGTTGAAGTTGGATATTTTTTTGCTTTGAAAATCCAATTCCGAATTTTTAATCGTGTTTAGCTTCTCTTTCAAGGCATTGATCGTTGGCGCAAACTTCCTAACCTTTGTCCAAGCGATAAATTCATCCTTTATTTCTTCAATAATAGCCTCGGCTGCGGGGATATGAGCCTTTCTGTTTTCCAATGTCTCATCTGTCATCTGCGACAAATGATCCATGTGAATTAAAGTAACGCCTTCAAGGTCTTTGACGTTTTCGTTCACATTTTTCGGGATTGATAAATCCAAAATCAGCAATGGTTTTTTCAAATTTAGGATGGCTTTGTCAATCGTAGGATTTTGAGCTCCGGTTGCCACCACTACTACATCCGCTTTTTGAAGTTCAAGATGCAGTTCCGAGTAATCCTTAACAATCAAATTCAATTTTCCGGCCAATTTCTCGGCTTTGTCTTTGGTTCTGTTGATTAAAGTAATGTGTTCGTTTTTGGTATGTTTCACTAAATTTTCACAGGTATTTCTTCCGATTTTCCCTGTGCCAAAAAGTAGAATATTTTTGTTTCCAATGTCTGGAACGTTCTTGATAATATATTGAACCGATGCAAAAGATACCGAAGTGGCCCCTGAACTGATTTCGGTTTCGTTTTTAATTTTTTTGCTGGATTGTATAACGGCATTCACCAATCGTTCCATAAAAGTGTTGGCTAAACCCATTGCTTTGGCTTCGGCAAAACCATTTCGTATCTGGCTGATGATTTCAAAATCGCCTAGAATTTGACTGTCCAAACCTGTTCCTACTCGGAATAAATGAGAAATAGCCTCTTGATTTTTGAAAACATAGGCTACTTTTTGAAAATCTTCAACAGTTCCGTTGCTGTTCTCGCAAAGCAATTTTATTAATTGAAAAGGGTGCTCGGCATAGCCGTAGATTTCAGTTCTGTTACAGGTTGAAGTAACAAAAAGACTTTGAATCCCTTCATTTTTGGCTTGTTCGAGCAGACGTGTTTTAGCTACAGTGTCTAAACTAAACTTACCTCTTATCTCGGCATCGGCTTTTTTGTAGCTAAGACCAACTGAGTAAAAATAGTGATGCTTCGAAACGTTATGATTTTCCATATATTCACTTTCACATAAAGTGATACAAAACTATTACTATCATTTCTATAAAAGTAACGCTAAAAGTTCTTTTTGTGTCGCTGTATGCTTTTTTGGATTTAATTCGTTATTTTATAATAAAAACTGTTATTTTTGTGGCACTATCAAGGGACATATTTGAACTTGTTTAGAGTGATTCTAAATAAATACTTTCGATAAAAGTCATATTTTAATTAAAAAAATATCGCTATGGGTTCACAAGAAATTATAACTATTGAAGATGATTTCACGCTGATTCGTTTTCAAAACGACAGTGAAGTGCCTTTTCAGGCACAACATGAGGTCACCAGCGGATTGATTCAATTCCATTTTGGGCTAAAAGGAAGTGCTAAATTTATCTTCAACCAAGGCAATTATGCTTTGGAACTGAAAGAAGAAAAATCTTTGCTTTTATACAATCCTCAAAAAGAACTGCCGTTGAATCTGGAATTAGCTCCAAGCTCTTGGGTCATTTCGGTAATTATTTCGATCAAAAAATTCCACGCTTTGTTTTCGAATGAGGCCAATTATATTACTTTTTTGAGCGATGACAATCGGGACAAAAAATACTATAAGGAAGATGACATCAGTCCGTCAATGGCAATTGTACTGACGCAGCTGTTTCATTACAGCCTGCATCCTTCCATCAAAAATTTATATTACAAAGGAAAAGGATATGAATTATTGAGTTTGTATTTTAACCGAACCGAAGATCCAAATGCAGAGCAATGCCCTTTTCTGATTGATGAAGACAATGTGCTGAAAATTAAAAAAGCCAAAGAAATCATCATTGCTAATATGGCCGAACCACCAGGATTGCAAGAACTGGCAGACGAAATAGGTTTGACGCTGAAAAAACTCAAAATGGGTTTCAAACAAATTTATGGCGACACTGTTTATGGCTTCTTATTCGATTACAAAATGGATTATGCCCGAAAATTGCTCGATAGCGGCTCATATAATGTGAATGAAGTTGGCTTGAAAATTGGCTACAGCACTGGAAGCCATTTTATAGCGGCATTCAAAAAGAAATTTGGAACCACTCCAAAAAAATACCTGATGTCAATAAACTCCAACATCTAAAACACTATTGTTTTTAGATATTAAAACATAACAAAAAAATAACATTTATCATATTACCAAAAAGTTGCTTTCTATACTTTTGGCAAAAACTAAACCTATATATGAAAGGCGTATTATTAGTAAACTTAGGCTCACCTGAAAGCCCGCAGACAAAAGATGTAAAACCTTATTTAGACGAATTTTTAATGGATAAATACGTTATTGATGTTCCGTATTTATTGCGCGCCTTGCTGGTTCGCGGTATCATTTTAAGAAAACGTCCGGAAGAATCGGCTCATGCTTATCAGAAAATTTGGTGGGACGAAGGTTCACCTTTAGTTGTGCTTTCTCAAAGAATGCATAAAAAAGTACAGCCTTTAGTAGATGTTCCTGTGGCGCTGGCCATGCGTTATGGTTCGATGAATATTGAAAAAGGACTGCAGGAATTACATGACCAAGGTATAGATGAGGTTTTGCTTTTTCCTTTGTATCCACAATACGCTATGGCTTCGACCTTAACTATTTTAGTCAAAGCCGAAGAAATCCGCAAGAAGAAATTTCCGAATATGAAGTTTACCGATGTTCCTGCATTTTACAATAAACCCGATTATATTAAAAACTTAGCCGATTCAATTAAGAAGCATTTATCTGGATTTGAATATGATCATTTATTGTTTTCGTATCACGGTATTCCGGAGCGTCATATTCGCAAAACCGATGTAACCAAATCGCACTGCAAAATTGACGGTTCCTGCTGTAACACGCCGTCGCCGGCACATGATTTTTGCTATCGCCATCAATGTTACGAAACGACCAGACAAGTGGTTAAATTACTGAATCTTCCAGAAGACAAATACAGCCTGACTTTTCAGTCCAGATTGGCAGGCGACAAATGGCTGGAACCTTATACTGATGTCGAAATTGATAAAATGCCCGAAAAAGGAATTAAAAATCTTGCCGTTGTAACTCCGGCTTTTGTTTCGGATTGTCTAGAAACATTAGAAGAAATTGCAATGCGCGCCAAAGAAGATTTTGAAGCCAAAGGAGGAGAGAATTTCTTAGCAATTCCATGTTTGAATGATGATGACGAATGGTGTGAAACGGTTAGTAATTGGATTAATGATTGGGCTAAATAGAAAATAGAAAAAAGAGAATAGAAAAAAGACTTAAATGGAAATCTATAACTACCTAAAATCCCTGCACCTCATCTTTGTAATCACTTGGTTCGCCGGACTTTTTTATATTGTCCGTTTGTTTGTGTACCAGATAGAAGCAGCTGACAAACCTTCGCCAGAAAAAGAAATCCTGCAAAAGCAGTACAAAATAATGACCTACCGCTTGTGGTACATCATTACTTGGCCAAGTGCTGTTTTTGCTAGTATTTTTGCTTTTTGGATGCTGTTTTTTACTCCAATGGGAAAAGCTTGGTTACAAATGCCATGGATGCATGTAAAACTTGGCTTTGTTTTTGTGCTGTATTTATATCATTTAAAATGCCAGCAGATTTTCAGTCAACTGCAGAGAGATGAGGTCAAATACACCACCAATTTTATGCGTTTGTGGAATGAAATAGCCACGATTATATTATTTGCGGTTGTATTTTTGGTTGTATTAAAGAATGCCGTGAACTGGATTTACGGTGTAATCGGTATTTTTATATTTTCAATTACAATCATGCTAGGTTTTAAATTTTACAAAAAAATCAGGGAGAAAAACAATTCATAATCATGTTTAAAGGATACAAGATTCCGTTAATTTCATTACGTTTTAGAATCTTCATTTCAATGATTATACTAATCATTGCCACCTCCCTTTTACTCATAACCATTTCCATCATTCAGTATAAAAATGTCGCCAAGAAATACAATCAAAGGCGGATAGAAGGCATGGAAATGTATGTGAAAAAGCATATTGATTATATGCTTTCAACAACAGATTATCCACTCACTGATGATAATATCAAGATAATTTTTAAGGACAAAATCCACGAAATATCAGATATTCAAAATACTGAAATACAAATCTATTCTTTAGATGGAAAATTGATAAAATCATCAAAAGAATCTTTTTCGATAGAAAAATATACCCCTACAGTCTCAAAATTCATCCTTCGATTAGTTAATTCGTCAATAGATAAAAGGTTTCTTGAAGTTAAAACCGTTAATGGAATAAAATATCGATCTTCTTATAGTTTAATAAAAAACAAAAAGTTTAAACCAATTGCCATTCTAAAATTACCCAATATTCCTGATGATGGTTATTACGAAAAGGAATTAAACAGTTTTTTAATCCGTTTGGTGCAAGTCTATTCGCTAATGATTGCAATAGCCTTTGGACTGGCTTACATACTGTCTTCATTTATCACTAAGCCTATTTATGATTTTGCTGAAAAATTAAGAGAAACCAGTTTGAACCAAAAGAATGAAAAAATTCCGTTTTCGGCAAAGATTAAAGAAATCAACATGCTATTGATCGCCTATAATAGAATGACCGAAGAACTTGAAAGAAACGCTATTGTACTCGCTCAAAATGAGCGGGATCTGGCTTGGAGAGAAATGGCCAAACAAGTGGCTCACGAAATCAAGAATCCGCTTACGCCAATGCGCCTTACAATTCAAAGCTTTCAGCGAAAATTTAATCCTGAAGAACCAAATATCAGACAAAAATTAAATGATTTTTCTGAATCGCTGATACAGCAGATTGATACAATGAGTTCTGTAGCATCTGCCTTTTCAGATTTTGCCTCTATGCCTGCCCAGCAAAATGAACTGCTGAATGTTGTAGAAGTGATAGAACTGACTTTGGATATTTTTCATGAGGATTATATTGTTTTTGAATGCTCTGAAAAAGAGATTGTTTCAAAAATTGACAGAACACAGCTCATTAGAATCATCACAAATTTGGTCAAAAATGCCACACAGGCTATTCCAGACAATCAGGAAACTAAAATGGTATTGGTAAGCCTAAAAAAAGAAAAAAATCAAGTTGTCATTATTATAAAAGACAATGGAACAGGTATAAATCCAGAACATATTGACAATATTTTTGAACCCAAATTCACTACCAAAAACAGCGGAATGGGTCTAGGTCTCGGAATCATAAAAAACATTATAGAAAACTACAACGGAACAATTACCTTTGAAACTAAATTTGGAAGAGGAACTATTTTTACGGTTACCCTCCCCATTATTAACTCCTAAAATAAACTCCATGAACTACGACAATCTTTTAATTACAATAGAAAACAACATCGCAACTGTTGTAATCAATAGACCAGCCAAGCTAAATGCTTTGAATATTGCAACTATAAATGATTTGCACAAAGCCATTAAAGTGTTGGGTAAAAACAAAGAAATTCAAGTTATTATACTCACAGGAAGCGGAGATAAAGCGTTTGTTGCCGGTGCTGATATTTCAGAATTTGCTCATTTCACTATTGAAGAAGGAACGCAGCTGGCTTTTCAAGGACAAGAATTGCTTTTTAACTATATAGAAAATCTAAAAACACCTGTCATTGCAGCAATCAATGGATTTGCTTTGGGTGGCGGATTAGAACTGGCGATGGCCTGCCATATCAGAATCGCTTCTGATAATGCCAAAATGGGACTTCCAGAGGTTTCTCTTGGCGTTATTCCAGGATATGGAGGAACACAGCGTTTACCGCAATTAGTAGGGAAAGGCCGTGCAATGGAAATGATACTGACTGCAGGAATGATTACCGCCGATGAAGCTAAGCAATACGGCCTAGTAAATCACGTAGTACTTCAAGCTGAACTAATCGGATTTACTGATTCTATTGCTCAAAAAATTATAAAAAACTCTCCTTTTGCAATTGGCAGAGCTATAAAATCTATCAACGCTAATTTTGCTGAAGGCAAAAACGGTTATGAAACTGAGATTAAAAACTTCGGACGTTGTTTTGGAACCGAGGATTTCAACGAAGGAACTAAAGCGTTTTTAGAAAAAAGAAAAGCTGTTTTTAAGGGGAAATAAAAAAGTGTTCAGTATTCAGAAAAGCAGCATTCAGATAGCTGACTAATTGAATTCATATCTTCAAAATATCAAATTATTATATATTTTTGATATTACAATATCAAATTATTATATATTTTTGATATTACAATATCAAATTATTATATATTTGCATTGTAATTTGGATGCAAAATGATAAATAGAAGCCCACAAACAGAAATTGACAGCTACCTTTTCAAAGGGAAAGCAATATTGGTATTTGGCGCAAGGCAAGTAGGTAAAACGTCTTTGATAAAAAACACTGTCAAAGGGGAATCGTTTTTATGGTTAAATGGCGATGAACCCGACACCCAGCTTTTATTGGAAAACGTCACAACCGACAGATTAAAGGCTCTAATCGGAGATAATAAAATTATTGTCATTGACGAAGCCCAAATGATTCATAACATTGGCTTACTCATCAAAAGAATGGTTGATAATTATCCCGAAATTCAAGTCATTGCCTCTGGAAGCAGTGCTTTCGAATTAGCAGACAAAACCAAGGAATCGATGGTGGGAAGAAAAGAGGAATTACAGCTTTTCCCTTTGAGTTATGGCGAAATGGTTAAACATTCCAATTTTATTGAAGAAACCCGTTTAGTAGCTCATCGTTTGGTTTTTGGTTATTATCCAGAAGTGGTTACCAGTGTTGGCAAAGAAGAAAAAATTCTCAATGATTTGGTTGAAGGTTTTCTTTATAAAGACATCCTGAACTTGGAAGGTGTAAAAAAATCAGCAACTTTACAGCGATTGGTACAAATGCTGGCATATCGAATTGGCAGTGAAATTAGTTATAATTCTCTAGCCAATGATTTAGGAATAAATCGATTGACAGTTGAGAAATACATTGATATTCTAGAGAAAAACTTTATTGTTTTTAGTCTAAATGCTTTTAGCAAAAACCAAGACAATGAACTCAAAAAAGGCAGAAAAGTGTATTTTTGGGATAATGGTTTACGCAATCGAATTATCAAAAATTTTAATCCGATAGAACTTCGTGATGATATTGGGGCGTTGTGGGAAAACTTTATTATTAGCGAACGCAAGAAGAAATTGGCGTATGAAAACCAATTCAAAGACACTTATTTTTGGAGAAACGCACAACAGGCCGAAATCGATTATTTAGAAGTTAAAAACACCGAAATTGAAGCTTTTGAAATTAAATACAATCCGAATCAAAAAGTGCGATTTACAAAGTCATTTACAGAAAAGTATCATCCAAAAACCACACAAGTTATTCACAAAGAAAATTTTTGGGATTATTTACTGTAAAAACACGAGAATAAAAAGGCATAGCTTATTTTTGTGCTTTCATTCTAAAAATAAAAAAACCAATCTATATGTCCTTCCAACCCGTATTTGCCGAATTCTGGGAAAAAGTAAAAGAAAGCATCGCTGATAAAACTTATGCCAAATTAACCTTGGCAAAAACCATTGGCGACACCGAATTGAAAAACATTTATGTACGTCCCGTTTTATTGGAAAATGACGTGTTCAGCCTTTCGATTATTGCTCGATACAAAACCGAAGAAATAGAAAGTTTTCATTCGCTGGAAGAAGCTTTTTTTGTTTTGGCTCCTTATATGAATAACCCCTTTTTGACGGCATTATTATTCACAACAGAAAATGATATTACCTTTAAACTCAACAAAAAACGTGTTGGAACTATTATTGAACAAGCGCCTACTTTCAAGAATGCTTCGGATGTGATTTTGGAGATGAAAGAGAAAGGGTTGTAGATTTTAGAATTTAGAGGGCAGATAGCAGTTTTCAGAAACAACTGCCTAGCTTTAAAACCTTACAACAGCTATCTGTCTTCTGCTTTCTTTTTTTACTCTTTCCCGTGCTGCATGATCTCTTTCGGGAATTTATCCAGAATAAGATTCAAATTAATGTTGTGTTCCAAATATGCTTTCAACCCTGCCAAAACAATGGTAAATCCACCTGTCGAATCTTTAATTGTTTCTAATAATTCGTCACCTGTTTTATCAAAACCATAATACTTAATGCTTACGAAAGTTGATCTGTCGCTTAGTGTTTTGAAAGTAAAATCAACAGTGGTAGGCACATCCGAAGTAAACCAGTCAATAGCTATTTTTTGATTGGCAATAATCTCTTTGACGACGACTTTGGTGGAAAAATTGTACATTTCCCATTCCCAAATTACCGTTTTGCCTGTTTCCAGTTTGTCACTTCCTTTTGTAAACCAAAAATGTTTGGTCACATCTGGGTCGATAAATGCCTGAAAAACTTCAGAAACTGGTTTTCTGATCAGCATATCAGCTTCTGAACATTTTAAATTGTTACTTGACATAGGCTTTTGTTTATAATGTTGATATTTAATTGATAACCAATATCTGAGAAGCACTGCAGTGCTTCTCTACTGTTCTCCATCCCATTCTGCATAAAACTGTGACAAAAAACCCTGCATGTAATCATGTCTTTTTTGGGCTATTTGTTTACCGGTTTGGGTATTCATTTTGTCTTTCAGCAATAATAATTTTTCGTAGAAATGATTTATTGTCGGTGCCTGACTGCTTTTGTACTCCTCTTTGGTCATATTCAATTTTGGAGCAATCTGGGGATCATACATCGATCTGTTTTTGAATCCTCCATAGTTGAAGGCTCTGGCAATTCCAATGGCGCCTATAGCGTCCAAACGATCCGCATCCTGGACGATATCCAATTCGAGGGACGAGAAATGCTTTTCGTTATTTCCGCCTTTAAAAGAAATGTTATCTATGATTTGAATAACATATGTAATAATATCTTCGGAAACGCCTTCACTCTCCAAAAACTCTCGAGCTATTTTTGGACCAACTGTTTCATCTCCATCATGAAATTTACTGTCGGCAATATCATGAAGCAAAGCACCTAGTTTAACAACGGTTTCATCACAGTTCTCTTCGCCAGCAATTAATAATGCATTTTTATACACCCGCTGAATGTGAAACCAATCGTGTCCTCCTTCTGCATTAGCTAATTTTCCCCTTACAAAAAGAATTGTTTTATTTATTAAATCCAGATTACTCATTTGCCCTGCTGTTTATATTTTATAAAAAAAGCTGATTTTTAAAGTATAAACCTCAAAAATCAGCTATATATCAATAGCAAAAATCAATTTCAATGGTAATTTCAAAAAATATTTAATTTAAAATATTTTCTTTTACACCATGAAATCTGAAATCTGCATTCTTACATCTACAATCTCGCCGGTTCTATCCATTTGAATTGGAATGATTCAGTAGGAATAACAAGCCTTTCAGAGATTCTTGCCATTCTGCCTGGTAATTTCATCAAGTAATCACGGGCTTTTTCGGCTTCATCAGTCAAACCGCTGATTTTATCTATTTCCCATTTATCAATTAATTTTTGCATGATTTCTACATAATCGTTTGCGGTATAAACACCAATTCGCTGTGCAGAATCAGAAAAATGCTCGAAAGCAGAACTGATTTTATTTCCGGATTCTCTTAAGAAATGAGCAGGCATCACGATTTTTTGTTTCATCATGTATTGAAAAGCAAGCATCATTTCACTTGGATCCACTTTAAAAATTTGAGTTACAAATTCGCTGTAGGCATGATGATGACGCATTTCGTCACCAGCAATCATTTTACACATTTTGGATAATTTCTTATCACCATAACTTTTGGCCAATTGTGACACTCTGTTGTGAGAAACATAGGTAGCTAATTCCTGAAAACTGGTATATACAAAGTTTTTATAGGGATCTCTGCCCGTTCCAATGTCAAAACCATCATTGATTAAGTGTTGCGTAGTCATCTCCACTTCACGCATATTCACACGACCTGATAAATACAAGTATTTATTCAATAAATCACCGTGACGGTTTTCTTCTCCTGTCCACTGACGAACCCATTTTGACCAGCCGTTTCTACCTTCGTTATCGACACCTTCCACTTCCATCAGCCAGTTTTCATAAGTTGGCAAAGCTTCTTCGGTAATCATATCACCAACCATAGCTACCCAAAAATCATAAGGCAGATCTTTGGAAATTTCTCTTAGTTCTTTTACTTCTTCAAGAAAATTATCACTTTCGGAATTGGGTAAAAAGTCAGAAGGCTGCCAAATTTTCTCTACAGGTATCAAGTATTGATCAACAAAACTGTCAACCTTGTTTTCTAGAAATTGCATTACTTCCAGACGAATGTTTTTTATAGACATTATATTAATTATTAAATTTTTATTCCGTTTACAATAACCGATTCGGTTTTTTGCATGATATCTTTAAATTCAAAATCCTTTACTGCAAATGATTCGTGCGCTACAAATGTAATATGATTTCCTAAACCGTAAGGGAAAGAGCCATATTTTAATAATTTCCATGAATTATTAATACTGATTGGAACAATATGAGCCGATGGCGCATTCTTGCATAAAATTTTTAACCCAGTCTGTGCAAACTCCTTTGGTATTCCGTTGCGGCTGCGTGTTCCTTCAGGGAAAATTACCGCCGATCGTTTATGTTTTTCTATATAATCAGCTATTTTTTTGATAGCTGGTATAGCTTGTTTTGGGTCTTTTCTATCTATAACTACCGATCCTCCGTGTCTTAAATTATAAGAAACACTTGGAATTCCTTTTGCTAGTTCTTTTTTGCTGACGAATTTGGGATGAAATCTTCTCAAAAACCAAATGATAGCAATAATATCATACAAACTCTGATGATTGGCTACAAAAACAAGCGGCACGCCTTCTGGAATACTTTCCCTGTTTTCAAAACTAAAAGTCGTTCCTAAAATTATAACGATTTTAAGCAATATAAAGTTCAAATAATCAACACTTTTTTTATGCGCCTGATAACCAAATACGTTTAAACAAATCCATTGAATCGGGTGAAATATTACCAAAGTCAATAATATTAATACTAAAACGATAAAAGATAAGGGATACGAAATTAACTTTTGCATACTTTTAAATTTGCCACAAAAGTAAGAAATATATTTTTAGGTCTATTTATAACTCTGCCAATTAATACAATCCCGTCTAATTAACTGTAAAACATAAATTTACAAAATTTTAAACATAATTTGCAACAATAAAAAAGAAACTTTCTTAAGAATTGAAAATCTAATTAGATTCAAAAACAGCCTATTGTACCACTCCACATTAATTGTACCTTTGCCTTATTATAACACCGCTTATTTTATAAAATGAACTTCACTTATCCCAAAAACGAAAAACTCAAAAGCAAAATAACCATTGGATTATTGTTTACAGAAGGAAAATCAGTTTCAAAATATCCTTTGAGGCTGGTTTATAATGCGGGAGCTTTTGGCGAAAGCGAAAAAATAAAAATAGGCGTTTCGGTTTCCAAAAAATATTTTAAGAAAGCAGTTGACCGTAATTATTTCAAAAGAGTTTTGCGTGAAACTTATAGGCTCAATAAGCATTTACTCTTAGACAATCTGGATCAGCCGTATTCATTTATGTTTTTTTACCAAAGCAAAGACCGTTTGACTTTTGAAGAAATCAATACTAAAACCGTGCAGTTATTTGAGAAATTTGTACAGCAGATAAAAAAAGAAGAATAGCATTCTGCTAAATATTCATTTCGTACAGCAATTTTACTGCTTAGTTATAATCTAAATTAATTTTGTATTTTTAAAAATAAATTACTACCGTATGAAATTAAAATTAATAATTGCTCTTTTAATTTTCGCAGTCTTAAGTTGTAAAAAAGCCGAGGCAGAAGCTTCACAAGATTCAGCTATTACCATGGTAAAATTACCGGCAAAAAAAATGATTTCTAATGACGAAAGCATTTCTGAATCCCCAAATATCGAAGACAAAGTCATTGAACAAAAAATAATCAAAAACGGCAATCTTAGATTTGAAACAGACAACTTAGAGACAACTTATGATCAAATAAAAATTGCTGTAAAAAAAGGAAAGGCTTTCATTCAGAATGATAGTGAAGGAAAGGACTATGGCACTATTTACAGAAGAATAACGGTTCGTATCCCAAATCAAAACTTTGACTCTTTCATAAAAGACATTTCGACTGGAGTTACTTATTTTGACAATAAAGAGATTAGCTCTGAAGATGTCACCGAACAATATATCGACATTGACGCCCGATTGAAAGCCAAAAAAAAACTTGAAAACAGGTATCTTGAACTTTTGGCAAAAGCAACTAAAATGTCTGAAATGCTGGCTATTGAAGCGCAGCTTTCAGCTATCAGGGAAGAAATTGAAGCCAAAGAAGGGCAATTGAGATATATGCAAAATAAAATCTCATTGAGCACAATTACAGTTGAGTTCTATAAAACAATTGCAGAAGAAAAAGGGGTTACCATTTCTTATGGCGCCAAGGTATGGAATTCTTTCAAATCTGGATTTTATACTATTTCAAGCTTCTTTTTGGGATTACTGGAGGTTTGGCCTTTTATTATTTTAGCAGTTGCTCTATTTTATTTTATAAGAAAACGATTCAAGAAAAAAAACATATAATCATGCGTACCTTTTTCCAAAAAAAAGTCATTATTCCAGTTGTTGCTTCTGCATTTTTGTTTGTGGGAGTAAGTTTCAAAGACGACTATTTTGAGATTGCCAAACAATTGGAAATTTTCACGACTCTGTTCAAAGAACTGAATAAAAATTATGTCGATGAGACTACTCCCGCCGAGCTGATGAACAATGCTGTCAAAGGAATGCTGAGTTCTCTTGACCCTTATACCGTTTATTTTAACGAACAGGAAGTACTCAAATTTAAAATCAATAATACTGGTGAATACACAGGAATTGGAGCATTAATCACCCGAAAAGACGATAAATTAATTCTGAAAGAACCGTATAAAAATTTCCCTGCAGATAAAGCAGGACTCAAAGCTGGTGACGAAATCATTCAAATTGGCGATACTCCTTTGTCTGACTTTAAAGATGATGCTTCTCAACTTTTAAAAGGTTCTAAAAACACCAAAATTGATATCAAATACATTCGCCAAGGCAAACCTTATTCGACTGTAATTGTACTGGATGAAGTCGAAATCAAATCGGTTCCTTATTTTGCCAAGATTGATGATAAAACGGGTTATATCGTGCTGGCTCACTTCAACAGAAAAGCTTCTAACGAAACTAAAGAAGCATTAGAACAGCTAAAAAGGCAGGGGGCCGAAAGAATCGTTTTGGATTTAAGAGGAAATCCAGGCGGATTATTGAACGAAGCGGTAAACATCTGCAATCTTTTTGTGCCAAGAAACGAAATTATAGTGACTACCAAATCCAAAATCGAAAAACACAACAACACCTATAAAACTTCACAAGAACCAGTAGATACAACCATTCCTTTAGTGATTTTAGTTAATGGCCGAAGTGCTTCTGCCTCCGAAATTGTTTCGGGAGCGTTACAGGATTTGGATCGCGCTGTCGTTTTAGGAAGCCGCAGTTTTGGAAAAGGATTGGTGCAAAGACCAGTTGAGCTAACGTATGGAACTCAGCTCAAAGTAACTATTTCCCGCTATTATACCCCTTCGGGCAGATGTATTCAAGCGCTGGATTATGCTCATAAAGACAAAAACGGTGTGGCAACCCGAACCGATGCCAAAAACTACAATGCCTTTAAAACCAAAAAAGGAAGAACTGTTTATGATGGTGGCGGGATTTTGCCGGACATCGAAATGGAAGAAACTAAGACAAGTCCTATTGCAAATGCTTTATTGAAAAACGACGGTATTTTTAATTATGCGACTAACTATTATTATAAAAATCCAAATTTAGGAACTAAAATCCCTGTAATTACAGATGCTGATTATGCTGATTTTAAACAATTTCTAAAAGCTCAAAAATTAACTTTTGATACAGAAACCGAAATAGCATTGAAAAACACTCTGGCTACAGCCAAAACTGAAAAACTGGATGAGGCTATTGCTCCTGAATACCAACAGCTTCTTGCTGCTCTTCAAAAATCGGAGAATGCATTACTGGATAAAAACCAAAAGGAAATAAAAGGATTATTGCTGGATGAGATCATCAAACGCTATCAATATCAGGAAGGTCTTTATGATTATTACATCAAAAACAATCCTGAAATCAAAAAAGCGGTTAGTATTTTGAATACAACTGCTGAGTATAATTCAATTTTAAAAATTTAAACTCTTAGTGAACCTCTAAATCCTCTTGCCGCGTAGTAGGAGTCTGCGCCATTGTGATATACGAAAACAGTTCCGTATCGAAAATCGGCGAAGATGGCACCGCCAAGTTTTCTAATAGCCGTTGGTGTTACAATCCAGCTGGAGGTTTTATTGTCAAACTTTCCTAATTTCTGTAAATCCCGATATTGATCTTCGGATAAAAGTTCAATGCCCATTGCTGAAGCAACGTCTAAAACGCTATTTTTGGGTTTGTTTTCTTTTCTTTTATCAAGAGCTTCACGGTCATAACAATAACTTCTTCTGCCAGCAGGACTTTCTACAGAACAGTCATAGAAAATATATTCCTCAGTATTGTTGTCATATCCAACAACGTCTGGTTCGCCGCCAGTTGCTTCCATCTCACTAAGCGTCCATAGTTTTTCGGAATTGGCTTCTAGTTTTGGCTGTATGTTTTCCCATTTAAGATCTTTATGGCGGTCAATGTTTTTTTCAAAACGGGTTTTTAATATCTGAAGCAATGCCGTGCTTTTTTCCTGTGACAGTTCTTTTTTAGTTTCCATTTCTGTTAGATTTTATTCAGACTTATGCTTTTATTATCACCATTAGGCTATTATGCCTGTATTTTATAGAATATAAAAAATGGCGCTTTTGTAAAATTACAAAAAACTCTTTTGTTAGTCTAAATTCGATTATAATTGTCACTATATTCTAATATTAACAGCATTTTTACCAAAGAGTAAATATTAGGTTGTACGCATTATCGGCTAACAAAGCACCTACCAACCATTGTTTAATTGTGTTTTTTAGACTCTCTTAGTTTGTCAGCATAAGCAAATAAATTCAAATAGTTTTGTAGATATTTAGAACTTACTCCGTTGAATTGTCTCAAGAAATCTTTCAATTGGTGCCGATTCCTTAACGGGAAGATTAAGCAGTATTTTTCAATGCAGTGCCGAGAGTACTTTTTATGTCATTGCGGTTTACTTTGATTCAGTTAATATAAAAAATACCCGATACGCTTTAAGCACTATGCTTTTGGCTGATTTAATTTGTATAATAACAGCTATTTTGGTAGCGAGTTGTTTTAAAAAAAAACACAGTGTTATTATAAATTCAATAACGATAGGAGTTTTCAATTTGTTTTAATAGAGCAACGCCATAAAAAAGCCTCACATTTCTGCGAGGCTTTTCATTTTTTTTAAAAATATAATTATTTCTTAATCAATTTTTTAGTCATTGTTTTTTGACCATCATTTATTTCAATAATATAAGTACCAGTACTTAATTTATTAACGTTGATTGCGTTTTCAGAAAGTTTTCCTGCATCTACTTGTTGTCCTAAATAGTTGATAATTCGGTATGAAACTTTTCTATTGTCAGCCATGCTAATGTTTACGAAACTGTTAGTTGGGTTTGGATAAATTGTATAATCAAATAAATTATTCTCATTACCCAATTCACTTGCAATTGTATTATTAAATCCTGTTATTGCAGCTGCACCAATGTTTACGGTATAATCTTCAACTTCTCCATAAGAGAAAGATTCACAAGCGGTTTGGGCGGCATTATATTTCATAGAAACTCTCATTCTGGTAGTTCCAGCCAAGGCAGTTGTTGGTACTGTAAAAGTATAGGACAGATTTGTGCTAAGAGAAGATGATCCTGCTACCATTTGCTCTGAAGTTTCGAAAGTTCCATTTTGATTAAAATCGATCCAAACTCTCCAATATTCAGTGTATGCTGTACTCGCAAAAGCAGCACTCAAAATTATTGTATTTGAACCGTAAGGCAAGTTTCCGGTTAAGTTGGTGAAGTTTCCATAACCTGCATTTGCACCAGTAGTATTTGCAATGCCGCCAATTGCTACATAATCAATATATTCATAAGCAACACTGTTTCCTTTAGAAGTACAATACGTAATTGTTGATGCAGTTGTAGTTACATTAACCGCATTGCTTGCTGTTGAAAGGTTTCCTGCAGCATCTTTGGCTTTCACTGTAAAAGTATAGGCAGTACTTGCTGTTAAACCGGTTACAGTGTAAGCTAATCCTGTAACAGTTGTTACTAATGTAGTTCCGTTGTAAACATTATATCCAGTTACCGCTACATTATCAGTCGAAGCTACCCAAGTCAAATTTGTAGTTGTCGATGTTGTTCCAGCAGCAGCTAAACTTGCAGGTGCTGTTGGTGCTGTTGTATCAGAAGAACCAGAATAAGCTGCTCCAATACCCACTGCATAAAAAGCATTTGTGGTTGCAATTACTTCTGCTGAACCTGCTCCATAAAGATCAGTTGCAGATTGAATTCCATAAGTTCTGGCATTGGCATACGTTGAATTTGCTGACAAATACACACTTTCTAAACGATAGGCTATTTTGGCAGCTTTGTCAATTGTAATTCCCGTTACATTATAGGCGCTTCCAATGTCATTTGTACCTGATTTACCAACTGATAAAATGTAAAACCAATGGTTTAAAACTCCTGAATTTCTATGAACACCACATTGATCATTTGAATTGGATGGGGTGCAACTTACATTGTACCAATTTGTTCCGCCATAAGTATCAGGCTGTCCTTCTGTTTTCGGATTACTCATGGATCGCAAAGACAAATGTCCTGTTCTTCTTTCAATATCTTCACCTATAAGCCATGTTGATTTTGCAGGTGCAGCTCTGTATTCAATACAAGCTCCCCAAATATCGGAGAAAGCTTCGTTCATGGCTCCAGATTCTTTTTGATAGGCAAGATTTGCTGTATAGGTGCAAACTGCATGTCCAATTTCGTGTCCAGCAACATCCATTGCGGTCAAAATATCAAATCCACCAGTTCCACTTCCATCTCCGTAAGTCATAACACTTCCATTCCAAAAAGCATTGTTGTTGTCAGAGTAACCAGCAGCTATTAAATTATAATGTACATAGCTTTTTATTTTTGCACCTGCATTGTCATAACTGTTTCTTCCATGAACTGCTGACCAATAATCGTATGTCATTTCTGCTCCCCAATGAGCATCTAAGGCTCCATTGTCTTTGTTGGTATTATTGAACTCTGCTGCTGTCCAGTTATTATCGGCATCAGTAAAATTTGTTGTTGGATAGGTTGCAGTTCTTGCAGAATTATACGTTTGAATTCCATTTCCTCTAGTTCCATCCGATAAAATATAAGACGAACCACTTAAAGTTGTTTGTAATGTCTGTGTTCCGCTATATCGAGTTGCAGCATTTGCAGCTACAATGGCTAAATTTACTTCATCTAAGTTAGTTGCTTTTTTTTCTGAAGAAGCAGTTTTCCCACCATGACTAAATTCTCCTAAATGCTTAATAGTAGCATTATAAAATAAAGTTTGTCCAGTTTCGGCATCAATATAAATATCGCCGCGACTTATTGGATTTGTGGCATATATATCAAATTTATAAGCCAAACGAACATTGTCTTTTTTTCGTTTAAGACCTTGTTCTTCCATTGATGGCAACAAAACAAGCTCGCCCTTTGGTTTGGAATAATTCATTACAACTGCATCCGCTTCATTCTCCCATAAATAGTTTTTAGCTCCAATTTGATTTAAGGCCTTTTCAAATGCAGCTTCGGCAGAAAGAGTTGGTTTGATATTCACTTTGTTGATAGCATAATATTCACCACTCATAGACGCTAATTTTCCATTTTTGGAATGAAGACTGTATGTAGCAAATTCTACTTTAATTCCTTGGTGATACAATTGAAATTTTTCATGTGTAAAACCATCTTTATCCGATTCTGTTTTGATGTTAGAGAATGTTTGATTTTCATCTAAACTTAGTTGTTCTTTAAGTGCTTTTTGAAAATCAGATCTTTTATAATCAGACTTTTCATTAAAAGTAATTAAACTTGGAGAGCCATTCTCGGACAAGTTTTTCTGACTGATGCCTTTTTCGGTTTTTTGTGCAAATGATGAAAAAGAAATCATTGATGTAACAACAGTTAATGCAATGAGTTTTGGTAATTTTTTTTTCATTTTAGTTAGTTTGGTTAATAATTAATTGATTGATTACTTTTTAACAAAAACAAATGTATTTGTTGTGAATTTATTGCAAAAGCGTATAAATACCTGATTAATAAATAATTAAATTTTAATTATATTTGAAATTTAGTCCGCAAATTGGCCTTTCGTTTTCCATGAAATAACTATTGAATCTAGGTTTAAAATGATTTCAAAAAAATATATATTTTTATAATCGGTATGTTTTTTCCAGTTTTTTTTAAGTTTTCAAATTATTTGATTAGGAAGCTGATATAAATCAGTTACGATTCTTTGAACAATTCTTATATTTGGCATTCTTTAAAAAAAAACAAACTATGGACTTTATATACCAGGATCCTTATCCTATTTTAAAAGACGATACACAATACCGTAAAATCACTTCTGATTTTGTAAAAACAGAACAATTAGGAGAACGAGAAATTCTTACTGTTGATCCAAAAGGATTAGAATTATTGGCTCAGGAAGCATTGAAAGATGTTTCGTTTATGCTGCGTACTTCACATTTGGAAAAATTAAGAGCGATTCTTGATGATCCTGAAGCGACAGACAACGACCGATTTGTGGCTTATAATTTATTACAGAATGCAGTTGTAGCTATCGATGGGGAACTGCCTTCTTGCCAAGACACAGGAACTGCGATTGTAATGGCCAAAAAAGGCGAAAATGTATATACAGGAGCTGATGATGCCGAATGGCTTTCAAAAGGGATTTTCAATACGTACCAAGAGCGCAATCTTCGTTATTCGCAAATTGTGCCAATCAGTATGTTTGAAGAAAAAAATTCAGGTTCTAATCTTCCGGCGCAGATTGATATTTATGCTAAAAAAGGAGCTTCTTACGAGTTTTTGTTTTTAGCAAAAGGTGGCGGTTCTGCGAATAAAACCTATTTATACCAACAGACAAAATCACTGCTGAATGAAAAATCATTGGATGCTTTCATTCGTGCCAAAATAATGGATTTGGGAACTTCAGCCTGTCCGCCGTATCACTTGGCTTTAGTGATTGGAGGAACCTCAGCGGAAGCGAATTTAGCAACTGTAAAAAAAGCATCCGCAGGTTATTTAGACCATTTGCCAACAACTGGAAACATGGCAGGTCAGGCATTTCGTGACTTAGAATGGGAAAAAAGAGTACAGTTAATCTGCCAGCAAAGTGCAATTGGAGCACAATTTGGCGGAAAATATTTTACGCATGATGTTCGTGTAATCCGTTTGCCTCGCCACGCAGCTTCTTGTCCGGTTGGATTGGGAGTTTCCTGTTCGGCTGATAGAAATATCAAAGGCAAAATTACCAAAGATGGTATTTTTGTAGAACAATTGGAAGTAAATCCAAAACGTTTACTGCCTGAAACTGCTCCACATTTGGAACCAGCTGTCGAAATTGATTTGAATCAGCCAATGGCAGATATACTTAAAAAATTATCTCAATATCCTATCAAAACACGTTTGAAATTAAACGGAACTTTGATTGTAGCCCGTGATATCGCTCACGCTAAAATCAAAGAATTACTGGATGCCGGCAAACCAATGCCGGAATACTTTAAAAACCATCCAATCTATTACGCAGGTCCGGCTAAAACACCAGAAGGAATGGCTTCGGGAAGTTTTGGACCAACAACTGCAGGAAGAATGGACGTTTACGTAGAGGAATTCCAAAAGAATGGCGGAAGCATGGTAATGCTTGCCAAAGGAAACAGAACCAAAGACGTGATGAATGCTTGTAAAACTTACGGCGGATTCTATTTGGGTTCTATCGGTGGTCCCGCAGCAATCTTAGCTAAAGAGAATATTCTTTCGGTTGAGGTAGTTGATTTTGAAGAATTAGGCATGGAAGCCGTTCGTAAAATCACCATTAAAGATTTCCCCGCTTTTATTATCACTGATGATAAAGGGAATGATTTCTTTTCGAATTTGTAGATTTTAACTCCAAAGTTTATAAAGATTTATACAATGAGACCGTTTATTCTTAATGAGTAAACGGTCTTTATTTTTTATAAGTTGTCCGTGATATTTTTTTGACAATAACAAATTGATAAATGAGGCTGCATAGGAAACATTAGAGTTTCCAATCCATTCAATTCTTCAATGTTTTTAGAAATCAAATAGTTACCTTCCATAATATCAATTAATGTTAGTAGCGGAGAGTAAAAAGTTATACCTATTTTATGCTTTGATATATCAGTGATGTCTGTATTAATAATGTCTAATTGGAAATTGGAAAAAGGAAAATAATTATTCCCTAATACATCCGTAACCCTATGAAGATTTCCTTTTAATTGCTCAACATAACTATTTGCAGCAATGCCTACTAAGTAATGCAGCTGAACTGCTTTTTCATTTTCGGTTAATAATTCTCTAAAGGTGTTTTTGGGATTTTCCTTCGAATTGAATTGCTGATTTTGCATCAGATATTCTTTGAATGTATCTTCCCAAACATATTTATCCCATAGGAATGCTGAACTGCTGTCAATCACAATTCGGTAGGCCAATCGTATTTTAGCTTTGTGCATAATGCTTTATAAATTTTCTGTTGGAACTTCAAACAGTAACAAAATGGCATTTTCTGAGAGCGCTTCCCATTCTACAGTTTCTATTTTTCTTAGGCTCAAGCCGTCTTTTTCCTGCAATAATCTGTTTTCTACTTCAAATGCGCCGTTGATTACAAATATAAATACTCCGTTCAAATTATTTTTCAAAACATAAAACCCTTCTTTTCTTCCATCATAAATACCGATGAAACCCACAGTGCTAGAAAATTCAAAAAGCAAATCCATTTTATTCCTTTCAGAAAAACCAAAATCAAATCGATTGTAAGTTGGATTAAAATTGGCCGTTTTTGCCGAAAATCGAATCTCTAAATAACTTACATTTTCTAAATCATAAGGATTGGAAATTTCAAATGATGTCCCTTTTTGAGCTGAAATATGCTTGATTTGTTCGATTCTAATGAAATCAATATTGCCTAAAATGTCTTTGTATTCGATTCCGCCAAAAAGCGGTAAGAGCATTATTTCGGTATTAGCATCAATGTATGTAAATGTTTTACACAAAGGAGCTATTTTGACTTCATTTAAAACCTTCAAAGTGCCAAATGGTTTTCTGGATGCATCTTGATAGCTTTCAAAATTGAAAGTTGCTAAATTTAGAAAACCATCCAATTCAGAAATTCCACGCAAATCGGATTTATAAATTTGGGCAGGTATCTGTTTGATCATTTTTAGAAACTAAAAAATTAACTTCCGGCTATCCGGCTACGTTTATCGTGTGTGTCAAAGCAAAACCGTCTGCAACACTTCCTGTAACTGTTGACATTTCATTAGCTGTAGAATCCGAAAACACATTATCTGATGCATTATAGGTATATCCGGAAAGTCCTTTAGTATACCCATTGGCACTTGAAGCATTTACCAGAGCCACAGCACTTCCAGAACCTTCAGGGAATGCAATTTGGGTCACCAACAACGATGTTCCCGATGAATTGTATATGTGAACATGTATGTGTGTCGCCCTACCGCTGTACCATCCTGGAAAAATAGATGTAAAATGCACCAATCCATTAGCATCGGTGGTCTGTCTTCCTCTCAAAAAATGTACTGAAGTAAAATCTGCGCTTTGCATTGAAGTCCCGCCGTACTCAGAATAATAGCCATCTTTGTCACAATGCCAAATATCCACAATTGCTCCAGCCAATGCTGCACAGCTCGCATTGGTGTTTTTTATGGTGATATTAATAGTAAATGGTATGCCTGTTCGGTCACTCGCAATGTTGGATGTAACCAATGAACCAGGCGTTTTTGTCGGGAATGGACCTGCGGTTTCTGATGCAGTAACCGAACACGTGCCACTAGAAGAGGTTCCTCCTGTATCAGTTGCTTGAGCTGTATCAGACGAAGAAGGAGTACTGCTGTCATCATTGCTGCAGCCTTTAATTACAGGAATAGTGAACGCTCCTAATCCTACCAATCCTAATCCTCTTAAAAAATCTTTTCTTTCCATACTAATTACATTTTTAGGGTTACAGCTGTAAAAGTATTTAAACTCATAAATGGATTATAATTTATGAGGTAATGCGATGATTTTAAGAGGTAAATAGGGTAAAAATGTCTTTTTTTAACGAAAGGAAATGCATTATTGTTTATTGAGCAAAGCAAAAAATGTGGTTTCATAACTCGCACTTACCGGAATTTCTTCATCGCCGATGTAGATTATTTTGTTCCGCACTTTTTCTATTTTGGAAATAGAAACAATAAAAGAGCGATGCACTCTTATGAATTCAGTCTCTGGAAGTTTTTGTAATAAGGCTTTCATAGTCATTCTGGCCACAATTGCTTTTTGATGCTGAATGTGGATTTTAAGATAATCATCAAGTCCTTCAATGAATAATATGTCCGAGAGCAGAATTTTTATCAGGCTGTAATCGGCACGGATAAAAAGGTATTGCTGTTCTGGTTTTTGATTTTGCGCTTTCCATTGCGAATAGGCTTTTTCGACTGCCTGTTCAAACCGTGCAAACGAAATAGGTTTCAAAAGATAATCGGTGGCACTCAATGTAAATCCTTCTACAGCATATTCAGAATAGGCCGTTGTGAATATCACCATGGTTTTGTGAGGTAATTTTTTGTAAAAATCAATACCCGAAATAGCTGGCATATTAATGTCTAAAAACAATAAATCGACAGGATATTTTTTTAAATATTTGAGTGCATCTTCCGATTTTGTAAATGTTTTTTCTAAATTGATGACGTCAATTTTATTACAAAAACTTTGCAAAACGTCAAGCGCTGGCGGTTCATCATCAAGGGCAATTGCTTTTATCATCCTACTTTTAGAGTTAAGGTTACCTGATATGTTTTTGGATTATCATCAATTGCCAAGACATGATTGTTAGGATACAAGAGAGAGAGTCTTTCAATCGAATTCTGCAAACCAATTCCACTATCAGTTTGTATGGACTGCACTTTATTGTTAGAAACAAATAAAGTCAGATACTCTCCAACAATGGTAATCCGAATACAAATTTCGGAATTCTCATTTGGATTTACTCCGTGTTTGAAAGCGTTTTCAATAAATGAGATTAAAATAAGCGGCGTAATGGCTTTACCAAACGAATTTCCTTCCATTGTATAATCAATAGTTACCGTCTTTCCCAGTCGGGTTTTTTGCAGTTGTATATAATTGCTGATATAATTGATTTCTTTATCTAAGGCAATAACATCATCATTAGCATTGGTAATAATATACCGCATTAATTCGGATAACTGCACCACAGCATCGGCAGTTTTGTCGTCTTTTTTTATCGCCAATGAATAGATGCTGTTCAGCGTATTGAATAAGAAATGAGGATTTATCTGCGCTTTCAAAAAAGACAATTCGGATTTCATTCTATCTTCTTCAACTTTTTGAAGCCTAATTTTTATGGCAATAAACAAACTCGAAATAACCCCAATAAGATAAACCAAAATAGTATGTCCGTATTGTGTAGGCGGTCCGCCAAAATGAGTTAAATTTTTAAATTCTGATGGGTGTATTTTATGAGATAATGGAGCATTTGAGGGATTAAAACCTGTGGGTTTTGGAGGATGCATATCAATCAAAGGAGGTTGTTTATGATTTCTGAAATCCAAAAAATTTAGATCTGGAGTATCAAAAATGTTAGATATCCAAAGGAAAAACAATAAAAAACAAACCAGAATGATAACATAATGAATTTGTTTTTCTTTAAAATAAATCTTTGGAATTAGAACATAATAATTGAAATAGAAGAATATCAACAACAAAAAATAGATAAAAAAGTAAATTCTGTCGTGCGGATTGCTTGCTAATTTGGGTAAACTAAAAATACTCCCGGCAGCAGTGAAGGCATATGGCAGAAACAGGAATATAAAGCACAGACAAAAGTGCATTATACAAAAGGAAATATTTTTTTTCATAATCAAATTAATTCTTCAAAAGTATGATTATTAAGCCTTCTAATAAAATTATTGCGGTAGAATTGAGTATTATTAAGGCTGTTTAACTGTGAATTGCAAAATTTAATTGAATCAATTATTGTTTATTTTATAGATTAGCTCTGTAATTTGGGTAAATAAATGGTCTTATTTGAAACAAAAAGAACAACTCCGTTGAGTTGCTCTTTATAAAATTAATGCTTCTATTCAATTAGCATTTCTGGAATGTCCCCTTCTATAATCAAGTTGGCTTCGGTAGAAGCGATAATATGTTCTACCGTGACTCCCGGAGCTCTTTCCAGCAGTTTAAATCCTTGAGGCGTGATTTCTAAAACGGCCAATTCCGTTACTATTTTTTTTACACAGCCAACTCCTGTTAATGGCAAAGTGCATTTTTTTAATATTTTGGATTCTCCTGCTTTATTGACATGCATCATCGCCACAATGATATTTTCTGCCGAAGCTACCAAGTCCATGGCTCCTCCCATCCCTTTAACCATTTTTCCTGGGATTTTCCAGTTGGCAATATCCCCTTTTTCAGAAACTTCCATAGCACCAAGAATGGTTAAATCGACATGCTGTCCCCGAATCATACCAAAACTTGTGGCAGAGTCAAAAAAAGAAGCTCCTGGCAAAGTGGTGATGGTTTGTTTTCCTGCGTTGATAATATCAGCATCTTCATCTCCTTCAAAAGGGAAAGGTCCCATACCCAGAACGCCATTTTCGCTTTGAAATTCAACATCAATTCCTTTCGGAATATAGTTTGCCACCAAAGTTGGTATTCCGATGCCTAGATTCACGAAATAACGGTCTTTCAATTCTTTCGCAATACGTTTTGCAATTCCTATTTTATCTAAAGCCATGTGTTTTTTGTTTAAAAGTAAAAATCTAAAAGAGAAAAAAAACGAAATAATCTAAAAATTATTTTCTAAAATCTGCAGTCTAAAACCTATTCTCTTTTTCTTGTTGTGCGTTGCTCAATTCTTTTCTCGAACTTTTCCCCTTGGAAAATGCGCTGTACTAAAATACCTGAAACATGAATTTGGTTAGGATCTAATGTTCCGGCTTCGACCAATTCCTCTACTTCAGCCACGGTAATTTTGGCAGCTCCAGCCATTGCTGGGTTAAAGTTTCTGGCCGTTCCTTTGAAGATGAGGTTTCCTGCAGTGTCGCCTTTCCAAGCTTTTACAATCGCAAAATCAGCTTTGAAGGCGTGTTCCATAATGTGCATTTTACCATTGAATTCGCGAACTTCTTTACCTTCAGCAATTTCGGTTCCATAGCCAGCTGGAGTGAAAAAGGCTGGAATACCGGCTTGTGCCGCACGACATCTTTCGGCCAAAGTTCCTTGTGGGATAAGGTCTACTTCAAGCTCTCCAGAAAGCATTTGGCGTTCAAATTCGGCATTTTCGCCTACATAGGAAGAGATCATTTTTTTGATTTGTTTTTTTTGCAAAAGCAGACCAAGTCCAAAATCATCTACTCCGGCGTTATTGGAAATGCAGGTTAGGTTTTTGGTTTCTTTTTGAACTAATTCGGCTATGGAATTTTCAGGAATACCGCACAATCCGAAACCGCCAAGCATAAGGGTCATTCCGTTTTCAATCCCCTGAAGTGCTTCCTGTACAGTATTAACTTTTTTGTTGATCATGATAATTCCTATATGGGTTTATTTTTTGATTATATAAACTATTATTATTTTAGGTCATAAAAAATCAATATCAACTGATAATATCGAATTTTTAAGTCAAATTTAGTAAAATAATCGCATTAATCTGTTCTCTGCAGTTTTTTTAAATCCTGATTTTTTTAAACTGGTATGACAAAATAAATATGATGGTCTGCAGAATTTGCGTGAGGGGTTACTTCACCATACATCTATTTTTCATAGGAGTTCAGTGAACTACGTTTGAAGCAATCCGCCGCTGCGGAGCGGATAGCCCGACAGCAATAGAAAAAGGAGCCGAATAAGCGAATGCTATATTTGGCTCCTTTTTCTATTGCTGTCACGCCCTAATAATTTTTATAGGTGTGATATATGATGTTTTACAGAGAGAATTCTTCGGTATCGGGCTGCGGGGCTACAGTGGTGTCTTGGACAGTGGCCGCACGCGGGGTGTAACAATCAACTTTGATAGAAAGATTAGCGGGTCTTTCAAAAGATTCTTTAGAGACTGTTAAGCTTTTGTCTTCATAACATTTATTCATGAAATAACCCCAAATAGGCAAGGCCATTGCTGCTCCCTGTCCATAAGTAAGACTTTTAAAATGAGCCGAACGGTCCTCGCATCCTACCCAAATACCTGTTACAAGGTTAGGCACCATTCCCATAAACCAGCCATCGGACTGATTTTGTGAAGTTCCTGTTTTTCCTGCAATTGGATTCTTGAACATATATGGATATCCTGTCCAGCGTTTATCTCCGTTACCGCCTCCTTGAGTTCTTAACCTTGCTCCTGAACCGCTTTCAGTTACACCCTCCAACAATTTAATGATGGCAAATGCGATGTCTTTGTTTAAAACATCATGTGACTCAGGGATCGGTTCGTAGATTACTTCGCCACTTTTATTCTCGATTTTGGATAAGAACTGCGGTTTTGTATAAACCCCTTGGTTGGCAAATGTGCTGAAGGCAGCAACCATATCTTCAACAGTTATTTCTACGGCTCCCAAGGCAATGGAAGGCTGAGTAACAATTTCTGATTTTACGCCTAATTTATGAGTCAGTTCAATAACAGCTTCGGGACTTACTTTATCGATTAATTTTGCCGATACTGTATTGATAGAATTAGCCAATGCCTGCTTTAACGTAACCATTCCTCGGTATTTGTTATCAGAGTTTCTTGGCTCCCAATCCTCGGTTACATGGTGGCGTCCTTTACGGATCATAAAAGGCCCGTCAAGGATAGAATCACATGGTGACATGTTTAACTGTTCGATTGCGGTTGCATACACAAAAGGTTTGAATGTAGAACCCACTTGTCTGGCTCCTTGCCCTACGTGATCATATTGGAAATATTTGTAATTAATACCTCCAACCCAAACTTTAATATTACCCGTTTGCGGTTCCATCGACATAACTCCAGCCTGCAAAAAGTGTTTGTAGTAACGAATGGAATCCATCGGTGTCATAATCGTATCTCTTTCTCCTTTCCAGGTGAAAATCGTCATTTTGGTTTTTTCGCCAAAGGTTTTGATGATTTCTTCATCACTTTTGTCCTGTTCTTTCAAAACATCCCATCTGTGAGATGATTTCATCGCCTGATTTATGATGCGTTCGGTTTCTGCTTCAGAAATATTTACAAAAGGGGCGTTTTTGTTACCTTTGGATTGTATAAAAAACTCTTCCTGCATATTGGCCATGTGTGCCGAAACAGCTTCCTCGGCATAAGCCTGCATTCTTGAGTCGATTGTGGTGTAGATTTTCAGACCGTCTTTGTAAATATCGTAGTCAGAACCGTCGGGTTTTTTGTTTTCTTCTACCCATTTTTTCATGTATTCACGAAGGTATTCTCTAAAATAAGTGGCTGTGCCTTCTCTATGGCTTTCCAATTTGAAATGCAGTGTGATAGGCAGGCTTTGCAGTTGGTGTTTTTGATCTTCGGTAATGATGTTTGCTTTTTCCATTTGCAAAAGCACCACATTTCTTCGGTTTTTTACTCCTTCTGGATTTTTTACAGGATTGTAAAGCCCTGAGTTTTTGAACATCCCTACTAAAATAGCTGATTCGTCAATGGTTAAATCTTTAGGCTCTTTTGAAAAATAGGTTTTTGCAGCTGAGCTAACCCCCACAGAGTAATTACCAAAATCATATACGTTACAGTACATGGCAATGATTTCGTTTTTAGTATATTGTCTTTCTAATCGAATGGCAATAATCCATTCTTTCATTTTTTGAACAATACGGAAAGGTAAAAATTTCGACCCTTCTCCGTGAAATAACTGTTTCGCCAGCTGCTGCGTCAAAGTGCTCGCTCCACCGCTTCTCCCTAAACTTGCGATAGCTCTTAATGTACCTCTTCCGTCAATACCGGAATGCTCATAAAAACGGGCATCTTCGGTTGCAACTAAGGCTTGAACCAGATTTTTCGGCAAATCGGAATATTTTAATGCAGAACGGTTTTGTTTGAAGTATTTACCTAAAACTACTCCGTCAGAAGAGATGATTTCGGTTGCTAAATTAGAATCCGGATTTTCTAAATCTTCAAATGAAGGCATGGATCCGAATAAACCCCATGAAGCAAACAGGAAGAATAAAGCAATAATTCCCAGTCCCGAGAAGTAAATTTTCCAGAATTTTCTGGAATAATATTTCACATCTTTGTCGATGTTTTTTTTCTGAGGGTTATTTTTTTTGATAGCCATAATCGAGTTTTAATCTTTATTTTCTATTCTAAAGCCTACTTCGGTAATTCCGTCTAAAAAAGCTACTCCAGGCACTTTTCCGTTTTCTCTGACCGCCTGCTTAATATGTACTTTGTATTTTCCTCTAAACCGGACATTCTCTTTATAATAGAGTTTGCTTTCCTTGATATCAGTAAAACCGTCGCCTAGCAATGTTCCGTCAGGTGCTGCCATTTGATATTCCAAAGTATCTACTTTAGTATAGCCGTTTGGACTTTCCAACGAAACAATTAGAAACAGATTGCTGTATTTATAATTGTTATTATCTCTTAAATTTACAAACAAGTCGTATCTTTTTGTTGAATCCAAAACAGGTAGATCAAAAGTAACAATACTGTCTTTGTTCCAAGCGCTTCCCACAGATTTATACTCGTCAAAAACTCTTTTTTATCACATGAAAAAAGGAGTACTGCTGCAAAAAACAGTAAAAGACTATTCTTTATTCTCATTTTTTTTAATAATTATTGGTTTTCTAGGTTCGTCTGTTTTGTTCTCTGCAGAAGGAGGACGATTGTTATTGTTTCTTTTACGGTTGTTGTTTTTATTACGGTTTTTATTGCCACTGTTGGGATTCGGGTTTTCTTTAACCGGAATTTCTTTGGTGGCATTATTTGCATTTGGTGTAGTTGGAGCTGTGCTTTTTTGTATGGCAGGCTGCTTATTTGCATTATTGGGTACAATGGCTTTTTCTCCGGCAAGTTTTGGTTTTTTGTTTGGTTTTTTCTTCCTTTTTGGCTGGTCAAAACGCGTTAAGCTTTCCTGCCCCATTGCATTATTGAAATTTTGTTCTGGCTCAGTAATAATTTCTATTGCATAATCTTCTAACGATGAAACTTTGTTTTTTAGTTTGTTCTCAGCCATAATTTCTTTGACCTGATCAATTTTCAAAACATGCCAGTTAGCAAAATTATTAGTGTAAGCAAACCACATTAACCCTTTGAAAATATCCTGTTTTTGACAAATGGCATCTCCTTTTTCGGTAACTAATTTGGTTTCAAATTCTGGAAAATCCTTTAAGGCATCCATGTAAGTGTCCAGTTCATAATTTAAGCAGCATTTCAGTTTACCGCATTGACCCGCCAATTTTTGTGGATTTAATGACAATTGCTGGTAACGTGCTGCCGATGTGTTTACGCTTCTAAAATCTGTTAACCATGTTGAACAGCATAATTCTCTGCCACAAGAACCGATTCCGCCTAAACGAGCCGCTTCCTGACGGAAACCTACTTGTTTCATCTCAACTCTGGTACTGAATTCTTTAGCAAAATCTTTGATTAAAAGCCTAAAATCGACTCTATCATTGGCAGTATAATAAAAAGTAGCTTTGGAACCATCTCCTTGAAATTCAATATCCGAAATTTTCATTTCCAGTTTTTGCGCGATAGCCAATTCACGGGCACGAACTTTCATCGGCTCTTCCTTGTTTCTGGCTACAGTCCAAATATCTATGTCTTTTTGAGAAGCTTTACGGTAAATTTTAGGAACCTCATTACTAGTTGGATTGACTCCTTTTTTCTTCATTTGAATTTTTACCAATTCTCCTGTAAGCGTAACAATTCCTATATCATGTCCAGGAGAAGCAACAGTTGCTACAATGTCCCCCATACTTAATGTTAAATTCTCAGTATTGCGGTAAAATTCTTTTCTTCCGTTTTTAAAACGGACTTCGACACAGTCAAAAGGAGCTTCTCCATTGGGCAAACTCATGTTCGAAAGCCAGTCAAAAACCGTTAATTTGTTGCAGCTGTCGGTGCCGCAAGTCCCATTATTTTTACAACCCTTTGGTGCACCACCATCAGAAGTTGAACAACTTGTACATGCCATAACGATATATGTAGTATTGCAATTAATGCAATTTAAGTTCTTAAAAGATTTAATGGGTAAAGATAGTATTTTTTTGGTTTATGTTACAAGGGGTGCAAATGGCAAAAAAATCATAAAGTTATACTAAAATAATAGAAGGGTTGTAATTCTTGTAATTATGCCGTTTTTACTTTAATTTTTTTATTTCTTTATCAAAATCAGAAATTATTTTCTGTGTTTTATTAAAAACTTCATAAGTGGCAATTGCTTTCTTATCCGCTTGCAGTTTAGAAATTTTCCCTTTACCATCCAAAACTTTATAATCGTTAAAGTTTAGAAATTTATTTACACTTTCTGCCAATTGTTCCATCGTAAAAGTATTTTCGCGCTCTATCAATCCTTCTATATAATCAAAATAACCCGTTACGGTACGCTCCAGTTGTTTAATTTCTTTTTCCTGCAGATAATTTTTGGCAACAATCACATCCGATTTCAAAACCCTGCCGTTTGGACTATTTTTCCAAGTCGTCAATCCCATATTTTCCTTTTTGGCATCGGCCGTTTTAAATATTATTTCTGCAGCCGTTTTGCCTGTTATAGCAAAATGGAATTTATTTTGAACCGTGGCATAGAAATTTTTAGTGATGTCGGCATTGCTGTCATAATCAATACTGCACTCGGCAAAAATATCGGTTACTTGTTGGTAAATTCTCCTTTCGCTTGCTCGAATCGAGCGAACTCTTTGCAGTAATTCTTTAAAATAATCTTTACCAAAAATAGTCTGACCTTGCTTTAAACGATTGTCATCTAAAACAAAACCTTTGATAATATATTCTTTTAAAGTTTGGGTTGCCCAAATACGAAATTGCGTGGCTTTGGTAGAGTTTACTCGATAACCAACAGAAATTATGGCATCAAGGTTATAAAATTTGGTTGGATAAATTTTACCATCATCGGCAGTATGTTCCAAAATGGAACTAACTGAATTTTCTTCGAGTTCACCAGAATCAAAAATATTACCCAAGTGCTTAGTTATTGCCGGTCTTTGCACGCCAAACAACTCAGCTATTGCTTTTTGAGTTAACCACACCGACTCATCTTGCAACAAAACATCAACGCGTATTTGGCCGTTTGGTGCAGTGTATAAAATAAATTCTTTAAAACTCTCTTCCATCCAAATTCATCTTTATTAAAACATAACTATTTAATTAATTTAAATTCATTGCTTTTTTACCTATCGCAATAATTACTTCTTTTGCCAACTCAACGAAAATTTCTTTCAAAATCGGAATTCCTTTCTGTCTAGCCATAGCCCATAAAACAGACAACTTTCTTACTACTTGATTCTTTGTTGATTGTGTTAGTGTATTCTTTAATTCAACAGCAACAACTTTCAGTTCTTCTAAATTTTCACCATTGCTCTCTTCGTAAGAAATAAAATACATAATTACTTTTTCTAAATAGTTGTCGATTAGTATTTGTCTGCGAAGATCAAATGAAACGATATCTGCGTCATCATCCAAAATTTCATACTCAGTATAATTTTCCTCTATATAATTTTCTAAAATTGGATTATTGCCAAAATGTGGTGTAACGTCATAACTTTGAATTACATTAAGCCAACTTTCTAATCTATGATATAAATCCGAAAAATTTAAACTAACACTCGTTTCTTCCAATTTATTTTGATTAATTGGCTTATATGTAACTGTATACTGAAAAACTCCTTTCGAAGAAACATCTTTAAAACTGTTAATTTCAAAATAAAAACTAGAGGATTCATCTAAATCTTCGAATCTTAACAATGGACTTGACGTGTTTGCTTCCTTAAAATTTTTAAAAAACTTCGTCTTTAGACTATTTAAATCAGTATGTATTTGAAGTGGAAAATCTTTTTTATTCATATTTTTTCGTTTATTCTTAGTCGAATCAAATGTATCTACTTTTACACTTACTAATCTCCCAATATACTGAATATTGGTCAATGGCCGTAGTGGTGTGTGAGAATAGAGTTGTAACAAATATAAGTTTTAATTGTGAATGCAGAAATGTTAATGGTCGCTGCATTCACCAGCGTCACAACGGGGCCAATGTGGTCCAGAACGGGACTGACCACGTTCTATAACGGGGTAAATGACGTTCCAGACGGGGTCATTGGCGTACAACACGTGGTAAACCCCGTTGTACAACGTGGTAAACGGAGTTCAGGACGTGGCAGACCACAAAAAAACGGGAAAGAAACTAGTTTCCTTCCCGTTTTAATAATTTATAATAGGATTAAATCTCCTCTTCGACTTTCTTGGCGGTTTTTGCGGCCGAGCTTCCGCCTGTAAAAAACTGAGAAATGGCGGTCACTTTGCCTTCATATCCCGCTGCTTTGGTACTGGCTTTGTACTTGCTGAAATCATAGTCAGTTAGTGCAGCTTGGTAATTATCATAATCATGCAGGATTTTATTATTGGTCAATCCGTCAATTAAGGTCTGTAATCTGGCGATAGTAGACTGCAGAAAGTCCCTTGAATCAAAATCATTTTGAAACTCTACCCAATCTACGTCGGGACTGCTTAAACCTGGCTGACTGGCTCTGTAATCTTTAACTTTGTTTACTATCAGTTTGTTTTGTTCATTAACGCTACCATATTTTTGACGTTCTTCAGCACTGAGATTTTTAATTTTGGCATTCAAAGCGGTTTCAAGAGCAGTTAAGCTAGTTCCAACAGCTGTTTTCTCGGCAACAGCATAATGATTGTTGTTTAAATTTTCAAATGGCATAATGGTTTGGTTTATAAGTTAATAATAACCAAAATGTAATAAAAATACGTAACAAACAAATAGTAAAAGAATATTCTTAGTTTTAAAATTAAAAAATGAATTTTATTCTTACTGTTTACCTAAAACCTGCATTATCCAACAGTTGAAACCATTGGCGATGGTTTTGGGTTTATTTACGTTTTTTGCTCAGCATGATTTTCTAGGTTTCCTTAACCGAAATGATTTTCACAGGACAAGCCTTGGCAGCCAATTCACAGCTTTCAGCGATGGTGTGGTCGGGCGATTTCAAAGTGTAAAAACCTTTAGCATTCACACTTTTAATCAACACCGATTTTCCGTCTTTTTTGGACATTTGAAATTGAACGGGCGCCATTTCCACACAATAATTGCACCCAATGCATTTGTCTCTTTGCAGCGTTACAATAACCATTAGGCTTCCACTATTTTGTATAATTTGTCAGACATTCGGATTCGGAAAGGCAATTTGAAAGTACAGTCGTCTCCCTTTGTTGCTTTTTCAGCCACCGCATCATTTACGTACATTTCTTCAATAACCATTTCCTGTGCGCCGGTGCTTGGACCAGTAACCAATATTTTGTCTCCGATTTTAATGTCGTAAGCTTCGATTTTGAATTGTCCAATTTCAGCTTTTGGAAAAAAATGAGTTCCTTTTCCAACGTATACTTTCTTCTGGGTTGCCATTGATCCCGAAACATCACTCCATTCTCCCAATTCCTGTCCAAGATAATAACCCGACCAGAAACCGCGATTGTAAACAGTGTTTAATGCTTCCATCCAAACGGCAATTTTTTCTTTAGAAAATGAATCTTCGTAATAACTGTCAATCGCTTCGCGATAGGTTTTGATTACGGTAGCCACATATTCCGGAGCGCGGCCACGGCCTTCAATTTTTAAGACTTGAATACCCGAATCAATCACTTGATCCAGAAAATCAATCGTGCATAAATCTTTTGGAGACATCATGTATTCATTGTCCAATTCGATTTCAAAACCAGTTTCCTGATCGATAACCGTATATTTTTTACGACAATTTTGTTTGCACGCACCACGGTTTGCCGATGAGTTATTCGAATGAAGACTCAAATAGCATTTCCCCGAAACCGCCATGCACAAAGCACCATGACCGAAGATTTCGATTTCTACTAATTTCCCGTTTGGTCCTTTGATTTGTTCTTTTTCGATTTGTTCTGTTATTTTTTTTACTTGGCGTAAACTCAATTCACGGCTCAAAACCATTGTATCGGCAAATAGGCTGTAGAATTTAATGGTTTCGATATTGGTAATATTCAATTGAGTCGAAATATGAACTTCCATCCCGATTCCTTTCGCCATCGAAATTACGGCTTGATCTGAGGCAATTACTGCGGTGATATTGGCTTCTTTGGCTTTGTTCAACAGTGTTTTTACTACCGATAAATCGTGATCGTAAATGATGGTGTTCAGCGTCAAATAACTTCTAACGTTTTTGGCTTCGCAACGGCGGGCGATTTCCGGCAGATCATCCATCGTGAAATTGACCGTTGCACGGGCGCGCATGTTTAATTGCTCTACGCCAAAATATACAGAATCAGCACCATTATCTAGTCCGGCTTGTAATGACTCAAAGTTCCCTGCGGGAGCCATGAGTTCAATCTTATTTGTTGTTGTCATGATAAATTATTCTAAAATTTTATATATTTTATCTGACAATCTAATTCTAAAAGGAACTTCAAAAGTAACTTTGTCACCAATCTTAGCAGTTGCGGTTGCGGCTCCGTCAACTATCATTTTTTCTAAAACCAATTCCTGATTACCCGTTGTTGGTCCAGAAATTAAGATTTTATCTCCGCTGTTTACTTCGTGATTTTCAACCGTAAACTGTCCTACCTGTGGTTTTACATAATAATGTTCCGCTTTTCCAAGAAGTGCTTTTTTAACTTTTCCTTTTTGACGAATATCCGCAGGTTTTTGCTTCGCCTTTTCGTTTACACTCAGGTCGCCGGAATGTTTGAATCTAAGGTTTTCAGATTTCCCTTTTCTGAAAACTTTATTCCCAACTTGTTGTCCAGTCCTCAATCGCACCTGATCAACTAAAGGCAGGTGAATAATGTCCAAGCATTCCGTAGAACAGCAGTTTTCCATAGCCGTTTTGCAATCATCACATTGGATGAATAACAAATGGCATCCGTCATTCTCACAATTGGTATGATTGTCGCATGGTTTTCCGCATTGGTGGCATTGCGAAACAATATCATCTGTAATTCTTTCGCCAAGACGATTATCGAAAACGAAATTCTTTCCGATAAACTTGCTTTCCAAGCCTTCTTCTTTGATTTGCTTTGCATAATTGATAATCCCGCCTTCCAATTGAAAAACATTCTTAAAACCCTGATGCTTAAAATAAGCACTTGCTTTCTCACAGCGGATTCCTCCGGTGCAATACATTACCAGATTTTTATCTTCTTTGTGGTTTTGAAGCTGTTCATTGATTATCGGTAAACTCTCTCTAAAAGTTTCTACATCTGGAGTGATGGCGTCTTTAAAATAGCCTACTTCACTTTCGTAGTGATTTCTAAAATCAACTACAATAGTGTTTGGATCATCCAAAATTTCATTGAATTCTTTGGCTTTCAAGTGAACGCCTATATCGGTTACATCAAAAGTTTCGTCGTTCAGACCGTCAGCAACAATTTTGTGGCGCACTTTGATGGTAAGTTTCAAAAACGAATGGTCATCATGTTCTACCGCTTCATTCAAACGAATGCCTTTCATGAAATCATACACTTCCAGAGTTGCTCTAAAAGCCTCCAAATTTTCCTCAGGAATACTCATTTGGGCATTTATTCCTTCGGTAGCGACATAAATTCGGCCTAAAGCATCGAGCTTATTCCAGGCAATAAATAAATCGTCGCGAAATTGTTTGGGATCTTGAATTTTGGCATACGCATAGAAAGACAACGTAAGACGTTGTTTACCGGCATCATCAATCATGATGGCTCTTTCTTCTGCGCTTAAGGTGTTGTACAGTTGCATGCTATAAACAGTTTAAGTTAAGAAAAATATATGTTGATTTTAATTTACGTGCAATAAAACGTATTTGAAATCGGGCGCAAAATTAGTGAACTTTTGCGGTTTTCAAATGCAAATTAGCGGAATATTATGATTTTCCCTTTAATCTCAGTTCGGGCATTTATTTTAGGGAGCAGAAAGATTGGGCATTTTTGGTTATATGATTCCTGCTCTCCGTTATAATCTTGTTGCCCGAACCCCGGGCAACAAGGATTTTCACTTCGATCAGGGCTCAAAGTGATTATAGTGCTGATTTGTTATTATTTACAATTGAATTCCATTTAATAACCAACTTAAAAACAAATACAGAACTATATGCTGATTTTGAAGTTTTTTAAGAAAATCTTATTAATTAATCTATTCTCAAAAAAAGTATATTTGCTATCAATAACTATTAAAATTTATTTATGAAATACTCATTTTTGGCGATTATAGCCATACTTTTTATGTCTTGCAGCAACGACGATTCTAAACCACCAATAGATTATTCGGCTCAAAATGAGGCTGAAATTAAAGCCTATATTGCCAATAACAACTTAGATGCAAAAAGAACAAATTCGGGTTTGTACTATGTGATCAATGAAGCTGGAACAGGCAAACAGCCTACAGCAACTTCAAACGTGACGGTGGCTTACAAAGGTTATTATACTGACAAAAAGGCTTTTGGTCAAAGTACAGATGCTGGTATTACTGCTAATTTACAAGGAATGATAACAGGTTGGATTGAAGGAATTCCTTTTTTTAAAGAAGGAGGAAGCGGTATTCTTTTGATACCAGCGCACTTGGCTTATGGAAGTGATGAATCTCGGGGTATTCCAGCTGGTTCTGTTTTGATTTTTGAAATCAAATTAATTTCGGTTGAATATAGCGCTGCCAATGATGCAGAAATTGTAAAATATATTGCAGACAATAAACTAAATGCTGTAAAAACAGCTTCTGGTTTGTATTATGTAATTGATGAAGCTGGAACAGGTAAACAGCCTACAGCAACCTCGAATGTCACTGTTGCCTACAAAGGTTATTTTACGAACAAAACTGTTTTTGATCAAAGTACTGCCAACGGTGTTTCTTTTAATTTACAACAAGTAATTAAAGGCTGGACAGAAGGAATCCCTTATTTTAAAGAAGGAGGCAGCGGAAAGCTTCTGATACCTGCTACTTTGGGCTATGGAAGTAACAATTACAGTACTATTCCAGGCGGTTCGGTTTTAATTTTTGATATTAAACTAATTTCAGTTAACTAGATTTTAGTTTAAAAGTAATATAGAAGCCTCGCATTATGTGAGGCTTTTAATTTTTTATAAATGTATAGTCCTAAAATAAGTTGACACAAAAGTTGACTTAGTATGAAAAACGAAGATGTTAAGAGTGCTTTAAAACTGCAGACCAAATCAGCTTTTAGTCATTTCTATATGTGGGATATCATCTTCAAAAGACATTTCGCTTGTCTGCACAAAACCATGCTTCTCATAGAAATTTTTAAGGTATAATTGAGCTCCAATAGTAATTTGGCTTTCGCCAAAGTACTCTAAGATTCCAGCAATAGCATTTTCCATCAGATCATGACCCCATTTTCTATCTCTATAATCCGAATCTACAGTAACTCTTCCAATCGATGCATTATCAAAAGAAACACCGGCTTTGAAAAGTCTGGCATGTGCCACAATTTTATCTTCATAAACGCCAAAAAGATGTAATGCGGTTTTATCCTTGCCGTCCATATCAAGATAAACGCAGTTTTGCTCCACTACAAAGATTCTGCTTCGCAATTGGAGTATATCATATAACTCGGTTACAGTTAATGCCTCAAAGGGCTTTATTTTCCATTCTATAGACATTGATGAAATTCGTTATTGTTTTAAATAGCAAATATAAACCTCAAAAATAAAAAATGATAAAGAAATAAAAATCAATTTATCTTTATGCCTTTAATAATCGATTCCAATTCATGCATATAATCACGTTGCTCCCTAGATGGAATGTAGCAAAATCCTTCCAGATAAATGATTCTGTTATTTTTTGAATCTACAATCAGATAATTTACAAAAGCACCAAACATGAAGCTGTCTCTCAATCGCCATGTTCCTTTAGTTTCATAAGCTTGTTTACCGTCAAGAGTAATCTGTGACTGGTAAAGAGGATATGACTTGTCAATATACAGACTGGAAGTAGGCTCTTTGCCTTTTATGTACAAAGTTCCTATGGAATCGTGCACTTTTATAACTTTATCCAGCACATTGCCCTCCAAACTAATAGTGCTCGTTGGCAATTGCGTAATCAGTAAACTGGTGCTTCCGCTTGGAAATTCACTTTTGAGCCAAACAAAACTCCTATTCTTTAAAGCATACGAATAATTTTTGGGAATTTTTAATGTGAGCTTAAATTGCTTTTGGATTGTTTTTGTGTCTGCTAAAGAATCATTCAGCAAAAGCTGATGTGCCTTGATTTCTCCCTCTTGAATGATTTTAATAATCTGTGGCGATCTTTTTTCAATAAGATTCGATAAATCCGAAAGGGTCCTTCCTGTAATATGGATTACATTTTGAGGAATGGCGTATTGATTTTTATTAATTGTAAAACTATTCTTTTCCCCTTGTTTAACAACAATGATTGTTCTGCTTTTGGTAACAAAACCTTCCATTACGTTAATAGGATACTGATTGATGTCAAATTCAGGCTCTTCTTTGGACAAACCTTCAACTGGACTGGCAAATTTATTCCGAATACTGTCGCCAATAATGCCATTCCACAATTGATCATCAATAACTACCGAAATAGTGTTGATTTTACCAGTCGATTTTCTTGGCATATCGTCTTCTTGCTTTTTACAGGAAAAAAACAAAAGCGATAAAAAATAAAAAAATAAAAAAAGGTTTTTATTCATTGATTGGGCAATTAATCATCAAAAATAAAAAAAGCCTTTTGAAAAATTTTAGTTTTCTTCTTTAGAAATACTTTTTAATCGAATATTTCTAAAATCAACTGGGGACCCTTCATAATTCAAAGAAATTTTCCCCTCTTTGGAAGAAGCTCCCACACATTCATTTACTAATTTTCCATTCAAATATTGGGTGATTTTTCCATTGAATGAGTGAATCAAAACTTGATTCCATTCACCGTAAGAATTTTCGTTGGCGCTAAATTTAGGCGAAGTCACGCTTGCGCCGGCTTCCACTAATTTTCCGTTTACTATTGCAGTTACATTATCTAAAAAAATGAAGTCTCCAGTAGTATTCTCTTTCATTTGGAACTGAATTCCTTTTGGCCAGATGTTATCAGGTGAATCTGCTGGTATGTTGTACATCACACCGCTGTTTTTTTTTGCTTTGCCTTTATTGAATTTCTCTTCAATGTTCCATCTGAATTCTAAAGTAAGCTCAAAGTTTTTATAGCTTTTATTGGTCATCAAATAGCCAATGTTATCACCATGCATACGAATCATTTCATCGGTAAACTCATAGACTTCCGAGGGCTTAATTCTTTGCGTGTTTGTTTTAGTAAAAGCATACCAATCATTCTCCGAGAAATTTTTATCTTGAACAGCACACGAATTTAATAGCAGAAGAAGTGCAAAAGCTAAGGCGGTTTTTTTAAACATTAAGGTGAAATTTTAAAACGAAGACTATCCTTTTATTTTTAAACCCATACCAGGTTTTAAATCATCTCCAGAGATATTGTTCCATTTTTGTAAATCAGATACTGTAACTCCAGGATATTTTTTTGAAATACTAAATAAAGAATCTCCTTTTTGAACTAAATAATTGGCTTCATCATTTTTTGAAGAAGCAGTCGTTTCTCTTTTCTTGAATGAATCCGCAGTAGCATTATTAGTGTTTATAGCTACCTCATTTTTGGCAACAACCAAAACATTACCAAGAGCAATATTATTGGAGTGCAAATTGTTCCAGTTTTTTAAATCAACAACTGATGAACCAAATTTTTTGGCAATACTTCCAAGATTATCTCCTTTTTGAACTTCATATTTGATATCTCTCAACTCAGCAGCAACTACAGCAACTGCCACATTTGTTTCAACAACAGCATTGCTTACTTGTATGGAAACGCCTAATTTCAAGTTTGCAGAACTTAAATGGTTCCACTCTTTTATTTCGGCAACTGTAGTATTGTATTTTTTGGCAATACTGTTCAGATTATCTCCTTTTTGAACAACATAGAAATTAGCAGCATTGGCAACCAATGTATCCTTTTTATCAACAGCCGCTTTAGATTCTGCTGTTGCAACACTCGTGTTGTCTTTTACAATAATGGCTTTGTTTTTATCCAGATTGGATGCCAAAGATGCATTAGAATCCATATCTTTTTCAATAATAATTTTTAAAGATTTTCCAGAAGCGACAGCATTACTTTTAATGTGATTCCATTTTTTCAAATCAGAAACAGCCACATTGTTATTCTTGGCAATTTCACTTAGATTATCACCTTTTTTAACTTTATAATATTTAACCTTATTATTAGAAGCTAAAGCGGTCGAATCTTTTATAAAAGTTGCTTTTTTGCATTGATTGGTTTTCTCTCTTTTGTCAATTTCGTATTGAACATAAGCATATATTTTATCCTCATTAGAAGTAAAAACACCCACTTTGCAAGAAGGAAGCGTCAAATAATGGCTTTTGCCAGCATAATTAGGAATCACATTTCGTTTGTATGATGGATTTAATGCCTGTAATTGTTCAATTGGAATATCTAATAAATTAGAAATCTGAGCAAAAGACATTTCTTTTTTAACCATTACAGTATCGGTTGCAAAATGTCTGACCAAAGCTTTTTTAGGATTAATGCCATGTTCTTTATGGTACTCGTAAATGTACATTGTAGCAAGAAAAGCGGGAACATAACCTTGGGTTTCCTGTGGTAAATATTTTTTGATGTTCCAAAAATTTTGCAGTCCGCCAGAACGGCGAATCGCCTTAGTTACATTTCCTGGTCCTGAATTATAAGAAGCTAAAACCAGATCCCAATCATTGAAAACAGTAAACATGTTGGTCATATATTGAGCCGCTGCGGCAGATGCTTTTAAAGGATCTGAACGTTCATCTATGTAAGAATCAATATTTAAATTATACTGTTTACCAGTATTATACATGAATTGCCATAATCCTGTAGCACCAACTCTGGATACGGCCATTGGATTTAATGCAGATTCGACTACAGCTAAGTATTTAATCTCTAAAGGAACATTTTGTTTAGCCAGTGCCTCTTCAAAAATTGGGAAATAATATTGAGCAACTGCCATTTGATTAGCAAAAGCCTTTTTTCTGTTTTTAAGGAATGACTTAATTAAATTCTCTAAACCTTGATTGTATTCTATATTAAAAGGAGATTTGGCATCCATTGCAGCTAGCCTTGCTTTCAACAATTCAGTAGGCAGCTCTTTATCAATATCCTTATCAACATTTACAGTATTAATTTCAGTAGCTAAATCATTATAGATATCTAAAGAAGTACCAATTTGATTCATCCATAAACTATCGGTTTTTACAGTACGATCATATTTTACAAAAGAATTTTTTATTGAATCTAAATAAGAAATTGGTTTTTGGACACTTCCAATTTCCGAATTTTCTACAGTATTCTGAGAAAATGCACAAACAGTAAGCATTAGAAAAAAAGAAAGTGTGGTATTTTTTATTTTCATAACAGTAGTTTAATTTGCTATTATTCAAGTTGTTACAAGTGCAATTTATGCAAACTTAGAATCAATTTTCTAAAAAAAAACATAAATAATGTTAAAAATACAAAAAAAATCGACATTTAACGTAATTTTTAGTCATTTGTGAGTAAATAATTTCAAAAAATGCAATAAAAACAATTTTAAAAATATTCCTGTTTCTAAAATTAATAAATTTAAAATGTTAAAAAATGATTTCAAATATGTAATACCAAACAAAAATATAATAAATACCAATTTTGATAATTGTTTTTTTTAGATTACATTTGGACTATATTATAACAGTGATCATGGCACATCCAAAAATTTTGGTAATTAAGGAAACTGAAAAAGAGATTAAAAATCTACTTAAGCAATCTATTCCATTTATTGGACAACGCTTGAGAGTACTTTTAATTTTGAAGCAAAATGAAGAAACAGGGATTTCTAGACGTGAAGTTGCTAAATTAGCAGGGGTTGACCCAAACAGTGTTCAGAAATGGCGGACATTATACCTCAATTCTGGAATTGATGGTTTGATTAAACATGGAAAAACAGGCTTCAAGCCATCTGTTTTTAATGCTGCTGAACACACGATGTTGGAAACAAAACTCAATAACCCTCAAAATGGGCTTCAAGGTTATGTAGAATTAAAAGATTGGATTGAAAAAGAAACTGGAAAAAGCTTTAATTACAACACCTTGCTTTATTACTGCATCAGAAATTTTAAATCAAGTGTAAAAGTTGCCCGCAAAAGTCATGTCAAAAAAGATGAAGACCTAGGAAGCTCTTTTAAAAAGACTTCGGAAGAATCTGTCAAGAAACAGCACTAAATGCTGTAGGCGATTTTAGCTCTGTAAATTTATATTTTCAAGATGAGTCACGTTTTGGCTTATTTACTCGAAATGGAAAATCAGTTACTGCAATTAGGGTTAAACCAATTTGCACTTTCCAACAAGTTTTTAAATCAACATGGCTTTCTGGGGCTTTTTCGCCCATAACAGGGGATCATTTTCAATTAATACTTCCACATTGCAACACTGATAATTTTCAAATTTTTCTAAATAATTTTTCAAAAGAAAACCCCAAAGAACTCAAAATAATGGTATTGGATAATGGGCGATTCCATAAGGCTAAAAGATTGATCGTTCCAGAAAATATTGTTTTGGTTTTCCTGCCACCATATAGCCCGGAACTTAATCCAGCCGAAAAAATGTGGGCAAAATACAAAAGAGAATTTTCTAATAAATTTTATAATTCAATCGAAGATGTAGAAGATTTCATTATTACTGCAGTTAAAAACACAAGTAAAAAAGAGGTAATGAGTATCTGTGGTTATGCCTACGTCTTTTTAGATCAAATTTGGTCTAAAAATTAAATGCGTTTGGTATAAATTAAAAAAACAGACTGAAGTGTAATAACGCAAAATACTGATATATAGTATACTATACAAAAAAAACCTTCAGTTACTTATTTGCAACTAAAGGTTTTTTAAAAAATATAATTAGATTATTTAAAATTCAAAAATATCAAATCGATGAAAATACGAACAGTTTAGTCTAATATTGCAGCAATTCCAGGCAAAGTTCTGCCTTCTAACATTTCTAGCATAGCACCACCGCCAGTAGAAACATAACTCATTTTGTCTTCAAATCCGAATTGTTTTACAGCAGCTACAGAATCTCCACCTCCTACAAGAGAGAAGGCTCCGTTTTCAGTAGAAGCGGCGATATAATTCCCAAGCGCAATAGTTCCTTTTGCAAATGTCTCCATTTCAAAAACCCCTAAAGGTCCATTCCAAAGAATTGTTTTAGATTCTAAGATTACTTTTTCAAAATTTTCCAATGATTTTGGACCTGCATCAAGACCTTGCCATCCGTCAGGAATTTCACTCACATCAACAATTTGAGTATCTGCTGTATTCGAAAAATCATTAGCGGCAACAACATCAACAGGAATATGAATTTGAACTCCTTTTTCTTTAGCTAATCTTAAAATTTCAAGAGCCAAATCTAATTTATCAAGTTCGCAGATAGAATCACCTACATTTCCTCCTAATGCTTTTACAAACGTAAAAGTCATTCCTCCACCAATAATCATGTGATCAACTTTGTCAAGAATATTTTCAATAACGGTAATTTTAGAAGAAACTTTAGAACCTCCAAGTACAGCTGTTACTGGTTTCTCACTGTTTTTTAATACTTTATTTAAGCTTTCAATTTCTTTCGCCAATAATAATCCGAAACATTTACTTGTTGGAAAAAACTGTGCGATAATAGTAGTCGAAGCGTGTGCTCTGTGTGCTGTACCAAAAGCATCGTTTACATAGATATCTCCAAGTGAGGCTAATTCTTTAGCAAAAGTAACATCTCCTGCTTCTTCTTCGTCATGAAAACGTAAATTTTCTAATAATAATACTTGACCTGGTTTCAAATTTTTAGCAGTTTCTTGAGCTTCTGCTCCAACACAGTCTGCGGCAAATTGAACTGAAACTCCTAAAATTTCAGAAGTTGTTTTTAGAATATGTTTTAATGAATATTTGTCTTGAGCTCCTTTTGGTCTTCCTAGGTGTGACATCAAGATAACACTGCCTCCATTAGATAAAATATAGTCGATAGTTGGTTTTGCAGCTTCAATACGAGTAGCATCTGTTACATTAAAGCTTTCATCTAAAGGAACATTAAAATCAACTCTTATTATTGCCTTTTTATTATTAAAATCAAAATTATTTAAAGTCTTCATGGTTCTTTTTTTAATTGTTTTTTGAAAGAAAAACAAAGATATAACTTTTAAATAAGTATTAAATTTTAAAATTCTAAAAAAAATATGAAATTACTAACGAAATCGATGTAAATACAAAATAAACACAAACTATTATGTAAATAGATAAAAATGGTCTGCATTGATAAAATCTGCATTATTTTACAAAAAGTCCCTGTTAATTCTATAATAAGAATCAATAGGGACTTTCAATAAAATATTAAAAATGCTAATTATTCGTGTACTGGACCTTGTGTACATGGACAGTAATTACTTATTCCCTGCAGGAATCTAAATCCGATAGTTAAAGAATGTGTTCCCGAATTGTAAGCTACTAAATTTTTATCCAATGTAATTTGATATGAATAACCCATTGAAAAATACCCTTTTGAAAATCCAATCAAAGGTCCTACACCAAGTGGCTTCCCAATTTGATCATTCAAAAAACGATAGGAAGCACCTACCCAGTAATAATCTTCATATCTATTGAATTTTCGGTACTTTATATTCAAATCGGTATTAGAACGCCTATCATTTTGAAAGTACTGAAAAAAAGCTGATGGTTCAATTTCTTCTCTATTTCCTATGTCAAATACATATCCAGAATAGAACTGATAATTGGTAAGCAAATTAGGCTCTAACTTAGTTGTTGTAAAATCAATATCTTTTTTTAAAATGTTAGTTGCCGTAGCGTTTGCATAAAATCCTTTGTTACGATATAGAAAACCAACCTCAAAGTTATTATTATTTGTAGAACGATCATCTGTAATAACTGGATCATTCTTTGTTGGTTTATACTTAGTCCAATCTAATCGAAATGAGTTGTATATATACGAAATACCAAATGAAAGATATTGTTTTGAATAATATCCTAAAATAATGTGATGGGCAAAACTAAGCTTTCCACCCGCCTGTTTGGTATAACCGTTGGAATCATTATACAAACTTAAACCTACACCAGATTGATCCAAAACTCTGAAATCAGCATATAGAGCCTGACTTTGAGGAGCGTCTTGAACACCGACCCACTGCATATAGCCATTTAAATTAATTCTAAAATTGTCTCCAATCCCAGCATAAGTAGGTGAAATTACAAATGGATTATCGGCTAAGTACTGAGTTGCTACTGGAACATTTAACTCTTGGCTGTAACTGCTTGCTGCAGCCAAAAGTAAAATGCTAATTAAGATCTTTTTCATTTTCATTTTTTTCATTTTTAGATAACTTCTCACATCCCCGCTATCTGTATAGGGTAAAGTGTCCAATAAATTCGCGATCATCTTGAGAATTTCTTAGTTTCAATACATACCAGTAATCACCCATAGGCAATTCAGCACCTTTGTATTTACCATCCCAAGATTGTCCAGCTCCAAAACTGCCTACTTCACGGCCATAACGATCATACACCACAAATTGAATATCTGGATAGTTAATTGTATTCGTAGGCTCCCAAGTATCATTTGTCCCATCTCCAGTTGGAGTAAAGACATTTGGTATCTCGATATCAACAAAATCAAAATGTTTAGTAGCTGTAAATGAACAGCCATTGCTGTCAGTCACCGTCACTGCATAATCACCAGAATGGTAATAAATATATTTGTTGTTAGATCCTATAGATTCACCATTTACTGAGTATTGATATACTCCAGAACCGCCAGTAGCTGTAGCCACAATCTCATTTAATCTTCCAAGATCTAAAGTCATTGCCAAAGGATCTATCTGATCAATATGGAAAACTGCAGTAGCGTCTACACAGTAATTTTTATGATGTGCAATTATGAAATGATCGCCAGGAACAAGATTAGTGAAAACATTGCTGGTTTGCGTTACAGAACTGCTGTCTAAAGAATATACAACATCTGCAGGCTTATTGCTTGAATCAATGTTGACAGTAACTTTATTAGCTGGTAAATCGTTCACACAATCATAAGACAGAACTGCAACCGGATTCAAAGTAACTGAAGCGTCTAATTCTACAACTAGTGGATATGTACAAGTATTAGCATCTTTTATATAAACAGTATGAGTACCACCTGATAACTTACTAAAAGTAAATTGACCTGGAACATACGGTCCTGCTTCATTATCTATACTAGTACTGTATGGACCAACTCCTCCAGTGACTGTAATATTAAATGCACCTTCATTAAAATCAGAACAAACGGATTGTTGAATTGATCCTGGAACTACAGTTGCAATAATAGGAGCTGGCTCTTTAACTTCAATGTCATTAAACAGAATAAAACAGCCATTTTGATCTTGAACAATTACTTTATAGAAACCAGGTTCTAAATTCTCGAAAGTATTAGTCTCAAAGTATTGATTCAAATTAGGTGAAATTGCATATGTAATCTTTCCAGTTCCATCAGAAGCATTAATTACAATTTTACCGTCATTATTACCATTACAAGTAATAGGAGTAACAGTGTAGGTAGCTGCTATTGCTGTATTTGGCTCAGTAATAGTTACTGCTTTCTCCAACTGACAATCACCACTATCTACACGTACTACATAATTACCTTTAGGAAGATATTCGAAATAACCAGTTGCCTGAAGAGGTCTAATTATATTATTTGAGTTATCTAACAATGTGAATCCGTAATTACCTAAACCACCCAAAGCTGTTGCATCGATAATTCCTGTTGAAGAACCTTTACACATAACTACTGCATTACTTAAATCTAAATTAAGAGATAAAGGTGTAATTGGGTTTATCTTAACATTGTTTGAAATAAAACCAACACAGCCATTAGCATCTCTAACATAGTACTGATGATCTCCTAATCCAACACTAAACGTTTTCGTTGATGCGAATGAACCTAATATTGTTGCGAAATTGATGTCAGAACTATACTCATATGGCCCTTTGCCGCCGGTTGCACTCAAAGTAAGCCTAGCATCATTTTGACAAGTTTTTTCACTAGCCAATGCTAATGTTGCTTCAACTTTAGCTGGATCAGTTAGTATTATATTAGCGGTTGGCTGTGAAATACAACCAAGTCCGTCAACAACTGTTACTGAATACGTTCCAGCTCTAAGACCTGAGAAAACAGGGCTTGATTGAGGAGCAGAAGAGAAAACTGGACTAGCAGAAATATAATTTAAAATATAAGAATAATTACTTCCTTGACCACCCGTTGGAGGATTAACAACAATTTCTCCGGTTGAATCTCCATTACACAATAATACACTAGCCACAGCACTTGCTGTAACAATTATAGGTTTTGGGTTACTCAATTGTACAGTAGTTGTTGCAATACAGCCATTAATATCTTTAACATTAATAGTATAAAGTCCATCAGTCAAACCTGTGAAATCGCTTTGAGCTGAATACGCCACACTTACAGGACCAACCAACTCATATAGATAATTACTTGACCATCCTCCATCTGCACTTACTGAAATTGTTCCATCATTACCTGGATCACAAGTGATTGGAGTATGATTTTCTGAAATTTTCAATATAGCAGCTGGCTGTTCTATCGTGAAAGTTGTTTCAACTTCACAAGTTGGAGTAGCTACTAATGTTGCCTTAACAGTGTAAACTCCCGCTGGTAAATTTGGAATATTGATTGCAGCCCCCGAAGTTGTTATCGGAAGACTAGTGCCTGTTGGGCCTGTGATAATATATCTAAATGCACCTGCATCATTAGAAGGAACTAACTGATTATCAACATAAGTCAAATCCACACTTCCTGTAGAAGTTCCATGACAAGTTACATTTTTAACATTACTAGCAACAAGATCAAATGTGTTAGGCTCATTTACATAATGAACTGTTTTCAAACTACATCCTGTTATAGGATTGCTAACCGTAATGGTATAACTGCCAACTGTTAAATTAGTAAATTGACCAGAAGTATTCGTTTGGGATGGATAAGCTATTGCATTTGTCGCTGTTCCTTCAATAGTATAATTTAACGAAGCTGGTGTTCCACCTGTAGTCGTTGCATTAACCTGAATATCTTCGTTACTGTTACAAGTAATAGGTTTGATCACAGTCACTGCAGAAGGAGCAGCAAAATCGATACCAATAAATGGTTTAATGATTGCCATAGTAGTACCAACACATCCTTTGCTGTCATATACATTGATCACATAATTATAATTGCTTCCCAATAAATCGGATTCAATATAAACTGGGTTATCTCCTCTTTGAACAGAATTACCATTTTTTATAAATTCATAAATTGTGAAAACATTAGAACCTCCTGTTGGCAATCCTACCGAAATAGTAGCATAATTGGTTCCATTACCTGTTGTACAGCCAAACTCAGTTACAACTGGAGCAGGAACAGTAATAATTCCAGGCTCAGTAACATCAATTGAAGCTGTTGCTTTACAACCTCTTCCTGAAGTAACGATTACAGTATATCCATTGGCTGTTTTTAAGTCTGTGAATACATTAGAAGCCTGTGGCGTTCCTCCATTAAGACTATACATATACACTGGATTATCATTTATTCCAGATGCTGGAGTATCCATCTTTGCTGTAATAGTACCATCAGCACCACCGTTACAAGTAACTGAAGTCATGCTCAAAGCAAACCCTGTAACTGATGTTGCTTTTGTTAAACTAACTGGCACATAAAACTCGCATAAAGTATCCGTATCACGCACTCCAAATGTGTGATTTGCTCCTGTTACTCCATTAAATGAAGTCGTTGCAACAAATGCACCACCATCAATATTATACACATAATTTGAAGAACCACCTGTTGCCGATACATTAACTTTACCGTCATTGTCATCACAAGAAGGAACAGTAGCAACAACAGCTGTTAAGCTTAGCGGTTGTAAAATAGTAACTGGTGCTGCAGTTGAAAGACAGCCATTAGCATCTTTTACTATTACATTATAATTTCCTGCTTTATTTACCGTAATGATATTACTAGTTTGGAAACTAATTCCGTCTAAACTATATTCTAAAGCCGTACTAAACCCTGACGCTGTAACCGTAATATCATAAGTACCCGTTGCGCTTGGACATTTAGTAGCAATAGCACTGCTTATAGTTGGGCTAGCATCCAAAATTATTGATTGCGGTTTATTTATTTGACAGCCATTAGCATCTGCTACATAAACGACCCAATTCATGTAGATACCATTATTAGTATCTACAGCTAATTGATCACTCGTAATAAAACTTGATAATGCTGGAACAGGATCAGTTGCTCTAGCCACTGCATATTTATACGGTGCTGTACCACCTGTCGCTGTTACTGAAATTGTAGCATTATCATTAGTACAATTAATGTTTGTAGCTGTAGTTGTGAAATTGACTGCATCAATAGGCTCATCAATCTTAAAGTTAGCTACTGTAGCCACACAACCTGATATATTATCAGTAACAGTAAACGTATAAGAACCTGCAACCAAACCAGTATAAGTAATTACATCACCGCTTTGAGTAAATGAACCTGTTGCTGGTGTCAAACCAAAAGTATAATTACCCGAATTTATATAATTAGAAACTGTAAACCTTACTGATCCAGTATTTCCAGTCATACAATAAACATTATTAACTAATTGAGCTGAAGCAGTAATTTTAGAAGCCTCTTTTACTTCAAACGGTTTTGTTACAATACATCCATTTGCATCCTTAACTCCTAAAACATATATTTTTGGAAGCAAATTGTAAAATTCATTTAAAACTTGGTAAGCACCTCCGTCAATGTTATAGGTATATGAAGGTACACCACCTGTCACAGAATTTACTGTTACAGTAGCTGATGGTGCATTACAATACACTGCTGATGCAGTTATGTCCATATCCGTTGGCGGTGTGTATGGTAATACATCAGCAGAACCAATAGTTTTACAACCATTACCATCAAGAACTACATAATTTATAGTCTGCGAACTATTAACAGTGAATGACGCGCTTGTTTGGAAAGTGAAACCATTATCAAAACTGTAACTGTACGGAGTTGTACCGCCTAATGCATTAATGGTAATCACTGCATCTTGAGGTGCATTAGTAATTGAACAACCAAATGGCGTTACAACAGCCGATGCTTTCAATAAAGCAGGCTCTGTAATAACTATTGCCGCTGCTGCTAATGAAGTACATCCCTTAGCATCTGTAACTGTAACTGTATAAGAACCTATTGGCAATCCTGTATAGATTCCTGAAGCATCTCCTGTATGGTTCGTTCCTGATAATGCATAAGTATAAGGCGCAATTCCGTTAGAAGCTGTGATAGTCAAACTTGCATCTGTGCTTCCTATACAGCTTACATTAACTTGTGCCGTTGTGAAAGCTGGAACTGTTTTTGGCGTTACAATAACATCATTGGATTCCGCCTGACAGCCCTGACTGTCTGTTACCCTGAATTTATAAGTACCTGCCAAAGCATAAGTGTTTGGAGAACTTGCAGCAACATAAGGATTTCCATTGTAGGAAACCTCATAAGCCGTATAAGAACTGCTGCCGTCTTTAGCCGTAAAACTAATAACTGCATCTGCAATACATGTCAGATCGCTTACCAGAACAGCATCAATCTGAAGCTGTGGATTTACTGTATAAGGAGTCGTAACTGTACAGCCGTTGGCATCTCTTACTCCAAAAACATAAGTGCCAGAGGCATTTAATACTGCATTTGAACCTGCTATATCTGATCCGTTTACGGTATAAACGGCTCCGCCTGCCGGGATATCAAAATAAGGGGAAAGGTCAACTGTCAATGGAGAACCAACAAAACATTGTGTCGCTATTGGTAAAGCTTTAACCGCTGGTGCCAAATCAAATGGAACTGCAATCGTTTTTATCTCAATACATCCATTAGCATCTTTTACATAAACATCCCAAGATAAATCAGCAAGATTCGTATCTGCTGAAAGTACTGGATTGTTACTATAGGCGATTGGTGCTGGTGCTGCTGATTTTACAACTGCATAAGTATAAACTCCTGTGCCGCCGCTTACACCGCTTACAGTAATTTGTGAAATATCCTGTGTACAGTATACTTTGGATGCTCCAGCCGTATAAGCAATTGCTGCCGGTTCTGATAACGTCACCGAGGCAAAGCTGGTACAAAGCGTAGTTTCATCGGTAACAGTCACTACATAAGTGCCTGCTCCAAGTGATGATAAATTAATTGTAGAGGCTGTCTGTCCTGTCGTTACCGCTCCTCCATTAATATCATACTTATAGGTAGACGATGCAGATACTCCTGTAACTGTAAATGCTGCCGAACCATTAGTGTTGGTCCCATTAGATGCATTACATGAAATTGCATTGGTTACTCCGCCCACTATAGCAATAGGCGTCACCGCTTTCACTGTGTATAATTCTTGATATGAACAGCCATTAGCGTCCGTTACCTGGAAGGTGTAATCACCTACTGATAAGCCTGCAAACTGATTTCCTGTCTGTACAACTCCTGTTGGAACAGATGGCAGTATAGTATAAGTCAAAGTCCCTACTCCTGTACCTGCTGCTGCATTTACTGTTACTGTACTTGTGGTACTGGCCAATGGTGCACAATAAATCGGTGTAGCTGTCATACTGCCTGATGCTGGCGGATTTAATTTGAACACCGTTGTATTTCCTGTAACAATACAGCCGTTGCCGTCTTTAACAGAATAAGCAACTAACTGGTCGGATCCATTATCATTAACCGTAATACTATCAGCGGTGCTGTAACCAGTGCCGAAATCATAATAATACGGTAAAGTACCGCCAGTGGCAAGAACTTTTACATCCGTAGCAACATCACAGTTGGTTTTTACTGCAAATCCAGCTACTGAGGCTGATAAAACTGCCGGATTAGAAATAACTATTGCCGCTGCTGCTAATGAAGTACATCCCTTAGCATCTGTAACTGTAACTGTATAAGAACCTATTGGCAATCCTGTATAGATTCCTGAAGCATCTCCTGTATGGTTCGTTCCTGATAATGCATAAGTATAAGGCGCAATTCCGTTAGAAGCTGTGATAGTCAAACTTGCATCTGTGCTTCCTATACAGCTTACATTAACTTGTGCCGTTGTGAAAGCTGGAACTGTTTTTGGCGTTACAATAACATCATTGGATTCCGCCTGACAGCCCTGACTGTCTGTTACCCTGAATTTATAAGTACCTGCCAAAGCATAAGTGTTTGGAGAACTTGCAGCAACATAAGGATTTCCATTGTAGGAAACCTCATAAGCCGTATAAGAACTGCTGCCGTCTTTAGCCGTAAAACTAATAACTGCATCTGCAATACATGTCAGATCGCTTACCAGAACAGCATCAATCTGAAGCTGTGGATTTACTGTATAAGGAGTCGTAACTGTACAGCCGTTGGCATCTCTTACTCCAAAAACATAAGTGCCAGAGGCATTTAATACTGCATTTGAACCTGCTATATCTGATCCGTTTACGGTATAAACGGCTCCGCCTGCCGGGATATCAAAATAAGGGGAAAGGTCAACTGTCAATGGAGAACCAACAAAACATTGTGTCGCTATTGGTAAAGCTTTAACCGCTGGTGCCAAATCAAATGGAACTGCAATCGTTTTTATCTCAATACATCCATTAGCATCTTTTACATAAACATCCCAAGATAAATCAGCAAGATTCGTATCTGCTGAAAGTACTGGATTGTTACTATAGGCGATTGGTGCTGGTGCTGCTGATTTTACAACTGCATAAGTATAAACTCCTGTGCCGCCGCTTACACCGCTTACAGTAATTTGTGAAATATCCTGTGTACAGTATACTTTGGATGCTCCAGCCGTATAAGCAATTGCTGCCGGTTCTGATAACGTCACCGAGGCAAAGCTGGTACAAAGCGTAGTTTCATCGGTAACAGTCACTACATAAGTGCCTGCTCCAAGTGATGATAAATTAATTGTAGAGGCTGTCTGTCCTGTCGTTACCGCTCCTCCATTAATATCATACTTATAGGTAGACGATGCAGATACTCCTGTAACTGTAAATGCTGCCGAACCATTAGTGTTGGTCCCATTAGATGCATTACATGAAATTGCATTGGTTACTCCGCCCACTATAGCAATAGGCGTCACCGCTTTCACTGTGTATAATTCTTGATATGAACAGCCATTAGCGTCCGTTACCTGGAAGGTGTAATCACCTACTGATAAGCCTGCAAACTGATTTCCTGTCTGTACAACTCCTGTTGGAACAGATGGCAGTATAGTATAAGTCAAAGTCCCTACTCCTGTACCTGCTGCTGCATTTACTGTTACTGTACTTGTGGTACTGGCCAATGGTGCACAATAAATCGGTGTAGCCGTTATACTGCCTGATGCTGGAGGATTTAATTTGAACACCGTTGTACTTCCTGTAACAATACAGCCGTTGCCGTCTTTAACAGAATAAGCAACTAACTGGTCGGATCCATTATCATTAACCGTAATGTTATCCGTTGTGCTGTAACCAGTGCCGAAATCATAATAATACGGTAAAGTACCGCCAGTGGCAAGAACTTTTACATCCGTAGCAACATCACAGTTGGTTTTTACTGCAAATCCAGCTACTGAGGCTGATAAAACTGCCGGATTAGAAATAACTATTGCCGCTGCTGCTAATGAAGTACATCCCTTAGCATCTGTAACTGTAACTGTATAAGAACCTATTGGCAATCCTGTATAGATTCCTGAAGCATCTCCTGTATGGTTCGTTCCTGATAATGCATAAGTATAAGGCGCAATTCCGTTAGAAGCTGTGATAGTCAAACTTGCATCTGTGCTTCCTATACAGCTTACATTAACTTGTGCCGTTGTGAAAGCTGGAACTGTTTTTGGCGTTACAATAACATCATTGGATTCCGCCTGACAGCCCTGACTGTCTGTTACCCTGAATTTATAAGTACCTGCCAAAGCATAAGTGTTTGGAGAACTTGCAGCAACATAAGGATTTCCATTGTAGGAAACCTCATAAGCCGTATAAGAACTGCTGCCGTCTTTAGCCGTAAAACTAATAACTGCATCTGCAATACATGTCAGATCGCTTACCAGAACAGCATCAATCTGAAGCTGTGGATTTACTGTATAAGGAGTCGTAACTGTACAGCCGTTGGCATCTCTTACTCCAAAAACATAAGTGCCAGAGGCATTTAATACTGCATTTGAACCTGCTATATCTGATCCGTTTACGGTATAAACGGCTCCGCCTGCCGGGATATCAAAATAAGGGGAAAGGTCAACTGTCAATGGAGAACCAACAAAACATTGTGTCGCTATTGGTAAAGCTTTAACCGCTGGTGCCAAATCAAATGGAACTGCAATCGTTTTTATCTCAATACATCCATTAGCATCTTTTACATAAACATCCCAAGATAAATCAGCAAGATTCGTATCTGCTGAAAGTACTGGATTGTTACTATAGGCGATTGGTGCTGGTGCTGCTGATTTTACAACTGCATAAGTATAAACTCCTGTGCCGCCGCTTACACCGCTTACAGTAATTTGTGAAATATCCTGTGTACAGTATACTTTGGATGCTCCAGCCGTATAAGCAATTGCTGCCGGTTCTGATAACGTCACCGAGGCAAAGCTGGTACAAAGCGTAGTTTCATCGGTAACAGTCACTACATAAGTGCCTGCTCCAAGTGATGATAAATTAATTGTAGAGGCTGTCTGTCCTGTCGTTACCGCTCCTCCATTAATATCATACTTATAGGTAGACGATGCAGATACTCCTGTAACTGTAAATGCTGCCGAACCATTAGTGTTGGTCCCATTAGATGCATTACATGAAATTGCATTGGTTACTCCGCCCACTATAGCAATAGGCGTCACCGCTTTCACTGTGTATAATTCTTGATATGAACAGCCATTAGCGTCCGTTACCTGGAAGGTGTAATCACCTACTGATAAGCCTGCAAACTGATTTCCTGTCTGTACAACTCCTGTTGGAACAGATGGCAGTATAGTATAAGTCAAAGTCCCTACTCCTGTACCTGCTGCTGCATTTACTGTTACTGTACTTGTGGTACTGGCCAATGGTGCACAATAAATCGGTGTAGCTGTCATACTGCCTGATGCTGGAGGATTTAATTTGAACACCGTTGTACTTCCTGTAACAATACAGCCGTTGCCGTCTTTAACAGAATAAGCAACTAACTGGTCGGATCCATTATCATTAACCGTAATGTTATCCGTTGTGCTGTAACCAGTGCCGAAATCATAATAATACGGTAAAGTACCGCCAGTGGCAAGAACTTTTACATCGGTAGCAACATCACAGTTGGTTTTTACTGCAAATCCAGCTACTGAGGCTGATAAAACTGCCGGATTAGAAATAACTATTGCCGCTGCTGCTAATGAAGTACATCCCTTAGCATCTGTAACTGTAACTGTATAAGAACCTATTGGCAATCCTGTATAGATTCCTGAAGCATCTCCTGTATGGTTCGTTCCTGATAATGCATAAGTATAAGGCGCAATTCCGTTAGAAGCTGTGATAGTCAAACTTGCATCTGTGCTTCCTATACAGCTTACATTAACTTGTGCCGTTGTGAAAGCTGGAACTGTTTTTGGCGTTACAATAACATCATTGGATTCCGCCTGACAGCCCTGACTGTCTGTTACCCTGAATTTATAAGTACCTGCCAAAGCATAAGTGTTTGGAGAACTTGCAGCAACATAAGGATTTCCATTGTAGGAAACCTCATAAGCCGTATAAGAACTGCTGCCGTCTTTAGCCGTAAAACTAATAACTGCATCTGCAATACATGTCAGATCGCTTACCAGAACAGCATCAATCTGAAGCTGTGGATTTACTGTATAAGGAGTCGTAACTGTACAGCCGTTGGCATCTCTTACTCCAAAAACATAAGTGCCAGAGGCATTTAATACTGCATTTGAACCTGCTATATCTGATCCGTTTACGGTATAAACGGCTCCGCCTGCCGGGATATCAAAATAAGGGGAAAGGTCAACTGTCAATGGAGAACCAACAAAACATTGTGTCGCTATTGGTAAAGCTTTAACCGCTGGTGCCAAATCAAATGGAACTGCAATCGTTTTTATCTCAATACATCCATTAGCATCTTTTACATAAACATCCCAAGATAAATCAGCAAGATTCGTATCTGCTGAAAGTACTGGATTGTTACTATAGGCGATTGGTGCTGGTGCTGCTGATTTTACAACTGCATAAGTATAAACTCCTGTGCCGCCGCTTACACCGCTTACAGTAATTTGTGAAATATCCTGTGTACAGTATACTTTGGATGCTCCAGCCGTATAAGCAATTGCTGCCGGTTCTGATAACGTCACCGAGGCAAAGCTGGTACAAAGCGTAGTTTCATCGGTAACAGTCACTACATAAGTGCCTGCTCCAAGTGATGATAAATTAATTGTAGAGGCTGTCTGTCCTGTCGTTACCGCTCCTCCATTAATATCATACTTATAGGTAGACGATGCAGATACTCCTGTAACTGTAAATGCTGCCGAACCATTAGTGTTGGTCCCATTAGATGCATTACATGAAATTGCATTGGTTACTCCGCCCACTATAGCAATAGGCGTCACCGCTTTCACTGTGTATAATTCTTGATATGAACAGCCATTAGCGTCCGTTACCTGGAAGGTGTAATCACCTACTGATAAGCCTGCAAACTGATTTCCTGTCTGTACAACTCCTGTTGGAACAGATGGCAGTATAGTATAAGTCAAAGTCCCTACTCCTGTACCTGCTGCTGCATTTACTGTTACTGTACTTGTGGTACTGGCCAATGGTGCACAATAAATCGGTGTAGCTGTCATACTGCCTGATGCTGGCGGATTTAATTTGAACACCGTTGTATTTCCTGTAACAATACAGCCGTTGCCGTCTTTAACAGAATAAGCAACTAACTGGTCGGATCCATTATCATTAACCGTAATACTATCAGCGGTGCTGTAACCAGTGCCGAAATCATAATAATACGGTAAAGTACCGCCAGTGGCAAGAACTTTTACATCCGTAGCAACATCACAGTTGGTTTTTACTGCAAATCCAGCTACTGAGGCTGATAAAACTGCCGGATTAGAAATAACTATTGCCGCTGCTGCTAATGAAGTACATCCCTTAGCATCTGTAACTGTAACTGTATAAGAACCTATTGGCAATCCTGTATAGATTCCTGAAGCATCTCCTGTATGGTTCGTTCCTGATAATGCATAAGTATAAGGCGCAATTCCGTTAGAAGCTGTGATAGTCAAACTTGCATCTGTGCTTCCTATACAGCTTACATTAACTTGTGCCGTTGTGAAAGCTGGAACTGTTTTTGGCGTTACAATAACATCATTGGATTCCGCCTGACAGCCCTGACTGTCTGTTACCCTGAATTTATAAGTACCTGCCAAAGCATAAGTGTTTGGAGAACTTGCAGCAACATAAGGATTTCCATTGTAGGAAACCTCATAAGCCGTATAAGAACTGCTGCCGTCTTTAGCCGTAAAACTAATAACTGCATCTGCAATACATGTCAGATCGCTTACCAGAACAGCATCAATCTGAAGCTGTGGATTTACTGTATAAGGAGTCGTAACTGTACAGCCGTTGGCATCTCTTACTCCAAAAACATAAGTGCCAGAGGCATTTAATACTGCATTTGAACCTGCTATATCTGATCCGTTTACGGTATAAACGGCTCCGCCTGCCGGGATATCAAAATAAGGGGAAAGGTCAACTGTCAATGGAGAACCAACAAAACATTGTGTCGCTATTGGTAAAGCTTTAACCGCTGGTGCCAAATCAAATGGAACTGCAATCGTTTTTATCTCAATACATCCATTAGCATCTTTTACATAAACATCCCAAGATAAATCAGCAAGATTCGTATCTGCTGAAAGTACTGGATTGTTACTATAGGCGATTGGTGCTGGTGCTGCTGATTTTACAACTGCATAAGTATAAACTCCTGTGCCGCCGCTTACACCGCTTACAGTAATTTGTGAAATATCCTGTGTACAGTATACTTTGGATGCTCCAGCCGTATAAGCAATTGCTGCCGGTTCTGATAACGTCACCGAGGCAAAGCTGGTACAAAGCGTAGTTTCATCGGTAACAGTCACTACATAAGTGCCTGCTCCAAGTGATGATAAATTAATTGTAGAGGCTGTCTGTCCTGTCGTTACCGCTCCTCCATTAATATCATACTTATAGGTAGACGATGCAGATACTCCTGTAACTGTAAATGCTGCCGAACCATTAGTGTTGGTCCCATTAGATGCATTACATGAAATTGCATTGGTTACTCCGCCCACTATAGCAATAGGCGTCACCGCTTTCACTGTGTATAATTCTTGATATGAACAGCCATTAGCGTCCGTTACCTGGAAGGTGTAATCACCTACTGATAAGCCTGCAAACTGATTTCCTGTCTGTACAACTCCTGTTGGAACAGATGGCAGTATAGTATAAGTCAAAGTCCCTACTCCTGTACCTGCTGCTGCATTTACTGTTACTGTACTTGTGGTACTGGCCAATGGTGCACAATAAATCGGTGTAGCCGTTATACTGCCTGATGCTGGAGGATTTAATTTGAACACCGTTGTACTTCCTGTAACAATACAGCCGTTGCCGTCTTTAACAGAATAAGCAACTAACTGGTCGGATCCATTATCATTAACCGTAATGTTATCCGTTGTGCTGTAACCAGTACCGAAATCATAATAATACGGTAAAGTACCGCCAGTGGCAAGAACTTTTACATCGGTAGCAACATCACAGTTGGTTTTTACTGCAAATCCAGCTACTGAGGCTGATAAAACTGCCGGCTCTGTTATTACTTTTGTAGCAATCGCAGAAATACATCCAATTGCATCTGCAATTTTAATATCATAAGAACCAGCAACTAATCCTGCGAATACATTATTTGAAACTTGTACTATCGGGATGCCAGCAATTGGTGCTGTTTGCGTAACTGTATAAGTATAGGGACCAACTCCTATCAATGAATTTATATTTACCTGCATCGTTGCACTTCCTCCTGTACACAATATTGGTAGAATAATTGGAGTTGAAACGATTACAGGCGGCAGTGGTGTTGATACATTAAACACTTCACTAGTTACACTACAAGTATTGCTATCAGTAACTTTGAAAACATACGTTCCAATAGTACTTGTTGTATAAGGTGAAGTAATTGGATTAAATCCTCCTCCATTAATATTTACTGCGTAAGTGTACGCTGGATTTCCATCAGCACCAGTCAAAGTAAATTGAGCACCTGTGATAGGCATAGCCGCACAAGTGATATCCTTATCTTGAACAACATTTAGAGTCAAAGGTTTATATACTGTAGTTGAAGTTGCACTTGTTGCTGTACAACCATTTCCATCTTTTATAGTAACAGTATAAACTTCTGAAGCCAATGTTGGTACTGGAACCGTAAATGTGTATGTTGTACCTGCGCTAGCAAAGAAATTAGTCCCATCAATGCTAAAACTTAATGGTGCTACTCCAGTTCCTGTAGCAGTAAAACTATAGTTTCCATTAGCTGTACATTGATTACTAGCCAAAGTTGGTATTGTTACTGTTGGAGTATCATCTTTGGTTATAGTAATTGTGGTCATCGCAGTACAATTATTTGCGTCTTTGATGTGTACATCAACCAACCAAGTCATTCCTAATCCTGCTACTACACCATTAGTTAAAGTGGTAGTGTCTATAGAGGCTACATTAGAATAAGTACCAACTCCAGTACCATTCTGAACAATAGAATATGTATAACTTGGTGTTCCTCCTACTGGAGACATAGTAAGTAGAGAAACGCCATCAATACAATTTACATTACTTGCTATAGCACTAATACCTAACGATGCTGGTTCAGTAATAGTGACCGATTTAGTTATCTCACAAAATGTTGTGTTATCAATAATTTTTACATCATATTGCCCTTTTACAAGACCTGTTAAGGTAACAACATCACCTGCAGTCGTTTTCGTGAATGGTAAAACTCCTGGACTTGTTGCAACAGTAGATGTAAATGCTCCCGAAGCAAATAAATCACTTACAGTAAATGTAGCACTACCATTTGTACCACCAATACAGCTTACGTTAGCAACAACTTGCTCAAGTAATTGTAAAGTTGGTAATTTTGGTACGGTATACAATTCTTCATCAATACAACCATTATTGTCAGTTATACTGAACACATAATCACCAGCAGATAATCCTGAATATACACCAGAAGTATCACCAGAAGTATTTATTGTAGGTCCAGACACAATTTTAAATGCTAATGGAGCAATACCATTAGTATGATTTACAGTTACATCGCTTAACAATGTAGGGCAAGTCATTTGCGTATGACTAAATCCAGTAATTACTGGTGGATCTAATGCATCAATAACTTTAGATTGCATTGGTGTTGCACAACCATTGGCATCTTTTACAATAATATTATAAGTAGCCGCGATTGTTGTAGTATAAATGTTGTTTGATGAATAGTTTGCACCATTATCAAAACTATACTCTAATGCTCCTGTGCCTCCACTTGCAGTAACCGTTATGGTAGCTGTATTTGGAATATTTCCTAAGCCACAAGACATTTGGACAGCAGCAATACCTGATATCACAATTGGAGCAGGATCATTTATATCAATATTTTTTGTAGCAGAGCAATTATTTGAATCCGTTACAGTAACATTATAATTACCGGCTGGTAAGGCAAGCGGTGTTGCAGAATAATCAACGGAAGTACCTGTATTTACAATTGTATAAGGATTATAAACCCCTGTTCCTCCAGTAGTTGACATAGTAACTGTTCCGTTTGAAGCGCCCACACATAAAGCATCGGTTGGAGTAACAGTTAAGTTAATAGGAACTAGAACATCAACATGCATAATTGTTGTAGCTGTACAAGTTCCATCAGTAACTTCAAAAGTATAATTTCCAGCATCTAACCCAGTAAAAATACCAGATGCTGCACCTGTTGTATTTATAGTTGTACCTGCTGTAATTGTGTAGGCGTAAGTAGCAGGAAGAACAGTATTACCACCCGTTGCTTTAACTGTAACTGCTGCATTAGGTGAAGCCGTGATACAATCAAGTCCTTTTGTTAATGTTGGAGTCAGAGTTAATTGATCTTTTACTATATATGGACTTGAAGCCGTACAACCATTACCGTCTTTAACATTCAAAGTATAAGAACCTGGAGTCAAAGCAAATGAAGCAGAATTACCATAAGATCCAATACTTGCGCCATTATCTACACTATACGTTACAGGACCCAAAATAGTAGGATTTGTTGCAATAGTTACAGTAATAGCTGTTCCTGTATAACATGCAGATGAAGGCGTCACAGATGTAATTGCAGGAACTACGTCTGAATCTAAAGTAATATCAAAATACTTAACACAACCATACGCATCTTTTGCATAAACAGTATAATTACCAGCATTTCTATTGAACGTGTTAGTAGTTAACCAGCCTCCAGAAAGTGCTGTTGGCACAGATGCAGGTGCTACTGGAGCTGATAATAATTGGTAAGTATATGGTCCTGTACCATCTTTGGCGGCTGCACTTATAACACCTGAAGCAGGATTACAATTTGCTTTTTTAACCACAGTGGCAGATACTGATAATAAATTTAATGATTCTGCAATACTAAATTTTGGAGTCGTTATACTACAACCTGCATTAGTTGCACCTGCAGCCTCTTTTATTAAAACATAATAAGTTCCTACAGGCAAATTACCAATATTATTTATTGGTAAATTGCCAGTTGCAGGCACAGTACCTGTCCCTGTAATTGCAGGAATAAGAGACTTTAAGGTAATAGCGTCAAATATCTCATAAGTAATATCTGTAGAAGCTGGATACGTGCTTGTTACAACAAACGAAACGGTTCCGTTAGTATCTCCTTTACACGGGATATTATTAGAGCTCGAAATACTGCTCGTTAAAGTTGAATTAGTTGGTATTAAAGAAGTTGAAGGACTTGTAAAATAACAACCTGTTAAACTATCATAAATAACGAAAGTATAAGAAACACCTGGTGTTAAATTAGTAAAAGTCGCTTTTTTACTTCCCGAAGAAGATTCTGGCAACCAACTTCCTGCAGGATAAACTTGAGGAGTACCTGTATATATTTGGAAAAAGAAAGGACCAGGACCAGTTAAATTGAGTGACGTAGCGCCAACTGCTACAGTTGCAGAACCACCCGTTGTACAATTTGCTGGTGGTGAGGTAACTGTAACATCCAAATCTTTAACGTCAGAAGCTACCAAAAGATCTGGCATAACAACAGCCGTACAACCTTTTGAATCTTTAACTATAACATGATAAAGTCCCGGATCTACTACATTAAAGACGACAGTTCCTCCAGTTTGACCAAGTGCAGATTTAGCATAAAACTTACCAGTGATAAAATAATCATATGGTCCAGTCCCGCCAGTAACCCCAACAATTGTAACAGAACCTTTGGATATTCCTCCACCTGCACACGTTATTGGATCGGCTTTAGAAATAATTGCAATAGGATTTGGCTCAGTAATAATAATATCTTCTGTATCTGTACAACCTTTAGCATCGGTAACTGTTACTCTATAAGTACCAGCAGTTAAACCAGAGGTTTGTGTACCATAATCAAAAATTGGTGTTGAAATCCTTTTTATGTTAAATACAAAAGGTGCTAATCCTTTTGAATTGTCCATGGTAATTTTTATAGCAGCAGTTGCTTCTCCATTACAATTAATCAATCCAGTTTGTGTTAAACCAACTGTTCCAGCTATTGCTGTATCGTCAATTTCAGGATTTACAGGTGTTGTTACTAATAATGCATTTGTTTTTACAGGACAATTTTTACTGTCTGTAACTTCAAAACTATAATTTCCTGCCACACTAAATGTTTCTGTAAAAGTAGAAGTCATAATACCTGTCACAACTGACCCAACTGCTACGGCACCATCATAAATTTGATACTTAAACGGCGCTGTCCCATTTGTTAAATTAACAGTAATTGAGGCATCTATTGTTGGAGTTGCAGTACAAGTAATGTCTTTATTCAAAATTGCAGTAGCTGATAATTGCTTATCAACAATATAATTTTTAAAATCAGTACAATTGTTAGCGTCTTTAATACCCAATACATAAGTTCCAGCAGCAGTAATACTATAAGTATTTCCAGCTATCGCAGCACCGTTGACAGAGTAAGTTAAAGCTCCTGTTCCGCTTCCCGTAAGAGTAATAGTGAACGGAGTTCCTGTAAAACATTGTTGAGCTGGTAAATTTATAACCCCTCCAGCATCTTTTACGATAGTTATAGGTGATGCTAATTGCGTAACACAACCATTAGCATCTTTTACCCAACCATACCAAGTAGGAGTTGCTGGATCTAAATCTGCAGTATTTTTATTTAAAATATAATCTCCTGTCAAAGGCGTTGTTGCAGTGCTTATAAAAGCATAACTATAAGGAGATTTTCCACCGCCAGCAGTTACAGCAACTTTTGATAAGAGTTGGATACAATTAGCATTTTTATTAGATGTTAATACTAAAGTTAAAGCTGGAGTCTCAGTTATAGTAAATGAAACATCATTAAAACAAGCAGTAGTATTATCAGTAACTCTTAGTGTGTATGAACCTTTAACTAATCCTGTTACATCAACTGTACTTCCTGTTTGAGTAACAGTTCCTGAACCAGCTGTCAATGTAGCCGTATATGTTCCTGTAAATCCAGAAACAGTGATTTTTGCTGAACCTGTGTTAGCTCCATTACATTTCACATCAACTTGAGACAATAAAGAAGCTGCAATGTTAACAACTGGTTTTACAGTATAAGACTGACTAGCAGTACAACCATTATTATCAGTAACTTTAAAAACATAAGTACCTGATATCAAGCCAGAATATACTCCATTAATATTACCCATATTACTAGCCATTGGACCAGAAACAAGCGTGTAAGTTAATGGAAGAACTCCAGTACCAGTAGTTGCTACAACAGTAACTGTACTAGTTGTTTTTGCTGCTGGAGCACAGAAAATTGTAGTTCCAGTAATAGGCTCTAATGTTGGTGGGTTTAATGGTGCAATAATTTGTGAGGTCAACGATTGTGTACAATTATTACTGTCTTTCATAACAACAGTTACCGTTCCAGCTATACTTGTAGTATAAGAAGCTGTACTAGAAAAAGCCCCTCCATTAAAACTGTATTGATAACCACCTGAACCACCAGTTGGCAAAGTAACCGAAACAGTTGCACCAACGGTTGTATTATTAACACCACATGCTAAAGAAGTCGTATTTACCGTAGCACTTAAAGCTGTTGGGTTTGCCAATGTAATAGCAATTGTAGCAGTACATCCTTTGCTGTCTGTTAAAAGAACATCATAAGTTCCTGCATTTAAACCACTCGCCGTTGCCGCAGTCGAAACTGTCGTAGCACCTTTTTTGATCAAATACGTAAATGGTGCTAATCCTGTAGGGCTTGTTATATTTATAACACCATTACTACCTCCAATACAACTAATTTGTGTTTCATTATGGCTGAAAGCTGGTGTAGTTTTTGGCGTTATAGTAATTATATTTGATACTGACTTACAGCCCGCATTATCAGTAACTCTAAATTGGTAATCGCCTGCCGTTGCTGTTGCAAAAGGAGAAGTTACTGCAGTCCATGCTCCTGCTCCATTAAATTGCATTTCATAAGCAGTATAAGGAGTTGTTCCTCCCAAAGCTACAAATGTAATTTGAGCACTACCAATACAATCTAAATCTTTTACTCTTGTTGCAGAGATAATCAATTCTGGTTTAACTAAATATGTTGCCGTTGCAACACAACCATTCGCATCTTTTGCAACAATTGTATATGTTCCACTACCAGTCACATTATAATTTGTTCCAGTTATTGCAGTTCCGTTTACGGTATACGTGTGAATTCCTGTACCAAGATTGAAGAATGTACTTAAATCTATCGCTGTAGATGATAAAGCTACAAAACACAATGCTGCCGGAGCTGGAGATTTTACACTTGGTGACGCATCTCTAATAATTCCTTTATTAAATGGTCCTGCAATACAACCATTTTGATCCATTACATACACATCCCACGATAAATCAGATTGTGTTGCACCAGTGTTAATTGTTGTATTTGATGTTGAAAAAGCAGCTGGAAGAGGCGTTCCACTTCCTGCAAGAACATACGCATATTTATAATTTAATACTCCACCAGTAGCAGTAACCACAATATCCGAAATAGATTGGTTACAGTTTACATTAGATGCTGTAACTCCAGTAATTAAAATAGCCGTTGCTGGATTTATCGTTACCGAAGCGGTATTAGAGATACAGTCTGTTGTTTTATCAGTAACTATAAAAGTATAAGCGCCAGATCCTAAGCCGGTTACTTTTACCACATCTCCTGTCTGTGTAACTGTCCCTGAATTTGGACTTAACGCATATGTGAAATTACCTGAACTGCTCGCGCCTGTTACTGTAAATGTTGCTGTGCCGTCTGTTGAACCAAAACATTTAACATCAGTCTTAACTCCTGAAACAGCTATAACCGCAGCTGGAGCTATCGACGTTGATGCCTGTTTGGTACATCCATTGGCATCTTTTATTTCAAATGTATAATTGCCTGATGTCAGTCCTGTAAATGTCCCGCTTGAAGCACCCGTAGTATTTATTGTCGGTCCTGAAACTATTGTATAAGTAAATGGTGCTGTCCCTGTTCCAACTGCTGGAGTAAGCGTAATGCTCGTTGTAGTAAATCCAGGCTTGCACGTAATGGCGGCCGGTGCTGAAAAATTAATCCCTGTCGGAGGATTTAATTTTTTAACGATAATGTCCTGTGAAACTGTTATACAGTCATTAGCGTCTTTTACTTGGTAAGCTATCGTTTGGTCTGAAATCCCGTTGTCATTTACAACATAAGTGTTAACTCCAGTAAATGCGCCTCCTTTGAAACTATAGGTATAAGGCCCTGTACCGTCATGTCCGGTAACAGTAACCGTAGTGGCGGCGCTGCAGGTTATCGTAGCCGGAGCAACTGCCGTAGCCGATAAGGCAACTGCAGGCTCTGTAATTGTAACTGCAGTGGATGCAGATGTACAGCCCAAGGCATCGGTAATCACAATATCATAAGTCCCCGCAGTTAAGTTTGTAGTCACTGCTGTTGTAGAAACTGGTGCGCCAGCTTTGGTTACGCTGTATGTATAAGGTGCTTTTCCTGATGTTGGCGTAATGCTGATGCTTCCTGTGGCATCATTTTTACATTTTACGTCTACTTTGGTAGTGCTTAAGGTTAAAACTGTCGCTTTTACTGTAACAATAACGTCTGTTGAAAAAGCCTGGCACGCTGGTACAGCTGAGTCAGTAACCCTGAATCTGTATGTTCCGGCTGTTGCCGTAACATAAGGGTTCGTTGTCGCTGCATAAGTAGCACCGCCATCGGATGAAACAGCATAAATATAAGCTCCCGTACCGCCGTTTGCCGACAGATTAATTGTCGTGTTTGGAGTACAAGTGGTGTCTGCAGCAGGTGAAGCAGTTAGGGTCAATTGCGGTGCAACTGTATAAGGCGTAGATGCCACACAGCCAAATCCGTCTTTTAAATATAAGGTATAGCTTCCCGGCGTTAAGCTGAATACTGCGCTTGCCTGGTAAGTTATGCCGTCTTTACTGTACGTTAATGAGCCTGTTCCGCTTCCTGTAACGGTAACCGAAATCGGAGTGCCTGTATAGCACTGTGATGCCGGAGTATTGATCGTCGGCATGCTCTCTGTACCAATTGTAACAGTCTGTTTAACCGTACAGTCATTAGCATCTTTAACATAAACGTCAATGCTGTGGGTTAAAACTGCCGTGTCCACTGTAATGCCTGTTCCATAGGCTGTACTTGGCCCTGCCGACGGACTTGACGCATAAGCATACGTATAGCCTGGTGATCCGCCTGTTATCACTGAAAAAGTTAAGGTCGAAACTGTCGTTTTACAATTCGTGTTTGATCCCGAAACTGTATAATTTATAGCCGTTGCTGGATTTATCGTTACCGAAGCAGTATTAGAGATACAGTCTGTTGTTTTATCAGTAACTATAAAAGTATAAGCGCCAGATCCTAAGCCGGTTACTTTTACCACATCTCCTGTCTGTGTAACTGTCCCTGAATTTGGACTTAACGCATATGTGAAATTACCTGAACTGCTCGCGCCTGTTACTGTAAATGTTGCTGTGCCGTCTGTTGAACCAAAACATTTAACATCAGTCTTAACTCCTGAAACAGCTATAACCGCAGCTGGAGCTATCGACGTTGATGCCTGTTTGGTACATCCATTGGCATCTTTTATTTCAAATGTATAATTCCCAGATAGCAAGCCTGAAAATGTCCCGCTTGAAGCACCCGTAGTATTTATTGTCGGTCCTGAAACTATTGTATAAGTAAATGGTGCTGTCCCTGTTCCAACTGCTGGAGTAAGCGTAATGCTCGTTGTAGTAAATCCAGGCTTGCACGTAATGGCGGCCGGTGCTGAAAAATTAATCCCTGTCGGAGGATTTAATTTTTTAACGATAATGTCCTGTGAAACTGTTATACAGTCATTAGCGTCTTTTACTTGGTAAGCTATCGTTTGGTCTGAAATCCCGTTGTCATTTACAACATAAGTGTTAACTCCAGTAAATGCGCCTCCTTTGAAACTATAGGTATAAGGCCCTGTACCGTCATGTCCGGTAACAGTAACCGTAGTGGCGGCGCTGCAGGTTATCGTAGCCGGAGCAACTGCCGTAGCCGATAAGGCAACTGCAGGCTCTGTAATTGTAACTGCAGTGGATGCAGATGTACAGCCCAAGGCATCGGTAATCACAATATCATAAGTCCCCGCAGTTAAGTTTGTAGTCACTGCTGTTGTAGAAACTGGTGCGCCAGCTTTGGTTACGCTGTATGTATAAGGTGCTTTTCCTGATGTTGGCGTAATGCTGATGCTTCCTGTGGCATCATTTTTACATTTTACGTCTACTTTGGTAGTGCTTAAGGTTAAAACTGTCGCTTTTACTGTAACAATAACGTCTGTTGAAAAAGCCTGGCACGCTGGTACAGCTGAGTCAGTAACCCTGAATCTGTATGTTCCGGCTGTTGCCGTAACATAAGGGTTCGTTGTCGCTGCATAAGTAGCACCGCCATCGGATGAAACAGCATAAATATAAGCTCCCGTACCGCCGTTTGCCGACAGATTAATTGTCGTGTTTGGAGTACAAGTGGTGTCTGCAGCAGGTGAAGCAGTTAGGGTCAATTGCGGTGCAACTGTATAAGGCGTAGATGCCACACAGCCAAATCCGTCTTTTAAATATAAGGTATAGCTTCCCGGCGTTAAGCTGAATACTGCGCTTGCCTGGTAAGTTATGCCGTCTTTACTGTACGTTAATGAGCCTGTTCCGCTTCCTGTAACGGTAACCGAAATCGGAGTGCCTGTATAGCACTGTGATGCCGGAGTATTGATCGTCGGCATGCTCTCTGTACCAATTGTAACAGTCTGTTTAACCGTACAGTCATTAGCATCTTTAACATAAACGTCAATGCTGTGGGTTAAAACTGCCGTGTCCACTGTAATGCCTGTTCCATAGGCTGTACTTGGCCCTGCCGACGGACTTGACGCATAAGCATACGTATAGCCTGGTGATCCGCCTGTTATCACTGAAAAAGTTAAGGTCGAAACTGTCGTTTTACAATTCGTGTTTGATCCCGAAACTGTATAATTTATAGCCGTTGCTGGATTTATCGTTACCGAAGCAGTATTAGAGATACAGTCTGTTGTTTTATCAGTAACTATAAAAGTATAAGCGCCAGATCCTAAGCCGGTTACTTTTACCACATCTCCTGTCTGTGTAACTGTCCCTGAATTTGGACTTAACGCATATGTGAAATTACCTGAACTGCTCGCGCCTGTTACTGTAAATGTTGCTGTGCCGTCTGTTGAACCAAAACATTTAACATCAGTCTTAACTCCTGAAACAGCTATAACCGCAGCTGGAGCTATCGACGTTGATGCCTGTTTGGTACATCCATTGGCATCTTTTATTTCAAATGTATAATTCCCAGATAGCAAGCCTGAAAATATACCGCTGTTCAATCCGCTAACGTTGGATGCAGCTGTACCCGGTCCTGAAACTATTGTATAAGTAAATGGTGCTGTCCCTGTTCCAACTGCTGGAGTAAGCGTAATGCTCGTTGTAGTAAATCCAGGCTTGCACGTAATGGCGGCCGGTGCTGAAAAATTAATCCCTGTCGGAGGATTTAATTTTTTAACGATAATGTCCTGTGAAACTGTTATACAGTCATTAGCGTCTTTTACTTGGTAAGCTATCGTTTGGTCTGAAATCCCGTTGTCATTTACAACATAAGTGTTAACTCCAGTAAATGCGCCTCCTTTGAAACTATAGGTATAAGGCCCTGTACCGTCATGTCCGGTAACAGTAACCGTAGTGGCGGCGCTGCAGGTTATCGTAGCCGGAGCAACTGCCGTAGCCGATAAGGCAACTGCAGGCTCTGTAATTGTAACTGCAGTGGATGCAGATGTACAGCCCAAGGCATCGGTAATCACAATATCATAAGTCCCCGCAGTTAAGTTTGTAGTCACTGCTGTTGTAGAAACTGGTGCGCCAGCTTTGGTTACGCTGTATGTATAAGGTGCTTTTCCTGATGTTGGCGTAATGCTGATGCTTCCTGTGGCATCATTTTTACATTTTACGTCTACTTTGGTAGTGCTTAAGGTTAAAACTGTCGCTTTTACTGTAACAATAACGTCTGTTGAAAAAGCCTGGCACGCTGGTACAGCTGAGTCAGTAACCCTGAATCTGTATGTTCCGGCTGTTGCCGTAACATAAGGGTTCGTTGTCGCTGCATAAGTAGCACCGCCATCGGATGAAACAGCATAAATATAAGCTCCCGTACCGCCGTTTGCCGACAGATTAATTGTCGTGTTTGGAGTACAAGTGGTGTCTGCAGCAGGTGAAGCAGTTAGGGTCAATTGCGGTGCAACTGTATAAGGCGTAGATGCCACACAGCCAAATCCGTCTTTTAAATATAAGGTATAGCTTCCCGGCGTTAAGCTGAATACTGCGCTTGCCTGGTAAGTTATGCCGTCTTTACTGTACGTTAATGAGCCTGTTCCGCTTCCTGTAACGGTAACCGAAATCGGAGTGCCTGTATAGCACTGTGATGCCGGAGTATTGATCGTCGGCATGCTCTCTGATGCAATACTAACCGTTTTCTTAACCAAACAGCCATTGGCATCTTTAACATAAACGTCAATGCTGTGGGTTAAAACTGCCGTGTCCACTGTAATGCCTGTTCCATAGGCTGTACTTGGCCCTGCCGACGGACTTGACGCATAAGCATACGTATAGCCTGGTGATCCGCCTGTTATCACTGAAAAAGTTAAGGTCGAAACTGTCGTTTTACAATTCGTGTTTGATCCCGAAACTGTATAATTTATAGCCGTTGCTGGATTTATCGTTACCGAAGCGGTATTAGAGATACAGTCTGTTGTTTTATCAGTAACTATAAAAGTATAAGCGCCAGATCCTAAGCCGGTTACTTTTACCACATCTCCTGTCTGTGTAACTGTCCCTGAATTTGGACTTAACGCATATGTGAAATTACCTGAACTGCTCGCGCCTGTTACTGTAAATGTTGCTGTGCCGTCTGTTGAACCAAAACATTTAACATCTGTCTTAACTCCTGAAACAGCTATAACCGCAGCTGGAGCTATCGACGTTGATGCCTGTTTGGTACATCCATTGGCATCTTTTATTTCAAATGTATAATTGCCTGATGTCAGTCCTGTAAATGTCCCGCTTGAAGCACCCGTAGTATTTATTGTCGGTCCTGAAACTATTGTATAAGTAAATGGTGCTGTCCCTGTTCCAACTGCTGGAGTAAGCGTAATGCTCGTTGTAGTAAATCCAGGCTTGCACGTAATGGCGGCCGGTGCTGAAAAATTAATCCCTGTCGGAGGATTTAATTTTTTAACGATAATGTCCTGTGAAACTGTTATACAGTCATTAGCGTCTTTTACTTGGTAAGCTATCGTTTGGTCTGAAATCCCGTTGTCATTTACAACATAAGTGTTAACTCCAGTAAATGCGCCTCCTTTGAAACTATAGGTATAAGGCCCTGTACCGTCATGTCCGGTAACAGTAACCGTAGTGGCGGCGCTGCAGGTTATCGTAGCCGGAGCAACTGCCGTAGCCGATAAGGCAACTGCAGGCTCTGTAATTGTAACTGCAGTGGATGCAGATGTACAGCCCAAGGCATCGGTAATCACAATATCATAAGTCCCCGCAGTTAAGTTTGTAGTCACTGCTGTTGTAGAAACTGGTGCGCCAGCTTTGGTTACGCTGTATGTATAAGGTGCTTTTCCTGATGTTGGCGTAATGCTGATGCTTCCTGTGGCATCATTTTTACATTTTACGTCTACTTTGGTAGTGCTTAAGGTTAAAACTGTCGCTTTTACTGTAACAATAACGTCTGTTGAAAAAGCCTGGCACGCTGGTACAGCTGAGTCAGTAACCCTGAATCTGTATGTTCCGGCTGTTGCCGTAACATAAGGGTTCGTTGTCGCTGCATAAGTAGCACCGCCATCGGATGAAACAGCATAAATATAAGCTCCCGTACCGCCGTTTGCCGACAGATTAATTGTCGTGTTTGGAGTACAAGTGGTGTCTGCAGCAGGTGAAGCAGTTAGGGTCAATTGCGGTGCAACTGTATAAGGCGTAGATGCCACACAGCCAAATCCGTCTTTTAAATATAAGGTATAGCTTCCCGGCGTTAAGCTGAATACTGCGCTTGCCTGGTAAGTTATGCCGTCTTTACTGTACGTTAATGAGCCTGTTCCGCTTCCTGTAACGGTAACCGAAATCGGAGTGCCTGTATAGCACTGTGATGCCGGAGTATTGATCGTCGGCATGCTCTCTGTACCAATTGTAACAGTCTGTTTAACCGTACAGTCATTAGCATCTTTAACATAAACGTCAATGCTGTGGGTTAAAACTGCCGTGTCCACTGTAATGCCTGTTCCATAGGCTGTACTTGGCCCTGCCGACGGACTTGACGCATAAGCATACGTATAGCCTGGTGATCCGCCTGTTATCACTGAAAAAGTTAAGGTCGAAACTGTCGTTTTACAATTCGTGTTTGATCCCGAAACTGTATAATTTATAGCCGTTGCTGGATTTATCGTTACCGAAGCAGTATTAGAGATACAGTCTGTTGTTTTATCAGTAACTATAAAAGTATAAGCGCCAGATCCTAAGCCGGTTACTTTTACCACATCTCCTGTCTGTGTAACTGTCCCTGAATTTGGACTTAACGCATATGTGAAATTACCTGAACTGCTCGCGCCTGTTACTGTAAATGTTGCTGTGCCGTCTGTTGAACCAAAACATTTAACATCAGTCTTAACTCCTGAAACAGCTATAACCGCAGCTGGAGCTATCGACGTTGATGCCTGTTTGGTACATCCATTGGCATCTTTTATTTCAAATGTATAATTGCCTGATGTCAGTCCTGTAAATGTCCCGCTTGAAGCACCCGTAGTATTTATTGTCGGTCCTGAAACTATTGTATAAGTAAATGGTGCTGTCCCTGTTCCAACTGCTGGAGTAAGCGTAATGCTCGTTGTAGTAAATCCAGGCTTGCACGTAATGGCGGCCGGTGCTGAAAAATTAATCCCTGTCGGAGGATTTAATTTTTTAACGATAATGTCCTGTGAAACTGTTATACAGTCATTAGCGTCTTTTACTTGGTAAGCTATCGTTTGGTCTGAAATCCCGTTGTCATTTACAACATAAGTGTTAACTCCAGTAAATGCGCCTCCTTTGAAACTATAGGTATAAGGCCCTGTACCGTCATGTCCGGTAACAGTAACCGTAGTGGCGGCGCTGCAGGTTATCGTAGCCGGAGCAACTGCCGTAGCCGATAAGGCAACTGCAGGCTCTGTAATTGTAACTGCAGTGGATGCAGATGTACAGCCCAAGGCATCGGTAATCACAATATCATAAGTCCCCGCAGTTAAGTTTGTAGTCACTGCTGTTGTAGAAACTGGTGCGCCAGCTTTGGTTACGCTGTATGTATAAGGTGCTTTTCCTGATGTTGGCGTAATGCTGATGCTTCCTGTGGCATCATTTTTACATTTTACGTCTACTTTGGTAGTGCTTAAGGTTAAAACTGTCGCTTTTACTGTAACAATAACGTCTGTTGAAAAAGCCTGGCACGCTGGTACAGCTGAGTCAGTAACCCTGAATCTGTATGTTCCGGCTGTTGCCGTAACATAAGGGTTCGTTGTCGCTGCATAAGTAGCACCGCCATCGGATGAAACAGCATAAATATAAGCTCCCGTACCGCCGTTTGCCGACAGATTAATTGTCGTGTTTGGAGTACAAGTGGTGTCTGCAGCAGGTGAAGCAGTTAGGGTCAATTGCGGTGCAACTGTATAAGGCGTAGATGCCACACAGCCAAATCCGTCTTTTAAATATAAGGTATAGCTTCCCGGCGTTAAGCTGAATACTGCGCTTGCCTGGTAAGTTATGCCGTCTTTACTGTACGTTAATGAGCCTGTTCCGCTTCCTGTAACGGTAACCGAAATCGGAGTGCCTGTATAGCACTGTGATGCCGGAGTATTGATCGTCGGCATGCTCTCTGATGCAATACTAACCGTTTTCTTAACCAAACAGTCATTAGCATCTTTAACATAAACATCCCAAACCAAATCTGCTCCCGAATTCGTATCTACAGTCTGAATAGCGCTAGAATCGTAAACAGATGTTGGAGCTGTAGATGGACTTTTGGCGTAAGCGTATGAATAATTAGTAGTTCCGCCCGTAGCAACAATTGTGATTTGCGAATTATCATTATTGCAATTTACTTTCGTTGGTATAGCACTTGTAATTGATAAAGCAACTGGCTGAGTTAAATTAACAGTATAAGTTGCGGGACAACCCGTAGTCCTGTCTTTAACTGCAATGGTATAGTTACTAGCTGTTAAATTACTTAAATTAATAGTCGCAGCTGATTGATTATTCTTGCTGTCAATAATTGTTCCCAAAGTATTGGTAACAACATAATCATATTTATGCGAATTCAATCCTCCTACAGTGAATTGAATTGCTCCAGTGCCACCAAAACATTTGATTGGAGTAATCACTGAACCTCCAGCAACAATATCCGGTACACTTTTTACATTATAATCTAAATCAAAACTACATCCATTTTTATCTGTAGCTCTAAAAATATAGTCCCCTGGATCAAGACTATATTGTCCAGATGCTTCAATTGGAATACTAATACCTGAAGGAACAGCAGTTACTTGGTAACGAATAGGAGATAATCCGCCTATTGCCTGAAATTTAACATGCGCTTTATATGCCGGACACTCTAAACCAGTTTCAAAAAACACATCAATACCGGTAATAAGCACTTTAGGACTAATTATTGCCGATAAAGGACCAAATTGACAGCCATTTTTATCTTTAATATAAGCAGTTACCGTGCTCGCAGTATTAGTAGAATAAGTATTGGAAGTAGTAAAATTAGTATTTCCATTAAAACTATATTCATACGGAGCGGTTCCTCCCGAAGGATTAAAAACAGTAACAACAGCATCTACAGTACCTGTAGCACTACAACCTAATTCGGTTGCATTAATTTCTCCAGTAACCAACGTTGGATTTACAATGACAACATCGTTAACCGCCGATTCACAGCCTTTAGTATCTATTACTTTAATATTGTAGGTACCAGCTGCTAAACCCGTAAATACATTTGTATTTTGAGTAGTATAAATTGCCGCAGAACTTAATTTAATAGCATATGTATAAGTAGTAGTAAAACCATTACTTGCTGTAACTGTAATAGTACCATCATTGTTATTATTACAAGTGATGTCTGTTTTTTTAATATTAGTTATTATTGGTGTTGTTTTTGCCGAAACAATAACAGCACTACTAGTTGCCTTACATCCTTTACTGTCCGTAATGGTAAAAACATAAGATCCATCATCAAAAACTGCATATGGAAAAGAAGTTACGGCTGTCGGTGCTCCTAAATTGCGGGAGACAGTATATGTATATGGCGCTATGTAGCCTCCTGTTATCACAGGATTACCAATAGAAGCATTTACCAAACAACTTAAATCCTGAATCAAAGAGAGACCAAGTGTTAACGGTTCTGCAACAGTAATACTTGCAATGGTTGATGTACAATTATTGCTATCGGTAACTAATATAGTGTGAGATCCTGGGGCAACATTAGCAAATGAAAAAGTAGTTAATGTCGAACTTACAGCAGCTGCTGCATCCAATTGATATGTAAACGTCGGTCCTACACCACCAGTCAAATTTACTGTAAGAGTAGCTGGATCCGCAACCGTATAACAATAATCTGTAGTCACCGTTAAACTGGCGGTAGGAGGTGTTGGTGTACTTACTGAAATAGGAAAACCAGCTGCGCTGGTACATAAATTAGCATCTTTGATAAATACAGTATAACTGCCAGCTGGTACATTTACAAACTGATCGCTTACTTGAAACGGTCTGTTTTTTGAACTATCATTATTATCTACTAATTGATATTGATACGCTGGAGTTCCTCCTCCGCCTACTGCAGTAATAGTAGCTCCTGTAGTACAAGTTGGAGCTGTTGTAATAGATGCTGAAGCTGTTACAGCTGTCGGCATTTTTATCTCTTGACTAAATGGAAAAGTACAGCTGCCAGCTGTATTATCATAACGGATGCTTATGTTATAAATTTTACCAGTTAAGTTTGTTAACGTTTTGCTGCCGCTTGTAGCTGCTGGAACTGGTATTACAGTTTGCCAAAGACCACCATCAACTGAATATTGAAATCCTTTAACTGCATCAAAATTTTTGGCCGATATAGTTATTTCTCCATTTTGATCCCCTTTACATTTTATATCTTTGTAACCTGTTATACCAGCGGAAAAAGCTTTACTTCCATCAACAATAATTGGAAAGTTAACAATTGAATTACAAGATTTTGGTATTTGACGCACCCAAATATCATCAATTAGAACATCATTTCCATTGAACTCATTACTATAAGATCTTACTACAAAACTCAAGTTCGTATAAGCTCCTGGGTTTAATGATAATTCTTTGTATTCCCACTTTTCTGTTTTAGGAATAACCCATGGATTTGTAGTATCAGTTGTAGCAACAATAGTTTCTGTCCCACCTACCCCATTTAGGTTATTTACCAATTGAATAGTCAATTTTGGATCATCATGGGTGGTAGAAGTCTTTACAATCAAATTTTCAGCCCATAATGAAATAATTACATCTTGATTTGCGATAACATCTTTAATAGGCTTACTATACAAAATCCCACCTATACCGGCTGTACCACCAACATTTACGCACAAAAATCTTCCTAATGGATCGTCTGGCAATGTATGATCATTAGCTGTAATCCAAGAACCCCCGAAAGTAGTTCTAATTTTACTTGCTACCGCATACTCTCCATCATTAATCCATTCATCTGTATTACATGTGTATCCTGGTAAATTATGAGTGGTTGCCTCATCTTCAAAACAATAGGCAGGATTAATACCCGGCGTGGTGGTAAATCCTCCTTTACCAAAATCTTCCTGTAATAAGTTACTATAAGTAGAAACACTTAATACATTATAATCAACAGTTATTGTATGATCCCCTTGAGTTACATTTTTAAAAATATTAGAAGGTGTACTCATATTAAGAACACCATCCATATAATATTTATAACTAAAATTTGGATCACCGCTTCCACTGTTAGTAACAGTTACTGTACTCGTTGCCGATCCGTCACAATTAAAAACAGGATTATCTACACTAATTGTTGGAGCATTTGGTTTTTTATCTATCGTAATCCCCCCCATTGCATACTCACATCCAGCGGCGTCTTGTATATAAACGGTATACGGTCCGCCATAATTCATATAAGCTTCGTTAGATGTTATCCAGGTTGTTTTATTATCAAAACTATATCTGTAAAGATTTGGTGCTGGATATGGTGTACCGCCTTGAGGATTCACAATCCTAACCTTTCCATAAAACTCCTTACCAACGGGACCGCAACCAGATAGTTCAGCTACACCGGCAGAAGCTGTCAAGGCAGTTGAAGCCCCAATTGTAATTATTTCTGCAGGATCTGAACAATTATTGCCATTATTGACACCGTTCTTTTTATATCTTACAACCAAGCTATAAATTCCCGGAGCGAGATTGTTATAAACAGTACTAGTTTGAGAAGTTCCTCCATTAAGTTTATAACTCATGGTGTAGCCGTTCGCATTGGAAACAATTATTTCAATTTTTCCTAATGCACCTTTACAATCTCCATCAACTTTCTTAATAGTATAAATTGGTTTATCGACTACAGGAACTGTAACAGATGCATTACTCGCAGAACAACCATTTACATCTTCAACACGAATAACATAATTTCCTGATTTATCAACAATAATAACTTTAGTTGGATTTTCTACAAATCCAGTTCCATTAATATCTACATAATATTTATAAGGTGCTGTCCCCCCCGTAGGAGTCACAGTAATTTGACCTGTGCCACAAGACGATAACGCAGTTGTTATACTAGCAACGGATGTTAATGCAGCAGGAGCATTACCAATAACAATATTTGTTTGGGTATCTACCATACAAGCCTGTCCAACTACTGACGTTTCTATTTTATAGGTTCCTGAGTTTAAACCTGTAAAAGTATAATCTGGATTTCCAGTAGGCCCAAAAGAATTCACTAATGTATTAGCACTATCATAAACTTTATAAACGTATTGTTGCTTAACATCATTTGTAAATACCTGAATACTTCCTTTACCACCATTACATTTCGGTGAAGTAATTGAAGTTGTAACTTTAAAATCTAAACTATTAATCTCAAGATTTATAACTTTGAATTCACAAGAGCCCACTACTCCTTTTATTCTAATAAATGCTGTGTAAATTCCTGCCGTACCCGTAGTAAACACATTGCTGTCTTGCCATGTGCCTGGTGTTGTGCCAGTAGTAAAACTATATTCGTACCCACTGCCAAATCCTGCTACGCTAATTTTACCATCAACCTTACAAGCAGCGCCATATTTAACAATATTGCTTTTGACTGTAGCAGTAGGAATTAAGGTATTTTGATATACATTGAAATAAAAAACATTTGGAGTCCCGTTACTTTCAACAATTTTTACTCTAAACTGCCCTGCTGAATTTGCCAAATAATCTTTTCCAGTTGCAATTTGAACCCAGCAAGATGGTGCTGCGGTTTCATTGGCACAATCACTATTAGAAACAGCAGCACAACTCCCGCCCGAAACAAATTTTTCCCAAGTAATAGATATTGCATCAGTTATTCCTGTGTCAATAAGCCGAGAATCATTCCCCCCGCATAAGAATAATTTCGGAAGTTTTTTTCCATCATTTGGACATTCTGAAATTTGTCCTGCATAAGGCAATTGCGCATATTTAAATACTGGATTCACTAATGGAGCAACAGTATTATCTTTAAGCGCAAAGGACTTATTTTTTAAAGAATCCTTATCTATCAATAAGACATTTTCCTTTATCCCGTTGCTTTTGGAATCAATTAAAGACGATTTCCCGGTATTAGAAAAACTTGAAAGAGTAGTTATTAAAAAGAAAGCCAAAACGGCAGTTCTGTTTTGAATTACTGAAAAAGTTTTTTTCTGAAAAATAAGGTTTTTCAAATTCTGCAATTTCATTGTAACAGAAATTTTGTTAACCAAATTTGTTCGGACTTGTCCAAACAAAAATAATAACCAAGAAGGAAATATAGAAAAAGTAGGTTTTTTCATATTTATATATGTTTATCTCCAAACATCATTTTTTATTCAATAGGGCATCCGAATAAGAAACGACGCAAAGAAAATTTTAATTAAATGCTTTTTTTTAACAATAAATTTATGTCATTACAAGGTTTTGTAGTAAAAACACTGGCAAAATCATTAATTTAAAGAAATTTATATTTTTTTATATTTTCTTTAAGACAGTTTTTTTATGATTTGTATTACAAAACTGTCTTAAAAAAAATAAAAATAAACATTTTAAAATAAAATCAAATAGAAATGTAAATTATTTTTCACTAAATAAATCTAAATCAAATTATTTTTCAATTTTAACAATAACCATCTTTCCATTATATGGCTTATTCCCTTTTTCCCCTAATGCATCTGCAGCTTCCTGTAAATTATCAAACTTATCTGTATAAATAAAATACCTGCTTGTATTTACATCATAGAAGAAATTCACATTTGACTGTCCGGCAGCTACTGTTTTAGTGACAAATGCATCTCTTTTTGATATATCACCGTGTACTGCCAATATCATATAATAGCCGCTTTCCAGATTTTTATTGTTTTTAATAATCTGCATATTCGCCTGATTATCTCCAAAATCAAAATCTTCCTTATTCAATGGAACACTACTCACTTTAGTAGTTGCTTTTATTTGTTTTAAAGTAGCCATATCCTGTGCTAAACGATCTTGATCATTTGAAGAAACAGCACGCTTGATTCTACGTTTTTTCTCAATTTCAGTTTCAACTTTAATTTTCTCCAAAGTGGTAATTAAAGCAGTATTAGATTGTTCCGCTTTAGTCTGTTCTGCTTTTAAGTTTTCTATAGTCTTTAAATAATTCTGATTGATAAGATCATTCTTAGAGGTCTTTTTAAGTCTCTCATTGTAAAGCATATTAAACTCCGCCAAGTTATCAGCTTGTGTTTTATTTATTTCGGCAATCTGCGTTCTAATAGATTCTAACTCGGCATTCTCTCCAGCTGTGCTTTTAAACTCTACTGTAGCATTTTTCACTATCCCTTTATCACTTAAATCATTCTCTTCTCTCATCTCTTTCAATGCCTTTTCTTTATTAGCCACAGATGCATCCAAACGGCTCAGCAATTGCTGCTGTCTTCTTTTTGAAGATTCAAGAACGCTTGTCAGGTTGTCCATTGATTTACCATATTCATCTTTAGGCGTAGCATCTGCTTTAGCTTTTGCTAATGCTTCAATCGCAAGCTTCGCAGCTGCGGCAGCTTCTATTTTTTCCTGCTCTGCCTGAGCATCTGCTTTGGCTTTGGCATCAGCGGCTAATTTAGCGGTGGCGGCATCAGCAATCGCTTTAGCCTTAGCATCGGCTGCAAGTTTCGCTGCAGCTGCTTCAGCATCTGCTTTCGCTTTCGCGGCGGCAGCTAATTTGGCGGCAGCCTCAGACTTAGCTTTCGCTTCTGCATCTGCTTTCGCCTTAGTCTCTGCTGCAAGTTTGGCAGCAGCTTCTGCATCTGCCTTAGCTTTAGCATCGGCAACTAATTTAGCGGCAGCCTCAGACTTAGCTTTCGTTTCTGCATCTGCTTTCGCCTTAGTCTCTGCTACAAGTTTGGCAGCAACTTCTGCATCTGCCTTAGCTTTAGCATCGGCAGCTAATTTGGCGACAGCCTCAGACTTAGCTTTCGCTTCTGCATCTGCTTTCGCCTTAGTCTCTGCTGCAAGTTTGGCAGCAGCTTCTGCATCTGCCTTGGCTTTCGCATCGGCAGCTAATTTGGCGGTGGCTTCAGACTTAGCCTTCGCTTCTGCATCTGCTTTCGCCTTAGTCTCTGCTGCAAGTTTGGCAGCAGCTTCTGCATCTGCCTTAGCTTTAGCATCGGCAGCTAATTTGGCGACAGCCTCAGACTTAGCTTTCGTTTCTGCATCTGCTTTCGCCTTAGTCTCTGCTGCAAGTTTGGCAGCAGCTTCTGCATCTGCCTTAGCTTTAGCATCGGCAGCTAATTTAGCGGTAGCCTCAGACTTAGCTTTCGCTTCTGCATCTGCTTTCGCCTTAGTCTCTGCTGCAAGTTTGGCAGCAGCTTCTGCATCTGCCTTGGCTTTCGCATCGGCAGCTAATTTAGCGGCAGCCTCAGACTTAGCTTTCGCTTCTGCATCTGCTTTCGCCTTAGTCTCTGCTGCAAGTTTGGCGGTGGCTTCTGCATCTGCCTTGGCTTTCGCATCGGCAGCTAATTTAGCGGCAGCCTCAAACTTAGCTTTCGCTTCTGCATCTGCTTTTGCCTTAATCTCTCCTTCTGCATCTGCTTTGGCTTTCGAGTCGGCAGCTAATTTAGCGGCTACTGTCTCTTTGGCTTTTGCCTCAGCAGCTTGTTTTGCTGCTTCTGCATCTGCTTTAGCTTTGGCATCTGCAACTAATTTGGCTGCAACTGCTTCCTTGGTTTTTGTTTCAACTGCTTTTTTTGCTGCTTCTGCATCTGATTTAGCTTTCGCTTCAGCAGCTAATTTGGCTGCTGCTGCATCAGCATCAGCTTTTACTTTAGTATCGGCAGCTAATTTAGCCGTGGCCGCTGCTTTAGCTTTATTTTCAGCAATCAGTTTTGCATTGGCATCCGCATCTGCTTTCGCTTTAGTGTCTGTAGCTAATTTAGCGGCTACGTCCGCTTTAGCTTTATTTGCAGCAGCCAATTTTGCAGCAGCATCTGCATCCGCTTTTACTTTAGTTTCGGCAGCTAATTTGGCTGCAGCTGTAGGTACTGGTTTTTTAACTGCTAAGGCAGCTGTAGCATCCGCTTTTGCTTTAGCATCCGCTTCGAGTTTCTTTTTACGTTCAATAACTAAGGCATCAGACTTCGCTTTTGCTAAAGCAACTGCATCAGCTTTAGCTTTATTAGCGGCATCTAACTTAGCCTTATTTGCTTCAGCAATTTTAGCTTGTTGTGTGGTTTTGGCATCAGCAACTGCTTTCGTATTTGTTTTTGGAACAGCAACAGCTGCAACTTTCTTTTGTACTGGAGCAGGTTCAATTAAAGCCCCTTCTTCTTCATCGTCTCCATAATCAAATTTCTGATTCTTGAATTTATAAGCCAAAACAATTATATGGGAACCTCCTAATTGTGAAATATCTCCCAAGCCCATACCATAGGAATATTCAAGCGCTATTTTAGGAGTAATATTAAGGCCGAAACCAGCTGTGGCTCCTAACACAGAATTATAACCAGCTTGTGCCCAAATTCCTTTTGGAATAGTAAACATGGCAGATCCTGAAAAGACTGTTTTGTCTTTATTAACTTCCGTTTTGATTATACCTGAAAACTTACTTTTATCAAAAAAACCATAAGTATCAATAAATCCAGTGTACATTATATGTCCTTCAATGCCTTGATTCGGATCATCTTTCATAATTCCTGAATTAAAATTATAAGTAACCAAATTAGTTAAGGAAAGTCCAAAATCTAAAAATGCAGAGCCATAATTAATCCCGGGATTAATGGTCAGTAAAGTATTGGATGGGATATTATCTAAAGAAGGATCTGGAAAATTAGAAATGACTTTACCTTTATCTAAACCACTTTTATAAGCACTTAGATTAATACCAAAAGTCAAATTACTATCTTCCTGCAAAACGATATTGTGAGCAAAATTGGCAACAAGACCAAAAGTACTAAGTACTCCTTGTGTTTGTTGAAAAACACCTAATCCCACTCCTTCATTCTCTCTAAAACGCCCTGAATAACTTAACAGATTGGTTTTTGGTGCGTTTTCAAATCCTGCCCATTGGGTTTTGTTAAACAAAGTAAGATAAGTGCTTTGCTGTCTCACAAAACTGAACGTTGGATTAATTATAAATGAATTAAATTTCAAAGAGTTTCCTGGTGGGATAACATAAGATACAACACCGTCTTCTTGTTGTGCATAGAAAACATGAACAGAACAGCAAAAAAAGAAAACGCTTAATAAAATTTTTTTCATATTATTTCAGAAGAGTTATCGAACCTTTTTTGGCTGATTCGCCATTTGGAGCAATTATATAATAGTAAATAGGGTTGAAATTTTTGAATTCAATATTGGATTGTGGCCATCCATTATAATTATCGTAGTTATCAGTTTCGAAGACGATTTCACCCAAAGAACTTAAAATTGTTACATGGGTATTTGTATTGCTATATATGTCTGGAATAATCCAAGAATCATTAGTGCCGTCGTTATTCGGTGTAATGATATTAGGAATTTTAGGTACATTATAATTTATTACAGTACTGTATTTTACTTTAAATGAAAACGCACAACCGGAAATAATCACTTTATAATTTCCGGCAAGAGTTATATCCAAAGCACTTTGCGTAGCACTTGCAACAGGACTATTATTGAAATACCATTGATAAGTCGGATTTGAAACATTAGTTGTACTTGTCACTGTTAATGTATTACCCTGTTCAAAAGGCAATGTCACATCTTCAGCAACAATATTCCCATTAGAGCTAATGGTAGCGGTATTTTTCAAATCAATTGTCGCAGTTGCACTACAACTGCCAAAATCAACATTACAAGTATATGTTCCTGGAACATTTGTGAGATATGTTTGAGCAGTAGCACCGCTAATAACATTACCATCTTTTCTCCAAATATAAGAATTGCCAGCAGGAGCAGTTAAAGTAGTGTTTTCAGAACCTGGACAAAAAGGATTACCTAAACTTGAAGTAATTATAGCTCCGCCGCCACTACCTGAAAAGCTCGTTGCAGTAACTGTTTGTGAACTAAAACTATCTTCGGTACAAGGACCATAATTCAACTTTGCATAATAAACTCCTGGAGTATTTATCACTAATGAACTAGATGATTCACCAGCAATTAAAACATCATCTTTATACCAATAGTACTTCAATTTCGGAAAATTAGCCGGAGAAGAATTTGCATCAGATGGAGTTGGATTGTATACAGCTAATGTTACGCTATTACCACTACAAAAACTAACCAAAGGTTTTTTTTCATTGATAAAGAACGATTTATTGTAAGACTTAAAATAAGCAGGAAAAGATTTAGTGCTAGGTGTGCCAAAAATTGTAAAACTACCACTTGTCTGACCAGTGGTAGTGCATTTAACCCTCAATTGATATTTATCTGAACCAACAATATCAGTAGGTATGGCAAATCTTAATGTTTTTTCTGTTGAAGTATCAGGAGGGGTATCGGTTAAAGGTCCCAAGGGAATTGTAGCTGTAGGGGTTACAAATAAACCTGTTGGATCTGATAACTCAACAACAAAAGTAGCACTCGGATCAAAATCTAAAATTTTGAATTGCGCCTGATATTCATTAAATACTTGATTCGGATCTGTAGGATGAGGACCTCCTGCACAAATTTTATCAAACGGTAATTTTTGAGGTGTAATTGTTTGTGCAAATAACCCCAGTGTTGAAGGAAGAACCAACAACATTAAAAAAAACAAAAATGTACAAGAAGAAAATAAAAAAGTAGGTTTTCTATTCATAGGTCGATATTTATTGCATTTCATTGGGGATAAAATCCAATTTCTACTCGTTCATAAAGAATTCAACCAATTTGTTCATTCTATATAATAATAATAGAATTTTCAAAACAATTGAAATGATTTATTTAAGTAATAAAATGAAAGCTAAACCTGTAATTCTTAAGGTCTAACTTTCATTTTATTATATTTAATATAAAAGTTTGTTTTTTATTTTGTAGAAGCGGTAAACTTAGTAAGAGCGAGTCTAAAATCAGGTCTTCTAGGATTTGCAAAATCATTGAATGTTTCAATATTAGAAGTTTTCGAATACAAATTAAAGAAAACATTAGTTCCATAATAACTTTCCAAATCTTCATTATTTAAAGAACCTGCTGAAAATATATTTCCGCTGCAAAAATTAAAATACATTTCTTCAATTCTAATCCTTTGAAGATTTTTATTATTAATATCGATTTTGGAATCCAATATTACAGCTGGCTTGAAACCAGATATTACGCTTTTTCTTAAAACCAATGTAGTGTTCTCTGCTACTAAAACTGCTTCTTTTACCAATCCTGCTTTGACATCTGTATCAATATCATCACTATCATTTGCTAAAGTAAGATTCGTTGCAGTTACCGATGTTTGCTTTTTAGTAAAATCCATATCCTCTTTTTTTACATAAGAAGAAATATCTAAACAACGGGAGCCACTGCTATTACTTACATAAGAAGACCTAATTGCTAACGAATTATCAATTTTAGCCTGTGTTCCTAATGTAAATTTGAAATCAATTCCGTTACATCTGTATGAAACAATTTTGCTCATTACAGGTTCACCGCCTAGTACCTCAAAAGCTTCACCAGCAGCATAACTTACCATAATGTTTTCTAAGATCGTTTTATTTCCAATCCCACCAAGTAAAATCGCATCAAAATTATCAGCTCCTCTAGCCTTTTTTCCTGCATACTCTACTCTGACAAATCTCAATACGCCAGACGAACTTGCAACATTACTGCCACCATAAGTTGTCAATGCAGGATCTAAATCATCATAATTAACAGAAGAATAAAGCCCAAATTTATTAATAGGAGCATCACCAAGAATTACGATACCTCCCCAGTCCCCAGCTTTTTTAGTAGTTTTATTAGATGTAAAAACTATAGGATCAGTTTCTAAACCTTCTGCAACAATTTGAGCACCTTTAGTTATTATTAAAGTGCCTCTTGAATCAGAATCTCCAATAATTATAGTTCCTGGATCGATAGTAAGTACAGCATTATTAGTAACATATACATTACCTTGGATAATGTATACATCCTTCTTTGTTAATCTTGTATTTACGGTGATATTACCAGCGAGGATTTGTGTTGCCTCACCATAATCAGCTTTAGCTGGTTTGAACTCAGTCCAATTATTTAACCAATTGCTTGGTCCAAAAATTCCTTTTTCTTGTTGAGCACTTACATTGCTAACAACTGCAAAAAAAACCCAAATAAGTAAAAATTTAGTTTTCATAAGCTTGGGGCTATTAATATTTTTCTCTGTAGGAGAGATTTCATTACTCATAAAGAGTTTAAGATCGAACTTAGAAAAGATTAATTTTCTAAAAATATATTTTTATTGAGCTTCTAACTCACGTAATGACTTTAATGTCTGCTCATAAAACAAAATAGCACCTACAAGCTGCCCTTTATCACAAAAAGGCAACATTTTTCTTAGATAATCAACTGAAATATCTAAATATGTTTGAGTTGCTTCTTTGTCCAAATCCAGAGCTTTTTTATTATCAGCTGTATCAGGAATACCTAAATCTGTCATAGTTACACCTGGCTTAGTCGCCAATCCAATTTTAGGCAGTATTCTTACAATCACCTTCATGCGCTCGATGTATAATTCTACCAATTCTCCTTTTGACATAGCTTTCAATGTTTTATCATCATTGTAAGTACGAATCGATGCACTTGTACTAATAATACTCTGCGGCATATTAGGTTTCGCCTGTGCAATACATTTTGATGAGCTTAATGCTAACATAAAAATACTGAAAAAAATAACTTTCCCTTTCATATCTTGGTTTTTTAATTAATAAAACAAAAATATACAATTAAATTGAATTTGCAAGTTCTAGAAAATAAAATATAGAACACTTTAATGTAAAATTACCTGTTTTTTTACATTATATCCTATATAATCAGCACTTTATCGAAATTAATTGCATATTAAAAAAATATATAAATAGTAAAATTTAACGCAAAAAGAAAGTTTTTACCTGTTAAACATACCGGACTAAACTCAAAAATAATAGTTGCAGACACAAGTAATACAAAAGTTATTAACAGACAATGGTTGAAAAAACATTTAGACAATGCTGTCAATAATAAAATATTTAAAACAGACTCTATTAAATAAATGGAGCTTTAAAGTTTATAATAGAAAATTTTCGAAACTATCATTTTCTTATATCTTTGCCACATGCAATTCTCAAAAATTTTAGGACAGGAATACATTAAAAATCACTTAACAAAAAGTGTCGATTTAGGCAGAATCCCTCATGCTCAATTATTTGTGGGACCGGAAGGAAGCGGGACTTTACCAATGGCGGTTGCTTATGCACAATATGTTTTGTGTAATTCCCAACAAAATCCAAACGAATCCTGCATGCTTAAATTTGAAAAAATTTCCCATCCTGATTTACATTTTATATATCCGACAGTAACAACTGAAGAGGTAAAACAAAAACCAAAAAGCATCGATTTCATTTCTGACTGGAGACAATTTATTTTAGAAAAACCTTACGGAGGTTTATTTGATTGGTATGCCAAATTGGGAGTGCAGAATAAACAAGGTGAAATTCGTGTAGACGATGCTCAAGAAATTTTAAAATCCCTCTCTTTAAAATCATATGAAGGCGGTCATAAAATTATGATTATTTGGATGGCCGATAAAATGAATGTCGCTGCATCCAACAAGCTTCTAAAACTGCTTGAAGAGCCACCAGAAAAAACGGTATTTATTCTTATTTCAGAAAACGAGGAAGACATCATCCAAACAATTCGGTCACGATGTCAGATTACACATTTTAACGGATTAAGCGAAAAGACAATAGCTGATGCCCTTATTGTAAAAGAACAAATAGAACCTAAAACTGCCTTGAAAATTGCTCATCAGGCACAAGGAAATTATAATAAAGCTCTCCATTTATTAAATACTGATGATGAAGCTTCTCCTTTTGAGCTGTGGTTTGTAACTTGGGTTAGAGCTGCATTTAAAGCTAAAGGAAACGCGGCAGCCATACAAGACTTAATTGAATGGAGTGAACAGATAGCGGCATTAGGAAGAGAGACCCAAAAGAAGTTCCTTCAGTTTTGCATTGAAATGTTCCGTCAGGCTTTACTGCTCAATTATGAAGCAAAAGAGCTTGTTTACATTGAAACAAAAGTAGAAAAATTTAAACTCGAGAATTTTGCTCCTTTTATAAACGGCAAAAACATTAATGACATCTTTAAAGAATTATCGGAGGCGATGTATCATATCGAACGCAATGGAAATGCCAAAATAATTTTAACAGATTTATCTATAAAACTTACACGTTTAATTCATAAAAAATAAAACCCCATGAATAATATTTCTTCAATTTTATTATTAGTTTTTTTAGCTATCACTTTTTTACAATCATCCCAAGATAAATTATTCCATTGGAAAGATAACTTAGATTGGCTTAGAGAACATTTTGCTCAAACTCCATTACGGAATCAAGTACCTCTTGCTTTGCTAAATGTTCTAATATTAGAATTGATTTCGGGCGTCTTATGTACAGTAGGAGCCATAGAGCTTGCCTTGAACAGTGGCAGAGTATATGGCTTATATGGAGCCATTTTTTCCAGCATAACTCTTATCATGCTGCTTTTTGGACAGCGATTGGCAAAAGATTATGATGGCGCCAGAACCATTGTTCTGTATTTTATCCCATCGGTAATGGCGGTGTATTGGCTTAACTAAAAAATCAATGGAAATGGCAATATTAATGCGAATGTCAAAACAATAACTCAAAAAAGAGAAATACAATAATAAATTAAAACATTACTAATTATCTAATACAAAATATGACGGCAAAACACCCTTCAGAATCCTTAACTATATTGACCGATTTGGTTTTACCGAGCGAAACCAATCCTTTGAATAACTTATTTGGAGGGGAACTATTGGCCAGAATGGATCGTGCAGCGAGTATTGCCGCGGGAAGACATTCACGCCGTATAGGAGTAACCGCATCTGTAAATCATGTTGCTTTCAACAAATCTATTCCGCTTGGAAGTGTCGTAATTATAGAAGCAAAAGTATCTAGAGCTTTTAAGAGTTCGATGGAAATTTATTTGGACGTTTGGGTCGAAGACCGTCAGTCTGGAAACAGGACTAAAGCCAATGAAGCGATCTACACTTTCGTAGCTGTTGATGATACCGGAAGACCTGTTGAAGTTCCGCCAATCGAGCCTGAAACGGAATTAGAAAAACTGCGCTTCGATGCTGCTTTGAGAAGAAAGCAATTGAGTTTAGTATTGGCAGGAAAAATGAACCCGCATGATGCAACGGAACTAAAAGCGTTATTTGTTTAGAAATTTTAGATTGTCTCCAAATTAAATCAAAATTTAGAAAAAGTACATCTATACTATTAAACTGGAGTTAAAAATAATGCTGTTTATAATCTGAAAGCCTTTTCGCATGAGGGATGGAAGCAATCAGCCACTGCAAAGCGTACAGCCCGACAGCCTCCAGATGAAAGTGCGAATATGCGCAAAGAAAAGCAGCCCTTTTATCTGGATGGTGGCACTCCCACACGAGCTATGGCGAACTGACTGAGTAAATACTATTTTGTTAAAAAGTCGCCTATTGTGACTTCAAAAAAAAGAAGTATTTTTACGAGCATTAAATAAAATCTACACCAAATATTTAATTACAAAACTTGGTAAATCATATAAAACAGAAGAAAATGAAAGAAAAAGTTGGTTCAGAAAAAGTCAGTTCAGAAAAAGAAGCAAAGTTAAAAGCCTTACAGCTTACTCTTGACAAATTAGACAAAACCTACGGAAAAGGAACTGTAATGAAAATGGGCGATAAAGCCATTGTGGAAGTAGAAACAATTTCATCTGGTTCATTGGGAGTTGATTTAGCTTTGGGAGTTGGAGGTTATCCAAGAGGAAGAATTATTGAGATATACGGACCGGAATCATCTGGTAAAACGACTTTGACTTTACACGCAATTGCCGAAGCGCAAAAAGCTGGAGGTATTGCCGCTTTTATAGATGCGGAGCATGCTTTTGACAGAAACTATGCTGAAAAATTAGGTGTTGATATCGAAAACCTGATCATTTCACAACCGGATAACGGAGAGCAAGCTTTGGAAATTGCTGAGAACTTAATTCGTTCTGGAGCAATAGATATTGTGGTTATTGACTCGGTTGCCGCTTTGACGCCAAAAAGTGAAATTGAAGGTGAAATGGGAGATTCTAAAATGGGTCTTCATGCACGATTAATGTCTCAAGCTTTGCGTAAATTAACAGGAACGATCAGCAAAACTAATTGCACTGTGTTTTTCATCAACCAGCTGAGAGAGAAAATTGGAGTAATGTTTGGAAATCCTGAAACGACTACTGGAGGAAATGCCTTGAAATTTTACGCTTCGGTACGTTTGGATATTCGTCGTTCTACTCAAATTAAAGATGGCGAAAATGTATTAGGTAACCGAACTAAAGTAAAAGTCGTTAAAAACAAAGTAGCACCGCCATTTAAAGTTGCTGAATTTGACATCATGTATGGTGAAGGAATTTCGAAAACTGGAGAGATATTAGATCTTGCCGTAGAATTTGAAATTATCAAAAAAGCGGGTTCTTGGTTCAGTTATGGTGAAACCAAACTTGGACAAGGACGTGATGCTGTAAAATCTTTGATTAAAGACAATCCAGAATTGGCAGATGAACTGGAAGTGAAAATCAAAAGTCACATTAAGGAATTAGCAGAAGCATAAAACATAGAAGACCGTCTCATTCCAAAAAACGAGACGGTCTTTTTTTATATCAAGAATTCAAATAAAATTTGAACCATTAAGACACTAAGTTATGTTTTTTCTAAATGAAACTTATTTTCTTAATGGTTTAAAAGTTAGTGTAAAACCAATTACTATTTTACACTGTCCTTTTTTTGAAACTCCATTAATTCATTCAATATTAAATTACGAACCTGTTCACGCAGTTCTTTTCGGTCGATTGGTTCGCCAGCTGCAGAAACAGTTTCTACAGGAGACAACATTTTTGCTCGCATCAATCCAGGACTTCCACTATAAAAGGTATAAGACAATCTTTTTTTATTGTCAGGAAAAACAAGAGGCACTATTGGCAAATGATGTTCGGCTGCCAAACGAAAGGCTCCGTCTTTAAAAGCATCTAATATAAGAGTCTCATCATGAGGAACACCTCCTTCAGGAAAAATACAGATACTAAGGCCGCGGTCTATTCTTTTTTGTGCTTCATTAAAAACTTCCATTCTGCTTTTGGAACAACTTCTGTCCACAAGAATACTTGTTCTCTTGTAGAAAAAACCAAATAAGGGAATTTTTGCCAGCGACATTTTCCCAACAAAAACAAAAGGATTATCTACGACAGAAAGCATCAGCATAATATCTGACATAGAAGTATGATTGGCAACAAACATGTAGCTTTTTTTTCGGTCTAATTTTTGAACTTTTTCAACTTTGTAATAAAAGCCCATTCCAAGAAGAACACATTTTGCCCAGATACGGGACATTTTAAAAAAATAAGGATAGCCGCTTTCCGTCAATATCGAAATCACCAAGAAGGGAAGCATAATTAGGATGGGAATGAGCATTACCACATAAAACCAAACTCTCCAAACAGTCCACAATATTTTTTTTATACTTTTCATTTGTTGATACTAATTGTTCTAAATGGTCAAATCTAATAAGCAAATCAACAATAGTTTTGCGACTAATTTAAAATTATGCTCATTTCTTAAAGCCAAAAATAGGCAAACTTGTGGAAAATTTAGCAAAAGAATTAACTTTGCGAAAAAAATAACTTACTTCATCATAATCATACAAGATTTAAAAAAATAAAAATGGCAAAAATACTTACAGGCGTTCAAAGTACGGGTACTCCGCATTTGGGTAACTTATTAGGCGCAATTATACCTGCGATCGAACTATCTAATAAACCAGAAAACGAATCTTTTCTTTTTATAGCCGATTTGCATTCGATTACCCAAATCAAAAACGGCGAAACTTTAAGAGACAACACTTACAGCACTGCCTGCGCTTGGTTGGCTTGCGGTTTGGATATCGAAAAAGTAGTTTTCTACCGCCAGTCTGATGTGGCACAAACGGCGGAACTGTCATGGTATTTAAGCTGTTTCTTCCCGTTTCAACGTTTAACATTGGCACATTCATTCAAAGACAAATCCGATCGTTTGGAAGATGTTAATGCTGGATTGTTTTCATATCCAATGCTTATGGCTGCAGATATTTTATTATATGATGCCCAATTTGTTCCAGTAGGAAAAGATCAATTGCAGCATTTAGAAATTACCCGTGACGTAGCTTCCCGTTTCAACCACCAAATGGGAGAAACCTTTGTCATTCCAGAAGCCAAAATTCAAGAAGACAGCATGCTGATTCCTGGAACAAATGGCGGAAAAATGAGTAAATCAGCCAATAATTACATCAATATTTTCTTGGATGATAAAGCATTGCGCAAACAGATCATGAGTATTGAAACCGACAGCACACCTCTTGAAGAACCAAAAAACCCAGATACCTGCAATTGTTTTACTCTTTATAAACTGTTGGCTGACGAAAACCAAATTGAAGCGATGAGAGCTAACTATTTAGGAGGCAATTACGGATACGGACATGCCAAACAAGCTTTGTTTGAATTGATTTTGGAAAAATTTAAAACCGAAAGAGAAAAATACAATTACTATATCAACAATCTTCCAGAGGTAGATGCTTTATTGAAAAAAGGGGCAAAAAAAGCAAGTATTGTTGCTAATGGAGTTTTAGCAAGAGTTAGAGAGAAATTGGGATTTGAGGTTTAATTGACCACTAACACAATTTTCAACCGCAAAGGCACAAAGTCGCAAAGAAAAATTTCAGGACTTTATTTTGCGACTTTGTGCCTTTGCGGTTATTACTGTATCGGCAAGTTTTTCTCAAAAGCAGACCCGAAAGAAATAAACGAATCCGTTCCTCCCACTCCTTCTATAATATGTATCTGTTCGTAGATTATTTTACGCAGTTCTTCGTTATTGGCGGCAACGATCTTGATAAACAAAGCATATTTCCCAGAAACCCAATGGCATTCTACAATTTCTGGAATCAGTTTTAATTGCTCGGCTATCGAATAAGCAAAACGGGCTTCTTTGGTGGTAATTCCAGTGTAGGTAATCGTTTCAAAACCATTTGCTTTGGCATTCAATTTTACCGAAAAGCCTGCAATCACACCCGATTCCTGTAATTTTTTTACACGCAAATGCACCAAAGAATTCGATACTTTCAATTCTTTTGCCAATTCAGAATAAGGAATTCTGCCATTCTCACTCAGCTTTCTGATTATTTCTTGGTCTAAATAATCAGTATTTTCATTGTTTTTGGAGTTTAACATCACTTGACTGTTTGGTTCAAAATATAACATTGACAATTCTAAAGCAGAAAACGCTTTTAAAACTGTCAAAATTACATAATTATTATTCAAAAATATTGATTTATAAATAATCGAAACACAAATGTGTTAGTTCAACAGATTTCTATATAGTTTTGTGTCATTCTTACAATTCAAAACACAAACAGAAATGGACAAAAATCAACTGCTTTCGAAATTATGGGAACAATATGCTTCAATAACCCCATCTGCTAAAAAAATACATACTTTACTGGAAGAAAAAGGAGAGATGATTCAAAACGATCACATTGCGATTCGTACTTTCAATGACCCAAGAATCAACATTACTGTATTGGAAAAACCATTTTTGGCCGTTGGCTATGAAGCCCGTGGTGAATATGTTTTTGAATCCAAAAAACTGTATGCTCAACATTATGAACATACAACAGATACTAATGCACCTAGAATTTTCATCTCCGAATTAGAGTTGGAAAAATGTTCTTCAAGCTTACAAGAAACTGTAAAAACTATCTTGGACAATTGCAACCAAAACGATTTTATGCATCCAGAATTAGTATTAAACGGCGTGGTTTGGAAATCCAATTCACAAGAGATTTACAAAGCATTATTAGAAGAATCGGAATATGCTGCTTGGATGTATGTTTATGGTTTCCGTGCAAATCACTTTACAATTAATGTCAATGCATTAAACCATTTTGAAAAACTGGAAGAACTGAACAATTTCTTGGAAGAAAACGGATGGAAATTGAATGCTTCCGGCGGAAAAATTAAAGGAACTCCTGAGCAGTTATTGGAACAGTCCAGCACTTTGGCCGATTTATATACCATCAACTTTGAAGAAGGTTCTTTTGAAATCCCATCCTGCTATTATGAATTTGCTTTGCGTTATATAATGCCTGACGGTAATTTGTACCAAGGATTTGTGGCTTCATCTGCTGATAAAATTTTTGAAAGTACTGACGTAAAATTACAAAACTAGAACACAAAAAATTTCCATTAACTTGTCAAATTCACCGTTTTATGGGTTGGATTTTGGCAAGTTATTGTCGTTTTAAAAGTATATCGTTCTCAAATTGCGAAAATCCCTGTTGAAAAACACTTTTTTAAATCAATAAAACAAAATTTAAATATGCTTTTCTAAGTTTAAATTTAATAATGTCTGCACAAAAAGACTATTTATAACAATAACCTCAATTATCGTTAAACTAGCTAGTATTATACCAATATATTTTCAGAATAGCAATCGAGGGTTTATCTTTGTGCAAAAAATTTACAAATAATTTTTATTTGTGACAAACACTAAAAAGATGACAGAAAATCAGGAAACATTTATATTCGATTTTGACAGTACTTTTATGAAAGTCGAAGCACTAGATGTATTATGCGAAGTAATTTACCAGGATAGTGCTGCAGGGGTTCAAATATTAAGCGAAATTCAACGATTAACCGATCTGGGAATGGAAGGCAAATTGTCCTTGAAAGAATCTTTGACCCAAAGAATCCAATTATTGCAGGCCAATAGAGACCACATCGGCAGTGTAATTGAAGAACTAAAAAAGAAAGTGACCGCATCTGTAATACGAAATAGAGCATTTTTCAAACAGCATTCGGATAACATTTATATCATTTCAAACGGTTTTAAGGAAATCATTATCCCAATCGTTCAGGAATACGGCATCAAACCAGAACACGTTTTGGCCAATACTTTCAAATTTGACCATGATGGAAAAATAATTGGTTTTGACGAAAAAGATGAATTGTGTGAAAACCAAGGAAAAGTAAAAAAAATCAAATCCTTAAATCTTCAGGGCGAAGCAATAATGATTGGTGACGGTTATACTGATTATGAAACCCTTGAAGGCGGAGCGGTAAGCAAGTTTTTTGCATTTACTGAAAATGTAACAAGAAAAATTGTGGTAGAAAAAGCCAGTCAGATAGCTCCATCATTGGACGAAATTCTTTATGAACTTTCGTATAAAGCTTCAGTTTCTTATCCAAAGAACAGAATTAATGTTTTATTGTTAGAAAACATTCATCAAGACGCCGTTAAAATCTTTGAACACGAAGGTTACAATGTGGAAACCTTAAAAGGATCTTTGTCTGAAGACGAATTGATCGAAAAAATAAAAGGCGTTTCCATACTTGGAATCCGTTCAAAAACAAATGTTACTGCAAAAGTTTTGGAACATGCCAATAAACTGCACGCAGTTGGAACTTTCTGTATTGGAACCAATCAGGTAGATTTGAACGCCTGCAGCATGAAAGGAATCTCTGTTTTCAATGCTCCATACAGCAACACCAGATCTGTTGTGGAATTGGCTTTGGGACAAATCATTATGCTAGTTCGTAATACTTTCGAAAAAAGCAAATTAATGCACGAAGGCGTTTGGGACAAATCGGCCACAAACAGTGTTGAAATTCGCGGTAAAAAATTAGGTTTAGTTGGATACGGAAGCATTGGGTCACAGCTTTCTATCATAGCCGAAGCATTAGGAATGAAAGTGTATTTCTATGACGCGATTGACAGACTGGCTCTTGGAAATGCTAAAAAATGTTCTTCTTTAAAAGAATTATTGGCGCTTTCGGATGTTGTTTCTTTACACGTGGACGGGCGCGCCAGCAACAAAAATATAATTGATGCCGATGCTTTTGAAAGCATGAAACCCGGGGTTATCTTTTTAAATCTTTCCAGAGGCCATGTAGTTGATATTGAAGCATTGGTTGCCAACTTAAAAAACGGTAAAATTCACGGAGCCGCAGTCGATGTTTTCCCATACGAGCCAAAAAACAATGACGAGCCGTTTGTATCTGAATTGCAGGGATTGTCAAATGTGATATTGACTCCACATATTGGAGGAAGTACCGAAGAAGCTCAAGAAGACATTGGACATTATGTTGCCAACAAAATAATTAATTACATCAATACAGGAACTACTTACGGAAGCGTTAACCTTCCTGAAATTCAGCTTCCTGAACTTCAAAGTGCGCACCGTATCATGCATATTCATGAAAACGTAAAAGGTATTTTGGCACAAATCAATAATATTCTTTTGGAATATGATAACAATATTTTGGGTCAATATTTAAAAACCAACGAAACTTTGGGTTACGTAATTACCGATATTGATAATTTCCATAACAAAGATTTGGAGAAAAAATTAAAAAAGATTCCGAATACCATTCGATATAGAATTTTATACTAAAGATTTCAGATTGCTGATTAACGATTTTTGATTGCAGATTTCGTCGTAATAAAAATCAAAAATCAGCAATCGTTAATCCTCAATCAAAAATAAAATGAACCTTCAAAATCTTGAAAAGCAATTAGATGGAAAACTACTGTACGACCATACTATGCGTACACTTTATGCCACTGATGCTAGTGCTTACAAAGAAATGCCCTTGGCAGTAGCAATTCCAAAAACGAAGGAAGATATTCAAAAAATCATCGCTTTTGCCAGAGAAAACAAAAGCAGCGTAATTCCTCGTGCGGCCGGAACATCTCTTGCCGGACAGGTTGTTGGAAATGGAATCGTGGTTGATATTTCTCAGGAATTCACCAAAATCCTTTCGGTAGATCCTGTCGAAAAATCGGCTTGGGTAGAACCTGGAGTGATTCGTGATGAATTAAATATCCATTTAAAACCCTATAAATTATTTTTTGGCCCCGAAACCTCAACGAGTAATCGTTGTATGATTGGCGGCATGGTGGGGAACAACGCCTGTGGTGCAAGATCCGTAATTTATGGTTCTACCCGCGAGCATTTACTTGAAATTAAAGGTTTCTTGGCAGATGGAAATGAAGTCACTTTTGGTGCTTTAACCAATGCCGAATTTGAAGACAAATGCAGCGGAATAAATGTGGTAAGCCCTTTGGAACAAAACATTTATGTTCAAACCAAAGAGCTATTGTCTTCGCCAGCCAACAGAGCCTTATTCAACGAAAATTATCCAAAAAAATCAATTCCAAGAAGAAATACAGGTTACGCTTTAGATTTATTGGCCGACAGCCAGCCTTTTGGCGATCCGACAGAAAAATTTAATTTTTGCAAATTAATCGCAGGTTCTGAAGGAACATTGTTCTTCTCGACAGCGATTAAATTGAATTTAGTAGATGCTTTAAAACCATTTGCTGCCTTAGTTTGCGTGCATTGCAACAGTATCAACGAATCGCTGAAAGCTAATTTGGAAGCGTTGAAATTCAACCCGGACAGTGTTGAATTAATCGACCATTATATCTTAGAATGCACCAAAGAGAATATTGAGCAAAGCAAAAACAGATTCTTTGTTGAAGGTGATCCGCAAGCTATTCTTGTTGTTGAATTTTTAAGAGATACGCAAGAAGAAATTCTTCAAATCGCCAAAGAAATGGAGGATTTGATGCGTTCCAAAAATTTAGGCTATCATTTCCCAATCGTTTATGGAGAAGACACTAACAAAGTTTGGAATCTGCGAAAAGCAGGATTGGGATTATTGTCTAATATTCCCGGTGATGCCAAAGCAGTTGCCGTTATTGAAGATACTGCCGTTGATGTTAATGACTTACCTGATTTTATCGAAGATTTTAATGCTATTCTAAAAGAGCGAAATCTAAGCTGTGTGCATTATGCCCACGCCGCGACAGGAGAATTACACCTTCGCCCAATTATTGATCTAAAAACCAAAGAAGGCACTGCGCTTTTTAGAACTATCGCTACCGATATTGCTCATTTAGTTAAAAAATACAAAGGCTCACTAAGCGGGGAACATGGCGACGGAAGACTTCGCGGTGAATTTATTCCGCTGATGTTGGGAGAAGAAATCTACCAAATGTTTATCCAAGTGAAAAATACATGGGATCCTTGGGGCATTTTTAATCCAGGCAAAGTGGTCAATACGCCTCCTATGGATAACAGTCTAAGGTACAACCCTGGACAGGAAACTCCAATGCCGGAAACGTATTTTGATTTCTCCGAGCACAACGGAATCGTACGTGCTGCCGAGATGTGCAACGGATCGGGAGATTGCAGAAAAACCGAAAAAAGCGGTGGTACAATGTGCCCAAGTTATATGGCAACCCGCGATGAAAAACACACTACTCGTGCTAGAGCCAACATATTGAGGGAAACCATCACCAATTCTACCAAAGAAAATAAATTTGACGATGAAGGTTTACTCGAAGTGCTTGATTTATGTTTGAGCTGTAAAGGATGTAAATCCGAATGTCCGTCCAATGTGGATATGGCGAAGCTAAAAGCTGAAACCTTACAGCAATACCATGATAAAAACGGAGTGAAATTCCGTTCGAAGTTAATTGGCAATACGCCAAAAATTAATCAATTATTTGCTTCTTTACCATGGTTGTATAATTTTGGTTCCAAAGGAATTATCGGTAACATTATGAAACGTTCTACCGGTTTTGCAACCGAAAGATCGTTGCCGTTAATGCACAAGATTACCTTTGCCAAATGGATCAAAAGCTATAGACAAACGGGGAATTTCATTCAAGGGAAAGTCTATTTATACAATGATGAATTCCTGAATTTCTATGATGTCGAAATAGGGCAAACTGCAGTGAAGCTCTTTAACCGTTTGGGTTATGAAGTTGTGATTCCAGAAATCGGTATCAGCGGAAGAACCTATCTTTCGAAAGGAATGCTGAAAGAAGCTCGTGAATTGGCAGAAAAAAACATACAGGCTTTCGCCAAAGAAATGCCGGAAAACGCAATTTTGATTGGAATAGAACCTTCGGCTATATTATCGTTCCGCGATGAATATCCAGATTTATGCCGTGGCGATTTGAAAGAAAAAGCCAAAGCGTTTTCAAGCAGAGCAATGCTAATCGAAGAATTTTTGGCCAAAGAATTAGATGAAGGCCGAATCACATCTGCTTCATTTACTGATAACCAAGAAAGAGTCCGTATGCACGGTCACTGTTTCCAAAAAGCGTTGTCTTCATTGGTACCGCTTAAAAAAATCTTGATGTTGCCAGAAAATTATACGGTACTCAATATCCCAAGTGGCTGTTGCGGTATGGCGGGATCTTTTGGATATGAAAAAGAGCATTACGACATTTCGATGAAAATTGGAGAATTGGTTTTATTCCCAACCATCCGTTCAGAAGAGCAAGCCACGTTAATTTCTGCCTCAGGAACTAGCTGCAGACACCAAATAAGCGACGGAACAAGCCGAAAAGCATTTCACCCTGTTGAGATACTTTTTAAGGCTTTAAAATAAGCACAATTAGTTTTTTATAAAAAATGCAGCTGTTTTAGAATAGCTGCATTTTTTTATTTAAATATTTCTTTCAAAACATTTAGTAGTGAAATTCTGTTTAATTGCTTATGAGAATATTTTAGTATCTTTCGACAAACAAATTTATTAAATTGTATTACAGAATTACATCATAAAAATCAATTCCTAACTTCTTAAATTAAAAATTATGAGTAAAGATTTTACTAAAGGTAACATTGACTATTTAGATTCTGAAAGGATAAAACTTTGGGAAAGAGTAACTCAATTAGAAATAGATGTTAGTAAAAAAACTTCTGATTTTGAAAAAGAAGCTAAACAATCATCTAAAATGGCTTCTGAATATAAAAACAGAAGTCTCGAAGCGAAAGAACAAGCCACATCTAATGCTGAGCTTTCTCTTGCAAGAACTGAAGATGCTAAACAATGTTTAACTGACATAAAATTAATTAAAACAAAATCGGAACAAAGTTTCAAAAATATAGATGATTTTGATAAGAATCTAAAAGCAAGAACTGAGCATATAGAAGATACCCTTACTACGTTAGAAGAAAACTTTGAAAATAACGAATCACTCCTAGAAAAACTAGAAACCTTACAAGAACATTTCGATAAAGGAGATGAAATAAGTGGAAAAATAGATACTTTATATAAATCACTTCAGTCGAAAAAAAGAGAAATTGACAACTTACATCGTGAAATTTTTGGATACACAGAAAGCGAAATAAATGAAGAAGGAAATGAAATTGAAACAAAAGTTGAAGGCTTAAAAGATGAACTTGAAAACACATATGAATCCTTACAGGTTGATCTTAATGAATTACAAGAAGAAGTTGAAACAGTAAAAAAAGATACAATTGATGGTTACAATACTTTTCTAAAAGAAAAAACAAATGATTATAATGAGACATTATCTGGTTGGAATTTAGAGCATAATGCCGTCTTAGACAAAATTAATAAATTACTTCCAAATGCACTAACTGCGGGTTTGTCTTCGGCCTATTCAGAGAAAAAAGATAGTGAAGTAAACGACAGCAAAAAATTTACTTTTACTTTTAGGTTTGCGGCTTTAGGATTAGCAATGGTTTCATTGATTCCATTTGGACTAAGCATATATTTTATATTACAGAAAAGGACTATAATTGAAGTAATAGAATATAGCCCACGTTTTGTTTTGGCTATTATTCCTTTGTATATTCCTATTTTATGGATTGCATATTCTGCAAATAAAAAATTGAATCTTTCTAAACGATTAATAGAAGAATACACGCACAAAGAAGTATTGAGCAAAACATTTGAAGGTTTATCACATCAAATAAATTCGATTGAAGATAAAGAAATTTCAAGTGATTTAAGAATTAAATTGCTTTACAATATTTTAAGCGTCAGTTCAGAAAATCCAGGTAAACTAATTAGCGATTACAATAAGTCAGATCATCCATTAATGGATGCATTGGAAAAAAGCGCGAACCTTTCTGATGCAGTTGAAAAACTTGAAAACATTCCAGGATTGTCCAAAATAGCTCGAATATTGGACAATAAATCTAAAGAAATTTTAAAAGAACAGGCTAAAAAAGTTGACTCAACTTTAGGGCAAATTGTAGAAGAAGTCATTGAACCATAAAATTATTTAAATATGGCTAAAATATCATTTAATTACGAAAAACCTTTTAATAAGTTATTGGATAAATTACAAATTCTACTGAAAAATGAAGATGGATATCTAACTGGAGATGAATCATCAGGAAGTTTTCAAATAAAAAGTGCAATTGGAACTTTTAAAGGAAAATATAAATACCTAAATAAAGTAATTACTGTAGAAATTGAAAAAAAACCATTTTTTATAAGCTCTAAAATAATTGAAAGTGAAGTAAAAAAATATTTATTTAGTAATTAAGTTTAAGCGAGTAACATTTCAAAAGTGGAACAATGGTAACAATTGATACCCTCCGACAATTAGCTCTTTCATTCCCCGAAGCAACGGAAGAACCGCACTTTGAAAAAATATCTTTCAGGGTAAAGAAAAAAATATTTGCCACTTATGACGATAAACTCAAAAGAGCCTGCATAAAATTATCAGAAATTGACCAAGACGTTTTTTCTGCAGCAGATAAAACCATTATTTATCCCCTTGATAATAAATGGGGGAAACAAGGCTGGACTTTAATTGAGATGGAAAAAGTGCACAATGACTTATTTGCAGATGCTCTGACAACAGCGTATTATGAAATGGCTCCAAAAAAACTTGCCGAAAAATTGCGCCCAAATAAGGATGACAATAGTTGATAGTTAATCACATAATTTAAAAAAAAAATGAAACCAAGAATACTAACAGCAAGCGAGAAAAAATTAATTGGAAAACGGCTTGTAATGAGTTTTGCAGATTACAAAGTGGGCGAACTTTGGAAGAATTTTATGCCAAGACGAAAAGAAATAAACAACAGCCTGTCCCCCGATTTAATTTCGATGACGGTTTATAAGCCAACTCATTTTTTGAATTTTACTCCATCAAATGAATTTGAAAAATGGGCATCAGCAGAAGTTTCAGACTTTGACAATGTTCCTTCCGGGATGGAAACATTCACTTTGGCTGGAGGACTTTATGCGGTTTTTGATTATAAAGGCTTAAATACTGATGATTCCATTTTCCGTTATATCTATGGGGAATGGATACCTAATTCGGATTATGATTTAGACAACAGGCCGCATTTTGAAATTTTAAGCGAAAAATACAAAAACAATGATCCAGAATCTGAAGAGGAAATTTGGATACCCATAAAACGGTAACTATAAAATAGTATGTGTTTTTTAAAAATACTTTAAAACAAACCTTCCAATGCTTTATTTTGTATTCCAATTTTGGTGAAATCAAAATTCAATTTGTTTTTTAAAATTGACGCATAAACACTTCTAAAATCGATCTCATGTTTTAAATCGCCATTATCTAAATCGGCTAAATTGGGGTTTCGTCCAATAATTTGACCAAGGTTATTGCCGCCAATAACAAACATTGGAGCTGCTGTACCGTGATCAGTTCCTCGTCCATTGTCTTTTACGCGACGGCCAAATTCTGAAAAAACAACGATGGTCACATTCTGTAATTGCTGCGATTTTTTTAAATCTTCATAGAAACTAAAAACAGCATCATTGAGTTCGGTCAACCTGTTTTTGTGAATGGAAAGCTGGTTGTCATGAGTATCAAAACCGCCCAGCGAAGTATAATACACCTTAGAATTTAGGTTTCCTTTTATCAGTTTCGAAATCCATTCTAGGTTTTTAGCTAGGCCTGTTTTTGGATAAATAACATCTGATGCTGCTGATTTTGCTAAAGCTTTCTGAATATCATCCGAACCTTCTACTACAGAATTAGCAACTTTTCGAACAAAATCCAATTGCGGATTACCCGATAATTGCCCTTCGTTTTCTTGTTTGTTTTTAGTCTTAAATCTGTCTGGATCTTTTACAGTAATGGAATTCGGTTCATCGCCTTTCAATGCCAAGTTATCAATGTTATCAATGTTTATTCCAGCAGTTGGCTGGTGTTCCTTGCATTGCAAATCGAGATAACGCCCAAGCCAGCCATCATTAAGATATTCCTGATGGGTTGGTGCCGTCTGCCAAATTTCCTGACTTCTAAAATGAGAACGCACAGGATTTGGATAACCCACGTTTTGGATAACCGACAAATCACCATTTTGCTGCATACTGGCAAATCCTTTCAAAGCAGGATGAAACGCCATTCCTTTTGCTGCATTTAAAACCTCGGTTTTTGAGATGGCGATCGTTGGACGCGAATCATAATAAAGTGCATCTTCAAACGGGATAAAAGTGTTTAGCCCATCATTTCCTCCGTTTAATTGGACAAAAACCACACATTGTTCACCCAAAACCAAATTAGTTTGTGAGCCAAAAGAATATAAAAAATCAGGCAATAGAAGCGATCCTCCCGTAAATGTTCCTGTAAGCGCTAAAAATTTTCTTCTGTCCATAATGAATAAGTCTTAAAGTTGAAAGTCCATAAAGTCAAAAGTCATAATTTCATTCAACTTTATGACTTTCGGCAGCTATTATATTAATTGAAATTCAGGGGTTTTTACCATAAAATTGAATAATCGCAATACAGCGTTTTCCGAACCTTCGGTTTTACTGTCGAAATCGTATTTTAATAGCTGCTCGAAATCCTGCCGATCGGTTGCATCAGTTTTAAACAACAAACGATTTTCGAGCTCGGCAATGATTTCCTTGTTATTTCCATCTTTATCCCAATCCAGCCTCACCGTAAACTGCCTGTTTGGATTTTGCGTCATCATCGAATTTTCAACATTTTGTTTGTTCCCCCGAGTCAAATTTTTACCGTTGCAAAGTAAATCTGCAACATTATTTCGCTGTAAAAAGACTTGTGAAGTAAGCCAAGAATTACCGCCGTCCCAACCTTTTACGTTAGGCTGGTTGAACAAATCCATTCCTTGATCTTTTAGAAATTTGGTAATCAATCTTTCATTAGGGTTTTCAATATTGAGTTCGTTCATCAATTGCAAAATATACTCCAAAGGGCTTTTAATCTTAGAGCCACCATTCTTTTTAGCAAACTCTTCGGTGAATATTTTAACCAATAAAGGTTTGATTTCAAAATTCTTTTTCCTCAAATAATCCCCATAATAACGAACTAATTCTTCCTTTGGATTATCATAAATGAACCATTTTAATATTTTTCGGGTAACCAAATAAGGAATATTCGGCTGTTCAAAAATAATATCAATCATTTCATCAATTTTAAAACTGCCTTTTTTCCCAAAATAAATAAAGCTTTCATTGTCTTCAAATTTGGATCTGTAAACAGCGCTTTCTTCCCCAAGACCAAGTCCGGCGAGACCTTTGGCTCCGTTTTTTATATCTTGCTCGGAGTAATTCCCGATGCCAAGGGTAAAAAGTTCAAGCAACTCCCGACTTAAATTTTCGTTGAGTTTATCTTTTCGGTTGTCCGTATTATCAAGATAACGCACCATGGCATTGCTTTTAACAATCTCTTTGGTCAGTGTTTTGAAATTTCCAAAAGCATTTTTTCTTAAAATTTGATTGTGCTGAAAAATCCAGAAATTCACTTTCACTTTTGGGAAGGTTGACACATAATGATTGTGCCAGAAACAGGTCATTTTTTCGCGGAGCGGAAATTCAGAAACAGTCATTTTATCTATCCACCAGGTTTTCATTTCTTCCGAAGTCTGCCTCTCTTTTTTCTGCTTTTCCTGTTTTTGTTCCTTTGTAGCATTTTTATAAAATTCCCGTTGTTGCTGTAATTCTACTCTTGTTTTTGGGCTGTTTTCTAAAAAAGAAGGAATAGTCGAATCAACAGAAGCCATAAATGAGTTTTCAAGAAAAAATGTTAATCCGTTTTGAGTAATTTTTGAAGCTTCTTTATTTGTGAAACCCAACCGAAGTGACCAAAGCACATTTTGATCCATAATAAAAGTGTTTAAATGAATTCGAAATCGTTTTAGTATGACCAATATTCATGAAAAAGGTTTAATTATAATCTTAAAAAAAACACTCATTTCTTTACTAATAACGAGGATATTAAAAATAAATTTGATGAATGTCCGCAAAGAGTACCATATATGTTTTGCCACTGATTACACAGATTCTCACAGATTTCATTACACTTTTTTAAAAATCTGTGTAAATCTTTTTAATCTGTGGCTAATTCTATCTGCTTGGTATTAGTTACAGATAGTCATAATAAATTTTATGCTGGAAATCTCAAAAATTACCAGCTTTTTAAATTTAGCGACTAAAACCGCATAGGTTTACAAATTTTAATATATTTGAGATTACAACATCACCTAAACTAATTTGACAATTGAACACTATTCAATCATTACCTCTGGATTTAAAATCGGTTATTGGAACAGAAAAAGTTGATTTTTCAATCCTAGCCAAACGAAAACAGCCTTTAAATAAATCCTTGGGAATTATCGCTTTTGGAATTATATGGTCGGCCTTTATCAGCATTTTTGTAATTGCTTTTTTGGGACCTCTTTTTAAAGGAGAAGAGGTTCATTTTAAAGTAAACGATGAACCGACTACAGCCAGTTGGGATAATTTTGAACCGATGCTTGTCCCAACTTTAATTATTGGTCTTTTTGTAGTAGTAGGGATTGCCATTTTGTGTGGCGGATTTTACGCCTTATTTCAAAAAGGCGGGTATTTTGTAGGCACAGAAAACAGACTAATTCACTATCGCAAAGGAACAATTACCACTTATGACTGGGAACAATTTTCGGGAAATTATGGAAATAAACAGTAAAAAGGAAGACCTTTCGATGGAACTGAGAACAGGTAAAATGGTAAGCCAAAAAGACAAATCCGACAAATATGTACCCGATATTCTCTATATCTCTGGAGTTCCTGATATTTTGGAAATCGAAAAAATATGCAGAAACAGAATTAAGGAAAATGACCCTACTCCTGCTGTTCTTCAAAATATATAATCAAAATGCCTAATTTGAATATCCAAATTAGGCATTTTTTAATCGTATTATTTAAAAATCTATCTAGATCAATTGTTGGAGCATTTAGAAAAAAGAACCAGTATTTTTATAATGGCAATGACTAAAAAAATAATGGTTCTGGCAGACAAGCCTGATGAACCTGATGATTCCCGATTTGTACTATTGGCAAAAACAGTTTCCTTATTTCCAACCAAAACCTGGGTCAGACTTGGATCATAGGCAACATAACCTGACATTGCGGAAATGCAGATCATAAAAAAATCTGAGAGTTTATTGGCATTATAGTGGTCAGTCACAATGTTAACCAAACTTCGGATTTTACTGTCCATTTCTATAGAACTGAAAGAAGACAATAAAACATAAAAACTGCGGTGCTGTACATACATAATAGCCTCGAAGTTGTTTTGACTCAAATTCGTCAGCAGAAAATCAATTTTGCCAATGAGTTTCTTATTCAATTGAAACAGTGCGTCTTCGGGAAAACAATCTTTAAAGTCAAAAATATCGCTAATGATATCGAATTTATTTTGAGATAAATTCTGGTCAAAAAACAGCACTAAATCATCATTAAGAAACTGACTGATAAAATCCTGAATTTTTTCGGCATCATGCTCTCTTTGCGGAGACGGAAAATTGTGTCTGGAATAATTTTTTTTTGCAAAAAGATTGTACAAAACCCTATTGGAAACCACAAAATAAAGCTCTTGAGGATATTCTTTTAAAGCCAAAATCAAGCTGTTGGCAACATTGACATCAATATCAGGGTTAATTCTTTTCTCGACATTAACCTGCTTTTCTATTCGGATAACATCTTCGGAGGAAAATAATAAAATATTGCTTTTATCTATCTTTAATTCTTCAAACAGCTCTATTATGTTCATACTTTTCGCAAATTTTAAAGCACAAACATACTCTTTTTAACTCTTTTTCAAAAGACTAAACAAAAAATTTAGCTCAGGAACATTTGGTCGCCAAAAAAGGTATAACGGCACAAATCAAACCAATTAATATACTAACCAAAACCGGCTTTTTAGTCGGGTCGCCATCACTGGTAAATACAGTTACACTTGCTCTGTTTTTAATAAGAGTCTCATTTACGTTTTCATCAAAAGCTTTATAGAATGCCATAGACTGTATAACAGCTGTGAAAAACGAATCATCTATTTTCTTTTGATAAAACACGATTACCAAAGACAATAAATCAGAAATTTTCTGGTCTGTTTCAAATGTTCTAAAATGAGTTAACAGCCCGTAAAAAGTTGTGTATCTGATGAAAATGATATTTGAAAAATCATTGGAATACGTAACGCACAATTGGTTTATCGAAAAATCCAATTTAGAAAAAACAAGCGAAGCCATTTTGTAAATTATCTCTTCTGGCAAATAATTCTTTGCATCCAAAAGATAATCAAGCTCTTCCAAATCATTATATGTATTTGTCGAAAGTTTCAGGCTGAAAAAAGAAAGCAGATCATCAGCCAAAAAAACAGCGATAAAACCTTTAACCTTTTCGTCTGAAACAAAACCGTTGGAAACAGGAAAATTGTTTTTGGATAAATTGTTTTTTGACAAAAAATTAAACAGTGTACGATTCGACATTAAAAACAAAAAGACTTCTTTATATTCTTTGAGGGCACGAATTAAATTTTCGCCCGCTTTGGAATCTATTTCGGGATTAATTTTCTTTTCGAAATTGATTTTTTTCTCTATTCGGATAAAATCCTCAGAGTCAAAATCCAGAATCTGATCTCTTTTTAAATCCAGTAAAGCAAACAATTGAATGATATTCATCCTTTTACGAAAACATTAAGTGTGACAATAAAAAATAACGCGGGTAAATAACAACCTACTAAATAAATTGTAAATTGCTCATTCATAAAAATCCAATTTTAAAATGAATGCAATAATAAACCAACTATTTGAGATTGAAAAAAAAGCGCTTGAACAAAACATTGATGGTTTTGAGCGCAATCTAAAAAGAATTTACCACGAATTAGAAGAAAAAGGATATAAAATAGTAAATCCTTTGGGTACAAATTATGATGAAAGAGACAGTTCCATAGAGGCAAATATTCTTAATTCGAACTCAAAAAAAATTACCAAAGTCATTAGGCCCACAATTTATAAATCAGAAAACAATACGTTTCAACTGATTCAAAAAGCAGTAGTTATCGTAGAATAATAAGCTATTAGGTGTAATTTATAAAATTTTTATTTAACACATAGAAACATAGATTTTATTTAAAAAAAGAATGCAAAAAAGAAATACATTTCTTTCACATAGTGAGCTATGAGTGTTTTAAATAAGTGAAACGCCTACATTAGAAGTTGCAAAATCTATGTTTCTATGTGTTGAAAATAGTTACACCAATAGGGAAATAATAATACCATTTTATGAAGAATATAAACATCGGAATTGATTTAGGAACGACGAATTCGGGAATAGCAAAATATGAAAACGGAAAAATCAGCATTTATAAAAATCCTGTTGGTTTCAAAGACACCATTCCCTCAGTGGTTTCATTCCGAAAAGGACGCATACAAATAGGCGAAAAAGCGAGAGAACACAGCGCTACCAACGCCGAAAATGTATTCTCCTCTTTTAAACGAAAAATGGGATCGGATGAAGTGTATTACATCAAAGATTTGGATAAAAACTGCAGTCCGATAGAGCTTTCTTCGATGGTTTTGAATGAGCTGGTTAATTTCGCTCAAGGCGAAAGCTTGAAATCTGCGGTAATTACGATTCCGGCTTCGTTTGATACGATTCAGTCAAATGCTACCAAAAAAGCAGGCTATCAAGCGGGTTTTGAAGAAATTGTTTTGCTCCAAGAACCCATTGCCGCTTGTTTGGCGTATTCCAACTCCTTAAATCTTGAAATCACTTCAGATAAAAAATGGCTGGTATACGATTTTGGAGGAGGAACTTTTGACATTGCATTAATAAACATCAATGAGCGCGACCTCAAAGTATATGATCATAAGGGCAATAATTTTTTGGGCGGTGTTGATTTGGACACTTTGTTTGTTGAGAAAATAATCTGTCCGAAAATCGAAAAGGAAACCCACGAAAGTAATCTCTGGGAGAAGCTGATTTCTAAAGAAAACGCCGCCTACAACAAACTGTTTTTTGAACTGCTGTACAAAGCAGAAGAAGCCAAAAAAGAACTTTCGATAAAAGAAACATCAAACATTGAAATTGACTCTGATGAACTTTCCATCTCCTTGGACATCGAGATCAGCCGAAAAGAATTTGAAACAATCATCCAATCCAAATTTGAGGAATCCTTTCATTTAGTCGAAAAACTGATCAAAGACAATCACTTAAACTTTTCGGATATTGAGCGCATCATCCTTGTTGGCGGTACCACATACATTCCGTACATACGCCAGCAGTTACAGCAAAGAACACAAATTCAGGTAGAAACCACTTTGGATCCTACAACTGCTGTAATCATTGGCGCGGCGTATTATGCGGGTTCAAAACCTTCGGAATTAATTGAGCAAGAAATCTTAAACGAACCTAAAATTGAACAAAACAACATTCAGGTTGAAACAATCTATGAACCCCATTCTAAAGATTCCGAAGAACTGATTGTAATTCTTTTGGAAGAATCATTCGACGGTTATTATAGAATTACCCGAGCCGACGGCGGTTTTGACACCGGTCTCTTAAAAGCAAGTAAAAAAATAGCCGAGTTTGTTCCTTTGCTGGAAAAAACAACCAATCAGTTTACGCTGTTTTTATACGATCAGCAGCAAAAACAAGTGTTTAGCAATGCTAATATCCAGATTACAAATGGCTTATATAGTATTTTGGGCCAGCCAATTCCGAATGATATCTGTTTAGAATTAGACGAAGAAACGGGTAAAAGCCACATGGAAATTATCTTTAAGAAAAATGATATTCTGCCTTTAAAGAAAACCATTTACAAAACCTGTTCGAAAAACATACTAAAAAACTCCGACCAAAAACTAATCATAAACGTAGTTGAAGGCAATGCAGGAAGTATGGTGGGCAGTAACCTTTCCATTGGTTATATCGAAATCTGCGGCAGTAATTTTGAGCAGGATCTGCTGAAAGGAATGGATATTGAGCTTAATTTTAAGGTTTCGGAGTCGCGGGATTTAAGTATTGATGTTTATATCAGCGCATTGGATTTGGAAATAAGCGAAGTCTTCAATCCGCATCAAAGAAAAATTTCGATTGATAAATTATCATTGGAAATCAAAAATGCTTTAGACACTGTTTTAGAAGAAATCAGGAATGAAGAGCCAAATGAGAATTATGAATATCTGGCCAAATTAAAAAGATCCCAAGAATCGTTAACCGTTCTTTATAACGAGGCATTGGAGAATAAAAATGATGCCATAACCGATAAAAAATATCAGATTGACGAACTGAAAAAATCTACATTCAGGAATTTGACGATATTATTCGGCACAAACACGTATTGTCAGAGATGGAAGAGTACAGCAAAATCAAGGACAGCCTTTACTTTTATCTAGAAAAAGCCAGCCCAAGACAAAAAGAAGAGTATGAAAAAATCATAAGAAATGAAAAAGAAGTTCTTCAATCCAACAACAAATATTTAATCCGCAAAAAAAATAAAGAGCTTGAAAGCCTGCTGGATAACATTTATCAAAATCAAGATGAAAGCTACATAGACTATTTTTATTATTTGCGTTTTGAAGATCCGAGTGCTTTCAAAGACAGATCCAAACACAGTAAACTGATGCAGTTGGGAGAAAAAGCAATTGACAACTCCAACCTAATCGAATTAAAATCGATATGCCATCAGCTGTATCATTTATTGATTGTTAAGCCCAAAAGGAGAGACGATTTCAACACATTTGACGGGAATCTTGGGATAAAATAAACATTCCCCACGGTTGAAATCGTGGGCTACAATGATAATAACGAAACACAATCAATTTTTATAGATCCCAAATTTCTGAAATCAAAAATCAAATCGCTTCAAACATTTTCCCAGGCAAAGGCCGTATCACGCCTTTTAATTCCATATTCAAAAGTAATCCCGAAATTCTATAAATCGGAAAATCACAATGCAGGGCAATGATGTCCATTAATTCTTTCCCAGTTTTCAGGAGATAATCGTACACTTTCTGCTCGTCATCATCCAGCGTGACAAACAGCTGTTTTTGAACTGCTTTGGTTTCCTGCACAATATCCCAATTCAGGTTGTAAATCAAGTCGGCTGCACTGGTGAGTAAATTTGCTTTTTGAGTTTTAATCAAATTATTGCAGCCTTGACTGTATTTGTCGGTGGTTCGTCCTGGAACAGCAAAGACATCGCGGTTGTAATCATTGGCCATATTCGCAGTGATGAGCGAGCCGCCTCTATCTGCAGATTCGATAACAATTGTAGCTTCACTAATTCCGGCTACAATTCTGTTTCGGCGGACAAAATTCTCTTTGTCTGGATTTGAGGAGCTCCAAAATTCAGTCATAAAACCGCCGTTTTGCTCCATTTTGGCCATATACTTCTTATGTGGTTTGGGATAAATTTGATTCAAACCATGCGCCACAACTCCAATAGTCTGCAAATTATTCTCCATTGCCAATTGATGTGCCACAATATCCACGCCATAAGCAAAACCGCTGACGATTATCGGATCCAAAGGCGCTAAATCTTCTATTAATTTTCGGCAGAATTCAGTTCCATACGAAGTGATTTGACGCGTACCGACAATGCTGATTATTTTTCGGTTTTTGAGATTAATGTTTCCAGCCGAAAACAACAGAACCGGCCCGTCGATACAGTGCTTCAACCGATCAGGGTAGTTGTGATCCTGAAAACTAAGAACTTCAATATTGTTCTTTTGAATGAAATCCAATTCTTGTTTTGCTTTTTCAAAAACGCTTTTATCCTTAAAATTTTTAAGCAAAACAGTTCCTACCCCATCAATGGAGGCAAGCTGCTGTGATTTGGCATTCAAAACATTTTCGGCAGTTCCAAAGTGAGTAAGCAGTTTTTTGGCCATTATATCGCCCACGCCTTCAACACGCAGTAAAGCCAACAGGTAAAATATATTTTCTTCTGACATATCTTACAATTATACGATAAATATTTAAAAAAAAACTACTTACAGGTTCACAGTTCTATCAATTTATAAAAAAATGAACCAAAAAAAGAGTTGCTAAATAAAAATTCGTCAAAAACAAAACAGTAATCTACTGATAGTGCATTACTTGCAAATTGTTAATAAAAATTGTGAATAAAATTTTGATAACTATTCACGTTGCATAACTTTGTTAACATGAAAATAGAACTTTACATCGCGCAGCTTTTATACCGTTATCAATGTGTAACCGTTCCAGGTTTTGGAGCTTTCTTGGCCGAAATTCAATCGGCTCAACTGCTTGAAAACTCTCATTCTTTTTTTCCGCCAAAAAAAATGATTTCTTTTAATTCCAACATCAAAAATAATGATGGATTATTAGCCAATCATATTGCCCAAGCGGAAAAGACTTCCTATGATTATTCCTTGAGTGCTATTGAATACGAGGTGCTAAACTGGAAAAAATCGTTACAGGAAGACCGTTCGTTAACCATAAAAAATATTGGTGTCCTTAGTTTGAATGCCGAAAATAATATTCTTTTTGCGCCAAACGAGCAAACCAATTACAATGCAAAATCTTTCGGGCTTACATCTTTTGTTTCGCCAGCCGTAAAAAGAGAATTGGAACTTATTAAACCTGAAGCAGTAACTGAAATCCAAAAAACAGTAATCGAAGAAGAAAAACCTATTTTCAATTTTATTCCTGAAACTGAAGCCAGAAAAAGCAATCCTTACCTAAAATATGCCGCAGTATTCGTAATTGGATTGGCTGTTGCCGGATCTGTAGGATATCCAATATATCAAAACCAAATTGCCACTGAAACTCTTTTGGTAGAAACAGCAGTGCAAAAAAAGGTGCAAAATAAAATACAGGAAGCTACTTTCTTTATCCAGACACCAATTCCAGCCGTTACGCTGTCTTTAAAATCGGACAAGAAAGAAGCAGTAAAACTACCTTATCACATTATGGCCGGCGCTTTTAGAAGTGAAGCCAATGCTCAAAAGAGATACAATCAATTGGTTGCCAAAGGTTTTGATGCAAGAGTATTGGGTGTAAACAAAAATGGCTACTACCCAGTTTTATACGGAAGCTATACTACTTTTGCGGAAGCAGAAAAAGAAAAAAATGAAATTATCGAAACAGATAATCCACAAGCATGGATTTTGATCCAATCTTTGTAGAAATCTAATTTTTCAAAATACAAAATCACGAATAAAACCAAATCAGAAGAGTGGTTTATTCGTGATTTTTTGTTTACCGCTTTTTCATTATGAAATCAAAAAGCTGTTTTAAAGCGCCTGATGCATTTTTATTCCAAAATCAATCGAGAAGAACCATAGATCTTAAAACTCTTTTAAAACAAATAAAATGACCTTTGTAAGACATAAAGCAAATGTCTTAAGAACTCAATCATTTTATAAAGGCAATTTTCAAGAGCAATTGAAGAATCAGCAATTACAGGGCAAAGAAATTGATTACTTGCTATTATAATTTTACAGTCACTCTTGGTTAGTGTCTGATTCCGTTTCGATCTTCCTGCTGCCGAAAGAAATCAGGGGGATTATGACTTCAAAATACAATTTCTGTCCGATGCTGTTTCATAACCTCTTTTAGAAAAAACATTAGCTGCATTTTGCAAAATGAATTTATAGGTCAAAAGTGTTCAGGATTAAAACAGCCGCAGATAAAATGATTTAATCTGTGGCTGTTTTTTGCTAACAACTCTCTATAAATTTAATTGCCAATTTCAATTAATTAAAAACTGACTAATCAGTCATTAATCTTCAATCATTTTCCAAAAAAGTTCAAAAGTTTCATTAATCAATTCCGCTGTTTCGTCTTTAAACGTATCAGCAGAAATAAGATAATAATACAGACCATTTATTTGGGCTGTAAAAAGGGAAAAAATAAAAGCTGCGGGCAAAGATTTTAAAAGTACAAGATCAATTCCTTTTTGAATTAAAACATATAGCGGATGTTCATCTTGACTTAAAGTTCTTGTTATCGCAGATTTGTAATAAGGGGAATTAATAAATTGCTGTAAATACTTAAATTCAATTACGTTTTCTAAATTCCACTGCACAGAAGCTGCAAACAAGGAACGAAATGACTCTTTGGAAACTGAATGCGGTCCTAAGCTTTCAATAATAAAATCATCCATTTTCTTGACAATGCTGTTATAAATTGCAACAACGAGAATCTCTTTGGTTGCAAAATAATTAAACAGCGTTCCGTTTGCAATGCCTGCTTCTTGAGCAATTCTGCTCGTTGCAGTTCCATGAAACCCATTTTCAGCAAAGAGCTTAAGCGCTGCTGCGATAATTACCTGATCTTTATTCATTTTTAATAACTGATTAATCAGTCGTAAAGATAATCAAAAAAATACTTAACTCTGATTCCATTTTACAAATCTAATAGACCTGAATTCTTCTTCAAAATTAAACACTTTTTTTAAATCCTTTAAGCATAAATAATTTGAATGAATATAATTTCAAAATCACAGTATCTATTTGTTAAGCTTAGGTACAAATTTTACCAATCACTTTTATACTCTTTATTTAACAGACAATTCATTTACCTATTACAAAATCAATACAATAACTTTTAGTCTTTAATCGGATTATCGTGTTATATATCAGATTTATTTTTAACAAAAATAACCTTATTATATATTTGTATATATCTTATTCTCAGAAATATATAATAAAACTGGAGTTATTATTGAAATTAAAACTAAAAAAACTAAAGATGAAAACCAATCAAATTACCACCAAAGAATGTGCATATTTAATCTATGCCTATGTAAGCATCTCTACATTTGTATTGATGGCAATTAGCAAAATCACAGACAGTCTTGAAAAAGCCCTAAATTTCAATTCAACGGTGTCACTAATAATTATTTTAAACATGATAATATTTGTCTCTTCGCGTTTTTTATTCAAAAAAAATCATATCGTTCACAAATAATCATCTTACTAAATCCTGCAATTAGATTTTAAACAGATTGACATCAAAAGAGGCTGAATCGGTATTCAGTCTCTTTTTTTTTACCAAAAAGCCATAAGAAATACTTTCCTTATGGCTTCATGAGTTTTCAACCTAATCTCAATTTATAAAATGTAAATATTATCTAACAACTTTATTTACCTGTTTCTACGAACTTTATGGCACGTTCTAAAACTTCGTCTTTTCCCTGCTGAATACTAAGAAGTGCGGGTTTAACTTCAATGTCAGGAATGATTCCGATTCGTTGTGTTTCGCGTCTGTCTGGATAATAAACACCAATTCCTGACATTATTGTAGATATTGCTGACTCTCAGCAGTTTCGTTCAACACCCGTTTCATTGTTTGTGCTGCGCACGCAACGAGACCTTTGCCGTTATGCGAGGTATTTCTATTCGATTTTGAATTTAATATAAATTTGGCTTTCAATTCTAATTTTTTCAAACTCAATATCAATTGGAACATAGTTTTGTTTGTTTCTGTTTGAGTAACCGACGACCACAACTTCTTGTAATTCGAAGTTGCTATTATTATTTCTGTCAACTACTGTTTTTAAGTCAGAGATAAATATTGCGTTTCCAATTTTTTGATTCAATGCTTCAGCCATATAATTGGCTTGATTTTTTGCCTTTACAACTGCTTTTTGTTTTAAAGGCAAAAACATTTCGTTTATTTTGGAATATTCAGTTTTTTCAAGTGTAACATTTGAAATTCCAATTTCTTCTAATTCAGCTAATACTTTGCCTGCAACTTTTGAATCATAAACAACTAAAATATAATTTTTTGTTTTCTGGATATCTTGTTGCTTTAAAAGATATTTTTTATAATTACTCGCTAAATCTTTAAGAGTTAATTGAGTTTGAGTATTTATTCCAAGTTTTTTTAAACTTTCATTCATCGTAGTTTCTAATTCTTCCACCGAAATTTTCCCTTTAGTGTCTTTTTCAGAAATTACAATTTTTAGAAATATTCTGTCAGGTGTTACTAACGTATCACATTTTGCCGAAGTTTCTAAATAGGGTAAATCAATAAAATTTTTCTCTTGCGAGAATGCATTCAAACTTATTAAAGTAAAAATTAAGAGTATTATTTTTTTCGTTTTTATTTGTTTACGTTTTTTTGGTAATATCTCGCCTGACGTCAGTCTGTGAAAAAACTAAAATCAGTCTCTTGAGAATCTCATATTTGAGATTTTTCTTTGGTATTTCCTCCGAATATTTTCTAAATTTAAAGTAGTTTTTTCACAGCCTGACGTTCTCGCGCTACACGCAGTTTGAGATTAAATTAAGTCCTATTTTCGGATTTGCCAAATCTCCCAAATACAAAACCGTTTTTCCATTAAGCCTATTGCCCAGATCCGTTGTAGTACCTGTTGAACTAAACCTTCGGTAGCTGTATTACGTGAATACAACGTCTCAAAAAATAGCTCTAAATCAAATTTCAAAAACAATAGTGCAACATAAATATATTTCTTATTTTTGAGCTGTAAAAAACTAATCAACAAAATTTTAATTCATTTAAAATTAGATATTTGTCGATAAATCCATAATAAGCTTAGTAAGCTTTCTTAAATATTCCTTTTCACACTTTTCGATAACTCCATAGGGATGGATGTACAGCGGTTCCGTTCAACACGGGTTTCATTGTTGGTGCTACGCACCCAACGAAACCCTTGTTGTTAGGCGTTCATTATTTTATTTCGTTTGTCATTCGGTTAAATAATTGTTTTATTTCTGACCAGTCTGTTTTGTCCGTTGGTTCTTGGTCAAGTAATAGAAGAGTTGAGAAAAAGTCATCTTTTCTTTCTTTGTGTTCTTCAACTAATCTTTGCTTGTCAATTTTTATATTTCCCCACTCTTTAGAAACAGCTAACTCAATTTGCTTTTCCATTTCGGCAAAGAAAGACTGACCAAATACTTTAATTTTATTTACAAAGTCAGAATAGTCCATTTCAAAACTACCGTCCTTCGCTGTCCACAAACTTATTCCATTTTCCAAAATATGTTCTGTGTCCCAAACAATTCTCACTTTGTTGTTTCTTCTGAAAAATGACAAATGTGGTCCACCAATTAAGTGTCCAGAGTCAAAGGTTCTTTGGTATGTCCACGAAATCAATTTGTCATACTCTTCAAAATAAAAATCGCTGTATTCGTCTTCGTCTGTGTCGTAAATGTCAAGCCATTTTTTTGAGTCAGATTTGAATTTATTTAGGTCTTTTGTCAATTCGTAAAATTCTTCGGGAATTGTCTCTCTAAACTTGTCAAAAAGTTCCGTGAAGTCTTCAATAAATCTAGCTAACGGATAGTCGTTGTATGGTGTAGGTTTATTTACCCAATGATTAATAGCTTCTGATGAATATTCATAAATTGTTTGGTCGCCAAATTTCAGCCATAAGTCACCATCTGTCAGCCAAAACCAACTTGTAGACAAATTGGGTTCCTGTCCAACGGGTAATATTTTGTCTAATTCTCTTAGTTTAAAATGTATCACTGTCGTTTTTTTATAATGACGCCTAACGTCAGTCTATGAAAAAACTAAAATCAACCTCTTGAGAATCTTACTATTTGAGTTTTTTCTTTGGTAATCCTCCGAATACGTTCAAAATTTAAAGTAGTTTTTTTACAGCCTGACGTTCTCGCGCTCTTATGATGGTGGGGATTTGATAATCCGCTATCCAGATTTGTTAGTTTATTTTTATAAGGATATTTTTGGTAACTGGATCTTGGCTAGAGGTTTTTATGTTAAAAATTTCAAAGCAGTTTTAGAATATTTCTAAAAACTACTTCTAAAACAAGATTATTCTCCAATAATGCAATAATTTATATACCAAACTCTATATAACATGATGCCTTTATCTTTTCTTTCTGAAAAATCAAGAATGTAAATTATTTTGCCCCTATGAAATAAATTACATGCAATGTCTTGATAATCTAAATTTTTTACAGAATTTATTTCAATAATATTTTTTTTATTTTTTTTAAAAATGATTGGTTTACTCTTTTATGTTCTAAAATTTTATCATAATTTCTGACAAATTCAAAAGACAAAGTTGTTTCCTTTGAATTATTTTTCTTATAAGTGTATTCTCTATTTTTAAATCCGTTTTTTTCTTCAGGGTAGTCTATTTTAGTGTTAAACTTTCCTTCTTTAAAAGGTATATAAATAGTGTCTAGTTTTTTTATGTCTTCATAACTCTGTGAAAACATTGTGTTCGAAAAAAAAACTAAAATCGATACATATAGATACTTCATAATAACATATTTTAAGGTTGTAATTCATTATGCCCATACTCTATATATTTGGCAAACAACTTCCATTGATCTGAATTTACTGGAAGATCTTGTTTAAAACAACTTGTCCCATCCAATCCTTTAAAACTAAGATATTTGTAGTATTCAGACCAAATCCACTGTGTTGATGTTAGAGGTGTAGGGTGCATTGTAATTTCAGTATCAACTACGTTTCTCCCTGTTTGAGTCGTTACCAAATCTCTAATTTCTCCAAGCACCTTTTGCATAGTAGGAATCATTTTACCATACATAAAATCGTGTTGTTCATTCGCAGTTGGATACATTGTATTAATTACACCCGTAATATCCATTCCAACAGTCTGATTTGCAAGCTTTATCATAAGATATGCGTGAATACATTCGTGTAAAACGGTTTTAGCATTTTCTATTTTGCTTTGGTTCATAGTTCCATCAGCGGTTAATATTTGCTTGCTAATTTTTATGACAATATTTTTGGTAACTGGATCTTGGCTAGTGGTGGCATGCACTTCTTTATTTGTAGAATCATATACATGCTCTGCAATTTCAAATTTCACATTGAATCTTGTTTGAGTACCGCCAAACAAATCTGTAAAAAGTGTTTTAAATTCAGGTGACTTTGTTAAGGCATCATAAACTTCATTGAATTTCTGTTTTTCTGGAGTGTCATTTCCTTCTACACTGGTTAGGTCAACATTAAAAGGAGAAAGAGCAGAAGCTGCCATATTAATGGATGGATTAATAGAAATCCCTACAGTACCATTGGTCGATGTACCATTACAATCTACGGTAGTTTTATCTTGGCTATTAATTGTCGGATGGAAATAATAAAAATAATATGAACCACTATTTGTGCCATTAGCAGCACCACCAGTGTTGCTTGAAGTTTGCGTACCATCGCTATAGCTTGTATATGTAGTGCCTCCACTAGTCCAACTTACTGAAAAATTATCCGAACCAGTAGAACCAATAGTACTAAAATAGGAAGTGTTGTCTACGTTTGAGTCTGAATTATTTGATTCTATAAAGTCTCCGCTACCCCCTCCAGTATAAGTGATTTCTACAGGAGGGCAATCTCCAGCCGCTTTACTAATATTTTTTTTGTTTTTAGAAAAAATATCGGTGTATTTGTGTAACGAAATAATTCCCTTAAAATATCTAAAGTCATAATTATGAGCTTTGAAACTATCTAAAGCTGATGGACTGCAGGTGTATTTAACAACACTAACTGATTTTTCTCCTGAGGATGAAATATTTACTACAAGATTGTAATAAATATTTTCGGGAGTATCTTCGATTGCAAAATAAATACTGTAATTTTTGTTATCGACTTTATCAATGGTTTCTACAATGCTATTTTCATTAAAGATAGTTTTTGACATTATATCTGAACTGTTATTATTTCTAGAAATAATACTCCCAATTTTACTTTCTATGAAGCTATCGACTTCTGGGATATCTTTGAGGGATACGTTATTTATAATAAGATCAGAGTTTGTAGAATTAGGATTTATTGTCTCTTGATATAAATCTTTCTCGCAGCTTGATAGGATAATAACAAAGCAAAATAGTATTGCTTTTGTGATTTTTTGCAGTTTTTGTTTCATTTCTTCTGTTTTTTTTATTTGTTTCATCTCTATTTGTGCATAACGGGTTTTGAAATATTATTTTTCCAAGAAATATTACTTTTCAAACTGTTAAATATTCGCGACTTTTTATAGCAGTTTGTTTGATAAAATCTCTTGCGACTAATATTTATATGACAAACATCAGATTATTCTTCAAATATAAAGATTTATCTCGATCCAATTCGTTTATTTTTGTATTAATTCTCTCATGGTTTCGAGCCGAATTTCCATTTTTTGTATGATTGCCTCTTTTTCAGCCAGTTCTTCTTTTAGGGCTTTTTCGCGAATGGTTTCAAAACGAAACGGCAGGTATTCGCCCAAGTGCGCAATAAAATTGTAATTCATTGCCATACTCAGCTTCCATAAAATGGCAAACTGCAAGGACTCTTTCTTAAAATATTCGTTCAATCCCGTGGGGAGTATGCCCAATGCTCTGGCAACATCGGCTTTCTTAATTTTATTCTGGATGATGTGATAATGGATAAAATTGCCAATCGCTGGGTAATGTTCCCCTTTTCCATTCTTGTATTTGTTGCTGGTGGATATCATCTTTTGTGTGTTTTAGGTTATGAATACAGGCTGTTTTTCTAAAAAAATGGTGCTAAACACTAATAGTATTGGTTCGAACTACATAGTTTATTGGTTTGAACTACATACATTGTTGGTTCGAACTACATATCTTATTGGTTCAAACTATATGTTTTATTGGTTTAAACTACATACATTGTTGGTTCGAACTAATGGTTCTATTGGTTCGACAAACCAATAAAGCTGGTTTAAACTACCAATACTATTGGTTCGAACTACATAGAATTGCTTTTGGATACCAAAAAAAACGGCAAAAAAATTGCCCCTTTTGAAATAAAAGAGGCGATTGCGGTTATTTAATAAACAAATTGTTTTACGACACCGCTGGTAGTACTGGCGGAGATGTAACGGCATTACCACCACTAGTTGCAAAACGTTTTTTGAGCTGATCGACTATGCTGTCGGCGCCCAGAACTCCAGCATCGGCTGCCGAGCCAAAAGATTTATAAAGTGCCAGTGCCACGCCATAGGCCTCACTTCCTGCCAGCATTTTGGTGTCTTCAATGCGCTCACAAAGCTGGTTGGCCAATCCCGAGATCTCATCCAGCTGGACAAAAAGCGTTAAATCGTTTTGCATATTCGCCACCGAAAGATAAGACGGAACAAGCGTAGTGTTGTTTACTGCCGCATTAATGGCATCTTCGGTAAACGCTTTGTTGCTGACATCGACGGTGTTTAATGATTTTCGCTCATCGGCGGTTAACCCCACCAGAAAAGGAAGATTGGTCAAGATAGTTTGAAAAGCGGCTTTGACTGCCGTTACCTGTGCTGCCGTTGCAGTCGCGTTTACGCGGTTGTTGAGCAAATTTGACATAAATAGTTGTTTTAATGGTTATTACAATAATAGATTGTAAAACCAAAGCTAAACTATTCTTGCTTTTTTGCATAGCGTTTTTTCTTTCAAAACAAACAATTTTGTTATATTTATAAGTAAAAAACTACTCTATTAGTCTACAATAGAAAGATTTATAGCACTAAAATATCGGAGTGCTGCCTAAAAATGGCACACAGCTGACCGCAAAGAATACCATGTATATTTTTTTGCCACTGATTACACAGATTCTCACAGATTTCATTACACTTTAAAAAAATCTGTGTAAATCTTTTTAATCTCTGGCTAATAAGATTCTTGTAACAACTTGAAGCCCGCATGAGGGTAGTGTCATTAAGTTAAGGAATCCAGCGGATTTCAATGTTTATAGAATAATTCAATTATCGAAGTTCCTACAACCCCGCTGGGGTCGGACGTACACCCTGCATTTTTTTCTATAAACATTTGACCTCTCTGAGTTCAATAAAATCCTTAACTCAATGACATTGCGCGTGAGGGATAGAAATAAGCTGCCGAAGCAGCATGGATAGCCCGACCGCTTTGAGAAAAGGAGGCGGATAACCGCTCCAATAAGCTGCCTCCTTTTCTCAAAGGGGTCACGCCCAAACGAGCATTAACGCATTTAATAAGTGATTAATCCTGAATTTATTAGTTCTAATGAAGATTCAAACTCGCCTTAAACATCCGGAGTTCTTCCCAGCTGAAGGTGTCGCCGTATTTTTCTTTTAAGGGCGAAACCGATTCTTCCTTGTAGCCTTCAAAAGCCTCACGGAGCGCTGTGACTTTATCTTCGGGAAGCACTTCGCTGATGGTAATGGTTTTGGACTGAATCAGTTTGGTCAGGTGCGACAAAATGGTTTCCTGGTTGTATTTTCGGATGAGCGCAATTTCGGGAACGGTTTTCTTTTCCAGCCACAGTTCATAGGTTAATTCCACTGTAGATTTTTTGGGTTCTTTAGTGCCGGATTTTTTAGGTGCGTATCGTTCGGCATCTTTTTCGTCCTCAATCAGCGTGATATTGGCTTTCTTGAAATCTTCGAACACACGATTGAGCTTAATGGTTTTGTATTCTTTAATTTCGGCTGAAGTTAATTTCTCCTTCGAAATAGCTTCGCCTTTTACCAGCGTTGCCACCATAAGCTTGGCTTTCAGCAGCTGCAATACTGCCTTGGTCTGTAAGTCGTCGAGTATAGTCAATTCATCATAAAATGATTTGGCTTTTTTGAGCCGTTTTACTTCTTCAATTTTCCACAGGATTTCATATACCAGTTTGTCCATGGGCTCCATGAAATAATTGAACGCGGCATTGATGCGGTCCGAAATATGATTGAACTCCACTTGTTCGCTGTGGAACAATCTGTCCAGCTGTACCAAAAACTTGGATGATGGCTCTAGTAGCTGCCAAATAATTCCGGCTTGGTTTTTGGCCCAAGCAGCGTGTTTGGATTTAGCAGAATTTTCGGCATCTTCGTTGTAACTAAACTGGTGGTTGCGCCATTCTTGTGCCAGTTCGTTCCAGTCGAAGCTGTTTTTCAGATAGTTGAGGATAAAATTTTTGGTTTCCCGTTTCAAAGCATTGGCTAAGGCTTCTTCCGAAGCTTTGTTCTCGGCATAATCCATCACTTCCTGATCGTTTGAAATGCCGTTCATCCGCAGCGGAGAAAGCAAAATAAGCCCGTTTAAGGAGCGTAAACGCGATAATGCTACATACGCTTGTCCGGGCAGAAAAACTTGCGATACATCAAGCGCAGCTTTGTCAAAAGTTAGTCCCTGGCTTTTGTGGACGGTTATCGCCCATGCCAGCTTGATTGGATAATGGACAAATGAGCCAAGAACCTCCTCCTCTATTTCCTTGGTCATTTCGTTTACCGTGTATCGGATATTCTGCCACTCGTACTTATCGACTTCAATGGTTTTGCCCTCATCGGGAAAATGAACCCAGATTTCTTTACTGGTCATCGTTTTTACAATTCCCATTTTTCCGTTGAAATAATTTTTCTCCAGCGACAGATCGTTTTTGACAAACATAACCTGCGCTCCTTCTTTCAGCTGCAGATTGGAATCTACGGGATATATTTTCTCCGGAAAGTCTCCTGTAATTACAGGCAGAAAAGTCATTTGTTTCCCTTCAAGATCTTCAAGCGATTGGGCATTCATTACATCGGCTTTGGCATTATGCGTAGTCAAAGTGATATAGCCTTTATTGGCTTTCAGATCAAAATCGGGTTTCACAAATTCATTCAGTGTTTGTATATCGCTGGGGGTTATCTCGTTGTTGCGCAGATTATTCAAAACCGAAATGAAACGGTCGTCAGTCTGGCGGTAAATTTTGGACAGTTCAATATACAGCGGCGGATACTGCTGAATCACATGTGCATGAAAAAAGAATTTTCCTCTGTAGTAATTTCGAAGTGTGCGCCACTCTTCATCGCGGATAATTGGCGGCAATTGTAACAAATCGCCGATAAACAATACTTGAACCCCTCCGAAAGGCGCCGATTTCTTCCGGACGGTCTGCATCATATAATCCATTGCATCAAGCAAATCGGCACGTAACATACTGACTTCGTCAATGATAAGCAATTCCATGTTCCTGATTACAGCCCGTTTTTGGCCGCTCATTTTGAAATGCCTCCGCAAAGTCGCCTTAGTTTCAAACTTCGAAGTATCAGAAAACTGCGGATCTGAATTATCAGGAATAAAACCGCCAAAAGGCAACTGAAACATTGAGTGTATGGTAACACCGCCAGCGTTCAGGGCCGCAATTCCTGTTGGCGCCACTACAACGGTATTTTTGTGAGTAGTCGCAATAATTTCCTTAAGGAGTGTCGTTTTTCCGGTCCCAGCCTTTCCAGTCAGAAAAACCGATTGGTGGGTTTGGTTGATAAAACGGAGAGCATAAGCGGCGGCTTCAGAGATGGATTGCATTTGGCGTATAATTTAAAGCACTAAAATAGTATAATAATGAAATAAAAAAACCTTCAATCTAATTCAAGATGAAGGTTTTATAAATTTATGAAACTAAAAATTACTTCTTAACTTCTTCCGTTTTTTCAGCTGATTTGTATTTTTCGTTCAATAATTTTGTGATTTCTTTTGTAATGTCATAAGAATCTTTAGCATACAAAACAGAAGCAGCATCACCAGTACCGTAGATATAATCATATCCTTTTTCTTTACCGTAATCTTTGATGAATTTTTTAACTCCTTTTACAAGAGAATCCATTTCTTTTCCGCTTTCCTGCTGTAACTGCATTTGAAGACCCTGTTGCGCCTGAGCTAATTGCTGCTCTCTGCGCTGTAGTTCTGCACCCTTTTTTTGAGCCCATTCCTGACCGTTCGCTTGTGCACTACTTTGAAAACTGGCAGCTTCTTGTTTGAATCTGTTAATCTCAGCTTCTAACTGTCTTCCTTTTTCTGCAGCCTGTCCTTTGTATTTTGCCTCTAAATCTTTAGTTTCTGTATATTCTTTCATCAACTCAGCGGTATCCACATAAGCTGTTTTAAATTCTTTTGCTTCGGGAGCTTTTTTATCACAAGAAATAAGTGATATTGAAATTGCGATAAATAATAATACTTTCTTCATTTTGGTGTATTTCAGTTTTTTTATGTATGGTTGACAAAAATATAAAAAAATAGATAGTATTAATAAAAAGTTTTAAATAATGATTACTCATTTAACATTATCAATTTTAATTATAAATAATACTATTTTAATAAAATTTAGCTATTTTAAATGCTATTGTAATTAAATCCTTAAAAAAGGTTTTATTTGTTTCCAATGATATAAATATGAGACGAATATTCCATATTTTTCATGGCTTTCAAGTTAGACTGGAGTCCAATGAAAAAGGCTTTAAAATAATTCATTTTACCGTTTTTATATTTCTCAGAAAGCAGGCTTACATAGAATGAATCAAATTTCATTGGCAGTACTTTTTGCAGATGCATGTTTTCTTTATCAAAGAGCAATTCGATTGCTTTTTTAGAAAAATGCCAAAAGTGAATCGGCACATCATAAGCCGCCCAAAAATGTCCGTAATGCTTGGCATCAAAAGATTTAAAATTTGGAACCGCCACAATCAAAATTCCAGTCGGTTTAAGCAATCGCTTCAATTCTTTAATTTGTTCTTCCAAATTGGGAACATGCTCTAAAACATGCCACATCGAAATTACATCAAAAGAATGACTTTCTAATTCGGAAGTATTTTCTACAAAAGAAACTCCTTTGCTTTTGGCAATTGCTTTAGCTTTATCACTAGGCTCCACTCCTACCGTTTTCCATCCGTCTTTTCCAGCTACTGCTAAAAACTCACCAGTTCCAGCACCAATGTCCAAAATCTGCCCTTTTGAAGGTTGATACGAATTGATTAAATCTAATTTATTTTTTAATGCAATGTTTTTCACAAAATGATATGCTTTTTCAAAAAGTGATCTTTTGGAATCAGTATGCGAAATGTAATCGGCACTTTCGTAATATTTACCAAGAATATCTAAACTCGGCTGCGGATGCGTAATTAACATGTCCAAAGTTTCGTCATGATACAAATCGAAAGTTTCCTGAGAAACAGAGTAATCTTTTACAGTAAGAAAATGTTTTTTGCTTGTAATGTCCATTAGTATTTTTAAATAAATAATTTCAGCCTTTATTGTAAAAGCTGAATGAAAATCTTTTTTTTATCAGAACAGAAATGCATTTATGCTATTTCCTATCCCATCTTATTTTAACAGCAGAAATTTTATCATTTTCAATTCTTATGTTTTCACAAATAGAAAAGCCATTTTTAAAATAAAATTCCATAGGCGACAAATAAGATTCTTTATTTTGTTTTACATCATTTTGATGATCGGTTGCCCACCCATTCAAAACCGAACTGCACTTTTTTAATTCATTTAACAAAAGAGTTCCATAGCCTTTCTGATGCACATTTGAATTAACAATAATACCAAACCAGTTTTCATTTTCCCTTTCAAAATTAAAAGCCCAGCCTTGCAGTTTGTTTAAATCATCAGCAAGCAAAAAATGTTTTAATTCAGAAAGTCCGTCAAGATAATCCTCAAATTCGGACAATTCAGTATAAACTAATTTCTCAGGATATTCTGAATTCCAAAGTTCAAACAAGGATCGTTTTTGTTCTAAATTTAAAAGCTTGGTTAGAATAACATTCATTTTTAAAATAATTTTAAAAACCGTTTATCCAACAAATATAGGCTTTACAGCTGTGGTTTCACGTGGAACATTTAAAAAAAATACAATATTCAATTTTTAGAATTCAGAACAAAAAACTTAGCAAAAAATTAATTTTGACGAAAGAATTTAAAAAAATTAAAATCCTTATCGTTTCAATTTATCATAACTAAAAACTGACTTAAAGTAAAACTTTACATAAATTTAAAATTTGAATACCGAAGTCATAAAAGCAAAAATCGTTAATCCTCTCTCAAAAAAACTAAAATCTTTAGCGTCCCATATAAATCAAAAGCACCGAAACATCGCTTGGCGAAACTCCGCTAATTCTTGAAGCCTGTGAAATCGTCACAGGACGAATCCTGCTTAATTTTTGTTTTGCTTCAATCGACATGGATTTGATTTTATTATAATCAAAATTTTCAGGGATTTTCACATCTTCCAAACGAGAAAGCTTGTCAGCATTATTTCGTTCCTTTTCAATATAACCAGAATATTTAACCTGAATTTCGGCCTGCTCTAAAATTTCCTGATCCAAATCATTTTCAGCTACATATTCTTTAACTTTTTCAAATTTCATAATATCTTCCAAATCTATTTGAGGTCTGGAAAATATTTTAAACATTTTATCGCCTTGATTAATTAAGGCTGTTTCTTTAGATTCCAAAATAGGATTTGTTTCTGCAACCGAAACACTGGTCTCTTTGAAAAAAGCAACCATTTTTTCAGATTCATTTAATTTATGCTCCATGCGACGCAAACGCGCATCTGATGCCAAACCAATTTCATAAGACAAAGGCGTTAATCTAAAATCGGCATTATCCTGACGCAATAATGTTCTATACTCCGCACGGGACGTAAACATACGATAAGGTTCTTCCGTTCCTTTCGTAATTAGGTCATCAATCAAAACTCCAATATATGCTTCATCTCTTTTTAGAATTAACGGAACTTGTTCATGAACTTTGAGATGCGCATTAATTCCAGCCATCAAACCTTGAGAAGCCGCTTCTTCATAACCAGTAGTTCCGTTTATCTGTCCAGCAAAATACAAACCTTCTACCAATTTAGTTTCAAGCGTATGCTTCAACTGTGTTGGGGGGAAATAATCATACTCAATAGCATAACCTGGACGAAAGAATTTCACATTCTCAAAACCAGCAACTGAACGCAGCGCTTTAAATTGAATATCCTCCGGTAAAGAAGTTGAAAAACCATTTACATAAACCTCACAGGTATTCCATCCTTCGGGTTCAACAAATAACTGATGACGTTCTTTATCAGCAAAACGATTAATCTTATCTTCGATAGACGGACAATATCTTGGTCCAAGACTTTTTATTCTACCATTAAACATTGGTGAACGATCAAAACCTTCTCTCAAAATATTATGCACTTCATTCGAAGTGTACGTCATGTGACAGGATTTTTGAAACTCCAAAGGTTTCGTCAAATCAGAATATGAAAACTTATCAGGACGCGCATCACCTTTCTCTTCATTCATTTTAGAATAATCCAAAGATCGCCCGTCCACTCTAGGAGGCGTTCCTGTTTTCATTCTTCCAGCTTCAAAACCGGCATTGACCAAATCTTCTGTTATTCCATACGCAGCACTTTCTCCGGCACGCCCACCTCCAAATTGTTTTTCTCCAATATGAATCAAACCATTCAAAAAAGTGCCATTTGTCAAAACCACAGATTTGGATCGAATCTCAACACCCAAAGAAGTCCTGATTCCTTTTATCTTTCCGTTTTCAATTATCAGACCTTTTACCATCTCTTGATAAAAATCAAGATTTGGAGTTCCCTCCAACATCATTCTCCATTCTTCAGCGAAACGCATACGGTCACTTTGAACACGCGGAGACCACATAGCAGGTCCTTTTGATTTATTCAGCATCTTGAATTGAATAGCAGTTCTATCCGAAACAATTCCAGAGTAACCCCCAAGTGCATCAATTTCCCTAACTATCTGTCCTTTTGCAATTCCGCCCATTGCCGGATTGCAAGACATTTGTGCAATGTTTTGCAAACTCATTGTCACCAGCAAAGTTTTGGAACCTAAATTTGCGGCCGCAGCCGCAGCTTCAGAACCAGCGTGACCCGCTCCCACCACAATTACATCATACTCTTCTAAAAACATTTTATTATATATTAATCCTTTTTAAAAAGGAATTATGAAACTTCAAAATTTCGTTCCACGTGAAACAATCTAAACAATCTAAACAATCTAAACAATCTAAACAATCTAAACAATCTAAAATGTTTCACGTGAAACATAAAATCTTAACTAACTAAACCACCCAGCACTTTCAGTATAGAGAATTCTTTTACCAAGAGCTTTCAATTCCTGACCATCTTTTATTCAAGAATAAAATTTTGATCACTATTAATATCTTCCCTCAGTAGTTCTAAAAAGATTCATTTACATTTTACAAGTAATATTTCTAATACTTCTAAAATCACAACCACTTGCTTAAAATATCACCAAGAACAACATAGTTTTAATTAAAGAAAAAATACTCGTATGTTTCTTAAAATCTCCCTTAAAACTTTTCAAAGCCTAATTAATATTGTTTTTTACACATATACAAAACCAACTTAATTTTTTAAAACTTCAACTTATTCTGCATCGTATATTTGTATCAAAACTTTACGTAACGCTTTCAAACATCTTCTTGCGTAAATTCAAATCTATAATTCATAACACAAACCACACAGCAGATCAACGAGACTACTACACATAAACCTTTTCTTCTGTTTGCATTCATAGCATGAAAAATAATTTTCCAATATTACAAAAACCTAACGATAAACCACAGAATTAAAACCTATTCAAAAAAACTGTTCCACGTGAAACATATTCATTTCGAAGTAGAAAATTCAAATAACGTTCCACGTGGAACAAGTTGATTTTTTATATGTTTTTAATAAAAACAGAACTATTGTTCCACGTGAAACATAGCTAATTTTTCGTCTTCTTTACTTCTCATTAAAGCTTCATCTTTCTCTGATTTATCTTTGTATCCACAATAATGCAATATACCGTGAACTAAAACGCGCTTTAATTCATCTTCGAAAAAAGTATTGTAATCTTTAGCGTTATCTAAAACTCTTTCGGTCGAAACAAAAATATCGCCACTTATCTCATTACCCATCGTGTAATCAAAACTGATAATATCCGTAAGCGTGTCATGATTAAGATACTCTAAATTAATCTTGTGAAGGTATTCATCATCACAAAAGATATAACTGATTTCTCCTTCTGATTTGTTCTCCGAAACTATTACAGCACTTAACCAAGCAGCGATTGCTTCCTCTTTCTCTAATATAAATTCGGATTCGTAATTAAAATTGATCATTTGTTGTTAAAATATACTTGAACCTTTTGATTAAAATTCGAGCGCAAAGGTAACGATTGTCTGTTTAATATTTCGATACTGTTCAAATAATCTAAAAGCTCCTTTGGTAACGGACTTGCTTGATTACTAAAATTAGTTTTATTAGTTTCAGACTGGCGTTTCGGATCCTCTCCCTGCAGGCGAATAGCAGTGTCTAATTTTAAAAGTTCTTGTTTAATATTGTTTATTCTTTGAAGCGTTTCGTTACTAAAACCTTTATTCAATAACTGTTTTTCTAACTGCTTCATTTGTTCTAAGGCATTGTTTCCATTGTTCCCAACACCCTTTTTATTCAGTTCTTCCTGAAGAGCTTCACGCAACTGTTTTTGCTCTTTGTAAATATCCATAGTTGCTTTTGCATCTCCTTCACCATCTCCATCAGACTCTCCGTCTTGACCCTGTCCTTTACCAGATTGCGACCCTTTATTGTTACTATCACCTGGCTTATTTCCTTCACCAGGTTTGTTGCCAGACTTCATGCCCTGCTTCATTTTATCCTGTAACTCACCCTGCTTTTTAATGATATCAGGTAACTGCATACCTGAACCTTTGCCTGGCTTAGGTTTTCCTCCACTGCTTCCAGACATTTGCATCTGCATACTGTTAAGAGAATCACTTAATAAATCAGCTAACTTATTAGCAGATGAAACAGCATATTGCTGTTGGGAAACTCCTCTTGAAACCTGAGATTCAGTAAAACTATCAAGAGATTTGTCAATGTTGTATTGTACATCCGCAACCTCTTTGGTAACAGATTCAGCTATTTTGGGCTGACGCAAAGACAATGCAAAAAGGCTGTCGTCAATATGCTTGAATTGTGTTTTTAAATTCTGCTGATTTCTAACATACTTACTGAAAGATGGCGAACCCAGCCTAGTTGCCTTGAATTGGTTCATTACATCTTCTTGAGAAAAAGAATAAGCCAATAAATTATCTAATATTTGACGTAACATCTTTACATCTTCTTCTATCTGATCCTTGTCTGATTCTTCCATAGCCTTCTCCATAGCTTTGGACATTTCCTTCATCTTCTTTGATGCGCTTTTTTGATTCGATTTCGCTTTGGATTTATTATTATTCTGCAAATCCGAAGTCGCTTTTTTTAGATCATCCTTTATACTATCTTCCTTATTTAAGTCAGATGGGATATCCATGGGTGACTTTAAATCTTCATTGTCTTTATCTAATTGCTTTAATTCTTCTTGAATTTTCTCAAATTCTTCATTCAATTTCTTTTGTTCAGCAGCAGAATTTTCTTTTTCATTCTCAGATAATTTATCTTCTTTCTGCGATAATTTATCAAGCTTATCCGCCAATTGTTCAGCCTTCTTATCTACATAATAACGCTTCGTCAATTCAACTAACTGAGCTAAATTTTTATTCTGGCTCTTACTGTTCTGTTTAAACTTTTCTAATTTTTCAACAAAATCTTCATCTTTAATTTTATTGTTTAATTCGTTAAGTTCGTCCAATAATTTTTTATTCTTATCTAATTCTTTGTTTGTGTTTTCAAGTCTTTTTTGGAGTAATTCTTTAGTTTCACTTTTCTGATCGGGATTAGATTTATCAAGATTCTCTTTCATCTTATTAGCGAAATCTTTCATGCTTTCGTTTTGCTTTTGCTGCTCGTTAATAAAATCATTGATTTTTTGACGGTCTTTAAAATCTAAACTGTTCTTTTCTTTGCCAGTTTTTTGCAATTTGTCTATTGCCGCAAACTGCTTATCCTGTTTAGATAATGTTTTTTGCAAACTGTTAATTGCACTGTTTTGCTCCTGGAGCGCATTATTTTGCTTTTCCTCATCAGACAAAATTCGATTAGAATAGACAGAAGACCGTGAACTTTTAAAATGATGAATAGCATCATTATCAAAAACTTCGAAATAAAACTCATAATTTACTCCTTTTTCCACATCAAGATTACTTGGGAAGTTGAAAACAATCTGATCAAAAGTATCGTGCTTAATAGCAATTGTTCCACGCTTGGCACTTAGCGGTTTTCCTGATTCATAATAAACAACCTGCAATCTGGAAAAACCATAATCATCGGCAATCTGCCCAACAAAATAAGAACTTTCAACACTTAAACTATCTGGTGCTTTAGCAATATTGATCGTTGGAAACTGATCTTTAACCACATTCAGCTGATAAGTCAATTTTTCGAAGTTTTTTACATTATTATTTGATGTAACTATTTGGTATTCTGTATTTTGAACTATATTTTTAGTCAAATTAAAAGCATTATCGCTCTTAGCAAAGAGAAAAGCTTGTAAATCATTTTTCCACATCACATTTTGGGTCGCATTTGTATTCATTACCCAAGTAACCTGAGTTCCTTCTGGAATAATTCCGTTACCTGTTCCTTTTACAACAGAGCTTTTTTTATTTAAATAAGCTGGATATACAAACCTCATTTCAAAATTAGAAATGGTGGGAACTGCAATAACTTTCAATTCATAATCACGAGAAACAACTGCATTAGCTTCCAAATAAAATGGAACATTTGTAATAGGTTTAGCAATTTTAAATTGAAATTCTCCTGGGCGAATCGTTTCAAGAAAGTAACTTTCATCACCTATATGAATCATAACATTTTCTGGAACAACCGCTCCATCAGATTTGATCTTTAAAACAAAATCTTTGCCTTGTTCTGTAATTAAATTTGAATTTAAAACTTTGAATTTAAAAGGTGCTGGCGGAGCAAATGCAGAATTGAAGTGCACTACCCTATCTAAACTTTGAGAAATAATACGGCTGTTACCTGATAGAAAAAAGAACAATAAAAAAAGAATTGGTAAAACAGCCAAAGGCAGATACTTTTTATTAGTACCAAAATCAATAGCTTTTCCAAATGGTATTGGCCGTAAAGAATTAGCCTTTTGCTCGATGGAAGCTAATAATAATTCGGAATTATAAGCAGAAACATTCTCCTTTGAAAGCTGTAAATAATTAGTTAATGTATCATTTACTTCCGAAAAATGACTTCCAATAATCAAAGAAGCCTGAGTATAATCGATTCCTTTTTGAAATTTTAATATTTTGAAGATTGGAAACAAGATAAAACGAAGCAGTAAAAAGACTTCTACGGTAATAAAAAACCAAAATAAAAAGGTTCTTCCTTGTGGTCTTAACCAAAGGAAATACTCAATAAAGAGTGTAAAAAGAAAATAGATTAATCCCAGCCCAATAAAAAATATAGTGCCACGGATCAATTCATTTGTATAATACTTCTTTATAAAAGCTTCTAACTTTTGATGTATCGAATTTGATTTTTCCAAAATTCACGTATTAATTTAATAACCAATAAAAGTAATAATTTTAATGCTTACGAAAAGGTAAATAAAACATAATATTAAAGCCTTGAAGAAACAGTATTTACAGTTATCGAAAGGACGAATTGAAATTGTATATTTGCAAAAAAATTTACAATAATGTCTAAACCAGTTCGTGTGCGTTTTGCACCAAGCCCGACGGGGCCTTTACATATTGGCGGCGTACGTACCGCTTTATTTAATTATTTGTTTGCAAAAAAAAATGGAGGAACTTTTTATCTACGAATAGAAGATACCGACCAAAACAGATTTGTTCCAGGAGCCGAAGAATACATATTGGAAGCCTTGGAATGGTTAGGAATTGCACCTGAAGAAACCGTTGGAAAAAATGAAAAATTCGGTCCATACAGACAAAGCGAAAGAAAACACCTTTACAAACAATACGCAGATACATTGATAGAATCTGGTAATGCATATTATGCATTTGATACTGCCGAAGCTTTGGATGTACATAGAAAACAGCACGAAGCTGAAGGAAAAACTTTTATTTACAACCATCACAATCGTGAAAAACTAGATACTTCATTAGTAATTTCGAAAGAAGAAACTGCTAAAAGAATTGCCAACAATGAAGATTATGTAATCCGTTTTAAAACTCCGGTAAATGAAACACTGCATTTGCAGGACATCATCCGCGGAGAAGTAAAATTTGAAACTAATCTTTTGGATGATAAAGTGTTATTCAAAAGTGACGGAATGCCTACTTATCATTTAGCCAATATTGTTGATGATCATTTAATGGAAACCTCACACGTTATTCGTGGTGAAGAATGGCTTCCTTCTATGCCGTTACACGCAATGCTTTACCGCTCATTTGGTTGGGAAGCACCAGAATTTGCACACCTTCCATTGATATTAAAACCAATTGGTAATGGTAAATTATCCAAACGTGATGGAGACAAAATGGGATTTCCAGTGTTTCCATTAGAATGGAAAACTGCAGAAGGTGTTTCATCAGGCTATAGAGAAAAAGGATTTTTCCCAGAAACAGTTGTAAACTTTTTAGCACTATTGGGCTGGAATGACGGGACTGATAAAGAACTTTTTTCATTAAAAGAGTTGTCAGAAGCATTTGATTTGAAAAGAGTTCACAAATCAGGAGCTAAATTTGATCCAGAAAAAAACAAATGGTTCAATCATCAGCATTTGATGAAAAAAGATAATACGGTTTTGGCCGAAGAATTCACAAAGATTATTGAATTAAAGAATCTAAACAGGTATTTTTCTTTGGCTGAAATGACAAAAATTGTTTCATTAATAAAAGACAGAGCCGATTTTGTTTCTGATTTTTGGGAAATGAGTGACTTCTTTTTTATAGCTCCAACAAACTATGACGAAAAAGCTACTAGAAATTGGAAAGCTGAAACTCCTGCATTAATGCAAGAATTAATATCGGTACTCGAAGAAATAAGTGATTTCACTTCTTTGAATATTGAAACAATCGTAAAAGATTGGCTGACCAAAAATGAAATTGGAATGGGCAAAGTAATGCAACCGTTTCGATTGAGTTTAGTCGGAGCTCTTAGAGGCCCTCACCTATTTGATATTGTCGAAGTCATTGGAAAACAAGAAACTATTACAAGGCTACAAAAAACAATAGCAACATTATAAAAACAAAAAAAGCTCCCAAATCATTGGGAGCTTTTTTTATACTAATCTTTAAAAAGTGTTACTTTGAAATATTCATTTTCAACGCTTTCATTTAACCAAATTCCTTTATCCGAAAATTCTGCTGAAAAAAACATTTTGTTACTTGAGTTTTTACTGCTTATATAAGCAGCAATTTTAGAATTTAAATTAAAAGCAACGACCCCATTAAAGTCAAACGTTGTATTCTTAAGCTGTTTAAGATTTTTAAAACTCGAATTAATATCAAAATAATTGTTATTAACATCGTTTAAATGAGCGAAGGTTTCATTAAATTCTAAAGCTTGTGTTTTTACTGTTTTCCCAGAAACTTTATCTACAATACTATAATTAAAAAAATCTTTCAGCCCATTAATTCTAATTGTAAAACAAACATTATTATTTAATTGAAATAAATCAACAAAAATGGTGTTCATTACATGTCCTTTATTAAAATCAGAATCATTAATATTATTGATTGATTCCCAAATCTTATTCCCTGATTTATCAAATTTGAAAATATAAAAACCTTTAGGATTAGCCATAGTATTTAACTTTCCTGATTCATCGCCAAATAGTCCATAAATATAAATATCACCATTATTTACATCTTCAATATAGTTGTTTATAGAAAGATCATCTGAAAAATGGAGAAAATCATTATCATAACCGCCATAATTATATTTTCCAGCATCATTTTTTGAATACAGAAAAACATGATTTGGAATTTTTAAATTATAAACTAAATTGTTAACTTTTTTTCCTTCATTTGATAAACGAGTTTTATACAAAATAGTATTTAAATAATCTTTTGAAATAGATTTACTTACTAAATCAATTGTTTCATCATAATTAACAACTAAATCAAATCTAAATTCTTCTTTTATATTTATAAAACCTGATCCAATATAATTGTCTAAATTAGGTTTTTCGATTTTATAAGTATTCTTCTTTCTGGTTAAAATATCTTTTACAGATAAATAAATATCATCTTTCAAAAAATCAATTTTGAAATTCCCTTTTTTATCGACTAAATTATATTCATATTTTGATGTAAAATTATGCTTCTTTTCGAAAAATAAAATATTAGAATCCTTAACTTCAGATTTATTTATCTCAATAATTTTACCGTCAATGATATACATGTATTGAGGATTAAATTTGCTTTTAGATTGATCTACATTAAAAAAAGAGTTCTCAGAATTTGCATGAATTAACATATCAGGTTTAAAACCATCTGAAAGCGGTTTTTTATTGCCATTAACATCATAAATATCTTTCCATATCAGTACAGAATTACCATTTGGCAGTAAGGTAGATTTATAATATAAATATTGTTTGTTATCCTTTACTTCAAAAATTGTTGTAGTCTGAGCAGAGACATAAAGGCAAGAAATTAAACATAAACTAAATAAAATTCTTTTCATAATGAAAATCAGTTGAATAAAATTAATAAGAGCTAAAATAAGTAAATAAAATTTAACAAATAAAATCTTTATTAAACAATTATTATAGCTCAATAATTAATAATAACAAAAAAGAGGCTTAAAAGCCTCTTTTTCTATTAATAAAATAACTTATGAGATAAGGAACTATTGTCTGTAATATAGACCTCAAAGGATTGGGAAAACTGTCTTTATAAGGAGCTAAAAAACCTTTAACAATATTTTCGGGTGTAATCGCATCTCTAGTTTTCTGAATACTCAAAACTAATCTTTGATAACTGATTTGCTTTTCTAATTTCAAGATCTCAAGATCACGATCAATAGCTGCATAAGAAGAATACTTTTTGTTTTCCATAATTAATCATTAAAAAAGATTTCAGAGAATTTTTCTAAAATTGGTCCTTCTATTACTTTGTCTTTAACCAAAAATAAAAGTAAAGTAGCAATTAAGTACATACCTGCTACAGAAATAAAACCTATAGCATAACTGTCAAAATAATTCCCAATAAATAAAGCTAAAGCAACAGACACAAATAATAAAACCATACTAAAGCATAATAAGATCAAAGTAAATTTTAAAATCATGGTAGTTGATTTCATTGCAACCTTGAAACCCCATAATTTATAATAAGATACTGATTTTTCAAAATAAGCTTGAGCTTCATTTTGAATATCTTCTGAACTTTCTTTTATCTTATCAAATGCCATAGTCTAGATTTTATGACTGAAATTTAGCATTTTTTTCTTTAAGTTCAGCTAATTTGTTTTCTAAGTAAGAAACAACATCTTCAGTTTTTTCACTAAGACTAGCTACAATATGATCATAATTGCGATCAATATCCTCTTTATTCAAAATACCTCTGCTTTTAAGCTTTTCAGTAACCTCATGTAATTTACCATTAAGATTGTGTTTTACATCATCAAAACCATCTTTGATTTTTTCTCTAGTATTAGAACCTTTATCTGGGGCAAATAAAATTCCAAGCCCTGCGCCAATAGTTGCACCAACTAAAATAGCTATTAATGTATTTCCTGTGTTGTTTGACATTTTATTAAAATTTAAAAGTTACTATTTAATAAATTTACAACTTTATCAACAAACATGTGTTAACAAGCCGTTAAACTACAAATTAATAGCTAAAAAAGTAAAATAAAGCCTCTATTTGGATTAAAAAAGATAAATGATATATAGATATAAAAACTAAACAAAGTTATATTAAAACAAATATATGAAGGTGATTTTTAATCAAAAATATCAATTAAAAATTATTTTAAAATAGATAAAATAAATAATAAATATATTTTATCTAAAATCAAATAACAATAATTAAAATAAACCAATAAAAAATAAAAAAAGGCTATTTTAAGTTAAACCTTAAATTAAAACTCCTAATTAATCAAAAAATAAAAAACATAAATTGATATAAGCTAAATCAGAAAATAGCTTAGAATCAATTTATGAAAGCTGTTTTTTATAAAAAATATTTATAAAAATTTAAAAAATAATCACTAATATATATAATAAAAAAATCGCTTAATTAAAAGCGATTTATATTGATAAAAACTATAATATAAAATTTATATTGAATTTAAAACTTCCATAACTTTTTCATTCTTTTCTATATTTCTTAAATCAGCAATTTGAGATTCAAAAACAGAATGATTAATTAAATCTTTTTTGATATTTAATAAAACGAAAATTCGAACCGATGCCAATTGACTTTTTAACGACATTGTATATAATTTATGAACAACATCTAAATCAATATCATTAGCCTTAACTTTATCAGAAAAATGTAAAAGTAAATTAGCAAACAATAAAGAATTATTATCATTCTTAACATTCTTAACAACCGTTTGACTCAATAAACTAAAATTATCAATTGATTTAATATTATCAACAATACTATTCAAAAGAGTAATTGCAATACTTTCATCCTTTTCTTTTACATATTTATTGATCTCTTTTTGAGTATTCATCAACAAATTAACCTCTTTCTTATCCTTTTCTTCCCAAGCATCTTTAAGACTCACAGTTTTGTTAAATACTAATTTTGAAGCAGTTGAATCTTTATCAACAACAAAATAACCCAAACGTTGAAATTGGAAATGTTCACCTATTTTAGCATCAGCTAAACTTGGTTCTACATATCCTTTTACAATTTGCAAAGAGGCTGAATTCATAAATTCTAAGAAATTTTTCTCTTTATGACTGTCAGGCGCTTCATCAATAAACAAACGATCATACAAACGAACTTCCGCTTCAACAGCATGTGAAATTGAAACCCAATGCAATGTTCCAGCTACTTTTCGTTTACTCGCCTCACTCCCGCTCCCGCTTAAAGAATCAGTATCATAACTAACTTGAATTTCAGTAATAACACCATTTTCATCTTTAGTAATACTCTCACCTTTAATAATATATCCGTTTTTAAGACGTACTTCATTTCCAATACTTAATCGGAAAAACTTAGCTGGAGCAACTTCAAGAAAATCATCTCTTTCTATATATAATTCACGAGAAAAAGGCACTTTTCTATAACCAGCAGATTCATCTTCTTGATTATTTTCTGCATCCAGCCACTCTTCTTTTCCTTCTGGATAATTAGTAATTACCACTTTTACAGGATCTAAAACAGCCATAACTCTTGGAGCCGTTTTGTTTAAATCTTCACGCAAACAGAAATCCAAAAGAGAAACATCAATTATATTTTCACGCTTTGCTACACCAATCACCTCGCAAAATTTACGGATAGCGGCAGCTGTATAACCGCGTCTTCTAAGTCCGGAAATAGTTGGCATTCTAGGATCATCCCAACCATTTACTATATTTTCCTGCACCAATTGCAAGAGCTTACGCTTACTCATGACGGTATAGTTCAGATTTAAACGAGCAAACTCATATTGATGCGGACGCACTTGATTTTCATCATAGATTTGATCCAAAAACCAATCGTATAATTCACGGTGCATCACGAATTCCAAAGTACAAATCGAATGTGAAATTTGTTCGACATAATCACTTTCACCATGCGCATAATCATACATTGGATAAATATTCCATTCATTTCCAGTACGATGATGGTGGCGGTGTAATATTCTGTACATCAATGGATCACGCATGAGCATATTTGTCGAAGCCATATCTATTTTCGCTCTTAAAACATGACTTCCTTCAGGGAAATCACCATTTTTCATTCCTTCAAAAAGAGCTAAATTTTCTTCAATAGAACGATTTCTGTATGGTCCATCGACTCCCGGTTGTGTAGGGGTGCCTTTTTGAATAGCCATATCTTCAGAAGATTGACTATCAACATAAGCTTTACCATTTTTAATCATAGCAATTGCCCATTCGTATAATTGCTGAAAATAATCAGATGAATACAATTCTTCAGACCAATTAAAACCTAACCATTTTATATCGTCTTTGATAGCATCAACGTACTCCTGCTCTTCTTTAGCTGGATTGGTATCATCAAAACGTAAATTTACCGGTGCATTGTATTTTATACCTAAACCAAAATTTAAACATATAGATTTAGCATGACCAATATGTAAATAACCATTAGGTTCTGGAGGGAAACGAAAACGTAATTTATCTTGTGAAAAACCGTTTGTTAAACTGTCTTCTATAATTTGTTCAATAAAATGAAGGGATTTCTCTTCTGATGCCATTTTTTAAAATTTTAGCAAAGATAAAAAATTGAACATAGATAACACTCAATAAGATAATAGACTTTAAAGAAAAAACAGTTGTCATATTTTAATACATTTGTATAAATTATCTACGCTTATAAATATAAAGAAATGCTTTCTGATTACATAAAAACAAAAAAATGGGAACAATAAAATTAAAAAATATCCGCACTTTTTCATACCACGGCTGTTTGATAGAAGAAGGAAAAATAGGTTCAGATTATAGTATTGATTTAGAAATAAAAACAAATTTGAAAGAATCCTCCATTTCAGATAATTTAAAAGATACGGTAGATTATGTGCATCTGAATAGAATTGTAGTTGAAGAAATGGCTATCAGATCCAATTTATTAGAACATGTAGCCAAAAGAATTATTGATAGAGCCTTATCAGAGCTTGAAACAGTTTCAAAAATCAAAGTAGCTGTTTCAAAAATAAATCCTCCTATTGGCGGTGATGTAGAAGCTGTTACCATAGAAATGGAAGAAGAACGTTATTTCAATTTATAACAATTGTCATAAAAAAGGAAAAAAGTTAACTTTTAGCTTTTAAACTTTAAAAATTTGAGTTACTTTTGCCATCCGTTCAACAATGGCGTCGTGGCCGAGCGGCTAGGCTGGGCTCTGCAAAAGCTCCTACTCCGGTTCGAATCCGGACGATGCCTCAGGAACCTCTAAAGCAATTTAGAGGTTTTTTTTATGTTTAATTTTTAGAAAAAATTAGTTAAAGATATAGTTCGAATCCGGACGAGATTCATAACCCTTAAAGCAATTTAGAGTTTTTTTATGTTTAATTTTTCTAAAAATTAAATAAAGGTTAGGTTCGAATCCGGGTGATATATCTAAAACCTTTAAAGCAATTTTAGTCATTTTTATGACTTATTTTTTATAAAAAAAAAGTAAAATTTAGGCACGAATCCAAATAATTCTTTCGAAACTTCTATAGTAATTTAGAATTTTTTTATTTCTAATTTTTCTAAAAAACATAGAATGAGATTGCTTAGTTCCTCGCAAAGACTTGATATGTCTTTGCGAGGAACTAAGCAATCTTACTAAAATAAGCTAATTATTAGTACAAAAAAAGAGGCTAATTACAGCCTCTTTCATATTATATTTCTTTTAAAAATTACTTATCAATTTTCTCAAAAGCATTCTTTACCATTTGTTTTTCTTCTGGAAACCAGCCTTGAAAAATTAATGCAAAACCAAAAATTATTAAAATAACACTTATTCCTCTTTTAATTTTATAGATATTAGTTGGTGTCATTTTGTGCTTCAATTGCTTTGCCAATGCAATTTTAATACAGTCAATTATTAAATAAGTTAAAATAACTGAGATAAAAAATGTTAATACTCTTGAAGTCTCCATTTCTAATTTTGGTCCTACTGAAATAATTACAGCCAGCCAAAATCCAAGAACGCCAATATTGATAATATTCAGAAAAAAACCTTTTAAAAAAAGACCCAGATAATTCTTTTTTATAATCTCGTTATCAATAGTTTTGGTGTTTACTCTTTTCTCTTTTTTAATTCCAAGGAAAGAAATAAAACCATAAGCCATCATTATAAATCCTCCAAAAATGAACAATGAAGAATTATCATTTAAACTTTGAATCAATCTGTAACTGCCTAAATAGGCAATTGTTATAAAAAAAACATCACCTAAAACTACACCTAAATCAAAAACTAAAGCGGCTCTAAATCCTTTAATAATACTTGTTTCAAGTAAAATAAAAAATACTGGACCAATCATAAAACTTAATAATACTCCCCAAGGAATACCTGTCAAAATATCGTTTATCATTAAAAAATGACTTTAAAAATTAGTTACAAATTTATTATTTCTGAACTATAGTTCCACCCATAAAGGTTTCTTGTCTTAATTCTTTTGGTTTACCATGAACAGTAATAGTTCCTCCGGCTTTTACTTTTGCGTCAACCAGAATACTGGCTTTTACATCAGCGCTTCCCCCTGCAGATAAACTTACTGTAGTTTGAGAAGTTTCTAAATCACCAGCTTCTAAAATCCCTCCAGAATTAATTAAAACCGATTGAGTGACTGCTTTGCCTGTAATTTTAATAATTCCTCCAGAATACGCTTTAATAGTCGCTTTATCGACATCCAATACAGCAGTAATCTTAGCTCCTTCCTGTGTTCCTAAAGTAATAGTAGTTTGCTTGAAAACATCAGCACAGATTACGCTGCTGCCTTCATTAGCATCAATACTCTGGATTTTCTTGAAGTATATTGTAACTTTTGCTTCATCACCAGACATTATTTTTGTTAATGGCATTTTTATTTTTAAAAGTCCATTTTTATTAACAATTTCAACTTTACTTTGATTTGTTCCAGTTATTTCGGCTTTGTTTTCATTGGAAGCTATTAAAGTTACACTCAATTTATCAAATACTTTCAAATCTGTAAAGTCCCCAAGATCTATAGTGGTTTGCGCGAAAGTAATTTGTGCAAGAAGTACAAAAAATACTAAAATTATTCTTTTCATTTCAAAAAAATTTAATTGTTAATATATCTATTTAAAATCCTACTCATTTCTTTTTATAAAATTGAAATCCAATTGTTTTTTAACCAAATCAGCATTTTTTACTTTTACATAAATCTCATCACCCAATTGCAATAATCGATCGGAGTTAGATCCTACCAATGCATACTGTTTTTCATCAAAAGTATAATAATCCTCTTTTATATCACGAGTTCTTACCATTCCTTCACATTTATTTTCTATGATTTCTACATAGATTCCCCATTCGGTAACTCCTGAAATAACACCTAAAAATTCCTGATCTTGATGGTTCTGCATGTATTTTACCTGCATGTATTTTATAGAATCTCTTTCGGCATTAGTGGCCAAACCTTCCATTGTTGAGGAATGCAGACATTTCGCTTCATACACATCTTCATCTACTGATTTTCCTCCATCCAGATAATATTGCAATAAACGATGCACCATTACATCAGGATAACGGCGGATAGGCGATGTAAAGTGTGAATAATAATCAAATGCCAGTCCGTAATGACCAATATTATCAGTAGAATATTTAGCTTTGCTCATCGATCGAATAGCCAAAGTATCGATTAAATTCTGCTCTTTTTTACCATTAACTTCTTCCATCAAAGCATTCAATGATTTGGAAATATCACCTTTATTTCTGAAATCAATTTTATAACCAAACTTAGCAATCAGATTTTGCATCGCTATTAATTTGTCTTCATTCGGCTCATCGTGAATTCTATAGATAAACGTTTTCTTTTGTTTTCCAATGTATTCCGCAACTTTTCTATTAGCTAAAAGCATAAATTCTTCAATCAGATGATTCGCATCTTTTGAAACTTTAAAATAAACTCCCTCAGGTTCTCCTTCTGCATCCAAGTTGAATTTAACTTCTACTTTATCAAAAGAAATAGCGCCTTCATTCATTCTGTTTCTGCGAAATATTTTGGCTAGCTCATCCATTTTTAGCGTAGCTGCTACGATTTCATACGAAACTACATAAGAACTTCCTGTAATAGAAGTTTCAGCAGGAATAGTATTGTCTTTGGTTTCAATAATGTATTGCGCTTCTTCATAAGCAAAACGCTGATCAGAAAAAATTACTGTTCTGCCAAACCATTGATTGACAACCTGACATTTCTCGGTGATTTCAAAAATAGCCGAGAACGTGTATTTCTCTTCCTGCGGACGTAATGAACAGGCAAAATTAGAAAGTACTTCTGGTAACATAGGTACTACCCTATCCACTAAATAAATGGATGTTGCTCTTTGAAAAGCTTCATCGTCTAATATAGTTCCTTCTTCCAAATAATACGAAACATCAGCAATATGAATCCCTATTTCGTAGTTTCCATTTTCTAACTTTTTGAAAGACAATGCATCATCAAAATCCTTAGCATCTTTTGGATCAATTGTAAAAGTCAGCGTATCGCGCATATCTCGGCGCTTGGCTATTTCACTGGCTTCAATCGAAGTATCGATTTTCTGTGCGAAGGTTTCAACTTCAATAGGAAACTCAGCAGGCAAACCATATTCGGCAAGAATTGCGTGAATTTCGGTATCGTGTTCTCCAGGTTTTCCAAGAACTTTCACCACTTTTCCAAATGGACTGTCTGCTCTGGCAGGCCAGTCTTCGATGTGAACTAAAACGACATCTCCCTGTTCAGCCTCCCCTATTTTATCTTTCGGAATAAAAATATCTGTGTACATTTTTGGATTGGCAGTCGATACAAAAGAGAAATTCTTTTGAATATCAATCACTCCAACAAAATCGGTCTTGTATCTTTCGATTACTTCAATAACTTCACCTTCAGCCCTTCTGCCGCTTCTTTTATTATAAACATATACCTTTACAGTATCTTTATCCAAAGCGTGATTCAAATTATTACTTGGTATAAAAACGTCTTCTTCAAATTCCGGACAAATAAAATAGGCAGTTTTACGGCCAGTCATGTCAATTGTTCCTTCGTAATACTCTTTGCTTGCCGCTTTTATCAAATATTTTCCAGGTTCGGATTCTATAATTTTTTTTGAAGCTGCCAAAATCTTTAAATCTTTTATGATTTGATTACGGCTTTGGGTATCGTCTAATTCTAACTTTGCTCCTATTTGCTTATAATTAAAGGCTTTATTGGCACTTTGCGATAATATCTTTAAAATTTTATCCGAGAAGTCTTTCTCTTTCTTTATCGGCTTTCTTAATCTTTTACTCATGTATCTTTTCTTAAAAGCCTAAAATTACGAAATTGTATTCACTATTCTGTCTTCTCCAGTAGTTTTAAACTAATTATAACTTTACTACATTTATAAAAAATTCAAAATGAAAGGCTTTAAAACAATTGCTATTTTTAATTATCCGCATGAAATCGTGATACTTAGACATATTTTGGATCAGGAAAAAATTTATTATTTTTTCGAAAACGAACACATTGTCTCCATTGACCCCCTGGCAAGCTTTGCTTATGGCGGCATCCAGCTCAAAGTGCATCCAAACGATTTTGAACAAGTGCAGGAAATACTCGATAATTTGAATCCAAAACTTTCCATCGTTTAAAAAAATTCTTGATTCAATAATTTTTTGGCGTGACCACAAGGGTCGGGCTGTACGTTCCCGCTTCCAGATGAAAAATCGGGAGAGCTCCACTTCCATCCCTCACGCAAATCCTGAAAAACAACATTAGTAGTAGAAAAAAGAAAAGAACTTTTGAAGAAACTGAATATTTTTAAAATTTTTCTTTTTTAAACTTTCAAAGTTGTCAACATATATTAAATACAACAAAAAGAAAATTTAAATTTAAATTAATTATTTATGGTTATTATAGCTTGTTAATTGTTGCTATAAATTTTTAAGAAAATGTATTGAAATCAAGTTTTAGGTATTTATTTTGAGTTATCAACACTGATATTAATACTTAAATACTTAGTTTTTAAGGTGTTTTTTAAATTAGTTAACAACTGTTAACAATTCAAAAAATATGTAAATTGTAAATAAGTGAATTTTATTTTTTTGTTGAAAAACCATTTTTAAGTATTGATAACTTTTCTAAAAATTCACCAAACTTTATTTGGATTTCTAATATCAGTTTTGGATTACTTTTTTTTTGTTTACAAAACTAAAAAACTTCTAAAATTCTATCTAAAGTTATAAACATTTTATGTTAATTTAAGGTTAACTGAATATCAATTAGTTACGTTTTAGTATTAACAATACAAAATATTAACATTTAAATTACATTCTGTGTATTGATTTACAGACTATTATGTTTTTGTGTAAATGTTAATAAACTAAAAAATTTCTTAGCATCAATCAGTTATGGTATTTTTTTTAAATAAAATTTTTTGTTTTTTTCTTAATCTGTTCTTAAGAATTGAATGACTGTTTTGTGGCTTTTTCTAAAATACTTTGGTTAAATTTGCAGTTTAAAATCTAATACAAAAAAAAATGAAAATTTCTATAGGAAACGACCACGCAGGACCAGATTATAAAAAAGCAATTGTTCAGTATTTAGAATCAAAAGGACATGAAGTAACTAATTATGGAACAGATACAGAAGCTTCTGTAGATTATCCAGATTTTGGGCATCCTGTTGCTGTTGATGTTGAGGAAGGAAAAGCTGATTTTGGCATTGTAATCTGCGGAAGCGGAAACGGAATAGCAATGACTGTTAACAAACACGCTGGAGTTCGTGCTGGTTTATGCTGGACCAAAGAGATTGCTTATTTAACCCGTTTACATAATAATGCTAACATTGTTAGTATTCCGGCTCGTTATACTTCTATTCAGCAAGCTATTGAAATTGTTGAAACTTTCTTAGAAACTGAATTTGAAGGAGGAAGACATCAAACTAGAGTAGATAAGATTAGCTGTTAATATATTTTGGAAAATCACAGCCATCATCACAGCCATCACCATCATGTAGAAGGTAAGAACTTATTGTTTTCGATTGTTTTAAATATTGTTATCACCGTTGCACAAATTATCGGCGGTATTCTCTCCGGAAGCTTAGCTTTGCTATCAGATGCACTGCATAATTTCTCCGATGTACTTTCTCTGGTATTTAGTTATGCTGCTCATAAATTATCCAGAAAAAAAGCCTCCGTTAATCAAACTTTTGGTTATAAAAGAGCTGAACTTATAGCCGCTTTTATTAATGCAATGACATTGATAATAGTGGCTTTGTTTTTAATTTATGGAGCAATAGAGCGTTTTTTCAATCCGCAGCATATTGAATCAGGATTGGTGATTTGGCTTTCTATTTTAGGAATTGTAATGAACGGTTTGTCTGTGCTATTATTAAAAAATGATGCAGATAAAAACTTGAATATGAAATCGGCATATTTGCATTTATTTACTGATATGCTGGCTTCTATTGCAGTTTTGATTGGCGGTTTGCTGATGAAATATTTACAATGGTTTTGGGTAGACAGCGTATTGACATTGGTTATTGCAGTTTATCTGATTATTGTTGGTTTTGATTTACTAAAAAAATCGACCCAGATGCTTATGCTTTTTACACCGATCCACCTTGATATCAATGATATTATAGAAGAAGTGCATAAAATTTCGGGAGTTAATAAATTACACCACATTCACGTTTGGTATCTTAATGAAGAGGAATTACACCTTGAAGCCCATTTAGATTGTTCTGATGATATAAAAATGTCTGAGTTTAATGCACTTTTAGATAAAGTGGAGCATGTTTTATTCGAAAAATTCCATATCAATCACATCAATATTCAGCCTGAATATAAAAAAGCAGAAGATTCTAAGGATTTTATAGTTCAGGATTAGTTTTGAAAAAAATCGGGGTGCTTCGCACCAAATAATCTAAGCTCGGTCGAAAAACCGGGCTTTTTTATAGTTTATTTCCAATTACCCAAATAAAACCAACTTATTAAAATCTGTACAATTACAATTAGCCAAAATTTTAAAAGATAGCTTTTTTTAACTGTTTTATGTCGGAAAGTAAGCATTGCTAAACCTGAACCAATAGTTCCTCCAAATAAAACAATGCTTAATAAAGTCCGCTCCGAAATTCTTTGTTTTTGACATTTCGCCAAATGTTTATCATAAGCCATTAGCATAAAAGCGATTCCGTTCAAAATCAAAAAATAATAGAATAAAATATCCATTTAGCTAAAATTAAGTTTCAAAGATATTATTTTAGCTGTCCGAAAAAAATCAAAAAATGACTAACATACAATTTATCTCCAAATCCGTTAACACGGCTGCTATAAATATTCAAAATACCGTTCAATTATTACAGGAAGACTGCACGATTCCGTTTATATCTCGTTATCGAAAAGATAAAACAGGAAATCTCGATGAAGTTTTTATTGAACAAATAGCCAAATCTCAAAAAGAGTTTGAAACGATTGTAAAGCGTAAAGAAGCGATTTTAAAATCCATTCAGGAGCAAAACGCATTGACTCCCGAATTGGATAAAAAAATTCAGCAAAGCTTCGATTTACAGGAATTAGAGGATTTTTATCTGCCTTATAAAAAGAAAAAAAGAACCAAAGCAGACGTAGCTCGTGAAAACGGATTAGAACCTTTGGCCAAAATAATTATGGCGCAAAGCAAAGACGATGTTGATTTCTTGGCTACACAATATTTGAATGATAACGTGATCAATGAAGAATCGGCTCTGCAGGGAGCGAGAGACATTATTGCCGAATGGATCAATGAAAACATTTATGTTAGAAAACAATTGAGGAGATTGTTTGAGCGTAAAGCCACAATCACGACTAAGGTGGTTAAATCCAAAAAAGAGGAGGAAGGCGCACAAAAATTCAATCAATATTTTGAATGGTCAGAACCGTTGACCAAAGCACCGTCGCACAGATTGCTTGCGATTATGCGTGCCGAAAATGAAGGTTTCATCAAGTTTAAGGTTGATGTGGAGTTGGATGACGCTTACGACATTATTGACGAATTAATCATAAAAGGGGATAATAGTACGACGTCACATATTCAATTGGCGATTGAGGACAGTTATAAGCGTTTGTTGAATCCAGCGATTTCAAACGAAGCTTTGCAAGAAGCTAAAGCTAAAGCGGATATAAATTCAATTCAGGTATTTGCCAATAATTTAGGGCAGTTGTTATTGGCGCCGCCATTGGGTGAAAAACGAATTTTGGCAATTGACCCAGGATTTCGTTCGGGTTGTAAAGTAGTTTGTCTGGATGAAAAAGGCGATTTGCTGTATAACGAAACCATTTATCCGCACGCTCCGCAAAAGGAGGAAACTATGGCGATAAAAAAAATCCGTTCGATGGTCAACGCCTATCAAATAGACGCAATATCAATAGGAAACGGAACGGCTTCGAGAGAAACAGAATTCTTTATCAAGAAAATTGCCTTTGACAAACCCGTTCAGGTTTTCATTGTTTCGGAAGCTGGTGCTTCGGTGTATTCGGCTTCGAAGATTGCGAGAGAGGAGTTTCCTAATTATGATGTTACGGTTCGTGGATCGGTTTCCATTGGGAGAAGATTGTCGGATCCGTTAGCGGAATTGGTAAAAATTGACCCGAAAGCAATTGGAGTGGGGCAGTATCAGCATGATGTGGATCAAACTAAATTAAAAGAAGAATTGGATTCAACTGTAATTCGCTGTGTGAACTCAGTTGGTATAAACATCAATACCGCGAGCAAGCATTTATTGAGTTATGTGAGCGGAATAGGAGAGAAGCTAGCCGAGAATATTGTTGCTTATCGTTCTGAAAACGGCCCATTTACAGATAGAAAACAGCTAAAAAAAGTGCCTCGTTTGGGCGATAAAGCCTACCAACAAGGAGTCGCTTTTATCCGAATTTCGAATGCTAAAAATCCGTTGGATAATTCGGCAGTGCATCCAGAAGCGTATGCCATTGTCGAAAAAATGGCGAAAGATTTAAAACTTTCAGTAAATGATTTGATTGCCAATAAAGAGAAAACGGCTCTGATTAAACCCGAAAATTACGTTACGCCCGATATTGGAGTTTTGACCTTGAAAGACATTATTAAAGAGTTGGAAAAACCGGGATTAGACCCAAGAAAAGCCGCCACTATTTTTGAATTTGATCCGAATGTAAAATCAATAAAAGATGTTCGTACAGGCATGATTCTGCCTGGAATTGTCAATAACATTACCAATTTCGGCTGTTTTGTTGATATTGGGGTGAAAGAAAGCGGATTGGTTCATATTTCTCAACTTAAAGCGGGTTTTGTGAGCGATGTGAATGAAGTGGTAAAATTACATCAACACGTTACTGTAAAAGTTGTGGAGATTGATGAGGATAGAAAGAGGATTCAGCTGACGATGATTGTCTAGAAAAGGGTAGTAGATTAGATAAAAATAAAATATATTTGTTTATTAAAAAAAAAATCAAATTTTGAAAATAAAAGAAGCATTACATACTGGTTTTAAATCACTTGGTTTTGACCAAGAAGTAAATGAATGCCTTTTTTTATGTGAAGAAAAAAATGAAGTAGATGATTTAGATTTAAAATTTAATATAGAAACAGCCAGAAAATTTGATGCAGATGCTGTTTTTTTTAGAAAAGAATTAGAACATTTCAAGCCTCAAATTTACATTTATGATTTTACTGGAAAATTGTTTACTGAAACGGAAATACAATTAACAGAAATCCATAAAAAGGTTTGGAGTAGTGGAAATGTTCCTTTGGTTTGTGTTTTCTATGATACTGAAATAAAAATACTCAACTGTACTACACCTATAAAAAACGATAAACCAGAATATCTTCAAACTATTGAGTTGGTTAATACTGCTGAAGGTTTGTATGATAAACAGTTTGCTATTAGAATAAAAACAGGAACTTTTTGGGAAGAAGAAGAAAACAAAAAAAAATTTAGTTTTAGTAAATCTTCTTATGAAATACTTATTAAATGGATAAAAGAACTTAAAAAATCTTTATTCGTTCAATTTCAGACAAGAGAAAATGAAAGAGTAATTAATAAAATTATTATTCAATCCATTTTAATAAAATATCTAGAAGAAAAAAGAGATCACAAAGGGAAAAATCCATTTCCTAAAAAATATTTTTCAAGTAGTAATAAGATAAATACTTATACAGATATATTGCAAAATGGTAATTTACTTGTAGATTTATTAGAAAAACTACATAAAGATTTAAATGGTAATTTATTTGATTGGACCATTGAAGAAAAAGGAATTTTAAAAACAATTAATTTAGAACCTTTAGCTGATGCTTTGAAGGGTTATAAAAACCCAAATAATCCGAAACAGCTAGTAATAGAATTAGAGTATATAAGATATTACGAATTTAATTTCGTGCCAGTTGAATTAATTAGTCGTTTATACGAGGAATTTTTAGCTGGTCAAGATGATCAAAAAACCCAAAAACAAAAAAAGCAAAAAGAGGGAATTTATTACACACCATCACATCTAGCAAAAATGCTTGTTGATGAGGCAATGCCATTAAAAAAAGATTTAAAAAACTTTGAAATAAGTACTTATAAAGTTTTAGATCCTTCCTGCGGATCGGGAATTTTTTTGGTATTAGCATTTAAGAGGTTAGTGCAATGGTGGAAAATTCAGCAGTGGGAAAAGACAAAAGATTTTACAATAAAACCAGACTTAGAAGATTTAAAAAACCTTTTAAGATGTGTTTATGGTGTTGATAAAGAAGAACAAGCAACAAAATTGAGTACATTTAGTTTGTGCCTGGCTCTTTGTGATGAACTTTCACCGATGCAAATTATATCAGATTTAAGATTTGATGATTTGACACAAACAAACATTTTATATTCGGATTTTTTTATTGACGAATTGGAGACACCTATAGATGTAAAAAATAAAACGGAATATAATAAACAGGCACAAAATTTTTCAAAAATAAAAGCTCTTTCATTTGATTTAGTTATTGGTAACCCACCATTTAAGAGAAGTGGAAATAAAAAAGACACTAAAAAATATTGGCAATGGGATATAAACGGAAAGACTATTGCAATACCTTCGAAGCAAATTGCATTAAAATTTTTAGTTAAATCAATAGTTTCTTTGAAAGAAAATGGAACCCAATGCTTAATATTAAAATCGTCTGGATTTTTATACAATAGTACTTCAGATTTTTTTAAAAGAGAATTTCTGTCGAATTATAACGTTAATAAAATTTTGGACTTTACTGCATTGGCAAGAAATTCTAGTCTGTGGGAAAATGGAGCGGATGTAGATACTTTAGCGGTTTTCACTCAAAAGATTCAACCAAAATATGATATAAATATTTTACATATTACTTTTAGAAGAACTAAGGCTATTAAAGATAGGATTTTATTTGAAATAGACGATTACGATAAGCATTATATTAATCGTTTTGATGCTATTAATAATCAATATATTTGGAAAAATAATTTATTGGGTGGTGGAAGAATAAATGTAATTGTTGATAAATTAACTAAATTAACTAAACTAAATAAGTTTTTAGAAGACAATAGAATAATCCCATTTGAAGGGGAAGGAGGGGCTAAAAGTATTCCAAACAATGCTTTTGAATTTAATAAGATAGACGAAAGCCTTTTGCCAAATGGATATTTTCAATCTTTTAAAAACACTTTAGTTGAAAAATTTAACCCACCAATTTTATTGATAAAAGAAAATCTCGAATTACCAATTTCATGTTCAACTAATAGAACAATTCCTTTTAATAATGAAGTTGTAGGTTTTCAGGTGCCTGATAATGGGATTTTAATGCAAATGGTTTTTTATTTAGAAACTTTTAAAAAATATTTAAAATTTTATTTAATTACAACTAGTGGAAAAACATTAGTTTATAAAAACACCGCTATAAAAATGGAAGATATTTTAAATTTTCCATTTGATGGTGAAATTAAAAATTATTTGAATTCAATTGATGAAAAAATTATTGATGATGTTGTTTCGTTTAATCAATTTTTTTTAAGAAATGGAGAGAATTCTAAAACAGTAAAACAAATAGAAAAGAATGATTTTAAAAATATTCTTTGTAATTATGGCAAAGAATTCTCAACTGTTTTAAATGAGGTTTATGAGCAGGATAATAATAAATTCAGATTAAGTGAAGTACTAGAGTTAGAAAATTTACCATATACTATTACAGTTTTTAGATATGACGATTTAAACGAAGATCCAAATTTTAATATTAAAATTGAGGATTTAGACATTAAAAACCTTACTATTAATGAAATTTCATCTTCATTGACCATAACTAGAATTGTAAAAATTTATGAAGAAAATACTATAATTTTTATAAAACCGAATCAATACAGATATTGGCTTTCTTCGATTGCATATAGAGATGCAGATAAATGTTTTATAGATTTAATAAAAGCTGGATATTAAATGGAAAATAAGAATCTATTTTCGTCAGCCGAAGGGAAGTTTTCGTTTAAAAAACTTACAGCAAAGGATAAAATTATTAAATCAATTTTTGAAACGTATGAACCTTTTTTAAGAGTTTTAAAAACACATAAAAATAAAAATTTAAAAAACGAAAAGCAATTAACTCAGGAATTTACCATTCAAAACCATACTCAATTATTGAAATACTCAACTTCGATAAGAATTCATAATGAGTATTCTGATAATTTTTACGGAACTAAAGGTATTCCAGATTTTGCTTTTTTGCCATTAATTGAAGGAGAATCACACGAACCGTTATTTATAGTTGAAGCAAAAATTCTCCCAACTCCAAAGCCTAGTAAAGAAAGGGAAGCAACAGAATATGTGTTTTACAAACAAGTTAAAAAACAAGGAGGGATTGAGCGATTTAAAAAGGAAAAACACGGAAAAGGTCTTTCAGAATGCGGAATGTTAGCATTTATAAAAAATGAAAACTATCAATATTGGTTTTCTGAAATTAATAATTGGATTGATGAAATTTCTTTAGAAAAGAATACTTTATGGAATAAAAATGAAAGACTTTTAAATCAAAATTTAGAATTTAATTATCATATTTCTGAAGTTAAAAGAGAAAAAGACACTTTAAAGCTACACCATTTTTGGCTTATTGTTGACTAAAACTGAACCAATACATTGGGGTGATGTTGATAGAAAAGAGAATAGAGTTGAACTCAGTAATATAAATTTTAAAATAAATTAAAATTTCAAATTCCAATCCAAACTCTCTTGGATTGGGATTTTTGTTTGAGTAAAAAACTACAAATAGTAAAAAGCTACGTATTTTTACTTATTTATAAATAATTATGAATATCTAAAAAGCACAGACTCTAAGTAGATGAAATGATAATTAGCATCATTTTTTCGGGTTCATTTATAAAAAATGCATAAAAAAAGACTCTTTTTTTGAGCTGATTGTATAGCTGATTGGCTTTTGTCAATTATCATTTATTATGAAAAAGCCATACATTTACTTCTAATAAAGACAGTTACAGTATAATTTTTACTGGTTTTATCATTTAACCAAGATTTGTTCATTGAACAAAATGTCTCGTTCACCGTTCGCGTGAGGGATAGGAGAAAGCTACCGAAGTAGCCCGGATAGCCCGACCCTATTGAGAAAAGGGGCTGTGTAAGCGGTGCTATAAGTAATCCCTTTTTCTCAACAGGGTCACGCTCAGAAGATGAATGGAACAATTGGTTTTCGAGATTTTAAACACTTAAAACGCAAACAATAATTAACTACAGATGAAAGAGAGTCAAGTCATTTGCAACAGTTGTAGTAATGAAAATTGTTTTATCAAAAAGCATATTCATTTGCCCAACATGCAAAGTTATATAGAGAAGAAACACAGTTTTACCTGCAAGAAGGCACAGCAGTTCATTATTGAGGGTGCGCCTATTCAAGGGCTATACTTTGTGCAAAAAGGGAAAGTGAAAACGGTGAAAACAGGAATCAACGGCAGGGAACAAATTGTTCGGTTTACAACGAATGGGGACACTGTTGGTTTCAGGGGTTTTGGGACGAGCAATCGGTATTTGATAGGGGCCTATGCGCTGGAGGATACGGTTTTGTGCAATTTTAACAACGAAGTGATGATGGACATTTTAAAAAATGTTCCTGAATTCACTTATGATATGATGCTTTTTTATGCCGAGGAATTAAACAAAAGCGAGAACAACATTCGGAAAATTGCTCACATGAATGTGAGGGAGCGCGTGATCGATACCTTATTATATATACACAGAAAATTTGGCCAGACCAATGATCTGATTAATATTGATTTGTCTCGAAAAGAAATCGCGGATTTTGCAGGCACAACTGAGGAGCAGGTAACCCGAGTGATTTCGAGCTTAAAGAGAGAGGCATTAATTAAAACCGTTGGAAAGAAAATAGGATTGGAACAAATTAATAAAATGAAATCCGAAATAATGGAACATAAGTACATCTAAGTATTCCTATTATTCAATTTTGATTTAAAAAGACCTTTTTCGGGTCTTTTTTTTATGGAAATAAGTCTCCTTCTTGATTTTTTTCAAAAAATAGTTTTAGGGCTATTTACTAATTACGTATTAATTCTAAAAACTAAGTGTTGAAAAATATCAACAAATACAGAGGTTAAGAAATAATTATTGCGTAAACGCAGTTTTTAAATTGCTATTTGAATTTTTATAGCTGTGTAAAAAAGTTGTTTTGTACTGTGAAAAGTAAATACGTAAGTATAAATACGTATATATCTTTGCTTCATACTAATTAAAACATATTCATTATGCAAAAGATTACAACCACAATCCAAAAAATAAAAGCATTAAAAGAAGGCAAAAATTCAAAGTCTATTTTATTAGGTTTGGCCATAACATTGTTTGGTTCATCAGTAGCTAACGCACAGTTAACTGCAACAGGACAGTTCAGACCAAGAACAGAATTCAGAGACGGGTACAGCACTTTGCAGGCAAAGGATGCCGAGACTGCGGTATTTACTTCACAAAGAACAAGATTGAACGTTGGGTTTACAGGATACAGATTTAAATTTTTTGTAGCCGTTCAGGATGTTCGTGTTTGGGGACAGGATGCTTCAACAATCAACAGAACGACTACGGCAGAAAATAACGGAGTTCAATTGCACGAAGCTTGGGGTGAAATTATGTTGAATGACACAGTAAGCAACATTCAAAATCTATCTTTAAAAATAGGACGTCAGGAGATTTCGTATGATGATCAAAAGGTTATTGGAGGTCTTGATTGGTTACAGCAAGCGCGTTACCATGATGCGATTGTCTTGAAATATTTTAACAAAGGATGGACAGCTGATTTTGGAGCCGCATTTAATCAAAACAAAGAACTATTAGCTGGAACAATTTATAATGGTGTTCCGCCTGCAACAGCTGGTTATACTGCAGGAACCAACGGTTTAGGAACTAATTACAAATCACTTGAATATGCGTATTTGGCCAAAAAGTTTTTCTTTGGTGACATTTCGTTTCTGTTCTTAAGCGATAATTTCAACAAATATACTAATGTGACTGCAGGAACTCCGCCAGTGGTGACCAAAGTGAATGAGCAAGGAATTTGGACCCGTAACACTACCGGTTTCTACTATAATGTGAATGCAACTCGAAAATTGAAATTCGAAGGAAGCGTGTATCATCAATTTGGACATGACAAAAACGGTCGCAGTTTGAGCAGTAATTTGGCTTCGATTACAACGACTTTGCAAGTAGGAAGAAAATTATTTGTAGGACCTGGAGTTGATTATTTGTCAGGAAACGACGGAACAAAAGCTGTTACAGCGACATCGGAGAACAATCAATTTGATCCGCTTTATGGAACGCCTCACAAATTTTGGGGATCTATGGATTACTTCTATGCCTCAAGCGGTTTTGGTGCACAAGGTTTGTTAAACTACTTTTTGAAAGCCAAATACAATCTAAAAGACAATTTAATTCTTTTTGCTGATTTACACGGATTTGAATCTGCAAACAGTTTATCAAACGGAGCTGGAGGAAAACAAACCAGTTACTTAGGAACTGAATTGGATTTGAAATTATCTTATAGTCTTACTAAAATGGTCAATATAGAAGGCGGGTATTCTATAATGAAAGCTACTAATTCTATGGCATCGGCACAAGTGAAAAATGTTGCTAATGCGAACCTAACGCCACAATGGGCTTATGTGATGGTGAATATTAAACCAAATTTTTTGAACAAAAAATAATTGATGCGAATCTTTAAAAACTAATAAAATGATACAAGCTAAAAAACATATAAATGCACTTTTTACGGCCTCGATGTTGATAGTGTGCGTGGTTTTGTTCTCTTCTTTCAAAACAAATCCAAAACCGCCTGTTGCAAATGATCCAGTTAAATTAGGCTTCATTCCCTTAACCGATTGTTCGCCAATTGTAATGGCCAAAGAATTGGGTTTATTTAAAAAATATGGAGTTGAGGTTATAGTAACCAAAGAAACTTCTTGGGCAAATGTCCGCGACAAAATCTTAACAGGAGAATTGGACGGAGCTCATTGCCTTTACACGATGCCTTTTTCAGTATACACAGGAGTAGGTGGAAAAGCGGGTTCTGAAATGAAAATAGCAATGATGCTGAACGTAAACGGACAGGCAATTACTTTATCTAATGATTTTTGCGGTAAAGTAGGTTTCAAACAAATGAATAAAGTAACACCTGTTGTGGCTGCAAAACTGAAAGCTGAAAAAGAAGTGACTTTTGCAATGACTTTCCCTGGAGGAACTCATGATTTATGGTTGAGAAACTGGATGTCATTGGCCGGCTTGAATCAAAAAGCGGTAAAAATTATCACGATTCCGCCTCCGCAAATGGTTGCCAACATGAAAGTGGGCAATATGGATGGATATTGTGTAGGTGAACCTTGGGGCGGTGTAGCCGTAAAACAGGGAATTGGTTTTACACAAATCGCTTCACAGGATATTTGGAAAGACCACCCAGAAAAAGCGTTGGTTGTCAACAAAGAGTTTAGTGAATCACGCCGCGAAGATCTAAAAAAAGTAATGAAAGCGATTTTGGAAGCCTGTATTTGGCTTGACAACCCTGCCAACCGCAAAAAAGCTGCCTCTATCATCGGGAAAGCGCCTTATGTAAACGCTCCTGCCGATGTTATTGAATCGAGATTAATGGGTGATTATAACTTAGGCTGTAACCAGGGAACAGAAGTATACAGTAACAATTATATGCTTTTTTACAAAGGCGGAACGGTAAATTACCCTCGTAAATCCTACGGAATTTGGGCAATGGCACAATTTGTACGATTTGGATATTTGAAAGAAGAACCAAATTATCAAGCGATTGCCGATAAATTAATTCTTCAGGATTTATACGAAGAAGTGGCGAAAAGCATGAAGATTAAAATCCCTACAGATGATATGAAACCGTTCTCGCTTACAATGGACAAAACGGTGTTCAACCCTGCAAATCCATCAGCTTATTTAAAAGTGGTAAAAAGATAAATTAAAAAAAGATGTTCTCAATTAACCCCCAGTTTTCCCTCTTGGTTTGAGGGAAAACAAAGGTTAGAGATTTATAAATACCAAATTAATATCAAATTTCAGCATTATGTCAAATTCAACTACAGCAACAATCGAACAAGACGAGGTAGCAGGAAGCTATTCTCTTCTTAACACTTTTGGTAAAGTAATTAAGAAAAAAAGCCTTAAAAAAGCGTCACGTTATATTATGGAAAAAGCAAAATCAATTGTGTTTGCTTGTATTGGATTGACGATTTTTTGCGGATTTTGGAGTGTATTAAGTTTTTATACCAAAGAAGCGCTTCCAGGGCCAACGGCTACTTTAAAAGTATTATATGAAATGTTGAGCGATCCGTTTTATGATTACGGACCAAACGATAAAGGAATCGGACTGCAGTTGTTTGTTTCCATCAAAACCGTTTTGACCGGATTTTTATTGGGTTCTTTATTTGCAATTCCTTTTGGAATCTTGATAGGGGCAAGTTCTTTTTTCAAAAAAATATTTTATCCTATCGTACAGTTTTTAAAACCGGTTTCGCCTTTGGCTTGGTTTCCTATTGGCTTGGTTGTTTTTAAAGATACAGGTTTAGCAACTATATTTATTGTGTTTATTACTTCTTTGTGGTCTACATTAATCAATACTTCTTTTGGGGTGAGCACCATTCCGCAGGATCATAAAAATGTAGCGAAGGCTTTTGGTTTTTCAAAATGGAGGTATTTGACCAAAGTTGTTTTTCCATACACATTACCGCACATTATTACAGGATTACGTTTGAGTATCAGTGTTGCTTGGTTGGTTATCGTTGCCGGCGAAATGTTATCTGGCGGTGCAGGAATCGGATTTTTTGTTTGGGACAGCTGGAATGCATTGAGCTTAGAAAAAGTGATTTCGGCCATTATCATCATTGGATTTGTGGGAATTATTTTTGACGGATTTTTTACAATGATTGAAAACAAGGTATCGTATAAAGGGTAGGAAAGTTGCTAAGAAGCTGAGTTTCTAAGATTTTAGCAACTCCACAACTCAGGAACTTAAAAAACAGAAGGCTGATTTTTAGCCCCGATAGCAGTAAAAATCCTTGTTTGCCGGGGTTCGGCAAACAAGATTGCAACGGAGAGCGGGACGAAATGTCTTAAAAAATAAATACTTCTGCTCCCAAAAAAACTTTGAAACTTAGAATCTCAGAAACTTAAAAACTAAAAAAGATGGGCTATTTAGAAATAAAAGATTTAGAAATCTCTTTTCCAACTCCAAAAGGGAAATATATTGCAGTAAAAGACATTAACCTTTCTATCAAAAAAGGGGAAATAATATCCATCATCGGACATTCGGGCTGCGGAAAATCGACGATTATGAACGCGATAGGAGGGATGCTGACTCCAACGGGAGGATCAGTAGTATTGGACAATAAAAACATAAAAGGCCCGGGCCCGGACCGTGGCATTGTTTTTCAAAACTATTCATTACTGCCTTGGCTGACGGTGGAAAACAATATTTTCCAAGCGGTAGATTCGGTTATGGATTGTTCCAAAGCCGAGAAACACGAAATTGTGATTAAAAATCTTAAAATGGTGAATTTGTTCCAACACAAAGATAAATTGCCGGGACAGCTTTCGGGCGGGATGAAACAAAGAGTAGCTATTGCGAGAGCTTTTGCCATCAACCCTGGTGTTTTATTGCTGGATGAACCATTTGGAGCATTAGATGCTTTAACAAAAGGATCTATGCAGCTCGAAGTTTTAAAACTGTGGAATCTGGATAATAGAGAAAAAACGATTATAATGATTACGCACGATATTGAAGAAGCATTGTTTTTGTCAGACCGAATTGTGGTTTTGCATAACGGTCCTGCTTCGACCATTAGAGAAATTGTAACGGTAAATTTACCAAGACCAAGAAATAAAATTGAAATCGTAAAAACCCCTGAATATATTGAATTGAGAGATCATTTATTACATCTCTTGACTGATCATTTCTCAATCGAAGATATGGGTGTAAAATATAAAAATTAGTTAATTTTGTTTGCCCTAAAAAGGTCTTTTTAGTATTGAAAAGACCTTTTTTAAAATAAAAAATTCCAAACTCCATATATAATATCGGAATTTGGAATTTTTATATTTGAAAGAATTTCTAATAAAATTTATTCTTTAGTTTCTTCTTTTTTGTCAGCTGGCTGATCTTCTTTGGCTGCGTTTTTAAATTCTTTAATACCGCTTCCTAAACCTTTCATTAATTCTGGAATTTTTTTACCTCCAAAAAGCAATAAAAGAACTCCAATAATCAAAAGTATTTCTGTAACTCCTAATCTTCCCATGATTGAATAATTTATGCCGTAGCAAATTTGTAATTATATAATGGACAAAGGTATATAGAATAAATTTATGAGCATTGCTTTTGAACTTTTTTTTGTTTGAGATAGCGTTAAATATTTTATAAAATTACAGTGTTTGTAATACAACTACTTATAATAGGCTAGTGTTGACAACGCTTTTAATTATTATATTTGTGACATAAATACACATCATGCCTAAAAATCGGTTAAAAAGGAAAAAATTTTGGGACAGATTATTAATCAAAAACAGATTAATAATTTTGAACGAGAACACTTTTGAGGAAATTTTTTCTTTTAAATTGAACATAATGAGCGTTTTTGTTACGCTTACATTAGGAGCTATCTTTCTGATTTCGGCGACAACAATATTGATTGCTTTTACTCCATTGCGAGAACTTATCCCAGGCTATTCCTCTTCGGAGCTAAAAAAAAATGCTACCGTTTTAGCATTAAAATCTGATTCGCTTTCTATAGCCTTGAAGAAAAACGAAGCCTATATAAAATCAATTCAAAAAGTGCTGAACGGCGAATTAGAATATGCCAAATTCAGCAAAGATTCCATACTTTCGGCTACTGATGAAGCAAGGGAACCAGTAGATTTGTCTCCTTCTGAAAACGAAACTGAATTGAGAAAAAGAGTGAACGAGGAAGAAAAATTGGATTCTGAATCTCGAAAAGGTAATTCCAAGCACCATAAAAAATAATTAAATTTTAAAAATAATACCCAAAAGAATGTCGATAAAATCGCTTGCAGCAAGATTGTTTGCACAAAGAATATACAAAAAGACACAGGCTTGGGCCAATTCTCCGATAGAAACCCAAAAAGCTGTTTTCCAAAATTTAATACAGGCTGCAAAAGAAACGCAATTTGGAAAGGATCATCATTTTGATCAAATAAAAACTTTCGAAGATTTTTCAAAACAGGTTCCTATTCGCGATTACGAAGCTTTAAAACCGTATGTGGACAGAGTTGTGAAAGGCGAAGAAAATATACTTTGGAAAGGCAAACCATTGTATTTTGCCAAAACTTCTGGGACAACTTCGGGAGCTAAATACATTCCGCTGACCAAGGAATCGATGCCGTTTCATATTGAAGCAGCCCGAAATGCTATTTTACATTATATACACGAAACTAAAAATGCCGATTTTGTAAACGGAAAAATGATTTTCCTGCAGGGAAGCCCTATTCTGGAAGAAAAATATGGAATAAAATTGGGACGATTATCTGGGATTGTGGCGCATTTTGTTCCAAAATATTTGCAAAAAAATCGACTGCCTTCCTGGGAAACCAACTGCATCGAAGATTGGGAAACCAAAGTGAACGCTATTGTAGACGAAACGATAAACGAAGATATGACCGTGATTTCGGGAATTCCGTCTTGGGTGCAGATGTATTTTGAAAAACTGCAGCAAAGAAACGGTAAATCTGTGGGGGACATTTTCAAAAATTTCAATTTGTTTATTTACGGAGGTGTTAATTATGAACCTTACAGAGCTAAATTCGAAAATTTAATTGGCAGAAAAGTTGATAGCATCGAATTATTTCCAGCATCCGAAGGTTTTTTTGCCTATCAGGATTCCCAAAAAGAAAAGGGAATGTTACTGTTGCTGAATTCTGGAATCTTTTACGAATTTATAAAAAGCGAAGAGTTTTTCACCGAAAACCCAAAACGATATACGATTGGAGAAGTGGAGTTAGGCGTGAACTATGTTTTGATTATTTCGACCAATGCAGGACTTTGGGGTTATAATATTGGAGACACGGTTCAGTTTACTTCATTGAAGCCTTATCGTGTTATTGTTTCAGGTCGAATCAAGCATTATATCTCGGCTTTTGGAGAGCACGTAATTGGCAAGGAAGTCGAATGCGCTTTGCAGGAAGCAATGGAAGGAACATCTGTAAGTGTAAATGAATTTACGGTGGCACCACAAATCACGCCTGCCGACGGATTGCCGTATCACGAATGGTTTATCGAATTTGAGAACGAACCAGAGGACAGCAATACTTTTGCGGAAGCGCTGGACAATGCGATGCGTAAACAAAACATTTACTACGATGATTTGATCGTGGGTCATGTTTTGAAAAAACTGGTTGTGACGAAAGTGGCAAAAAATGGTTTTCAAGAATACATGAAATCAATTGGAAAATTGGGAGGACAAAATAAAATTCCGAGATTATCGAATGACAGGAGTATTGTGGATTTATTGGCTTTATAAAAAAGCGAATAAATTAAAACACCTAATTTTTTTGTTGTAACGGAAAAATTAGGTGTTTTTGATTTAAAAAGGGAAGTAAGCCATGTTGAATGATTTTTAGTAAGAAATTGAAATAGTTACATTTCTATAGTATTAATGAAAAGAACAAAATCCTTACATTTGAGGGTTATAAAGAATATAAGAATGAAAGACACCAAAAATATATCCAGATCCAGAGCGCATGAATCATCAGCGGCAATTGAAAAAATGTACATTACGATGCGTCATCTTTTTAATAGAGGTTTCTACAAACCGATGGGAGTTTCAGGAGACACGTTGAGAGAAGCTTTATTGGCTCTAAGACCCGAAATTTATGGAAACATTGCTGAAGAAAAAGTAGAATTAAACGGTCTTTTATATGTAATAGAACGTCTTCCGATAGGAATTGAAGAGTGTCGTTTTATTAATTTGACATCGGATGAGGGTTATTCCAAATCCCATTTTAAAGCTATTGTACCGCCAAAAAGACGCCGCAATTGTTATCGCATTGATGAGGAACAGATGAATGTGGAAATTACCAGAGGAAGATCGGACATTTACGATATTCTGACGCATTTAACATTCATCTTTATTGAATCCCATAAAATCAAAAATAGAGTTTTACAGGATGAAATTGGAGAAGTTTCCCGTGATTGGGTTAAGCTGGAAATAGCGGTTTCTCAAACCAAAAAATTGACTTTGGTCGAAAAGGAAAAAGCGATTTCTCATGCCGCCAACATTCTAGGAAGAACATTTGAGGAGGTTTTGAATATTTATGATGATTTTGGAACAGACACAGCTCCTGACCGCTTTTTGCACGTGATTTATTGGCTTGGAAAATTGGCAATTGAAGAAGTTGCGGATAATCAAAAAAGAACGATTACTTTTAGTCCTGTTTTGAGAGAACGTTTGGGACATCACATTCACGGTGAAATTTGGGCCAACAACATCAAGGAAGTCTTGAAAGACAATCAATTGCTAGAGAGACCCATTCATGTGATTAGTGCGAATATGCACTCGGTGATGAATTCTATTTTTGCAACACCGCTTTTAAAATCGAAATTCAAAGACAAATCTGATTTCTTTATTTATGAAGAATTGAGCAAGTCTGGTGCGAATGAAGTTCGTAGCCAAGTGGAATCATTAGCATTGAAACAGGGAATGATTACTTTACCCGATACTTCTGGAACTAATATAGACGTTCAAATTTTTGATACAGCCAAAATAGATTGGTCAAAAACAGCTTTTCCAAAGGCAAATTTAGCAGAAAAAAAACCGGTGATTATTGTTATGGATTATGCTTTTGGAGAGCAAGCCTATGAAACAATCGATGAGCTGTTAAGACCTTATAAAAAAGATACGCTGCTTAGGGTAGAATCAGTTTCTATTATGGGCAAGGCAGGAATTCTGGAAGGCGGAAAGGGAGATATCATGATTCCGAATGCACATATCAATGAAGGAACGGCGGATAATTATTTCTTCGAAAATGAATTAATTCCAGAAATGTTTGAAGGCAATGACATCGCAATTTATGCAGGACCAATGGTTACCGTTCTTGGAACCTCATTGCAGAACAAAGATTTATTAAAGTTCTTTCATGAATCGACTTGGGGAGTTATTGGACTTGAAATGGAAGGATCTTATTATCAAAAAGCCATTCAGGCGGCATCCAAAATCAGAAAAAGCGTGCCACATGATATCAAAGTCAGATATGCGTATTATGCTTCGGATAATCCATTAGAAACTGGAAGTACTTTGGCTTCTGGCGGACTAGGTACAACAGGTGTAAAACCAACTTATTTGATTACGATTAAAATATTAGAACAGATTTTCAATATAAAATAAAAAGGCAGCATGAGTGTACCAAAAGGAAATAATTTGGAGAATCCAGAAATTGATTTACTAACGGTTTTTAGTAAAATTGGTGATTTCTTCGAATGGATTAATACTTTGTTGTTTAAAGCAATTCGTTTTTTAGTGAAAAATGTAATTGTTGTGGTTGCATTAGTCGTTGTTGGAGTTGGAGTTGGTTATTTTTTGGAAAAAGCATATCCTCGCTTTGAACAAAAAATAATTGTAGGGCCAAATTTTAAATCGACGGATTATTTATATTCTAAAATTAATTTTTTGGAGGATAAAATTGCTTTAAAAGACACCTTGTTTTTAAAATCTATTGGAATTCAAAATCCGTCGGGTATAGTTTCGATTGCTATTGAGCCTATTGTGGATGTTTATAATTTGATGAATAAGGATGGCAAAAATTTAGACTTGCTAGAATTGATGGCACAAAATGGAGACATAAAATCCATTGTTAAGGAAACAACGACGAGTAAAAATTATGCACTTCATACTATTATTATAAATACGGCTGCCGTTGTTTCTTCCCAAAATTGCATTGAACCTCTTTTGAAATATTTAAACACAAGTGCTTATTATGAGGCTTATAAAAAAATTAATTTAGAAAATATTCAAAACAAAATAAAAAGAAAGGAAGCTACTATTGTTCAAATAGATGGGATTTTAAACCAGTTTTCAGAACCTTATGGGAATCATGCAAATAATGAAAAACTTATTTACTATAATGAGAATTTAAATTTAGACGGGATTATTAAAACCAAAGATTCCTTGTCTGCTCAAATAGGGACATTAAAAATAGAGCAATACAATACCGATAAGATAATTAAAGAAAAAGGGATTGTTTTAAACCTAAAAGATCATAAAACGATAAAAAGAAAATTGATCTTTATTTTACCATTACTTTTTATTGGCGTTTTTGTTTTCTTTAGTTTTTTCAATTCTTTTTATAAAAAACAATCTTTGAAAGCGAAAACAAATCTGCAGTAAAGAAGAAGTTCATTGTAAAAAGGTGGAATGTATATTATGGGGAGAGAGAATCAAATATGTTAAAAAAAATTCAGGATCGACTGATGCAAATCAACAAAAATTCCTTTGTTCAGCAAAGTTTAATCACTTTAATTCTGAGGGTTTTTGGTGTGATACTATTATTTGGTTTCACAATATTTCTGACCAAGACGTATTCGCCAAAAATTGTTGGACAGTATGATTTTGCTCGTTCTTTTCTATTGGCAGCCAGCAGTATTTGTCTTTTGGGTTTTGATCAGTCTATTTTATATTTTAAAGGGAGATTATCAGGTCAGAATGCTTTTGACCAATTAAAAAGCATTTACATCAAAATGGTTTGGATGCTGTTCGTAACTTCTTTGATCGCATTAATAAGTATCTTTTTGATTAATGAAAAAACAATAAACAATTACTTTTCTGATCAGGAAGTTTATTCGATATTTTTAAAAGCTGCAGCAACCGTATTTTTCTATGGAATATCAATTTTAAACACAGAAGTTTTTAGAGCGTTAGATAAATTATATGTAGCCGAATTGTTTCGGAATGTTATCAAATATATTCCGTTAATTATTGGTGCAATAGTCTTGTTTTATTGGCATGAAGAAAGTTATTTGGTGGATGTTTTTTTGGTTGGGTATGTTTTGCTGTCATTAATCAGTACTATTTTGGTTTACTATTATTTTAGGAATACAGCCAAAATTATAATAGCAGAAAACATTTCGTATCAAGAAGTATTTTTAAAATCATATCCAATTGCCATCAGCGGTATGGCAATATTTTTATTGATGTGCTTTGATATTATGTTTTTGAAGAAGTATCGAAATACGGAAACGGTTGCTTTTTATTCTATAGGAGTTAAATTAATGACAATTGTTTCGGTAATAGTTTTAACGATAAACATTACGGTGTCTGCAAAAATAGCAGCATTTTTTGCGAATCAAAAAATGATAGAATTAAGCAAAGCGGTTAGAAATAGTGTTCGATTAATCTTTGGAATAACATTTCCTGTAATAGTGCTGATGTGTATCTTTTCAGAATATATTTTGTCATTTTTTGGGACTCAGTATATCGTAGCCAAAGAAGCTTTTTTGATTTTGATTATCGGTCAGGGAATTTGTTCTGCATTTGGAACGGCTCCAGTTTATCTAAATATGACAGGAAGGTCACATATATTTCAGGTTGTTTTAATTACTGCGGTGATTATTAATTTTGTTTTGAACCGTTTTTTAATTCCAATTTACGGAATGACTGGAGCGGCTATTGCATTTGTTTTGAGTTCTTTTTTCTGGAACTTTGTTTCGGCAATTATTATTTATCGAAAAGATAAAATAACCGTTTTTTTGCATTAAGCAAAATTATAGACCAATATGAAAACCCTAATTAAAAGAAGCCCATTTGCATTTTTACTTCTTGTGGCAGTCAATTTATTTGTTGCGGTTTTTTCATTTTATATTTTGCCGAAAAAGTTTTTTTATGATGCTACGATTATTGCTTTAGACAAAGGCAATGAAATAGGTTTTATTGGAAGTTATCCGCTTACTATTTTGTTTTATAAAATAACAGGTTTACGGTATTTGCCTTACCCAATAATTGGATTGATTCAATTTCCAATTCTAATGTTTGTGCTGCATAAAATAGGAATTCCGAACAACTTCGAGAAATTAAACATAAAAAACGGGATTGTTTATTTGGGAATTTTTATGACGGCTATTTTTATGTCGATGCCCTCCAAGGAATTTATTACCTATTTATTTATTTCTTTAATTGTTTTCTTATTTCTAAAGGGAAAGAATTCTTTTCGGAAAGCTCTTTTTGCTATATTTTTTTTATTAGCTGTTTTTGGAATTTTTTATCGGCCTTACTTTTTTTTGATTCCAATTATTGCGGTAGGGATGTATGGAGCAATTTTAATCAATTTTAAGAATATGACTTTAGCTGCTATTTTTTATGGATTATTGACAGCCATATTTTTATCATTGATTTATGGAATTATCGAAGGGCAATATTTTTCACAAGTTAGCAGAGAAGTGGTAAATAATGTAAGAATAGGATCTGCAGATGCTAATTCAATGATTATGCCACCAATAAAACCAGACACCTGGTATGGCGAAACTATAGGTATATTTTATGGTTTTTTCTCCGTAAATCTACCGGTTAATGGATTCAAGCATATTTTATCACCTCAGATTTTAGTTTTCATAATCTGGCAACTTTTTTTGTTTTACATTCTTCTGGTACGATTTTCAAGATGTATTAAATCAAGAACGGAACATAAAAATGAACTTTGGGCTTTAGTTATTTTGTTTGCTTTTTTTATAGTTCAAGGTGTTTTCGAACCCGATTTAGGGTCGGCCGTTCGACATAAAATAGGTGTTTTTCCTCTAATTTATTATGCATTATACTATGATCATTTCAGAAAAAAATTTCAATAAAATATTCAATGGTTTTTTAGTTGTATTGGCTATTACCATGATTTTTAGAAAACCATGCACGCTGTTGATTATAGTGTTTGCCGTCTTTAATTTGCTTTTTATAAAAAAAACGAATTATACTAAGCAATCTCTAATTTTAATAGCGCTTATTACCTCTCCTTTGCTAATAGAAATTGTAATGTTTTGGAATAATGACTCTTTTTTAAAAGGGCTAAAATCATTAGAAAAATACAGTTCTCTCCTTGTTTTCTCTTTATTTATTTTAGGAAATTATCAGAGAGTCAGTTTTTTTAAAATCCTTCGGTTTTATAGTATTGCGACAACGATTATATTATTTTTTTTCTTTTTCAGATTTGTCGTTTATTATCCGGAGTTAATGAATAAATACCTAAGCGGAATCGATTTATGGGAAATGGGGTATGCTTTTTCCAATAGTATTGGGATTCATGCACCGGCATTGAATATGCATTTGGCTTTTGTTTCGATCTGCAGTCTTTATTTTGTTTTTGAAGGATTTAGAGAAAGTGGACAAAAGATATTCAGATGGATTAATTGTCTTGTGTTTGTGTTCTCTTTTTTCTTTGTTCTTTTTGTAAATACAAGAATGGCATTGTTCAATACACTGATTGGTTTTGTGTTGGTCTTTTTCACAGAAGTATTTCGAAAATATAACTATAAAAAAGTAGTAGGGTTTTTGGTTGTTTTGATTGTTGTATTAGGAACAGTGCTTTTCTTTTTTGTTCAAAAGAATCCTTATATGAAAGAGAAATATTCTACGGTTACCTTTGCTTATATAGATAAAGTAGGAAAGCTGGATGAGATTGAGAATCCCGAAGCAAAAGTATTTAACTCTTTGGTAACCCGCATTTCTATCTGGAAATCGACTTGGGAATTGTCTTTACAGCACCTTCCTTTTGGTGTTGGCGCTTCAGATGGGAAACCTGAATTAGTTAAGTATTTTAAACAGACGAACCAGCAATTTTTGGCCAAATATGAATTTCCTACCCACAATCAATTTTTGGATTATTTACTAAAATTTGGACTATTGGGACCAATTGTAGTTTTGCTTTATATTGGCACTATTGGCTATTTAGGAATCGATTTAAAAAACGCAATTGTGTTTTCTTTCTTTTTTCTTTTTTTTACTTCTAATCTTACCGATGATTTTTTGCTGCGTTTTGACGGGATTGCCTTCAGCGGATTGTGGATGTCTATTTTCGCAAGTTGTCGGATTCAAAAAAAGAGTGTTGATAAAGAGTTGACAGTGCTTTAAAATTTTTGTTTTTATCAAATAAAGCATAACATCTTTTTAATGCGTTATTACCAAAGTCAATTCGGATTTTCTCCTCTTTTAAGAGTTCAAAATAGCCATCAAGTTCTTCAATGGTGTCAAAAAGAAAACCAGTTTCATTTGGAACAACAATATCTTTATTGCCGATTATATTGGTTGCTAAAACTGGTTTTTTCAAGGCCATTGCCTCCAAAACCGCAATTGGCAGACCTTCCCAAACAGAAGTTTGAATGTAAATATCAATCGCATTGAGTTCTTTTAACACTTCAGTTCTATCCAAAGACCATCCTTTTATTCGAATATTTGGAGCAGTTAGCAAAGAATTTAATTCTCCATCACCAATCCAGACAAAATTAAAATCTGGAAACCGTAATGCAATTTGATTAAATAAACTTGGATTTTTTTGAAACGTGATACGTCCAACAATACCAATTGTCAGTTTTGCATTTTGATGGAATAATTGATGTAGCTGAATTTCCTCAATATTGATGCCGTTTCGTATTAAATACGATTTTCCTATTTTTTTTGCTATTTCATATTCAGTATCTCCGCAGGCAATGGTTACGCTGCCAAACAGTTTCGGAAAACTTTTTTCGATTAAGCAAAACAGCTTTTTGGACAAAGAAGAAATGTCTGTTCTCAGAAAAGAATATCCATGTGGCGTATAGAATATTTTTTTTCTTTCAAATAATAAAAAACAAGCAATTCTCCCCAAAACGCCAGCCTTGGAAGAATGTAGATGGATAATATCCGGGTTTAGTCTTTTAAGTTCTTTTCTTAACAGAAGTACCGCTTTGAAATCTTGAATAAGGGATATTTCCCGGATCATATCAATCCTTGTCAGTGATACTCCTTTTGAGAATTCGGATCCGATTTTTTCAGGATCAATTTCTTTGCGGATTCCGCTATAAATAATGGTTGTAGAAACGTCTTTTCTTACTTCATCTTCTCCAAAATAACCAGACAAATCTTTAAAATAAGTATAAACACCTCCTCCTAATGCTTCGATTACATGGACAACTTTCAAATTAACTATTTTTAATGCTATAAAAAAAGGCTAAAGTAGATAAAATATTTCTTATGTTTAATCAAAAAACAGAGGATTATTTATGAATCCTTAATACAGAAAATTAAAAGGTAAAATATTTTACTATATTTGCTTTTACTGCAAAATTTTTGAGGAAAGCAGTATATATAAACTATGAAAAGAATACTCATTACTGGAGCGGCAGGATTTTTAGGTTCTCATTTATGTGACCGTTTCATCAAAGAAGGTTATCATGTAATTGGAATGGATAATCTGATCACTGGAGACCTTAAAAACATTGAGCATTTGTTCAAATTGGAACATTTTGAATTTTATCATCATGATATTACCAAGTTTGTACATGTTCCAGGAAACTTAGATTATATTTTACATTTTGCTTCGCCAGCAAGTCCAATTGATTATTTGAAAATTCCGATTCAGACCTTAAAAGTAGGATCACTTGGAACACATAATCTTTTGGGTTTAGCAAGAGTAAAGAAAGCCAGAATTCTTATTGCTTCCACATCCGAGGTCTATGGAGATCCATTGGTTCATCCGCAAACAGAGGAATATTATGGAAACGTAAATACCATTGGACCAAGAGGAGTGTATGATGAAGCCAAGCGTTTTCAAGAATCGATTACCATGGCATACCATACTTTTCATGGTGTAGAAACTAGAATCGTTAGAATTTTTAACACGTATGGACCTAGAATGCGTCTGAATGACGGGCGTGTTATTCCCGCTTTTATAGGGCAGGCGATTCGAGGTGAGGATTTGACTATTTTTGGCGACGGAATGCAAACCCGTTCTTTTTGCTATGTAGATGATCAAGTGGAGGGAATTTTCAGATTATTACATTCGGATTATGTGTATCCTGTAAATATTGGAAATCCAGATGAAATTACAATCAAGGATTTTGCAGAAGAGATTATCAAATTGACTGGCACAAGCCAAAAAGTGGTTTATCATCCATTACCGATAAATGATCCTTTACAGCGCCAGCCGGATACAACCAAAGCAAAAGAATTATTAGGCTGGGAAGCTAAAGTAAATCGTGCCGAAGGAATGAAAATTACTTATGATTATTTCAAATCCTTATCCAAGGAAGAACTATCCAAGGAAGAACATAAGGATTTCTCTAAGTATATTAACTAGTGAAAGCCACCACCGGAATATATTCGGGTTATATTAGACCCTTTTCACGCATAATAGATTTGATTATTATCATTTTTTTTACTGCGTACTTTTCTGGTATGCCTGTTTTTCAAGATTATTATGCTTTTTTCATCAGCTGTGCTTGGTTTGTCATTGCGGCTAATTTAGGTTTCTACGAAGTCTATCGTTATACCAAAGTGATTGCAATTTTGAATTGTACTTTAAAGCAAGCTGCTATTTATACTGTTTGTTGTTTTGCCATCGCCTATTTTTATCACGAAAGATATAGTCTGATAGCGATATTACTTTTTACATCAGTATCGATAATAGTGATACTTGGATTTAAATTGTTTATTTATTTCTTTCTCCGAAAATTCAGAATTTTATTTGGCGGAAATTCCAGAAGAGTAGTTCTTATAGGAAAGCACGGAAGCGTAAAGCCTTTGAAATGTTTTTTCGAAGAAAATCCAGATTATGGATACAAATTGGTTGAGGCCTTTGATTTGAATTACCAAAAGACGGATTATTTCAAGACAATTTTTTCTTTTATTTTAGACAATAATATTGACGAAATTTACTGTTCTATGCATGATTTGTCCAGTAAACAAGTTGAAGAGTGCATTTTATTTGCTGACAATAATTTGAAAACACTTAAATTTATTCCTAGCAAAAAGCAATTACTGTCTTTAAATACTGTTTTTGAATATTATGATTATATTCCAGTAATTTCACAACGGAAAATTTCTCTTGATGATTCCCTTCACAAGGGAATCAAACGTGTTTTTGATATTGTTTTTTCATTAATAATCATATTAGGCATACTGTCGTGGTTAATTCCTATTTTGGGAATTATTATAAAACTTGATTCCAAAGGGCCGTTGTTTTTTGCGCAAAAAAGAAATGGTTTGAATAATAAGGAATTCATCTGTTTTAAATTTAGATCAATGGGAATAAATGAATTGGCACATGTTGACCAAGCGTCTAAAAACGACACTAGAATTACCAGAGTTGGTAAATTTATCCGCAAAACAAGTATTGATGAATTACCGCAATTTTTTAATGTTTTATTTGGAAATATGTCGGTAGTGGGGCCAAGACCGCATATGGTAAAACACACCAATATGTATGCAGAGCGGATAGATAAATTTATGGTGCGTCATTTAATAAAACCAGGTATAACAGGTTTGGCTCAGACTAAAGGTTTTCGAGGAGAAATTGAAACAGACAAAGACATTATCAATAGAGTGAGATATGATATTTTTTATATTGAAAAATGGTCTATATTGCTGGATCTTAAAATCATTTTCAATACTGTTTATAATGCTTTAAAAGGAGATCAAAAAGCTTATTAAAATGGAAACATCTTTAGTATCTATAATTACTCCTTCCTTTAATTCTGATAAATTCATTGCCGAAACTATTCAATCGGTACAAAATCAAACCTATCAAAATTGGGAAATGATTATTGTTGATGATTGTTCAATAGATACGACTATATCCATTATTGAACAATATGTTATAAATGACAACAGAATTCGTTTTTTTCAATTGGAAAAGAATTCAGGAGCAGGAATTGCCAGGGAGATGGCTTTGTCAAAAGCAATTGGAGATTATATTTCTTTTTTGGACGCAGATGATCTCTGGAAACCACTAAAACTCGAAAAACAGCTTCAATTTTTAAAAGAAAATAAAACACCTTTCACATTCTCTTTCTATGAATGTATTGATGAGGTTGGGAATTCGCTAAATAAAAGGGTAGAAGCGCCAAGAAATCTCTCGTATCGTCAATTGTTTTTTTGCAATTATGTTGGGAATCTTACAGGGATTTATGAGGTGAATTATTTTGGAAAAATAGCTATTTCATCTACTAGAAAGCGCCAAGATTGGATGGTATGGCTTACTATTTTAAAAAAAATAAGAAAGGCAAAACCCGTTCCTGAAAGTTTGGCTTTTTACCGCATTCGGAATAATTCATTATCGGCTTCCAAAGTTGATTTAGTGAAACATAATTTTGCGGTTTATAGAACGTTTCATGGTTTTAACTATGTCAGTTCCATGTTTATTATGATTGGATTTTTATTTACCCAATTGCTTATAAAACCGCGTTATATAAAGAAAATTTAGTTTAGAATTATTTTTTATATCCAATTTTGACTCTGTCATTTTTGTTCTCTTTTTTCTCGGTCAGTTCATCTAGGTAAGAGAAGACCAATTCGATATTCTTATCATGGTTTTTCAATTTTTTTTGAATCTGAAGAATATGATTTTAATTTCTGTTGTATCCAAAAGCATTTGCCTCACTTTTGTAAAAATGCGCATGATTTGGATATTCGTTTGAATGGCTTTGTCGCTTTTTAGAACACTTGACAACATTAAAACGCCATGTTCTGTGAATGCCATAGGTAAATGACGCAAACCCATCTTATCAGAATTGGAGATCACAAATTGTGACCTCCAATTTTCAAATTCTGATTTATTAAGTTCAAACATAAAGTCTTCTGGAAATCTTGATGTATTTCTTTTAACGGCTTGTTTTAAAACCCTAGTTTCGATCCCATAAAGTAAAGCTAAATCACGATCGAGCATAACTTTTTGGTTGCGAATAAAGTATATTTTGTTAGAAATAGTTTCTTCTGAAAGGAAAGATTCGTCGTTCATTTTTTTTGATTTTAACGACTAATATACGATTTTATTTACATTATAAAAGAGAAGTAAATTGCTTTAATTTTCCGCGATTGGTTCTTTCCAAGACTTTTTTCCGATTAAAAGTAAAGTTCAAATTAGGTTCTAAATACAAAGCGACAGCTTGATTTATTTTTTCTATTTGTTCTTCATTTAATTCAGAATCACTAACATATTCAACTTCAAAGTGGTCTATTTTGGTTTGTTTGATAATAAATTCTTTTACGTTTCCATCGTCTTCGATGATGCTTTTGGTTACATAATAAAAGGTGAGTCCAGGAGATTTTTTCCCGCTGGGCAAAATTGCCACATCATTTGTTCTGCCGATTAGTTTTTTAAGAATGGGTTTTTTCAAAGTGCTTTTTTCGTCCAAAATTCCAATGTCGCCAATGTCGTATCGGATAAACGGATGCGCTTTGTTGAAAAGGGAAGTAATGACAATTCTGCCCGAAGTTCCGTTTGGCACCGCCTGATTATTATCGTCCAAAATCTCTACAAACAACGTTTCCGAATTAACCTGCCATTGGTCGCCTGGATTTTGAAAAGCGATTAAATCCAATTCCGAAGCTCCATATTCATTGACTATCGGAATGCCAAATTGCTTTTCCAATAACTGTTTGTCTTCTTCAAAAAGCATTTCGGAGGTGACCATGCATACTTTTAACGTTGGACAGATTGCTGCTAAAACAATATTTTTTTTCTGTAAAAATTTGGCAAACAAAACTATCGATGAGGTATAGCCATTGATATAATCGAATTTTTTGGTTTTAAAGTCTTTCAAAAAAACTTCCAAAACTTCATCGGATAAATTGAATATCGAGAAACGATATCTATGACTCAAAAAATCCTTAAACCGTTCTTTTTTGTTTCCAATAAAATCCAGAGGAATTCCATAAAACCGAGCTTGGTAGGACGAATTGAAATCAATTCCGTACCAGCCAAAACGATATATATTGGATGCCCAAGTCAAGGCATGGCAAAATTTATCTTTAGCAAACACAAAAGGATGTCCGCTGGAACCAGATGTTTTATTAAGATATACGGATTTTTCACTATAACCCAAAGAAAGCCTTTCTGATAATGGTTTCTGTAGATTAGTTTTATTCAAAATAGGTAAATCAGACCAATTTTTAAAAGAATCTATTTGTGCTAATTCTTTATAAAAAGGATTGTTGTTTAAATGAAAGTTGACAATTTCTGTTTTTTTCTGTTCAATAAAATCACCAAAATTTTCTTCAGGAATGGCAATAATTTTTTGCAATTCAGTTTTGGCTTCCTTCATGGGGAAACCGTTTATTTGAAGTGTTAAGTCGAATATTTTGAACATCAGCAGGAATAAAATTTATTCAAAAATAATATTTAGCTACCACTATTAAGGATTAAACGGTAACTTTTTGGGATATAATTATTTTTTACGTTCAAAACGAATTATTTTTGCACCACAACTTTTATAAAACAACACCATGAATATTTTACTATTAGGATCTGGAGGAAGAGAACATGCTTTTGCGTGGAAAATGATTCAAAGTCCGCTTTGTGACACCCTTTTTGTAGCACCAGGAAATGCGGGTACTGCTCAAATTGCCAAAAACATTGACATCAGCGCCACTGATTTCGAAGCTATAAAAGCATTGGTTATCAAAGAAAATATAGAAATGGTAGTTGTAGGTCCAGAAGATCCTTTGGTAAAAGGGATTTATGATTTTTTCTTAAATGACGAAGATTTAAAAGAGATTCCAGTAATTGGTCCTTCAAAATTAGGTGCAACATTAGAAGGAAGTAAAGAGTTTGCCAAAGAATTTTTGATAAAACACAGAATTCCGACAGCGGCTTACGATAGTTTCACTGCTGAAACTGTTGAAAAAGGATGTAAGTTTCTAGAAACTTTACAGCCTCCTTATGTATTAAAAGCAGATGGTTTGGCCGCAGGAAAAGGCGTTTTGATTATTCAGGATTTGGCAGAAGCTCAGGCTGAGTTGAGAAACATGTTAGTTGGTCAAAAATTTGGCGCAGCAAGTTCCAAAGTAGTTATCGAAGAATTTCTTGACGGAATTGAATTAAGCTGTTTTGTGTTGACTGATGGTAAAAGCTACAAAATTTTGCCGACGGCCAAAGATTATAAACGTATTGGCGAAGGAGATACAGGTTTGAACACAGGCGGAATGGGAGCGGTTTCTCCAGTTCCTTATGTTGACGCTGTTTTGATGGAAAAAATTGAAACTCGTATTGTAAAACCTACCATTGAAGGTTTTCAAAAGGATGGAATTGCATACAAAGGTTTTGTCTTTATTGGGCTAATCAATGTTAATAATGAGCCAATTGTTATTGAATACAACGTGAGAATGGGAGACCCGGAAACTGAAGTGGTTGTTCCAAGATTAAAATCTGACTTAGTCGAATTATTTTTGGCTGTGGCCAATGAAAAACTAGACGAATTCAATCTGGAAGTGGATGAAAGAAGCGCGACGACAGTTATGATTGTTTCTGGCGGCTATCCTGAAGATTTTGAAAAAGGAAAAGTAATCACGGGACTTGAAAAAGTTACAGATTCTATCGTTTTTCATGCAGGAACAAAATTGGACAACGGTTATGTGGTAAGCAACGGGGGAAGAGTAATGGCTATTACTTCGTATGGTGATAACTTTCAGGAAGCTTTGAATAAATCATACAAAAATGTAGACCAGATACATTTTGACAAAATGAATTTTAGAAAAGATATTGGATTCGATTTAATCTAAAAATAAAAAAACACGAATTGAACTTATTATAATGTTCAATTCGTGTTTTAATTTTTATTTGGATTGATTATTTTTCGTCGCCCAAAAAAGAATGTGCTGTTGTATCTTGATACTCTTCACCATTTTCTTTGTGTAATTTTAATTGTTTAATCCAATAAACAATAGCAACTGCACAAATAATCATAAAGATCCAGTTGATAGTATTGGCACCAAACCAAGATTTAAGTTCTAATGAACGTAAAAAGTCTAAAGGAGCGAATAAAATGTTTACAAATAAATATTGTATTCCTTCAAAAAATGATGTCATAATGTATCTCTTTAATTTTTTATTATTTTATTTTCGGAATTTTGAACATCAAAAAACAGAATTCGTTTGAATCTTTTTTAATCTTGCCCAATTCCTTTTTAAACAAGTATTATATTTACAGTCACAAAAGTATAAAATATCCTTATGATAACAAGTGTTTTTAGAAAATCTACACCATTTAATTTTTCTTTGGTTGTTATTTTAATGCTGGTTTTCTTTTTTCTATATCAGATCCAAGATTCAGCTTGGACAAATTCTACTATTCTTATTCTTCAAAAAAGCGGTTTATTTCTGATTTTATTTGCAACGGTTTTTCTGAATAGTTTTATTTCCAAAAAAAACGGATTGAGCAGGGACAGTACTTACACAGCTTTTTTTACTTTTTTACTCCTAATTTTTTTCCCAGACTTATTCAACAATCCCAATTTAATTATATCCAATTTTTTTGTCCTGTTAGCCATTAGAAGACTTGTTTCTTTGCAGACTCTTAAAGAATCCAAAGAGAAACTTTTTGATGCCTCATTATGGATTTTTATGGCAGCTTTATTTCAGTTTTGGAGTATTTTATATATTCTTTTGGTATTTATATCGGTTATATTTCATGTTTCCAGAGATTATAGAAATTGGGTTATTCCATTTATTGCTCTTTTTGCAGTATCTATTTTGTTTGTTGCCTGCTCTTTAATTTTTGATATCCACAGTATTGCATTTTTAAAAGAAAGCAGTAAAATTGATTTAAGCCTTGATTATTTTACCAATAATTATCAAAACGCAACTTTTTCGATATACATTACGGTGGCATTATTTTTTGTAATCTCAACGTTTTCTACCTTGTCGAGCAGACCTCTGGTGTTGCTTTCTTCGTATAAAAAAATCATCGCTTCGTTTTTTATCGGAATCTTAGTTTTCGTTTTATCTGCCAATAAAAGCAATGAAACATTAGTATTTACTTTTGCACCATTGGCGATAATGGCAACAACTCACATCGAAATATCGCAGCCTAAACTAAAAGAAGAAATTGTGATATTTGTGCTTTTAGCATGCAGTTTATTTGCCTTTTTTTCGCAGTTATAATTTAGTGCCATAAGCCAAATCTCCAGCATCTCCAAGCCCTGGAACAATATAGCTTTTATCATTAAGTTTCTCATCAAGAGATGCAATCCAAAGATGGCAGGTATCGGGTAAATTTTGTTCCAGATACGCAACGCCTTCTGGAGCAGCAATAATTACTGCGATATGAATTTCTTTCGGAGTTCCTCTTTCCATTAGTTTATTAAAAACCGAAACTATAGATTGCCCTGTGGCTAGCATTGGGTCAACCAGCAGAATATTTTTCCCGTTAATGTCAGCAATAGCTTCATATTCAACACGAATATCAAAGTAATCATCATTATTAGGGTGATGTCTGTAAGCCGAAATAAAACCATTTTCTGCATTATCAAAATAGTTCAGGAATCCCTGATGCAAAGTCAACCCTGCCCTTAATATAGAACATACAACTAATCGATCTGCGATTTCAGTCGTTTTTTTAATGCCAAGAGGAGTTGTAATTTCAATTGTTTTGTAATGCAGAGACTGACTTAGTTCATACGCCATAATCTCGCCAATACGCTCAACATTTCTGCGAAAGCGCATACTGTCTTTTTGAATATCGATATTCCGAATTTGGCTTAAAAAGTGATTCAGTACACTATTTTTTTTCGATAAATAATGAATTTCCATGGATTTGCTATTATGAATTTAATTTGCAGCGTTTTTTTATACTATCAAAAGTATAAAAAGTATCTTTGTGTTTCTAAAATCATAAGATATGTTTTCAAAATTAGCTTATTCAGTATTTGAGCAAAGTATAAAAGATTATCATCAATTTGATAATGTGGACCAACCTATAAACAATCCTTTTCCAAAAGATAAATTTGAGCATTTGTTGTATTTGAAAAATTGGATTGACACCGTACAATGGCACTTTGAAGACATTATTCGTGACCCGAATATTGATCCTGTAGCTGCTTTGACGCTGAAAAGAAGAATCGATGCTTCTAATCAGGAACGTACTGATATGGTAGAATATATTGACAGCTATTTTCTTCAAAAATACAGCCATGTTGCGGTAAAGAACGATGCAAAAATCAATTCCGAAAGTCCAGCTTGGGCATTTGACCGATTGTCTATTTTAGCCTTAAAAATTTATCACATGAATGAAGAAGCCACTCGTGCCGAAGCTTCACAGGATCATAGAGATAAATGTCAGGCCAAATTGAACATTCTTTTGGAACAAAGAAGTGATTTGTCTGCAGCAATCGAAGATTTATTGACAGATATCGAAAATGGAGACAAATTCATGAAAGTGTACAAACAAATGAAAATGTACAACGATGATGAATTGAACCCAGTTTTGTATCAGAATAAAAAATAAGTAATATCATCTTAAACCATTAAGAGATTAAGAAAATTAAGAAAAACTTAATGAGCTTTAATTTCTTAATGGTTTTTATACAATTATTAATTGTCAAAAAAAACACAACATATAGCTGTTATAAGACTCTCTGCAATGGGAGATGTCGCTATTACAGTTCCTGTTTTGCGCGCTTTCGCGAATCAGTATCCCGAGGTAAAAATCACGGTGGTTTCCAGACCTTTTTTCAAACCTTTTTTTGACGGAATTCCCAATCTTTCTTTTTTTGCTTTTGATGAAAAAGAAAGACACAAAGGATTCTTTGGATTGTTGCGTTTGTTTCAAGATTTAAAAGCACTGCAGATTGATGCCTTTGCCGATTTGCACAATGTTTTGCGTTCTAAAGTAGTTCGGACACTTTTCATTTTGAGCGGAAAAAAAACTGCATCTGTTGATAAAGGAAGAGAAGAGAAAAAAGCCTTAATCCGTCCCGAAAATAAAATCTTCAAACCGTTGGCCACGATGTTTGAAAGACATGCCAAAGTGTTTCAAGAGCTTGGGTTTTCAGTGAATTTAGCTAATCCAATATTTCCTAAAAAAGCAATTTTAGATCAGGAAATAATTGATATAATTGGAAATAACAATCAAAAATTAATTGGAATAGCGCCTTTTGCTCAATACGATTCCAAAGTTTATCCTCTGGATTTAATGCAGGAGGTCATCAATCAATTAGCTTCAACTAAAAGTCAAAAAATCCTGCTTTTTGGTGGAGGGAAAAAAGAAATTCAGCTTTTAAATTCACTTTCAAAACACAAAGAAAATGTGATTGTGGCTGCTGGAAAAATTAAGTTTCCTCAGGAACTGCAGCTTATCAGCAATCTGGATGTGATGCTTTCTATGGATTCAGGGAATGCTCATATTGCTGCGATGCTGGGAGTGAAAGTAATCACGCTTTGGGGAGCTACACATCCGTATGCTGGTTTTTCTCCTTTTAATCAACCCTTGGAAAATGCTTTGGTTTCCGATAGAAATTTGTATCCAAAATTACCAACTTCCGTTTACGGGAATAAAAAAGTGGAAAGCTATGAAGATGCAATGCGAACGATTACTGTGGAGAAAGTAGTGTCCAGTGTTCAGTCTAAGTTTTCAGTTTCAACAAATGTAAATTAGACTAAAGCCAAATCTTTTCGTCCTCACAACGTTTTAAAATATATCTTTTTAGATTGGATATGGTTTCTTGGTAATCGGGAGCTTCAAAACCAAAACGGTCGTGCTCCATTTGTTCTTTTTCGATAGCATTACAGCCTTTAATGACTTCTTTAATCATATCTAGCATTGCCAATTCCTTATTGTTGGTTTTCTGAAATTTAAATTCTACGATTTCATCCTGTAACTGCTCACAATAGTCCAAAAGCTGCATTACCTCTGGTTCGTCAAGCAGGGAAGGGGTTTTTTTGAAAATTTCTCGAATGGATTTCATAAAATAAAAAATGTAATATATCGGTTTTAACTTAAAGCAGCTCGAGCCGGAAATAGCAACACAAAAAAAAGCAGTCTGAACTGCTTTTTATTTCATTTTTTTGGCTCGTTTTTATTGACGTAAGTAGAGTTTAGGCTACTAAATCATATTTTCCTTTTAAATCAAAATGCGAATAGCCAATTATTTTCTTTTTTATTCTGTCTACTACAATTACGACAAAACGGTTTTCTTTCCCAGAAGATAAAAAAATGTGTTCAAATTCTCCTGTTGAACTGCGGTAAACTTTATGTACGAGTTCGTAATCTTTAATTTTTTTAGATATGATTTTGGCCGATTTTAATTTACTTACATATGGCCAAATATTAAAATAAGGCATTTCTGCTATTGCTATTTCTTCCAATTTAGCAATCATTGTTGAGTTGTACTTTTTTTCCGAAAGCAATTTAGGTCCTTTTCGGTTTCTCATTATTTTAATTATAATAAGTAAGCAGAAAAAAGCAGTTATTATAAAAAGCGAAAAAAAATGTAGATGGATGTGGTGATGGATTGTCATGGTATCTAGTTTTTATTAAAGATGTTTCAGCTTCAATTTGGTAAATTAGATATTTATCACATATGCCTATCCAAAATTAAGGATGTAGAGATTATTCTAATTTATTTTACTAATATAATAAAAATGCATCACTTTTAAAAGAAAAAAAACTTCCCTTTTCAGAGAAGTTTTTAGATATCATTAATACAGTTTAAACTATTTAAACATCATCATAATCTACACGAATAGTCGGTGTGGTGGGGTGTGCTTGACATGTTAGAATTAAGCCTTCTTCAATTTCGCTGTCGGTAAGGATAGAATTTTTCTTCATTAATGCCGCTCCTGAAGTTACACGAGCCAAACAACTGCTGCAGATTCCTCCTTGACAGGAATAGGGCGCATCGATTCCTTGCTTAAGGGATGCTTCAAGAATGGTTTGTTTTTGTGACATTTCGAAAGTTGTCTCATCATCATCGACCAAAACGGTGATTTTAGAATGTCCAACTAAGGCTTCTTGAATGGTATTTTCATGTGATGAGGTCTTAAAAAGCTCAAATTTTATAGCCGAATCTCTCACATTTTTTTCTTTCAAAACACCCGAAACGGTATTGATCATATCTTCGGGTCCGCACAAATAGAATTTTTCAAAATCCAATGTGGCGTGTTTATTGTTTAAGACAAAATTTACCACGGATTTGTCAATTCTGCCGAACAAAGCATTTTCGACATTGACTTGACTATATACATAATGAATAAACAAGCGTCCTACATATTGCAATTGTAAATCGTGCAATTCTTGATGAAAAATAGTTTGTTCCAGTGTTTTGTTTCCATAAACCAAGACAAATGAACTTTTAGGTTCGCTTTTCAAAACCGATTTTATGATGGATAAAACAGGGGTAATTCCGCTGCCGGCTACAAAAGCAATATAATTTTTTTGGCGGTCAATTTCGGGTTCAAAAATAAATTTTCCTTCTGGTTTTCCTACTTCAAGCACATCACCAGCTTTTAATTTGCTGTTAGCAAATTGTGAAAAAGCACCATCTTTTACGGCTTTCACAGCAATCCGTAATTCTCCGCTTTCAGGAGCTGAGCAGATGGAATAGGCACGGCGGATTTCGGCATTATCCAATGTCAGACGTAAATTTATGTACTGACCAGCAATAAAAGTATAATTGGGTTTTAATTCTTCAGGGACATTAAAAAGTATCGAAACGGCATCTTTAGTTTCGCGTTTTACTTCTTTTACAATTAATTTAAGAAAATTTGGCATGAGACTGTTTTTTTGCAAAAGTAATAAAACTATTTAGGATTGAAAGAATTTGATATTATTCAAGATACTTTTCATTATTTTCTGTAACGTTTCCCTACTATAAACTACTTACTTACAAAACCAAACAAAAAACCATGATTGCAAAATTTATTTATCTGGAGTGGAAATCTTTTACGAGATCTGCTTCTTTCGCTTCGAATTTGGCATTGAAAATTCTAATGGGTTTTCTAGTTCTTTATTTTACTGCTCTTTTTTTAGCATTGGGCGTAGGAGCTTTTTATATTCTTAGAGAAATGAAACTGGATCCATTGGTTACCGTAAACAAGTTCCTGATCTATTATTTTGTAATGGATTTGATTGTCCGTCTTTTGCTGCAGGCAATACCGGTAATGAATATCCGTCCATTACTGATCATGCCTTTTAAGCGGCAAACAATTGTGCATTTCTCTTTAGGGAAAACAGCACTTTCTTTTTTTAATTTGGTTCACGCCTTTTTCTTTCTTCCTTTTTCTGCGGTTTTAATTTATGAGGGTTTCGATGTGCTTAGTGTGCTGTTATGGCTTACAGCTCTTTATTCCATTGTATTTGTCAATAATTTCCTAAATATTTTATTGAATAACAAGGACAGCTTATTGGGAATTTTTATTGCGGTAACAGCAGTATTGGCAGGCTGTCAATATTATAAACTCTTTGATATTACGGTTTATGTTTACCCGTTTTTTGAAGCCTTATTCCATACCAAATGGGCTTTTGCAATTCCAGTTTTGGTTTTGTCCGGACTTTACTATTGGACTTATAATTATCTAAAAGGAGATTTGTATTTGGATGCGGGATTATCTGTCAAAAACGATATTGCCAAAACGGAGAATCTTACTTGGTTAAACCAATTTGGAACTTTAGGAACATTCTTGAAAAATGATATTAAATTAATCAAAAGGAATAAGCGCTCCAAAACTACAGTTGGTATGAGTGTGATGTTTTTGTTTTATGGATTAATATTTTTTAACAGTCATTCGAATCAGCCTCCTGTGATGCAGATTTTTGCAGGAATATTTGTTTCGGGAGGGTTTTTATTCACATTTGGGCAGTTTGTTCCAAGTTGGGACAGTTCGTATTATCAGCTGATGATGACACAAAATATTCCATATAGGGGCTATTTGAATTCAAAATGGTGGCTAATTGTTATTGGTACAGTTATTTCGACCATTTTGGCTTCCTTTTATTTGTATTTTGGATGGTATATATATCTAACAATTGTGGCGGGAGCTATTTATAATATTGGCGTGAATTCACACTTAGTATTATTAGGCGGTGCTTTTACTAAAACACCAATTGATTTATCGATGACAAAAGGGGCTTTTGGAGACAAAAAATCATTTAATGTAAACACGATGCTGCTTTCATTGCCTAAATTACTTTTGCCTGTGTTTTTATATTGGCTGGGATCTTATATAATGAGTCCGAAACTAGGATTGGCTTTTGTTGCTCTTGCAGGTGTGTTAGGATTTATGTTTAGAAACACCGTTTTTTCGTTAATTGAAAAAATTTATAAAAAGGAGAAATACAAGACCATTGAAGCTTACAAGCAAAAAAGTTAATTTAACATATTGACCGAATCAACAAATCAACGATTAAACTTTATAAAATGATACAAGTAAATAACCTTTCCAAAGAATATAACGGAACTACCGTATTGAATATAGAATCATTAGAAATTCCAAAGGGGCAAAGCTTTGGTTTAGTGGGTAATAACGGAGCTGGAAAAACCACTTTTTTTAGTTTATTATTGGACTTAATTCATCCTACGACAGGAAGTATTTTAAACAACGGAATTCAGGTGAACGCAAGTGAGGGATGGAAACCTTTTACCGCTTCTTTTCTGGATGAAAGTTTTTTGATAGGGTATTTAACTCCTGAGGAATACTTCTATTTCATTGGAGATTTGAGAGGACAAAACAAAGCCGATGTTGATGCTTTATTGGTTCAGCATGAAGAATTTTTTAATGGCGAAATTCTAAAAAATAAAAAGTATTTACGTGATTTATCCAAAGGAAACCAAAAGAAGGTTGGAATTATCGCTACTTTAATAGGAAATCCCGAAGTCATTATTTTGGATGAGCCTTTTGCTAATTTGGATCCGACGACTGTAAACCGATTGAAAAAAATTATCAAAGAATTAGCAGGTAATCCAAATGTTACCGTATTGGTTTCCAGCCATGATTTGCTTCATACTGTTGAAGTTTGTGATAGAATTGTGGCGTTGAATAAAGGCGAATTGGTAAAAGATATGTATACATCCAAAGAAACCCTTCAAGAATTGGAATTGTTTTTTGCGGTTTAAATTTATATATTTCAAAAAGAAACGTATTTTTACAAGTCATTATACTAAAATACTTTTTAGAAAGTTTAATGATTTAAACGTTTTCCCTTGAACAGTAATATATCGAAATACATTTTAGCTTTAATTTTTATATCTTTCTTGATAGCCTGTTCTACCAAGAAGGATACTTTTTTGGCTAGAAATTCCCATGCTTTGAGTACGAAACTTAATATATTGTACAATGGGCAAATTGCTTTAGACAAAGGTGTTAAAGGAATAAATGACAACACCGCCGAAAATTTCTGGAAATGGCTGCCAGTCGAGAAAATGCAGATTAGGGATGATTTGCCGGCAGATGGGAAATCCAAAAATGCCGATTTTGAACTTGCTGAAGCAAAAGCTACAAAAGCCATTCAAAAACATTCGATGAATATTGGCGGGCACGAAAAAAATTATCAAATAGACGAGGCTTATTTATTGCTTGGAAAATCAAGATATTATGATCAGCGGTTTATTCCGGCATTAGACGCATTTAATTACATTCTTTATAAATATCCCAACAGCAGTAATATTTACGATGCCAAAATTTGGCGTGAAAAAACAAATGTCCGTTTAGGAAATGAAGCTGTAGCAATCAAGAACACTTCAAGGCTTATTAAGGATAATGAGTTAAGCAAACAGGAATTTGCTAATGCCAATGCTATTTTAGCCAGTGCTTTTTTGAATTTAGAAGAAAAAGACAGTGCTGTTGTAAAGCTAAAATTGGCTAATGAATATACCAAAATACACGAAGAAAAAGAACGTTATTCTTTTTTATTGGGGCAGATGTATGAAGAAGCAGGCAAAAAAGACAGCGCCATTTATTTCTATCAGACGGTTATCGACATGAATAGAAAGGCTGAAAGAAAATTTGTGATTCAAGCTTACGCCAAAAAAGCACAACTCTCCGATTATAAAGATGCCGACTACGATTTATTTGTCAAAAAATCTAAAAAGATTATGAAAGACAGAGAAAACAGACCGTACTTGGATGTGATTTATCATAGTATCGGAATCTTTTATGAGCATCATAATGAAAAAGATATGGCATTGGATTTTTATAATGCTTCTTTGGAAACCAAGTCTCCAGATGCTTATTTGAACGCTTCCAATTATAGAAATATCGGGAACTTATATTTTAAACACACTGAATATCTCAGCGCAGCCAAAAGCTATGACAAATGTTTGGAATTATTGGATCCTAAAACCAGAGAGTTTCTTCAGATTTCAAAAATCAGAAAAAATCTGGACGAAGCTATTATTAATGAAACAATCGCCAGCCGTAATGACAGTATTATTTATGTCGCTAATTTGAAAGAGCCTGAACAGGTTGTTTACTATGAGAACTATATTCAAAAATTAAAAAACAGTGACGAACTTAAAAAGCTGCTTGAAGAGAAACAAAAAAAGATAGAAAAAAATATTTTGTTAAATGGAGCAATGAGCAGTCCTGATGCTGCAATTACTAATCCAAACGGGCAATCACTAAATCCTCCTGTAGATATCCCAAAAGCTCCAAGTTCAATTGCCAATACATTCTATTTTTACAATCCCAACACAGTAGCTTATGGAAAATTAGAGTTCAGGAAAATTTGGGGAAACAGGATTCAAAACACTTATTGGAGATTTGCATCAGGAACAAATTCGGGAGCAAATTCAACAGCCAATGTTACAGGGGCAATTACTGATACCGCGCCAAATGATAAATTGGCAGCCCCTATAGCTGTGAATGAGAAATACACAACTGATTATTATCTGAAACAATTGCCAAAGTCGCAAAAAGCGATTGACAGTATCAGTAAAGAAAGAAACGCAGTTTATTATGAATTAGGAGTTATTTATAAAGAGAAATTCAAAGAATACGATTTGGCTTCCAATAGACTGGAACAGTTGCTATTGTACAAACCTGAAGAAAAATTAATTCTTCCTGCGAAATACAATTTGTATAAAATCTATGAAATCACCAATCCAGCAAAAGCAGAAGCGATTAAAAAGGAAATAATAAGTCAATATCCCAATTCTAGATATGCACAAATTATTTCAAATTCAAGCGAAGGGTCTGATATAGGAACTCCAGAGGGTGAGTATGATAATTTATACCGACAGTTTAAGCAAGAATATTTTACATTAGTTTTGCAGCGGGTTGATGGTTTAATCAGCAATTTTGCAGGTGAAGCCATTGTACCCAAATTTGAACTGCTAAAGGCAAATACTATTGGTAAGTTATATGGATTGACCGCTTATAAAAAAGCAATACAATATGTTGCTGATAATTATTCAAACAATGAAGAAGGAAAAGAAGCTATAGAAATTCTTAAAACCCAAATCCCGCTTTTGGAACAAATGAAATTTAGTACTGCAGATTCTAAAAACTGGAAAGTCGTTTTTAAAATTGACAAGAATGATACTAAAACTGAAACAGCTATTGAAAGCAAGGTGATTTTGTTTTTTGCCAATGAAAATGTAGAGAAGTTAAAATACACTTGTGATCCGTACACAGAAAAAGAAAGTTTTATTTCAATACAAGGCATACATTCAGAATCCTATGCCCAATTTGTTGCAGCACTTTTTGCAGAGAACGAGAAATACAAAATCAGCCAGCCAGGAATTATCATTTCAAATGAAAATTATAAAATAATCCAAATCAAGAAAAATTTCGAAGAATATCTTTCGTTAAAAAAACTGTAATTATGTTTGATAAAAAACCAAAATCGTACACAGAACTTTTAGGAAAGACTAATAGAATAGTTGAAGGAACAACCATACACGGAGATATTATTTCACCAGCCGATTTCAGGCTTGATGGTGAACTAATAGGAAATTTTACATCCAGCGGGAAATTGGTAATTGGTCCTGCAGGAATTGTCAAAGGCGATATCATTTGTAATACGGCAGACATAGAAGGAAAATTTGAAGGAAAAATTCAGATTGAGGATACTTTAAATATTAAAGAATCGGCCAATATTTTAGGAGAAGTTATTATTGGTAAATTATCTGTAGAGCCGGGTGCAATTTTCAATGCATCATGTGTTATGTTATCTAACAAAACTAAAGGGACAAAAAGTGGCGACGAATAACGATCCCAAAAAAAACAACTATAACAAATGGTTGGCCTTAATTAACATCCCGATACAAATGGGAGTTATTATTTTTTTATTTTCCTATTTAGGAAATTGGCTGGATGAGAATCACCCCAGCCCAAAAGTATATTATGTAAAAATAATGGCAATGGTCGGTGTTATTTTGGCTCTGTATAATGTTATCCGGCAAGTAAACGAAATCAGCAAAAATCAATAAAATCAAAAATATATAATGAACCTTAAAAAATTGTATCCATTTCTAGCTTTAATGGGTGTTGCATTCCTGCTATATGGAATTCATAAAATGGTTTTCTATGTTTTAAATATTAAACAAGAATCTTTTCATTATTCTTTGGAAATGCTTTATTTGTTTTTCTTTGTTTTATCAGCAATTATTTTCAAGATTTTATTAATAATAAAAGAAAGAAGCTTTGACAATGTCGGAATGTCTTTTCTTTTAGCAACTAGTGTAAAAATGATCTTTTGTTATTTGGTTTTAAGACCGTTATTACAGAAATCGCTTCCGGACTACCCCACCGAAAGAATAAATTTTTTTTTACTGTTTATTGTCTTTTTAACAATTGAGACCCTTTTTACTATACGGTTAGTAAACGAAAAGCAATAATCAATATCTTAAGTTGATCAAATTCTCAAAAAAATACTTTTATATGCTTTTGGGTATTAATAAAAAATGTACCTTTGCGCAAATTTTAGAATCGTTAAAAAATAAGATATTTAAGAGATATGGTGATTTCCAACAAAGCACTTAGATTTATTATAACAACTTACGTTATATGTCTTCCTTTTATTAGTTTTGCAAACCCTGAGTCAGCTACTGCAAATGCTGAAAATGTTGAGGTTCATGAAGGAGTAAAGTCAGCTCATGCAGAACCAACGGATGTAAAAACTGAAATTAAAGAGTTTATCAATCATCACCTTTTAGACGCTCACGATTTTAATTTCAATGCTAATAAGGAAACTGGAGAACATTATGGTTTTTCTTTGCCAATAATCCTATGGGATAAAGAGAGTGGATTACAAGTGTTTTCTTCTTCTGAATTTCACCACGGACCAGCAGAAGGTGTAGCGGCACATAATGGAAATTTTTACAAATTACATCACGAAAAAATTTATAAAACTGATGCTTCAGGAGAACTAACAGAAGAGCATGGTCACCCAACAAATGTTAGACCTTTAGATTTATCTATTACTAAAAGTGTATTTGGAATTTTATTAGTAGCAACAGTAATGTTTTTAGTATTTGCTGGTTTAGCAAAATCCTATGCTAAAAACGGTGGAATTTCTTCTGGAGTTGGTCGTTTCTTTGAGCCACTTGTTCTTTATGTGAGGGATGAAATTGCTATTCCAAACATTGGAGAAAAGCACTATAAAAAATATATGAGTTATTTGTTGACTATATTTTTCTTTATTCTCTTTTTGAATATATTAGGATTAGCTCCATTTGGATTCAATGTAACAGGGAATATTACAATTACTTTGTCTCTAGCAGTATTAACTTATTTGATTACCACTTTTACAGCTAACAAAAATTATTGGTCACATATGCTTTGGATGCCAGGAGTTCCAGTAATCTTAAGACCAGTATTGGCATTAATCGAATTATTAGGAACAATTATTAAACCGTTTTCATTAATGATTCGTTTGTATGCAAATATGATGGCGGGTCACGTAGTATTGATGAGTATTATTGGTTTAATGTTTATTTTTAAAAGCTGGTTAGGAAGTTCTTTATCATTTGTATTGGCATTTGCACTTTCTATTTTAGAAATATTAGTAGCTTTTTTACAAGCTTATATTTTCACCATGTTATCATCATTATATTTTGGAGCTGGTAACGAAGAGCATCATCACGAAGAAGCTCATCATTAAAATGTTGAATAGATAATTTGTTAAACCGTTTCAGTTTCAACGATTCAAAAAATTATCTATTCGACAACAAACAAAGAATGTTTAATTTTTAATTATATATATTATGCAAATTCCAGAAATTGTTGGAGCAGGATTAATTGTAATCGGAGCAGGTTTAGGTATTGGTAGAATTGGTGGTTCAGCAATGGACGCTATTGCTCGTCAGCCAGAAGCTTCAGGAAAAATCCAAACAGCTATGATTATCGCAGCTGCTCTTATTGAAGGTATTGGTTTCGCAGCTTTATTCGCGAAATAAAAACTAAAGACAATGGTTGCAACGGTTGGTTGCAACTATTGTTTTAAATTAAAACATTAAAATTAAATAATAGGTATAAAATGGATAAGTTAATAAATGATTTCTCGTTTGGTTTGTTTATTTGGCAAGTATTAATATTTGTTGGGTTAATTTTTTTATTGAAAAAATTCGCTTGGAAACCAATTCTTGATGCTGTAAATGATAGAGAAGAAGGAATTAAAAATGCATTACTTTCGGCAGCTAACGCTAAAATTGAAATGCAAAATTTACAAGCAGATAACCAGCGTATTTTACAAGAAGCAAGATTAGAGCGTGACAACATGCTTAAAGAAGCTCGTGAAATGAAAGATAAAATGGTTGACGATGCAAAAACTGAAGCTCAGGCTCAAGGTCAAAAAATGATCGATCAGGCTAAAGCTGCAATTGAAAGCGAGAAAAATGCAGCTATGGCTGAATTGAAATTACATGTTTCTACATTGTCTCTTAGCATTGCTGAAAAAATATTAAAAGAAGAATTGTCTAACAAAGAAGCTCAAACTAAATTGGTTGAGAAATTGTTAGGTGACGTAAAATTGAACTAATCATGGCAAGTACTAGAGCAGCAATTCGTTATGCAACGGCAATTTTAGATTTATCCGATTCAAAAGGAGTAACTGAAATTGTAAATAATGACATGAAATCTATTGCTTCGACGATAAAAGGTAATGAGGAGCTGAGTACATTTATTCAAAACCCAACCATTAAAGTAGAAGTGAAAGAGAAAGCACTTTTAGAAGTTTTTGCTATTGCGGATAATGTAACCAAAGGTTTGCTTCATTTGTTATTTGAAAACAAAAGATTCGAAATCCTAGATGTTATAGCTACAGAGTATAGCAGATTATTTGATATCAAGAATAATGTTGAAGTGGCCAAAGTAACAACTGCTGTTGCTATGGATGCAGCGCTTGAAGCTAAAGTTTTGGCTAAAATAGCAACACTTTCTGATAAAAAAATTACAATTGAAAATATAGTGGATCCTGCAATCATTGGAGGATTTATTTTAAGAATAGGCGACCAGCAGTATAATGCTTCTGTTGCCAACAGATTACAAGTATTAAAAAGAGAGTTAAGTAATTAGTTTTATTACACATTTAAGTGTCTAAATTATAAAAATTAAGATGGCGGAAATTAAACCTGCTGAAATATCAGCAATATTAAGAAAGCAAGTAGAAGGTTTTGAATCTGGTGCTACGCTAGAGGAAGTAGGGACAGTGCTTCAAGTTGGAGATGGTATTGCTCTTATTTATGGGCTTTCAAATGTTCAATACGGTGAGTTAGTTGAATTTGAAAACGGATTAGAGGCAATCGTTTTGAACCTTGAACAAGACAATGTTGGGGTGGTGCTTTTAGGACCTTCAACAGGAATCAAAGAAGGATCAACTGCAAAAAGAACACAACGTATTGCTTCTCTTAAAACTGGAGAAGGAATGGTAGGACGTGTAGTTAACACTCTTGGTTTTCCAATTGATGGAAAAGGACCAATCGGTGGTGAATTATTCGAAATGCCTTTGGAAAGAAAAGCTCCTGGAGTTATCTTCCGTCAACCAGTAACTGAGCCTTTGCAAACAGGAGTAAAAGCGGTTGATGCTATGATTCCAGTTGGCCGTGGACAACGTGAGCTTGTTATTGGTGACCGTCAAACAGGAAAATCTACTGTTTGTATTGATACCATCTTAAATCAAAAAGAATTTTATGATGCAGGAAAACCTGTATTTTGTATCTATGTGGCGATTGGTCAAAAAGCTTCTACTGTTGCAGGAATTGCAAAAACATTAGAAGAAAAAGGAGCAATGGCTTATACAGTGATCGTAGCAGCAAATGCTTCTGATCCAGCTCCAATGCAAGTTTATGCTCCTTTCGCAGGTGCTGCTATTGGAGAATATTTTAGAGATTCTGGTCGTCCAGCTTTAATTGTTTATGATGATTTATCTAAACAAGCTGTTGCTTACCGTGAGGTTTCTCTTTTATTAAGAAGACCACCGGGACGTGAAGCATATCCTGGAGACGTTTTCTACTTACACTCTCGTTTATTAGAGCGTGCTTGTAAAGTGATTGCTGATGATGGAATTGCAAAAGACATGAACGATTTACCAGATTCATTAAAAGGAATTGTAAAAGGTGGAGGTTCATTGACTGCATTGCCAATTATCGAAACACAAGCGGGTGACGTATCAGCATATATCCCAACAAACGTAATTTCGATTACAGATGGTCAGATTTTCTTGGATGGAGATTTGTTTAACTCTGGGGTTCGTCCAGCGATTAACGTAGGTATTTCTGTATCTCGTGTTGGAGGTAATGCTCAAATTAAATCAATGAAAAAAGTATCAGGTACATTAAAACTTGATCAAGCACAATTCCGTGAATTGGAAGCGTTTGCTAAATTCGGTTCTGATCTTGATGCTGTGACTTTGAACGTAATTGAAAAAGGAAAAAGAAACGTTGAAATCTTGAAACAAGGTTTGAATGATCCTTTTACAGTTGAAGACCAAGTTGCGATTATCTATGCTGGATCTAAAAATTTATTGAGAAATGTTCCTGTGAACAAAGTGAAAGAATTTGAGAAAGATTTCTTAGAATTCCTGAACAACAAACACAGAGCTACTCTTGATGCTTTGAAAGCAGGAAAATTAACAGATGAAATTACAGATGTACTTGAAACTGTTGCAAAAGAAATTTCAGCGAAATATAACTAAAAAGTACTAAGTAATGAGTATTAAGTATTAAGATTTTCTTGGTACTTAATACTTGATGCTTAAATCTTAATACTTACAAAACAATGGCAAATTTAAAGGAAATCCGTAATAGAATTACTTCCATTTCATCTACGATGCAAATTACATCGGCAATGAAAATGGTTTCTGCAGCAAAGCTAAAGAAAGCACAAGATGCGATCACGGCAATGCGCCCTTATGCCGAAAAATTAACGGAATTATTACAAAATCTTTCCGCTTCACTTGATGGTGATGTTGGAGGAGAATTTACTACACAGCGTGAAGTAAAGAAAGTTTTAATTGTTGCTATTACTTCTAACAGAGGTTTGTGTGGCGCTTTTAACACGAATGTAATTAAGGAAGCTAAAAACCGTTCTGAATATTATACAGGTAAACAAGTTGATATTTTTGCTATCGGTAAAAAAGGAAACGACATTTTATCTAAAACATCAAAAGTAGTTGATAATCAAAGTTCAATTTTTGATCATTTAACTTTTGACAATGTTGCTGTCATTGCAGAAACATTAACTCAGAAATTTGTTTCAGGCGAATACGATAGAATAGAATTGGTTTATAATCAGTTTAAAAATGCCGCTACTCAAATTGTACAAACAGAACAATTTTTGCCATTAGCACCTATTCAATCTGATAAACCAGTTTCAACAGGAGATTACATTTTTGAACCTGCTAAAGATGAAATCGTATTGACCTTGATTCCTAAAGCATTGAAAACGCAATTGTACAAAGGAATCCGTGATTCATTTGCTTCAGAACACGGGGCGCGTATGACTGCGATGCATAAAGCAACTGACAATGCAACAGATTTGAGAGACCAATTAAAATTGACTTACAACAAAGCGCGTCAAGCGGCTATTACAAACGAAATCCTTGAGATCGTTGGTGGAGCGGAAGCTTTGAAAGGATAATTTATAAAATGCATAAAAGTGAAAAAAGAGCCTATTGGCTCTTTTTTTGTGCTTGTTTTTAAAGGAACAAATAGCTTTATAATCCTTCTGCTCTATGTTTAAGGGTGAATCTTAGCTTTTCCCTGAGCTTGTTTTTTTAAGGGAACAATTAGCTTTATCAACCCTATGCTCTGTTTTTTTTTAAAGGCGAAACTTAGCTTTGCCCGTGCTCTGTTTTGTGGGGACCGTAGCTTTATGAAAACCCCTGTGCTCTGTTTTTTATGGGTGAAACTTAGCTTTGCCCATGCTCTGTTTTGTGGGGACAGATTAGCTTTATAAACCCCTTACTTAATTTTATTATACAAATATCATTCATTAAATGGATTCGTGCAATACCCACTTTTAGTGATATTTAAGTGAAATTTATTCGCTTTTTGAATAATTTTAGATAAATTTCGTACAATTATTTTACTGAGTTTAATTTATCCTGTTAACTATTGTTTTATTTTTGTTACTCTATTTTAAATTCTGCTCAATTGAAAATCGTCGAACTCACTACCGTTCCCGAAATGCTCGCTCAAATCAATGTGATGAGGCATTTGTATCCTAGCCTTAGTCTGGAAAAATATGAATCCTATTTACAGGAAATGACATTTCATAATTACAAGCAAGCCGCAGTTTTTGAAAACGAGGTTTGTGTTGGATTAACAGGTTTTTGGACTGCTATCAAACTTTGGACAGGGAAGTATATTGAGATTGACAATTTTATTGTGCACTCTGATTACAGATCCAAAGGAATTGGCAAATTGATGACTGATTATATTGATGCTAAAGCCAGTCCGAAGGTTGCAATGCTATTGTTTTGGATGCTTTCACAGGTAATTTTACCGCACACCGTTTTTATTATAATCAAGGATTTGAACCAAGGGGATTTCATTTTGTAAAAATGCTAAATGAAGAAGGATTGACCTAAAAGAGAATCACATTTAAACTTTATTCAACCGCAAAACACAAAAAATAACCAAAGAATTGGTTATTTTTGCTTTATAATAATTAACAGACAACTCATTTTGGGATTATATAAAAAGCTTCTTCAACAAACCGCCATCTACGGGCTTGCCACAGTAATACCAAGAATGTTCAGTTTCTTGTTAGTGCCGCTTTATACGGGATTATTGCCTCAAGCTGAGTACGGAAAGGTATCCATTATATTTGCTTGGATGATTTTTTTCAATGTCATTCTGGCTTACGGTATGGAAACGGCGTTCTTTAGATTTTATAATTCCGAAAAGAACAAAGACAGTGTTGTCGAGACTACAATTATCTCAATATTCTGGTCTACCATCCTTTTTATTTTTGTTGCGTTAATATTTCGAAATTCTTTAGCACATTGGTCTGGTGTTGATACACAATACATCACTTATTCTATTTGGATTTTAGCTTTAGATGCGTTAGTTATAGTACCTTTCTCTAAATTAAGAGCCAATCAAAAACCAAAACTTTATGCTGCAATCAAAATAGGAAATGTTGTTGTCAACCTTTGTTTGAATTTGTTTTTCTTAATGTATTTACCAAGTGTATCAGCATCACAGCCTGACAGTTTCTTAGGTTCTGTTTACATCGAAAACTTTCAGATAGGTTATATTTTTCTTGCGAATATCATTGCCAGTTTTCTAACATTTGTGGTTCTTTTTCCAGACTATTTTACCATAAAATGGAAATTTGATTATGAACTTTGGAAGCGGATGATGCGTTATGGATTACCTATAATGGTTGCAGGAATTGCATTTGCAATCAATGAACAATTTGACAAAATCCTTTTGGGTAAATTATTACCAGCCAATATAGCCGATGGACAAGTTGGAGTTTATTCTGCTTGTTATAAATTGGGACTTTTTATGGTATTATACCGAACGGCTTATACTTTAGGAATTGAGCCTTTCTTTTTTAGCCATGCTTCCAATGAAAACGCACAGCAGACTTATGCAACGGTTACCAAATATTTCGTCATTTTTGGCTCTTTTATTTTGTTGTCTGTAATCGTTTTTGCCGATATCTTAAAACAAATAATGATTCCAAACTCTTCCTATTGGGAAGCCATGAAAGTAGTTCCATTAATAATTTTAGCTAATTTTTTCTTGGGTATTTACACCAATCTTTCCGTTTGGTATAAACTTATTGATAAGACTTATGTCGGTGCTTATATTTCAATAGTCGGTGCGATAGTAACCTTGGTTTTAAATTATTTATTGATCCCAAAATACAGCTATTACGGTTCGGCAATTGCTACACTTGCAGCTTACGGAAGCATGATGTTTATTTCCTATTATTTCGGAAATAAGTATTATCCAATTCCGTATGACAAGAAAAAAATAGGTGCATACTTGTCGTTATCAATCGGTTTTTCATGCATTTCTTTCTATGGATTTAATCAAAATTATTACATAGGGGTTTTACTTTTGGCAGTGTTTATGGGCTTTATCTATTACAATGAAAAAGAGACACTTTTAAGGATTTTAAAACGTCCTGCTAAAAATTAGGAGCTGTTTCCTGCTATCCGTTACAATCTTTTTTTCGGCGAAAAGCCTCAAAAAAGGATTTCCACTGCTATCAGGGCTAGGGCATTCCGTAATCAACATATTTTATTTTAAAAATAATGACAATAAATATCATCAACAAATCACAGCATGCATTGCCAAATTATGAAACCATTGCTTCTGCAGGAATGGATTTAAGAGCAAATATAACCGAAGCTATAACCTTGCAGCCTTTAGAAAGAGCCATTGTAAAAACAGGTCTTTTTATAGAATTGCCAATAGGATATGAAGCGCAGGTGAGACCAAGAAGCGGATTGGCAGCCAAAAACGGAATCACCGTTTTAAACGCACCAGGAACAGTCGATGCCGATTACAGAGGCGAAATAGGAGTAATTTTAGTAAATTTATCCAATGTCCCATTTATTGTAGAAAATGGGGAACGCATTGCCCAGCTTATTATCGCCAAACACGAACGTGCCGAATGGATTGAAGTACAGGAATTAACCGAAACATCTAGAGGTGAAGGAGGTTTTGGAAGTACGGGAGTGAAGTAAGTAGTCTGTTTGTAATTATAAGCTGACATTACGTCCATAATTTCAAATAAAAATCCGTAGAGATCGGTTTAATCCGTTTAATCTGTGGCGAAAAAACAACATATTAAAATCTTCGTAAATTTTGCAAAATAACGTGAGCTTTACATTAAAATAACCAAAACAAAATGAAAATAATAGTACCAATGGCAGGACGCGGATCACGCCTTCGCCCACATACCTTAACCATTCCAAAACCTTTAATCCCAGTAGCAGGAAAACCAATTGTTCATAGATTAGTTGAAGACATTGCTGGAGTTTTAAATCAGCCTATCGAAGAAATTGCATTCGTAATCCACGAAAGTTTTGGAAAAAAAGTTGAAGAAGATTTAATTGCTATTGCACAAAAATTAGGAGCCAAAGGAACTATTTATTATCAAAATGAAGCTCTTGGAACTGGTCACGCCATTATGTGTGCCAAAGATTCTTTGAGCGGGCCAGCTGTTATTGCGTATGCCGATACTTTAATTCGTGCCAATTTTGATTTAGATGCAAATGCGGATAGTGTTATTTGGGTAAAACAAGTAGATCAGCCAGAAGCTTTTGGCGTGGTAAACTTAAACGAAGCTAATGAAATAATTGAATTGGTAGAAAAGCCAAAAGAGTTTGTTTCGGATCTTGCTGTTATCGGAATTTATTATTTCAAAGATGTTGCCGTTTTAAAAAACGAACTGCAGTCAGTATTGGATAATAAAATCATTCACGGAGGAGAATATCAAATTAATGACGGAATTAAGCAAATGATGGCAAAGGGAATGAAATTTGTTCCTGGAAAAGTAGATGAATGGATGGACTGCGGTAACAAAGATGTTACGGTAGAAACTAATTCCAGAATGCTCGGCTTCCTTCACAGCGACGGTATTCATTTGGTAGATCAAAATGTCAAATTAGAAAATTCAACTATAATTCCTCCTTGCTATATCGGAGAAAATGTAATTTTAATTAATGCAACTGTCGGGCCAAATGTTTCATTAGGAAATGGCTGTCATGTACAAAACAGTACAATACAAAACAGTTTGGTGCAAACACATTCACATATAAAAAATGCCAATCTGGATAATGCAATGATTGGAAATCATGCTAGTTTTGACGGCAATTTTACCAGTATAAGTATTGGCGACTATTCGGTTTTAGAATAATTAAAAAAAATATTAAAAAATAGCAAGCAGCATTATTTAAGTTTTTATTATGCTGCTTTGTTGTTTTTTTAATTTATTTTGCAATTGCTGATAAACACTTATCAATTTGTTTTCAAACAATTTTTTCAATGATAAAAAAATGGACTTTTATATTCGCTTTTTCTGTTTTGCTCTGCAATGCTTTTTCTGTATTGGCACAAACAGAACCAGAGGAAATTAAAGTAGAGGGAGACAAATTTCAAGATTTTTTTTATGAATCGATATTTCAAAAAAGCATCGAAAATTATGATAAATCTTTAGCAGCATTGGATCAATGTTTAAAATTGAAACCCAATGATGCCACTATTTATTTCGAAATGGGAAAAAATTATTTGGCTTCCAAAGATTATAAAAATGCATATTCGTCTTTTGAGCATGCTGCACAAATAGACGCTAATAATAAATGGTTTTGGGTAGGATTGTATGATGTATGTTATGCGACCAAAGATTTCAATCAGGCTATAATCATTGTCGATAAAATAATTCCTTTTGATGCTGAATATAAGGAAGATCTGGTTTCGCTTTATATGGTAACCAAACAATATGATAAAGCTTTGGCAGCTATCAATGAGCTGAATGAGAAAGTTGGAAAAACCGAAAGAAGAGAAATGTATAAAATGGAAATTTTATCGGCAGGGAAATTTCAAAATTCAGAGGTTAGTAATCTAAAAGATCTTATTGATAAAAACCCAAAGGAAGAATCTAATTATATCGCTTTAATTTTTTTATATTCGAATAATGACGAAGATGAAAAAGCACAGGAAGTTGCTAAAAAATTAGAAAAAGAAATACCAGAATCAGTTTGGGCACAAGTAAGTTTATTCAAGAGTTATATCGAAAAAAATGACGGAGCCAGTGCTGTGAAATCTATGAATACAGTTTTGTCAAGCCCTAAAGTTGATTCAAAAATAAAACACAGAATTTTGAATGAATTTTTGCTTTTCGCCAATGCAAATCCTCAATTTACAAGTGATTTAGATAAAGCAATTGGTTATTTTAAAAATGATAAAGAAGTAAATGTTGCCAAAGAAATAGGTAAATTTTACCACAATAAAAAACAATGGGACAAGGCAATTAAGTATTATGACATGTCAGAGAAAAATAATTCGGGAGCTGATTTGGAGACCAATCTGCTTTGGCTTCAAGCCAATACTGAACTCAAAGAGTTTGAATCTGTAGTTAAAAAAGCCATGACGATGATTGATACTTATCCAGCAGAACCTCAGTTTTATTATTATGCTGGATTGGCCAACAATCAGCTGCAGTTTTTTAAAAAAGCTAAAGATATTCTTGAAACGGGATTTGATTATGTTGTCGAAAATAAAGAGTTAGAAATCAATTTCAATATACAGCTCGGTGAAGCTTACAGCGGATTAGGAGATACAGCCAAGAAAGAATTATATTTTAACAAAACCAATCAATTATTAAAAGAGAAAAAATAATGAATAGATTTCTAGTAAGACTGCTTTTTGTTTGTATTATTTGCATGAGCAGTTCATCACTATTGGTGTCATGTAAAGCAAAGGGAAAAGTTGCGGAAGGCATTAAAAAAGAAGATTCGGATAAAATGTCATCTGACCGAATCCTGAAAAATCATTATGCTAATAAAAATGATTTCAAGACATTATACATAAAATCCAATGTAAAATATGATGACGAAAAACAATCTCAAAATTTATCTGCAGAAATTAAGATAAAAAGAGACGAACAGATTTTGGTAAGTATTCGTTTCCTTGGAATTACTATGGCTAAAGCATTAATAACACCGGCATCTGTAAGTTATTATGAGAAATTAAACGGCACTTTTTTTGAAGGAGATTTTAGTACATTGAGCAAATGGCTGGGAACGGATTTGGATTTTAATAAAGTCCAAAATTTACTGATCGGTCGGACTTTGGACGATTTAAACAAAGGGAAGTATCAGGATTCATTAGTCGATCAATCCTACCGACTGGAAGATCTTTCAAAAAACAGTACCAAAAAGTATTTCTTTTTTAATAAAGATTCATTTTTATTAAACAAGCAGGAGATTTCTCAAACAGCCGAAAATAGAAAGATTGAAGTTTTTTATTCGGATTTTAAAAAGTATAATGAAAACCAACTGCCATCGGATATCGACATAAAGGCAGCGCAGGATAAAGGAAAAACCGAAATTAATCTGGAATACAATACCATAACCGTAAACGAAGAACTTAATTTTCCATATAGTGTGCCAAATGGTTATAAAAGAATTTTAATTAAGTAAATTTGAACCAATATAATTGTAAAATGCGAAAATTTCTCTTAGCACTATTTTTTTTATGCACGGCCTCAGTAATTTGGGGACAAGAGTCGCAACAAGAAAAGTTAGAAAAACGTAAAGCCGAAATTCAACAGGAAATTTTGGACAATGAAAAATTATTGAAATCGGTAAAGAACAAAGAAAAATCTGCCGTTAATGTAATTATTTTACAAAGCAATAAAATTAAACTCAAAGAAAAACTAATTCGTACTACTGAGAAGCAAACTAAAATTCTTGGTAATGACATGTATATTAATCAGTTAAAGATAAACAAACTGAACAGAGAATTAGCTGTTCTCAAGGATGACTATGCCAAGATGATTGTCAAATCATACAAGAGCAGATCCGAACAGAGCCGAGCCATGTTTTTATTATCGTCGGAGAATTTCTTGCAGGCATATAAAAGAGCCCAGTATATGAAACAATATACGGGGTTTAGAAAAATGCAGGGTGAAGAAATCAAATCAAAAACAAGCGATCTTTTAGGTTATAATGAAAAGCTGAATATTCAAAAAATAGCTAAGAAAAAATTATTAGCCGAAAACAATAAAGAAAAACAATCCCTTGAAAAAGAAAAAAGGGAACAATTGAAATTGGTCAATTCGATTAAAAAAGACAAGAAAAAAATCACTGCCGAGATCAAAAGAAAGCAAACCGAGTCGAGAGCGATTGACCGTCAGATTGACCGTTTAATTCGGGAAGCAATTGCCGAGGCTAATAGAAAAGCTGCAAGTGAAAACCCAAATGCTCCCGTAGCGGCCTATACATCGTCCAGAATAGTATTGACAGCAGAATCCAAAATATTAGCAGATAATTTTAGAGCCAATAAGGGAAAATTACCTTGGCCTGTTGAGAAAGGTTTCGTGTCATTAGGCTATGGAGAACAGCCGCATCCAGTTTATCCAAACCTAGTAATCCACAACAGCGGTGTAGAAATTACAACAGAACAGGGATCAAATGCCAGAGCAGTTTTTGCAGGCGAAGTAACGAGTGTGATTGTTTTGTCACCTGTTAATAAAGCCGTAATGATACAGCATGGTGACTGTTTTACGGTATATCAAAATTTAAGTTCTGTTTTTGTGACCAAAGGAGAGAAAGTCAGCATTAAGCAAAGTTTAGGAAAAATAAGAACGAATGGAGAGGGGAAAACGATTTTAAAGTTCACAATTTCACAAAATACAACCTACAATAATCCAGCAAGCTGGCTGTATAATATGTAGCATTTCTCAAAAATTAAAACAGCACGATTTTAATTCTGAAAGAAGAATAGTGCTGTTTTTTAATTAACCATTCATTACATTCATTAAGTTTGCATTATATATAATCTGCGATGTTAAAATATTTTCTAAGTTTTATTTTTCTAACAACAACTGCTGTACTTTGGAGCCAAGACAATCAGCAAAAAAAATTAGAAGAACGTAAAGTTAAAATCCAGCAGGAGATTCTAGAAAACGAAACGAAACTCAAAACGGTAAAAAAGAAAGAAAAAACGGCAACCAAAGCTATTGTTCTGCAAAGCAATAAAATTAAGCTTAAAGAAGAATTAATTGCAACTACCGAAAAACAAAAGACACTTCTCAATAATTCAATTTCTGTTAATCAATCTCAAATTAATAAATTAGAAAAGGAACTCGAATTGCTCAAAGCAGATTATGCCAAGATGATTGTTCAATCCTACAAGAGCCGTTCTGAAGAAAGCCGTGCGATGTTTTTATTATCTTCAGAAAGTTTTTTGCAGGCTTATAAAAGAGCGCAGTATATGAAACAATATACAAACTTTAGGAGAATCCAAGGAAAAGAAATACAATCTAAAACATATTCATTATACACATTTAATGCTAAACTGGATGTGCAAAAAAGCGCCAAAGAACAGCTTATTGCCGAGAATGATAAAGAAAGACAGTCTTTAGAAAAAGAAAAACAGGAACAGGAAAAGCTTGTTGCTTCTTTGAAGAAAGATAAAAAACAAATTATAGCCGACATCAAGAAAAAACAGCAGGAAGCCAAATCGATTGACAAAAAAATTGACAAATTAATTCGCGCTGCCATTGCCGAAGCCAATAGAAAAGCTGCTATAGAAAAAGCAGCCAAAGAAAAAGCCAAAGCCGAAGCTATTGCCAAAGCGAATGCACTGGCAAAAGCCAAAGCTTTAGAAAAGAAAAAAGAAATCGAGAAGGCAAATGCATTAGCTGCTGCAAAAGCAAAGGCAGCATCTAAACCAGCTCCAAAACCAATTCCAGTTCCAAAGGAAGTAGAAAAAGCAATAGCAAAAGCAGAACCGGCATCTACACAAGTAAAAGCAGTTTCATCTACTAAAATCGATCTATCATCAGATGGAAAAGTAGATTCAGATAATTTCAAAGCCAACAGAGGAAAACTGCCGTGGCCAGTAGAAAGAGGATATGTTTCTTTAGGTTTTGGTGATCAGGCACATCCTGTTTACAGAGAACTGCAGATCCACAATAGCGGATTGGAATTCACTACTGATTCCGGAGCCAGTGCCAGAGCTGTTTTTGCTGGAGTGGTAACCAGCGTTATCATTATTTCGCCAGTGAATAAATTGGTAATGCTGCAGCATGGCGATTTTTTTACTATATACCAAAACCTTAGTTCTGTGAATGTGTCCAAAGGAGACAACGTGAGTATCAAGCAAAGTTTAGGTAAAATAAAAACGAACGGAGACGGAAAAACAATATTAAAATTTGCCATTACCCAAAACACGACTTACACAAATCCAAGAGCATGGCTGGCGGGTAAATAGCAGAAAAAAATTAATAAAATTTTAAATCATCTTATCAAATTATAAATTATATTTGGTAAAATTTAAATTGAAAAATCATGAATTCGAATAACCCTTTTTTAAATAACAAAACATTTTCAACAGCTGTTTCTAGAAAAGATGATACGTTCAAAGCAATCAGTATTGAGGAAAATCAAGACATGACTTTGTCGGGAACTATTAACAGAAGTTTAATCCTTTTTTTATTATTAATTGCTTCTGCAACTGTAATCTGGTGGGCTGCTTTTAATGGAATAAATCCAATAGTTCCAGCACTTGGCGGAGGAATCGTTGGATTAATTTTGGTAGTAATTGCTTCATTCAAACCAGAATATTCTCCTTATTTGGCTCCGGGTTATGCACTTTTTGAAGGATTGTTTATCGGCGGTGTTTCTGCTATTTTCGAGGTGCAGTACCCAGGAATTGTTACTCAGGCAGTAGGAGCAACTTTTGTTACTTTTGGAGTTTGTCTAGGATTGTATAAATACAAAATTGTCAAAGTAACGGAGCAGTTCAAATCGATTGTTATAGCGGCAACATTAGCTATTGCAACCTATTATTTATTTTCTTGGCTGTTCTCTATGTTTACAAGTTTTGTACCAGTACACTATGGCAATTCTATGATGAGTATCGGTATTAGCGTATTTGTGATTGTAATTGCTGCGTTAAACTTGTTCTTAGATTTTGACAGAATTGAAAAAGGAGTAGAACAAAAAATGCCTAAGTACATGGAATGGTATGGCGCAATGGGATTGATAATAACGCTAGTTTGGCTGTATATTGAATTTTTGAGATTGTTATCCAAATTGAACAAAAAATAAGAATCAACATTATTTATAAAAATGCCTTTCAGAAATGAAGGGCATTTTTTTGGACTCTAATAACCGGAGTTCGACCGCTGTATTTTTGAAGCAGAAAGATTAGGCAATTTAGGAAATATTGTCCCGCTATCCGCTTCAATCTTGTAAGCCGTCTCGTCTTTTGGGACGAGACGGCTTACAAGGATTTCCACTTCTATCGGGGCTAAAGGGAGAGATTTTGTTTTTTTGCCATTATTCCCAAAAAAAGTAAACAGTAATGATAATAGTGTAACTTTTAAAAAATATTTTATAACGGCATTAAAAGGATTGTAGCTGTCAAATCATTAAATTTGCATTCTTATTTAAAGACATGCTAGAAAAAGAAACAATAAATTTCGAAAAAACAGCCATTGTTGGTATTGTAACCCAAAACCAAAGTGAAGAAAAACTCAATGAATATCTTGATGAATTGGAGTTTTTGACATTTACCGCAGGCGGTGAAGTGGTGAAGCGTTTTTCGCAAAAAATGGAACGTCCGAATCCAAAAACTTTTGTTGGAACAGGAAAGTTGGAAGAGATTTGTCTTTTTGTAAAAGAGAACGATATATCGACTTTGGTATTTGATGATGAATTATCACCTTCGCAGCAAAAGAATATTTCTAAAATAATTGATTGTAAGATCCTAGACAGAACCCATCTTATCCTTGATATTTTTGCCCAAAGAGCTGAAACCTCTTATGCAAGAACTCAAGTAGAGCTGGCGCAATGCCAATATTTACTGCCAAGACTTTCCGGAATGTGGACACACTTGGAGCGTCAAAAAGGAGGTATCGGAATGCGTGGTCCTGGAGAAACAGAGATTGAAACTGACAGGCGTATTGTTCGTGATCGGATAGCATTACTTAAAGAAAAGATAAAAACTATTGATAAGCAAATGGGAGTACAGCGCAGCAATCGTGGCGCTATGGTTCGTGTTGCTTTAGTGGGTTATACCAATGTTGGAAAATCGACCTTGATGAATGCTGTAGGTAAAAGCGATGTCTTTGTAGAAAACAAACTTTTTGCGACACTTGACACGACAGTTAGAAAAGTAGTCATTAAAAATCTGCCATTCTTGCTTTCGGATACTGTAGGTTTTATTCGAAAACTGCCTACTCAATTGGTAGATTCATTTAAGAGTACACTAGATGAAGTTCGTGAAGCTGACTTGTTACTGCACGTTGTTGATATTTCGCATCCTGAATTTGAAGATCATATCGAGTCGGTAAACCAAACGTTGTTGGATATTAAAGCTCATGATAAGCCCGTTATTATGGTTTTCAATAAAATTGACACCTACAAACATTTGACGATTGACGAAGATGATTTGATGACGGAGAAGACACCAAGACATTTTACATTGGAAGAATGGAAACAGACCTGGATGCACCGATTAGGGGAACAGAATGCTTTGTTTATTTCGGCTACTCAAAAAGAAAATTTTGAAGAATTCAGGGAGCGTGTTTATGAAGCCGTTCGGCAAATACACATTACCCGTTTTCCATACAATAAATTTTTATATCCTGATTATAAAGATGCAGTGGAGAAAGAGGAAAAAGAAGATAATGAATAAACAAAAAGACCTTTTAGTAATTGTTAAAAGGTCTTTTGTTTTAAAAGTATTTTTTATTTTTTAGCTGCTTTGTATAACGGCACTGCCGAACAGGCTTCACCATACATTATGCTTCTGGCGTAAGGCTGCAGGCATTGTGCGGCAAAAACATAAGCACTCATAGGAACGGGTTTTTTGGAACAGCCTTTTATGATAACAGGTTTGTCCTGATAAGCTGTATAATCAAGTTTAGGAAGCAATTCTTCATATAAAGCTGAGTCTAAATCTTCCAAATAGCCATTTACAATTTTCTTTGCATAAGGAGCCAAATGCATAGTTACTAAAATAATAGCCCACTTCGGGACAATTGCATCCGTGCCACAAGAAACGGCAACATATTGATCTTGATATTGTGACCAATCCTGATTATTAAGCTGTTCTCTAAAATCTTTTTCCTTTAACAAAAAACCATCATGAAGCCACTGCGAAATATCAATCTGCGCGCGGACTCCAGTTGGATAATAGTCTTCAAGATCGAAAACTTCCAAAACGCTATTCGCTACTTTGTTGATTATTTCTTCCATTCGAAAAGTTTATGGTTTGCAGTTTATAGTTTGTAGTTCAAAACAACAAACTATAAACCAAAAACAAATTAACTGCTAAAGCATTCCCAATTCTAATTTTGCTTCTTCACTCATCAAATCTTTGCTCCAAGGCGGGTCAAAAGTGATTTCAACTTCTGCATCTTTTATGTGTTCGATGGATTTGACTTTTTCTTCCACTTCTCTTGGTAAACTCTCCGCTACTGGGCAGTTTGGAGAAGTAAGTGTCATTAATATTTTTACTTCATAATCGGTATTGACCATTACATCATATATCAATCCCAATTCGTAAATATCTACGGGAATCTCTGGATCGTAAATGGTTTTTAATTTTTTTACGATTGATTCTCCTAATTCTGCGGTGTTTATTTCTTCTGTCATAATTTTTTATTTTTTAAACCATATAAGACATTGAAGGTTATTTTTATTAATGTCTTTGATAAATATAAGTTCTAAAAAGTTAATCTTCTAGTATCCGATGATATTCATTAATTATCCTTTTATTGAATTAACTTATATGTTTTTAAATTATTTTTTAGCATCAAATGCCAAAGCATACATTTTAATATTTTTTATCATCGAAACTAAACCATTGGCTCTTGTTGGCGAAAGATGTTCTTTCAAACCTATTTCATCAATAAATTCTGTATCTGCGTTTAATATGTCAATGGCTTTTTGGTTTGAAAAAGCACGGATTAAAATGGCTATTATTCCTTTGGTCAAAATCGCATCACTGTCGGCAGTGAAGACAATTTTGTCGTCGTTTTGTTCGCCTTGTAACCAAACTTTCGACTGACATCCTTTAATCAGATTATTGTCTGTTTTGAATTCCTCTTTGATTAAGGGAAGGTTTTTGCCTAATTCAATAATGTATTCATAACGCTGCATCCAGTCATCAAACATGGAAAACTCGTCAATGATTTCGTTTTGTATTTCTTTTATTGTCATTCTTTTTCTTTTGAAAAGGATAGTATCTTATTTACTAAGTTCTTTATTTTTTCCGGAGGAAATCCATTGTCGAAAGTCTGGCTTTCGTAAGTTTTCCCTTTGTATGTTATTTTTAAATTGGCCATTGCAGCACCATCGTGAAAACGCTTTTGTGTAGGAGCGTTCAAACCCGGAATTTCTTCCAAATTTACTTTTTGAAATTCACTTATCAAAGCATTCCATTGCGTATCGGTGAGTGAACTTGTAACAGGTTTTCCGTCTCTTGTTTTCGTCACGGATACTGTTTTGTTTTCTACAACTGTGCTATTGTATAACCCTCTTGAATTGGCGGTGTACTCAATTTTAGCAGTGCTCAAATCCATATTGCTTTGGCTTTGGCAGTTTTTCCCAAGGATGAGCGTCAAAAATAAGAGTGATATAATCTTCATAATTTTAGTTTTAAGACAGCATCATTTGTGCTTTTTTAACCGCTTCGACTAATGAGTCAATTTCTTCTTTGGTATTATAGAAAGAAAAAGAAGCTCTTATTGTTCCTGGAATGCCAAAGAAATTCATAATTGGTTGTGCGCAATGATGGCCTGTTCTTACTGCGATTCCTAATTTGTCAATGATGGTTCCAATGTCATACGGGTGGATACCGTCAATGTTAAAAGAGACAACCGAAGTTTTTGCTTCAGAAGTACCAAAAATTCGCAGACCGTCAATTTCCAATAATCGTTTTGTGGCGTGATCCAACAATTCCAGCTCTTGTTTCTGAATGTTCTCAAAACCAATTTCATTCATATAATCAATGGCCGTTCCAAGAACAATTCCACCAGCAATGTTTGGCGTTCCCGCTTCAAATTTATGGGGTAATTCGGCATAAGTGGTTTTTTCGAAAGTAACCTCTTTGATCATTTCGCCGCCACCTTGATAGGGAGGCAATTTATTCAGCCAAGCTTCTTTTCCGTATAAAATTCCAGTTCCTGTTGGACCGCACATTTTATGTCCCGAAAAAGCATAAAAATCACAATCCAAAGCCTGAACATCGGGTTTTAAATGCGGTACTGCCTGTGCGCCGTCAATCAAAATGACAGCTCCAACTTCGTGCGCTTTGTCAATCATATATTTGATAGGATTAATTGTTCCCAACGCATTCGAAATATGATTTACCGTTACGATTTTGGTTTTTGGTGAAAGCAATTTATCGTATTCGCTGATTATCAATTCCCCCTTTTCATTCATCGGGATGACTTTGAGTGTGGCTCCTGTTTTTTCACAGAGCATCTGCCAAGGCACAATATTACTGTGGTGTTCCAATGAAGAAACCAATACTTCATCTCCTGGTTTTAGAATCGAGGCAAATCCATTGGCTACTAAATTGATGCCAAAAGTAGTTCCCGAGGTAAAAAGCACCTCGTGAGCAAATTTAGCATTAATATGATTTTGCACTTTTGTTCTAGAAACTTCATAAGCATCAGTTGCTAGTTGACTTAAGGTGTGAACACCTCTATGAATGTTGGCATTGATTTCTTGATAATAGTTGGAAATCGCATCAATAACCACTTGCGGTTTTTGTGAAGTGGCTCCGTTATCGAAATATACTAAAGGCTTTCCATTTACTTTTTGCGAAAGAATGGGAAAGGCTGCTCTTATTTTCTGAATATCTAACATATTTTATTTAGAATTTTTCTAAATACAAAAGTAATACAATAGATTTAGTTTTCTAAGAAACAATAGTTAATAATTGTGAAAACGGTTCAGAAGAAAACATTACTGTTGATGTAATTGAAATGGAATTTATCAGCCACTCTTTTTTGTATTCTTTTTTTTACTAAATTAGGATAAATATCTCCGCTATGAAAAAATATTTGAAAATAAGTGTCTTTCTGGTTCTTTTGTTTTCTGTTTATTTTGGCTTTACTACATATCCCAAACTAGAATTGATTTCTGGATTTTCGGTCAAAAGTATTGCTTCCAGCCATTTTTTGGCCAATCATTCACAAGAAAATATAGAGAGGAATGATAATAATTTTGGTGTTATTCGTTGGGCTGAGAATGAAATAAATGAGTCGGGGAAATTTGCAACAGCAACTGTTTTTGGTTTAAAAAAGCGAAAAGCAATTTATAGAATGGGGTTGGGAGCAATGTTAATCAATGATAATTTTGATGTCACGAAGCCGTATGAAATCCCCAAAAGAACGAAATCAGCCAATAAACTTCCTTTCCCTTATGGAGATGCAGAGCCCAAAGACACGGTTTTTACCAATGTAGATTATGTCAAATTGAATCGGGCAGTTGCCAATGCGTTTGATGCCAAAGGATATAATGATAAAAGAACGCGTTCGGTTTTGGTTATTTACAAAGACAAGATTCTTGCTGAGAAATACGCAGATGGTTTTACAAAAAACAGTGTTATTTTGGGCTGGTCGATGACTAAAAGCATTACCGGAACTCTTTTTGGAATACTTCAAAAGCAAGGACGATTTGACATATACAAACCCGCTCCTATTGTGGAATGGCAAAACGATAAGCGAAAAAATATTACGACCAATGATTTGCTTCACATGAATTCAGGCTTGGAGTGGGAAGAGTATTATGACAGAATCTGTGATGCCACCCAAATGCTTTTTAAGACAGAAGATATGACTCGGTCACAATTGCTAAAACCAGCCGTTTTTAAACCAAATACACATTGGAATTATTCTTCGGGAACGACAAATTTACTCTCGGGAATTTTACGGAAGCAGTTCAAGACGCATCAGGAATATTTAGATTTTTGGTATTCGGCATTAATTGATAAAATCGGGATGCATTCGATGCTTGTCGAAACCGATATGGCCGGGAATTATGTGGGTTCATCTTACGGCTGGGCAACGACAAGGGATTGGTCCAAATTAGGATTATTGTATCTGCATAAAGGCAATTGGAACGGAGAACAGATATTTGACTCCAGTTGGGCAAAGTATGTTTCTAATCCTACCAAGGGTTCAAATGGAGATTATGGCGCTCATTTTTGGCTAAATGTTGGAGGACATTATCCTGATGCACCTCGAGATTTGTATTCTGCTAATGGTTTTCAGGGACAAAAAGTATTTATCATTCCGTCAAAGGACTTAGTAATTGTGCGAATGGGATTGAGTGAAGAATTTGATTTTAATGGGTTGCTGCGTAGGATTGTGGGGAGTGTCAATCATTAATTATAGTATTTTTCACTATATTAATAATTAAAAGTGAATATAAATAATGGAACAAAAACAACTCATAATGGAGTTGAGCAAGTTTATGTTAAAATAATATTGTTCCTGCTTCTCTTCAAGATAGCTTGGAAAATGCTTTTGGAGGCACTCCAGTTACCATTCAATCTGAAATCACATTACAGCCTTATCAGTATATAGTGTTAAAAAATTAATGTTATAAACTGGTAGTTTACAAATAGTCTTATCAAATCTTGTTGCTTATATTTGTAACAGTACATGATACAGATTAGTCTTTGCTAAGGCTATTTGTAACACTCAGCATATTATTGTAAAGCCACAAAGACTGCTAAGATTTAATTCATATAACTTTTTGTTTAAATTAATTGTATGGCTGTTTAAATTTTTAATACTTCGAAACTATTTGTCTTTGTGTGCCTTTACAATATTCATTTTACTTCAAAAAATAAAAAAATGATTGATCCCCTAAAAGCACACACAACTCATTACATTCTCTTTAATGATTTGTCTTGCTCCATTTTTAATGCAGGCGCAGGAAAGAAATTCACCTAATAAGAATCTTGTTCTAAAATTTGAAATAAACTACCTCAGGGCAGAGTCCCAGAGGTAGTCATCAGTGTTAAAGAAGCAACTGATTCTGAAATGAAAGGATTAAAGAAAATTTAAAACAGCAACATATAATCTGTAACTTCAATTTCTGAAAATACAACCGCTGTAAGGGGAAATACTCGGGTTGAGTTGCAGTCGTTGCAACAGAAACAAAAAAAAAGCTTTTAAAAAGCTTCTTTTTTGTTTACAATTTTAACAATTTTACAAATTCATTCCTCCCGAAATTTCGATGCGTTGTCCATTTACCCATTTCGCATCATCGGTACACAAAAAGGCAACCACGCTTCCAATATCATCAGGCAAGCCTACTCTTCCCAAAGCGGTTACCGAAGAAATAAATTGGTTTAACTGCTCGTTATCACGAACAACACCACCGCCAAAATCAGTTTCTATAGCTCCCGGAGCAACAATATTGACTCTAATTTTTCTTGCGCCCAATTCTTTTGCCTGATATTTTGTCAATGTTTCCATTGCGCCTTTCATACTCGCATAAGCCGCATATCCTGGGAATGAAAAACGGGTCAATCCAGACGAAATGTTTACAATTCCGCCGCCATCGTTCATTAGTTCCAAAGATTTTTGCGCCAAGAAAAATGGTCCTTTGAATTGAATATTAACCAAATCATCAAATTGGGCTGTAGTTGTAGCCGCAAAACTTTCGTGAAGACCAATCCCAGCATTATTGATCAAAAAATCGATTTTATCAGTATTGAAAGTACTTTTTAAAGCCGTTGATACTTTTTGAAAAAATAAATCAAAAGTGCTTACATCAGCAACATTCAATTGAATGGCTGTTGCGTTTTGTCCCAATTTTTCAATTTCAGTTACAACTTCTTCGGCTTCCTCTTTTTTACTGTTGTAAGTCAATACAACGTCAAGTCCTTTTTTAGCAAGATTCAAAGCCATATCTTTTCCTAATCCACGGCTTCCTCCAGTCACTAATGCTATTTTACAGTTTTTATTTTCCATCTTTAATTTTGTTTTAAGTTGATGGGACAAAATTAGTACAGATATAAACCTTTAGAATTGTAAATATCAATCCAGAGTTTGCAAAATTCAAATCAGATTATTTAAACTCGAAAAGCTATAGGCGTTAATGCAGTTTGTTTTTTAAAAAAATTAGAAAAATGTGCCAACTCTTCAAAACCTAGTGAATAGGCAATTTCTGAAATGTTCCAGTCCGTTTCTTTTAATAAAATCTTGGCTTCATGAATCAATCGGTCGCTGATTAATTCGGTTGTAGTTTTTCCTGTGTTTTCTTTTAAAACTTTATTAAGATGATTGACATGAATCGACAAACGGCTGGCAAAATCTTTGGCCGATTTCAATTCCAATCGCTGGCGGGGCGATTCGATCGGGAATTGTCTTTCGAGTAATTCTACAAATAAAGAAGAAACTCTGGCCGCTGAATTATGCTTAGAATACAAGGCAGTTACGGGCTGCAGTTTTTGCCCAAAATGAATTAGCTCGGCAACATAGTTCCGAATCAAATCGTATTTATATACATAATCCGAATTGATTTCTTGATGTATCTTACTGAAAATTAAATCAATTGTAACAGTCTCTTCCTTCGTCAGCTGAAAAACGGGATAGCCGTCAGTTTGAAAAATAGGCAGTTTATCCAAATCGATTCCGCTCTTGTCCTTGGTCAAAAACTCAGTAGTAAAAACACAAAAATGTCCAGATTGCTGGCTCTCTAATGGAACATAATTATAAGGGATTTTTGGTGTGGCAAATAGGAGTGCATTCTCTTCAATCTCAATAACACGGTCGGCATACTCCACTCTGTTTTTCCCCCAGATCAAACTAATTTTATAATAAGCTCTTCGGTCATAAGGCATAAAAGATTTTTCCTTTAGCCTTTCATAAAGCTCTTTGATGTTGAAAACATTAAAATGCCCAATTTCTTTTTGAATGCCATTAGGCAATAATGAATTTGGTTCCGTACCAGAGTCTCCGGAAATTTCCTGATAGAACTCCTCTATTGATTTTGATTTCATGGGAATGAATTTGTAAAAATCAAATATACGGATTATTTACAATTTAAAATCTGGAGTGTTTTGAACTTGTAAAATCCATTTAACTTTTAATGCCATTTAGCGAATTGACTCATTGCTTCTTTATTACTTATTAATTGGTCATTATCTACTTCTTTTAGACCCATTTCTATTTCTTGTTTTTCTTCTGAACTTTAAATCATCAAACCAATCTTTTGGATTCGTTTTAACAATGATTTTGATGTTTTCTGGTAAAATTTCATCCATAGAATTGTTTTTATATTAAAGTTCAATTGCCTTTAAATTCATACTATTGATTTTCCTCAAAAAAACTTGCTTACACTCCATCAATTCTTGATCAAACATAACAATATTTTTTCCAGTTGGATGTAAAGAACTACTAAAACGAATTCCACTAGCCCCAGTGAAAATCCTAATAAATTCACAAATGAATTGAGTAGGTATATACTCAATTTCACTGTCATATCTTCTCATAGGTTTTGATAAATCTCTACTGATCTTATCTCTTAGTAGTTTTGATTTTATGGTTTGGTTTACATTTGTTGGCTGAAATAATGAAGTGTCTTCTGTAAAATCAACAATTTTTACTGAACTGAGTTCTTTTTTTAGTTGGAATAAACCAATACTCAATTCGTCTAAATATGATGCTCTAACTTCATATAATACTGTTTCAGGATTATCACTTAAATATAAATAAGGAATGCCAAGTGGATTAGCTCTTCCACCTCCAGCTAAATTAGATAGAGGACACATCATTTCTTCAGCTTCATAGGCTGCCATATTGCTTTTATGATGAACTCTTGCTCTAAATAATTCATCAGAACTATTAAGTTCAAATTGAGTATTAAAGAAACCATCCCATCCCAATTCTTCTAAATAACCAATATCAGAGATAAACCTGTTTGACCATTTTAATTTTTCTTTGAACTTTTCCCAATAAGAAAAATTTTCAATTATATCTTCTGTGTAATTTACTAAATCTTCTGAATTTTGAATACCTGTTGTAATTCTAGGTAATACTTCATTAAGAATTATAGATGCAACATTATGAGTTGAAAAAAAACTCCAATTACTTTGAATTTTTGACTTTAAAGGTTCTCCATCAGCGGAAGGTTTATAATTATCTATAAGCTCTTGAAAAAAATCAAGCAACTCTTCAATTGCTAATAAAGGAATGTTTTTAGAATTACAAACTTTACACAATCCTAAATTCGTAGATGAAGAAATATAACCTTTCAGTTCCTTATCAGCAAAACAATTTGGACAAACTTCCATATTAACTACCTATTTCTTAAATAATGGGACACTATCAATAAATGATTTTTTATTGATATTTTTTTTACAGTTCCTAACCCAGGATAGTGTTGCTCATCAAAATAATTTTCTAATTCTTGGATAGCAGAATTTGTAAGATGATTTAATCTACAATACTCTACTGCTTTTTGAGCTGCTTCTGCAAATTTTCCCTGGATATTAGCAATAGAATCATTGCTTTCGGAAGTAAAATGCCTAATCATTATTTGACTTTGTCCATTTATGTATGTTAAATGAATAACAACTGCTCTAGGTGTACTACCTCCATCAATAAACTCACTTGGCAATACTGTGTAATCTGAAAAACCATTGTAATGATCTTCAGCATAGTAAATATGTTCTTCTGAAAATCGATGTTCTTCAATACTTAAAAAATCGCTATTACGTGCTTGCTTTTCAAATAAATCATCTAATCTTACGTAAGTTTTTCCAAGTCCTTGTACAAATCTATGTAAAGCTCTATTTCTTGATGGATCTTCAATATTTATGACGGTTACTTGTTCTAATCGAGCTAAAACTTTAAAATCTTCATCGTTTTCACGAATATCATTTTTACAAATCAACATACATTGATTTAACCCATAATGATTTATACTTTGTGTAATATACTCGCTGTTATTCCTATAATGAAAAGCAGGCAAAACTATTTCATTATCTAGTCCATTTAAATAATCTAAATAATGATTATTATCCCCAATCAATTCACCAGATGCTGGATTTACTATAAGATATATATTTTGTTTATGCTCTTCAAAAACTTTATAAGCTAGATTTAAGTTATTAAATATTAATTTTACAGGTTCAAGGATTGGAACTATACAACCTTGTGTAGCACCTTCACTTGCTAATTCCCGTAAAGTTATAAGCTCAAACTGCCTTGCTCTTAAAAAGGGATAATACATAGTCTAATTTTTTATTGGTGATTTTAGATTCTTTATCATAATTTCCCTGTCTTTCTTATTTAACTTAAGTGCTAGGCTTATTTGATTAAATTCTTTATAATAACGGCTGGATAGAACATTTTCCAAATACCTGCTTTTCATTTTTTCAATGAATTTTTTATTTAATTCATTATTTGGAATTTTCTTTATAAGCTCATTACAAATATTATACTGATTAAAACTAGTCATAATAGGTAATTCTCCATAAATAGATTTTACAATCGATTTATATTCATTTGTATGAAGAACTTTCATTATCGTTTCAGAATCAACTTCTTCATTTGTAATTGCATCTCTTTGAAGAGTGAATCTTTCAGCTTTTTCATTGTTATTAAAAGATATCAATCCAATACTTTTATCAAATTTTGAATAAACCGATAATTTACTTTCTGGAACAATTAAAAAAGTTTGATTGAATGCTTTACTGTAATTTTCGATTTGTAAATTTAATCGTTTGGCAGAATCAAATTCTGTTTTAATTTCAAATACTTTTGATTTACCATTAAACATAACTAAATCAGCAACAGCATTACCAACTCTAAATTCATTAAAAACTTTGGTATTATTATGTCCAATTTCACTTATTAACCAATCATTCAAAAATGAATTTTTAAAAATATATTCGTTTTGGTAATTTTTTTCAAGGATTTGATAAACATATTTAAGATAATCTAAATAAGTAGCATTCGTTGAATTTTGCCATTTTACATCATAGCGCTCAATTTTATAATCAATTAAATCAAAGTTAGATTTCATCCAAAGTTCAGCAACACTTCTAGAAAATAAAGAAGAATAATCTCTTAATTGGTTTTGATTATATATGCTTTTATTAGACATTCCTGTTTTTTTTTACAAAGGTATATTGTTTTATCTCAATCCCAATATTACAATTGACTCATATTAAAGATAAAGCCAATTTATAAAATAAATTTTACAAACTCTCAAAAAGTAGAATTAAAATCCTACTCCCCACCCAACATCTCCATCAATTCCAATGCTCTCCTTGTGGATTTCACATTATCAAAAGTCAGCAACAGTCGCAACCCAGCTGGCGTTTGTTTTTCTTTCATTACGCAGATACTGCTATTTTTTTGCACAAACTGAATCACCTTATGGAAACGCACCGAATGATAATAATCAGATTGCTGGTCGGAAACAAAATAGCCAATCATCTTGCCTTTTTTCATCACCAGTTTTTCGATTCCCACTCTAGTTGCAATCCATTTGATGCGAATGCTGTTCATTAAAGCAAGCGCTCTTGGAGGCATTGGGCCAAAACGGTCAATTAATTTGTTTTGGAAAACAACCAGTTCTTCTTCGTTTTTCACATCGGCCAATTCGTTGTACAAACTCAATCGCTCCGTGACATTATTAATATATTCATCTGAAAACAACAGCTCAAAATCAGTGTCGATCTGCAGGTCTTTTACATATTCCTTGGTTTCTATATTGTTTTCTTCGGGGTATAAATCCTTGAATTCGTTTTCCTTCAATTCCTCTATGGCTTCGTTCATGATTTTTTGGTAGGTATCAAAACCAATGTCGTTGATGAAACCGCTTTGCTCTCCTCCCAATAGATCTCCTGCACCACGAATCTCAAGATCTTTCATGGCGATGTTCAAACCGCTTCCCAATTCGCTGAACTGTTCCAAAGCCTGAATTCGTTTCCTCGCATCTTCGGTCATGTGAGAATACGGTGGACAGATGAAATAACAAAATGCTTTCTTATTGCTTCGACCTACTCGACCCCGCATTTGATGTAAATCAGACAAGCCGAAATTGTTGGCATTATTAATGAAAATGGTATTCGCATTCGGAACGTCTAATCCGCTTTCAATAATAGTCGTTGCAACTAGAACATCGAATTCACCGTTCATAAAAGCAAGCATCAGTTCTTCGAGTTTTGCACCTTCCATTTGACCGTGACCAATTCCCACTCGGGCATTTGGTACTAATCGCTGAATCATTCCTGCAAATTCCTTGATATTTTCGATTCGGTTATTGATAAAGAAAACCTGTCCGTTACGCTGAATCTCATACGAAATCGCATCCCGAATTAACTCTTCATTAAAACTCACTACATTCGTTTCTATAGGATATCTGTTTGGTGGAGGTGTCGTAATTACTGATAAATCCCGTGCTGCCATTAATGAAAACTGCAACGTTCGTGGTATAGGAGTTGCCGTCAATGTCAGTGTATCGACATTGGCAGCAATTGTCTTAAGTTTGTCTTTTACGTTAACACCAAATTTCTGTTCCTCATCTACAATCAATAATCCCAAATCTTTGAAAACCACATTTTTGTTGACCAATTGGTGAGTTCCAATGACAATATCGAGTTTGCCTTCGGCCAATTGTTTTAACGTTTCCGCTTTTTGTTTGGCAGTTCTAAAACGGTTCAGATAACCGATAGAAACCGGCATATCTTTTAATCTTTCACTAAAAGTACGGTAATGCTGGTACGCCAAAATTGTCGTTGGAACTAGAATTGCAACTTGTTTTGAATTATCAACAGCCTTGAAAGCGGCACGAATGGCTACTTCGGTTTTACCAAAACCAACATCTCCGCAAACCAAACGATCCATAGGACGCTCGCTTTCCATATCGGCTTTGACTTCCTGCGTAGATTTGATTTGGTCGGGTGTGTCTTCATAGATAAACGAACTTTCCAACTCGTTCTGCAGATAACTGTCCGGTGCAAATTGAAATCCTTTTTCCAATCGGCGTTTGGCATACAGCTGAATCAGATTGAATGCAATATGCTTGACTCTTGCTTTGGTCTTTTGTTTTAAAACCTTCCAAGCATTCGATCCTAATTTATAAATTTTGGGTGGCGTTCCGTCTTTTCCGTTGTATTTCGAAATCTTGTGCAGCGAGTGAATGCTCACATACACGATGTCGTTATCGGCATAAACTAATTTAATTGCTTCCTGCGTTTTACCTTCGACCTGTATTTTTTGGAGTCCGCCAAACTTCCCGATTCCGTGGTCGATATGCGTTACATAATCGCCTACGGATAAAGTTGTGAGTTCTTTTAAGGTTAAATTTTGCTTTTTCGAATAGCCATTTTTGATGCTGAATTTATGATAGCGCTCAAAAATTTGATGGTCGGTATAACAGCAAATTTGGTTTTCCTGATCGATGAAACCTTGGTATAAAGGCAAAACAATCGTCTTGTACTGCTTGCGGATATTCTCGGAATTGGCTTCATCCAACGATTCGAATATATCGTGAAAACGTTTCGTCTGCGCTTCATTTGAACAGAACAGATAATTTTGATACCCGTTAAAATGGTTGTCACTCAAATTATTCAGCAGCAAATCAAACTGTTTATTGAACGACGGCTGTGGCTGAATATGAAATTCAAATTTCTTGGTAATTTTAAAAACCGGTTTCGAATTAAATTCCACCACCGAAAAATCCAACGCTCTTTTCACAAATGACTTTTGGTTCAGGAACAATTGTTCTGGAGTGGCGTGTTTGATATCTTTGGATAATTTTTCAAAAGCTTCTTCGGCTCTGGCAAATTGTTTATCCAATTCGTATAAAAGATTCTCTGTATTTTGAAAAAACAGAACCGTTCTTTCGGCTATATAATCCAGAAAACTTTCCCGGTTTTCCTGAAAAACTTTATTCTCGACATTCGGAATAATGGTGATTTTTTTCTGCTTTTCTAATGACAGCTGCGTGCCAACATCAAAACTACGGATGCTTTCGACTTCATTGCCAAAAAATTCTATTCGGTACGGATTATCATTCGAAAACGAAAACACATCTACAATTCCACCGCGAACGGAAAACTCTCCGGGTTCTGTAATAAAATCAACTCTTTTGAATTCATATTCAAATAAAACTTCGTTCAGGAAATCAATCGAAATTTTATCGCCAACAGTAACTTTCAAAGTGTTTTTATCCAAATTTTGTCTCGTAACAACTTTTTCAAAAAGTGCTTCTGGATACGTTACAATTACGGCTGGTTTTTTACGGGAATTAATTCTATTGAGTACTTCGGAACGAAGCAGCACATTGGCATTATCGGTTTCCTCAATTTGGTAAGGACGGCGGAAAGAACCCGGATAAAACAAAACATCCTGTTCGCCTATCATCTGTTCCAAATCGTTCAAATAATACGCCGCTTCTTCCTTATTGTTCAAAACGACCAAAAACGGAAGTTCCGATTTCTTGAAAACTGACTGAATCACAAAGGAAGTCGCCGATCCCAGCAAACCGTCCAATTGCATTTTTACCTGATTATTTTCCAGTAAACAGGCTACAATCTGAGCTGTTTTGGGAGAAGAATCATAAACTGAATATATAGAAGTGGCTTTACTCAAGGTCGTGTTCCGTTTGGATTTTTTTGATTCATTAAACTCCTTGGATTAACTGGAATCATTGGGGCTCCTTCAGAAGGAATTGCTCTTGTGGTATCCATAATCATCTGCAGCAATTCAGATTCTCCTGCCTCCATTGGTATCTTGCTTTTTTCTACAATTTTATCCATTTGCCTTTGTAAAGAAACCAGCTCAAGATTAATCTCTGCAACAAATTTTACTACTTTTTTTTCCGAAATATCAGTCAGGTTTATATACAAATCCAACATTCGGACTTGTGTAATCAAAGTAGCAATTCTGCTTCTTATCTGCGGTGTATCAAATTGGGTAGGAATATTGGAGTTCAAAGCCATTACTTTCGTTGACAGCGTTTTGGATTTCTTCTGGAAATCACCAATTGTTTTCTTTGGTTTTTTGGCCAATTCATCCATAAACTCACGCCATTGCGGCCATGTTTTTATAGTAGCTTCGGAAGTTTCATTGATTGGCGTGTCAAAAAAAATCCACCCTTTTTTTATAGTGGTAAAAATTAATTCTTTCTTTTTTGCATCCTTTAATTGATCAGCAAGACGTTTATCGCTATTATTATTACACGAAAACTGCATTAAAATCACCAAAAAAAGCAGCGCTAATTTATTGTTCATTTTTCAAATTATTTGAACTACAAAGTTACAAAGTAAATTTACAATACCGAATTTCAGCATCAGAATAACAATCTGATACTAATTACTCTATTTGTCTGAATTTAATCAACCAGAAATGATCAATCTTCGCTATTTTAAAAATAATTTTGTGATTTTTGTAACTTTATTTGTGAAATTGTTATATTTATCTAAATCGTTACCTTTGTAATTCAAAACCATCTGATATGAATCCAAAGATCTTAATAATAGGTGCTTGTGGTCAAATAGGCACCGAATTAACTCATCAGCTCCGCACCATCTATGGAATCGATAATGTAATCGCTTCTGATATTCGAAAGCTGAATAACGATGTGGTCAATTCTGGTCCATTTGAAGTGATCAATGCCTTAGATTTTAACCAAATTGAACATTTAGTCGAAATCCATCAAATTACCGATGTGTACTTGATGGCGGCTTTATTATCGGCAACTGCCGAAAAAAATCCAGCTTTTGCTTGGGATCTGAACATGAATTCATTATTTCACGTTTTGAATTTGGCGAAAGCAAAAAAAATAAAAAAGATTTTCTGGCCTTCCAGCATTGCCGTTTTTGGACCAACAACGCCTAAGGAAAACACGGCGCAATACACCATCATGGAACCTTCAACCGTATATGGCATCAGCAAACAGGCCGGTGAAAGATGGTGCGAATATTATCACAATCTTTTTGGAGTCGATGTTCGAAGCATCCGCTATCCCGGGTTAATCAGCTGGACTACGCTTCCCGGCGGCGGTACTACAGATTATGCCGTAGATATTTATCACAAAGCCCTAAGCGACGGCAAATATGAGTGTTTTTTAGCTGCAGAAACCAAAATGCCGATGATGTACATGGACGATGCCATTGCAGCCACGATCAGCATTATGAAAGCACCTGTTGAACAAATCAAAATCCGTTCTTCCTATAATCTGGCCGCAATGAGCTTTACTCCAACCGAAATTGCTGCCGAAATCAAAAAACACATTCCACAGCTCGAAGTAACATACGCACCCGACTTCCGCCAAAAAATTGCCGACAGCTGGCCTGCAAGTATAGACGATTCCCGAGCCAGAGAAGACTGGGGCTGGAATCACCAATTCGATCTCGAAACGATGACCGCCGAAATGCTGAAAAATCTTGCCCCGCAATACGACAAGAAATTATAATAACACACCGATAAATATTTTTTGGGCGTGCCCTCGTTAAGTAAATGGGCTTCTTAATAGTACCGTTTATATGCCCATTTTCTTAATGAGGTCGGGCTATTCGCGCTACTTCGGTAGCCAGCTTCTATCCCTCACGCATAATGTCATTAAGTTAAGGGGAAATGGAAAGAAATTAATACCTAACAGGTTAAAAAAAACCTGTTAGGTATTACAACTCTTAACTTAATGACATTGCCCTCACGCGGCATGTGCATCAAAGACAGTTTGATTTTAACGAAACTGATTTTCTTTTTTATGACTATCCATAACTAATACCAAGCAGATAGAATTAGCCACAGATTAAAAAGAGTTACACAGATTTTTTTAAAAGAGTGTAATGAAATCTGTGAGAATCTGTGTAATCAGTGGCAAAAAAAACATACACGGTACTCTTTGCGGACATTCATCTTCTTTTTTACACAAAATTTCAACCTAAAATATCATTCTTAGAAAGGTAATCTCCACAAAAAGCCTTTTATTGGTCTTAAAGACTAATGCTATTGGTTCTTCAAACCAATAATGCAGGTACTATAAACCAATACTATTGGTATTTCGAACCAATAATACAGGTACTAAAAACCAATATTATTGGTATTTAAAACCAATAACACAGGTATTAAAAACCAATACTAGTGGTACTTCAAACCAATAATAGAGGTATTAAACACTAATACTATGAATGTTTTTGTACCATTTATTAGCAATAAATAATTATATTTATAAAATAATACACATAAAACATGATAAGCAACGACAGGAAATACAAGAAAGATCTCGGAGAACAGTATCCTTTGGTAGGTAATTTTATTCATTACCATATTATTCAAAATAAAGTCAAGAAAGCCGATGTGGCTCGGTCCTTAGGCATCCTCCCTACAGGATTGAATGATTATTTCAAGAGAGATTCCCTGCAGTTTGCCATTTTATGGAAACTGAGCCTAGTGCTCAAACACAATTTTCTCGCCCAATTGGGAGAATACCTGCCCTATCGTTTTGAAACCATACACGAAAAAGCCCTCAAGGAACAACTGGCCGAAAAAGAAGCCTTAATACATAAAATGGAAATACAGCTAGAGGCATTTAGGGAAATAATCAGGAAATAATAGAGCTTCCAATTTTTATATACTACTAAAATAAACAGTATGTTTGTCAGACAAAGCCACCCAATTTAGGAGTGATATGTCGGACATCATCAGGCATATATACAAGTTACCAGTAATATTCATGACAAAAGTGCTAAAAAACAACAAAACTATTTCCGAAAATTACGCCCTCTTAGGCAAGTTGATTAATGAGCATTTAGATTTATTTCCTGATAAGAAAAAAACTCTTGAAATCTGTCACACAGGAAAATTTCTAATGTTCTTTGATAACTTAACGATTCTCGAAGTTACTGAAAAACCAGACTTCATTCTATTCGATGGAAATAACCAAATAGGACTTGAACATCAAATAATTGTTGAATCAAAATCGAAAGAAAGAGAAGGTTTTTTTGAAAATATTTTTTCGTTGGCCGAAATTGAATTGAAAGAAGATAGAGAATTACCAAACTTTCTTGCTAGCTGTTACATCGAACCTTACGCAAATTTTAAACTAAACGAAAAAGAGTATTTAATTGAAACGGTAAAAAAGGTTGTTAAAGAATATGTTCTTAATAACAACTTCATTGAAAACCCACTAATTGAAAGTCTATTTATTCAACCTCATACACAGAAAAACATTCATGCAAATATGGGTGCTTGGTGGCAAAAAAATATTACTTTAGAAGCTATTGAAAATGCAATCAAAAAGAAAAATGCTAAAATTTCAACTTATAAAGAAAAAGGAATAAATACTCAATGGTTATTGCTAGTAATAGGTAGCAGTGGAGATAGTTCGTTTGAAATGGACAAAAACTTGAAATTGGAAATGGAAACAGAGTTTGATAAAGTTTTCGTTTTAGAAGATTTAAGAAACGTATTATATGAATTGAAATAAAATACTACTGGTAACAGCTACAACGGATTTGGGCAATAGGCTTAATAGAAAGTTGGTTTTGTATTTGGGATGATTTACTTCGTCTATTCGCTATCGCTCGGGTGGCAAATCCGAAGAATGGGCTTAATTTAGTCCCAAACCCGCTGGAGTACCAAGACGTTGTACACAATTTATGGAATAACTTATGAATAAAACTATTTCAAACTTAATTGCTTTTATAACCATTTTGGTTTCAACATTATGTTATCTACAGATTTATATCGTAATGGTTGATTCTTCTCCAAGTTCAAAAGGTTTGGCTGAATATTTTACTTTTATCAGTTCAATCTTATTTATTATAAACGGACTCAGTTTGGCTTCGATTATTAACGAAATTGCAGGATTTAAAAAGTATATAATCTTGTCGCTATATTTACTTATTGGAATTATTCCTATGGCAATTCAAAATCAATTCTCGATTATACCAACTACCGTTTTTTCAATTATTGTAATGACAATTTCTATTTCATTAATAAGTAAGCTAAGATTAAGCATCTAATTTCCTTAAATGGATCATTACTTGTATTTAATGCTATTTGGGGGATATTGATGAGTAAAATGTAAACTGCGTACAACAGTTACAACGGATTTGGGCATTTGGCTTAATGGAAATTTGGTTTTGTATTTGGGATGATTTGGCAAATCAGAGAATAGGACTTAATTTAGTACCAAACTGCGTGTAGTGCGGGAAGTCAGCAGTAATAACATCGGAACTCAATTATGAAACAAATATTTTGCTTATTATTTATATTTCTCATTAGTTGCAAAAATTCAAATCAAATAAAAGAGATTGAAATACTTACCTTTTTCAATAACCCAAGAAATTTTAAAATTTATTCAACCATTGACAAAAACGGTTTTACTGAAACTTTGTTTCAATCTAAAACCTCAGAAAATGTCGACAACTACCAAACCAGAATACGTAAAAGTTTGATGGATTCAATTATGCACATATGTAAAAATACAAATAATGATAATTTTATCTTTAAACCTTCAAAGGGTATGTGGTATTGTGGAGATTGGCATAGTGTAAAAGTTACATACGAAAATGGGGAAAATTTAATCTTTACTTATCCATTTTCAAACAATCAAAACAAACAGTTTATTCCGTTTGAATCTTTGACAAGACAAATCCAAAATGATTCTTTACTTGCAACACGTTTGAATATTGGTCAATTAGGCCATCTATATATTAAACAAGGAGATTTATCTAATTTAATATTTATGTCAAATAATGAGAACAAGAGAAAATAAAATTACTACTGCCAACAGCTACAACGGATTTGGGCAATTGGCTTAATGGGAAAATGGTTTTGTATTTGGGATGATTTGGCAAATCCGAAAACAGGGCTTAATTTAGTCCCAAACCCGCTGTAGTGCCAAGACGTCAGGCTGTGAAAAAACCTCTTTTTTTCATTCCAACCTCTTTATTTTGCCCTCACAAAATTCAAATAAGGGCTTTTAACGAAGCCTCTTTTTTAGGAGGCTAATTTAGTTTCAAAGAAAAAGAAGTCTAATTTCGGTTTTAAATAACTCATTTTTAACAAAAACAAGACTTTTGCCTTGTAGGGTGAGTTCCATTTCTTGAGTTTGGCAATGAGCTCGGGAACTCCGAGTATATTGATGCTGCGTTTGATGTTATAGACCAGCATAATCAGGCTGTGTTCTCCATTTACTTTTTCCAATCCTGTTAAATTGGTGTGATTGTAGCCCCATTGCCGTTTGATAGTGCCAAAAATGTGTTCGTTGATTTCCTGCCGCTTGCGGTAGAGCTGTGCATTTGCGTGGTAGCGTTTGTTGTTTTCTTCTACGGCATCGGCATATTGGCTGCGGTCTATATCTCGACCGGCCATCCTACTGGTGCATAAATGTTTTACAGGACATTCTCTGCATTTGGGTGTTCGGTATCTCTTGAACTCATAACTGTCTCTGTCCGTGGTTTTCTTGTGCCAGTGGCCTGTAGTTTTAAGCGTTTCGCCCTGTGGGCAAGTGTAGGTGTCGGTGGTTTTATTGTATTGGAACTTAGAAACAAAATAATCCTTGGTTGTTCCGTTTTCCTTATTTTTTCCTTGTTCGGGTTGCGCTACAATTGTAGTGATATTGGCTTGCCTACAGGCTTCTATTTCTCGCCCGTTATGATAGCCTTTGTCCACCAAAGCCGTGTAGGTTTCTATTTCTAAATTCTCTTTGGCTTCTATGGCAATAGCCGATAAGGCGTTGCGGTCATTACGATTGATGGTGTGCGTGGCTACTACAAGATTGTGTTTGGCATCGACGGCTGCCTGCATATTAAATGAGATTTCAACCACCTGTCCCTGAACCAATAATGCTCTGGCATCGCTGTCGGTGGTGCTTATTTGGGGTTCTCCGCTTGCTTTTAGTTTTTCTTCCAGCAATTCGTAGCGGATTTTGTTTTGTTTGAGACACTCTATTTTTTGTTGGACATTTTTGATTTTTGGAGAGTTTTCTTTTGCATCATTTGCTTCCAGAGCATCAAGATATTCTTGGGTTTTGGTCTCAATGTATTCCAGGTGCTTGTCAATTTTCTTTTGGTTAAAATTGGCTTTTTTGCTGTTGTGAGCCCGGCTTTTGGTGCCGTCAATGGCAATGGTTTCACCGCCTATCAAGTCCGCATCTTTCAAGAATGAGACAAAAAGCTTGAAGAGTTTCTTCAAGGCAGCGGGATTGTTTTTTCTGAAATCTGAGATGCTGTGGTAATTGGGACGAATATCTTCCAATAGCCATTGCATTTCAATGTTTCTAAAACATTCCTTCTCTAATTTTCGCGAGCTTCTTATTCCGCCCAGATAACCGTATAAATAGATTTTAAGAAACACTTTGGTATCGTAGCTCGGGCGGCCTTCGGTTTTGATGGTTTGCACTGCAAAACCCAGCTTAGCAAGGTCTGTAAACGTCACAAATGCATCTATAAATCGCACTTGATTATCGGGAGCTATGGCGTCTTCTAAACTGGAAATACGCATCTGGTGGCGGGAAATTCCTATGATATGCTGCATCCCTAAAAATACGAAAATTCCTGTTTTAACACAAGTTTTTTGTTATATTTGTTCCTAAGCAAACGGAAGTTTTTTCACAGACTGACGTCAGGCTGTGAAAAAAACTTTTGAAGAGACCAAGGACGACTTACCGTACATTGGCAAACATCCTAACTTTGAGAGTGCTTATTTCGTTTTGGGCTTTGGCGGAAACGGCATTACTTTTTCGGTTATCGGAATGGACTTGGTCTCTAAAATGTTAAAAAACGAGAAACATCCGTTGCAGGAATACTTCAGATTTAGAAGATAATTTATCTAATAGATTGAAGATAGATTACCGTTTTTTCTCAATTCTGTAAATAAAAGAATAAAACAATTCATTAATAACTTTTCATTAATTATACCAGAGGATTTTTGCTAATTCTATAGGTATTTTTACGTGTGTTTTGTCTAAATTGCGACTAGAAACAAATTAGAATGGTATGCCACAAAACAATTCTGAAATCAACGCCGAAAAAACACGTTTACAGCTAAGAACGGATAATAAAGGCTGGAAAAAATGGGGTCCTTATTTAAGCGAAAGACAATGGGGAACCGTAAGGGAAGATTATTCTCAAAGCGGTTATGCCTGGGGCAGCACCACGCACGACATGGCACGTTCCAAAGCATACCGCTGGGGAGAAGAAGGTATTGGAGGGATTTCAGACAATAAACAGCATGTTTGTCTGGCTTTTGCTTTTTGGAACCATAAAGACCGCATTTTAAAAGAGCGTTTCTTTGGGCTAACTCCAGCTGAATCCAATCACGGAGAGGACGTAAAAGAAATTTATTATTACCAAGATTCGACCCCTACGCATTCGTATCAAAAAATGCTGTACAAATATCCCCATGCCGTTTTTCCGTATGAAAAATTAATTGAGGAGAGCAAAAAGCGCAGCCGCCTGGAACCAGAATATGAATTGCTGGACACAGGCGTTTTTGACAAAGACGAGTATTTTGATATCACCATAGAATATGCTAAAGCCGACGAGCAAGACATATTAATCAAGATAACGGTCGAAAATCGTTCCAAAATAATCGCTCCCATTACGGTATTGCCTACCATCTGGTTTAGGAATACCTGGAGTTGGGGCTATGAAAATTACAAACACAAACCTACTTTAACAGGAGTCGAAAAATCACATATAGAAGTCAATCACCGATTGGTAGGCCACTTCAATTTATATGCCGAAAATGCAAAAGATCTTTTATTTTGCGATAACAAAACCAATTATGAAAAGTTATATAAATCGCCGGCTCAATCTGCTTATGCCAAAGACGGAATAAACGATTATATTATCAATCAAAAACGGACTAGTATAAATCCAGACGCCATTGGTACCAAAGCATCAGTACATTATGATGATTACATTCCGGCACTTGGGAAAAAAGAATACCGCCTTCGCTTTACAAACGCTAGTCCGGATGCTCCCTTTGAAGATTTTGATGCTATTTTTAAACAAAGAATCGAGGAAGCCGACGAATTTTATGATCAGGTTCAAAAAGGAGTAAAAGACGAAAAATTAAAATCCATTCAGCGGCAAGCCTATGCAGGAATGCTTTGGACGAAACAATGGTATTACTATAATGTTTTTGAATGGCTAAGAGGCGATCCGTCAACACCCAGACCTGATGCCAATCGGAAAGAGGGGCGGAACAGTGCTTGGAAGCACATGTACACGTCAAACATTCTCTCAATGCCGGACAAGTGGGAATATCCTTGGTTTGCCGCATGGGATCTGGCTTTTCATACTTTGCCTTTGGCCAGATTGGATCCTGATTTTGCTAAAAGGCAATTATTGGTCATTCTGCGTGAATATTACATGCATCCAAACGGACAAATCCCGGCTTATGAATGGTCATTCTCGGATGTTAATCCGCCGGTTCATGCATGGGCTACTTGGAAAGTATATGAAATTGATAAAAAAGCCAACAATGGTGTTGGTGATACCGTTTTCTTGGAACGTATTTTTCACAAACTGCTGCTCAATTTTACGTGGTGGGTAAATTTAAAAGATGAAAATGGCAATAACATCTTTGGAGGAGGATTCCTCGGGATGGATAATATCGGGGTATTTGACCGCTCTGCTGATTTGCCTACTGGAGGTCATCTCGAACAAGCAGACGGTACGGGCTGGATGGCAATGTATTGTTTAAACATGCTGCGAATAGCCTGCGAAATATCACTAAAAAATCCCGTGTATCAAGATATGGCTTCCAAATTCTTTGAGCACTTTCTTCAAATTTCAGGAGCAATGCAGTCTTTGGGAGAAAACAAAGTAAGCCTTTGGGACGAAGACGATCAGTTCTATTATGACATGCTCCATAAAGAGAATGGAGATGCCGAACTGCTAAAAATACGCTCGATGGTGGGATTGATTCCTTTATTTGCTGTAGAAGTATTAACCCCCGATTTACTGGAAAAGCTCCCTATATTTAAACGACGTGTCGAATGGGTCTTAAAAAACCGTCCAGACTTAGCCAGTTTGGTTTCCAGCTGGTACAATCCCGGAAAAGGAGAAACGCGCTTGCTTTCCACTCTTAGAGGGCATCGTATGAAAATGATACTCAAGCGTATGTTTGACGAAAAGGAATTTTTGTCTGATTATGGAGTTCGTTCCTTGTCTAAATACCACAAAGAACATCCTTACAAATTCAAACATGATGGAGGAATTATTCAGGTCGATTATACACCAGCCGAAGCTACTGGAGATATGTTTGGCGGGAATTCCAATTGGAGAGGTCCAATCTGGTTCCCTATGAATTATTTAATTTTGGACTCACTGGAAAAATTCCATAGCTATTACGGCAAAGACTTCAAAGTAGAATTCCCGACCGAATCTGGTAAATTAGTCAATTTACAGGAAGCAGCCCAGGGTGTTGCCGAAAGATTATTAAAACTGTTTGTTCCAGATGCCAATAAAAAAATTCCGATGTACGGCGAATACAAAAAATTTCAAGAAGATCCTCTTTTCAATACAAATTATTTGTTTTTTGAATATTTTAATGGAGATAACGGTAAAGGTTTAGGTGCCAATCATCAAACTGGGTGGACAGGACTCATTGCCGAAATTATCAGGCATTTGCATGAGGAAACGGAATAGGTCATTTTTTTTGTGTCTTTATGAATACGTTTACAAAAACATACAATGTACTTTATTCCTACAAAAAGGAATTTATTGAAAATCTAAATTTCTAAGTTTACCTTAATGCCGTTATATCTGGGTGAGGGATAGAAGCAAGCTACCAAAGTAGCGCGGATAGCCCGACCCTGTTGAGCAAAGGGGCTGTATAAGCGATACTATAAAGAGCCCCTTTGTTCAACAGGGTCACCCCCGAATGGTTTTTACCCAAAAAAAAGCTCTTTTAAAACTTTACATTTTAAAAGAGCTTTTTATATTTTAAACCGAGAATTTACTTCAGTTCATAAACATTATTGCCTTGTTTGATATCGGCCATTAAACCGCTTGGGTCGATGGCGATTTTCTTTATAGCCGTTTTTGGTTTTGAAATGTTGAACTCAAAAGTAGGATATGCCCAAGCCCAATCATTGAGAATAGTTCTTGTAATGGCGGGAGTTGGGTTTTCTTTTTCGAAACTCATCATGCGCAGCGGGATGTAGAAACTTTCTTTGGTTCCGTCAGTATATTCTACCAATACATCAATAGGCATTGGCATTCTGCCGATTCTCTCTAAGGTTATGGTTGTTTTGTCTGTATTTTCTTTGACCTCTTTGATTCCGTAATCAATTGTATTTAAAGTTTCTGTCCAATCCACCAAGTACCAATCCAAATTTGCTCCCGAAACACGCTCGGCGGTTCTCTTGATATCGTTTGGCGATGGATGCTTGAATTTGAAATCCTGATAGTATTTTTTTAACGTTTTGTTCAAATTCTCCTGCCCGATTACATAACCCAATTGCGACAGGAAAATACTTCCTTTTACATAAGAAGAAATACTATACGGACGATTTTCGTCATAGCGGTCTCCATGTGTAGTCTGTGGCTGTTCCTTGCCAGATTCTACTAATTTATAATAACTGGCATAATTTCCCTTGAATGGGTTTTCTTCTTTTTTCTCTTTTAGCTCGTTCAGCGCCAAGTCTTCTATATAAGTAGTAAACCCTTCATCCATCCAAGGATGTTTTGACTCATTTGAAGCCAAAATATGCTGAAACCAAGAATGTCCCATTTCATGAGTTGCCGTCCCCAAAATTCCTTCTGGAGTTCCGTTGCCCAACATCAGCGTACACATGGCATACTCCATTCCGCCATCGCCTCCTTGAATAAACGAATATTGTTTGTATGGATAATCACCTACTTCTTTATTGTAAAAATCCATCACCTTTACCAACAGAGGTTCTACTTTTTTCCAGTTTTCAACTACTGATGGCGTGTTTTTGAAAAGGAAATGCAAATCGACATTATTTGGCCCTTTTACAATATCGTGCTGGTAATTTTTATCGGCAGCCCAAGCAAAATCATGAACCATCGGAGCTACAAAATGCCAAGTCAGGTTTTTTGTTTTTTTAGGATATACTACAGTAACTCCAGTGTCTTGATAACCATGGCCTATTTCGTTCGGGTTTTGCAGATAACCGGAACCGCCCAAAGTATAATCTTTATCAATTGTAATGTTTACATCAAAATTACCCCAAACACCGTGAAATTCTCTTGCTATATAAGGATCGGCATGCCAGCCCTCAAAGTCAAACTCGGCCATTTTTGGGTACCATTGTGCCATCGACAATTCAATTCCTTCCGAATTATTTCGGCCTGAGCGACGAATCTGTACTGGCACCTGACCATCAAAATCTAGTGTGAAAGTAGTTTTTGAATTTGGCAAAATTGGTTTAACCAAAACTACTTCAAGAATGGTTCCCACTTCTTTGGCAAGGGCAGTAACACCATCTTGTTTGAAATTTGAAATTTTCAAATATCCAATTTCATTCGGCTTAAGATTTTTGATTCGGCTCTCTTTTACTTCTATGCCGTCAACTTTTGTTTTGACAGCCATACGAGGATCTGGATCTTTGATAGACTGCACTCTGGCATCCATTTCGCTTCCTGGCTGAAAAGCGTTATTATACAAATGGTAATAGACTTTCTTCAGTGTGTCTGAAGAGTTATTGGTATAAATCAGTTCTTGTTTCCCTTTATACTGATAAGTTTTGACATCCATCGTGACGTCCATTTTGTAATCAACATGCTGTTGCCAATAACCTTGCTTTTGGGCGAATAGATTTACAGAAAAGAATAGGAATAAAATGAGTTGACGCATTGTATTAAAATGAAAAATGGAAGAGTCAAAGACCCTTCCATTGGATTAATAAAAATTAAAATTATTTTTTAGACATTTTTTCTGCCATCAAAAGTGCATTATAAGCATTTACCATTTTCGCAGATTTTGATGTTTTATCAGACTTAACATTTATATCTTGTTTTTCTCCCAAAACCACATCTGCCGGAAGCGGTGTACCCGAATCCATCAAGATTTGTTTTACCTGCTTGGCAGATAATTTTGGGTAATACGAACGGATCAAAGCTGCTACTCCGGCAGCATTTGGCGAAGCCATTGAAGTTCCTTGCAAATATTTGTATTTGTTGTTTGGAATAGTGGCGTAAATTTCGTCACCTGGTGCAAAAACATCTACATTGAAAGTTCCGTAATTTGAAAATGGAGCGATTACATTACTCCCGTATTGATTATTCAAAGCGCCTACAGTCAACACATTCGAAGCAAATTCTTTTGTATTGTCATCAGAGTCATTTGGATAATTTGTATTTTCCGGCAAATCAATATTATCTCCGTCATTTCCAGCCGCATGAACAAATAATACATCTTTCTTTTCGGCATATTTTATAGCATCAAAAACCCATTGTTTATGCGGAGAATAACTTTTTCCAAAACTGCCGTTAATTACTTTGGCACCATTATCTACTGCATAACGAATTGCTAATGCAATATCTTTGTCGTACTCATCTCCGTCTGGAACAGCTCTTACAGTCATAATAGCTACATTGTCTGCAACTCCGTCTCCGCCAATATTATTACCTCTTACCTGTGCAATGATTCCAGCTACGTGAGTTCCATGTAGTGCTTCTTCTTTGTCTGGTCCATAAACGGTGTTGTTACCGTATTTGGTGTTTTTAATATCTTCCGGGTTATCGCCAACGACTTTTCTGCCATCAAACTCTTTGTTCAGATTATATTTCAATTGCCCATCAACATAATCACTGTACTCTTTGATTTCATCTCTAAAAGTTGGTCCAGCATTGGTCAGAATACGAGTCATGATCATTTTACTTTTGGTCAAATCGGGATCAGTAGTTACGATTGCGTTTAAATCTTCAATAGTATAATTTTCTTTGCCTAAATGCGTTTGAATAGCTTTATCTGAACCCGTCAAAAAATCAACTTGTTTTTTGTCTTTTAAAGCTTTGTTGTTTTTTTCATCATAGGCCACCAAAGCGCTTTTGTAAGTTGCCGACCCATCATCTCCTTTTTTTACGATTCGAGTCATTTCAAGGGTTTCATGTACTGCATTTCCCAAGAAATTCCAGCCGTGAATATCATCTATAAAACCGTTTTTATCATCATCGATTCCGTTTCCGGCAATTTCTTTTTTATTCGTCCAAACAACTGATTTCAAATCTTCATGGTCAATGTCTACACCAGAATCTACAATTCCAACGATTACTTTAACCCCTTTTTTGCCTTTTAACAATTCGGCATAGGCTTTATCCACACTCATTCCAGGAACACTGTCTTTGGCTAAATCCAAATGTGACCATCTTTGAAGTTCAGCTTCGCTTAATTTTCCTTTTTTTCCAGTATAAGTGACTGCAGTTTGTGCATTTGCCGAAAGGCATACAGACAAAGCTGTCAATAATGTTAATGAAGTTAAGTTTATTTTTTTCATCTGTACGTTGTTTTTCGGTATTAGTAATCAACTCCAAAAATAGTGGAAGTAAATTAAAAATTACGCAATCATTAACGGTTTTTTATGATAAAATGCGTCTAAAAACAAATTTTGTTACAAAAATGAGAAAGGAAGAATTATCACTAAAAAAGGATGGGTAATTTTGAAATATTATTCTTTCAAAATATCACAATAAAAACAGCATTAATAACTTTAAAAAGTAATAAATAAAATGAAATGGTTTATTTTAATATTCTGAAAAAATGCTACAAAATATCCTCACAAGTAAAAACGGATGCCAGTCGAACTCCCTTTTCAGTTTGCTTCACTGTTATAACTTGATTATGCGCATCGTGTTCTAGAAACAAATAATAATTTTGATTTGCGGCAGCGTTTAAAAATTTTGATTTTTCAGGCATGGTCAACAACGGTCGGGTATCATATCCCATTACATAAGGCAGAGGCAAATGTCCCGCTGTTGGAATCAAATCAGCACAAAAAACAATCGTTTTATCTTGATACTGAATATGCGGAATCATCATTTTTTCGGTATGACCGTCAACATAATAAATTCCAAATCCCAACTCATTTGAAATCCCAAAATCGCCTTCGGGTTTAGTTACAAAATGCAGCTGTCCGCTTTCCTGCATAGGTAGAATATTCTCTGATAAAAAAGAAGCTTTCTCTCGAGCATTTGGTTTTGTTGCCCACTCCCAATGATTTTTATTTGTCCAGAATTTTGCGTTTTTGAAAGCAGGTTCATAACCGGTTTTATCTTTATTCCATTGCACGCTTCCGCCACAGTGGTCAAAATGCAGATGCGTCATAAAAACATCGGTAATGTCATCGCGGTGAAAGCCGTATTGAGCCAAAGATTTGTCCATAGAATGAGTTCCCCAAAGCGAGTAATAGCCAAAAAACTTGTCGGACTGTTTGTTCCCCATTCCTGTATCAATCAAAATCAGTCTGCTACCGTCTTCAATCAATAGACAGCGCGCTGCAATATCAATCAGATTATTTTCGTCGGCTGGATTGGTTTTGCTCCAAATGGTTTTAGGAACCACACCAAACATTGCTCCGCCATCGAGTTTAAAATTGCCAGTTTCTATTGGATAAAGTTTCATAGTTCTTAGAATTGAATTTATACCCAAATGTATGCGATTCAAGAACAATCTAAAACTATTTTGGAACGAATTAAAAAATCAAACCAATTAAAAAAGCCTGAATCCATTTTGAATTCAGGCTTAATTTAATTTTTAATGACCGAGAACAGCTTTTTTAATTTTAAATTGTCTTTAAACCGAAAAGGTTTCGTTTTAATCAATTCATTAATATCCTTAATTCTTTCCGTTGTAACAGGATGTGAACTTAAAAATTCAGGAATAGTGACAACTTCTTCATTCTGTAACCGTCTGAATAAATTAGACATCCCTTTTGGATTTATTTTATTCAAAGCAACAATTCCAAAGCCTTCCACATCTGCTTCATGTTCAAAATTCCTGGAATAAGAAAGCGATTGCAAATTATTTACATTATCTCCAATTGTTGCCATAATTCCATTGGCATCTCCTAAAATAGCCGATATAAATATGTAGCCGGATAAATTTCTGCACACCATTTTCATCGAATGCCGATGATTCACATGGGCTACTTCATGACCAATAAGTCCAACTAATTCATCGTAATTTTTCATGGTTTTAAGTATGCCTGAAAAAACAACAATATTCCCGTCTGGAAGTGCATAAGCATTCACAATTGGTGAATCCACAACCGTGAATTTTAATTTTTTTGTGTTTTTTAAATGCAGCTCATTTGCAAATAAATTCAATGCTTTTGTCTTTCCAGCATCAACATCGCTAAAAAGCATATTTTGTTCAAAGAAAGTTGTTCCCAACTTAGAATCATAATCTTCCGGAATGATTATCACCGCTTTTTCTGCTACCCATGGAATGGCATAAAAATAACCCAATCCAATAACCGCAAAAATGAAAACAGTAAAAAGGATATGGGCTTTGATTCCCATATCCATTAATTTATGATACCAGCTCAGATTTCCTTTCTTTTTTCTAAAATCTTGAAGTCTCTCCGTAAAATCACTGTTATTAATTTTGATGTTTTGAACAGGATCATTTCCATATTCAATATACATACTCTTTGATTTTGTTTGAAAATCAATTGCCTCTAGATTCCAAGAGTGCTGATTATTTTCGGTTTCAAAAACAAGAACATTCTTCTCAAAATCAAGAATTAATTCAATATCTTTCGGAATAGCTGATTCTCCGTCAAAGAAGACGGCATTAGTTTTTTCTTTCATCCTATTACATCACAAAATCCATGTCGAGGAAATCACCAATATCTTCACCAGTAGCATCCTTATAGTTCTCTTCGGTTTGCAGTAATGAATTCAAATCAATATTTCCATCCATTTCGATATTCTCAAAAATATATTTCATCGTTCTTGTAACAACCCACGCATAACCGATGCCAAGTGTACCAATGATTATTAATATATTTACAATTGCCAATTTAAAAAAGCCGCCACCAGTAACCGTTGAATTTAAGACAATTTCTTTATCCCCTTTATTCATGCTTAAATTATTAATGTAATATTCAAAAAGTTCTTGCTGCCACCAAAAAGCATATATCCCTAAAGTAAATACAGTCAAGAAATAGCCTTTCAGATTTAACATAAAATAATCCCCGCCATCACCATCACTGTTAAATTCAACATCGCCAAATCGGATATTCCCTAATATATAATTTCTCATATTAATAGACATCCATGAGCCGTATATTCCAAAAGTACAAATAGTAAAGAAAAGCCATTTAAAAAAATTTATACTAAACTCTTTACGGTCTCCTCTATATCCAAAACGGATACCTCTCCAAGAGGTTCTAGACATTCGGTATCTGTAAGAACCATGGATTGCAAATGGCAATAGAGCCAAAATACTTAAATAAAGTACACCAAGTCCCAAAAATGGTAATTTAAGGTAGATTAACAAAAAAACAAAGAATAGATAATTGCAATTATAAGCAGTACTTTTATAAAGCCCTTGAACATTTCCTTTCCAGTTCCATGAAATGAAAAAGAATCGCCATTCAAAGAAGTTTCACCATATAAAAATTGCAGTTTTCTTGCTTTGGCCCACGGGTAATAAAACCCTAAAGTAAGAACTGTCAATAGCCAATTGACAATAATAACGCTAAAAAATTCGCTTCCTTTTCCATTAAATTCAAGCTGGTAGTTTGTTGGGGTCTTTAATGTTTCTTCCATAATTATATAATACTATTTAGTTTGTTAATAGGTTATAAATATATCATTTTAATCATTAATTCTAGTCATTGATATAACAAATATCTATTTTGGCATTAGTTATATAAATGTTATCAGTTATTGAAAAAAGCATTTTATATAGTATCTTTGTAGTTAATTTAGACGAAATAAAGATAGTGCATAAAAGAGCTTTACAGAATTATGTTCTCTTTCTAGAGATTCATTTTAAGCCATTTATGTCCAAAACTTAAAACAAATATTACCAAAACATGATACAAGTTTCTGATACTGCCAAAAAGAAAATCATCGATTTGATGAAAGACGATGGTTTTGATGCCGCCGTAGACTACGTGAGAGTTGGTGTAAAAAGCGGTGGATGCTCCGGTTTGTCTTATGATTTAAAATTTGACAAAACCAAAGGCGAAGACGACAAAATATTCGTTGACAACGATATCACTATCGCTGTCGAAAAAAAATCATTCCTTTATTTAGCGGGAACTATATTGGAATTTTCAGGAGGATTAAACGGAAAAGGATTCGTTTTCAACAATCCAAATGCCAATAGAACTTGCGGTTGCGGGGAGAGCTTCTCACTATAAAAATGAAAAAAATATTTAAACCATTAAGAAATTAAGCTGATTAAGTCTTAATATATCTTAATTTCTTAATGGTTTTAAAAAACAAAAACATGTCAAAATACACCGAAGACGATTTAAAAATCGAATTAGAAACCAAAGAATACGAGTACGGATTTTACACCGAATTAGAATCGGAGACGTTTCCTATTGGTCTAAATGAAGATATTGTTCGCGCTATTTCTAAAAAGAAAGACGAACCGCAATGGATGACCGATTGGCGAATTGAAGCCTTTCGTGCTTGGGAAGAAATGATTGAGCCAGAATGGGCAAACGTTAAATACCAAAAACCGGACTTTCAAGCCATTTCTTATTACTCAGCTCCTAAAAAAGCAGATCCAAACAAAACTTTGGACGATGTAGATCCTGAACTTTTGGAAATGTACAAAAAACTAGGGATCTCTGTTGATGAGCAAAAAAAGATGAATAATGTTGCTATGGACATCGTAGTTGACTCCGTTTCTGTAGCTACAACATTCAAAAAAACATTGGGCGAAAAAGGAATTATCTTCATGAGCATTTCCGAAGCCATCAAGGAACACCCTGAATTGGTTCGTAAATATCTTGGAACTGTTGTTCCTCAAAGAGACAACTTTTATGCTGCCTTGAATTCGGCTGTTTTCTCAGACGGATCCTTCTGTTATATACCAAAAGGCGTTCGCTGTCCAATGGAACTATCCACTTATTTTAGAATCAATCAAGCTGGAACTGGACAATTCGAAAGAACATTATTGGTTGCTGATGAAGGTAGTTATGTTTCATACCTAGAAGGATGTACAGCTCCAACTCGTGACGAGAATCAATTGCATGCCGCTGTGGTAGAATTGATTGCCTTGGACGATGCCGAAATAAAATATTCAACAGTTCAAAATTGGTATCCTGGAAATAAAGAAGGTAAAGGCGGGGTTTTCAATTTTGTAACCAAAAGAGGATTCTGCGAGAAAAATGCTAAAATCTCTTGGACACAAGTAGAAACAGGATCGGCAATTACCTGGAAATATCCTTCTGTTATTTTAAAAGGAGATAACTCTATCGGAGAGTTTTATTCTATTGCTGTTACCAATAATTACCAACAGGCGGATACAGGAACCAAAATGATTCATTTGGGCAAAAACACCAAATCAACAATTATCTCCAAAGGTATCTCTGCAGGAAAATCGCAAAACAGCTATAGAGGTTTGGTTCAAATTGGAGCTAGAGCTGAGAACGCCAGAAACTTTTCGCAATGTGATTCGCTGTTAATGGGAAATCATTGTGGAGCTCATACTTTCCCTTATATTGAAAGCAAAAATCCAACTGCCAAAGTGGAACACGAAGCTACAACAAGTAAAATTGGTGAAGACCAAGTTTTCTATTGCAACCAGCGTGGAATCCCGACCGAAAAAGCAATTGCGCTTATCGTGAACGGTTTCAGTAAAGACGTGTTGAATAAATTACCGATGGAGTTTGCTGTAGAAGCACAAAAATTGTTGGAAATTTCATTGGAAGGTTCTGTGGGATAGTTTTCTGTTCCAAAAAAATACTTAATAATCTTAATGGTTTAAAATACAAAAACAATGTTAAGCATAAAAAATTTACATGCCTCAATAGGAGACAAAGAAATATTAAAAGGAATTAACCTTGAAGTAAAAGCAGGAGAAGTTCATGCTATAATGGGACCAAACGGTGCCGGGAAAAGTACGCTTTCGGCTGTTGTTGCCGGAAACGAAAATTACGAAGTAACCGATGGACAAATCTTTTTGGACGGTGAAGATCTTGCCGATCTTGCCCCAGAAGAAAGAGCGCACAAAGGTGTTTTCCTTTCATTCCAATATCCTGTGGAAATTCCTGGAGTTTCGGTAACCAACTTCATGAGAACGGCTATCAACGAAACGCGCAAAGCAAACGGCCAGGAAGAAATGCCGGCCAACGAAATGCTAAAAGTAATTCGTGAAAAATCAGAATTATTGGAAATCGACAGAAAGTTTCTTTCTCGTTCCCTTAATGAAGGTTTCTCTGGCGGTGAGAAAAAAAGAAATGAAATTTTTCAAATGGCAATGCTGGAACCAAAACTGGCTATCCTTGACGAAACCGATTCGGGTCTCGACATTGATGCATTAAGAATTGTTGCCAATGGCGTGAATAAATTGAAAAGCGATAAAAACGCTGTTATCGTAATTACGCACTACCAAAGATTATTGGATTATATTGTTCCGGATTTTGTTCACGTTCTTCACAACGGAAAAATTGTAAAATCAGGTGGAGCAGAATTAGCTCACGAACTGGAAGAAAAAGGATACGACTGGATTAAAGGAGAAAACTAAGATGGAACTAAAAGAAAAATTACTATCGTCTTTTATGGCTTTTGAAGAGCGTATCGATGTTCATTCCGAACTTCATGATGTGCGAACAGCGGCTATAAAAAACTTTGAAAATAAAGGCTTTCCAACCAAAAAAGAAGAAAGTTGGAAATACACTTCGTTAAACGCTATCCTAAAAAATGACTTTAGCGTTTTTCCTAAAACAGAAAATGCCATTCAATACAGCGAAGTAAAAAAATATTTTTTACACGAAATAGACACCTACAAAGTAGTTTTTGTTGACGGTGTTTTTAGTTCGCATTTGTCTTCAACTACCCACGACGGTATCGACGTCTGCTTAATGTCATCGGCATTGAACAAGCCAAAATACAAAATGGTTATCGACACTTACTTCAATAAAATTGCAAGTAAAGACGAGAGTTTGACTTCGTTGAATACGGCTTTCGCCAATGAAGGAGCCTATATCAATATCCCAAAAAGCAAAGTTGCCGACAAGCCTATCGAAATCATGTATTTCTCAACAGGTAGTGAAACAGCTCTTTTGGTTCAGCCAAGAAACTTGGTTATTGTTGGTGAAAATTCACACGTGCAAATCATAGAACGTCATCAAAGTTTGAACGAAAATCCCGTTTTAACGAATTCGGTTACCGAGATTTTTGCCCAAAAAAGAGCCATTGTGGATTATTACAAAATTCAAAATGACAATCTCGAAGCCAATTTAATTGACAATACGTATGTTTCCCAAAAACAGGAAAGTCACGTTTCGGTACACACTTTCTCTTTTGGAGGAAATTTAACCAGAAACAATTTGAATTTCTATCATTTTGGAGAACGTTTGACGAGTACTTTAAACGGAATCACAATTATTGGAGGAAATCAACACGTTGATCATTATACATTGGTAAACCACGCGACACCAAACTGCGAAAGTTTCCAAGATTATAAAGGGATTTTTTCCGACCGCTCTACTGGAGTTTTCAACGGAAAAGTATTTGTGGAAAGAGAAGCTCAAAAAACAAACGCTTTCCAAAAAAGCAATAACATTTTGTTGAGTGACAAAGCAACCATTAATGCAAAACCGCAACTGGAAATTTTTGCCGATGACGTAAAGTGTTCACACGGATGTACCATTGGGCAACTGGACGAAACTGCTATGTTTTACATGCAGCAGCGCGGAATTCCAAAAAAGGAAGCCAAAGCATTATTGATGTACGCTTTCTCGAATGCTGTTATCGAAAACATCAAAATACCAGAATTAAAACAAAGAATCACTAAAATTATCGCTAATAAATTAGGCGTTAAAATTGGATTTGATTTGTAGTTGAAATTATAATGAATGCCTAATCCTGATATTCATTACAAGCTTTTTGCACTACTATATTTTTCTAAAAACAAAAAAGAGCGACCAACGGAAGCTCTTTTTTGTTTATAAAAAATGCGCCATTGCTGTAAAAGGCTTTCCATTTCCATCAGGGGCAAAACACGATGCATCGATTAAAAAATTCAGTATCTTTGAATATTAAATTCAGTACACTATGGCAACCATTATAACCGACATAAACGATTTAGACTTAACTAAATCATATACTTACGCCGATTATCTAACTTGGAATTTTCAAGAACGGTTGGAAATTTTGAGAGGTAAAATTTTCAAGATGAGTCCTGCTCCAAGCAGAAAACATCAGGAGATTTCTTTTCAACTTTCTTTATTTTTTGGAAATTATTTCAAAAATACTCCTTGCAATGTTTACGTTGCGCCATTTGATGTACGCTTAATTAATTACAAAAAAAGCACTTCAAATAAAGAAATCTCAACTGTATTTCAACCTGATATTTGTGTGATTTGTGATAAAGAAAAATTAGACGATCGAGGATGTATTGGAGCTCCCGATTTAATTATAGAAATCCTTTCACCTGGGAATTCCAAAAAAGAAATGGATATTAAATTTGATTTATACGAAGAGAATGCCGTTAAAGAATATTGGATAGTAGAACCTTTTCAAAAATCAATATTAATATATACCCTCCAAAATGACAAATACATAGGACTAAAGCCAATTGCCGAAGAAGGGTTAGTACACAGCCCGCTGTTTCCCGAATTGAGTTTTAATGTGGAAGAAATTTTTAGAGATTAATTTTTTGTTGTAATGGTTCGATGCTTTTTATATGTATTCCAATGAAGCAATCGTCTTGACAATTATTTTCAACATATCCGCAGGTTGAGATTAGCCCATTGTTTTTGGTTTCAAAGTATATTTCGGCTTTATCTCTTTTTATTAGCCATTCTCGTTCAGCTTTATTATATATTTCGTCCAACGTTAGAGCAGTTGCGGCTATATTTTTATGCATGCCTATTTCACTTCGATTTTCAGTCCATTCTAATTCTTCTTTAGGAATATCATTTCTTAATCCTTGGGTATTAGTGTATTTAAATTGCCTTTGAATTACTTTTCCGTCAGAAACAATTATAGTAGTTTCCCAAGCTGGACCAACCCAAGTCACACCAGTTACTATGTATTTATAGGAGTTATTAGTTGATTTTTTGAAATCTAATAAAGCATTGCTGCTTTTCTGGAAATCATTTTGAAAGGTTGAATCTTCCGATTCACAAGAAGAAATTAAACTACTGATCAATACTAAAGCAATAAAGTAAATTCTATTTTTCATGGTTTCTACGTTTTATTAGTATAGATGTAATTTTAACAATTTAGTTGCTTATTAATTTGTTATATTTTTTAAACTATAAAAAAACCGCTGATTTCTCAACGGTTAGTTTTAATATTTTTTAACAAACAACAGTGTTTTTTAAGCTTCTGGTTTTTTATATTGCCAGCCTTCTTCAAGAAAATTTTGAACAATTACGCTATATGTGGCTCCATCTTTTTCAGAAAGAATATCTGTATTGATGATTATTTTTTCAACAATATAGTTTTTTATTAAAAATCCAGCAATTAAAACTATTAAAGCGGGTATAATTCCACCTTTGAAAGCATCTAAACTAAATGAAAACAGCAGAGGCATAATAAGCATTATACCAGTTGCAATAAAAATATATTTTTTAGCTTTTGTCTCAGACTCTTCATGTATTGATTTACAGTCTTCACATCTGGGAACTCCAATGGATACTTTGTTAAATTTCACATTGCGAAAAACAACATAATTTGACCTGTTTTGTTCAAGGTACAGCGTTTGAAAGAAGCAGCTGTTCATTAATGACATTTCTTTTTTTCGACAATAGCTGCATTTTTTTTCAAGGGGCTCAATCCTTTTTTCTATTTGATTTATGATGTATTTTTCTTCCATAAGACAATATTTATTTTATAGCAGGTCTGTTTATAATTAAAGCCTAAAATATAAAAAAATGTTTAATTTCAAGAAGTTAAATATGGTTAATTTTAAACTCAAAAAGAGATTACTTAACTATCTAGTCACCTCCTCAATCAGATAAAAAATGGATTTAAAATCAATACCGCTCATTTTTTCTAAACCAATTTCACAGGTTCGGCTGGTGGAAAAACCTTCTTTGCAATTGGCTGGAATTTGGGATTTTAAATCACGCAATCCGTGTTCGTTCAATTCCGGAATCAGGAAGCCTCTGTCTCCGGCAAAACCGCAGCAATTGCTGTCAATGATGGTAACGTTATTGGCACAAATTTGTGACAAAGCAAGAAGCTGTTCCATTTTTCCAATTTTTTTAACGGAGCAAACCGGGAAAACTGCTACAGTATCTTTTTTGTTTTTAACGGTTAAATTTGGCATCGCATAATCCAGCATAAATTCAATGGGATCTACAATTTTTAAGGCTTCCGAAAATGCTTCTTTCGAATGATAAAAGCAGGGACTCATGTCATATAAAACTGGATATTTTCCGTTTTCAGATGCTTTTAAAAGGGCAGTTTCCAATGCTTCGCATTGTGTATGATTGGCTTCTGCAAAACCTTTACTCGAAAAAGGCATTCCACAGCAATGGCTGTCTATTGATTTGGGATAAATTATTGTAAAACCAGCACGTACCAATAATTTATGGGTTAGTTCGGTCAATTGAAGATCGTCTGCACTTTGAAAACTATTTTTCCCCATGCTTCTATTGATGCAGGAAGGAAAGTAAACGACTTTTAAATCAGTGGTTGTATTCATTGCTTTTTAATTAAAGGGCTGACCGCAGATTCGCAGATTTATAAGTAAGCGTTTTTCAAATTTTTGATTAAAAATTAAAAAAATAATCAGCGAATCAGCGGTTAATTTTTTATGTTAATTTTATTGGCTCCTTTGGGCATTTCAGGAATCCATTTCGGGACTTTTCCAAAGCTTATAAAATGGAATCCATTAGATAGCGCCTTCATAATTTTAGTTCCAAATAAGGAATGAAAAAAGGAGACTGATTTTAATCCAATTCTCAAAATTGCTGTAGTTCCAGCCATGTGGGAACCAATATAAGCGGCAGTTTTTCTATCACTAGCATTTATTTGGTTGGCACGCCATTCTTTTACAAATTTTCCGGTATCGATATAAACGGGGCAGGCTAAGGCACAAAGTCCATCTGTAGCACAAGTTTCATCCAGTTGGTAGGTAACGTCTTTTCGAATATCGGTCAATCGTTGCGGATTTTCATTTGTTTCTTCCAAACGGCTGATTTCTCTGGCAATAACAATACGCTGTCTTGGCGACAAAGTCAAACCTTCGGAAACGCAATGCGGTTCACAAAATCCGCATTCCATACATTTATCAACGATGGCGTGGGATTCGGGCATTGGTTTTAAATTTTTAAGATGCGCTTTGGGATCGGGATTGATTAAAACATCAGGATTGATTTTATTATGAGGATCAAAAATATTTTTGATGCGTTTCATAATTTCGTAAGCTTTTGTTCCCCATTCTTTTTCGACAAATGGAGCCATATTACGGCCAGTTCCGTGTTCGGCTTTTAAGGAACCATCGAAACGATCCACAACCAAAATAGCTAATTCCGACATTAATTTTTCGTAACGATCAATTTCGGCTTGGTTTGAAAAGTCCTGAGAAAAAACAAAATGAAGGTTGCCTTCTAAAGCATGGCCAAATAAAACGGCATCATGATATTCATATTTTTTGAACAGATTTTTCAATGCTAAACATGCATCAGCGAGTTGTGATAATGGAAAAGCAACATCTTCAATAATAACAGAAGTTCCGTTTTTCCGCAGCCCTCCAACAGTCGGCAACAAACCTTTTCGAGCTTTCCAATTGAAATAATATTGTTTCGGATTTGAAGTGAATTCATAATCCGTATAGGTAGGAATGGACTGAATTTGAAATCTAATTTGTTCCTGCTTCTGATGTAAAACTATCAAATCATTATCCCGACATTCGACCAATAAAGCACAAGCTGATTCTGGTAATGTTTTGAAATATTTGGGAGCTTCAGGATCATTTTCAACAGACCGAATAGATTCACGATCTAATAATTCAACAGCAGCAACTGGTCTTGATTTTAATAAGATAGTCGCATTACAAGCATCCTGAATAGTATTGAAAATAAGTAAAGAACAGGATTTGTATTTTTCATCAATAATTGTTTGGAAAGTCACATTCGAAATAAAAGCCAAAGTTCCTTCTGAACCAACCATTAAATGTTTGATAATTTCAATCGGATCCTGATAATCGACAAAAGCATTGATGCTATAACCTGTGGTATTTTTTATCTTGAATTTATTTTTGATGAGATGATAAAGTATTTCGTCACTTTTGATAGCATCTCTTAGGGTTTCAATTTCTTGAATTAAACCGTTGTGATTATTTTTGAAAGAGGCAACACTCTCTAAATCTGCTGTGTCAAGAATAGTTCCGTCATTCAATATAATCCGAATATCGGCTATAGTTTGATAAGAGTTTTGAGCCGTCCCGCAACACATACCGCTGGCATTGTTGGCAACAATTCCTCCAACCATAGCAGCTCCAATGGACGCAGGATCAGGACCAATCTTTAAACCATGAGGTGCTAAAAAAGTATTAGCTCTAGCTCCTACAATTCCTGGTTCTAATTTTATTTTTTGATTGTTGTCTAAAAGTTCAAAATTCTTCCAGCCATGTGTGGCAACCACCAAAACCGAATCTGTAATGGCCTGACCAGACAAACTGGTTCCTGCTGCCCGAAAAGTCAAGGCTATGTCCAGTAATTTGGCCTGTTTTATAATTTCAATGACTTCCGTTTCGTTGTGAGCAAGAATTACAATTTTTGGTATGAGCCTATAAAAACTGGCATCTGTGCCATAAGCAAGAGTTTGAAGGGGATTGGTTAAAATACGTTTGGGATCAATAGATTTTGATAAAATGTCTTTTAACTTTTGATAGGATGGAGCCAACATAGCGATTGTATTTTATAAATAATTGCTTTTTTACCATTTAGAATTTAAATGCATTAAGTCTAAATTTTTCTAAATCTTAATGGTAAATTTAAAGCAAAGCGGTATAAAACCTCTTGTGATAAAAGTGTAAATTTAGGCATAAATAAAAAACGAAGCACTAGGCTTCGTTTTCAAATTTATAAAAAAACAATTCTTAATTTTTCAAATCTTTTATCACTTTGAAAGCAACATCCACTTCGTTTTCACTAACCATTATTGTAAATTCATTAGAAGTTGAAATTACTTCATTGATAATGATTCCTTCCCAGGCCAAACGTTGGAAAATGAAATAATAAATCCCAGGAACTACAATATTTTCTTTAGGCAGTTTAACGGTAATAGAAGCTAGGTTTTCTAGTTTTTGAATCAATTTTTCGGATGCAAAATGTTTCTCTACTAAGTGATTCACGCTATTGCTTACTACAATATTAGTTTCGTTTACTCCTTTGGATGAAGTATAAAAAATATCTGGTAATGAATTGATATCGGTGATTAAATCGGCTTGTTTGTTCAAAACAGTATCCGAAACGACATAAGTATAATCTGTTAAAGCTGAACGAACTGTGATTTCGCCTATGTTTTTTATGACTTTATTAATTTTGTGATTCAATCGAAAGTCTAATTCTTCCGTTAAACGTTTTAGAGCCATTACTACAGCTCCTTGTTTTACTTCTTTTCCAAATTCACTTTCCAACTCAGTCATAATATTTCGTGACAGAGAAGTCAAATTGATGATTCCAAGTGACAATGCATTTAATAAAAATGGTTTTGTTTTGATGTAATTTTCAACAATTGAGGAAACTGTTTTCATGATGTGTAGTGGTTTGTACGTAGTTAATACTTAGTTTTTGGATCTAAATTCTTTGCAAAGATACATAAAAAACAATTTGTTACAAATGTAACATTGTTAAATTTTTTCAAAAATGATAAAAAGCATCTATAAGGTGCTCAATTGCAAAGGATTTCCCATCTTTGTAGATGGCAATGATGTCAAAACGGATATTAATATCCAAATCTCTTTCAATTACGTATGCATCTACAGCTTTTACTAAAAGCTGTATTTTTTTTGGTTTCACAAAATCTTGAGGCAAACCGAATTCTAGAGATGATCGAGTTTTTACTTCTATAATGGCGAGTGTATTTTCTATTTTGGCAATAATGTCAATTTCGGCTTTTTGAAATGTCCAGTTGGTGTTTAGTATGGTGTATCCGTTTTTTTTAAGGTAATCTACAGCAAGATCCTCTCCCAATTTTCCCAGTTCGTTGTGTGCAGCCATTTTTGAAGTTAGAAATTAGAGGTTAAAAATAAGAGAAGAGAACATAGAAAATAGATTTAATATCTGAGTTTAAGAAATACAATCTATACTCTTTCATCTATTTTCTATATTCTTTTTTATTCAAAAACCACCGTATTGCAGTTTTCATTTACATCCATAGTCACGATATTTCCCATAATCAAGGCTCTGTTGTCGTGAACGTGTCCGGCAGGAAAATTATAAAGTATCGGAATGTTGTATTTTTTGGTCACATCCTGAACAATTTCATTGGCATTTTTTCCCCAAGGAATGTCGTTGTCTTTCATTTTGGTCATTCCGCCTACAATAATTCCTTTAATGCTTTCGAGACAGCCGTTACGTTTTAGGTTCATCATCATTCGGTCAATGTGATAGAGATATTCATCCAAATCTTCGATGAACAAAATTTTATCAGTACAGTCAATTGCCGATTTAGATCCCAATAAACTGTATAAAATAGACAGGTTTCCACCGACTAATTCTCCAGTGGCTTTCCCAAAACGATTCATTGGAAATGGATCAATTTGATAGGATAATTTTTGTCCAAACAAGGCTGTTTTCAAAGTTTCTATGGACTCAGGAGCTGTTTTTTCGACACTTATCGGCATAGTTCCGTGAATCGATTTGTAGCCCATTGTATTGAGATGATTGTGCAAAACCGTAACATCACTAAAGCCCACAATCCATTTTGGATGCTGTTTGAATTTGGTAAAATCCAATAAATCAATCATGCGTACCGTACCATATCCGCCTCGGGCACACCAAATTGCTTTGATGTTAGGGTTGTCCAGCTGTTGCTGAAAATCAACGGCGCGCTGTTCATCGGTTCCTGCCAATTGGTTCAAATCCAATCCAATAGTACTTCCAATTACGACTTCCAAGCCCCAGGAATGGAGTAAGTCAATAGTTGGTTTTAAATTGTCATCGACATTTTTTCTGGCGGTGGCAACAATAGCAATGGTGTCTCCTTTTTGTAAATAAGGTGGTGTGATCATAGTGGTTTGGGCTTGACTGTTTATAGACTGCAAAACAAAAATAAGCAATAGCATTGAATACAAAACAGATTGTTTTTGAATAAAAGAAAATGGATTGATATGCATACTGGCTTTTTGAAAAATGAATTGCTGTTAAGTATTCTGGGTTAAAGCAAAGATATGCATTTCCTGAAGACAATAAATAATTGTAATCGAATTACTATATTTACAAAATCAAACCCATTTTAGAAAACGTGTTAATGACCCGAAAGATTTGTTTTTATCTGATTCTGTTCTTTTTAATAACCAAAGGAAATGCACAAACGAAGGCTTTTTCGATTCATACCGTGGCTTTTTACAATTTTGAAAATCTTTTTGATACCATCAATGATCCGATTACCAATGACGAGGAATGGACGCCAACGGGAGACCAACATTGGAACTCTAAAAAATACCGTCAAAAACTGGAAAATTTAGCAAGGGTTTTATCCGAAATAGGAACTGGTGAAAATCCCAATTCCCCTACATTCATTGGTGGTGCCGAAATTGAAAATCAAAGCGTTCTTGAAGATTTAATCAAACAGCCTAAATTGATTGACAAAGATTATGGAATTATCCATTTTGATTCTCCTGACAAGAGAGGAATTGACGTTGCTTTATTGTATCAAAAAAAACAATTTCAGCCCACGAGTTATGTTAATATTCCGCTGTATGTCTATAGAGAAGTGCAGCCAATTAAAGAAATGCCGAAAGAAGATGCCACTGAGAATTTAGAAACCGAAGATGTTATTCAAATCAACATCAATAATCATCGCGTTTACACCAGAGACCAATTGCTGGTGACCGGTTTTTTGAATGGTGAAGAGATTCATATTATTGTCAATCACTGGCCGTCACGATCGGGAGGGGAGAAGAAATCGAGCCCATATCGGGAAGCTGCTGGAGCTTTGAACAGAAAAATAATTGATTCCTTGCAGCGCATCAATCCGAATGCGAAAGTCATAACCATGGGAGATTTGAACGACAGCCCTTTTAATAATAGTGTAAAAAAAGCTCTGGGAGCTAAAGGAAAAATACAAGATGTTAGCGCATTTGGGATTTATAACCCATTCGAAGAAATGGCCAATAAAGGATTGGGAACGATTGCTTTTCGGGATGCTTGGGATATTTTTGACCAAGTGATGGTTTCGGGTTCGCTGTTGCAAAAGGACTATACTTCGTTCCAATATTGGAAAGCTGGAATTTACAACAAACCTTTTTTAATCCAAAAAAGCGGTAAATACAAAGGTTATCCATTACGGCATTCACTCACCGAAATCGGTTTTAGTGACCACTTTCCCGTTTATGTTTATTTGATAAGGGAGAAAAAATGATATTGTTTTTAAATGCAAAGTTCGAAAAGAGTTGTGTATATTTATAAGCTATATGAAATTTCAAGTGCTAACAGGATAACTCACAATTTATGAAAAAAACTATTAACCCACATCCTTTATCATTTGTCACTATACCAGTCACTATGCATCTTAAAGAAACTAAAGCTTTATTATATTCTGGGACTTCTTTTATATATAATTTTAATGATAAGCATTACTTAATTACTAATTGGCACATTGTTACAGGATTAAATCCGACAGATAAAAAACCTATTATGAGTCATGGTGGAATCCCTGATATCATGGTTTTATCTTTTCTTTTGAATGATAAAAAGGTTAATTGGAAAACTTTTACTTTGGAAATTTATATTAATGGAAAAGCTGATTGGTTAATTCATCCTATCCATAAAGAAAAAGTAGACGTTATTGCTATTGAGATAGAAATTCCAGAAGATTTCAATTGTGTTGTTCGTCCTATAAATAATTATGAATTTCATGATTTTGATCTTGAAATTGCAGATGATGTTTTTGTTTTAGGATATCCTTATTCTTTCACAGGAGGAGGTAATTTCCCAATTTGGAAAAAAGGAAGTGTAGCTACAGAACCCGAAATTGACTATGAAGGCTTGCCGAAATTTTTCATTGATACAGCAAGTAAACCTGGAATGTCTGGTTCTCCTGTCATATTTAGACGTAATGGAATTCATCTAGGAAAAGAAGAAAAACTTACAAACAAAACGATGTTTGGAGAAATCAGAGATTTTGTTGGTGTCTATTCAGGACGAGTGATTGGAGAAAGTGATTTTGATGCACAATTAGGTGTTGTTTGGAAGAAGCATGTTATAGAAGAAATTATAAAAGGAAATATAAAAGAAGAAAGAAACTTTGTATAACACGGGTTTTTACATGAGGTGAATTGAAATGCAAAATTCAACGGCAGTTTTTCAATTGGACATTAGTAATAAATACAGTTTTTGCACTTCGATTTCCCGCCCGAATACAAAACTTCAAATCTTTGCGTAATTCTTTGAGGTTAATTTTCCCCCACTGGAATTAATTTTCTACAATTCAAATTTCCTTCCTTGTTCTGGAAATATAAAATCAACTCCTAAAGAGTTTTCTTTTTTCAATTGCTCTTTAATTTTTTGAATATTTTTTGTTGGCGGTTTTCTATGAGTGATGATAATTTTAAAATCCTGTAAGCTTCCTTTTCCGGCGAATTCCTCCAATTTACTGAGTTCTTTCATTAAATGATTCGGCGTTAAATGTCCATACAAAGCATTATCAGGCTGTTCATTTGGGAACGAAACCTCAATAAAAATTCCTTTTAGCTGTTTTTCTTTAATCAGAGGAGCAACAGCTTGCCATAATATTCGCAGATCATTGCTTTTTTCAATTTCATCAGGACCAGTATCGCCTAAATATAAAACATAATTTTCTTCGTTTTTGATTAAAAAAGCAGTGCTTTCAAAGGGATTCACATGGCTTAAAGGAAACGCTTTTACAGTCATTTCGGTATTGGTTAACGGGATTTCTTCACCAAGAGGAAGTGTTTGAAAATGATACTTTTTTATCAGAAAACCCACACCTTCATCACCAAAATTTGCCCAAGTTTCTCCATTAAAATAATGTTCTTCCATCATCTTCATGCATTTTTTTGCAGCATAAACTGTCTTGGAGGAATCAGCCGGAGAGTTAATAATCAAACCCGAAACATGGTCGAGGTGAGCATGAGAAATAAGATACCCTTTGATATATTTTCGTAAAATTTCATCAACCGAAACTGTGAATATATTATTTGCAATTGCTTTTTCAATTCCAGCATTTATTGTTCCAGCATCAAGACAGATAAAAGTATTGGTATTTTTAGGAGCAACTAAATAGGCCGAAAGATTGGTTTCGTCAACACCGCCTTTAACTCCCAAAGGAACTACATCAAAAACTTTTTTCTGAGCAAGCAATGGTGAAAAAATAAAAAACAAACCAATAAAATATAGCGAGATGGATTTCATGTTAAAACAGGATTATAAGTTTATTTTAGACTATAAAATTACTCTCTTCTTTTTTAATGGCTGTATTTTTTTATAAAAATTGGGAACAGCACATTAGAAAACTATAATTTTGCTGTTATAATTTAAAAAATAAAAAACATTTCGATTTGTTTCGTTAGTTTTTATCACTTCAATAGTATCCAAGTTTCTCTTTAAAATAATATCTTTACAAAAAAATATAACATTTTTAACTAAAAAAGTTACAATGACAACAATAACGAATCAATTTGGGATGAAAGAGGCATTAGCGCAATTGGGAGTTAAAGCCATAAACGAAGGGACTTCGACAGGGATTAATCATTTTTCAAACGGAGAAATTCTCGAGAGTTTTTCGCCAGTAGATGGCAAATTAATTGCTTCTGTAAAAATGACAACTCCGGCAGATTACGAAAAAGTAATGCAGACCGCTGCCGAAGCTTTCAAAACATTTCGATTGATGCCAGCACCACAGCGTGGAGAAATTGTACGTCAGTTTGGAGAAAAATTGCGCCAAAATAAAGAAGCTTTAGGCAAATTGGTTTCTTATGAAATGGGTAAATCATTGCAGGAAGGATATGGAGAAGTTCAGGAAATGATTGATATCTGTGATTTTGCAGTAGGATTATCTCGTCAGTTGCACGGATTAACCATGCACTCAGAGCGTCCAGGACACAGAATGTATGAGCAATACCATTCATTGGGAATTGTTGGAATCATTTCAGCGTTTAATTTTCCAGTTGCCGTTTGGTCTTGGAACACAGCACTGGCTTGGATTTGCGGTGATGTTTGCGTTTGGAAACCATCAGAGAAAACACCATTGTGCGGAATTGCATGCCAAAATATTATTGCAGAAGTTATCAGAGAAAACAACCTTCCGGAAGGGATTTCTTGTTTGATTAATGGAGATTATACAATTGGACAATTATTAACTGCCGATAAGCGCGTGCCTTTAGTTTCGGCTACAGGTTCTACCCGCATGGGTAAAATTGTGGCTCAAACAGTTGCCAGCCGTTTAGGAAAATCATTATTAGAATTAGGCGGGAATAATGCGATTATTGTTACTCCAGATGCTGATATAAAAATGACCGTTATCGGAGCTGTTTTTGGAGCAGTAGGAACAGCAGGACAAAGATGTACTTCGACTCGTCGTTTGATTATTCACGAAAGTATTTATGATAAAGTAAAAGACGCTGTAGTTTCGGCTTACGGGCAATTGAGAATTGGAAATCCATTGGACGAAAAAAATCACGTTGGACCATTAATTGACACTCAAGCGGTAGAAATGTATAATAATGCATTGACCAAAGTTGTTGCCGAAGGGGGTAAAATTTTAGTTGAAGGTGGCGTTCTTTCAGGAGAAGGATATGAAAGCGGCTGTTATGTAAAACCAGCCATTGCCGAAGCACAAAACTCATTCGAAATCGTTCAGCACGAAACTTTTGCCCCAGTTTTATATTTAATTAAATATTCTGGAACAGTTGAGAATGCAATCGATGTTCAAAACGGGGTAGCTCAAGGATTGTCTTCAGCGATTATGACAAATAACTTGCGTGAAGCAGAACATTTTTTGTCAGCTGTAGGTTCCGATTGCGGAATAGCCAATGTAAATATAGGAACTTCTGGAGCCGAAATTGGTGGTGCTTTTGGAGGAGAAAAAGAAACTGGTGGTGGCAGAGAATCTGGTTCTGATGCTTGGAAAATTTATATGAGAAGACAAACCAATACGATCAATTATACCACAAGTTTACCATTGGCACAAGGAATAAAATTTGATTTGTAATTAATTTTAAGGCATAAAAAAAGGGGCTTGTTTTAGTTAACAAGCTCCTTTTTCATTAGGATTTAATCTAAATTAAACGAAGCACCTATACTAAAAGTAACCTGATTGTTTAAATGATCAAATGCTTCTTTATCATCGCTGTATTTTGCAATTGGGAAGCCAAGTTCAGTAAAAACACCAAAACCTTCAGAAAAAAAGTAACGGCCGCCAAGATGACCGCCAAAATTGCGTAATCCTAAGCTCAAACCTGGATAGATATCTAATTGGTCTACACCAATTACACTGCTCAAATTTGCATTAACTCTAAATTTTGCATCAAAACGATCTTGAAATTCTGGTTTTATGTTTTCACCATTAATACCTGAAAACTCATCTACTCCTAATAAATAAGCGGCTACAAATCCATAAGAGAAATTTTCACCAAGACCAAAATCAGCAGATGCTTGAATTCCAGAACCTCCGTCTTGTATATTGGCTCCAATATTAATTTTTGCATCACCTTTACCTTTAAAGGCCTGTTGTGCATTTGTAATGCAAAAAGAAACTAAAAATAAAACTGTAATAATTTTTTTCATTTGTTGAAAATATAAATAATTAATTTTTGGCAAATATAGTGTTTAGATTCTATTTCGTCCTTTTTCTGTAGGATATAAACTAGGTAAAAGTTCGCTTTGCCAAAATTCTTTCGTATCGACATCCAGTATTGTCAGCGGTCCTTTGAAAGCAGCGCTAGTGTCAATATTCCAGACATTAGCCTTTTGTACAGGAATTATTTCTCCAATTCGGGAAACTGGGGTATGGCCAATGTAGATTTCGCTGTATAAGGTAAATCGTTTTGGATAATAGGGATGATCTGATTTCATTTTTGGGTCTAGTGCCAAAGCCGTTTCCCAAAGGGTTCTGTCCCAATAAAACAGCTTCGGAAAATATTCATAGTTCACACCATTCATATTGGTAAAACCAGCGTGTATGAACATTCTGTTTTGTTCATCTAAATAATAATCTTTTAGAGATTCTAAGAATTTCACATGCTTTTTTTTGGTTTCTTCATTTACACTTTCATAGGCCAAAACGGTAGCTTCGCCTCCATGCTGATGCCATTGCTCATTGTTTTTATTGTTTTGGAGCCATTCTCTTAACAGCTCATCATGATTACCGCGAATGCAAACGACATCATGAGTTTTTTGTAATGCGATTAAAAAATCAATTACCTGCGGGGATTGGCTCCAGCCATCTACATAATCTCCCAAAAAAATAAGTTTGTCTTCTGTGCTTACGTTTGCTCTTTCCAGAATTTGATGCAGGGCTCTTAAACCGCCATGTATATCTCCTACTACTAATGTTCTCATATTCTCAATTTGTTCTTTTACAAAAATAGCAGAAAAGTAGAATCGATGCATTTTTTTTAAAGATATAAAGCAGTTTATCTATAAGAAAGAAAATGGAGTGTAAAGAGTTTGAATTTTAGAGACAAAGTGATTTTGAAAAAAAATAAGAATTAAGCCTAAAATAAATTTAAGTTTTTATTAAGAATAAATCGGTTGAAAGGGTGCTTATAGTCGTTGAATTTCAATATAATAATAAACGTAGTATAGTAATTTTCAGTATTTTTGAAATTCAAAATATCATTATTTTTAGGGATTGTTTGGTATTAGGAATCATTGTAATTTTACTTAAAAATTTTTTAAAATGAATGCACTTCTCACCTTATTGCTTTTAATGACTAATTTTATTTGTCAAGTTATTATTGATGTGGTTACTTGGGTAGCGGGATTATTCAGCTAATATATGATAAATGGAATTGCAATAAGAAAATATCTTATTGTACATCATACTTCATTTTTCTTAAAATTCGTAAAGCTTCTTTGAACGAAAGATATACTTGCGTGAAAGGTTTCAATAACTCTTTGGCATCTATCAGCTTTTGTTTAGCATCTTCAAAACCATTAAGGTAACAAATCATGAAGGTGGAAGGCAAATGATTTAAATCCTTTTTTTCCCGCTCCGTTAATTTAATATTTTTTTCGAGTTTATGCAGCAAAGCAATGTTCGAATTGTAAATATGGAATAACATTTTCTTGTTGTATTCCGGCGGTTCAAAAAGTATTTTTCGGTCAATTTTATAATACCCGTTATCATGAAAATGAATTGTTTGCTGTTCAAGAGGATAGTAGCTGGTCTTGTCGTTCAATCCCAGCGGAACATATTCAATAATTGTAAAACTGTCTTCGTCGTAGTTAATTTCAACCACATCTTGAGCCGAATAGAATAATTTGATCTGTTCGTTAATCAGTTCAATATCAACTCGGGATAGATAGGTTATGTTTTTGGATTTTTTGACAATTCCTGCCCAGCAGATGACAAATAATTCTTTGAAGACGTTATATTTTGGAGCCATGTCTTTATGGCGGTAATTCATAAAATCAATCACGCCGTCTAGCGTATATTTGATACTGTTTCTTGAGTTATTTTCAATACCGATAACGGTTTCTGTATTTTGATGATTTTTTTCTACCTCACCTTCAATCGGCATCGTATTGCTTCCCCGTCGCACAAAAATAGTATTGGCAGGAATTGTATGTATGCCTTTTTTAAAAAAAGAAGTTTTGCTATTGGGTTTTATAGTAACAAGTCCAATTACTTTGTCTTTCGGCAAATTAGGAAAAGGGACGTTTTCATATTGAATTCTGGGCGGATTTTCAAGAAAAGCATTTACTAAATTCTGAATCCTGCTGTCATCAAAAAAATCATCGCCAACAATTTCATTGTTCTCATCCTCGACTCCAACTACTATATAAGAATTATTAGTCGGATTAGAATTGGACAAGGCACAAATGTGTTTCAAAAACTTTGCTTTGCCCTCTCTGGTATGTAGATTCAGCTGTCTTTTTTTATCATAAAAACTGCTCTCATCATTGTGAGCAAGAAGATTTTTGATAAGAAGCCGCTTGTTAATCATTGTTAATACTGGATAGTTTGAATAAAAAATATACTAAACTGACAATTTGGTACGTTCTAAATTTACTGATTTTATATCAATTAAATTAACTAAAAATGTAATTATCAAAGATTATGAAAACAATTAAGTCAAGTACATTAGTTTTTTTTGCAATGACAATGTTGAGTCTTGTTTTTATTGGATGTAATGAAAATGATGATTCTTCAAGTTCAGGTACGTCAAATGTCATCGTAAGATTGTCTGATGCTCCCGGAGATTATAAAGAGGTAAATCTTGAGGTTAAAGATGTTTTGATAAAAAACAGCTCAAGTACTGATGATCAAGGCTGGGTAAGTATTGGAAAAAATCCAGGGGTTTATAATTTACTGGATTTAACAGGAGGGGTAACTGTTTTAATAGCAGATAATGCTATTACTTCAGGATATTTGGGACAAATTCGAGTATTGCTTGGTGAAAATAATACAGTAGTGCTTAAAGATGGCACTACACATTCTTTGAAGACACCAAGTGCTCAACAATCTGGATTAAAATTACAAGTTAATCAGACGTTACTCGCGGATAAAACCTATGAATTCTTATTGGATTTCGATGTAGAGCATTCAATTGTTGTCCAAGCTGGAGCTTCTGGTAGTTATAATTTACATCCAGTTATCCGGGTTTCAACAAAGGAAACTTCGGGAAGTATTAAAGGAACTATTAGTCCGCTATTAGTTGACTATCAAGTTCTAGCCTCTGTTCAAGTAGGTACAACAACAGTATCTGCCTACGCTAATGATGCTGGAGTGTTTCAATTGGACGGACTGCCTGTTGGAATTTATACGGTTACTTTAACTCCAGATATAGCATCAGGTAAGGCGATAAAAACAATTCTGGAAGTAGCTGTTGTTAATGGAGCAGTAACGGATATAGGGAATATTGCATTATAAGATAAATTTGCATTATTTCATAAAACAAAAAACAGCTAATTATTTCAGCTGTTTTTTGTTTTTAATTAAGGAACATCATTTCCTGTGCTTGCTGTCCATAGAGAAAACCAATCTTCTACTTCCATTTCAAAAGTAGTGGACTGCATTAACTGACTTGGCTATGCAACAGCAGGAGGTCTGAATAATCGGTCTGCAAATGTTTCAGAAACTGTTCAGCTCAAGCAATGATGTAGTCTTTGGAATTGGAATAATGCTTGATTGTGTTATTTCTGTTTTCAGATATCATTTGGATGCTGCACTTCGAAATTAACTGAATATCACTGTGGTTTATTTTGCTTTCGCTGAAAGTTTTCCAAAATCTTTTTCGGTCGTGTAACCGCCATAAATATCCGCATGATCGAAGGTAGAAATGCCACTTTCGAGATATGAATGCATGAGGGCCTTCATTTGTTCGCTGGTGCAGTTTTTGACCTAAATTCGCCAAATCATAGTGGCGGCAATAATTTTGAAAAGGGAATTTTACTCATGGTTTATTTTTTTTTGTTCCCCCTTGATTATGGGGTTAATTTATTGAATTTGAAGTTTATTTTTTTTTGTTCTTAAAAATAGATAAATACAATCATAATTCGTCCTTAAAATTGGGGGATCTGTAGAAGTTTTAACCATTTTTTAACATCCTACTTCTAAAAAAAAATTCAATTTGCACCATCAAATTAAGGATACCAAAAACAAGAGGTTTAAATATAATAATATGGAACAAAATACAGCGACTTTAGACATTAGAGCAATCAATGAAAAAATCGAAAGAGAAAGTGCTTTTATAGACCTTCTCACAATGGAAATGAACAAAGTTATTGTGGGTCAGAAACATATGGTCGAAAGACTGTTAATTGGACTTTTGGGACAGGGACATATTCTTTTGGAAGGAGTTCCCGGACTGGCCAAAACATTAGCCATAAATACACTTTCACAAGCTATTCAAGGTTCTTTCAGCAGAATCCAGTTTACACCAGATTTATTGCCTGCCGATGTTATTGGAACTATGATTTACAATATTAAAGCCAATGAGTTTTCTATAAAAAAAGGACCAATCTTTGCTAATTTCGTTCTTGCCGATGAGATTAACCGTGCTCCCGCCAAAGTGCAGTCTGCATTATTGGAGGCGATGCAGGAAAAACAAGTTACTATTGGTGATACGACTTTCAAATTAGACAAACCGTTTTTAGTTTTGGCTACACAAAACCCTATTGAGCAAGAAGGAACTTATCAATTGCCGGAAGCGCAGGTTGACCGTTTTATGCTAAAAACCGTTATCGATTATCCAAAGATGGAAGATGAGCGTTTGGTAATTCGTCAAAATCTTAAAGGAAGTTATGAAAAAGTAAATCCTGTAGTTTCTGTAGAACAGATTTTGAGAGCTCAAGAAGCTGTCCGTGAAGTTTACATGGACGAAAAAATAGAGAAATACATACTGGATATTATTTTTGCGACTCGTTATCCAGAGAAATATAAATTGGCTGATTTGAAACCTTTAATCAGTTTTGGAGCTTCTCCCCGCGGAAGCATCAATCTTGCTACAGCTGCTAAATGTTATGCTTTTATCAAACGCCGTGGCTATGTAATTCCCGAAGATGTCCGCGCAGTAGTTCATGATATTTTGCGTCATAGAATTGGAGTTACTTATGAAGCGGAAGCCGAGAATATTACATCGGTAGATATTATCAATAAAATTATAAATGAAATTGAAGTACCCTAAAAAGTGAAAAGTAATAAGTGAAAAGTAATTAGCCTTGGTTGGTTACTATTCACTATTCACTAGTTACTAATTACTAAAGAAATGGATACAAAAGAGCTTTTAAAAAAAGTACGCAAAATAGAAATCAAAACCCGAAGATTGAGCGACCACATCTTTTCGGGCGAATACCATACATCGTTCAAAGGACGGGGGATGACGTTTAGCGAAGTGCGGCAATATCAATTTGGCGATGATATCCGTGCTATCGATTGGAATGTAACCGCTCGTTATAATGAAGCTCACGTTAAAGTTTTTGAAGAAGAAAGAGAATTAACCATGATGTTAATGGTTGATATTTCCGGTTCCGAAAGCTTTGGCTCTAAAAACCAATTTAAAAAAGAAATTGTTACCGAGATTGCCGCTACAATGGCATTTTCGGCTACTCAGAACAATGATAAAATTGGATTGATTTTATTTTCAGATCAAATCGAATTGTATATTCCGCCCAAAAAAGGGAGGTCTCATGTGTTGCGTATCATTCGGGAACTGATAGAATTTGAACCTAAAAGCTATAAAACGGATATTGCACAAGCCTTGAAATTTTTATCGGGTACTCAAAAAAAGAAAGCAATTGTGTTTGTCATTTCCGATTTTATGTCTGCAGAATATGAGCATACATTGAAGATAGCTTCAAAGAAACACGATATTACAGGTATCAGAGTGTATGACATTCGAGAAGAAAAAATGCCGAATCTAGGAATCGTTCCAATGACGGATGCTGAAACAGGCGAGACCAGATTAATTGATACAGGATCAAAATCAGTACGGACGAGTTATGAAAAACACTATCACGATAATGTGAATTATTTCAAAGAAACTTTTAGCAAATCAGGTTCGGGTGTTGTAAATACTAGAGTGGATGAAAGTTATGTTACCAAATTATTAGGCTATTTTAAATCGCGATAGTGATTGTTAATCTTCAATCAAAAATCAAAATTTCCCAAAATAAATGTTTAAAAAACTATTAATATTCCTACTGTTTTCGACTTCACTTTTTGCACAGCAAAAAGTAGTCACCAGTATCGATACTACAAAAAATAAAATTGGAGCTGAGTTTAAACTGACTTTAAAAACTTCGGTTGATACGCTGTCCACAGTGGTTTTTCCAAAGCTAAAAAACATAGGAGCGCTTGAGGTAATTCATTCCTATCCAATTGACACCATCAAAAAAGACGATCGTTACGAATTAATTAAAAAGTACGGTTTGACTCAATTTGATTCGGGCAGATATACCATTCCAAGCATTAAAATTCTGATAAACAATAAAGCATTTTTGAGTGACTCCATCAAAGTTGAGGTTGCCAATGTGCAGGTCGATACATTGAGACAAAAAATGTACGACATTAAAGAGATTGTAAAAGCCGAAGATTCTTCAGATTGGTGGAAATATTTTTTGGGAATAGTATTGATTTTGGGAATTGGAGCTTTTGTTTACTGGTACACCAAAATTCGTCAGAAGAAAAAAATTGAAGAAGAAGTTTATAAAACGCCAATTGAAAAAGCGACAAGTCTGCTTAATATATTAGAGAAGAAAGAGCTTTGGCAGCATGGAGAAGTCAAAGAATACTATAGTGAACTGACGGATATTGCCAGAAATTATATTGAAGAAGCAATAGAAATTCCTGCAATGGAAAGCACTACGTCTGAATTGATTGAAGGACTTAAAACGGCTTCGCTAAAAAAGAAAATGAAGCTTTCTCAGGAAACGATAGAAAATTTATTTGCCGTTTTGAAACAGGCCGATTTAGTAAAATTCGCCAAATCAAAACCGCTGGAATTTGAAATTACCGATGACCGAAACAAAATTCAAAAGGCGATTTTAACACTTGACGAAGCGATCCCGGTTGAGGTGCCAATTGAGGAAGACACTATTTTGAATGAAGCTCAAAAGCAAAAACAAATTCAGATTTTACTTAGAAAAAAGAGAAATCAGCGTATTGCAATATCGGTTGGATCTGTTTTTTTCTTACTTTTTGCAACTACGGCTTTCTTTATAGCTACTAAAGGATTTGACTATGTAAAAGATAATATACTGGGGCATCCAACTAAAGAATTACTGGAAGGCGATTGGGTTAAAAGCGAGTATGGGAACCCAGGCGTTATCGTTGAAACTCCAAAAGTTTTGAAGCGGATGGATTTGACAAAATCATTGCCAAAAGACGGAATGGCATTGATCAAAGAGATGCAGTCATTTGGATATGGAAGTCTGCTGGACAATTTTTATATTATGGTATCCACTATAAAATATAAACAGGAAGGAAAATTGGATCTGTCCAAAGCTATTGAAAGTTCTTTAAAAGTATTGGAAAGCCAAGGGGCGCAAAATATGATTGTTAAAGAAGAGGATTTCCAGACCAATAAAGGAATTACAGGCAAAAAAGGATTCGGAACTTTCTCAAGAATAGATGGTAACAGTCAAACGAGTTCCAAAATATATTATGAAATAGTGCTTTTTGGACAAGAAGGCGGATTACAGCAAATCATGATTCTTCACGAAGAAGGAGATCGCTATGCGACAGAATTATCAGACCGTATTCTGAATTCGGTAGAACTTAAAACTGCAGGTAACTAATGGAAAAAATAACCTTTTTAAATCCAGAATTTTTTTGGTTGTTCCTTCTAATTCCGATTGCAGGCGTTTGGCTGGTTTGGAAAAGGACTCAGAGGTCTGCTACCCTAAAGATGAGTTCGCTTCAAGGATTCAAAGGAACGGAATCTTTGCTAACGAAATTAAAACCGGCTTTAGATGTTTTACGTTTATTGGCATTGTCATCATTGATTGTGGCTATGGCCAGACCCAGAACAGTGGACATCAGCAATAAGACCAAAACAACAAAAGGGATTGATATTGTTGTGGCTGTCGATGTATCCGGAAGTATGCTTGCCAAAGATTTGAAGCCAAACAGAATGGAAGCCTTAAAAAGAGTAGCTGCCAAGTTTGTTGACGAAAGACCAAATGACAGAATAGGATTAGTAGTTTACGCTTCTGAAGCCTATACAAAATCACCGGTAACAAGTGATAAAGCGGTTATTCAAGAAGCCATTGCTAGCATTAAATACGATAATGTTTTACAAGACGGAACTGGAATCGGGATGGGATTGGCAACAGCTGTAAATCGTCTTAAAGATAGCAAAGCCAAAAGTAAAGTTGTTATTTTATTGACAGACGGGGTAAACAATGCAGGATTTATCGAACCCGAAACGGCATCAGACATTGCACAGCAATATGGAATAAAAGTATATACAGTAGGTATTGGAACTAATGGAATGGCTGAGTTTCCTTATGCAATTGCACCTAATGGACAATTTTTATTTCAAATGATGAAAGTGGAAATTGATGAAAAATTAATGCAGAATATTGCTGCAAAAACTGGTGGTAAATATTTTAGAGCAACCAGCAATGACAGATTAGAACAAATTTATAACGAGATCAATAAGCTGGAAACTACTGAAATCGAAGAATTGAAATTCTATGATTATGATGAAAAATTCAGGCCTTTTGTTTTACTGGCAGGTTTTTTATTGTTGGTTGAATTCATTTTGCGCAAAACAGTATACAGGAGTTTTATTTAGGTTTAAACACAAAGTACACGAAGGATGCGCCAAGACCACAAAGAGAAAGTTATAAAAAGTAAAAAATAAAGATGAGCGAAAATGATATATCAAAAATTGTTTTTGAAAGTGCATTAAAAGTTCATCAAGTTTTGGGTCCAGGTTTATTAGAAAGTGCTTATGAAGAATGCCTATTTTATGAGTTAAAAAAGCACAATTTAAAAATTGAAAAACAAAAACAATTGCCTCTAATTTATGAGGAAGTTAAGCTGGATGCGGGTTATAGAATAGATATTATTATTGAAGATAAATTTATAGTTGAAATTAAATCAGTTGAAGCTTTGAATGACGTGCATTTGGCGCAACTGTTAACATACTTAAGATTGTCAAATTGTAAATTAGGTTTGTTAATTAATTTCAATGTCAATTTATTGAAAAATGGTGTCAAAAGAGTAATAAACGGAACTTTATAAAAAAACAGTTTGCAATTAACTTTGTGGACTTAGTGAAAACTTAGTGACCTTAGCGGTTAAATAAAATGGAATTAGACGAACGCAATTATTTATACCTTCTTTTTATACTGCCAGTTTTGGTGGTACTTTTTCTGTTTAATTTATATTGGAAAAGAAAGAAACAGCGCGAATTTGGAGATTTGGAAGTCATCAAAAGACTAAGCCCTGAACGTTCCGTTTTTAAGCCGGCTTTAAAATTGGCAGTATTGCTTTTGGCATTACTGGCGCTGATTATAGGTTTGGTGAATCCAAAAATAGGCACCAAGGTAGAAACCGTAAAAAGAGAAGGAATAGACATTGTTTTTGCGATGGATGTATCCAAAAGTATGCTTTGCGAGGATGTAGCTCCAAGCCGTTTGGAAAAAAGCAAACAAATCGTATCACAGATTATCAATCAGCTGGGGAATGACAGGATAGGAATTGTGGCGTATGCCGGAAGTGCCTTTCCAGTACTGCCGATAACAACTGATTATGGTGTGGCCAAGATGTATCTGCAAAGCACGAATACCGATATGGTTTCTTCTGTAGGCACTTCTTTTGATGATGCCATCAAAATTTCATCTACTTTTTTTGACGATAAAAAAACCAGTAAATTGCTGATTATGATATCTGACGGAGAAGATCATTCTGAAGGAGCCGAAGCGGCAGCAGAAGAAGCAAATAAATTGGGAATCAAAATTATTACCATTGGAGTAGGTACAGAAAAAGGAGGAACTATTCCTTTGAAAAGAAATGGAGTTGTCGAAAGTTATAAAAGAGACAACAATGGAGAAATTGTTATCACAAAATTGGTTCCAAAAAACCTTGAAGCAATAGGGAAAGCGACAAAAGGTGGTTATGTAAACGGAAACAATACCAAAGAAGTGGTAGATTACATAAAAGCAGCATTGGATAAAATCCAAAAAACAGAATTTGAAGCAACCCAAATGGCCGACTTCCAATCGCAGTTTCAATGGTTTTTAGGATTTGGATTCGTATTATTATTTGCGGATATTTTCTTATTAGACAGAAAAACCAAATGGGTAAATAAATTGGATTTATTTGGAGAAAATAAATAAAGTACAAAAATCAAGCAAAACAGTTTTGAAAGGAATATTGAAATGAAAAATAGAATTATATACTTATTGCTGATGCTTTTAACTTTTGTGGCCAATGCCCAAGAGAAAGACAAAATTTTGCCTAAAGCAAATGAGGAATTTGCTGCTAAAAATTTTGTGGAAGCTGAAGCCGATTATAGAATTTCACACTCTAAATTTCCAAATAGAACTGTGGCTTCCTATAATTTAGGAAATGCAATTTACAGGCAAAATCAGTTTTCGGAATCCAAATCTGCGTATGCTAATGCACTGAAAAGCTTAAAAACTAGACCACAAAAACATAAGGCTTTTCATAATTTGGGAAATGTTTTTATGAAAGAGAAGGATTATACCCAAGCTGTTGAAGCGTATAAAAATGCATTGAGAAACAATCCTGAAGATGACGAAACGCGTTATAATTATGCTTTGGCTAAAAAAATGCTAAAAGATAATCCGCCTCCAAAAGACGATAAAAAGAAAGACAAGAATAAGGATAAGGACAAAAACAAGGATAAGAAAGACGACAAAAAAGACAAAGACAAAAAGGACGACAAGAAAGACGGCGATAAAGATAAAGACAAAAAGGGCGATAAGAAAGACGGAGACAAAAATAAAAAAGATGACGGTAAACCCAAAGATGATGGTCAGCCAAAACCAAAACCAGGCGGGATTCCAAAACAGCGAATGGAAAATCTTTTGGATGCTGTAAACAACGAAGAAAAGAAAATACAGGATAAAGTAAATGCCAATAAAGTAAAAGGGTCTCCTGTAAAAACAGAGAAAGACTGGTAAAATTCAAGTTTATTTGTTTAATCGTTTATTTGTTTATTTGGAACACTTAAACGATTAATCAGTTAATATTTAAACGTTTAAAAAAGTAATGAAAAGATTTTTAATTTTATTTCTATTATGTTTTCAAGGACTTTTGGCTCAAGTGCAATTTGAGGCAAGAGTGAGCAAAACGACGCTTGGACTCAATGAGAGACTTCGTATCGATTTTGTGATGAATATTGATGGCGATAATTTTGCGCAGCCTTCTTTTGAGGGTTTTAGAATTATTGCTGGACCAAGTCAGCAGGTTAGCCAATCTTGGATCAACGGAAAAACATCTTTCGAGAAAAGTTATTCTTATTTTTTATTGCCTACTCAAAAAGGCACTTTGACAATAAGACAAGCCGTTATTGAATTTAACGGCCAGATTTATAAAACACAGCCCATAAAAATAAATGTAACTGCCGCTACAGAACAGCCGAGAGATCCAAATGATTCTCAAATTTCTGCAGATGATAATCTCTATTTAGTTGCCGAAATTTCCAATACTAGTCCATACATCAATCAGCCGATTACGGCGGTTTATAAATTGTATTTCAGTTATAATATTGGAATTACAAAATGGGATGAACTTAGCAAACCCAAATACAATGATTTTTGGAGCCAAAATATTGACATCAAACAGTTAGTTGCAGAAGAGGGAATGTTTAAAGGCGAGAGATACCGTTATATTGTATTAAAGAAAGTAATCTTGTATCCACAAAAATCAGGAAAGCTGGTGATTCAACCTTTGGCAATGGATATTGATGTTCAGCTGCCTACCAACCGTAGAAATATGTATGGTCAAGTAGAAATCATTAATGGAAATAAACGCGTATCGGCAGGAGCCAAAACTATCAATGTAAGACCGTTGCCAGAAGCAGGAAAACCTGCAGATTTCACTGGAGCCGTAGGTAAATTTGATTTCCAAGCGATTCCTTCAAAAACCACTTTGAAAAGCGGAGAAAGCTTAGATCTTGTTTTGAGCGTTGCCGGGACAGGAAATCTAAAATTATTTACGCTGCCAAAACCCGAAGTGCCAAACGCATTAGAAATGTATGATGCCGTTCACAGCGAAAAAGTAAACATACCATTATCTGGTATGAATGGTAAAATATCCGATTCTTATACTATTGTACCGCAATATAAAGGGGATTATGTTATTAAACCGATGCGTTTTTCATATTTCGATTTAGGAACAGGTACTTATAAAACAATCAGTTCATCGGAGATAAAAATTAATGTCTTGGACGGACCGTCACAAACGGCAGCCACACATGACACCGCAAGCGCAGGTAAAAATAAAATTGAGCCTGTTGAGCAATTCAGATATATTGATTTAAGAACAGATCTTTTATCAAGTAAAGAACCAGCTTTTTTTGGTTCTAATAAATTCTATGGTTTATTGTTATTGCCATTTTTATTGCTTCCGATAATTGTATTATTCAGGAAGAAAAAAGAAGCGATCGATAGTGACGTTTTTGGAAACCGAATCAAAATGAACAATAAATTGGCTAAGAAATATCTGTCTGAAGCCAAAAAACAAATCAACAATAAAGAGCCATTTTATGTCGCGCTGGAAAAAGCGATGCATAATTTCTTGAAAGCAAAATTACATATTGAAACCTCTGAAATGAGCAAGGATAATATTCAAGAATTATTATTGTCCAAAAAAGCAAATCCTCAGGCAGTAAATGATTTTATTGCGCTGACCGAAAATTGCGAGATTGCGAGATATGCGCCATCATCAAGCGCAACAATACAGCACGATTTTGATAAAGCGGTAGCCATCATTTCTGAATTAGAAAAACAAATCTAAGCTACTAAGAAGCTAAGTTTCTAAGATGTTAAGAGTCTAAAAATCTAAGGAACTTAGACTCTTAGAAACTAAAAAAAAATTAAAATGAAAAATATCTTTTACTTATTATTATTGGTTTCACAAGTTTTCTTTGCCCAAACAGGCTTTGAAAGGGGAAATGATTTATATAAAAGCGGGAAGTACGAACTTGCAGTCAAAGAGTATGAATCCGTTTTGGAAACAAACAAAGAATCAGCTCAATTGTATTTTAACTTAGGGAACTGCTATTATAAACTGCAGCAAACTGCTCCGTCAATTTATAATTATGAGAAAGCTTTAGTTTTAGATCCAACAAACAAAGAGGCATTAAACAATATAAAATTTGCTCAAAAACGTACAATAGATGAAATTAAAGTAATGCCTAAAGTTGGTTTTGCAAAACTCCTTCGTGATTTTACTGGAATTTACCCATTCGATACTTGGGCCTATATCTCCATTGGCTTTGCATTTTTGTTTTTGGCTCTTTTTATAGGTTATTATTTTTCTCAAAGAGGAGTGATTAAAAGAGTTTTCTTCTCGGGAATGTTTATAGTTTTACTTTTTGTACTAATGAGTGTTGTGGCAGCTTTTTTTGAAAAAAGTCATTTTGACAACGAAAGACCAGCAATCGTTTTTGCCGAATCTGCTGATGTTAGAAGCGAACCTCAAAAGGCAAGCAACTCGATTTTTATGCTGCACGAAGGCACTAAAGTCTATGTAGAAGAAACATTAGACAACTGGAAAAAAATTCAGTTAACGGATGGAACTGAAGGCTGGATAGACAGTAAGGCAATAAAAGAAGTGAAGGATTAGTTTTCTGATTCCAATTAGCAGATTTCAGTCGGCAGTTTTTTCTGCTTTCTGCAGCCTGAAATCTGCCATCTTAAAAAAATTACTTCCTCGCTTTGTCATACCACTTCTCAATAGACGGAAATATAAATCCTGATATTTTTTGAATCGGGTTAAAGAAAATGGATTTGTCCAGCGTTTTTTTTTTGGCTAAATAATTATGGTAATTTATTTTTTCGAAAACCGTTAAAAATATGCTGATGATTAAAATGGTTTTCAACACTCTAAAAAAACCGCCTCCCAGACTGTTGATCCAGCCCAAAAAAGCAAAATCAGCTACATTGGTCAGGAATTTTCCAAGCATATAAATCCCAATAACAACGATGATAAAAGTTAAGATAAAAGCAAAAACCTGAATGGTATATGGATTCCAATGCAGCCAGCCTGATAATATGTTTTTTATAATATCCGAAAATTTTATGGCAATATAAATACCCAAAATAAGGGAAAAGAACGAAGCCATTTCCACAAAAAGCCCGTTTCGGATTCCTTTATACAATGAAAAACACAATAGTCCGCCTATAACAATATCAAAAAAACTCATTTTTTTATTTTAAAATTTGATGTTGCAAATATAAAAGAATTGTTCGGTAACCATTGTCAAATTTCAAGTTGTTATCTTTGCTTAAAATAATTTTAGATTTTAGAGTCCAGATTAAACAATTTAAACTCTAAACCATAAACTCTAAACCATAAACTCAAGATGTCAAGAGACACACAACTAAAAGAACGCTGGGAACGGCTTGTCGATATACTTTCCAATCAATTTTCACAAGGAGAAGATTTGGATTTGGATGCCATTATTTATCTAATAGGAGTACAGGAATTAGGAAAAGTGCACCGTGAGTTCAAGAAAGACGAGAAACTCAACTTGATGCATATCGCTATTTGCCGATTATTAGAACCTTACGGATTCTATGAATTCGACTATTTTGACGAAGAAGGCTGGCCTCATTATATAGTAAAAGAACAATTACCGCCTTTAAAAGCTGGAGAGCAATCCGTTTTGATGAAAGAAGCAATCGTCAATTATTTTCTGGAAAGGGAAGTTATTGATTAGTAAATAGTGAAAAGTAATTAGTGATTAGCAATATTGTTATTTTTTTTGGACTAATCATTAATTACTTTTCACTAATCACCAAAAAAAGCTAAATTTGCACTCTCAATTACGGAATGAAAATGATAGACAAGATAAAAGAATATATTGGTGAAGCTCAGGCGTTCTCCACACAAAACACAGCAGAGTTAGAAGCATTTAGAATAAAATTTTTGGGAACCAAAGGTTTGTTGAAAGATCTTTTTGCTGAATTCAAAAACGTGCCCAACGACCAAAAAAAGGAATTTGGACAAGTAATTAATTTACTTAAAACCTCTGCCGAAGATAAGGTAAAATCCATTCAGGAAACCTTAGCAAGCAAAGAAGAAGTTAAAGGATTTTACGGTGATTTAACCCGTACGGGAGAACCAACAATTATTGGTTCACGTCACCCTATTTCATTGGTGAAAAACCAAATTATCGATGTCTTTTCAAACATCGGATTTAACGTTTCCGAAGGTCCGGAAATCGAGGATGATTGGCACAATTTTACCGCATTAAACTTACCGGAATACCATCCGGCGCGTGATATGCAGGACACTTTTTTCATCCAGACAAATCCCGATATTCTGTTGCGTACGCACACTTCATCGGTGCAGGTGCGTTATATGGAGAATAACAAACCGCCTATCCGTACCATTTCTCCGGGAAGAGTTTTCCGTAATGAAGCTGTTTCGTCGCGCTCACACTGTATTTTCCATCAAATAGAAGGATTGTATATTGACAAAGATGTTTCTTTTGCTGATTTGAAACAAACCCTTTTGTATTTCACCAAAGAGATGTTTGGGAAATCAAAAATTCGTTTGAGACCTTCCTATTTCCCATTTACGGAACCTAGTGCCGAGGTTGATATTTATTGGGGTTTAAAAACTGAAACTGATTACCGTATCACCAAAGGAACCGGCTGGTTAGAAATTATGGGCTGCGGAATGGTAGATCCAAACGTTCTTAAAAACTGCGACATCAATCCGGACGAATACAATGGTTTTGCATTTGGAATGGGAATTGAGCGTATCGCGATGTTACTGTACCAAATTGGCGACATCCGTATGTTTTATGAAAATGACGTGCGTTTCTTGGAGCAATTCAAATCCAGTATATAAAAAAGCTACAAGTGAATAGTGATTAGTAATTAGTTCTGCTTCTTACTAATCACTATTCACTTTTTACTAATCACTATATTATGAAATCTGACATCACCATCCCCGAAGTAGAAAACGTATTCCTTGCTGCCGTTCAAGAATGGAGCGACGATTTTATGGAAAAAGTATGGTATGCTTATTTAATAAACGACAGTGATTTTCAGCTCGACAGCGTTATGGTGGTTTCCAAAGCCTTTGGAACAATCGACGGAGAAATGAAAAAAACCTCTCTTTTGCGCCACGCTTTTATAGAAGTTCCAGCTGTTTCTGTTGTAAAAATCGAAATGATAGAAAAAAGCGTATTGGCACTCAACAATGAATTTATGGTGACTTATTTCATTGGAAACACTTTATACGACAAAAAATTTATTTTCAAAGCCAACAGCATCAATGAAACGAATGTTGAAGAAGTACCGCTTTTGTTTGTAGATGGAGTGATGGTAAAATAAGTATTCAGTGATTATATCTGAGTGAATCAAACAAAAAAGGCATTTTCTCAAATTAGAAAATGCCTTTTTTATAATTGAAAATCTGCGTTCTCAAATTCGCAGACTGCAATCTAATCAAGTTCCTCAGTCAGTTTTTTAAATACTGCTTTAGCTTCTTTTCCTTCGTACAAAATAGCATAAACAGCATCAATAATTGGTGTGCTTGCACCATAACCTTGATTAAGCTTGTAGGCGCTTTTTACGGCATAATAACCTTCGGCAACCATACTCATTTCCATTTGTGCCGATTTTACGGTATATCCTTTTCCAATCATATTTCCGAACATTCTGTTTCTCGAAAAAACAGAATAACCCGTAACCAGTAAATCTCCTAAATAGGCCGAATCATTGATATTACGTTTCATTTTATGCACTTTCTTGATGAATTTTTTCATCTCCCGAATCGCATTACTCATAATAACCGACTGGAAATTATCGCCATAACCCAATCCGTGCGCAATACCGGCTGCAATAGAATAAATGTTTTTTAGCATTGCAGCATATTCAGTTCCTATAATATCATCTGAAATTTTTGCCTTGATATAATTTCCGGATAAATTTTTGGCAACGATACTAGCCTTTTCTTGATCGCCACAAGCAATGGTTAAGTATGAAAGTCTCTCTAAAGCAACTTCTTCGGCGTGGCAAGGGCCTGTAATTACGCCAATATTGTAATAAGGAATATCGTATTTGTAATGAAAATGTTCCCCAACGATTAAACTGGTTTCGGGAACGATTCCTTTTATGGCAGAAAAAATTATTTTGTCTTTCAGGGAAACTGTTAGTTTTTCCAACTCGCTGTTTAAAAAAGCAGAAGGAATTGCAAATATGATGTAATCTGCATAAGCGACAGCTTCGTTGATATCGTTGGTAAGTTTTAGTTTTGTATTGTCAAACTCTACAGAGCTTAAATAGTTGGGATTGTGCTTGTGGTTTTTAATGTGTTCTATGGCAGCATCATTACGCATATACCATGAAATCTCAGGAAGATTTACACACAACATTTTGGCAATGGCAGTAGCCCAGCTTCCGCCACCAATCACTGCAAATTTTAAATTATCGGCCATTTTTTTATTAAATTTCACCAAAAGTACTTAAAATTTCACCAATAACACAAATTAATTTTCGTTGCAGGTCTTGAATTTATTGGACTTCCCAATGTTTTTGCTAAAAAAATAGATTATTAATATTTTTTTCTGATTTTATACAATATAAACACAACACTTACGTTGTAAGTCATTATAAATAAATTGTTTAGAATTTAAATATGAAGATTGAGTTAGTTAGTTTTGTTTTAGTATTTTAAAAAGGCGTTCTTATTGGTTACATGAACGCCTTTTTTTATGTCTAGTTTGGTACAGACTTAATAACTTGCCAAAACAATTTGTTTTACTTTTTCCAAAGTAATATTTTGTTTTTCTCCCAATGCTTTCCAGCCTCTTTTTTCAAAACGGTCTGCAATGAAGTCGGCAGTTTTTTCAATATTTTCAGCGTTTTCGGAAAGTGCAGTTTTCATTCCCATGCTGTGAAAGAAAGCTATCGTTTTTTCAATGGCTGCTGTGGCAATTTCGTCTTCGGTTCCTGTTAATTGAAACATGCGTTTTCCGTATTGTGCCAATTTGCCTTTTTTGGTTTCAAACATTACTTTATACAGGTTTGGACCTATTATAGCCAATGTTCTGGCATGATCAATTCCGTAAAGAGCTGTCAGTTCATGACCAATCATGTGGGTAGCCCAATCGCTTGGAACTCCTTTTTGAATCAGTCCGTTCAAAGCCATGGTACAGCTCCACATAAAGTTGGAAGCTAAAGCATAATCTTCTGGATTTTCAACAACTTTTGGGCCTACTTCGAGTAAAGTTTGAAGGATTCCTTCCGCAATTCTATCTTGTAAAAAACCTTCGTGTACATACGTCAAGTATTGTTCCAGCACGTGAGTGTAGGCATCAACTACACCGTTTTGCAATTGTCTTTTTGGTAAAGATTGAATAACGGTTGGATCGCATATTGAAAATTGCGGAAATAATGCTGAGCCTCCAAAAGCCAATTTTTCTTGAGTAGCAGCAATTGTCACGACAGAACCAGAGTTCATTTCACTTCCAGTAGCAGGCAACGTTAAAATTGTTCCAAAAGGCATTGCATTTTCTTTAATCAAAATGTGTTTTTGAAGAATATCAATTGGATTTCCATCAAAATGTACTGCTGCCGAAATAAATTTCACTCCGTCAATTACTGAGCCGCCACCTACAGCCAGAATAAAATCGATATTTTCCTCCTTGATAATCGCAACAGCTTTCATCAACGTTTCGAAATGCGGATTGGCTTCAATTCCTCCAAATTCTACAATTTCAAATCCTTTAAGATTGTCAATCGTTTGTTGATGGATTCCGTTTTTAAAAATGCTTCCACCGCCATAAGCTAATAGTATTTTAGCACCTGCAGGAATTAATGTTTCTAGTTTTTCTATTTGTCCTTTTCCAAAAACTAATTTGGTAGGATTGTATAATTCAAAATTTAGCATAGTGTTTGTTTTTTAGTAAGATGCTAAGCTACTAAGTTTCTAAGATTCTGAGTTTTTTGAAAACACATATTTAAATCTTAGAAACTTAGCATCTCAGGATCTTAGAGTCTTTCTTCTTATTTTTTTGAATTCAATTGTGCTAATAATTTTTCGGCAACTAATTTAGATGAAGCTGGATTTTGACCTGTAATTAATAAGCCGTCTTCTACAGCATAAGGATTCCAATCAGCTCCTTTGGAATATACTGCTCCATTTTTTTGTAATTCATCTTCTAGTAAGAAAGGAACAATTTTGGTTAATCCAACCGCTTCTTCTTCGGTGTTGGCAAATCCGGTTACTTTTTTTCTTTAACCAAAAATTCTCCATTTGATTTTACATTTTTTAAAACAGCAGGAGCGTGACATACAAAAGCTACTGGTTTTTTATGGGTATAAAATGATTCAATTAATGCAATCGAATTTTTATCTTCAACCAAATCCCAAAGCGGACCGTGGCCTCCTGGGTAAAAAACAGCATCATAATCAGCTTGATTAACATCGGTTAATTTTTTGGTATTTTTTAGTTTTTCCAATAAAACGGCATCTGCATCAAAGCGTTTAGTGTCTTCTGTAGCTGATGATGGATCGGCACTTTTTGGGTCAATTGGGGGTTGTCCTCCCTTTGGTGTAGCGATGTCAATAATCACGCCTTTATCCAATAATGCATAATATGGTGCTGCCAATTCTTCGGTCCAAAATCCTGTTTTTTCACCTGTGTTACCCAATTGATCGTGGCTGGTAACTACGAATAATACTTTTTTCATCTTTTTATTATTTTGTTTTTGTGCAGTTGCCATAAAGCAGCTCACGGTTAATGCTAGAATAGTTAATACTGTAAATTTTCTCATGATTTAATTTTTAGTTCAGCAAATTTATGACGAATATGATATTAGTAAAAATAATTTAAATTATGTTTGTGATAAATATATTTATATCATGGTCAATCTTGAATGGTACCGAACGTTCAAATCGGTGTATAAAAACGGAAACTTTTCTTTGGCAGCTAAAGAATTATTTATCAGTCAGCCCGCTGTAAGTCAGCAGATAGTTATGTTGGAAGCACATGTGGGCTACAAGCTTTTTAATCGAAAGTCCAAAGGGGTTGAACCAACCGAGTACGCTAAGTTACTCAATAATTTAATTATTGATGCTTTAGATCGATTGGAAAATGTAGAGAACGGATTTCGAGCCAAAGCTTTTAACGCCAATCGATTACTGACAGTCGGTATATCCAGACATTTGATGAGCAGTATCGGCAGTGCATTGGTCGCTAAATTTGATTTTATCGATTTTACATTCCATAATAACGATGCGCTCTTTGATTTGGTGAATTCCAAAAAATTAGATTTTGCGATAGTAAATAAGAAATTCGACACTTTTGATACCATTCAAAAAAAGGTAGGTGAAATTAAGCAAGTAGTTGTCGGCTCTACTGATATTGATATTTCAATGATTAAGCAAAATATTAAAGCTAAAGATTTTAAGACCATCGAAAATTGGCTGAATGAGCAAAAATGGTACAGCCATGATGCTGGAATTCCGCATATTAAATTATTTTGGCTTCATGTTTTTGCTAAAAAAAGACCTTCGATTGTAGCCAATTATATCATTCCGTCAGAATATGAAATGCTGGAAATCCTCAGTAAAAATACTGGAGTTGCGGTTACTTGGAATCTTAATGCAAAAAATTTGATTCAGGAAAAGAAATTACAACTGATATGGAACAGCAAAGAAATGCCAAGTACTGATGTTTTTTTACTGTCAGGTAAAAATGAAAACTTGAGCCCAATTTTTCAGGATATAATGGTGGAGTTAAAGCTGGTTTTGGAGTAGTAATATTATAAATGATTATGAATGGTGAGTATTACTAAAATGTCGCTCTGTAAATTTGTTCTTCAAAACAAAGTTGTGATTTTCGTCAAGTGTTTTTGAATTGAAACTTTAGATTCAAAAACATAAGAAATATAAAACTATTTTTATATTTGTGTAAATCTTACGCATTTAGTATATGAGTGAAAATCAAAATATCAGAGTTGCTGTTGACGCTATAGTATTTGGTTACCAAAACAATCAGCTTTATGTGTTGTTAATTCAGCAAAAATTTGGAACGAAGGAATCCTATTGGGCATTGCCTGGCGGCTTAGTCCAAAATGAGGAATCTTTGGAAGATGCTGTGAAAAGAGAGTTGAAAGAAGAAACTAACATTAGCGTTAATTATTTTGAACAACTGTTTACCTTCGGAGATGATATATGTCGTGATCCTAGAAATCGAGTTATTTCGGTGGCTTATTTTGCCTTAGTGGATTCCTCAAAATTAATAGTCAAAGCCGATTCGGATGCCGAAAACGCCCAATGGTTTAAGATTGATGAAATTCCCGCTTTAGCTTTTGACCATACGATTATTTTGGGCAAGGCAATGGAGCGATTAAAAGCAAAACTTACCTATGAACCCATAGGATTTGATTTGTTGCCAAAAGAGTTCTTATTTTCTGAACTAGAAAATTTATACTGCACCATTCTGGAAAAAGAAATTGATCGTAGAAACTTTAGAAAAAAAATATTAAGCTTTGAAATTATTGAAGAAACAGATCGTTTTTCTCCTTTAAAAAGTGGAAGACCAGCAAAATTATTTAAGTTTAATAAACAGAAATACAATGCTTTATTAAAGAAAGGGTTTCACTTCGAAATAAAATTTGCGTAATTTTTACACAAAATAAATTGTTTATTAAAAAATACTATCTATATTTGCGTATAATTAACGCAAAATCAAAAACTATGATACTTAATTTAGACCCAAATTTCAAACCATTTGCTGCACAGCAAGAAGTTATTTTTCAAAATTTCACTTTTTCAGGGGGAGAACCTCACATCAAAATAGATCCCAATTTTGATGTAACACAAAAAATCACCATTACCCATCGATTAAATTCATTCAATGATTTAGGATTATTGTGTATTGCAGTTGATGCTTTGCGCAGAATGGATGTGAAAAACATGGAACTTTTCATTCCTTATTTCCCTGCTGCCAGACAAGACAGAGTGATGATTAAAGGAGAGCCATTATCGGTTAAAGTGTATGCCGATATCATTAATGGAATGCAATTCGACAAAGTGTTTGTTTTTGATGCGCATTCTGAAGTTACGCCAGCATTGGTAAATCATTGCGAAGTGATTTCGAATCATACTTTTATTGAAGCGGTTGTGAAAGCAATAGGAAACGACGTCAAGTTAATTTCTCCAGATGGGGGGGCCTTGAAGAAAATTTATAAAGTTTCAGAGTTCTTGGGCGGAGTTGAAGTAGTGGAATGCAGTAAAAGCCGAGATGTAAAAACTGGAAGATTATCTGGGTTTAAAGTGTATAATAACGATTTACAGGGAGCAGATTGTTTGATTGTAGATGACATTTGTGATGGTGGAGGAACTTTTGTAGGTCTTGCCGAAGAACTGAAAAACAAGAATGCTGGTAGGTTGTATTTGGCAGTAAGCCACGGGATTTTTAGTAAAGGATTTGCTGTTTTGAATTGTTTCGAAAAAATATTTACCACCAATTCATTCAAAGATTTTGAAGGAGAAAATGTGGAAGTGATTGGATTAAATCAATTGATATGAAATACGATATAAAAGATATAGCTCCCGAAAGTAAATTTTTGTTTTTCTGGGGACATCAACCTTCGAAAGATGGAATTATAACCAAAACCTGTTTCAGCCAATGGTGGATTAGTCCATTTGTGGTGGATGGCATTACCTATAAAACCGCGGAGCATTGGATGATGGCAAAAAAAGCAGAACTGTTCAATGATGATGAAGTTTTGGAAAAAATAATTCAAGCGAATTCTCCAGCTGAAGTTAAAAAATTAGGACGCGAAGTTAAAAACTATGATGATAATCTATGGCTGGCAAACCGGTATGAAATTGTAAAGCAAGGCAGTTTTCATAAGTTTAATCAAAATTCGGATTTAAAAGAGTTTCTTATGAATACTAAAGAAAGAGTTTTGGTAGAAGCGAGTCCAGTTGATGCTATTTGGGGAATTGGAATGGCAGGTGATCATAAAGACATTCATAATCCTGAGAAGTGGAGGGGATTAAATTTATTAGGTTTTGCATTGATGGAGGTTAGGGATGCATTAAGAGAAATAGAAAAATGAGTATTACAAAAAAAGAACAAAAGGTAATTAATAAGATTCAATCAAGACTAAGTAGCTGTGCTGATTGTGAATCTTGGGATGAAGGAGAACCCCTTTGGTTGTGGGGAGATGCAACTGATATATATAATTTATTAGCAGATTCTGAAATTGAAGATAATAGAAAAGAAGTTATTGCTTTTGAATTTAAGTGCCCAAATTGTAGCTGTGAATTAGAGTTAATGTCAAAAGTTAGTATTAAAAGAAAATATGAGTTAGAATTAGAAAAGCATATTTTTCAATCAATGAAAAAATATGGAAATTCGTTAAAGGACTTCGAAGCTTTAATTAGGGATTATCCTTTTTTGGCTTTAAATCATACTATTGGAAAGAAAATTTTTAGGGAAGTTTCAAAAAAGAAAATAGCACAAACAACTATTAAAGCGGATACGGTTTTATATAGATCTCGTTTGTGTGAAAGCTCAAAAATACTTGGTTCTAATGATTTATTTAATCCTCCTTTAGGAGTTCCTACTGAAGGAAGATTTAATCATAATGGGCAAAGCTATTTTTATTTATGTAATGAAGAAGAAGGTTCAATTTTAGAAATAAGCGAAAATGAATTAGTTTGGACGCAAACTTTTAAAATAGATGAAGAAATTGATAATATCTTAGATTTATCTTTTGACTATGAAGAGGTTTCTCTTTCAACAGATGCATTATTAATCTGTTTACATCTTTCTGAAATTTTTAAAAAGAATAGCACGAATAAAGGGAATTGGAAACCAGATTACTTCATTACAAGATTCGTAATGGATTGTGCGAAAAAATCTGGATATAGTGGAATTAAATATAATTCAATAAAAATGTATTCGTCCATGAATTATGTTTTATTTGATATTAAAAATAAGAATATTAAACCTTTAGACGAGCCAGAAGTTAAAAAATACTCGCAAAAAAATATTAGGGATAGAGATTTTTCTTTTTTAGATAGTTTAAAAGATATTTAACAGATGGAAAATGACAGAGCCATTATTTAAAAGTCATTAATTATAATGTTGAGTTTCTAGGTTATGATTTTTAAATCATAGAAATAAATCAAAAATCATGAACGAAAAAGCAGCAAAAGGCATCAGCAAATTTTTGAGTTTTGTACTTAGGCATTCGCCAGAAACAATCGGATTAGAATTAGACGAGAATGGCTGGGCAGATGTAGAAGATTTAATTTCAAAATGTCCCAAAGATGGAAGTATATTAAATCTGGAACTTTTGGAATTTGTTGTAGAAAACAATGATAAAAAACGTTTTGTTTTTAATGAAAATAAAACAAAAATCCGTGCAAGTCAGGGGCATTCTATTTCAGTTGAATTGAATTTAGTTGAAACAGAACCTCCGGAATTTTTATATCACGGCACCGTTGGAAAGTTTTTGGAAAATATTCGAAAAGAAGGTCTGCAGAAAATCAGCCGTCAGCATGTGCATCTTTCAAAAGATAAAGAAACTGCCGTAAAAGTTGGAAGCAGGAGAGGAATCCCTCAAATTTTGATTATTAAGAGCGGTATTATGCAGAGAGATGGATTTAAATTTTACTTGTCTGAGAACAATGTTTGGCTGACAGACAAAGTTCCAGAAACGTATATTCAATTTTAATAAATCGAATCAGATTATAAATTAGTTAAACATAAATAAAAAATTATGAACCCACTATTATTAACAGACGGTTACAAAGTTGACCACAAAAGACAATATCCAGACGGAACAACATTAGTATATTCTAATTGGACTCCAAGAAAATCAAGAATTGATGGTATTGATGAAGTTGTATTTTTTGGATTGCAATATTTCCTTAAAAAATATATCATTCAAGATTTTGATTTGCATTTTTTCAAACAGCCAAAAGAAGTAGTGGTGCAAAAATATGCCCGCAGAATCAATAATTATTTGGGCGAAAACCAAGTGGGAACAAAGCATATTGAAGACTTACACGATTTAGGGTATATCCCGATGGTGTTCAAAGCCTTGCCAGAAGGAGCCAGCGTGCCTATTCGCGTGCCTATGTTTACTATGTACAATACGATCCCTGAGTTTTTCTGGTTAACCAATTATTTTGAGACATTGCTTTCTGCGGTAATTTGGCTGCCTTGTAATTCGGCAACAATTGCAAAACAATACAGAAAAGTATTGGACAAATATGCCGAAGAAACGTCATCAATGCCAGAGTTTGTCGATTGGCAGGGACACGATTTCTCAATGCGGGGAATGGGCGGTATCGAAGCGGCGGTAACATCTGCAGCGGGACATTTATTGAGTTTTACAGGTTCGGATACAATTCCGGCAATTGATTTTTTTGAAGAATATTACAATGCCAATTCAGATACCGAATTAATAGCTGGTTCTGTTGCTGCAACTGAGCATTCTGTAATGTGTATGGGTACTACCGAAGGAGAATATGAAACTTTCAAAAGATTAATTTGCGAAGTGTATCCAAAAGGAATTGTTTCTATCGTGTCAGATACTTGGGATTTATGGAAAGTGCTTACTGATTATTTGCCTCGATTGAAAGATGAAATTGTTTCAAGAGAAGGAAAAGTAGTGGTGCGTCCAGATAGCGGAGACCCAGTTGATATTATTTGCGGTAATCCAAATGGCAAAACCGAACAAGAAAAGAAAGGGGTAATTGAACTGCTTTGGGATGTTTTTGGAGGTACTGTAAATGCAAAAGGATTTAAAGAATTAGTTCCTCAAATTGGCGCTATTTATGGAGACAGTATTACCGTAACTAGAGCAACTGCCATTTGTGAACGATTAAAAGCTAAAGGTTTTGCTTCTACTAATGTGGTTCTTGGAATTGGTTCATTTACGTACCAATACAATACAAGAGATACTTTTGGATTTGCAATGAAAGCGACTTATGGAGAAGTAAACGGAGAAGGAAGAGCCATTTTTAAAGACCCAATCACGGATGATGGTACCAAAAAATCTGCTAAAGGATTAATGAAAATAGAATTGGTTGATGGTCAATATACTTTAACAGATGAAGTGTCTTGGGAAGAAGAACAAAAAGGCGAATTGAAAGAAGTTTTTAGAGACGGAAAACTTTTAATAGACCGAAGTTTATCTGAGATTCGAAGTCAAGTCAAAAATAGTGTGCTGCAACTGAGTTTGTAAAAACAAAAAGCCTAAATGAATTTTCTCATTTAGGCTTTTTGTTTCAGCTTTTACTTCCTGTAAAAATTATTATGATCGATGTAATCCCAGACTTTATAGGGTAAAAGAGGCTGAACATTTTTCCCTTTCTTAATATTTTCTCGAATAAAAGTAGAAGATATTTCTACAACTGGAGCATCAATCAGATGGATTTTTGGATGGTTTTTTAGTTCCAAATTTTGCTTTGCCAGTTCGCTTTTCAAGCTCGTGTCAGTTTCTGACGAAATGCGGGGATAGACATAAATGTTATGATGTTCCAAAATCACTTCATAGTTTTTCCACTTGTGTAATGATTTTAAATTGTCTTCGCCCATGATTAGAGAAAACTTGTGACTAGGAAATTTTTCTTGTAAATGAACTAGTGTATTTACCGTGTAATTGGGCTGTGATAATTTGAACTCAATATCTGAAGGCTTTATTTTTAAAAAATCTTCAGTAGCAAGATGCACCATTTGCAAGCGGTGGTAATCGTCAAGTAAAGTGGTTTTCTTTTTGAACGGATTGTGTGGTGTTACGACCATCCAAACCTGATCTAAATCGGCATGCTCTGCCATGTGATTGGCAATGATCAAGTGTCCCACATGAATAGGATTATAAGTTCCAAAATAAAGTCCGATTTTCATTTAACTTAGTAACTAGTGATTAGTAAAAAGTAATTAGTTCTTGAGGGTTTTCGAAAAAGCATTAATCATTTTAGATTCTTCCTCAATTTGATTTAAAATTTCATTGAACAAAGTCTTATTTACTATAAAACCAAGTTCATTAGCAATTAGTAACTGAGTTTCAATTTCGAATAATGAGCCTCTTGAAATATCTAAAAAATGACTAAATGATTTATCTGTATTTCTTCCATAGCCTTCAGCAATATTAGAAGGAATAGATACTGAAGCTCTTTTTAATTGACTTGTTAGAGCATATAATTCTTCTTGAGGAAATGATTTTACTAACTGATAAACTAAACAGACTATCTTAATTCCTTTTTGCCAAATCAATAAATCTTTATATGATTTTATTTCACCCATTTCAAGCTAATTACTTTTTACTAATCACTAGTTACTATTTTTTTACAAAAGTCTTCACCAATTGATACGCTTCTTCAAGTGCAACAGGCAAATCATAGTTTTTGATAATCACGTCAAATTGCGGTGCAGTAGCCAATTCTACAGAAGCTTTTGCAATTCGCATATTGATTTTGTCTTCACTTTCGGTGGAGCGTTCTTTCAGTCTTCTTTTGAGTTCATCTACGCTTGGAGGTTTTACAAAAACAGCCAAAGTTTCCTCAGGAAATTTATGTTTAATACGCAAACCGCCCGCAACATCAATGTCAAAAATTACGTTTTTGCCGAGCGCCCAAATGCGTTCTACTTCGCTTTTTAGCGTTCCATAGAAATTGTCGCGATAGACTTCTTCCCATTCTACAAAATCTTCTGCTTTGATGTGATTTTTAAACTCTTTTAAGGACATAAAGTAATAATCCTTTCCGCTTATTTCTTCACCACGAGCTTCACGCGTTGCTGCTGATATGGAAAACTCCAGATTCAAATCTTCTTTTCCTAATAAATGTCTAACTATAGTGGTTTTCCCAGATCCCGATGGTGCTGAGAATACGATTAATTTTCCTTTTTTCATTGTATTGCACTATTTTATAAGTCTTATGGATTCAGTATCAATTGTGATGGTTTTACTAATTTCTTTATCGTCACTTGAATCTGTAATTTTATATTGGAGTATTTTTTTATTGTTTTCTTGTAAATTTTCTGAATTAATAAATCCTCTACAATTTTCTATTTCTATTTCTTCAAATTGAATTAACTCATTTTTATTATTAATTACTAAAATTATATAACCGAAATCTGTTGCTCCGCCACACATACCTTGAATGTTTGGATTTCCGGATTGTTCATATTTTAATAATAACCGTGTTTCTGAAGTAGATATTTTCTTTGAAATAATTTCTAAGTCCTTGTAATCTAAGTGATAATTTGAAAGGTTAATTATAGAACTGCCTATTTTTAAAAACTTAAAATCTTCGAAAACATAGATGTCTTCTAATTCATTATTAATAGTTATTTTTAGATTTTTGGCGTTGTTTGACCATGTATTATTCTCTTTAGGATTATTTGAAATAAAGATTTTTTCATTATAATTTTTGAAAGTTTCAATTTCATCTAATTTGTCCCAAACAACTCCTGAAAAATCAAAATTTAATATTTTTTTTTCAAAAATTTCATCTGTAGTATTAAATAATGTCAACCCTGTCATTGGGTTAAAAACACCAACTAGAGGAATATTTTTTTTACTTTATTATAGTAATACCATCCTTTAACTGAAAATACATATAAATGATCCTCTGAAAAATTTTCAACTTTTAAATAAATAGTAATATCATATTTATCATCAATCGAACCGTAAAAAATTCTATCATTAGTTCTGAAGCTTTCAATTGAAATGTTTTTTTGTTGTGAAAAACAAGTTAGTGTTGTTAGAAAAAAGAATAGTAAAATATTTTTTTTCATCCCAATAAATTTTAAATTACAAAACATTCAACACTTGTTCCTTAATTTTTTCCAATTCATCTTTCATCTGAACCACTAATTTTTGCATTTGAGCATGATTCGCTTTGGAACCCATAGTGTTGATTTCACGTCCCATTTCCTGAGTGATGAAACCTAGTTTTCTGCCGTTGGCTTCCGTTCCATTGATGGTTTCCAAGAAGTAATCCAAATGGTTGGTCAAACGCACTTTCTCTTCGGTGATGTCCAGTTTTTCGAGGTAATAGATTAATTCCTGCTCAAAACGATTTTCATCAACGTTTACTTTCAATTCTGCAATGGCAGTCTGCAGACGGTCTTTTATCGCCTGAACACGCTCTGGATCCAGTGCCAAAGCTTCATTCATGTATTGACGAATGTTCCCGATACGCAATTGAAATTCATTTTCGAGAGATTGTCCTTCGTCTCTACGAAAATTCAAAATATTTTGTAACGCTTCTTCGATGGCAGTTTGGATTTGAACCCAGTCATTTTCGTCGATTTCTTCGCGCTCTATTTTCATGGTGTCCGGCATACGCACGGCCATTTTCATCAATTCAGTTTCATCGGCATCGGCATAGACTTCTCTTAATTGTTTGATGTAGGCTTTCACGATAGGCACATTGACTTTGGTTGAAGTTTGTTCTGCGGTACTTTCGATAAAAATAGAAAAATCAACTTTGCCTCTCTCTAGTTTCAAAGCGATTTGGTTGCGTAAACCCAGTTCCATTTCGCGATAAAGAGAAGGCATTCGTACATTTAAATCTAAACCTTTACTGTTTAAAGATTTTACTTCCACTGTAATTTTTTTGGATGGTAATTGCAAAGTAGCTTTACCAAATCCAGTCATCGATTGTATCATATATTTTTCTAAAAGTGTTCAAAGATAATAAAAAAGCGTTCAGTGGTCAGCTTTTAGTATTCTGTGTCAAGGTTTAGGCAGTTTTTAATAATCCAGTTTTAGATTTTATCATTTTCAAAAGAATAATAATAAATATCTCATTAATGTTTTTGATATTAACCCAACGCTTTCATTACTTGAAGAATGTTTTGTTGTGTATTGCCAATGTATATTTTGTCATTGATAATAAAAACGGGACGGCTCAGGAAAGTATAATGTTCTAAGATGTATTTTTTATAATCATTTTCGGTGAGGGATTTGTTTTTTAAATCCATCGATTTATACAATTGCGCTTTTTTGCTGAACAAAGCTTCATAACTTCCAGAAAGTCGATACATTTCCTCAAGTTCTTCAACAGTAATAGGATTTTGCTTGATGTCATGAAAAGCCAAATCATGGTCTTCTGGAAGTGATTTTATTATTTTTCGGCAAGTGTCGCAAGTTGCGAGGTAGTATATTTTGTTCATTATTTTTCTATTTTCTAAATGCAAAGGAAATCATTTGACATTTAAAATGTTTATTTTTATGCAAAAATTAAAAACATGAAAGATACGTTTGAAGTTAACAGCACCAGCCGAAAAATGCTAAATGCTTATTTTGAAAATTACACATTAGAACAATTAAATAAAATTCCCGAAGGATTTGATAATAATTTAATTTGGAATATTGGGCATGTTGTTGTGACACAGCAAGTTTTAGTTTATAAATTATCAGGATTGCCAATGATGGTTTCGGATGAAATGGTGGAGAAATACAGAAAAGGAACGAAGCCAGAACAGGATGTAACCCAAGAAGAGGCAGATGAGATAAAAGAATTATTGTTTGATACGCTGCATAAATTGGAAGTAGATTACAACAATGGCATTTTTGTAAATTACCAAGAATATCCAACATCTACAGGATATATTTTGAAAAGTGCTGTAGGAGCTATAGAGTTCAATAATTTTCACGAAGGGCTTCATATTGGAATCATGATGAGCATCAGAAAGTTTGTATAAAGTTGATTATTAGTTAAATAAAAGCAAAGCGGTAATTTAGACAGAAGCAAAAAGAATCTAAAAAAGATAAAATGAAATTCAATACCAAAGTCATTCATGGAGGTCAGCATCATGATCCAAGTACAGGCGCAGTAATGCCTCCAGTTTACCAAACTTCTACATTTGTGCAGACAAGTCCAGGAAAACCTTTAAACCCAGATTATGAATACAGCAGAGCGGCAAATCCAACACGTACGGCTCTGGAAAATGCATTGGCTAGTATCGAGAATGGAACACGAGGATTGGCTTTTTCGTCAGGACTTGCAGCTACCGATTGTATTTTAAGGTCGTTTAAAGCAGGTGATGAAATCATTGCCATGGACGATTTATATGGCGGAACCTATCGGATGTTTACCCGTATTTATAAAGACAGCGGAATCGTATTTCATTTTGTAGACATGAATAATTTGGATAAATTCAAGTCGCTGATTAATGAAAAAACTAAATTGGTTTGGGTAGAAACGCCTACGAATCCTTTAATGAAATTGGCCGATATTCAGGAAATTGCCAAAATAACCAAAGCTAATAATATTCTTTTTGCTGTAGATAATACGTTTGCAACGCCTTATCTGCAAAAACCGCTGGATTTAGGAGCTGATATTGTAATGCATTCGGCCACCAAATATTTGGGAGGACATTCGGATGTAATTGCGGGCGCTTTAATCGTAAAAGACGAAGCTCTTGGTGATCAATTGTATTTTCAGCAATTTGCTACAGGAGCAACTCTTGGACCAATGGACAGTTTTTTGGTATTGAGAGGAATAAAAACGCTGTCTTTGCGTGTGCAGAGACATTGCGAAAATGGAACCAAAGTTGTCGAATTCTTGAACAATCATCCCAAAATAAAAACAGTTTATTATCCTGGTTTACCGAGTCATCCGTATCACGAAATTGCCAAAAAGCAGATGAGTGGTTTTGGCGGAATGGTTTCTTTCACTTTTGCTTCAGGCAAAAAAGAAGATGCAATCGATTTTCTTGAAAAGCTAAAAGTTTTTACCCTTGCAGAATCTTTAGGAGGCGTAGAATCATTAGCCAATCATCCAGCATTAATGACGCATGCATCCATTCCTGAGGGTAAACGAAAAGAAGTCGGAATCACTGATGATTTAGTTCGTCTGAGCGTAGGGATTGAAGACGCCGAAGATTTAATAGCCGACTTACAGCAGGCATTAGCATAAAACTAAAAAATCCAACTTGATTATAAAGTTGGATTTTTTTATGTAAAAAGTATTTCTCTTAATTGTTCAGATATAGAATATATCCAAATCCGATAAAAGTCAGCCAGTCATTATTTTTGTTTTCTGTAAACAATTCTCGATTAGGATTAAGACCGTCAACCCAATCCGAATTGAAATATTGAGCTCTAATGTCAAATACAAGATCAGACATTGGAGTCAGTTTATAGCGGGTTCCAATATTTAAAACTCCAGAAAAAACCATTTTACTTTCGTTAGAAAACCCATAAGGATGTCCGTCTGAAGGGACTAAATATTTTGGATGGGTGGTGTTTGTATTTCCAAGTTCACCTAATTCAGAAGTTGCAGTAGCAGTATAAAAATTGACTTGCGGACCCAAAGCTATATATGGCGCAAAACTTCCTATTGTTCTCTCAAAATCGTGAATATGTACAAAGCTGTATTCAAGCTGGAAACCCAAATTAACCAATTGAGTTGAACCCCGCATTGCTTTCAGCTGTTTCGATGGAATTGTGTTTTTTTCAGTCCATTTTCCATAATGCTGTAAATTGGTTTTACTATAGGAAAACTCATTTCTTATTTTGAAATGTTCTGCGAAATAGTCATTTACAAAGTCAGTATAGGAGAAATTCATATAGTCGACAAATGCAATTTGAAGCCCCATATTGTTTAAATTGGTTTGTGTATCGTTACGCTGTCCATAATCAGAACGAAATTCAATCCGTCCAGCTATTACACCTAACTCATGGCTGATTCCTGCTTGCGAAAAAGAATTAAATGGCAAGCCAATTAATAAGAGTAATGCAATTATTTTTAGTTTAGTCATAAGTTCGAGGCATTTTAGTGACTGAGCAAAGATATGAAAAGCACTAAGATAGAATTTATTAAATTTAAAAAATAAATAGCAATAAAATTAAATTTAAAATAAACAGCATATCTTTATAATCATTATCAATGCTATATCGATTTCGTAAAAACACTATCTCATGTATTGAATTTTTTATAAATGACTAATAAAAAGATAATTTTACTTAAATATGGTATAAAAAAAGTTAAAATATTTGAATAAGATGTATCTTTGCAAAACTAACGAAAGCGTTTATCAAACGCTTATAATTTATTAACCATGTCACAAACTATTACAGATTTTATAGAATTGGTTGCCAAAAAAAATCCGAACGAACCGGAATTTATGCAGGCTGTTACAGAAGTTGCAGAAACAGTAATCCCTTTCATCGAAGAAAATAAAAAATATCAAAACAAAATGATCTTGGAAAGAATGGTCGAGTCAGATCGTATCATTATGTTTCGGGTGGTTTGGACAGACGATAAAGGTGACACACAAGTAAATAGAGGATACCGTATTCAAATGAATTCGGCTATCGGGCCATATAAAGGAGGAATCCGTTTTCATCCTTCCGTAAATTTAAGTATTTTGAAGTTCTTGGCTTTTGAACAAACCTTCAAAAACAGTTTGACAACACTGCCAATGGGCGGCGGAAAAGGCGGAGCTGATTTTGATCCAAAAGGAAAATCAGATAACGAAGTAATGCGTTTTTGTCAAGCCTTCATGACTGAATTATCCAAGCATATTGGAGCTGATACCGATGTGCCTGCTGGAGATATTGGTGTTGGAGGAAGAGAAGTAGGATACATGTTTGGTCAGTTCAAAAGATTAAGAAACGAATTTACAGGAGTTTTAACAGGTAAAGGAATTTCTTTTGGAGGATCATTAATCCGTCCGGAAGCAACTGGATACGGAGATGTATATTTTGCACAAAGTATGCTGGCTACCAAAGGGGAAAGCTTTTCTGGGAAAACTGTTGTAATCTCTGGATCTGGAAACGTTGCACAATATGCAGCTGAAAAAGCAACTCAATTAGGAGGTAAAGTAGTAACGCTATCAGATTCCGCTGGATATATCTATGATGCAGACGGAATTGATGCTGAAAAATTAGCTCATGTAATGTATATTAAAAATGAGTTAAGAGGAAGAATCAGTGATTACACTGCTAAATATCCAAATGCTAAATTTGTAGCTGGTAAACGTCCTTGGGAAGTAAAATGTGATGTTGCCTTACCTTGTGCGACTCAAAATGAGCTGAACGAAGACGAAGCAAAAACACTTGTTGCTAACGGATGTATCTGTGTTGCCGAAGGAGCAAACATGCCTTCAACACCAGAAGCAGTTCACGTTTTCCAAAAAGCTAAAATTTTATTTGCACCAGGAAAAGCTTCCAATGCGGGCGGCGTTGCCACTTCAGGACTTGAAATGTCACAAAACTCATTGCGTTTAAGCTGGACTTCTGAAGAAGTGGACGAAAGATTAAAAATGATCATGAAAGATATCCACGCCTCCTGTGTAAAATATGGCACCGATGCTACAGGTTTTACAGACTACGTGAGAGGAGCCAACATCGCCGGATTTGTAAAAGTAGCCGATGCTATGCTTGCTCAAGGAGTGGTATAAAGATTTTAGATTTCTGATTAACGATTTCTGATTTCTGATTTTAAAGCAGGATTGACTAATCACCATTAAAATATAAAATGCCTTTTTTCTGTAAAGAGTAAAGGTGTTTTTTTTTGCTCATAGCGAACTGAATTCAAAAATCGTTAATCATAAATCTGCAGTCTAAAATCTAAAGTTTTCTGGGCGAAACCCCATTATGAAAAGGGGGCTGATTTTAGATAACGCTTATTCGCCCCCTTTCCATAATGCGGTCGGGCTATCTGGGCTACTTCGGTAGCTTCCGTCTATCCCTTTCGCAGACACAACAGCTTCACGGGAAAAGAGACATTTTTGTTTTTTCAAGACCAAAACCAGAATCACGCATTCAAAAAAACTTTCAGGAAATTGTAAGTATTATTCAATATATTTGGGAAGAATACAAGCAAGTTATCTAGTAGTCAGTGTTCATCCTGTTTTGGGTGAATTTGTTATACTTTGTAGCGTGTATATAGAAGTTAGTGGCAATTTAACACCAGAAAACCATAGAAATGACAGATAATAATGAAAAAAAGTACGGAAGAACTCTCTTTGATGTAATTGCAGAACATCCAAAGTGGACAGTTTATATTTTTGCAATCCTAGTTGTTACAATTATTCTATTAGCATTTTTAAGGGTTCCCATTAAAATTGGTGATTTTGAAGTTGGTCAAAATAAATCTGTTATACATGACACAATATTAAAGACTAAAGTAGACACACTTTTTGTCGAAAAAAAAACTATAGTAAACAAACCAAATTTTAACGTTCCTAAACTTCAAAAAGAAAAATCTAAAAATATTATGTCTAGTACACCAACAGGGCAAACAAATATTAATACAGGCACAAACAATGGAATTGTTGGTGACAATGGAACAATCAACAATAATGGCATTCAGCCTAGAAAAATAACAGAACAGGATTTTGAAATATTTAAAAGTAATTACCCTGACAAAACAATTCAAATAAATTTTAGAATTTATGGAATGGCTGATGCAGAAATATACAATGTTAAAAAACAGATAATAACATTATTAAAATCAAATGGTTATAACAAAATAGAAGAGCCTTTTCTTGTTGTTATTGGGGTTGATCCTCCAAGCAGAATAACTGTGAACAAGACTTCAAATGGTGTAATTTTCGAAATACCACCAGCACAACAATAGTTACACAATATAAACTGTCATTAACAGTTACAACGCATTTGGACAACCGGCTTAATGAAAAGTTGGTTTTTTGGAAAGTAAATGTTAGTAGCTTTTTAGCCAAAAAATAAAGAAAACAGAAATAATAAAGATTATGATTGCATTATACATAAACTGGGATTTTGACTCAGAAATAATTAATATTTTCGGATTCCCATTAAAATATTATGGACTTTTATTTGCTTGTGGTTTACTTTTATGCATGTACATTCTTAAAGGAATTTTTAAAGAAGAAAACTTAAAAGACAGTGCACACGAAGCATTATTTGTTTACGGAATAATTGGAATTTTTGTCGGAGCCAGATTAGGGCATTGTTTATTTTATGACTTTGATTATTACTCAAAAAATCTATTGGAAATTATTCTGCCCATTAAAAAATCTTTAAATGGAGATTATAAATTTATCGGATTTGCAGGCTTGGCAAGCCACGGCGGAACAGTTGGTCTGATTATTTCACTTTATCTATATTCGAAAAAATACAAAATAAAATATCTTAAAATCCTTGATTTAATTGCAATTGTTGCGCCGCTTGGAGCCACATTTATAAGACTTGCGAACTTAATGAACTCTGAAATGATTGGTAATCCAACAACAATGCCCTGGGCATTTATTTTTAAACGTATTGACAATATACCAAGACATCCAGCCCAGCTTTATGAAGCGGTCTCCTATTTTATAATTTTTATAATAATTTTCAGCATATACAAAACTAAAAACATAAAATTTGGAAATGGTTTTTACTTTGGTTTAGCAATAACTTTAATTTTCACAATGAGAATTTTAATTGAGTTTGTAAAAATAAATCAAGTAGAATTTGAAGAAGGAATGAAATTAAATATGGGGCAGATATTGAGTATTCCGTTTATAATAATTGGAATGTATTTTGTGTCAAAAAATCTAATAAAAAAAGAAGTAAACTAAAAATCCCAATGCCAGCTTTTAGCCCCGATAGAAGCAAAAATCCTTGTGGACCGGGGTTCGGTTCACAAGATTACTTCACTATACTTTCATTTTCATAGGAGTTCAGTGAACTTCGTTTGTAGCGGATAGCGGGACGATGCTCACTGAAAACACCTATTCTTTCTGCTCCAAAAATTAATAATCGAGTTCAGGTTTTAAACCAATTTTAATTCATTTATCCTGAGAATTCCCATTCAAGAATCCCTAATTCTTTCCTTTGTGTTATATTTGTGAACCAATTTGTTGTTCAATGCAAAAAAGACTTTTATACCTGCTTTTTTTATTCGTGGTTCAAATCACTTTTGCCCAAAGCAATTTGTCTTGGCAGGGATATTTCTCTTATACCCAAATCAAAGCCGTTTCCGAATCGCCAAAAGCAATTTACGCCGCTTCCGAAAACGCCTTGTTCTCTAAAGATAACAGCACCAACATTATAAAAACTACCACAACAGTCGATGGACTTGCTGGCGAAACCATTACCGCATTGTATTACAGCCCAACTTTCAACAAAACGATTGTTGGATATCAAAACGGTTTGTTAACCGTAATCAACGAAGCCGATGGATCGATGCTTAGAGTTGTGGATATTATCAATAAAAATTTACCGGCAAACATAAAACGAATCAATAATTTCATGGAGTACAACGGAATTGTTTATGTCTCCACCGATTTTGGAATCGTTCAATTCAATTTAACCACTTCACAATTTGGCGACACTTATTTTATTGGCGACAATGGTGCCGAAATCAAAGTTTCTCAAACAGCAATTCACAGCGGATTTATTTATGCAGCAACATCCAATGGCATTCGAAAAGGAAATATCGCCAATACCAATTTAATAGATTACGAACAATGGCAAGTAACCGCAACAGGCAATTGGTTTGGAGTTGCCTCTTTAGGAACTGAATTGTATGCTGTAAATGCAGCGGGCTATATTCATAAATACGATTCGGCATCCAATACGTTTAATGGCTTTTTGCAATTATCAGAGGCTACAGCTAATTTTCGATCCACCGCCGATTATTTGATTGTGACAACACCCAATTCAGTTTTGATTTACAATAAACAAATGGTACTGCAGCGTCAGATAAATAAAGATCAGATTCTGAAGATGAATTCAGCTTTCAGCTGTGCCACTATAATTGATGCTGTTATTTTTATGGGGACCACCGAAAACGGATTGATTACGACTTCACTTTCAGGTGCTTCAGCATTTGATAACATAACCCCAATTGGGCCATCCCGAAATAATATTTTTGCTCTGCAGGTTACACCAACACAGTTTTGGACAGTCTATGGGGATTATGATAATTTTTATAATCCATATCCATTGGACGATTTGGGAATTAGTAAATACACAACAGCTGGATGGTTAAATATTCCTTTTGATGAGGTGCTTGGTGCCAAATCCATGACCCGAATTGCAATCAATCCAGCCAACGAAAACGATGTGTATGCGAGTTCTTATTTTTCAGGTTTATTAAAAATACAAAGCGATAGTCCAACTATTTTATACAATCAAAGCAATAGCAGTTTAGAATCTTTAACTATTGATCCGCCGAATCCTAATTATATCGATATTAGAATCGGAGGGACGGCCTTTGATAAATCGGGGAATTTATGGATTAACAATTCTAGAGTAGCCAATGGTTTGAAAATGCTAAGTTCTGGCGGACAATGGAAGACTTATGCCATGGATAAAATTATAACGACACCTGGCAGTAATGATTTTGGGACTATGGTTATTGATAAGTATGGGACAAAATGGATGTCAACCAATATAAATGGCGTAATTGGTTTTAACGAAAGCAGTAATACATTCAAAAAAATGACTTTTGGCGCAGATCAGGGAAATTTGCCAATAAAAGATGTTCGGACTCTTGCCGTGGATACCAAAAATCAGCTTTGGATTGGAACTACAAAAGGATTGAGAGTTTTGTATAATGTGAACGCCTTTACAACCGAAAGCCAGTTAACAGCCGAAAGTATTATTATTATAGAAGATGGTCTTGCTCAAGAACTGCTTTACGAACAGTTTATAACTGACATCGAAGTAAATGGTGCTAATGAAAAATGGATTGCAACTGCAGATGCCGGCGTATTTTTGGTTTCTTCAAACGGACAAGAAACCAAGTATCATTTTACCACAGACAATTCTCCTTTGCCAAGTAATGTGATAAACGACATCAGCATCAATAAGAGTACTGGCGAAGTCTTTATAGCTACTTCCAAAGGTTTGATTTCTTTCAAGGGAATTGCTACATCGGCTAGCGATAATCTAAATAATGTATATGTGTACCCTAATCCCGTTCGTCCAGAATATGAAGGGACTGTAAAAATAAACGGACTGCTCAATAAAGCCAACGTAAAAATTACCGATGTTGCGGGAAATCTAGTATTCGAAGCCACTACTGAGGGCGGAACTTTAGAATGGGACACCACTGCTTTTGGGAAATACAAAGTGGCATCTGGGGTGTACATGATTTTTGTCTCTGCTCAAGACGGGAGTGAAACCAAGGTTAAGAAAGTGATGATTATAAGGTAGTCGAAAGTTAAAAAGTCAAAAATCTTAAATTCTAAGAAGTCCAATAATCTAACAATCCAATTTTGCAAGTCAAAACCAAAGCCATCGTTATATCTGCTTTAAAATTTCAAGAAAAAAGCTTGATTGTAAAGTGTTTTACTTTATCCAATGGATTGAAGTCGTACTTTGTGCGGGATGCTTTTTCGTCTCGAAAAGCAAGTCAAAAAATGGCTTATTTTCAGCCTTTGACAATTATCGAGATTGAAGCCGTTCATAAAAACAAAGGAACTTTGGAAAATTTCAAAGAAGTAAAAATATCGTCCCCTTTTCATTCGATACATTCGGATATTTTCAAAAGCACTATGGTTTTGTTTCTCTCCGAAATTCTGCATCATTCGATACATGAAGAAGAAAAAAACGAATCGTTGTTTACTTTTCTAGAAACCGCTTTACATTGGTTAGACCAGCACGATGAAATCTCCAATTTTCATTTAATTTTGATGTTGGAAACTACAAAATACCTTGGGTTTTATCCAGATACGTCAGATATCGACATGCCTTTTTTCGAAATGATTGAAGGTATTTTCACTCCTTTTCATGCCATTAGTTCACTCACAGAACATGAAACGCAATTGTTCAAAAAACTAATTCAGCTGAAATTTGATAACGATCAAAAAACGTTTCATGTCATTGAAAGACAATTGCTCTTGAAAATTTTAATCGATTACTACAGTTTTCATCTTGATGGGTTCAAAAGGCCAAAATCGTTGGATGTTTTAAAAGAAGTTTTTCTTGATGTTTAATTAATAGAGTTACATTTAAATATTCGAATACGTTTTCCATTTTTCATACTACTAATGATGCAATTGAAAAAAAGTCAATTTTGGATTGTTTAAAGTTTCGAATCCGGTTCATGACTGCGTTTCCGTTATGAGAACCATCGGAATTGGTATTCCCTTCGATAGTTTCGATTATATCACCATGAATCGCAGTTACAATTCCGGTATGAAACCAATCGTTTGGCGTTTTTTGAATCAAAAATATATCTGCAGGTTTTACCAGAGCAGGATTTGTTGTGGCTAGCTGATAACGAGTAAGTATTTTTTTTTGAATACCGGTTGTGCCAACAGTATCACAGTTATAGGTCAACGGCATTAAAGTTTTGAAGTTTTTACCTTGGATAGAAGCCGCTTGATCAATTATAGCTTGTACAAATCCCATGCACCAAAACCAGTCGGTTCCTTCATGTCCGTCCATATAACTTCGCACCCATGGACCAGAATTACTTTGATTGTTGATCACAAGTTCAAAAGGATTATTTTTAAGATGGTTTTTGGCTGTATTCAGAATTAATTCTCTTAAATTACTGCCAGATACGGGACTTTCAAAAGCTTTTTTGAGAGGTGATGTGAGTATATCGAATAGTTTTTGATCTACACTTCCAGTTTGGGGCAAGCTGTTGAACTTTTGAAAATTCAGTACTGCTTTCTCAGTTGCGGGACCAAAATCACCATCGATACCCGTTGCAGTTCCTGAGTTTGTATTTTGCATAGCAAATAAATTAAGCCACGACTGAATTTTTTCAATATCTTTTTTGTTATTATTTACTCCTTTTCTTTGTTGAGTGGCTTTAATAAGCAGCTCTTTTTGGTAGAATGTTTTTTGCATGACTTTATTGTTTTTAAATGTTTTTTCAAATTATCGCCTACAATCTCTTCAATTTTTTATTCTGTTTTCTAAATCAAAGCTGCCGTAATAAAAAGTTTTTCCTCTTTATTATATTCCAATTCAATTCCTTTCAAAATATGTTGAGAACTGATTACAGTAGTGTTTTCATCAAGTGTTTGTAAACAGGCAAAAGCCATTGCCGACACTATTTGTGCACCATTGAGTTCATAATTTTTGGCTGCTGTTTCGAGGATGTAATGATCTTTGAGTTTTGTTTTTTGGGGCATGCAATTCTCCCATAATTTCAAACGTTCTTCGGCTGTGGGTTTGTTAAAATGAATAATAGAATTAAATCTTCTTAAAAAAGCATCATCAATATTATTTTTAAAATTAGATGTCAGAATTACCAAGCCGTTAAAATTTTCGACCCTTTGCAATAAATAGCTGACTTCCTGATTAGCATATTTATCATTAGAAGATTTGGTCTGTGTTCGTTTTCCAAATAAGGCGTCGGCTTCGTCAAAAAGAAGAATCCAATCCTTATTCTCGGCTTGAATGAATATTTTTTCAAGGTTTTTTTCGGTCTCGCCAATGTATTTGGAAACGACTTGTGATAAATTAATGCGGTACACTTCTTTCGAAAATTCTTTCCCCAGCAAAGTAGCAGTAAGTGTTTTTCCAGTACCTGACGGGCCATAAAATAGACTTCGGTAGCCAGGTGCAATTTGTTTGGCCATTCCCCAATCGTGACGCAATTGATCTTGATGTTTCAGCCAAAGTTTAATTTGTTTGATGTGATCTTGAGTATTCTGATTTACGACCAAGTCTCCCCATTCCATCTTGGTGGTGACTTCTTGTGCTGGAAAGTTTGGACCAAATTTAGGTTTTAGTTTTTCGCCAAAAAATAACAGGTGAACCATTTCGGGTTGTAAAATAATGCGTCCGCTCATCAAAGGCTCGCCTTCTTTTACATCACCCAGAAATAAAATATTTTCTTTGAAAAACCAGTGATTAGGAGAGAATAAATCTTGAATTTCCAATCGGTAGTTGATATCCTCTTTAGCCAAAATATATTGTATGGTTTCCCCAGTAGGTAACATTCCTCTGTGATTATCTAACCGAATTCCTCCCAATTCTGAAATTTCACCACCCTCTGGAAATACATCTTTTATGATTGTGTCAAGAAAATTGGGCAGTACATGCGGGACTAAAGCCAATAATAGGATTACGGACTCAGCATGAGTTGTTTCTCTTTTTAATATTTCTGAAAAAGTGTTTTGGAAATTATAATTTGGCCCTATCTCATTTGAAAGGCTAGAAAAAATATAAGATTTTAGAGTTTGAAATAGCATAGTTTTTAATAATTTTATTTACATAATACATTTAACTCTAAAAAATCAGACAAAAACTGTTTTAGTTCTTCTCGGACCAGGGAATCTTACAACAAATGGAACATCATAAGCTTCTCTACTGGCTTCTAATCTACTCATTTTTATTGTTGCTAACATTTGTTCTAAAATTGCGCCACAGTCACCTGGACAAAAATCTATAGCATCTTTGACTTCAAAATTTAGAAATACTTCTATGGTAACCATTCTACTTCCTAACGGCAATTCTGTTATATTAAAAGAAACATTTCCCCATGTAATTCTCCTAGAATCGAGACCAGCATCACTACTTCCAATTCCTCCAGCTATGTTCCCTGGAATTGTATAAGCATTAGCAAAATTTGTTGAAAGTTGCTTCTCAGATTCGCTAATGAAATTTTCAATCCTTTGAGTTACATTTCCATAACCTCGACTAAGTCTGGTTGAAACTAAATCTAAGACATTGTCCACCTCATCAGATATATAATTGTTATTACTAAAAGACTCATAAATACTGTTTCCCGCAGTATCGAACACCCTTGGGCTTAAACTGTCTCCTGGTCTTCTTGATAAAAATGACCTCCATAAATCACCAACATCAGAACCGAAGTAACCCTCTAATATTGGAATAAAATAAGTTAACAGATAATTTCTAGCATCAATAATCTCAGTAGAAGTAGTATATGGAGTACAATATGCTGGATCACTACAGTCGTTTGTTCCTGTTGGTATTTCTGGAACTGGAGGTGTCTCTGTTTCTATAACTGGAGGCACTATATTTCCTGATTGAACAATTAGCACACTTCTATTTAAAGATGCAGAACCTACATTCTGGGGGCCATGACTATACACAATAATATTAAAATGAAATCCCTTTGAAATGGCAACATTTTCAATGATTTCTTTAGCTTTTATTGCTCTTGCACAAGACAAATTAACATTAAAATCAATAGGTCCTTCTTCACTAGATAACCCATGAATTTCAATAGTATCACCATTATTATAATGTTCGGCACTTATTCTTAAATCACGACCATTATCTCCTGAAAACTCATCACAATTAACATTAAATAAATATTTAAGGCCTTCTGGTAAATCTACACTTGTTTCGCCAGTACACCCTACTGGTATTCCTATTTCTGAAATTCCACAAGATTTTTGAATAATTTTTCTATTTATCTCATCTCCTTGCTGTACCGTATGCGTTAACTCATGCGCAAGCAAGTGTCTACCCGATTCTGAGTTCGGATTGTATTTTCCTTCATTAAAATAAACATCATTGCCTACTGTAAAGGCTTGTGCATTTAGTTCTCGACTCATTTGCACCGCTTGACTTCCCGTGTGTATGCGAACTCCTGAAAAATCAATCCCAAAACGGCTTTCCATGAATTTTTTTGTTCCGTTATCCATAGAAGAACCTCCTCCTTTTGAACTATTGATTTGATTTTCTACGTAATCTGATGCATGATTTCCATCTTCAGAATTTGATGAACGTTGAATTAAAGGTGTAATATTATCCGCTAAAAGTTTCTTTTGAATTTTCTCTTCTTCTTCGCAATGTGCACATTTTCTTTGTACTAATGAACCTGAATAAGATACAGTTCCCTGTTGAGATTCCTGCATCCGCATTACTTTATCAGCCATAATATCTGCTTCTACTTCATAAGTGTCATTGGCAGAACCTACACTCAGTTTTTTTTGAATGGCAGAACCAAAAAACGGGACATTGGGTTTTGCCGTTTTTGGTTTAGATTCTATATGGATTGGTGAGTGGTTCATTTATTAGCTTAAATATTTATTTTTTATGGACAATTTCCATTTCGAGGATCATTATAAAAATATAGAGTATTACCATTTACAACAGCTGTTCCGCCAGGAGTTAAATTGGTTGTTCTTTCCCGTATAGGCGGTATAGGTTGACCTCGTCTATATGTAGGTCGACATTGATAAACAAAACCACATTGTTGGGAACCAACGCACATATAATTCCCACCACCACTTAAATCAGTACCACCACTTGCAGCAACAATATTTGTCCAAGCTGCAATATCCCCGGAGCTGTCGCAGTACTACCATCTACACAATGACAGTTTCTTCTTGTACATACAGAACCAATACTTGCTTTTGCATCTGCTAATCCAGGCGGTGAAGAATGGTCACTTAAACTTGTTATTGCCCATGCCCTAATTTCTCCATAAGTGCACGAATTACTTTTCTGAATTTTCCTCCCAATTCTACCTCCCTGCTGCACGGTATGTGTCAACTCATGTGCCAACAAATGTTTCCCACTATCAGAATTAGGACTATATTTTCCTTCATTAAAATAAATATCATTGCCTACTGTAAATGCCTATGCATTTAGTTCTCTACTCATTTGAACCGCTTGGCTTCCGGTATGAATTCGAACCCCAGAAAAATCAATACCAAAACGATTTTCCATAAAGTTTTTTGTTCCGTTATCCATAGAAGAACCTTCACCTTTTGAATTATTAATTTGACTTTCTACTTGATCTGATGCATGCCCACCATCTTCAGAATTTGGCGAACGTTGAATTAAAGGTCTAATATTATCTGCTAAAGGTTTCTTTTGAATTTTCTCTTCATGCTCGCAATGAGTACATTTTCTTTGTACCAATGCGCCCATTTGAGATACATTTTGCTGTTGAGGTTCTTGTATTCGCATTACTTTATCAGCCCATAGCATTTGCTTCTAATTCATAAAAATCATTCGCAGCACCTACATTTATTTTTGAATGGATGCTTAAAAAAAGTACCCTAACTTTTAATCAGTGAGTGGATTTCTTTAAATTTGTTTGTTTTCATTTTTTTCGTATTAATTAAGAGAACGGGGAAGACTTCAAAATCTTTATTTTCTATTTTGAATATAATGTAACTTATAAACTGAGATTTTGTTTAATCCCAACCATCTGTCAATCAATTGATAGTTTGGAAGAGAATCATCTTTGTCCACGGGAGCGCCCATTAAAAAAGCAATATATTCATCTCCAGGCATAATATTAGTTTCTTCTAGTATTGATTCTCCATTATTACCACTTAAAAACTTATATCTGTTTGTTATCAATCTGATTTCTTTTTTGGGAATCAAATTTCCTTTAAGTGGGGTTTGAATTTCAGCTTTATAAATATATTGCATTATACCCTCCTCTAAAGAAAATGATAATTCCTCCAGTAATATAGTAAGTACAACAATTTCTTCAGACTCTTCTATTAACGTATCAAATAACATACTTTTATAGATTTAAAATTAATAGAAAAAACATTTTTATTTATATATGATTAAGACTTATGAAACCTGTTTGCGTTATGGGTCTAAAGATGGTAAGTGTCCTGTACCAATTACACTTCTACTGGCATTTACATCCCAAGTTCCAGAAACATTTTTAACTATCCATATCATTGAATGCCAGTTAAAGGCTCTTGTGTCATCATAAGTAGTATTGTTAGGTCTTGTAACACGAACAAACTCAATAAAATTTCCACTTAGGATTGCTTCTGTTGCAGAAGAATTAGCTATAGGATTTGCGCGGTTGTTAAAACCTGGTGCATCCATTGAATAAATATAAGGAAGGTAAGGCACTGTAATTTGAGATGTAAGGAATTCATCCCTATTATGAGAGTCATCATCATTACCCGGACCAAGATTTATGGGATTAGTCCAAGCTCCACTACTTTTTATCCAAACCTTACCGTGTTTAGTTCTTTTTATATCATATGAATGAGAAGTGTCGTCATTAAGGATAAATGCCTTTAGCTCAATTCCATTCTGAAATCCACTGGTTATGGAATTAACACCTAAATTTTTGGGACAAAGTCCACAGAGATTATCTGCTGATGTTGAACCAGAAAGTTTTTCTTGCCAAGCATTTATACTGGGATCACTACTAGGGCTTCTCTGAATCTTCATCCTTCCGATTGTTCCAGTTTGTTGTACCGTATGCGTCAACTCATGCGCTAATAAATGTTTCCCACTATCAGTATTAGGACTGTATTTGCCTTCATTAAAATAAACATCATTGCCCACTGTAAAGGCTTGTGCATTTAATTCACGACTCATTTGAACTGCCTGACTGCCCGTGTGTATGCGAACTCCTGAAAAATCAGCCCCAAAGCGGCTTTCCATAAAGTTTTTGGTGCCATGATCCATACTGTTTCCGCCACCCCTTGAATTATTGATTTGGTTTTCAATATGGTTTGAAGCTTGAGATTCGCCACTATTTTCTGTTGATGAACGTTGAATCAAAGGCGTGATATTTTCGGCTAAAGGTTTCTTTTGCAACTTTTCCTCCTGTTCGCAGGCAGTACATTTTCTTTGTACCAATGCGCCCGTATGAGAAACATTTTGTTGTTGAGGTTCCTGCATCCGCATCACTTTATTAGCCATTGCATCTGCTTCTACTTCATAAGTGTCATTAGCAGAACCGACACTCAATTTTTTTTGAATGGTTGGTTTAAAAAACGAACTACTTTTTGCAGTTTTTACTTTTTCTGGTTGTAACGTCATTTTGTCCATAACAATATTCTTTAGCATTAAATAATCAACTCCAATTGCAGATTAGATACTCTTCCATCCATGGGGTTTTGACCATCCCTATGCCCCAGGGAAGTTGTTCCAGTAGTATGTCAAACCCTTTTTCTTCCACCCATAATTCAAAACGGAACTCGCTTTGAATTACGATTTTACCATTTCTTTGCAAAAAGGATTCTTGCAAAGCTTCTACAGAGGATTTTTGCATTACTTTCCAATGTTCAGAAACGGCTTGTAACAAACTATAACATTTTTCTTTTTCTTTTTTTGTAATTTTCAATTGGGCGTTCACCACATTTTCCAGTAGAAATCCGCATAGAATTTTATTTAAAAACAATTCATTTTCAAAACTTTTTTCCTGACCTGTAATCATAAATTGGGTCAATAAAACAGCCTTGTGCTGATTCATTTTCGTGGTCCAAATATCATTTTTACACAAGTTCAATTGTTCAAATAATGATTGTAAAAATGGATGTAAAATAACCAAACCTGCATTAGTTATAAATTGCGTTTCGCTTATATTGATACTTTTTGATTTTGTAACTTCTGGGCTTTCATCAAAAGTATAATCATTTGATTTTTCTATTATTTCTATGAAATCATTCTTCAATGAATTTGGAGTATCACTTCTTTTTAAACTTTCGATAAAAAAACTCATTTCTTGAAAAACAGCTTTGTTGTCGGTTTTACTATTAGTGTTTATGATTTTAAAAATTGCTCTCATTTCATCCAATGAAATTGCCCAATGTTTTGAAGATAATTCAATGAAGTTTTTAAAAAGAATAGATTTCGAATTAGACTTTTTTTGAATGTAGTTTGTCCATTCTATTAATTCAAGCCATTGTAATACGAAAGCTTTGTTTGTTTTGAATAGCTGTTTAAATTGTTTTAATTCATACAAATTGCTTTCTTGATTTTGAAGAATTTCTTGGAAATGAGAAACTGAAATTAATTTGAAACCCAGTAAAGAATTAATACTCTTCTTTTTAAAAAAAACTGAGATAGAAAAAATCCATCGTTCAAAACAGATTATATCTTCAGTTAGATTTTTAATAAGTTCTTCTAGAAATTCATTTGTGATTTCTATTTTAGAAACAATTTCAGTTAGATTTTTAGAAATAGAATTTTCTGCCAAAACACCTGTTTTTAAAAAATGAAACAACAAAAAACTTAGATGTTGTTCTTTAGTAGTAAAACCTTTTTGTGCAATGTTATGATTGTTACGATTATTAATTTTAAAGAGGGAAGTATTGTTTTTTAGGTATTCTTCAATTTGCAGTAAAGAATGGTTGTTAGCATTATCAATCTCAAAAAGAGGAATGTTGTTCTTTAGGTATTCTTCGATTTGCAGTAAAGAATGATGCACCAGTTCATTTTTCCAATTTTTTCTCGACAAATCAGGCAGTTCAAGTGCAATTAAATCTGTGTTCCAAGTGTGCTTGTCAACGGCATATTTATCGAATAAAATTTCGAGTTTTGGATAAAATTGGTTCTCCAACAATGAACTCAATTGATTTTGTATTTCTTTTCCAAAACTTGGAGAAGAACACTGAATATCAAAGGTATGTTGTTGGAGTAAATGCATTTGCTATAATTTAATGTTAGGTTTTGGGCAATGAATTGCAATAGAAGTGAAAATCTGATCGCCATTAAAAAGGTTGTCATTGATTTCTTGGCTTTCGATTTTAATAGAAAATAAATCTTTTGTTATAAAAAAACTTAAACTCCCCACTCTAAATTTTTTGCCATCAGTTGAGCCAGTTTGTGTCTTTTTTATTTTTACTAAAAAATCCATTTGGTTGCTTTGGCCTGAATCAATGATAGAGTCTAGGGCTTTCATAATTTGTGGATTATCATTCGGGAATTTCAAATCATTCACGTTATTTTCTTTAATCTGTATTTTAAAAGTGATGTTTGCAAATGATCCTTCAATTCCTCTAATCGAATAATCAAGCAAAGCTCCATGTGGATCCGTTAAAGTCGTTTTGCTTTCAAAGGCAAAAGTGGAGGAGCCGGTTGTCCCTTGTTCGTTTAGTTCTACGCAGTCTAAAATATCTTTAAGTATGGTATTTGTATCGGTTGCTTTGATATCACCTCCCGTTTTAATAATAGTATCAATTTCTTGAATAATTACTGCTTTGTTTTTTGCTGCCATGATATTGCTTTTATTTGTTAGTATTGAAATCTTTTTCGTTAAAATCTGTAGCCCTGAAATCGCCAATCATTTTGACTATTATGGTCTGATTGTTTTCGCAAACCTCTCCCAATTGCTTGATTGAGACGGTAAACAGCTGTACTTTTTCATTAAATTTAAAGATGTGTGAAACTGTACTTTCTTTTGTCGTTATTTCTGCATCATCTCCAAAATCAAATTGATATTCGTGTGTATCATTCGGTATAGGATTGATAAATTGAAATTGGTTTGGATCTTTTTTATCTCTCTCAGCCGTCCATTTCAATGTTGAAGAAGCTAAAATTTCGAAATTGATAGTGTTGCTAAATTCTTCATCCAACTCGTATTGTAAAGTATGGGATTGCGATACTTTGATTGCAAGTAGATTTGGAACCAAATAGTATTTGTCACTTTTTTGAATCACGGCATTTTTTGCGGTTCCTGAGAATTTACCTCCTGATTTACCTTTAATTTTTATTTCGTATTCATCACTGTCATTGTTGCAATATTTAAGGATGTCTAATGAAATGAATAAAGGTTCGTTGACTTCTATTTTTACTTCGATTGTATTGCCATCGCCACAACAGGCATAGGGCAGGAAGAAATCGGCAATGATGAGCTGTTGAAATGTATTGCCTTTAGAAATTGGAATGATTTCATATTGTAAAGCATTTTTTATGTTTTCGAGAATAAAACCACTCATTTCAAGAGTATAGTTTTCATCCATATTGTATTTGGCTACCTCTAATAAGTTTGCTTTAATATTATCTGTTTCGGCTTTGCATTTGTCACCAATAATTGGTTTTGTTTTTATTTGGGATTTGTAATCGGTGAATTTTACGCTGTCTATTAATTCTTGTTTTACGCTATCTGCAATATTTATGCTGTTTCGATAAGAGGTTACTGCTGTGAGTAAGTTTGTGTATAGAAGTGGCGGAGCGGCAGCCTTAAAAATAGAGCTGTCAACATAAACCAAAACAAAAGTCCCTCCCTTGGTAACACCTGCTTTATGTTCGAGTCCAGGATGCTTTTTTATATAGGTAGAAAAAAATAAATCTTTATACGTTTTTTGCCATCTCAAGTTGGCCTCTTCATAGATTACGGTAAATGGATCGTCTAGGAACAATTCGTTGATGTCGTCCATACGGTCTATTAAATCTTCTGCAAGTGTAGATAAGGTGGTATTAAATAACTGAATGCACCATCTATGGAATAAAAAAACATAATTTAACTGTTTGAATATTTCATAAAATGATTTGTAATTGGGCAAAAATTCTTTTAAATCATTGGTCAAAAGGTTTTTCAATTGTGCCAAAATATTTTTGAAATTATCAATATTCTGTTTGGTAATAACCTTGTTTTGTTCCAAAGCATCTCTTCTCACATCCATCCATTTAATGACAAATTCGGTGATGTTGTAGATTCTTTTTCGAGCCAAATCATAATCAGTTTCCAGATCATCCCATCGTCCATCAAATTTTAGAATATCAACTTCTTTATTGAGAAAATCCACTGCGTTTAATGCTGTAATTTTAAAAGGAAGACTGTAACTGTCTTTTATTAGCGTAAGATCTTTGATCGCTTTTTTATAATTCATGCCAATATGGCCTTCAATTCTAAAAAAGTTGTACGGTTCCATTTCGAACAATAATGGTTTTTGTACTTCGATTTTATTCGAATAATTTGGAATGTCAGAGAGATAAGAAAGGATGGTGTCGTTTTTGGTTTTTAAGGTTAATTCCGGATTCCATTTTTGATTCAAATCAAGGATTTGGTTATAATAAAAAGGAATCGCTTTTTTGGATAAAAAATCAGAACCATAGGTGGAAGGAGTGATTTTTATTTTACCCACTTTTTGCATTTCAAAAGAATTGATTATGGAAGCCAATCGTTCAAAAAGGAGGATGATTTTTTTGAGTTTTAAAGCTTCTTTTTTGGTTGCATTCAACGATGGAGTAAAAGCGGTTCTATAAACACTGCTATTCGTAGCATTAGTACCCAAAACCACGTGAAATGGAAATAGGCTTTCGTTGACACAGCAAAAAGAAGGATTGATTTTTTTGAATTCTATAATTTCATTGTATGCCAGCGTTATGTCCGAAATCCAGTCCCAAAGATATTGCACACCCACATTCGATTTATGAATGTTCAGCATTTCATCCATTTTTGCTTTGCTGTTTTCGAATATTGTAAAACTGCTTTCATTGGGCAAAATATATTTGTGATCCGTATAAAGGTCTTTGATAGCGTTTGAAATAGTCAGGAGTTGAGTAACTTCAAACACTTTTTTGAATTCATCCAAAACAGATATGCCTGTAATTAAATTTTTATGGGGAACATTATATCTTGGGAACGTTAATTTTGAGTAATTATCTTCTAAATGTTGTTCTGGAAGTAAACTTTTTGTGAGTTCATTTATAGGAATAACCAAAGGTCTAATTATGAATTCCATTCGTTTTCCCTTGTCATCACAATTGGTTGTATTGCAGTTTTTTTGGTCAATTAGGGAAACTTCAAGAAAAAGTATAATAGCCTTATTGATAAAAAAATCTTTTGGAATAGGTTTTTTAGCGGGAACAGCGGAACTTGAAGGAAGCAGTTCAATACAATTTTTTATGGATTCATATTGAGAGACATATTTAAAAATGAAATCCAAATGCGGTTCTCTGGTATAATCTGGTTTCAGGAAAGTATCTGGCATATCAAAATCCTGATAATGGGTAAGTATTGTTTCTGACCAGTTCATTTGAAATCCGAGTGAGGTAACTGCTGTACCGCAACTAATTTTTACAGTATTATCGATTAGAAAAGAAAGGTCTAATCCACAAACAATCCCTAAACCAATTAGATTTTTTCTTGTAATACGATCTTGTTCTTCTAAGTGGCTTACTACCAGATTAAGCTCTTTTTGACTTAAGACCTGATCGGCTTCAAAAACTGGATAAATAGGTGTATTATATGCTTCCATGATATTGTTGTTATAAAGTTCCTAATGATGTATTTCCTAAAATAATTGGATTGATTGATTCACTTAATTGACAATCATAAAGATTCCCTTCTGGATAAATCGTGTTGAGCTCTTTTAGTGCCACGACAAGCTCATTTAACTCGATTTTGTATTTTGTTTCTTTGGCAGGTGTTAGTTTATTTCTACAAAAATCTAATCGATATTGTCGGTGGTTTTGAAGCCAGATTTTATATTTTCTTTGAAAAGCCAGCAAGTCTTTCTCATTGACCCAACATATCTTTAATAAAACATGGGCTGGAGCTTCCTGTCTGAATATTTTTTCGGCATATTTTCTAAAAGTTAAATTTTTGAAACGCGAAAGATAACCAGGCAATACAATGGTTGCCTTAAAGGAATAAGGGTCGTTGTTGGCAATATCATCACATTCATCATTCAGGCAAACGGACAATAAATCATCATCCAAAAAGGTTTTATTGTTAAAAGGTCTCAGCAAAATATGCTCTAGGCAATAGAAATTTTCATAGTACAGATTGAGCGTTTTTATCATTTTTTGTAGATATTCAAATGCTTTCGCTTCCGAAATAAATTTATGCTCAAGTCTGGCTATTTTTTTGTTATCATCTACTAAGTATAAGTAAAAATGAACCCCAACTTTGTAAATTTTATAAAGGTTTTGATCCAAAAAATGCAGTTGAGCCCAATCCCATTTTTCTTGCAGATTTGTCGCTGGGGTAATAATTTTAAATAGAAAATCTTCGTTTAGGGTTTCAACTGTCCATTGTGTTTGAGGCCCTTCCTCGGTTACAATATTCCTTAAGGGGATTTCGTTTATTCCTAATAGTTTGGCTACCCTTTTTTCGTAACCGCCTCTATGATCCGTTTTCCAAAAAGGATTAAAATGCAGTGTATTCGAAACAATGGCTGCATTCAAATAATCGATTCCCAAACCGCGATTACTGCTAATTTCGGGATACGCATTGATAAAATTTTGTTTGTCCAGTATTAAATCATCATAGTCAAACGAAAGGCTTCCCATACCCGATGTGTCACCGGAAACTTGGTACATCATAAAAACATAATCACTGAAACTTTCGGCAAAACGAGCCATCAAATGATCTAAAACTCTATTTTTTCGGTCATAAAAAAGGGTTTTGGACTCGTATAATGAAACATCATTTTCGGATTCGCCTTCCAATAGTATTTTTTTAAAACCCTCTTTATATAATTCTTTCGAATAAAAATCATTTCCAGTTTCATCGTCTTTGTCCAAATACGTAGGAAAATAGGACTTTTTGAGAGCATCAACATCTGTGTTAAACAATTCTTTTGCGTTGTAGAGCTGACTGAAAAAATCTGCTAAAATTTGCTCATAAAAGAACAAATATCCTTTGAGCTGTTTTGCCTGCGCTTTCCTAAGATCGGTTTCTTTATCTGAAAGATAATTTTTGCCCAAACCATACGTAACCGGAAATTCATCCTGTATGCTACTGTAACTATTAAGTGGATAGTAAGTACCGTTTTCTACCTCAAAATCATTGTTTGCCCCTTTTAATTTTTTTTGGTTGAAGAGCGTTTTAGACATAATCACTTTTTGCTCTACCAGCATTAATTGGTTTTCCGAAAGCAGAAAAGGAATGTTTTTTTGAAACAGCAACAACTTTGATTTTAGCGCATTGAAAACGGGTTTTACTTCTCCGTTAAGCGTCAAAACCCAGCTTTTATTTATAGCATTTGGAATAGGTTTTCCTAAAAGATTATAAGCAGTCATCAAAAGATTTTTGACCGATTTGACACCTTTTATCGCCATCAAAACGGCTATAATATCCGAAGTGTGAATCTCGTTTGTCAATTGTGCCTTCTCTATTTCCTCGTCTTTTAAAAAACCGTGTGTCAGCTTTGGACCTAAAAATATATCTTCAGAATGGTATCCTTCTTTTACTAATTGCGAAAGTGAATAGAAATTAATTTTTGGCGAAATAATGGAATCAATGGCGATTTGAATTTGACTCATCACGACGATGGCATCGGCACCAGGCTCAATTTCGATATCGGCACAAATTCCAATGTCAACTTTTTCAATGATTTGAGTGCATAAATAATCGTCGGTAAGGTTTCTGTTTTGATGCAGTCGTACCGAAATGGTCGAAAAAATCTCCTGAATTTTGTTTTTCTTTTTTGCGAATAAGGAAATAATTTCACAAACATTTTTTTCGGTTTTAAAATGACCCAAAACCAAATCAAGTTCATTTTTGTCTTCGGAGAATATTCTAAAGTGTAAAGATTCGCTAGGTTTAGAATATCGATTAACTGTTAGATAAACAATGTCTTGTGTTTTTTTTACGCTTTCGATTGTAATTTTTGACGGCGCATTCATTTTCTTAAATAAGTTGCTGTCTGGATGATCCCATTGCGTAAATTGAGGAACTATTTTAAGGTTAATCCAACGGGTTTTTTCCCAGAAGGAGAATTCTAATATCAAGGTGTTCAAATCGCCTAAAATGGGATCATCGTCCAATTCTACTTTTATTTTATTCAGACCTCTTAACTGCAATTTGCTTAAAGCGATATTTTTTTATTGGTGCTTTTTAAACTCAGTTTGTCTTCCAATTTGTTGATGTATAATTTCGCTTCACTTTCATTCGGCACGAAATAACCATAAGCGTCAACTTCTTTTTTGGTGGCCAATAACCAGGCATTTGCCACTCCTTCAATATCGATAAGTAGTTTTCTAAAATCTGTTTCGGTTAACGGAGCATTTGTAAAAATGTTTGATGCACTAAAGAACGTTTTGTTTTCTATTAGTCCTTTTTTATTGGTCAAAAGATCCTTTATGGCAAAATCTGATCGGTAACCTAAATCCGTAATGGCATAGCATAATACATCCAAAATTGTTATTCCCGGATCGTGAGCATTATAATCAGTCCAAAATTTAGAGCCTAATTTTTCAATATACCGCAAGCCTTCTTTCAACAAGAACTGAAAATCCTGGGAAGGAGGTAATACCCTATTTTTTTCTATATAATATTCAGATGGCATAGTTTACGTTTTAAATTGCTAGAATTTGGTGGGAATCATTTGGGATAAACAATGTGTAATCTGTTTGTGGCGAAATTTTATTCAGATTTTGAATCGCACTTCCCACGACTTCATTATTAGCATCAAGAATATATTGACTAACTTTGAAATCAATGAGATAATCAACATAACTCTGATTGTCAATTAATTGAATTAATGATGAAAATTCGATTTCATTAGCAAAATTTATTTCGGATGTTTCATAAGCCCAAGGGCTTAAATAGGTGTTAATGGTTTGTTTTAATTCAGTTATGTACAATCCGGAATTCATTCCTTCCTGCAAATGAAATTTCACTTTGAAAATGACTTCTACTTTTTCCTGTTTGGGAGCTTTAACATTAATTCTTACGTGAGGAGACGCAATTTTGGCCAGATGTTCTTTTATCAAGAGCATTTTATTCAAACTTAAAAGCGGTTTCCAATTGATGTTATCCGAAACTGATGATTTTGCAACTGGAATTAAAGTCACATATCCCGCTGAAACATTTGAAATCATAGTGTCAAATCTATAATGGTTTAATGCTTTTACTCTATAGACTTCGGGGAATTCCTGTAGCACAATTTTTTCGTAATCCCAAGTGGTTATGGCTCTGTTTTTGTGGCGCAGTCTCTCGCTGGTTCTGGTATATAAAGCACTATCTGGTTCTTTGATTCTTCCGCTAAAAGAGGAATAAGGCTGAATGATTTTTTTAACCTTATTTATTGGTGTGTAGATTTTGCTAATGGTTTCTTTTGGGGTATTTTCCAAAAAAACTGCTCCCGATTTTTCATAATCAGTTAAAACTGCTTTCAGAGCTTGAGCGTGAACTCCTACGAATTTGCATACGGCTTCGATATTTGATACTGAGATTTTGAGCCAAAAAAGATTCGATTCCAGTTCGGTATTCGATGTTGAATCAAATTCTGGAATAGTAATAGAAATAAGCCCAGATTGTGTGAGGGAAAAAGTTTCGTCCCCAATAGCATTAGAGTCTGATTTTTTCCAAGTGTTTTTGTCCAGATATTCATACGATACTTTTGCAGGCTCTAGTAACGGGTTTGCGGTTCCTTCTTCCAATTGTATTAAAAAACGGAGTCCGTCATTTGGGTTCGCTTTTTCAAATCCTAAAAAAAGGGTTCCTTCTAAAGGGTTCTTTTGTATAAAATGAAAAACTTCTTTGTTCATTATTTTGGCATAGCCAAAGGGTAATATGCTGTAAATATCTATTGGGTTATCTTCCCCACTTCGTGTGTTTAATTTAATGTTTTCGGTTACAGAATAATTAAAAGTAAATTCTTTAACCCTTGGCTTATAAGGTAAAGGTGTTGCAGGTTTCGTTGCAGCGACTATATATTTAAACATAAAAGCATCAGCATTGAATGCATTGTCGAATAATTCTATTCTAAACTTTCCGTTTGCAACAATTTGATTACTGGCTATTTCTTTATAATTGTATTCGGATAAAGGATATAAATTAGGAATTACAATCGTATTGGAACTAGACTCTGCAGTAAATTCATTGGAAGAACGAATCGGCAGGGCTTGATAAATTTGGAACTCATTAAGAAGTGATACATTATAATAATATGGAGATAAATTGGGTATTAAAATTGGCATTAAAAACGATGCTTCCTTTTTATATTCTTCATAAACACCATTAGTAAGAGTAAAGGGTTTTAAATTATAATGTTGTGTGTCTGATTTCAATATAATAGAGGCGATTGCATTTTTTTTCATAAAAAACTCATTGGAACTAATAATCATACCATTGCCTGTTTTTGGAATTTCACCAAAAGGGAAAAAGGCTTTTTCGGTATCGATTTTTCCAAAGTCGGAATCCAATACAAACGATTTGAATTGATTCACGTCCACTTGAATCGAAATAGTTTCGATAGCAGTTATAATATTTATGTTTTTAGGAACAATTTTCAAAACGGGAAATTCAGTTTGAATCAAAAACTCCGCGTGTAATTTTTTATCAAAGGGGATGATTTTTTTTTCGGTGGCTGGAATTTTCAATCGAATGTAATTCTTTCCGGTTTTGGATTCCTTTTCGTTATTGTCTTTTGATGTAATTTCAAAGGTTTTTTTCTCTCCCGTGATATAAAAATCAAAATCAGATGCTTTATAATCTTTATCATTAAATCGCAAAGAAATAATCCGTTCCCCACTTTGTAAATAAAAAATAGGACTGGCAATCATTATTCCTTCTTTATAGGATTGTTTTTCGGTTGTAAAGGCATTAAATCCTTTATTCTTGGTATTAAAAGCAAGTAAATCTGCCTTGAAATAGGAATCTTGCTGGCGATACATACTCAAAAAAGAATGCAGTTTGATCCCATTTACAGCTTGATCAGCTGTAGATTCATAAAATTTTTTCTGACCAATACTGTTTTTCTCTGCTATAAAAGCAGTTCCTTTTGGAATCAGGAAAGGCTTTGCATCAAAAGGTTCCACTGTTAAATGAACGTAATCCGGTTTTGCATTTTGATTCTCGGTGCGTAAAATATCTTTATAATAAAAGTCCAAATGATTTTTTGTGTATTCATTTAGCTTGGATTTGGCAATGTCCAATAACTTTAAAAAAGAAAGGAACAGCGTGTATTGAGGAGAATGTTTTGGATAACTGTTAAGTTGGAAATCGATAGCACTTTTGGTAAAATTTTTCCATGAAAGTAATAGACCGAAAAGTTGCTGTGTCGTTTTAATAAAGACATAATTTTTTAAAAGAGCAGAAATGTCTGCAGAACTGTTTATTTGATTTTTAATAAGCTCAAACTGATTTTTGATGGAATAAGCAGCAGCGACTAAATTTTCTTTTTCAATGATTTCATCGTCCAGTAATTTTGTTTTTTTCTCTAGTTTATCAAATTCGGTATATATCAAATTAAAATACTCTATTAATCTCGTTTTTTGTGTCGTAGGATCAACAATTAAGTAGATTTCATTTTTTTTAACTTCAAATGAGTTTGGAAGCAATTCGATATTCCAATGTGCAATTAATATAAGGATGGAAGTAGATTCCTTCTGAAAAAAAACCGACCAATTGCTTTCTGAAATATTATATTCGTTAAAGAAATTTACATATTCCGAAAGTTTTTGCACAAATAATATAAAGTCCTGTTCGTTTCTTTCGTCAAGAAGGAAAAAATCGGGTTGTAAAGCAGGTTTTACCCGATCATTTTGAGTAGTCCCCATTCCGTTGTGTATTGATAATATCGATTTGCAATTTTCCATTGTACACTTATTGTTTTACAAATGTTCCTTCTTCTAAATAATAAGGGAATACATAATTTTTTCTGGAATTGGTGGCTCTAATTCTATACGTAATTTCAATATTGATTAATCCATTATTGGTTTCAACCATAGCAAAATCTACATTCAGTAAATCCACACGCGGTTCATATAACAGTATGGCATTTTCGATGATAACCTTTATTTTGGTAAGCAGTGTAATGGTTATGTTTTCGTATAATAAAGCAGTCAAATCACAGCCAAAATCAGAACGCATCACTCTTTCTTTCAGTTGTGTAGAAAGCAAAATATGCAGGCTCTGAAAAATATCGGCCTCATCAGATACCATTTCCACAGTGCCGGTTAAGTTGTTAAAAGTGGGTGGGAATGACCATCCTGTTCCTAAAAATGAATCTGTTTTCATCAAGTTAATTTTATAATAATTATCCAATTTTAATTATCTGGGCGTGACCCGGTTGAGAGAAGGGGCTTACTTATAGAACCGCTCATACAGCCCCTTTCTCAACCGGGTCGGGCTATCACGAGCGCTTTGGCGCCTTGCTCTATCCCTCACGCGCTCTCGGGAATTCAAGACCATTTTATTTTTATCAATGAAAACCTACTAGGTATTTCTTTTTCGTTATTCAAAACTTCTTAAATCTGCAATCCGAAATCTGCAATCTTAAATCATTTTCAACCTCCTATAATAACAGTAGGACAACCCATAACAACAGTGCCTCCATGTGCGGTCGAATCTCCCATTCTCACGGCAGCTTTTCCCCCAATGAAAACAGAAGAAGATCCAGCTGTTAATGAATCGGGAGGGCCAGCACAAACACAATTGTCCCCCACAACCGAAGCTGGCATACCGCCTATTAAAACGGTTGAGTTACCTCCAGGCAGAATAGGTCCTCCCACGTGGGGCACTGGTCCAGGCTCTACCTTAGGACACACATGCATATCCGAAACTCTTGCTGCTAATCCCATTTAATTAATGTTTACTGTTCCTCCTTTTATGTCCGTTTTCGCACTGCCTTCTATGGCTATTTGAGTGCCTTCTATTTTTATGTTTCCACTGGCTTTTAGGTTCAAATCCTTACTGCTTTCAATTGTTATACCTTGATCGTCCAGAGTTATTTTATTGCTGTTTTCGTCTTCAATTGCAAATCCTTTCAGGTCATCACTTATAGTTAGTTTGTTTCCTTTCTTGGTGCTCAACTCTATGCTTTTTTTATCGTCATCGATAACTATTTTAGTTCCTTCTTTGGTCACAAAACCTTTAATGAAATTATCTTGTGTTATCGGAAAAGGCATTGCTCTTGTAGAACTATAAAGACTCCCAAGAATTATGGGTGTGTCTGGATTGTTCCCCAAACAACCCAATATAACCTCATCATTCACACTCGGAATAAAATAACTGCCCATCTCGTTTGCAGCATTCATTGTGGCTAACCGAGCCCAAACCCCTTCTCCATTTTCAGACAACATTGGAATACGAACCTTAATTCGGAATTGATTATTGGGATCTTCTTCAATTTGAGTCACGATTCCTATCAATAATCCGTTCACTGTATTTGATTGTCCTACCTGTGCATGCGCATTGTTAACACCCGTAGTGGTATTCTCCGTAAAGGATCTTTCGCTTTCCAAGCCATAAGTGAACTCTGTTTTCCAACAGCCATTGGAAATAAGATGTTCCTCAACACTAATTAATAAAGTTTCCTTATCTATTTCGGGGTTGACTTTATTAAATCCTATATATTCTCCAATCTTTGCTTTTAGATTTCCAAACGTGGTTACTTTCCCGCTAATGGACGCTATTTTGCTTTTGGCAATAATAGTATCTGCAATTCTTTGTAGAGTTGCAGGTTGCAGGTTGGTTTGGTCGATTCTTACGGTATGTATATTTTCGGTGGCCTCTTGCTGAGAAGTCACAGTATTAACCGCTTGATTTTCGATATCCCAATGCTGAATGGTAACCATAGACCTTCTTCTCTCAGGATCCACTCTACCGGTATAGGCAAAAACATTAATACCATTTTCGGCCACATAAGTGGCAGTAATTTCAGGATTAACAATGTCAATGCCTGTGAATTCTGTATTACGTAGCCCCACTAACATACCGATGGAATCCAAAAAACCAATCAAATAATCCCAAGGAACTGCAGTGTTATTTTGCGTAATATGCTCTTCGCTCCAACTTTGTCCAGATAAATTTTCGCTCAGCTGTAAATCATTTGTATAAGTAGTCAACCTTTCTCCAAAAGGTTGATTATTATTCTCTGCTTCAGATGAAGTTTGAGTCAATCGTAATGCAATATCTTTACACTCTATTTTAGCAACAACATTACAGTTTTCGTGTTCAATATCCAGCGATTTGATAACACCTTTAAAAAGTGTTTTCATTTCTTTTTCAAAAGAAATTTTCACTTCAATTGTTATGGGTACTGTTCCTTGGCCTCTATTCAACGATTGAATTGGAGAACCCTGAGCTTCTTTAAAATCATCTTCCGAGCAAGTAAACGTAAACTTTGCAAATGGAATTTTATTCAATTCAAAATGTACTTTTCCTTCTGTCAAAAAATTATCTAAACCTTTATTAACCCCATTAATGAGAAACTCCAGTTTTAGCAAAGTATCAGAGGGATAAAAAGGTTTTACATTTGGCATGATAATTATTTAATTGGTGGGAACTTTATTTTTTGCCCTAAGCTTACTTTTCTAAAACTTAATAATTTGTTATTCTTGGCAACATCGATATAAAATGAATTGTTATCATAAATGGATTCTGAGAGTAGGGCCAGATTATCATTCATTTTTATTATTCTTTCGTGTGTAAGATCCGGAGAGCTTTTATTTTCTTTTGCCACCATTATTTTATAGGAAACGGTTCCCTTAAAAGTGCATTTTACCTTAGCTCTTATAGGTCTTCCGTCTTTTCTGAAAAGAGTGTATTCAATATCCATGCTTTTTAGTCGGCAACTTAAGCTATAGCCTCCCCATAACAGTCTTAAATAAGCAGTTTGGTGGGTGTCACCATCATATCCCATTAGTAAATTCTTGAATTCCTCAACATCTTTTTCGACGGTTTCGACTTCACCAAACGGATTGACAATGGCTGGTTTTAGTGCATTGGCAATATCGCCTACAGCATCCAGAAATGTTTCTTCACCTTTACCGTCTTTTATTTTTCCAGGAGGGACTATACCTGAACTGTCAAAAAAGAAATCAAAAGTAACCTCTTCTCCTTCAATTCTATTAAAACTCAAATCACTGCCGGACGTTCCCGTTGCTTGACTTTCGCAAAAAACAACATTATGCTTCATCGTGTATTTTTCGGGATTCAATTGTACAATGATGGTCTTTTTTGGAGGCTCAATGTATTCTTTTGAAGGAAAAACTTCGATATGCATTTTGTCAATTATTCCTAATAATCCTTTTATCATCTTTCCATTTTTTCTTTAATTTTTTCCAATACTTTCGAAGTGCACTCCTTAACTATTTCCGATTTCAACTCATTCATTTTTAATGAATTTAATTGATAACTTGAATTGGAATTTGCATCCGGGGTTTCGACAATGTTTACTTTAATGTGTAATTCTTTAATTTCAATTGGCATAATTACTTTTTTTTTAAAAACTTGGAATTGGAATTTCTTTAAAAAAATTATATCTCAAAGTAATGGTTTCAATAACTATTTTATTTTCTTCGGCATTAAAATCACTAAACTCGTAACTCAAAGGAATGGCATGTGAGACATACCAAACCTTTATAGGATTCCCTTTTTCATTGAGCAGCGACACAATCAAATTAGCAGGATAAAAAATAAAACTTTCCAAAGCTTGACTACACCACATTGACAATCCAGACATATCCGTTGTTAAACCTCTTTTTAGAACTAAATCTTGGTAACCGGAACGAAGAGGAAAACTATGTTTAAATTTATTTTGCCCCCCCTCGGTATAAGATTCTGTTTCCATAGTGACTTTTAGTCCATTTACACTTTGAAATTTTGTATCAATTGAAAATTGAGGCACCAATTCAAATATCACCGAAAAGTGAAAGCCTGCTAAAGGGTCATTTGGCATGTGGGTTACGATTTATATTCAATAGTAAAACCATGATTAGCAATTTCTACGGTATCAATGGCAACCTCATTGGCATCTGCTTTCAAGTCAGTACATTTTAGAGATACTATGAAGCAGTCTTTCACGCTCCAAACTACTTTTGGCTCGTGGTTTTCGTCCAATAGCGATATGGTAACCGTTCTTTTTTGCACCGTATTTTGGGCTACGGTATTGTACCATTCAAAGAATTCATTGTCTCCCACAAATACACCCCGTTTGAGTGTGATGTTGCTTAGTTTTTGCATACCGGGCATTTTTCTTTTAAAGTACTCTGGGCTGGAACCAACACGATGTTCTAAAATATCCATCTCTTTGTTTAGGCCTGAAACTTCTGTAAAGGCAATTTTACTACCACCCCAGTCTACACTAAAATGGAACTTTGGTAACGGAAAATCAGTATTAGGCATATCGTTTTATTTTTAAGTTAAATAATTGAGTATTATGATCTTTGTTGCATTTGTTTGAATTCCAATATGATAAATTCAGCAGGTCTGGAAGGAGCATATCCAATCTTTACAATCATTCTGCCGTCCAAAATATCTTGTGCTGACATAGTTTCGTTTAGACCAACCTGAACAAAAAAAGCATGTTCCGCTTTGGCACCAGCCAATGCACCATCGTTCCAAAGTGTGGTTAGGTAATTGTCCAGCATTCCTTTTACGCTTGCCCATGTTTGGGCTACGTTTGGTTCAAAAACAAATTGATTGCAGGCTTTTTTTGCCGATTCTTCTATCATATTTGCCAATCGGCGAACATTGATATATTTCCAATCGTTGTTGTTTCCGGCTAGTGTTCTTCCCCCCCAAACTATAAATCCTTTGCCGGTGAATTTCCGAATGGCATTGATGGATTTTCCAGTTTCATGGATGTTCATATCTTCTTGATCGGTGTCATTAATATCAGCAGTTAATCCAATAATGCCACTAACACTAACATTTGCAGGAGATTTCCAAACGCCTCTAGAAGCATCTGTTTGAGCATAAATACCAACCATAGCTCCTGATGGAGGAACGGTATTCATAGTTTGAGAAAGTTTGGCTACTATTGCTGAATAAATAGGAATACTTGATGTTAAGCTGTTTTCGTCTTCAGCAACGTACTTTTCAGTTGATTGACTCAAGCCATCTATTGCTGTTATAATTGCTGTATGAAGTTTGTTCAATTGTGCTTTGATTTTTGCGTAATCAGCCGCAATATCCGTTGTGTCCGGATCTGAGGTTAATAACTTTAAATACAAATTAGTTTGTGCAGGAACTTTTGTTTCGGAAGGTTTGAAATCAACAGCGCCTTCTTTCCAAGGAATGTCATCAAAAGCATTCTTTATTCCAGGGGTACTATATTGTACTATATATGTTGCTGTAGTTACAAGATAACGGGATTCAAAATCAACTAATTTTTGCGCAAACGGGCGTAATAATATAGGAATAGAATTATTTAAATAGTTTTTCAATCCTGTGTTCCCTAATGTACTGGGTTTGCCGTAAATTTTTAGTAAGTTCCAAATATTTCCTACAAATGTGCCTACATGTCCAAGGGTTGTTACGGTATCAACCTTTAGATTGACAGTTTTAGCAACACTCCATTTTTTTAACAAACCTGTAGTATCATTATAGACATCATTGTATAAAGAGCTAAAGCCATCAATCAACGGTTTGATTTTGGCATCGGATGAGTATATTGTTCCAAAATCTACTTTGCCACTAGCTGTTCCGTTTATATCATTAAATCTATAAGTGTATGGAAAAGCAGTTTTCAAATAAGGGTAATAAGAAGATCCGTATTTCATGTTTTGATTGCCAACATTGTCTCTAAAAGCACTGCTGTCTGCAATAAGGCTTGTTTCTTGTTTGACATCCATAACTGTAAATCGATCCATTAATTTAGCACATTGAGCTAAAGCTTTTTGTTGTACTAATCCCAACAAAACAGCACTTAAATTCACAGCATCCGGAAATAATATCAAAGTTGGTTCATCGAATTTTTCTAATTTTTCTATACCAGTTTCAAAAACACCATTGCTGTTGATTGTTGCCGTATAATCGCCTATAGAAACGATATAGCAAACACCGCCTCCATTAGTGTAAAAAAGGCGAATGCTGTTATAGAGTTTAAAGAGACTTTCGGTAACAGTACTATTGTCTGTTGGAACTAAGTTTGAGTCTAATTCGACCACAACGGCTTTAGGCAACGGAGCTCCTCCAAAAATTTGTTGAAACTCCATAAAGGAAGAAATCCGAACAGGAACTGTGGGTCCTTTTTCTGTATAACCCACAAATGCAGGTATGGCAGTTGCTACTTGAGCAATTGAAGGCGGAAATGCATCAATCTCATTGATATATACTCCAGGTGTTTTAAGAGAACTTACATTCATGACATTTTTTTTTATGGTTATATATTATTGTTTTTTAGCTTAAATCGTTTCTATAAGGCCAATTGTGTTGTTTTTGTCATTTTCCCAAAGGTTAATTTTAACTTCTTTGATTACTTCATCCTTAATGATTGTATCTATCTGTACAGGGTACAATCTCATTTTAAATAAAATAGAAGGCATATATTTTGATCCCAGATAAGACCACATTTGATTTAACTGTTCCATAGTTAAGCTTGTGATTTCAAAAGTTATTTTGGAATAGTTCAGTTTCTCGGCTTCCGTTTTTGACATAAAACCTGGGTAATATATCAGTTCAGTATCATCACTTTTGTAATAAAAAGTGCTGTTTTGCTGGAAGTAGTTTATGAGTAAATTCAGTTTTTCAATACCCGCCAAATACAAATCGGATTCCTCAACATAAGAACTAAATAAGATTGAAAAAATAAGATGCTGCGTTGGGTTTTTATATCTCGAAATGTTGACTTTATGGTCTGCCTCTTTTAGATAAACAGATTGATTTTTAAGAGTTCTGTCTTCTTCAATATTTACTATTGATAAAATAAGTGGAGATTTTGTCAAATTTAATTTGGAAGTATCTTCCAGTGTAGCTATGTTGGCAATAGCAATATCCAAGGAATTTGAATTAGGCTCTGATTTTATTTTCAAGACTAGATTAGAAAAAATTTTGGATATATTCATGGTTTTAAAATTTGTAACTAATTGAAAAAGAGGATCAAACCTACAAATATTTTAAAAGTCAAGTGTGCGTAGAAATACCTGTTTTTTAAATGTAAATAACTAATTGCTAGTGATTTAAATATTTTTATTTTCTTTCCTTTTTGAAAGTAAATAATTGTCTTGGGTATTCAAATACAGTAAAATATAACTTTAACGGGCGCTCATTGCCTTTTTATTTTAAAATTTCTTACTTTCGCACCTCGATTAAGAAAAGGATAAAATGAGCACAAAATTTACTGAATACAAAGGACTTGACTTGCCAACAGTGGCGTCAGAAGTGCTGGATTTTTGGAAGAAAGAAAATATATTTGAAAAGAGCGTAACCACCCGCGAAGGAGCTGAACCGTTTGTGTTTTTTGAAGGGCCGCCTTCGGCAAATGGATTGCCTGGAATTCACCACGTAATGGCGCGTGCGATTAAAGATATTTTTTGCAGATATAAAACTCAAAAAGGATTTCAAGTAAAGCGTAAAGCAGGTTGGGATACGCATGGTTTGCCTGTTGAATTAGGTACTGAGAAAGAACTTGGAATTACCAAAGAAGATATAGGAAAAAAAATAACCGTAGAAGAGTATAACGAAGCGTGTAAGAAAACCGTAATGCGTTATACCGATGTATGGAACGACCTGACCGAAAAAATGGGATATTGGGTTGATATGGAAGATCCGTATGTGACTTATAAATCCAAATATATGGAATCGGTTTGGTGGCTGCTAAAACAAATCTACAACAAGGATTTGATGTACAAAGGCTATACCATTCAGCCGTATTCTCCAAAAGCTGGGACAGGTTTGAGTTCGCACGAAGTGAACCAGCCGGGAAGTTACAGAGACGTAACTGATACGACAGTTGTGGCTCAGTTCAAAGTATTAGAAGATCAAAAAGAATTGGTTTTTAACACTTTTTATGATTACATCAGTTCCAATAATTTGAAACATTATAAGTTAGAAAGACTGGATCTGGATGAAATTCATTTCTTGGCTTGGACGACTACGCCTTGGACTTTACCGAGTAATACTGCATTGACCGTTGGCCCTAGAATTGACTATGTTCTGGTAAAAACGTTCAATCAATATACTTTCCGTCCATCAAACGTGATTTTGGCAAAAAATCTCGTTGGTAAACAATTTGGAAAAGGATTTTTTGAAAGCAACGAATCATCGGATTTTGAAAATTTCAAAGAAGGAGACAAAAAAACACCATTTCACATACTTGCCGAATGTAAAGGAGCTGATTTAGTCGGAATCCGTTACGAGCAATTATTGCCATTTGCATTGCCATATCAAAATCCAGAAAATGCTTTTAGAGTAATTTCAGGAGATTTTGTGACAACTGAAGATGGAACAGGAATTGTGCATACAGCTCCTACTTTTGGTGCCGATGATGCCAAAGTTGCCAAAGAAGCTACTCCAGAGGTACCACCAATGTTAGTTTTAGATGAAAACGGAACTCCAGTTCCATTAGTAAATCTGCAGGGAAAATTTATTGACGGATTAGGAAGTTACTCTGGAAAATATGTTAAAAATGAATATTATACAGCTGTAGATGGAGATGCGCCTGAACGATCTGTTGATGTTGAAATCGCTATTCAATTAAAAGAAGAAAATAAAGCATTCAAAGTAGAGAAATATGTACACAGTTACCCACATTGCTGGAGAACTGATACGCCAATCTTATATTATCCTTTGGATTCGTGGTTTATAAAAATTACTGAGGTTAGAGATAGAATGTTCGATTTGAACGAAACCATCAATTGGAAACCAAAAGCAACCGGAGAAGGACGTTTCGGGAATTGGCTGAAAAATGCTAACGACTGGAATTTATCGCGCTCTCGTTTTTGGGGAATCCCATTGCCAATTTGGAGAAACGAAGAAGGAACAGAAGAAATACTGATAGGTTCTGTTGAAGAATTATACAACGAAATTGAAAAATCAATTGTTGCAGGTTTCCAAAAAGAAAATCCTTTCAAAGGTTTTGAAATTGGAAATATGGACGAATCAAACTATGATTTAATCGATTTGCATAAAAATGTAGTAGATCAGATTACTTTGGTTTCCGCTTCTGGAAAACCAATGAAACGCGAATCTGATTTGATAGACGTTTGGTTTGATTCTGGAGCAATGCCTTATGCACAATGGCATTATCCTTTTGAAAACAAAGATAAAATAGACGAAAACAAAGATTTTCCGGCAAATTTCATTGCCGAAGGAGTAGACCAGACACGTGGCTGGTTTTATACTTTGCACGCTATTGGAACTTTGGTTTTTGATAAAATAGCCTATAAAAATGTAGTGTCAAACGGTTTGGTCTTAGATAAAAATGGACAAAAAATGTCCAAGCGTTTGGGTAATGCAGCCGATCCTTTTGAAACTTTAAAAGAATATGGACCTGATGCTACACGCTGGTACATGATCTCAAACGCAAATCCTTGGGATAACTTAAAATTCGATTTAGAAGGAATTGCTGAGGTGCGCCGTAAGTTCTTCGGAACGTTATATAACACTTATTCGTTCTTTAGCTTATATGCTAATATTGATGGTTTTAAATACTCAGAAGCTGAAATTCCTATAAACGAAAGACCAGAAATCGACCAATGGATTATATCCGAATTGAATACATTAATTGCTGAAGTTGATGGATTCTATGATGATTATGAACCAACAAAAGCGGCCCGTGCGATATCTGAATTTGTACAGGAAAATCTAAGTAACTGGTACGTTCGTTTGTGCCGCCGCCGTTTCTGGAAGGGAGAATATGCACAAGATAAAATTGCAGCTTATCAAACGCTTTATACATGTTTATTAACAGTCAGTAAATTAAGTGCGCCTATAGCACCGTTCTTTATGGATGCCCTTTATAGAGACCTGACAAAAGCAGCAGAAACAGAAAATTTTGGGTCAGTACATTTAGCTCAGTTCCCTGTTTCAGTTGAAAAGTATGTTAATAAAATGTTAGAGAGCAAAATGCAGAAAGCGCAGACGATTTCTTCTCTTGTTTTATCATTACGCAAAAAAGAGATGATTAAGGTGCGTCAGCCGCTTCAAAAGGTAATGATTCCAGTACTTGACGAGAATCAGAGGCTTGAAATTGAAGCCGTTTCCGACCTGATAAAGGCAGAGGTAAACGTGAAAGAAATCGTACTTTTAGATGATGCTTCAGGTATTTTGATTAAACAGATTAAACCGAATTTCAAAGCTTTAGGTCCGCGTTTCGGAAAAGATATGGGATTGATTTCCAAAGAGATACAAAATTTGTCTGCAGAACAAATCTCACAATTTGATAAAGAAGGCACGCTATCGGTTGTAATTGCTGGAAATAGTGTAATTTTATCACTGGAAGATGTAGAAATATCGTCGCAGGACATCGAAGGATGGCTGGTTGCCAATTCAAACGGAATAACAGTTGCATTAGATATTATAATTTCTCCCGAGCTAAAACAAGAAGGAATTGCAAGGGAATTGGTGAACAGGATTCAAAATATCAGGAAAGATGCCGGATTTGAAGTGACAGATAAAATTAAAGTACATTTGCAAAAGAATGATACTTTGGAAACAGCAGCAAAAGCCAACGAAGACTATATCAAATCGGAAACTTTGACAGAAGTGCTTGTTTTTGAGGAAATTATAGAGAATGGCACGGAAATTGACTTTGATGGAATAACAACAAGTATAATAATTACAAAAAATTAGTATTATGGTAGATGAAGTTGCAAGATACTCTGACGCTGATTTAGCAGAGTTTAAGGAAATCATTCAGAATAAAATCGTAAAGGCTCAAGCCGATTTAGATTTGATTAAGAGCGCCTATATGAATGACCTTAACAACGGTACGGATGATACATCTCCCACGTTTAAAGCATTTGAAGAAGGCAGCGAAATCATGTCAAAAGAAGCAAACTCACAGCTTGCAATTCGTCAGGAAAAGTTTATACGAGATTTGAAGAGTGCATTATTTAGAGTAGAAAATAAAACGTACGGTGTTTGTAGAATTACCGGAAAATTAATTGGAAAAGAAAGACTAAAAATTGTTCCTCATGCCACAATGAGCATTGAGGCAAAAAATCTTCAGAGATAAAAGTCTTTATGCCACAATAATTAACGCTCCTTTAGGAGCGTTTTTTTTTCTTAATTTATTACTTTTACGCCGTTAAAAATTTTAGAGATGTCATTAGTCAAAGCATATTTTCTTATTGTTCTTATATTGTTGGTAGATCAGGTGTCTAAAATTTATGTAAAAACAAATTTTATTTTAGGAGAAGAGGTTCATGTATTCAATTGGTTTCAAATTCATTTTATCGAAAATGAAGGGATGGCCTGGGGAACAAAAATACCTGGAGAATACGGAAAATTAATCTTAACGGTTTTTAGACTTTTTGCCGTAACAGGAATTGGTTACTGGCTGTGGGATGCTGTAGAAAGAAAGAAAAGTTCCAATTATCTTATTGTTGCTATTGCCCTGATATTTGCAGGTGCATTAGGAAATATAATTGATTCTGTATTTTATGGAGTCATATTCGATAACAGCCACCAGCAGTTAGCCACTCTATTTTCAGATAACCCTTATGGAACCTGGCTAAACGGACAGGTAGTAGATATGTTTTACTTTCCTTTTGTAAGAGATTATCCAATGCCGGAATGGATTCCTTATTTTGGCGGACGCAATTTTACTTTTTTCAATGCCATTTTCAATATTGCCGATGTGGCTATTTCAACAGGTGTTGGAATTTTAATAGTATTTAATAAAAAAGCATTTCATAAGAATCATTAATATTTTGTCTCCATTTCTTTCAAAGAGGATTTGGGCAAGACCACATTAAAACAAGGGGCAAACTCAGCATATCGCTTAGTCGCCCCTTTTTTTAATGCGGTCGGGCTATACGCGCTACGTTGGTAGCTTGCTTCTATCTCTCTTGCGGTCGTAAATCATGATAATTAGTTTCAAAAGGTATTTTTTAACCTTGCAACCTGAGTTCGATTATTCAATAATTTGTTATTTATTGGATATCCTGCAAGGTTTTTTCAACCTTGTAGGTATGAATACTAATGATAAGATACCTACAAGGTCTCGAAAAAGACCTTGCAGGAACATTAACTGATATAATTTATTTGTAAACAAGTTTTGTGCTGTATTAATCGAACTCAGGTTTGCAGGATATTTTTTTAACTTGAGTCAGATTGTTTCTTTATTTTTAATAATAGAAAAATGACCAAATCTTTCTGCGCCAAAATTTATTTCACTTTTTTTGGAAAAAATTAAAAGAGGCAAACCCATTACAGACTGCCTCTTTTCGTTTTATTTATTATGGCCTGGAGCGTAATTTTTGGCGCTCTTTTGACCAGTTATTTTTTTAGCTTGTCCCGGAGGCAATGGTTTTGCTTTAGCAGTATTGTGACTTGTTCCAACGCTAACTGCACAGTTTGATAATGAAAGGCTGAATACTGCAGCTAAAAGGGTAGCCGTAAATCTTGGAGTTTTAAACATTTTCATGATTTAATTGTAGATTATATACAAGGCAAAAGTACTGTTTATAAATTAGAATTCATGAACTCCGCTCGGGCAAATGCAATAATCCAACAATACATCAGTTTCAAAAACATCCGAAATGAGTGCTTCGGGTTCAAAAAAAGACAGCCCAATTTTAATGGTATCGGGTTTGCATTGAGAGAGGAATTTATCATAAAAGCCTTTGCCGTAACCTACTCGGTTTCCTTTTTGGTCATAAGCCAAAAGCGGGATAAAAACGACTTCAATTTTTGTGGCAGGAACCTCAATGCCATCAACAGGTTCGGGAATGTTGTGTTCGTTTTTCTTTATTTTAGTATTGTCAGTCAAAAGAAAATGAGTCATGTTTAGGGTCAGAAAATCACTTTTTGAAATCACAATTTCTTTATCTTTTCCCGACAGGAGATGCAGTATAAACTCAGTATTGATTTCCTTTTGTTCTTCAATGGGCAAAAAAACATGAAAATAGGTCTTGTCCCAAATGGGAAGTTTCAGTATTTCATTGGCAATAGCTAGGCTTAAATTCTCAATTTCAGCAGTAGTAAGATTTTGTCTTAATACTTTATATTTCTGTCTTAATTCCTTTTTCAACATAAAGTGATTCCTTTTTTAGATCGGTTATAAAAGTACTTAAATGATCTACTTCTACATGATCCATAATCACAATTTTATACCATGAATTATCACCATTGTGTTTTTGGGGAACCAAATCGTATTTTTTGACTAAAGATTTTTTTATGAATTGCGACTGAATGGTGATAATATTCATAAACGGTTCTCTAAAATAGGCGATTTTTAATTCGTCTAATTGATCACATAGCCATTGGGCTCTCATTTGTAAAACCCGTATTTTTTCACACCAGCCAAATGGACCATAGGTGAATAAAATCATCCAAACTGCTACGGCATTAGATCCAGACCGGCTGCCACAAAGAGTTAGATCCATGCCTTCAATATATTCGGCTTCTTTAGTCAAAACATTTTCGATTAATCCTTTACGGCAAAGAAAAATTCCTGTGCCATAAGGAGCCTGCAGCATTTTGTGAGCATCAATAGTTATGGAGCTAATTTTTGGGTTCTCAAAATTCAGTTCACTTTCCTTATCACTAAAAGGATAAATAAAGCCTCCGTAAGCGGCGTCAATATGTATTTTATAAATGAGGTGGTGTTTTTCTAAAATTTGGACATAATCATTCGGATTGTCTATTGCGCCAAACATGGTAGTTCCCATATTTGAGATTACGATGAAATATTTTTTTCCTTTCTTTTTGGCCTTAATGATGATATTTTCCAATTGGAAAGTGTCTATTTCCCGAGTAAGGAAATCAACAGGAACTTTTAGCCAATCCAGCATCAGGATATTGGCTGCTTTTGGGATAGAGTAATGGGTGTCTTCGGATGCCAAAATAGCTATTTCATACGGATTCGCACCCAGTTTATAACTGAAATAATTGCGGTACATCCAAATGGCCTGAATATTGGCTTCGGTGCCGCCGGGAGAAATGTATCCATCATACGATTTAGGCTGTGCTTTAAAAACATCTACTGCGAGTACATCTAGAACTTCGCGCTCTATTTCTTGAGTACCTTTGAATGCTTTTTCAGAACTGCCTAAGGTGTGGCATCCGATGTGGTTGGGATTGGCAACATAAGTTTTTAATGTAGGCGCGTCGGCCAAGAAAGAAGCTTCTTCATAATATACTTTACTGTCCAGTTTTGAGGCGGGGTAGCCTAGAGAAGTGTCCAAAGTAAAGTTGACGTTTTCTTCTAATGCTTTTTCAATTCGGGCTTGTCTTTCTTTTTGGGATAACTTTTTCCAATACAGCATAATCTCTTATTTTTATTCAAAAATAAGAGTATTGATTGGCGAAAAATATGATAATTGTTAGGTTTTACTCACTGTCTTCTTCGGCAGTATTCGAAAGATGATAGATGGCATCTCCTTGATAAACAATGGGGGAGTGGTTGGCGTTGAGTACATATCCGTCATTTGGAGCTTTTATTTTTCGTTCAAATTTCCCAAAAGGATCTGTTATCATTCCTAATATTGTTCCTTTTTTTACAAACTGTCCTACCAGATTATTGTCAATTAATAAACCGGAACATTTGGCTCGCAACCAACCCGATTTTTCAATATAAATTGTCGGTTTCTTTTGTGGAGGAGCATAATGTTTCAGATCCAGCATGTCCAAATGTTTTAAAAGGCGTTTGACTCCATTAATGCCTTCCTGAGCCACTTCGTGATTAATATCTAAGGATTTTCCGCCCTCAAACAGCAGCATTTTTATGTTTAATTTTTCGCTGGAACTTCTAAAAGAACCTGCTATATTTTTTGAGTATAATGTGAAAGGCGCACTAAAGGCATCGGCCAGCAGTTTTGTATTTGGGTTATTTGGCGTAAGCCTGATCTGCGGGGCGTTAAATCTACTGGAGCCCCCAGCGTGAAAATCTACGGCATAATCGACAAGCGGCATGATTTCGGTTATGATATGATAGGCAAATCGACTGGCCAAGGATCCCTTTCTGCTTCCTGGAAATACCCGATTTAAATCTCTTCCATCTGGAAAATCTCTGGATCTATTAATAAATCCATAAATGTTTATGATAGGAATACAAATGATAGTGCCTTTTTTGGGTTTGTTTATTTTTTTGGAGATGAGCTGTCTTACGATTTCGATGCCATTAAATTCGTCTCCATGAATGCCCCCGGAAAAAAGGACAACGGGACCTTCAATCTTGGAACGTCTTATAATAATCGGAATTGTTAGTTTGGTAGTAGTGTGTAATCGGGCAATTTCCAGCTGAATCGTTTTACTTTCTCCAGGCAAAACGCTTTCGCCAAAAATGACTAATGGTTTTGAGTTTTTCATGTTTTAAAATAAAAATCTAAATATAGAAATTATTTAATTGGTATTAGAAAAATCATATTGGTTTGCTTGATTGTTATTTGTAAATTTGGAAAAATGAAGAATTGGGATTTTTTTGATATAAAAAATTAATTCTCAGAAGCTTTTAAAAAAATGACCAATCCAACTTTAGCCCTGCAAATACAAACCCTTCCTGATGGTCCCGGCGTATATCAATATTACGATAAGGAAGGGAAGATTTTATATGTGGGCAAAGCCAAGAATCTAAAAAAGAGAGTCTCTTCCTATTTTAATAAAATCCACGATACGGCAAAAACGAATGTGCTGGTTAAGAAAATAATAACCATCAAGCACATTGTTGTTCCGACAGAAACTGATGCTCTTTTATTGGAAAATAATCTGATAAAAACACTGCAGCCCAGATACAATGTGCTGTTGCGTGACGATAAAAGCTATCCTTGGCTGTGTATCAAAAAAGAACCTTTTTCTCGAATTTTTGCCACCCGCAGAATGGTCAAAGACGGGTCTGAATATTTTGGACCTTATACCAATTTCAAGACCGTACACACGATTTTGGATTTGATAAAAGAACTGTATCCGTTACGAACCTGCAATTACGATTTGAGCAAAAGCAATATTGACAGCGGAAAATTCAAACTGTGTTTGGAATATCATATTGGCAATTGCAAAGGGCCTTGTGAAGGATTCGAAACATTGGAACATTACCAAAAACAAGTGAATGCCATTCGTGAAATTTTGAAAGGAAACTTCAAAGAAAGCATGAAAGATTTTAAGCGTCTGATGACCAGTTACGCACAAGATATGAAGTATGAAGAGGCACAAAAAATAAAGGAGAAGATTGAAATTTTAGAAAATTACCAATCACGTTCTACCATTGTAAATCCAAAGATTACCAATATTGATGTCTTCTCTATAGTTTCAGATGAGAGCTCGGCTTTTGTCAATTTTCTGCAAATTTCGCATGGATCGATCATACGATCTCATACGATGGAAATTAAGAAGAAACTGGAGGAAACAGACGAAGAATTACTGGAATTGGCTATAATAGAATTAAGAGAGCGTTTTCAGTTATTGTCCAAGGAAGTGATTGTGCCATTTGAAGTAGATTTAGGCGAACAGATAAAAATTACCGTACCGCAATTAGGAGACAAAAAACAAATATTGGATTTGTCGATCCGCAATGCTAAGTTTTACAGAATTGAGCAGCTGAAACAATTGCAGATAGTGGATCCCGACCGTCATACCAATAGGATAATGGCTCAGATGAAGAGTGATTTACGCTTGCCGGTAGAACCCAGACATATAGAATGTTTTGATAATTCGAACATCCAAGGAACAAATCCCGTAGCCGCCTGCGTGGTTTTCAAGGACGGAAAAGCCAGTAAAAAAGACTACCGTCATTTTAATGTCAAAACTGTAGTGGGACCAGACGATTTTGCTTCGATGGAAGAAATTGTCTTTCGCCGTTACAAAAGATTATTGGACGAAAACGAACCTTTGCCTAATTTAATAATTATTGACGGAGGGAAAGGACAGTTATCATCAGCTTTAAAAAGTATAGATGCTTTAGGGCTGCGCGGTAAAATTGCGATTATAGGAATAGCCAAAAGACTCGAAGAGTTATTTTATCCAGGAGATTCTGTTCCTTTGTATTTGGATAAAAAGTCGGAAACTCTAAAAGTTATTCAGCAATTACGGAATGAAGCGCACCGTTTTGGAATTACGTTTCACCGGGACAAAAGAAGCAAATCGGCACTGAATTCTTCTATAGAAAACATTCCCGGAATTGGCGAAAAAACAATGCTCACATTAATTCAGCATTTTAAAAGTGTTAAAAGATTAAAGTTAGCTGCAGAAAAAGAAATTGCTGACGTTATTGGAGTATCAAAAGCGAAAAAAATTACCGACTTTTACAAAACGCAAAAATGATTTTTTTAAAGAAGTAAAAAAATCTAAAATCAAAGTAACTTGCTCCTTATGTATAGAATATTGTTTTTTATTCTTTTTTTAACTTGCTTGAATTCATTTTCACAAGATGCACCCCAAAAGGCTAAAATAGGCTTGGTGCTAAGTGGAGGCGGAGCCAAAGGATTTGCACATATTGGGGTTTTAAATGTACTGGAAGATGCTGGAATAAAAATAGACTGCATCGGCGGAACCAGTATGGGGGCAGTCATAGGAGGGCTTTATGCTATGGGATACAATGCTAAACAAATTGATTCTATTATTGATACAACCAATTTTAGTAACGTTATTAGTGATTTTATCCCCCGGTCTTCCAAAAATTTTTATGAAAAGCGAAATGATGAATTGTACGCTTTAATACTTCCATTCAATAAATTTAGTATTGGTACCCCCGAGGCATTGTCTAAAGGAATGTATAATTTCAATTTATTGAGCCGTTTGACATTCCCTGTTCGGCATGTTCGTGATTTTAACGAATTGCCTATCCCTTTTTTGTGTATAGGAACTAATATTGCGGCTGGAGAGCAAGTGGTTTTTAATAAAGGAATATTGGCGCAGGCCATAACTGGAAGTTCGTCTTTGCCTTCCATCTTTGCACCGATAATTATTGATAATAACCTCATTATCGATGGCGGAGTGATTAATAATTACCCTATAGACGAAGTTCGAAAAATGGGAGCCGACATAATAATTGGGGTCGATGTACAGTCTGGTCTGCTTAATAAAGACGAGTTAAGAAGTGCTTCGAGGGTTTTCTTTCAAATTACTAATCTGCAGATGATTGAAAGAATGAAAAAAAATGCAAATCTGACAGAAATTTACATAAAGCCCGATGTGAAAAATTACGGGGTAGTATCTTTTGAAAGAGCTGCCGAAATTATCAAAAAGGGAGAAGATGCCACTTTTTCCGTATATGAAAAAATAGATCTTTTAGTCGATAAAGCAAATCCGTATCATAAACCCAAACTTAAGGTTCAAACCGATAGCTTAAGCATTGTAGACATTAAAACAAATGAGCTCAAAAATTATTCGAGGGATTATATTATTGGTAAATTAAATTTTAAGCCGAAGTCTAAAATAAGTTTCAAAGATTTGGAAACAGGAATAAATAACCTTAATGCCACACAAAATTTTAGTAATGTGAGTTATTATTTTGATAAAAACGGAGAATATGATGATTTGGTTCTTACCCTAACAGAAAGTCCGGTAAAAACAAATTTAAAATTTGCTCTGCATTATGACGGATTGTATAAAAGTGCTGTTTTGGCCAATATTACCAATAAAAAAACGTTTTTTAAAAATGATTTTTTATCTGCTGATTTGGCACTGGGAGATAATGTAAGATATTATTTTGACTACTATATTGATAACGGATTTCAATTGAGTTATGGTTTCAAATCACAGCTGAACCAATTCAATAAGAATGTTCCTGTTAGTGTAATAACGTATAATATTAATGGAGTAAATTCTATAAATATCGATTATTTAAATTTGACAAATCAAGTTTACATTCAATCTTTATTTGCACAAAAATTTCTTATTGGTGTGGGAGCTGAGTTTGAATATCTGGACATTTCCTCAGAGACGCTTGAGTTAAATTCAAATATTACAAAGAGTAGTTATGGCAGTGTTTTCGGATACATTAAATATGACTCCTATGATAATAAATACTTTCCAAAAAAAGGGTGGTATTTCTCAGGGAATCCTCAGTTTTATATGTTTTCTTCAGAGAGTGATGCTAATTTCAAACCTTTTTTTATTGTAAAAGGGGAGGCCGGAATTGCCAAAACAGTTTTTAAAAATGCAACTATCAAATTTCAGATTGAGGCAGGAACATCTGTTGGTGATAAAAGTATGCCTTATTTTGATTTTATTTTGGGTGGATATGGATATTATAACACCAACAATTTCAAGTATTTTTATGGGTATGATTTCTTAAGCATTTCGGGAAACAGTTATTTGGAATCAACGTTCACATTCGACTATGAAGTTTTTAAAAAGAATCATATTAATTTTTCTGCCAATTATGCTAATCTAGGCGATAAACTCTACAATTCGTTAGATTGGGTTTCATTGCCTAAATATTCTGGTTATGCTTTGGGTTATGGATTAGAAACCGTAATTGGTCCCGTCGAAGTAAAATATTCCTGGTCGCCAGAAATCTCCAATTCTTATATTTGGTTTTCTGTTGGATTTATTTTTTAATTTGTATTTTTTGTTAAAAAAAATTACGATATTTGTAATTATGAAAACAAATTGGATAGGTTTATTAGAGTATCTTCAATTCTTAATCAAGAGAAATCCAGAGTGATTTTAAAGGATCATAAATCCTGTGTCTATTATCAAAGAATTGAATACTTGATTGTGTAATCAAAGTTTTGCTTTTTAAAAGTAATTCAATTTGACGCTGCGGTTTTTTAACGAATTGTATTATTATTATCTAATTTAAATTGTCATGCCAATATATCATAAACTAGGAAGTATTCCTCCCAAAAGACATACCCAGTTTGAAAATCCAAAAGGAGGTTTATATTATGAACAACTCTTTGGTACAGAGGGTTTTCATGGAAATTCCTCATTATCTTATCACATTCATCGACCGACTCAGGTCAAAGAAATCTTAAAATCATATTCAGTCGAACCCAAAATTGCGATCGGGAAAAACATAAAATCCTTATTGCTGAAAGGTTTCGAACTGAAACCCGAAGATGATTTTTTAGACAGCCGTAAAGCCATGCTGGTCAATAATGACTGCATCATAGGATTGGCAGCACCCAGAAAATCTTTGACTGCCTATTTCTATAAAAATGCCGATGCCGACGAAATGATTTTCATTCACAAAGGCAAAGGAAAACTCCGCACCATGCTTGGGAATATTCCTTTCGAGTATGGCGATTATCTGATCATCCCGCGGGGCATCATTTACCAAATCGAATTTGACTCAGAAGAGAATCGTTTGTTTTATGTAGAATCCCATTCTCCATTTTATACGCCCAAACGTTATAAAAACCAATCTGGACAACATTTGGAACATTCGCCGTTTTGTGAACGTGACTTCATATTGCCAAATGAATTGGAATCTCATGATGAAAAAGGAGATTTTGTCATTAAAATCAAGAAAGAAGGAGTGATGCATGAAGTAGTGTATGCAACGCATCCTTTTGATGTGGTGGGCTGGGACGGTTACAACTTTCCGTACGGTTTCAGCATTCACAATTTTGAACCTATAACTGGGCGTGTGCATCAGCCGCCGCCAGTACATCAAACATTTGAAACAGGAACTTTTGTGGTTTGTTCGTTTGTGCCAAGACTGTATGATTATCATCCAAAATCCATTCCGGCGCCATATAATCATAGCAATATTGACAGCGATGAGGTACTGTATTATGTAGACGGTGATTTCATGAGCCGCAACAATATCGAGCAGGGATATATTACACTTCACCCAAAAGGAATTCCGCACGGACCAGCTCCAGGAGCAATGGAACGAAGCATTGGTCACAAGGAAACTAAGGAATTGGCCGTAATGGTTGATACCTTTCACCCCCTTATGGTGACCGAAGCGGCTATGGGAATAGATGACGGACTGTACTATAAATCTTGGGTAGAGTAAGTCATTACGAGGAACGAAGTAATCTCACTTAGTATATCAATTTAAAACAATCACATTTAATAAATTAATAAGGAGCTATTTCCTGCTATCCGTTGCAATCTTTTATTTTTTAAAGAAAAAAATAAAAGGATTTCCACTGCTATCAGGGCTAGGGCTTTAGAACAATCAACAACATTTCGGTTTATGAAATTAACAATTAACCGATTAAACAAATAAACATCATGGCAAAAGAAATAAAATCAGTAGAATACGGATTAGAAAAAATATTCGAAGGAGCGCAGGATTTCCTTCCGCTTCTGGGAACCGATTATGTTGAATTCTATGTAGGGAACGCAAAACAATCGGCACATTATTATAAAACCGCTTTTGGTTATCAGTCATTGGCCTATGCCGGACTGGAAACAGGAGTAAAAGACAGAACTTCTTATGTATTAAAACAAGACAAAATCCGAATTGTTTTAACCACTCCATTAACGCAAGATTCTCCTCTTCACGATCATTTGAAAAAACACGGAGACGGAGTAAAAGTAGCCGCACTTTGGGTAGAAGATGCCAGAAGCGCATACGAAGAAACCATGAAACGTGGTGCGCGTTCTTTTATGGAACCAACGGTGGAGCAGGATGAATTTGGTGAAGTGATTCGTTCCGGAATCTATACGTATGGAGAAACGGTTCATATTTTTGTAGAAAGAAAGAATTACAACGGTGTTTTCTTGCCAGGATACAGAGAATGGAAATCCGATTACAATCCAGAACCAACAGGTCTTAAATATATAGATCACATGGTAGGGAATGTGGGTTGGAACGAAATGAACACTTGGGTGAAATTCTACGAAGATGTTATGGGATTTGTAAATTTTCTTTCTTTTGATGACAAACAAATCAATACCGAATATTCGGCTTTGATGAGTAAAGTGATGTCAAACGGAAACGGAAGAATTAAATTCCCAATCAACGAACCAGCCGAAGGAAAGAAAAAATCACAAATCGAAGAATACTTGGATTTCTATGGAGGACCAGGGATTCAGCACATCGCCATCGCTACAGACGATATTATAAAAACAGTTTCGGAGTTAAAATCAAGAGGTGTGGAGTTCTTATCGTCGCCACCGCATACCTATTATGAGGCGATTCCTGAAAGATTGGGAGTACACATGGATATGATGAAAGAAGATTTGAATGAAATAGAAAAACTGGCCATTATGGTAGATGCCGATGAAGACGGTTATTTATTGCAGATTTTTACCAAACCAGTTCAGGATCGTCCCACTTTATTTTTTGAAATTATTCAAAGAATGGGAGCCAAAGGTTTTGGTGCGGGGAACTTTAAAGCCCTGTTCGAGTCAATAGAGCGCGAACAAGAATTGCGAGGAACTTTGTAAAATTCAATTATTTTTACATTATCAAAAAAAATAATAGTTAAAGAACCCTTAAAGTTGCAAATGTTGTGTTAAACTTGAGTTTTTGCTAAAAAAACGTTGATTGATAGCATAACTTTGCACTCGCAAATGAGGAAGGGGTGGTTTCCTTCTTAGTTTCATATAAATTTTCATAATTTATAGTTTTTTGGTTAGTTAATAGCATAAAAACTCGGTCATTAATTTGACTGAGTTTTTTTGTTTTAATACATTTGAGTTTATCTTAAAATGAATCGAATCCGATGAAAAAAATTATAATTTTCTTGTTAGTGGTTATCACTTTAGGTTTCGATACGCAAAAAGAAGAAGCTTTTGCAGGAGGAGAATTTCTAAGGTTTAGATTGCATTATGGGTTATTGAATGCGGGTTATGCAACCATCGAAGTTAAAGACGAAACATTAAACAATCTGCCTGTTTATCACGTTATTGGTAAAGGGTATTCTACGGGCATGACCAAATTCTTTTTTAATGTTGAAGACATTTATGAAAGCTATATAGACAAGGACAACAGAAATCCATACCGTTTTGTTCGAAAAATTAATGAAGGAGGCTATACCAAAAATCAAGAGGGGTTTTTTAATCAGCGAACCAACAGGATATTGGTGAAAGATTATAAGCATAAAACAGAAAAAGCCTTCGACTTCCCTAAAAATGCACAGGATATTCTTTCCTCATTTTTTTATCTGCGCAATTATCCAAGTATCAATAAAATTAAAGAAGGTGAATCTGTTATTATTGATATGTTTTTTGACGGTGAGATTACAAAATTTAAGTTAAAATTCATAGGTAGAGAAGATATTAAAACTAAATTTGGAGTCGTTTCAACCATGATTTTTAGACCTTTGGTGCAGTCTGGCCGTATATTTAAAGAAGAGGAAAGTTTAACATTATGGATTTCAGACGACTACAATAAGATACCTGTTCGAATAAAAGCAACACTATTGGTAGGGTCTGTCAAAGCGGATTTGGAAGATTACAAAGGGTTAAATAATCCGTTTAAATTAAAAGCAAAATGACAATAAATGATACCACAGCATCAATTTTAGATGAAATTGATCAAAAATTCCAAAAGATTAATCAAAAAACAGAAACCCATCTTGAAGGATTGCTTTGGTCGAAACCAATAACATATTGGGATTACATTCAAACAGATGCGTTGTTGAATCTGCAGATTCAGAGAACAACATTGCCGGATGAAATGGTTTTTATCATGTATCATCAAGTCAATGAACTGCTTTTTAAAATGATACTTTGGGAAATGCATCAGATTTCATACGCTGAAAAACTGACAACTGTTTTTTTTGCTGAAAGGTTAATGAGAATTAGCCGTTATTTTGATATGCTTACTACTTCTTTTGATATTATGGGCGACGGTATGGAAGTTGAGCAATACATGAAGTTTAGAAATACGCTGACCCCTGCGAGCGGTTTTCAAAGCGCACAATACAGGATGATAGAGATTGCCTCGACTGATTTAATTAACCTTATCGATTACCGTTTTCGTGGAATTATTGACAGAAATACACCTTATGAACACGCCTTGGATCACATGTATTGGCAAGCTGCAGGAAAGGATCATCAAACAGGAGAGAAATCCTATTTGCTATTGGAATTTGAGCGAAAATATAAAGCGTCATTTATAGCGCAAATGAAAGAATACAACACGATAAACCTTTGGCAGAAATTCAAGCAATTGCCAGATGCTGACCGTGAAAACACCGAATTAGTTAAGGCGATGCGCCATTATGATCATACAGTAAATGTTACTTGGGTTATGGGACATTTGAATGCTGCCAGAAAATATATTGATAACGGTAAAGGAGACGGTGAGGCTACTGGCGGAAGTGATTGGAAAAAATATATGCATCCCAGATACCAAAGAAGGATTTTCTTTCCAGAGTTGTGGAGTGAGGAAGAATTGGCTAATTGGGGTGTAGAAAACTAAAGATAAAAAGAGATAGCTTGAAAAAAATAATTGTAATTATAGCAGTGCTTTTTTCCTTAATTTCTTGTAATAAGGATAAGGAAGTCGTAGAAAATCAAGTGATTCCAAAATCTAAAAAAAGTGATTTTGGATTTAAGTTTTCTGATTTTAATGTTGTTCAGGATTCTGTAAAATCTGGAGATACTTTTGGAAGTATTCTGCAAAATCAAAATATTGGGGATAAAAAAGTATTCGATATTGTAGCTCAGGTAAAAGATACTTTTGATGTTCGGACGATTAGAATAAATAAACCGTATACATTGCTTCGATCCAAGAATAAAACGAACACATTAAATGTTTTTATTTACCAGCCGGATGCATTGCATTATTATGTAATTGATTTGAGAGATTCAATTGCAAAAGCTTCTAAAAAAACAAAACCCTTAACATTAAAACGCAGAACAATTGGAGGTGTATTAAAAGGATCATTATCTGAAACTTTAGAGAATGCCAAAGTGGAAGGAGCATTGGCTAGTAGGATATCTAAGATTTTTGCATGGTCTATTGATTTCTTTAAGGTTAAAAAAGGAGACCGTTTTGGTTTGACTTTTACAGAGCGCTACATCAATGATTCTATTTATGATGGTGTTGACAGTCTGCAGGCGGCTTTTTTTGAATATAAAGGCAAAATCATTTATGCTTTTCCATTTGAGCAAAATCAAGGCTCAGGCAATATGGATTATTATGATGAAGATGGGAAAACGCTGAAGAATTTCTTTCTTAAAACGCCAATCAAGTTTAGCCACATTACCTCTCATTTTAGTTCTAATCGTTTTCATCCTGTGCAGCAGATCTGGAAAGCGCATAAAGGGACGGATTATGCCGCGCCTTATGGAACGCCAATCTCTACAACTGCAGCTGGAATTGTTGAGCAAACAGGCTATACGGCCGGTAATGGAAACTTTGTAAAAGTAAAACATAACAAAGTCTATTCGACTCAGTATTTACACATGTCCCGAATATTAGTAAGACGCGGACAGCATGTGACTCAAGGACAGACTATTGGTCTGGTAGGAAGTACAGGATTGGCAACTGGACCGCACGTATGTTATCGTTTTTGGAAGAACGGAGTTCAAGTTGATGCTTTGAGATTGAAACTGCCTAGTGGGGAACCGATGAACCCAAAAAATAAACAAAGATTTTTAAAGAAAATTGAACCTTTAAAATTTGAGCTGGACAGCGTTTCTAATTTGTAATAAAACAATATTTATTCTGTTTTTTGCTATAGCTGTAAATAATAGCAAAGAAATAATATGCTTGTCTTTAGCCTTGATCGAAGCAATATCTTTTTATTTTTCCTTTAAAAATAAAAAGATAAAGCGTAAAGTAGGTTTCATATTTCTGAAAATTCCTAATGTTTCTGCTTCAAAATTAAATTAGCACACTCTGTTTTTTGGGTTGCTTATCTATGTTAATTTATTTTATTTTTTGAAAATAGGTTGTGATATAATTGACTGATTTTAGTCCATTCAAACTTAATTCAGTAAATTTGCACAACATAAAAAATAAGAATAAAATGGCTTTAAATACAATAAACCCAACCGAAACTTCTGCTTGGAAAAAACTGCAGGCACACTATACTGGAATACAAAATGCTTCAATGGCAGCTATGTTTAAAGCTGACACATCGAGAACAGAAAAGTTTCATTTGAAATGGAATGATTTTCTGGTTGATTACTCTAAAAACAGAATTAGCCAAGAGACAATTGATTTGTTGCTTGAACTGGCAAATGAAACAGGTTTAAAAAATGCTATTGCTGATTATTTTGGAGGAGCAATTATCAACCAAACTGAGAATAGAGCTGTTCTGCATACTGCTTTGAGAGCCAAAGAATCGGCAGTAATCAATGTAGACGGCGTGAATGTAATGCCGGAAGTATATGAAGTAAAGAACAAAGTAAAATCATTTACAGAAGAAGTAACTTCAGGAAAAAGAACAGGATATACGGGAAAACCATTTACTGACATTGTAAATATAGGTATTGGTGGTTCAGATTTAGGTCCTGTTATGGCTGTTGAAGCATTACAATATTATAAGAATCATTTAAATGTACATTTTGCATCGAATGTTGATGGAGATCATGTAAATGAAATCATCAAAAAGCTAAATCCGGAAACTACCTTATTTGTAATTGTTTCTAAAACATTTACAACTCAAGAAACTTTAACTAATTCTGAAACCATTAAAGCTTGGTTTTTAAAATCGGCCAAACAAGAAGATGTTGCGAAACATTTTGTGGCGGTTTCAACGAATATTCAAAAAGTAACTGAGTTTGGAATCAATCCAGAAAACGTATTTCCAATGTGGGACTGGGTTGGAGGACGTTTTTCTCTATGGAGTGCTGTAGGTCTTTCTATAAGTTTAGCGGTTGGTTTTGAAAATTTTAATGATTTGTTGGCTGGTGCTAATGAAATGGATGAACATTTTAAAACAGCCGATTTTGACAAAAATATTCCGGTAACATTAGCATTGTTAAGCGTTTGGTACAATAATTTCTTTGGTGCAGAAAGTGAAGCTTTAATTCCGTATACTCAATATTTGCAAAAATTAGCTCCTTATTTACAGCAGGGAACAATGGAAAGTAATGGTAAAAGTGTTGGCCGTGACGGAAAACCGGTTAATTATGAAACGGGAACTATCATTTGGGGAGAACCGGGGACAAATGCACAGCACGCCTTTTTTCAGTTAATTCACCAAGGGACTAAATTGATTCCTTCTGATTTCATAGGATTCGTAAAACCGTTATATGGAGATGAAGATCATCATGATAAACTGATGTCAAACTTTTTTGCTCAGACAGAAGCTTTGATGAATGGAAAATCTCAAGAGCAGGTTCAGGCAGAATTTGATAAGCAAGGATTAAGCGCTGAGAAAGCAAGTGTTCTTTTGCCTTTTAAAGTGTTTTCTGGAAATAAGCCTACTAATACAATTTTGATTCAGAAATTGACGCCAAAATCTTTAGGTTCATTGATTGCTATGTATGAGCATAAAATTTTCGTGCAGGGTATAATTTGGAATATTTTTAGTTTTGACCAATGGGGAGTTGAACTAGGAAAGCAATTAGCCAATTCAATATTAGCCGAAATTAATTCTAAAGAAGTTAAAAATCACGATAGTTCAACACAATTTTTATTGAATCATTTTTTAGAAAACAAATAGAATTACTTTTAGTAGTTTAAAAAAATCGAAAAAGCCCAGATATTTGAAAATCTGGGCTTTTTTTGTGAATAAGAAAGTATGTTTTTTTAATTAATTCAAAACAAAAGTATTCTTTCTTAATTTTTAGTTGTTGTATTGTCAATAGTTGGGCAAAAATATTAATAAAAAATTAAAATATTAATTAATAAATATTAATATGCTTATTTAGTATGCGTGAATACTAAAATGTGCAATTTCTTAAAACATTGTTAACATTAATTCGTTGAAATGTTATAATTTTGCCAAAAATATTTAAACTAACAAGAATGAAAACAATGAAAAATTGGTTACTCTCTGGATTACTGTTTTTGATGGTATCAACTGTATTTTCACAAGGAAAAATTACAGGAGCTATTACAGATGGACAAAATCCGTTACCTGGAGCAAATGTTGCTATCAAAGGTACATCAGCTAGTGCTTCAACGGGTTTTGATGGTAAATTTACTATTGATTCTAACGTGAACTCTGGGCAATTGATTATTTCGTATATTGGTTTTGCAAGCCAAACTGTTGATTTTACTATTTCAAATGGTGTTGCTGATTTAGGGAATATTATTTTGGTATCTTCTAATGAATTAAGTGAAGTAGTGGTTAAAAGTGGGGTTATTGACTTAGCAAAAGACAGAAAAACACCAGTTGCTGTTTCGACAATTAATGCTACTGAGATTCAGGCAAAATTAGGTTCTCAAGAGTTTCCGGAGGTTTTAAAAAACACACCTTCTGTATATGCTTCAAAAGCAGGCGGAGGTTTTGGAGATTCAAGAATTGTTATTCGTGGGTTTGACCAAAAAAACATTGCTGTAATGATTAATGGGGTTCCTGTTAATGATATGGAGGGTGGTTCTGTATATTGGAGTAACTGGGCAGGTTTGTCTGATGTAACTTCTGCAATGCAGGTTCAAAGAGGTTTAGGAGCGTCTAAGCTTGCTATTTCTTCTGTTGGAGGGACTATCAATGTTATTACAAAAACGTCTGATATGAAAGAAGGCGGTTCAGTTTCGTCTAGTTTTGGTAATGATAAATATTTAAAAACACAGGCATCTTACAACACTGGTGTAATGAAAAATGGACTTTCTGCTTCGGTTTTATTCAGTAGAACTGCAGGAGATGGTTATGTTGACGGAACTAAATTTGAAGGCTACAATTATTTTATGGCTTTTGGTTATAAAATCAATGACAAAAACAGTATTCAATTTACTTTTACAGGAGCGCCTCAATGGCACAACCAAAGATCAACTTCTCCTTTGTTAACTGATTTCTTAAAATTTGGAAGTGACGGTAAAACACCAAACATTAAATACAACTCGGATTGGGGTTTAAGAAATGGAGAAGAGGCTAATTTGAAAACAAATTACTACCACAAACCGGTAATGAGCCTTAACTGGGATTATGATATTAACTCAACTACAAAATTTTCAACTGTTGTTTACGGTTCATGGGGTCGTGGTGGAGGATCAACTTCTAATGGTGGTATAAAAGGACAAAATCCATATTCTCCAAATAGTACATTGAGAACTGCAGATGGAATAATTAATTTTGATTTAATTGATGCATGGAACTCAGGACAAACTACTACATTAGGAACTAGAACTAAAATAGCTGATGGATCATACCAAAACAGTACTGATACAGGTAGTAATAAAGTAGGTACAGCTACAGTTATAAATACTACTTCGGGTATTACACAATACTCTTCTGTAAACTCACACAACTGGTATGGAACCGTCTTAAATTTGGATAAAAAATTATCTGATAGTTTTAATATAAACTTTGGAATTGAAGGAAGAACATACACAGCTGTTCACTACCAAACTCTTAATGATTTATTTGGTGCAACTAATTACCTTGATAAAACAAATAAAAGTGCTACTGGTGTTGCAGCTCCAACAGTCTTGTCTACTACTTACGCACCAAGACCAAACGGAAATCCATGGGTAAGTACCGATTATCAAGAGAGATTAGGTTATTCGTATGACAGTAAAGTTAATTACTATGGAGCTTTTTCTCAATTAGAGTATTCAAAAGATAATTTATCTGCTTTTATTCAAGCAGCTGTTTCATCACAAGGTTATAAGAGAGATGATCACTTTAGCTATGCTGCAACAAACCCTCTTTCAAGTACTGATTATGAAAATCTTACAGGAGGTGATGTAAAAGCTGGAGTTAATTATAACATTAACGAACAGCATAATGTTTTTGTTAATGGAGGATTTTATTCTAAACAACCTTTCTTTACATCTGTATATCCTAACTTTCTTTCCGTTGTTAATGATAAGTTAACAAATGAGAAAATTAAAGCTGTCGAACTTGGTTACGGTTTCCGTTCAAGAATTTTCACTGCTAATTTAAATGCATATTATACTACTTGGGATGATAGATTTACAACTGGTACAGATCCTGATGCAGCAACAAACCCTGGAGGACTATATACTTTTTCAGGTGTTAATGAAACACATACAGGGGTAGAATTAGACGTTACAGCTAGACTAATTGATAAGTTAAAACTAAACGGAATGATTTCTATTGGTGATTGGAAATATGATGGAAATGCTACTAGTAATCGTTTTGATAGTTCATATCAACCAGTTGCTGGAGGAACTGCTCAAACTTTATACCTTGATGGTGTAAAAGTTGGAAATGCTGCTCAAACGACAATGGCACTTGGTGCTGCTTACGAAATCTTAAAAGGTCTTAATGCTGATGCAAACCTTAACTATTCTGAAAAACTATACGGAAACATTACTCCGTCAAGTTTTACAAGCGCTACCAACAAAGGTGCTATGGAATTACCTGGTTTTGCGACAACTGACGCTGGTGTATCATACAAATGGGTATTAGGTGAAAAATTAGGAGCATTAAACTTCAGATTTAACGTAAACAACGTTTTTGACAAAATATTTATCAATGAGTCTTTCACAAATTTTTTTGCTGATGACATCAAAACAGCCGCAACAGGAACAACTCCTGCGGTAACTTATGCACAAGCAGGAGCTCTTTATAATGGAGTTGCTACAGTAAATAAAGTGTACTTCGGATATGGAAGAACTTGGAACTTTACTTTGCGTTACGAATTCTAATATAGAATCAATAACGTACAGAAAACCCCAATCGCTTTTTAGTAGATTGGGGTTTTTTTATGACTTTTTTGCTTATATTTGTTTAAATTAAAAAACCATTTATGTATACGATTTTACAAAAATTTCACTCAGGTTGGGCTTATATTGCATTGTTAGTTCTTGTTGTCGCAGTTATTAATGCCATAATAGGAATGTCTTCCAAAAAAGAATTTACTGCCAAAGACAGGAAAATTGCTTTGTTTGGATTAATTGGTATACATGTTCAATTACTGATTGGTTTAATTTTATATTTTGTATCTCCGTTAGGCTTGGCTTCTTTTGGGCAAATGTCTGACAAAGCATTGCGTTTAACTTCATTAGAACATCCCTTAATCAATCTTATCGCTATCGTTTTAATCACTATTGGCTGGTCAAAACATAAAAAAGTAACTACAAGTGAGTCAAAATTTAAAGGCTTCACAATATTTTACGGCTTAGGATTAGTGCTTATTTTGAGCAGAATTCCTTGGTCCTTGTGGTTCTAACCCATTTTTAAAAATCCTGAAAAGGATTTTTTTTTACCCATAATTTTTTTGCTTTCAAAGTTTCACCTAATAAACTATAAATGAAAAAAATAATCACACTTTTATTTTTACTGGCCAATATTGGGATAGTAAGCAGTCAAAGTACTATTATTAACAGCAAAAAATTTTCCATTAATAAAGACACTGTAAAAAAAACTGCTAAAACGGCAGAAAAAGTTGTTGAACCAGTTGCTATCGCCCCAGATACTGTAATTGTTGAAACTGGAAAGTTTGTATTATTTAAAAAAGATGCCCATGCCTCTTATTACCATGATAAATTTAATGGTAAAAAAACGGCTAGCGGAAAACGATTTGACAACAATAAGTTATCAGCCGCGCATCGAAAATTCCCTTTTGGAACTAAACTCCGAATTACCAATGAAGCCAATGGCAAATTTGTAATTGTAGAGGTAATCGACAGAGGTCCTTTTGCAAGAGGAAGAGAAATCGATTTAAGCAAGAAAGCTTTTATGGATATTACTTCCAATAAAAGGGGTGGAGCTGTGATTGTCAAAATCGAAGAGCTGCGAAAGTGATGGCTGTTAGTAATTAGTGAAGAGTGATTAGCTTTTGATTGTTGATGAAATTTAGTATAAAAAATTTCAACTCTACAGCATTTCAAAAAAAGTAAAATTCTATTTTTCTAAGTTACATTTTGCTAATCACCAATTAATCAAGTATTTACCAACTCTTAAACGAATTTTTGCTCAAATAAGCATTGTAATATCTTTTATCATTGGTTACTTCTGTACCAAGCCAAGCGGGTTTTTCGAAAGATTCTGTCTCCGACTGCAGTTCTATTTCAGCCATAATGAGCCCTTCATTTTCGCCATAAAACTCATCAATTTCCACAATATGACTGCCCGATTTGACTTCAAATCGGGTTTTGTCGATTACGCCTGTTTCGCATAAAAGCAATAATTTTTCGGCTTCGTCTAGAGGAATTTCTTTTTCCCATTCAAAACGGGACAAACCGGATTCGTTAGAAATTCCTTTTATGGTCAAAAAACCTTTTTCGCCTTTTATGCGTACTCGAACGGTTCTTTCGGGTACGGAACTCAAATAACCTTGCTTTATTCTGTTTTGATCAATAGCTTCTGCTTTGAATGCATCCGAAGTAACCAAAAATTTCCTTTCTATTTCTGTCATTACATGTGTTTTTAGGAGCTGTTTCCAGCTGTACACTATATTCCCGATTAACAAAAACTACGACAAAAAAGCCTTGTTTTTTTAAATCGGGAGATGCCGTTTCCATCTGGGCTAGTCAGTGCATCAAAGATATTCATTTATTTTTTAACAGTTTCGAGCTTTCATTTTTTTCAAAACGGTTTAAATTTGTAGTATGTCCGAACCGTTTCCACATAGAAAAATTATACACATCGACATGGATGCTTTCTATGCTTCGGTGGAGCAAATGGACAATCCCGAACTGCGCGGAAAACCCATTGCAGTTGGCGGTGCCGAAAATCGGGGAGTGGTTTCGGCAGCCAGTTATGAAGCCCGAAAATTTGGAGTCCGTTCTGCGATAAGCGGTGTTTTGGCCAAAAAAAACTGTCCTGAGCTTATTTTTGTCCGCCCGCGTTTTGATCGATACAAAGAAATCTCAAAAAAAATCCACAAAATATTCCGTGATTATACCGATTTGGTAGAGCCTTTATCCTTAGATGAAGCCTATCTGGATGTTACCAAAAACAAGAAAGGTAATCCCAGTGCCAGTTTATTGGCACAGGAAATAAGGGCTAGAATTTTTAATGAAGTTGGGTTAACGGCTTCGGCGGGAATTTCGGTCAATAAATTTGTGGCCAAAATTGCAAGTGATTACAATAAGCCAAACGGTCAAAAAACGGTTAATCCAGATGAAGTTATTGCTTTCTTAGAACAATTGCCCATTCAAAAATTTTATGGGGTGGGAAAAGTCACTGCCGAAAAAATGTTTCAGCTCGGTATATTTACCGGTATGGATTTGAAATTGAAATCGGTTGAATTTTTAGAAAAACATTTTGGCAAGTCGGGTGGTTTCTATTATAATGTTGTTCGTGGCATTCACAACAGCGAAGTAAAGTCCAACCGGATTACTAAATCAGTTGCTGCCGAACATACTTTTGACATCAATCTTTCTTCCGAAATATTTATGATCGAAAAACTCGAAAAAATAGCGCAGGAATTGGAACGCCGTTTAAAAAAACACCAAATTTCGGGTAAAACCATTACACTGAAAATAAAGTACAGTGATTTTACACAACAAACCCGCAGTAAAACCATGCCTTATTTTATTGCCGATAAATCATTAATTTTTGAAACAGCAAAAGAATTATTATACCAAGAAAGAATGAAAGATTCGGTGCGGCTATTAGGAATTTCATTAAGCAACTTGAATACAGAAATCAAGAAAACAATTGTGGTACAGCTCAAATTTGATTTTTGATTTTTTTTGAGTTACTGAGAGACTAAGTTGCTAAGAAGCTAAGTTTTTTCTTGATTGTGTTTATTTAGGGGCTTAAATTATGAAAAACTTAAACACCTAATATTTGTAGAATTTTTGAAACTGTTTTATTGTTGCTGCTGTTCAATATGGTTTATTTGCTCATTTATTTCTTGTGGCATTTCTTCCAGTTGAACATCATTCATCTCTTCATAATGACGGCCATCTTCATATCCTATAGAAACACTAACGGATAGTGTTTGTCTTGCCAGTCCCTTGAAAGTTCCTTTAATTAAAGTACAATCATAAAAATTTCGGCCAACAGATAGTTTCACGTGGTTGTCCATGGTCCAAATATTATTTGTTGGATCCAGTCCCTGCCAGCCTTGCGTTGGAGAATAAATTTCGACCCAGGCATGAGTGGCTCCTTCGCCTCTGAGCCCGCTTTCGTTAGGGCAGATGTAACCGCTTACATATCTGGAAGGAATACCGGCAGTTCTTAAAAACTGCAGTAAGACATGCGCAAAATCTTGGCAGACACCTTTTTTTAAGACCAAAATTTCATCAATTGTGGTGGCTATATTGGTGATTCCTTTGGTGTAGGTAAAATTGTTAAATATATAAGCATTGCATAATTGAGCAATGGTAATAATTGAGTTATTGGCTATATTAAAGGTTTTCAAAACAGCATCAATATCTTGTTGTTTTGTGATTGTTTCGGGATAGCTAAGTCTTAATAGCGTGATGTCATTATTTTTTTCTTCTTGTAACTCTTTTGCGGTAACATCTTCAAATTCGGGGATTTTTAACGAATGACTCACTCGAACCGTCATTCGAGATTCGATTGTCATTTCATTATGCGCTTCCAGATTATTGAAATTCGCTACACGATTTCCGTAATAATCCCGAAAATATTCTATTTCGGGATCATGCGAAATTAAGAGTTGGTGGTCAAGAACTTCTTGATCCTTAAAGTGATGAGGGAACAAGCGGATTTCGTTTATACTTTCTTTTATGGGCCAGGTGTATTGGTATTTAGTGATATGTATTATTTTAAATATTGCCATAAGATCTAAGTGTAGGAGAAAAATAATTTTGAAAAATCGACAGAAAATTGGTTAAGCTGTGTTTTTGTAGTTTCTAAAACCTCTTCTAATTGTTTGTTTGTCATGTGGTGGTAATCCGTATAGGCTATGTAGCTTTTTAATCTTCCAAATTGATTGTATAATGTTCGGGCTTCACTTAATTCATTGTCTTTTACAAGGCAATCTAAATATTTATTTATTAAGTCTAAAGTAAAGATTACGGAATGCGCAAAATCTTCATTAAAAATAACATGTTCAACGATTTTTCTATTATGCTTAATATTGCTGTAACTTTTGAGATACAATTCATAACCAGATAAGGAAAGCAAGAGCCTTTTCCAGTACATAACATCTTCGTTTCCGTCCAAATCGTAATTAATCGGAATATAATAGGCCTGTGTCATTGATATTGTCTGCAGGCATCGTTCTATTAGTTTGCCGATACTCGAAAAACTCCAGCCAAGTCCTCTTGGCATAGTAACATGCAAAATACCATTATAAAGCAGTAGTTCTTTATTGAGTTTGTTTACAACCTTTAGAGCATCGGAGCTTTCCAGTTTTCTGGGAAGTTCAGGCGAATTCATATAGTGGTAGAGCGAATTGATATGTTCCCAAAGTTCTTTGGTAATTTTATCTTGTGATCCTCTGGCATTTTCACGTGCTTTTACAACCAGATTTTTAACCGAATTATGATTTTGACTGTCGCAAATGATATATTTTAAAACAAAGGCGGTGTCGTTTTGCTTTTCTTCTATTTGATCGTATGTCAAATTAGTGTAATAGTTCAATAATGGCTTGTATCCTTGGCAATCATCGGTTTCTTTATCAAATGACAGAATATAGCTTGTGCTAAGAGTTAGTAACATCCCGTCTGTTCTTTCCATATATCTGTTGAGCCAGAACATCCCGTCTGCAACTCGGCTTAGCATGTTTGCTTTCATTTGAATCGATTTTTGAAATTGAGATAATAGCATTTGATTTTAAGAAATCGCATGATTGTATTTTCTTCTGATGCAGGTATCCAAATGGAATGCATCAGAAGAAATTAAAGGTTATACCAATTCTTTTTTCTAGCATTTGTAAATAATAGGTTCGACTATTGTTTCGAAAATAGATTCTATAATTGGAGCTTGAGAGTCCATTTTAATTGCTATTTCTTTTTTCGTTGAATGATTTGAAACGATTAAAGCTTCTGTGTTGAGTAAAAACATCCCGTTTGTAACTCGACTTGTCATAATTGTTTTCATAGATGCAAAATTCATTGGTTATTGATTATGTTGGAATATTGTCTTTGTTTATTGTTTTTTTAAGGCAATTTCATGGATATGGTTTAAAAATTTAAAAAGTTGAATTTGATTTTCTTTACAAATTGAATGATTTTATTTTCCGATGTCGTGTTTGTAGTTATTTCTAATTTGGGTACAGTCAGCGTTTCAGTAAATTTTATTTTTGCCTTTTTTATTTTTTTTGCTTTTTTTTTACTTGGTTTTATCTCGATATTTATTCCGTCGAAAGGATCTGCAAGCGGATCAAAAATTATATTTTGCGATAGTGTTACACTTGATGTTTCATCATTAGGAACAGCTTTAAATTCTTTAGGTTCAGAATGGTTTAAATGTTCTAAAACCATTTCTGGCAAAAAAGCAAATTTTGTGCTTCCGTTTTTTTCGGGGTTTGTTCTATTCTTTTCCATTTTGATTCATTTTAAAAATTAAAGCGAAATTACTTTATGATCCAAGTGTCTTTACTTCCTCCTCCTTGAGAAGAGTTTACGACCAATGAACCTTCGGTTAGTGCGACTCGAGTAAGACCTCCAGGCACAATTTCTACTCCATTGGGTCCGCATAAAGCATAAGGTCTTAGATCTACATGGCGTAATTTCAATTGGCCATCGATTAAACAAGGGACTGTGCTAAGCTGAATAATTGGTTGTGCTATAAAATTTCTAGGGTTGGCCAGTATGGCTGTTTTCCCGTTTTCAAGTTCTTCTTGGGTTGCTTTGTTTCCCATTATCATTCCGTATCCGCCACTACCATTGGTCTCTTTGATTACCATGTTTTCCATGTCGGCAAATACTAGTTCTCTTTCTTCTGGATTTTCCATTTGGTATGTTGGAACATTTTTAAGTATAGGTTCTTCGTTAAGGTAATATTTTATCATATCCGGAACATAAGCATAGACTGCTTTGTCATCGGCAACGCCATTTCCTACTGCGTTTACTAGAGCCACATTCCCGTGACGATAGGCGCTAATTAGTCCTGGAACACCCAGTGTGCTTTCTGGTTTAAAAACCAATGGATCAAGATAATCATCGTCCAGACGTCTGTAAATAACATCCACTTGCTGTAATCCTGAAGTGGTTTTCATATAGACTTTATTGTTGTTAACCACTAAATCTCTTCCTTCTACAAGCGGAATTCCCATTTGTCTTGCCAGAAAAGTATGCTCATAGTATGCCGAATTATAAACACCAGGCGTAAGCAGAACCACATTGGGCTTAGATACATTTCGGGGTGAAAGCGAAATCAATATGTTGTGAAATATATTTGGATAGTTCCCTACGGTATTTACTTTATTGGTGGCAAGCATATCCGGAAAAATACGTTTTGTGATTTCACGGTTTTCCAGCATATAGCTCACGCCGCTTGGGCATCTTAGATTGTCTTCCAGAACATAGAATTCTCCTTTAGCACCGCGTATTAAGTCGATTCCAGCAATATGCACATGTATATTATGCGGTACTTTTATTCCGTGAACTTCCTGTATATAGTGAGGGCATGAGGCTACCAATGAAGTGGGGATAATGCCGTCTTTTATAATGTGCTGTCCATTATATACATCCTCCAAAAATAAATTCAGCGCTTTTAACCGTTGTTTAATACCGGTTTCTACTTCGCTCCATTCTGCTTTAGTAATAATCCTGGGAATGATGTCAAAAGGAAAGATTCGTTCTATCCCCTGATTGTTATCGCTGTAAACAGTAAAGGTTATTCCCTGATTCATGAATAAATCCGAAGCTTGCAGTTGTTTGTCATTTAGGCTTTCAGGAGTTAAGCTTTGTAAGGTGTTCAGCACTTGAGCATAGGAATTTCTTACTCCTTCATTAGAGAACATTTCATCCCAACCTTTTGGGTTTAATTGTGGTGTCAGTTTAATCATGTTTCCCTAGTATTAAATAATCAACAATTTTGTGTAATAGGGTGTTTTTGATTGCTATTAATGCTAAGTTATTAAATTATTATCAGTAAAAACAATATTTTGATGATTATTTTTTAATTTATGCGATTTTGTTTTTTAACGTATCTTTTTTTAATGATTTTAAACTTTTTGAATGCATTTTTTTTTGATTTCGTATTGGCTAAATTACTAATAGTCTAAGATTGAGTTCTATTTGGATAAAGGCTGTAGAGTTTTGAGCAAAAAAAAGACCATCATTGCTGATAGTCTTTTTATTAAGCTTCGTGTCTGTCTTTTTCCTCACATAATAGCGCATAAAAACCTCTAGCGCCCAAATCCCTGATTACATCGCTTATAACAGCCACCTCAATCCCAAACATTTTATGGGAAGTAGCCTTGTGACCATGCTCGTTTTGTCCCAATAGATTCTTGTCGGCATATCAGGTTCATTTTTGGAAGTGTAATCAAATAGCGATGATTTTTACATATCATCCCATTTTTTATTAAAGAAACTCAGATGTTCAACTTTCACTTTTTTAAGTTCAATCCCTGTTTTTTTCCACTAATCCATGTGAGATGTGTCAATGAACCATCATACAGCTTCATAGCAATATTAGGATGCAGTCTAAATTTTCGTGAGCTTTTTTATTCTTTAAATAGGAGAACCTTATAATATTTTTCATTGTCTGTTTCTACCAACCAAATTCCTTCATTGGAAAAAATGGTTTGAAAATAAATTCTATCACTTTTTTGTGGAATATTTTTTAAATACGCTAAAAGTTTTGGATCTAAATCTATGTCAACAAATGAAAGAGGAGCAAATACTTTTCTTAGCAATTTTTTACTTTCATTTGTATTACTTATAAAAACATTTGTTTTTTCAAAACCAGTATTTATAATGGTTTGTCTCCTTTGGTGGTTGAGAAAGTGAATGAATTAATAGTTGAGAATTCTAAATGGTATTGCTTCATTTTTTTTAAATCAAAAAAACTTAATCCAACAACTTCTTACTCACTCTACTGCTTGCAATCAGCGAAGCAATAAAACCAAGCGTAATAATAGTTGTCATAACTATTATTACATTTTCAAAAGTAAAAACCACTGGATAAGCCAGCGTAGCGGTTATCATAATTAATTGATATTGCTGCTGTAACAACACTACTACAACACCTAATAATAGCCCAATAATTCCGCCAAAAACACTCAACAAAGTACCCTGAAGCAGAAATATATTGCGTAAATCTTTAATGTCAGTCCCGAGATTAAAAAGTGTTTTTAGGTTTCCTTTTTTATCCAAAATCATCATGATTAGCGCCCCAATCAAATTAAAAAGAGCCACAACAATTACCAGCGTAAATATCAAATACACTGCTATATTCTCGGTATTCAGCATTTTATACAAAGACTCATTAAGTTGTTCCTTATTTTTTACTGTAATTTTATTTTTGAAAAGCGACTGCAGTTTTTGAATTACCACACTTTCATCGGCATCTTTCTTTAATTTGATTTCAAGATGCGAAATCTGATTGGTCTTGTACTCCATTAATTCCTGTGCCAAACCTAAATCGGCAAACACATATTTAGAATCCAAATCTTCACTAATAGCATAAATACCAACCGGAAAAACATCAGTTTTATTAAAAGCCTGTTCAGGATTTTCAATTGCTCCTTTACCTGGTTTTGGAACAAAAACCTCAAAAGCATTATTATAGTCCAGCAAACCCATCGAGAACTTTTGAGCAATACCATAGCCCACCACCACTTGATAAGTATCAGATTTCAGCCATTGCCCATTATATAATTTTTTATTAAAATCGCTAACGGTATTAAAAGTAGAATCAACACCTTTCAGATAAGTAACCTCTTGTTTACCATTAAAAGTAAAGAGCACTCTTTCTTCAATAACTTTAGAATAGGAAGCAACACCTTCAATTGCCCCAATCTCTTTTTCCTGTTTTGGTACAATAAAAAAAGATTTTCCAAGTGTACTGCTCACTTTAAGATCAGGGTCAATATCACTAGTAAAAGAAAGACTAAATTCCTTTAGTCCCGTAAAAACCGAGAGTACCACAAACAGCGCCATTGCTCCCACAATAACTCCCATACTTGCAATACCATTAATAATATTGATAGCATTATTTTTACTTTTGCTAAAAATATATCGTTTGGCTATGTAAAGAGGAAAATTCAAATTTTATTGAAATCTGCGTTTGTCCAACAAATCTCTATTCTCAATCGGATTTTCTTGATTTTTCAAGGCATTATCAATCTTCTCGATATAATCCAAAGAATCATCAATAAAGAAAACCAAATTTGGCACTTTACGTAATTGCAAACGCACTCTCTGCGATAAATCGTGTTTAATTAAAGTCGAATTAGCCTTAATCCCCACCAACGTTTCCGCTGCTTTTTCTTGAGGAAAAATACTTAAATGCACCGTGGCCACAGACAAATCTGTAGTAACCACAACTTTGGATACTGAAATTATCAAATTAGTAATTCCGTTTTTTCTCACTTCACCCTGCAGAATATCAACCAAATCTTTTTGGATAACCCCGCCTATTTTTTTCTGTCTATTTGTTTCCATAGTGCAAAAATACTATTTTTTTGAGAGACCAACCCACAAAGTCATAAACTCATAAAGTTTTTTATATTTGTTTTATGCTTTAGAAGCAGAATTAGGAGCGAAAGATTAGGCTTTTTAAGGAGACAAAGTTCCTGCTGTCATTCCAATCTTTTTATTTTTGAAAAAAAATAAAAAGGATTTTCCCTTCCATCAGGGCTAGAGAGAAACAATGGTTCTTATTTGGAATTATTTATAAAAAAACAAACATCAAACAATGAAAAAAATAGAACACATAGGCATCGCCGTCAAAAATCTTGAAAAATCCAATTTGTTATTCGAAAAACTCTTTGGCGTCCCCGCTTACAAACAAGAAGAAGTCGCCAGCGAAAGCGTAAAAACTTCCTTCTTCATGAATGGCTCCAATAAAATAGAACTCCTCGAAGCAACCAATCCAGAAAGCCCAATCGCCAAGTTTCTTGAAAAAAAAGGAGAAGGCATCCATCACATCGCTTTTGATGTAGAAGACATCCTTTCAGAAATCGAACGCCTCAAAGCAGAAGGTTTCATCGTCCTAAATGAAACTCCAAAAAAAGGCGCAGACAATAAATTAGTCGCCTTTTTGCACCCAAAAAGCACAAATGGCGTTTTAATTGAATTATGTCAGGAAATAAAATAAAAATTAGTGAATTCATAATCAGTTCTTTCAAAACAGATTCTTCATATTAGCCAAATTATTCAAAAATCTACCCAAAAAATACTTGCGGTAATAAAATAATTGTAGTAATATTGCGAACTCTTAACCGGTCCTATAGCTCAGCTGGTTAGAGCACCTGACTCATAATCAGGTGGTCCCTGGTTCGAGCCCAGGTGGGACCACTAGTAAAATCAAGCCTTTGCAGAAATGTAAAGGCTTTTTTGTTTCTATCAGTACAACATTAGTACAACAAATTGTTGACCCCACAAAGATAGTAAACTTTTCATTCTGTTTCAATTAGCTTTATTTTTTAGTATTTTTACTATTCAATTAAAATAATTAGCATTATGGCAAAAATAATTGAAAAATCTTTTTTCTTTCTTCATCGACAGATACAAAAGATAAATTCTATAACAACCGCCAAGAAGTTTACACTTATTTTAGTTCCGCTATTACCGATCTTGGCAGTTATCATCAGTATTTTTCAGTTATACAATGGTAATTTTATTTTATTCTATTTAATAATTCTAATTTTAGGAGTTATCTTTTCATTTATACTTACCGTTGCATCAATATCTTTTTTAAAAAATGACAATATTTTTAATCGATATAATAGAGAAAAGTCAAATAGTAATTTATCTCAGTTCCAAAATCCATCAAGATCTTCTGAAACTATTTCTGAGAAAAAAATTGCTGATCTAATAGACTTAAATAAGGAGATCATTAATCATTATTATATTGAATTTAGAAAAATTGAACTATTTAGTGATGACGCATCATTAATAGACTTTCAAAGTTTGATTGCTAATTGCTTAAAAAAATCTAATAATAAACATGTTTTTAAATTAGAAATTAGCGCTAATGAAACGCACGGTTTTATCAATGATTTTATAATTCCTTTTCTTTTAAAATTAGATGCAAATAGCAAAACTAAAAAAAAAGACATAGTTCCGCTTCTACAATATAAGAAAGCAGGTAAATATATTTTTGTAAATGAAAAAGCATCATCAGATACAAAGAGAAGATCTACTACACTTAATCAAAGGAAAATATACGAAAGCCTTCAAAAAATGTGAATTCTCCGGATAGTAATTCTTAAGTTTATTGGATACGTTCCGTCACTTAACTCTGTCTTTTTTAGTATAATTTTTAAACTAGCTTTCATTCTTACATATTTTAAAAGTACAACATCCGTACAACAAATGCATGTATTATATGAAGTTGAATGAAACAAAAGTATTTTTTAAAAATTATAAATTATTGATAATCAGCAACTTTGAAGTTAAATGCAATTAATTGCAAAGGCTATTTATCTATCTCATAATCAGGTGGTCCCTGGTTCGAGCCCAGGTGGGACCACAGTTAATACTTAAAAAGCCTTATAAATAAATATTTTATAAGGCTTTTTTTCTTTCCAATGACAATTTTTTTAAAATAATGAATTACCCCGAGGCAAAGCCTCAAAGAATTCTACTGATTAAAGATAGAAATCAAAAAACCAATACTAAACAATAAATCTTTTTTTGTAGGTTTTTATGTAACAATACAGACGTATGATTGATTTGTCGTAAAATTTCGTATTTAATCGCAATTTATTTATTTCTAATATAAAAAAAAACATATTTTTGCACTAAAGGTTATTCAAAAAAAATCATAATACCACATCCCCAAAATGAAGACAATTTTAAATAAAGCTTTATATAAAGGAAGCATTTTGCTTTTTTGCCTTTACGGATATATTGCCCATGCAGAAACATGCTACGATGGTTCAGGTAACGTTGTTCCTTGTGATCCAGCACCACCAACAGAAGATACTCCAATAGACGGAAATATTACAATACTAATCATTATAGCTGTGCTATTTGGAATATACATTATATACAATTACAAAATAAACAAAAAAAGACCAATCTAGATTGGTCTTTTTTTGTTTATAGCATTTTCTGTTCTATTTATTAGCGTATAACCTAGACACATATTTCCCAATTACATCAAATTCCAAATTAACAGCAGTTCCAACTACAAACGAATGAAAATTAGTATGTTCATAAGTATAAGGTATGATAGCCACACTAAAATTATTCTTACCAGAATCCACCACTGTCAAACTAACTCCGTTTACTGTAATAGAACCTTTCTCTATAGTAATATTTTGTAAATCAGCATCATACTCAAAAGTATAAAACCAACTTCCGTTAGTTTCCTCAACTGCAATACAAGTCCCTGTTTGATCCACATGCCCTTGCACAATATGTCCGTCCAAACGGTCTCCCAGCTTCATAGCTCTTTCGAGATTGACATTATCTCCAACTTTCCAATTGGATATATTGGTTTTTTTGATAGTTTCCCCAATAGCTGTAACCGTGTAATGATTCCCAGCTACAGCAACAACCGTTAAGCATATTCCGTTATGAGCTACGCTTTGATCAATTTTTAATTCATTAGCCAATACCGAATCTATAGTAATATGAATATTATCCTGCTCTTTTTTAACTTCTTGGACTTTGCCAAGCGTTTCAATTATTCCTGTAAACATTTCTTATTTTATTTTACTAAATTTGCAGTTCAAAATTAGCAATAAATAACTAGAGGACATTATGAAAAAAGCAGAAAATATAATCGTAGGAATTTCGATAGGAGATTTAAACGGTATTGGAAGCGAAGTAATTCTAAAAACATTCGAAGATAACCGAATGCTTGAGTTATGCACTCCCGTTATTTTTGCCAATGTAAAAATTTTGTCATTCATCAGAAAAAATTTTGAATCAATAATTCCTTTACACGGTATAGACAATCTGAACCAAATTGTAATTGGGAAAGTCAATGTTTTGAACCTTTGGAAAGAAGGAGTTGATTTAAACCTTGGAACTAATGACGAAAAAATAGGGCAGTATGCTATCAAGTCATTTGTCGCTGCTACCAAAGCGTTAAAAGACGGTGAAATTGATGTACTGGTGACAGCTCCAATAAATAAGTACAATATCCAATCGGAAGATTTTAAATTCCCAGGACATACCGATTATTTAAATCAGGAATTAGAAGGCGATGCTTTAATGCTAATGGTACAAGACAACCTAAGAGTTGGCTTATTGACGGATCATATTCCAATTAATGAAGTAGCTTCGCATTTAACAGAAGAATTGATTTTCAAAAAAATTGAAACCATCAATAAAACTTTAATTCAGGATTTTAGCATTAACAAACCCAAAATTGCAGTACTCGGTCTAAATCCTCATTGTGGTGACGGAGGCGTTATAGGAAATGAAGACGACGCTATTTTAAAACCTGCCCTGAAAAAATTATTTGAAAAAGGGACTCTAGTTTTTGGTCCTTTTGCAGCAGATGGTTTCTTTGGGAGCAATCAATATGAAAATTATGATGCCGTTATAGCCACCTATCACGATCAGGGATTGATTCCATTTAAAACATTATCCTTTGGAAATGGCGTAAATTATACAGCGGGACTCAATAAAGTAAGAACTTCACCAGATCACGGAACTGCATACGACATAGCAGGGAAGAATAAAGCCAATTATAACTCTTTCAAAGAAGCTGTTTATCTGGCTATTGATGTTTATAATTCGAGAAATCAATACGCAGAAATCAGCCAAAAGCCTTTAAAAACAAAAGAAAAACAGTTATAAACAAAAAAAGGTGAATAACATTATTAGATTTCCATTTATTTTATATCTTTGCACTCCCGAAGTTTAGGGCAAATTGTTGTTGAAATGAGCAAGACAAAAGAATATACAATTCCTTTCGTAGGATTGAAGCTAGGGAAACACAAATTTGAGTATCAAATAAGTAATGCGTTCTTTGAAATCTTTGATTATAATGAATTTCAAAATTCAGATATCAAAGTAAATGTTGTTTTAGACAAACAAAGCAATTTGTTAGAGTTAAACTTCAAGCATGAAGGGACAATTAATGTTCCTTGTGATCTTACAAGTGAAGATTTTGATTTGTCAATTAAAGGAAAATTAAAATTAATTGTTCGATTTGGAGAAACCTTTAATAATGACAATGAAGAGTTGCTGATACTTCCTTTTGGAGAATTTGAAATAGACATCGCTCAATATATATATGAGATGATAATTCTTTCGATTCCATTAAAAAGGATACATCCTGGAATAAAGGATGGCAGTTTAAACACAGAAGCTTTGACTAAACTGAAAGAACTGACAATTAAAGAGCAAAAAAAAGAGAAGAAAGAAGAAGAAAATATAGACCCCCGCTGGGACAAATTAAAGCAACTATTAACGGATAAATAATATAGTAAAATGGCACATCCTAAGAGAAAAATCTCGAAAACTAGAAGAGACAAAAGAAGAACACATTACAAAGCTACTGTAGCTCAAATCGCTACATGTCCAATTACTGGAGAAGCACATTTATACCACAGAGCTTACTGGCATGAAGGAAAAATGTACTACAGAGGACAAGTTGTTATCGATAAATCTGTTGTAGCTCTTGCTTAATACGTTTTTGTAAACAATACTAGAACTCTCACCTCGTGAGAGTTTTTTTTGTTGCTTATAATTTACCTCCCCAAATAAGAAAAACTTAACACAATTAGTTTAGTTTTTTTATTGTAATTTTAGAGACTTTTAAAAATTTTGCAAATGGCAGCATTTGACAATAAATAATCGCATATAATGAGTACAATTACAGCCGCAATTACCGCAGTTGGTGGTTATGTTCCGGACTTTGTTCTTTCCAACAAAGTTTTAGAAACGATGGTCGACACAAATGATGAATGGATAACCACTCGCACAGGAATTAAAGAAAGAAGAATACTAAAAGATGCTGATAAAGGAACTTCTTTTCTTGCTATAAAAGCTGCACAAGATTTAATCGCTAAATCAAATATTGATCCTCTTGAAATAGATCTAGTTTTAATGGCAACTGCAACTGCAGATATGCCGGTAGCCGCAACTGGTGTTTATGTAGCCACAGCAATAGGTGCTACCAATGCATTCGCTTACGATTTACAGGCCGCATGTTCAAGTTTCCTTTACGGAATGTCAACTGCAGCGGCTTACATCCAATCTGGAAGATATAAAAAAGTACTCTTAATAGGTGCTGATAAAATGTCATCTATTGTTGATTACAAAGACCGATCTACCTGTATTATTTTTGGAGACGGAGCAGGCGCAGTATTGTTTGAGCCTAACTACGAAGGATACGGATTGCAGGACGAATACTTGAGAAGTGATGCTGTTGGCCGTGATTTCTTGAAAATACCTGCTGGCGGATCCATTCTGCCAACAAGTATAGACACCGTAAATGACAATAAGCACAATATCATTCAAGACGGAAAAACTGTTTTCAAATATGCCGTTACCAATATGGCTGATGCAAGCGAACTGATTTTGAAAAGAAACAATTTGACTAACGAAGATGTAAATTGGTTAGTTCCTCATCAGGCAAACAAACGCATTATTGACGCAACTGCTCACAGAATGAACTTGGAAGATGCCAAAGTATTGATGAATATTGAAAAATACGGAAATACAACTTCAGCAACATTACCTTTAGTATTATACGATTTTGAACACCTTTTGAAAAAAGGAGACACCATCATTTTTGCTGCTTTTGGCGGCGGATTTACTTGGGGATCTATTTACTTAACTTGGGCTTACGATAAAAAATAAATTAAACTAAAAAGAACTTAATTATGGATTTAAAAGAAATTCAAAATCTAATTAAATTTGTAGCAAATTCAGGTGTTGCAGAAGTAAAATTAGAAATGGACGATGTAAAAATCACCATCCGAACTACTTTAGAAGGAAACGTTACTGAAGCAACTTATGTTCAACAATTGCCTGCTCAAAACGCTCTTCCGCAAGCTGCCTCTCCACAGCAGATTGCTCCTGTAGCTGTTGCCCCTGTAGCCGAACCAGTTGAAAAAAACAATTACATTACTATAAAATCACCAATCATTGGTACTTTTTATAGGAAGCCTTCTCCAGACAAGCCAATGTTTGTTGAAGTTGGTAAGTCCATTGCTAAAGGAGATGTTCTTTGCGTAATTGAAGCTATGAAATTATTCAACGAAATTGAATCAGAAGTATCTGGTAAAATCGTAAAAATATTGGTAGACGATATGTCTCCTGTAGAATTTGACCAACCTTTATTCTTAGTAGATCCATCATAAGAAATTTTGAATGATGAATTTTGAATGATGAATTTATCTCATTCAAATAATTTAAAATTTATAATTTATAATTTACAATTTCAAGAAGATGTTTAAAAAATACTAATTGCAAATAGAGGAGAGATAGCGCTTCGTGTCATCCGAACTTGTAGAGAAATGGGTATCAAAACGGTAGCTGTTTATTCTACTGCAGATGCAGAAAGCCTACATGTGAAATTTGCTGACGAAGCCGTTTGTATAGGACCGCCTCCAAGTAACTTGTCTTATTTAAAGATGTCCAATATTATTGCTGCTGCCGAAATTACAAATGCAGATGCAATTCATCCTGGTTACGGTTTCTTATCTGAAAACGCAAAATTTTCTAAAATTTGCCAAGAGCACAACATAAAATTCATCGGTGCATCTCCTGAAATGATTGATAGGATGGGAGATAAAGCTTCAGCAAAAGCTACCATGATAGAAGCTGGAGTTCCATGTGTGCCAGGTTCCGTTGGGATTTTAGAATCCTTCGAGCAGGCTGCTGAATTAGCAAATCAATTTGGATATCCTGTAATGCTAAAAGCAACTGCTGGTGGTGGTGGAAAAGGAATGAGAGCTGTTTGGGCTCCCGAAGATTTACTAAAAGCTTGGGAAGGTGCTCGTCAGGAATCGGCGGCAGCTTTTGGAAATGACGGAATGTATCTTGAAAAATTAATTGAAGAGCCACGTCATATCGAAATTCAAGTTGTTGGTGATTCATACGGTAAAGCTTGTCACCTTTCCGAAAGAGACTGTTCTGTTCAGCGTCGTCACCAAAAATTGACTGAAGAAACTCCTTCTCCTTTTATGACTGATGAGTTACGTACTAAAATGGGAGAAGCCGCTGTAAAAGCAGCAGAATATATAAAATATGAAGGTGCTGGAACTGTTGAGTTTTTGGTTGACAAACACAGAAACTTTTATTTCATGGAAATGAACACTCGTATCCAAGTAGAGCACCCTATTACTGAACAAGTCGTAGATTATGACTTGATTCGTGAGCAAATTTTAGTAGCTGCCGGCGTGCCAATTTCAGGACGAAATTATCTGCCTCAACTGCATGCTATTGAATGCCGTATCAATGCTGAAGACCCGTTTAACGATTTCAGACCATCTCCAGGAAAAATAACTACATTACATATGCCAGGTGGTCACGGAGTACGTTTGGATACTCACGTTTATTCTGGTTATACTATTCCGCCAAATTATGATTCAATGATCGCTAAATTAATTACTACAGCCCAAACCCGTGAAGAAGCTATCAGTAAAATGAGAAGAGCATTAGACGAGTTCGTAATCGAAGGAATCAAAACGACTATTCCGTTTCATAGACAATTGATGGATGATCCTAAATATATTGAAGGCGATTATACCACTGCTTTCATGGATACTTTCAAAATGAATCCAATAGAATAATTTATAAAGGCTGTCAATTTATTTTGACAGCCTTTATTTTTATATAAATTAAACCCGATAGTTTTTAATAAGCTGTCGGGTTTCTTTTTTCTATAGACCTAACTCGATTATTAATTTTTGGAGCAGAAAGATTAGGCATTTTAAGCAAGTATCGTCCCACTTTCCGTTGCAATCTTATGTCCCTCTCGTCTTTTGGGATGAGACGGCTTATAAGATTTCCACTTCGATCAGAGCTAAATGATAAAAACAGTACAGTTCAGCCATTATCTGCAGTTACATCCAGCTCCTTTTTCATGAAGTCATTTAAATTAAGACTTCATGTTTAGCAATTTACACCTTCTATTTCACCACTTTTTTTTAAAACCAAAAAACAACAACTTATTGATTTATAAGTATTTATTTTGTAATTTTAAAAAAACAACCTACTTTTTATAAAAATTAAAATTTTCCGAACTGTAAAGCATATACTTTTACTTTTTCGAAATCGATTTATTTTAAATATCAAAAATCATCATCATCCGTCAATTTAAACAAGACTATTGATTTTAAAATAAATCGATTTTGTAAATTTTGAAATAATAAACAAACTTTATTTATATGAAACAGTTACTTTATACCGCTTTATTTTATTTTATGGCATTGCCTTATGCCAATTCACAGCAGCTGAAATCTCCCAACGGAAATTTCACTATGGAATTTGCATTGCAAAACGACGGAACTCCAAGCTATAGCCTAAACTACAAAAACAAAACAGTTATAAGGCCTAGTAAATTAGGGCTTGAACTTAAAAATGATAAAAAATCATTACTGAATGACTTTACCCTAATTGACACTAAAACGGCAGCTTTCGATGAAACTTGGAAACCAGTTTGGGGAGAAACTGAATCCATCCGAAATCAATACAACGAACTGGCTGTAACACTTAATCAAAAAGAAACCGATAGACAAATTATCATTCGTTTCCGATTGTTTAATGACGGATTAGGTTTTCGCTATGAATTTCCTGCTCAAAAAAACTTGGCTTATTTTATCATAAAAGAAGAGAGAACACAATTTGCATTGACAGGAGATCATACGGCTTTTTGGATTCCAGGAGATTATGACACACAGGAATATGATTATACCACTTCTAAACTATCTGAAATTAGAGGCCTAACCGAAAAGGCAAAAACCTCCAACTTATCACAAACTTCATTTTCCCCAACTGGTGTGCAGACATCACTTATGCTGAAATCAAATGATGGTTTGTACATCAATCTGCACGAAGCAGCGTTGATCAATTATTCCTGCATGCACTTGAATCTGGATGACAAAAACATGGTATTTGAATCATGGTTAACTCCAGATGAAAACGGAGATAAAGGATATATTCAAGCTCCTTCACATTCTCCTTGGCGTACGATTATTGTGAGTGATGATGCCAGAGAAATTTTAGCATCAAAAATGACTCTAAATTTAAATGATCCCTGCAAAATAGAAGATACTTCATGGATTAAGCCTGTTAAATATGTTGGTGTCTGGTGGGAAATGATTACCGGGAAAAGTTCGTGGTCATACACCGACGAATTCCCTTCTGTGCAATTAGGCGTCACTGATTTCTCTAAAGCAAAACCAAACGCAACACACGGTGCAAACAACGCTAATGTGAAAAAATATATTGATTTTGCTGCCACAAACGGTTTTGATGCCGTATTAGTTGAAGGCTGGAATGAAGGCTGGGAAGACTGGTTTGGCCACTCCAAAGACTATGTTTTTGATTTCGTAACTCCTTATCCTGATTTTGATGTAAAAGACCTGCACGAATATGCAAAATCCAAAGGCATAAAAATGATTATGCATCATGAAACATCCGGATCTGTTCGCAACTATGAGCGCCACATGGACAAAGCGTACCAATTCATGAAAGACAATGGATATGATGCTGTAAAAAGCGGTTACGTAGGCAGTATTATCTCCAATGGTGATAATCATTACAACCAATTTATGATAAATCACTATCAATACGCAATAGAAAAAGCAGCCGAATATAAAATTATGGTCAATGCACACGAAGCAGTCCGTCCAACAGGTATTTGCAGAACATATCCGAATTTAATCGGTAATGAAGCAGCAAGAGGAACAGAATACCAAGCCTTCGGAGGATCAAAACCAAACCATGTTACACTATTGCCTTTCACTCGATTAATTGGCGGGCCAATGGATTATACTCCAGGAATTTTTGAGATGGATTTGAGTAAATTTAGTCCAAACAATAAATCACATGTAAACAGCACTATTGCCAATCAACTGGCATTGTATGTAACACTTTATAGTCCGTTGCAAATGGCTGCCGATTTGCCTGAACACTACAATAAATTCCCGGATGCTTTTCAGTTTATCAAAGATGTAGCGATAGATTGGAGCGAAAGCAGTTATCTGGAAGCAGAACCAGGTCAATACATTACTGTAGCCCGAAAAGCAAAAGGAACTAACAACTGGTTTGTAGGGAATGTTAATGGATATGAACCGCGCACTTCGAACATCAGTTTTACATTTTTAGAGAAAGGAAAAAAATACACTGCAACAATTTATGCCGATGGAAAAGATGCCAATTACAAAACAAATCCACAAGCTTATACTATTCGAAAAATAGAAGTAACCAATAAATCCAAGCTTTCACAACTGAGTGCTGCGGGCGGCGGTTACGCGATAAGCATTATTGAAAATAAAAAATAATGACATGATTTAATCCTAACGGACTAAACAAATAAATAACCATTAAGAAATTAAGATTCATTTAGACTTAATGCTTAATAACCTTAATTTCTTAATGATTTAGAATTTTGTAAATTTATGTTTTAAAAAGAGCTGTAATTTTATCTTTTAGGGTGTATATTTTTATTTTCAGCCATTAGATTCCCTAAAAAAGTCTATTAAAATTATTTATGGTTTTCGTGTTCTTCCAAGTCTTTTTGCAGATCTAAAGTTCTAAATCCAGGTAATTTGATTCCAGTAAAAATCACTACCAATAGTGTCATGCTTCCGCCAAAAACAACTGCCGAAACTGCTCCCATTAATTTTGCTGTCAATCCGCTTTCAAAAGCTCCCAACTCGTTGGAAGAACCAACAAAAATCGAATTCACTGCCGAAACTCTGCCTCTCATGTGATCGGGTGTTTTGAGCTGTAAAATCGTTTGGCGGATCACTACCGAAATTCCATCGGCAACACCACTGAAAAACAGTGCAAATACAGACAGCCAAAACCAAGGCGAAAGGCCAAAAACAATAATACATACTCCAAAAGCAAAAATCGCCGACAGTAATTTGATTCCTGCATTTTTATAAAAAGGAAGATGTGCAGAAACAAACATTGTCAATAAAGCTCCAACAGCCGGTGCAGCACGTAAAATACCAAAACCTTCTGGTCCAACTTTTAAAATATCTTGCGCAAAAATAGGCAAAAGCGCCACTGCGCCCCCAAAAAGAACTGCCACCATATCGAGTGTTAAAGCTCCCAAAATAGATTTATTGGTAAACACAAATTTCACCCCTTCTTTTAGACTTTCCATTATAGGTTCCCCAATTTTTGGATTCAAAATGGGCTTGGCCGAAATTTGTGTCAAAGTTAATAATGCTAAAATGGAACAGGCAAAAATGGAACACATTGACCAGTGTACTCCTATCCAAGTGATAGAAAATCCAGCTACTGCAGGCCCTACAACTGCACCTATTTGCCAAACCGAACTACTCCAAGTCGCTGCATTGGGATATACTTTTTTGGGAACAATCAATGCTAAAAGAGAAAAGATAGTTGGTCCCAAAAAGGAACGAACCAATCCTCCTAAAAACACTAAAAAATAAATGGAATACAAAACAGTATTAGTAGACCAACTACTGACAATTCTTGGCCAAGTCAATAAAAACAAACCAAAACTAATTATTGAAAATCCTAAAATACATTTAAGAAGCATTCCCTTTTTTTCTTTCTGATCTACAATATGACCCGCAAACAGAGCCATTCCAATGGCTGGAATTACCTCCATTAATCCAATCATTCCTAATGAAAGTGCACTTTTAGTTAAGCTATACACTTCCCATTCTATGATGATAAATTGCATTGACCAAGCAAAAACCATAGCAAAACGCAATAATAAAAACACATTAAACTCTCTATAACGCAAGGCTGCATAAGGATCTTTTACTTTCTTACTCATAATCTTTTCTATTTAATATCTTTCAATCGTAATTGAATGCTCACTTTATCATTCCATTCGTTCTCATCGATGCAATATACGGCATCAAATTCTTTTTGATTGCACGTTAACTCTTTTTTGTTTCCTAATCCAAAGCCAATGGCAGTAAGGCCTTCGGAGTTATTTTGTTTTACAAACAGCTTTAAATGCTCATCCTCAGTTCCTAGTGTTTTGGCATAACCTGTATCTTTTATTTTTTTGGTCAAAAAAACTGGAGTCATATTTAATGGACCAAAGGGTTCAAATTGTTTCAGAATCCGAATTAGTTTTGGTGTTATATCCTCAAAATTAATTTCGGCATCAATCGATATTTCAGGAGTTAAATGGTCGGGATGAATGGTTTTCTCTACTACTTTTTCAAATGCATTTTTGAATGTCAAATAATTTTCTTCTTTTAAAGTCATTCCTGCAGCATACATATGCCCTCCAAATTGTTCCAAATGTTCAGAGCAGGCTTCGAGAGCGTTGTACACATCAAATCCTTTTACGGATCGCGCTGAAGCGGCATATTTATCTCCGCTTTTTGTAAAAACCAATGTGGGGCGATAATACGTTTCTATTAATCGGGATGCCACAATTCCAATAACTCCTTTGTGCCAATCTTCTTGAAAAACAACTGATGTAAAGTTTTTCTCTTCCTGATTTTGGGTTATTTGCTGGAGTGCTTCTTTGGTAATTTGTTTGTCTAAATCTTTTCGGTCAGAATTATATTGTTCAATTTCGGAAGCAAACTGCTGTGCTTGTTCAAAATCAAATTCGGTTAATAATTCGACGGCATGATTGCCGTGTTTGATTCGACCTGCTGCATTTATTCTTGGGGCAATTATAAAAACCACATCGGTAATATCGAGTGTTTTCTTTTTTATCTGATGTATTAATGCTTTAATTCCGGGTCTTGGTTCTGCATTAATAACCTGTAAGCCAAAATAAGCCAATACACGATTTTCACCAGTCATGGGTACAATGTCGGCTGCAATTGCCGTGGCTACCAAATCTAAATATAAAATCAAATTTTCAATAGTTTGGTTTCTGTTGATCCCTAAAGCCTGAATGAGCTTGAAACCTACGCCACAACCGCACAATTCATCATAAGGATAACTGCAATCTTCGCGTTTTGGGTCAAGAACCGCAATAGCTTCAGGTAAAACCGAACCAGGTCTGTGGTGATCACAAATGATGAAATCAATATTTCGCTCTTTTGCGTAAGCGACATGATCTATCGATTTTATACCGCAATCCAGAGCAATAATTAATGAAAAACCATTGTCATCGGCGAAATCAATTCCTTTGAAAGAAATTCCATAACCCTCATCATAACGGTCGGGAATATAAGTGGCAATGTTGGGATAATAGCTCTTCAAATAGGATGAAACTAATGAAACTGCCGTTGTTCCATCGACATCATAATCACCAAAAACAAGAATGTTCTCCTGGTTTGTAATAGCTTTTTCGATGCGTTCGACAGCTTTGTCCATGTCCTTCATTAAGTAAGGATCATGTAAATCGTCTAACGTTGGGCGAAAAAATTGTTTGGCTTGTTCAAAAGTTTCAATGCCTCTTTGTATTAATAAAGCAGCAACAAATTCTTCTATATTCAAAGCTTGGGCTAGGTGCTTTATTTTTTCTTCAACAGGTTTTGGCTTTAGGGTCCAACGCATTTTTTATTGAGGTTTGATAAATATTGGATATAAAATAAAGTCAAAAACTGACTGTAATTTTCAGAATACGAATTTAATTTTTTTAAATGAAAATGATATGACATTTGGTTTTTAATTTGTGATTAAAAATAATTTAGTTCCCAAAAATAATCGTAAATTTGTAACATATAAGATTCAATATGTGTTAATTTAATATATAATGGAACAAAAAAGCTACTATAAAAATTGGTATGCATTAACCGATAATGCTATTGTGGAGACTCTTTGCAAAAGCATAAAACAAATGCGTTTGAACAAGAATATCTCGCAAGAGGAACTTTCCGAAAAATCTGGGGTCAATAGAATCACGATTAGCAGGATGGAAACCGGAAAAGCAATCAATTTAATGACATTGATACAGTTGCTTCGTGCTTTGGAAAAATTAGAACTATTAAATTACTTGAACGAAGAACCCGAAATCAGCCCGATGATGGTTATGGAAGCTCAAAAAAAACTCCGCAAAAAAGCTTCACCGACCAATCGAAACTCAAACACTAACGAATATTAATTATGGTTGCAGTTGCCGATGTGAAAATTTGGAACCATAAAGTTGGGGTTGTTCTTTGGGATAAGCAAAGGAATTATGGTGTTTTTGAATACGACAAGCAGTTTTTTAAATTAGGACTTGATCTTTCTCCAATAATGATGCCCGTTGCCGATGCCCAGAGAGGCAGGAAGATTTTTTCGTTTCCTCAGTTAAATCCAGATACTTTTAAGGGATTGCCGGGTTTGCTGTCAGACAGTTTGCCGGATAAATTTGGAAATCAAATCATAGATGCCTGGCTGGTGCAGCAAGGTAAAAGCAGTAGTGACTTTAATCCGGTAGACCGTCTTTGTTATATTGGCAAGCGAGGAATGGGAGCTTTAGAATTTGAACCTGCAAGCAGCAGTCCTGCTGAAAAATCGAATCCTATTGAAATTCAGGAACTGGTAAAATTTGCCAAGGAAGTTTTGGATGTCCGTAGTGATTTTCATTCTGATATGGATTCCGAAAAAGGGTTTTCGGACATATTGCAGGTGGGAAGTTCGGCGGGCGGTGCAAGAGCCAAAGCGATTATTGCCTACAATAAAACTACGGGTAATGTGCGTTCTGGGCAGGTTGATGGATTGGAAGGTTTTGATTATTGGCTGATTAAATTTGACGGAGTTACCAATCATCAACTGGGAGATCCTAAAGGCTACGGAAACATTGAATATGCCTATTATTTGATGGCTGTTGATGCCGCAATCACAATGTCTGAAAGTAAATTAATGACCGAAAATAACCGTTCGCATTTTATGACCAAACGTTTTGACAGACAAAACAATCAAAAAATCCACATGCAAACGCTGTGCGGGATAGCACATTTTGACTACAATCAGCCAAGGGCTTATTCTTATGAACAAGCTTTTCAAATTATGCGTCAAATGAAATTGCCGTATTCGGATATGGAGGAATTGTACAGGAGAATGGTTTTTAATGTGATGTCCAGAAATCAGGATGACCACACCAAGAACATTTCGTTTTTAATGTTCCCGAATGGAGAATGGAAACTTTCACCAGCTTATGATGTTACGTATGCTTATAATCCTGATAATTTTTGGCTGAAAGCACACCAAATGAGTGTCAATGGGAAAAGAGAAAATATTTTATTGGAAGATCTTTTGGCAGTTGCCAAAAATATAAATCTTAAAAAGCCAAAGCCAATTATTGATTTGTGTAATCAAGTGCTTTCTGATTGGAGTGATTATGCTGTAAAATCTGGCATTGAAAGTGCTCAAATTGAGCAAATTGGCAAACAGCTTGTTTTGTATAAAATGTAGCTTTTATGATTCATTAAAGTGATTTAATTATAATAATGAATCAAAAAAGCTACAACAAATTAATTATTTAAGTTCTAATACTTCTCCTTCAAATTGGATTCCATCCCAACCTGTTTTCATGAAATTACGAATGTTTTGATGATTAGTTCCATTGGGATCTCCCAAAACTTCTTCAAAATAATAAGCTCCAAAACATGCTAAAGTTTCTCCTTGAGATAATTTTTGCAATAGCGCAAAAGCAAATAATTTGCAGGAACCGGAGTTTTCTCCGCTGGCATTGTGCTGTTCTCCGTTTTTAAAAGCTGTTGGTGTAAAATTGTAGTTTTCTTCTATTACTGCGATAGTTTCTGCAAATGTTATAGCGGTTGGAGTTTGTTTTAGTTTGTCTAAAAAGGTATTGATTGTCATCATGTTTAATTTATTCTTCTTCTTTTTGAAATTTATTTTTCTTGGCTTCTTTTACGATTTGTTTTCCTGCAACGACTACGACAATTTCACCGCGAGGGGCTGTTTTTTCAAAATGGGTAAGTACTTCGCGAGCCATTCCGCGTACATTTTCTTCGTGCAGTTTGGATAATTCTCTGCAGACACAAATCGTGCGGTCTTCGCCAAAATAGGTAATAAATTCGGCTAAGGTTTTAACTAATTTATGTGGGGAAACATACAAAATCATCGTGCGGGTTTCTTCGGCAAGTTCCAGATATCTCGTTTGCCTACCTTTTTTTTCAGGCAGGAAACCTTCAAAGACAAATTTGTCATTAGGTAAACCGCTATTGACAAGAGCAGGAACAAAAGCCGTTGCGCCAGGCAAACATTCTACTGCAATTCCGTTTTCGATACAGGCACGGGTCAGCAAAAAACCCGGATCGGAAATCGCCGGAGTTCCTGCATCTGAAATTAGCGCAATGTTTTCACCGGCTTTCAATCTGGAAATTACATTTTCGATTGTTTTGTGTTCGTTGTGCATGTGATGGCTGTGCATGTGCGTGCCAATCTCAAAATGCTTGAGCAGTTTACCGCTGGTTCTGGTGTCTTCGGCTAGAATTAAATCTACTTCTTTAAGAATCCTAATGGCTCGAAAAGTCATGTCTTCGAGGTTGCCTATAGGAGTTGGTACGATATATAATTTTGACATTTTTCTTGCTTAAAGAAAGGATTTAATAAAATATAATAACTGATTTAATTCTTTTAAAACGACAAGAATTTTTTCTCTATGATTTCCATAAAACGCTGTTCGTAATCTTCTTTTCCTTCCCAGTTATTGTAATCCGGTTTCACTAATTCGTCGATGAAAGCTTTAGTTTCCATAAAAGTATCAAATGTTATCAATTGGTTGAGAACACGGTTATAATCCTCATTACTTCCACCAAATAAATGTTTGACAAATGCGATTCGGTCATTCAGTCCAATGTTGATTTCTTTTACCAGTTTGTCATTCAAAGTAATTGATTTGGGCTCTTCTTTTTCAAAACTGGCTTGAGGAGTGTCTAAAACCGGCTCTTTTTGAAAGTCGAAAGAAGGAGTTGGCTGGATGGGTTCTGAGTTTTGTTTTTTATCAGAAACTTTTACAAAATCAGGGTCAGTATATTTACCGCCAAGAAGATCATCAAAAGAAATTTGAACAATATCTTTTTTCTTTGGTGTTTCTTCTGGTTTTACAGACTCTATTGATTCGGCAATTGGTTCAATTTCTGTTTCTTCTAAAATAAACAATGGTTTTTCAATTGGCGTCTCTGCTTCTGATTTTTCAGTAATAATCTTTCCTGATTCTTCTGCCACTGCTAAAGGTTCAGGAATTATTGAAATAGGAAGTTCCTCAGTTGCAGTAAGGACTGCTTCTGGTTCAATTTTGTTTTCTCCTACTTTTACTTCTTCTTCAATAGTTTCAATTACAGGAGTTTCATCTATCGCTGTGTTAATAATTACCGCAGGCTTTTGAAATTCAGGAACGGCTATGCTCTCAAAAAACTCTTTCATTCTCTCTACAACTTCAGCTTGACCAATAGTAGGTTTGGGTTCTCCAAAATACTCTTCAACAAATCGTAAAACAGCTAATTTTTCATATAATTTTTGTGTTTCCAAATAAAGTTGATTAATGTCAGATTTATTTTTAAGTTGTAAAATTCTATGAGCAATGCTGATTAAATCGGCTTCTAGTTTTTTTTGCATAACTTTTGAAATTATAATGAATATGTGGCTTTATATAAAATTGTTCTTTGTTGGCAATGGATGAAGCGGATTAAATTTCTTTTTCAATTTTATTATTGAAATAAGACCTCTCAAATTTTCGAATTGATAAAAATTATCTACTTTTGAAACGAGGTAAAATAGAAGTTTACCCCAATTGATTTATTACCGTTACAAAGTAATAAAAACTATTCATTTTTTAAGGCAGAAAAATACAAAATGTTTCTCGAAAACACAGTAAATCATAAAGAGCAGTTTGGATGGATTGAGGTAATCTGCGGATCCATGTTTTCGGGAAAGACCGAAGAACTCATCCGTAGATTGAAGCGGGCTCAATTTGCTAAGCAAAAAGTAGAGATTTTTAAACCCGCTATAGATACCCGTTATCATGACGAAATGGTCGTGTCCCACGATAGCAACGAGATTCGTTCTACACCCGTTCCGGCAGCTGCTAATATTGCAATTTTAGCACTAGGCTGTGATGTAGTCGGGATTGACGAAGCACAGTTTTTTGATGACGAAATCGTAACCGTTTGCAATGATCTTGCCAATCAGGGGATTCGTGTAATTGTGGCAGGTTTGGATATGGATTTCAAAGGCAATCCTTTCGGTCCTATGCCAGCTCTTATGGCTACAGCTGAGTATGTTACCAAAGTGCATGCGGTTTGTACTCGAACAGGAAATTTAGCTCATTATAGTTTTCGTAAAACCGATAATGATAAGCTCGTAATGCTTGGTGAAACCGAGGAATACGAACCATTAAGCCGTGCAGCTTATTATCATGCGATGAGGAAAGATGAAGAACAGAAATAAAAAAATAAACCCTTTCAAATGTTTAAATATTGAAAGGGTTTATTTTTTAATTAAAAATAGACTCTAATTTAAAATCTAATTCGGGGAATAATTTACTTTGTATGTTGTCTTCTTCAATCAATGGGTGCATTCCTATAAACTGATTTTCTTTTAAAATATAGATAAACACCGTTTTGTCTGCAGGGTTTACAATCCAATATTCTAAAACTCCAGCTTCTTCATATAAATCAAATTTATACTTCATTTCTTTATTGGAATTTCCAGGAGATAGAATTTCTATAACCAAATCTGGAGCTCCAATTGCACCTCGTTCGTCTATTTTATTTTCATCACAAATAACACACAAATCGGGTTGTATTACGGTATAAATCTCTTGGTCTAATTTAGATTTTTTCTTATCCAACAATCGAACATCAAACGGAGCAATAAATAATTCACAAGAATGTTTTTTGAAAGTATTAATCATAATGCCTGTCAGTTTTCTAGATATTCTTTGATGAGTGGTACTTGGTGCAGGACTCATTTTAAAAATCTTTCCTTTTATTAATTCCAGTTTTTCCTGAAATTGCCAAGTCAAATAATCGGCATAAGAATATTTTTTATCTAAATCCAATAAATTGATGTCCGTTATCATAACTATTACTTTTTGACAAAGTTAATAAAAAATAAAACCTCTTTTAGTTAGATAAAAAGGGTTTAGTATATGTTTTTAAACACGAATTTTATCTAAATTGAAATTAGCCTCCATTGAGATTGATGATTTTTAACTTTCAATTAAGTTCGTTCCTAATTTATTATTCTTTCAACCTTTTAAAATCCTCGATATACAACCCTTTGGCAGTATTTGTAGGGTTGAATGCAGTAAGGTCGCTAATTTTTAAAGACAAAGGGAGGTCGGTGGTTTTTGCTGTAGTTCGCATAGTTTGACCCGTAATTAATTCGATGGCTTTCTTTAAACAAGGATCTTTTACGTTTCCAAATTCAACCAGATTTAAGAAAATGCTATAAGGATTAATTTCGTAATCAGGTGTAATTTTCGCTGGATTTACATCTTTATCTTTGTTATAATATGAAAAGGTAATGGGCTGCAATTGCCATTTGTGTTTGGTGCTTCGATTGGCATAGGACGTATAACCATAAGCAGGAGAATCGTATAGTGTGTTAGAGCCTACAAATTTGCCAACTGTTTCTTCACCTATTGTTATTACACTAATGTATTTTTTTAGGCATTGTATGGTAAGCTCACTCGCAGAAGCGGTTTGAAAACTTACCAACACATATATTTTTGTCAAAGCAAGGCTGTTTATACTTTCTTCTCTCTGAAAAGTTGGCTCGTTATCAACTAAGTTGAAAATTTTTACTTTTTCTGAAAGGTTTTCATAGCCATCTTCACCATTGTGTTTGTCATTGAAGTCTAAATAAATATACGGTTTATTAGTAAAACTGCCGTTAATCATTTGCGCCAAAGCAACTGCCGTTTCTAATGAGCCACCTCCATTGTATCTTAAATCTAAAACCAATTCGTTAATTCCATCCGATTTCATTTTAGCGAAAGCCAAATTGAGTTCGTCATTATAATCTGATTTGAAACCATTAAAAACCAGATAACCAATGTTCTTCCCTCCATATACTTTCTTTTCGTAATAAGCAACTGGGTTTTCGTCAATTTCAGCTTTTGTTATAGTCACAGTTCCTGCTTTGTCTGTGGTTACTAAACTACTGCTTGTAAATTGCACGCTTGCTGCCAAAGTAATTGTGAGTTGTGTGTTTTCTAGTTGGTCATAATTACTTGAAGTAAGCTGGCTTCCATTTATTTTTGTAATAACGTCGCCTCTTTTCAATCCTGCTAAAGCTGATGGTGAGCCAGGTACAATGTAGTTAATTAAGGCTACCATATTTATATTGGATGCGTCTTTAGGATAAATTGCATAACTAAAACCACCTTTTTTTTCGACTTCTGCAATTTTTGAAGCATACACTATCTCATTACTATTTTCAATCCAAGAAAATCTATCAACAGTTCCTCTTTGATATAGGAGTGAATAAAAAAGCGCATCGGGAGTTTTTCCGTTAATAAAATTGTTATAGACTGTGGTAGAAGCGATTTTGCTATCAGACAAATCGGGAACGTTGGGTTGCCAGTAGTACCAAGAATTCATAGCTTTCCAAACAAAATTATTAATCTCGTCTGGCTTGGTAGTTGTGGTTTCATTAGAGTCAGAATCAGAATCCTTGCTGCAGGCTGTAAAGGCCAATCCTAGAAACAATGTTATAATAATATATTTTAATTTCATTATTTTTTCAATCGTTTAATTTAAGTTAGATTTGTGTGTATAAAACTCTAAAAGTATGAAGAATAGTATTCCAAAAGCCGTCTTTTTATTATTTTCTTTCGGAATTTTTTTTCTTTTTTCCTGTTCCAGACAACTTTTAGATATTAAAAACCAAACGTATAAAAGTTATAACAGAAATAGTGAGAGAGGATATGTAGTTAGTTTTGAATTAAATAATACTGCTTTTATTCCTAAATCGGTTGTGATTAATGGTATTGTTCAGAATATATTCAAAGAAAATAAAATTGGAGATACTTACCAAGTAAATGTTATCGCACAAACTACCCTAATTTATAATTATCAAGTAAAATTAGATAAAAAAGAAAATGGAATTTATTTTGAGAAAAATTCCAATATATTTTTTCAACCTGTAAAATTTAAATTAATCACCGATTAATTCTCTTTTTTAATGAAAATCAAAAGGAGTAAAAAATCTAAAATTCTGGTAATGATTCCAAAGGGATTCTTAACTTTAATAAAACTGTAAAATAAGCACTATTCCATTGCTGTTTTTTATAACTTTGATATTCGATATAAATATACAGTCATGGATTTACAGACTAGAAAAATAGCATTTGTTCAAGAATTTCTTTCTATTGAAAGTGAGGAAATAGTTTCTCGTTTGGAAAAACTACTAAACTACTAAACTACTAAACTAATTATCTCAATTATTTAATTTTCTATTTTTCAAATTTAAAATGAATTTATCCCTAAAAAAAATCACTTCAATTCTGAATGCTAAAGAAATTGGAAATACCAATGATTTAGAAATCGACACCATTTCAATCGACAGTCGTTCTCTGCAAAACAACGAAAAAACACTCTTTTTTGCATTAACTGGAGCTAATAACGATGCACATATATACCTTAAAGATTTAATTAACAAAGGCGTTCATAATTTTGTAGTTACGCATATTCCTGAAGAACTTAAGGGGAAAGCCAATTTTTTAATTGTAGAGAATACTCTTGAGGCTTTACAGAAAACGGCATCTTATTACCGCAGTCTTTTTTCTTTTCCGATTATTGGAGTGACAGGAAGCAATGGCAAAACAATCGTAAAAGAATGGCTCAATTTCTTGTTGAGTCCCGACTATAATATTATCAGAAGCCCAAAAAGTTACAACTCACAGGTTGGTGTTCCTTTGTCGGTGCTTGCGATTAATGAACAGCATAATCTGGGAATTTTTGAAGCTGGAATTTCGACTATTTCAGAAATGGACAAACTCGAAAAAATCATTCAGCCAACTATTGGAATCTTAACGAATATAGGTTCTGCTCACGATGAAGGTTTTGAAAATCTTGTAGAAAAAGCGAAAGAGAAAATGTTGCTTTTCAAAGATTCGGAAGCAGTGATTTATCAAAAAAATAATAGCTCAGAACAATTTATTAGTACCAAAACAAAAGCTTTTTCATGGTCTTTTACAGATTCGACGGCTACTGTTTTTGTTGCCAAAAAAGAACACACACACGATCACACACTTATTGAATATACGTATAAAGGAAATGTTTCAACTTTGAAAATTCCTTTTGTGGATGATGCTTCGGTCGAAAATGTGATTTCCTGTCTGTTGGTTTTATTATATTTGGAATACGACAGCAAAACTATTCAAAACCGAATCGAATTGTTGTATCCCATAGAAATGCGTCTGCAGGTAAAAAAAGGAATCAATAATTGCAGTTTGATTGATGACAGTTACAGTTCCGATTTTCAGTCTTTAAAAATTGCTTTAGATTTTCTCGAAAGTCAAAAACAGCATCAGAATAAAACAGTAATTCTTTCGGATATTTTTCAAAGCGGATTGTCCAATGAAGTTTTATATTCTAAAGTGGCGGAGCTGATCATTTCTAATGATATTAGCCGTTTTATCGGAATTGGAGAAACGATTTCCACATTGGAAACAAAAATTTCTAATGCTTTGTTTTTCAAAGATATCGATGAATTTTTATTGCAGTTGGAGCATCTGAATTTTGAAAATGAAACCATTCTGATAAAAGGGGCGAGATCGTTTCAGTTTGAGGAAATTGTGTCGGCATTGGCTGAGAAAACACACGAAACGGTTCTTGAAATCAATCTGAATGCGATAAGCCATAACTTCAATTTCTTTAAATCAAAGCTGAAACCCGATACCAAAATGATGGCGATGGTAAAAGCTTTTGGTTATGGAAACGGTGGATTTGAAATTGCAAAATTACTGGAACATCACAAAGTAGATTATTTAGGTGTGGCTTTCGCCGATGAAGGAATCTCGTTAAAAACAGCAGGAATCAATTTGCCGATTATGGTTTTGAATCCCGAAAACTCAAGCTTTCCTGCTATAATTCAACATCAATTAGAGCCTGAGATTTATAGTTTAAAAGGGCTGAATGCTTTTTTGAAAATCGCTGAACAAAAGAAATTAAAAGACTTTCCTATACATATTAAGTTAGATACAGGAATGCATCGTTTGGGTTTTGAGGCAAATACAATTGATGATTTGATAGCCACTTTAAAAGGAAACCAAACCGTTAAAGTGAAAAGTATTTTGTCTCATTTAGCCACAAGTGATGATTTTCAGCACAAAGATTTTGTGCAGTATCAACTCGATTTATTCGAAAAATTATCTTCGAAATTAATGGACGAATTGCAGATTACTCCCATTCGTCATATCTTGAATACTTCAGGGATCAGTAATTTTCCGCAGGCACAATATGATATGGTTCGTTTAGGGATTGGTCTTTATGGAGTTTCCAATGACCCAGACGAGCAAAAATATCTTGAAAACGTGGGGACTTTAAAATCCATTATATCTCAAATCAGAACCATTCAATTAGACGAAAGCGTTGGTTACGGCAGACGATTTATTGCTAATAGAGAATCAAGAATCGCCACAATTCCTATTGGTTATGCAGACGGAATTGCCCGTAGTTGGGGAAATGGCGTGGGATTTGTAACGATTAAGAATAAAAAAGCCAGTATTCTTGGGAGCGTTTGTATGGATATGCTAATGGTTGATGTAACCGAGATTGACTGCAAAGAAGGAGATTCGGTAGTGATTTTTGGCGAAAGCCCGACGGTGACTTATATGGCGGAACAATTGAAAACCATTCCGTATGAAATCCTTACAAGTATTTCGCAACGGGTGAAACGTGTTTTTTATAGAGAATAATAGTGTTTTATTTTCCTAAATTGAGTATATTCGTTATATTATAAACTAACTAAAATCAACACATTATGGGATTTGTAAGTGATTTTAAAGCCTTTTTGATGAAAGGCGAGATAGTAAATTTGGCAACAGCGGTAATCGTTGGCGGTGCTTTTGGTAAAATTGTAACTTCATTCACAAATGACGTTTTAATGCCTCCAATAGGCTTATTGTTAGGGAAAGTGGATTTCAAAAATCTAAAGCTTGTTCTTCAGGACGGTGTTCCTGCCGTTATGGAAAATGGTGCAGAAAAAGTGCCGGCAGTTGCAGAAGTTGCCTTAAATTACGGTGCTTTTATTCAAACTGTTTTCGATTTTGTAATCATTGGCTTTTGTATTTTTATGGTGCTCAAAGCTTATGAAAAAACCAAAAAACAGGAAGTGGTCGCTGAAGCTCCACCAGCTGGACCAACACAGGAAGAATTGCTTACTCAAATCAGAGATTTGCTGAAAAAATAGACTCTAAGCGACTAAGTTGCTAAGATTCTAAGTAAAAAAGATGGAGTTATTTCTTTTATAAAATGGACAACTAAAATCTTAGCAACTTAAAATCTAAGAATCTCAGTAATTTTAAAAATAACATACCGCGTTACACTATATATTCTAACTAAACCACTCTGTGAAAGGGTGGTTCTTCTTTATTGTTTGATTTGTAACATTTTGTTAATTTTTGTGAACACGCTTGTTGTTTTTTTAAGATTGCTTACTTTTGTACTTCAAAATAGAAATACACAATTAAAATATATAGAATGAAAATAGCAGTTGTAGGAGCTACCGGAATGGTTGGCGAAATCATGTTGAAAGTATTGGAAGAAAGAAATTTTCCATATACAGAATTAATACTAGTTGCATCTGAAAGATCAGTAGGTAAAGTAATCGAATTTAAAGGGCAAAAACATACCGTAGTAGGATTGCAGACGGCTGTGGATATGAAAGCTGATATTGCTTTATTCTCTGCAGGAGGACAAACTTCATTAGACTGGGCTCCAAAATTTGCGGAAGCAGGAACTACAGTTATTGATAATTCATCGGCTTGGAGAATGGATCCAACTAAAAAATTAGTGGTTCCGGAAATCAATGCTAGTCAATTAACAAAAGAAGATAAAATCATTGCTAATCCAAACTGCTCAACTATTCAAATGGTTTTGGCATTGGCACCATTACACAAAAAATACAACGTAAAACGTGTTATCGTTTCTACTTATCAATCAATCACTGGAACTGGTGTGAAAGCGGTGCAGCAATTCGAAAATGAAGTAGCCGGAATTGAAGGCGATATGGTTTACAAATATAAAATCAACAGAAACTGTATCCCGCAATGCGATAGTTTTGAAGATAACGGATATACTAAAGAAGAGATGAAATTGGTTAAAGAAACCAAAAAAATCTTAAGCGATGACAGTATTAAAGTTACTGCTACTGCTGTTCGTGTACCAGTTGTTGGTGGACATAGCGAGGCTGTAAACGTTGAGTTCAGCAATGATTTCGATGTAAATGAAGTAAGAACTATTTTGAGTCAAACTCCTGGAATCGTAGTTCAGGATAATTTAGATACTTTTACCTATCCAATGCCAAGATATGCTGAAGGTAAAAATGATGTTTTCGTAGGACGTATTCGTCGTGACGAAAGCCAAGACAACACCTTGAATATGTGGATTGTTGCTGATAATTTAAGAAAAGGTGCAGCGACAAATACCATTCAAATTGCAGAATATTTAATTGCCGCAAAATTGGTATAATCCTTTTTCAAATTTAATAATCACAAAAACTACAGCTTTAAACGGCTGTAGTTTTTTTGTTTTATTACCTTTGCATCGATGAAAAGAAAACAGCTCATACTTAATTTTTCTTTGGCTATTGCGGTATTGTTCTCAATACTGTTTCAGTCTATTGATAGTATTGGGCACTTACAGGAAAAATTTTCTGAAAAAAAATGTCATCACGCCTATAATTCAAGCGAAGAGTTTACCCATCAGCATCACAGTTTTGACCATTGTTATGTTTGTCAATTTGGCTTTAGCAGTTTTACAACTCCAATAAAATATTCCTATGTATTCAACGCTGGGAATTATAATATACCTTATTTCTTTGCAGCTGCCGAATCTATTTTTTCGTTTTCAGGCAGTTTGTATTCCCACCGCGGTCCCCCAAATTGTATTTAAACATCCCAGTTTATTCAACATCAGATAATATAGTTCACGCCCAAAAATTATTTGGAGCGAAAGAATAGGATTTGTCAGGAAATATTGATTCCTGCTGTCCGCTATATTTCCCTATTAACAAAAACTACGGCAAAAAAGCCTTGTTTTTTTTAAATCGGGAGATGTCGCTTCCATCAGGGCTAAAAAGCCAGCAATGGTTTATTTTGGATTGACAGCCTAATGTTATTTTCTCGATTTTGGCTAAACCCAAAGTCTGAGATAAATTCAACATCTGTGTTAATCCGTTAAATCTGTGTCGTCTGTGTGCCATTGTGCAATCTGGGTTAAAGGCAATTTTATTTAAAAAATTTGCCAACAGTTCAAGTAATCACAAAAAAGTTCCAATCTTAATTTACTTTTTCAAAGTGCTTTGATTGGAAACAATACAATTATTCAAATGAAAAGATATATAGTGGCTCTATTGCTAGGGCTTAGCAGTTTTATACAAGCACAAAATTCAATATCCGGAAAAGTAACCGATTCTAAAAACAATCCTTTAGCAGGAGTTGCTGTTTATGCCACGGAATTACATAAATCGACCAAGACCGATGAAAACGGAGTTTATACTTTAACCGAGTTTCCTAATGGGGATGAAACTCTTGTGTTTTCATACGTAGGTTTTGCAACTCAAAATAAAAAAATTGCAAAAATGCAGAATACCCAAACGCTCGATATCGTTATGGATGAAATGGCTTTTCAAATGGATGAGGTTATTGTCTCGACTCCTTTTTCAAAACTGCAATCCCAAAACGTAATGAAAGTGGATCGCGAAAGTATCAAATCGATGCAGGAAAAAGGGAGTGCTACTTTGATAGAAGGATTAGCGACGATTCCAGGTGTATCTCAGGTTTCTACGGGAACTTCAATTGGGAAACCCGTAATCCGAGGATTAAGCGGCAATAGAGTTTTGGTTTACAGTCAAGGAATCCGATTGGAAAATCAGCAATTTGGTGATGAACACGGTTTGGGATTAAATGATGCCGGAGTCGAAAATGTTGAGGTGATAAAAGGACCGGCTTCTTTGCTGTATGGCTCGGATGCATTGGGAGGCGTTTTGTTTTTTAATCCAGAAAAATTTGCATTGGCGAATACTTTTCAAGGAGATTTTGAACAAAGATTTTTTTCAAATACTCTTGGGAGCAACACAACTTTGGGCTTAAAAGCTTCTACAGATAATTGGAAATACTTGATACGTGGTGCTTACAATACACAATCTGATTATAAAATTCCAGATGGCGATCGTGTGACCAATACGCGTTTTCAGGAAATGGATTTTAAAGCAGCAATTGGATACAGCAATGCGAAGTTTTCCAGTGTGTTGAGATACAATTATAATAATTTGGATCTTGGAATTCCAGAAGAAGGTATCACAGATCAAACAACCACAAAAAAAACAGCTTTTCCTAAACAAGGAGTTTATAATAACTTGCTGTCTTTGAATAACACTTTGTTTTTTAATAATTCAAAATTAGATATGAATCTGGGTTATATCAGGAATGACCGTAATGAGTTTGAAGACAGCAATGTTGCGGTTCTGCACATGATTTTGAACACTTTCGATTATAATATCAAATACTATTTGCCTGCAATAGGCAAAGTAGAAACGATTGTTGGTGTTCAGGGAATGTCTCAGGATAATAACAATCTTGGTGAAGAATATTTGATTCCAAATGCCGTAACCAATGATTTCGGGGTTTTTGCTACAGCGATGTATGGCTGGGGTTCTAATTCTTTGCAGGCAGGAATTCGGTTCGATAATAGACATTTAGTTTCTGATGAACATGGAATTACTGATGAAGAAGGGTACTTTGAAGCACTTGATAAAAAATATGACAGTTTCAATGCCTCATTGGGATATAAAACCAATTTTGCTAAGGATTTGATTTTTCGTCTGAATGCAGCAACAGGTTTTAGAGCTCCAACTTTGGCTGAGTTATCATCTAATGGAGTTCATGAAGGAACTTTTCGATATGAAATAGGAAATTCCAATTTAAAAACTGAGCAAAACCTGCAGACCGATTTGGATTTGGAATATAAAAGCACCCATTTTGAGTTTAGCGTCAGCGGATTTTACAATCACATAAACGATTATATTTATTCGTCACCAAGCGGTGCTGAAATTGATGGTTTTAAAGTTTATAATTACATTCAGAACAATGCCAATTTGTATGGAGGAGAAGCCATTCTGCACATTCATCCACATCCTTTGGATTGGCTTCACATCGAAACGAGTTTTGAAACCGTTACCGGAAAACTGCAGGACGGCGGTTATTTACCTCAAATTCCAGCAAACAATTGGAATAATACCATAAAGACAGATTTTTCAATAGGCAAATGGCTGGAAGAAAGTTTTGCAACATTCAATGTTTCTACCACTTTCAGTCAAAACAATGTTAGCGGATATGATATTTCTTCAGATGGGTACACATTGTTGAATGTGGGTTTTGGAGGAAAAGTAAAGTTTGGGAAAACTGCTTTTGATGTAAACCTGAACGGGAATAATTTATTAAACAAAACCTATATCCCGCATTTGTCCCGTTTGGCAACGGCAGGAATTCCAAATATTGGAATCAATGGTGTTCTGGGAATTGCTTTTAAATTCTAAAGTTAAATTTTAAAAATAATAAACCCCAATAGCTGCTGGTTATTGGGGTTTGTTTTTAATATTCAATCTTTCCGATATGCCTCATAATCCGAACAATTTTTGTTTTTCTATTATTGATGTAGGATGAGGAACTGGTTGCTTTATATTTTCTGGGATTGGGCAAAATAGCAGCGATTCCAGCTGCCTGCTGCATGGTTAAGCTCGAAGCATCTCTTCGATACCAATGCTCGGTTGCGGCATAAGCTCCGTAAACGCCATCGCCCATTTCGATACTGTTGAGGTACACTTCCATGATGCGTTTTTTCCCCCAAATAAGTTCTATTAAAACCGTAAAATAGGCTTCCAGGCCTTTTCGGACGTAGCTGCGGCCTTGCCAAAGGAAAACGTTTTTGGCGGTCTGTTGCGATATAGTGCTTCCTCCTCTTACTTTTCGGCCTCTTTCGTTGCTTTTATAGGCTTTTTGCATCGCAATAAAATCAAAACCATTATGGGTCAAAAAGGTTCCGTCTTCGCTTGCAATTACTGCTTTTTGCAAATTCATGGAGATTTTGTCGATGGATTCCCAATTGTGGCTGAAATGATTTTCTTTATCAGCGGCATTGTTTTCGAAGTAACGGATCACCATTAAAGGAGTAAATGGAACGGGCACAAATTTAAAAAGTACAACAGAAGCTATTGAGAGTCCAAAAAACCACAATAACACTTTCAACAAGAACCATTTTACTTTGGATATAAAGCCTCCCTGTTTTTTTTTAGCAGGTTTCTTAGCTGCTGTTTTTTTTGGTGTTATTTTGGTTGCCATTTTTTATACTAAATCTGCTAATTCGATTCCTATTAAACTTCCTATTGCTACTCCCATGCCACCAAGTCGAACGCCACAATACACGTTTTCAGACAGTTGTTCGATAATCGGGTTTTTGCTGTTGCCAATTCCCATAATGCCGCTCCAGCGGTGTTCAATCTGAACTTCTTGGTTAGGCAAAATTACTTTTTTTAATAAGTCTTCCAATTTTTTTTGCACAATTTCTGTCTGGCCAAATTCGGTTGTATTTTCTGTTTCAAAATCCAGATTTCGGCCTCCGCCAAGGAGTATCCGATCACCAATATTTCTAAAATAATAATAGCCTCTGTCTAAATGAAAAGTCCCTTTTATGTCAAGATTTGGAATTGGTTCTGTAATAAGAACCTGAGCTCTGGCTGGTTTTACAGCGCCTTTGGTCAATGTATTGGCAAAACCGTTAGTAGCAAATAATAATTTTTTGTGGTGAAACTAAAATCGCCTAAAGCAACTTCAACACTGTTTTCGTTATCTATATAGGAAGTGAGTGTTTGCTGGTTCAGAATCAAAATATCTTGCGAAATGGCTTTTTTTAATAAGGCCTGCATCATATTTCCGGTATCGATTTGAGCTTCAAAAGGATTGAAAATTAAATACTCGTGGATGTTTCCAAAACCAAAACGATCCACTTCTTTTGCAAAAACATCGGCTTTGAAAAGAGGTTTTAAAATTTCGTTTATAAAAGGCAATTTATTGGAACATTCAGAAAAACTGCTTTCATCTTCTTTTAAAAACAATTCATAACCGCCATAAGGCTTGAAGTCTATTGCTGTGTCACCAAGATTTTTTCTTAATAATTGAAGTCCGCTCCATCTTTTTTGAATAAGCTGAATGACTTCTTCTTCGGTATGTGATTTTAAATCGTCTATAATTTCAGAAATACTTCCAAAACAGGCAAAACCAGCATTTTTAGTGCTTGCGCCTTGTGGCAGCATTCCTTTTTCTATAATTAATATTTTGCTGGCTGGGTACTTTTCGCGTAAGCGCAATGCCGTATGTAATCCTACAATGCCACTGCCAATAATAGTGTAATCTATCTGGCTAAACCAATTTTTTAATTCCCAATAGCTTAGCTGCATTTGTTTTTTTTATAAAATTAAATAAATTTTTTAGTCTTTGAATGTTCTCCATTTAATATCCTTGGAAGTTACTGCTTTTTGAAATGTATTATTATTTCAAATAAGCGTTGATTTGGCATTATAATTGTGACGTAAAAGTGGTTTGCAAAAGGATTTTTATTTGAAGAAATCCTAAAGAACTGAAATAAAAATTGAATTAAAATAATTTGTTATGTTTGACAATATTGATGAGCTCATAGAAGTAAATATGAAGCTGTTATATACATCGAAATCCCAATATATGATGCGGATTAATTTCAAGGACGAATATGGTTTTAATTTGAAAAACTCTAAAGCCTTTGCCGATATTTTAGTTAAGAAAGGGCTTGTATTATTGGAAAGCAGTCAAGGTTTTCGATGTGATTTAACCGATTTGGGCAGACAGATTTATCAGAATGGCGGATGGATGAGGTATTTGCAGACTTCTGAGCCATTTTCAGAAATTAATACTGAGGTTATAACTGATTCTCAAACGGAAAAAATTGAAAAATCATTTTTAAAAAAAATATTGATTGCCAGCATAATTATACTAGTATTATGTTTTTTTATCTCCCTAATCACTGTTCAAATATTACATAAGCAGTAGTTTTTTAGGTTCTTTTTGAGCATTAAAACGTATCCAATTCTTTTAAGTTATTTTTAAGTATAGCCACTTGTTCTAGTTGATGATTATATTGCTATATTTGAAAACTGAACATATATTTTCAAGAATTATGAAAAAAATACTCTTTTTAATGCTAACAATGATGAGTTTAACAGCAAGTGCCCAAAATGTAATGACTCCCGAATTACTTTGGAAATTAGGACGAATTACTCCTTTAGGAATTTCAAAAGACGGCAAGAATGTTGTCTATAAAGTGTCGACTCCTTCAGTCGATGAAAATAAATCGAGCTCGAAGTATTATACAGTTGCAATTAATGGTGGAGCAACTGCAGAAATCAACGATACAAAAGATGTTTTGGCTGATAAAAATAGCTCTCCAGACGGAAAATATTTGGTTTACAATCAAGAAGTAAAAATTGATAAAGTATTAGGGAAAGACTATTATCCTGATTTGGACAAATCCAATGTTCAAATCTATAATGGCTTAGATTATCGCCATTGGGATACTTGGAACGAAGGGAAATTCAACCACGTTTTTTACAAAGAGAATGCAGCAGGTTCAGAAGAAATTGATATCCTAAAGGGTGAAAATTTCGACAGCCCGCAAAAACCTTTTGGCGGTGATGAAGATTATATTTGGTCTCCGGACAGCAAAAGTATTCTATATGTGTGCAAGAAAAAAGCGGGAACTGAATATGCGCTTTCTACTGATACCAATATATATGAGTACAATCTTGAATCTGGTAAAACAGTTAATAGATCCGAGGGGAATTTGGGTTATGATACTGCCCCGCAATTTTCTCCCTCTGGTGATTTGACTTGGCTGCAGATGAAACGTGACGGATATGAATCAGATAAAAATGATTTAATTGTTAGTTTCAAAGGGATGAAAATGAATCTAACGGCCAACTGGGATGGGACAGTAGATAGTTTCAAGTGGAGCGCTGACGGGAAAAAGATATATTTTATAGCGCCAATTGACGGAACATTACAAGTTTTTGAGGTTAATTTTCCTGGCATGACTAAAATTGCGATTACTGTAAAACAAGTTACAAATGGTGATTTTGATGTGCATGATTTAATTGGATTTTCAGGAGATGATTTAATTGTCACAAGAAACGACATGAATCATGCTCCAGAAATTTTTTCTTATAATTTAAAGAAAAAAACTTGGAAACAATTGTCTAATGTGAATACAGCTACTTATTCGACATTGGCAATGAGCAAAACCGAAAGACGTTATGTAACAACTACTGACGGGAAAAAAATGTTGGTGTGGGTAATTTTGCCTCCTAATTTTGATGCTTCCAAAAAATACCCTACGCTTTTATTTTGCCAAGGCGGACCACAAGCGCCTTTGACTCAATCATACTCTTTCAGATGGAATTTTCAATTAATGGCTGCTAATGGATATGTTGTAGTAGCACCAAATCGTCGCGGTATGCAGGGTCATGGAGTAGAATGGAATGAACAAATAAGTAAAGACTGGGGCGGACAAGTAATGAACGATTATCTGTCGGCTATTGATGATGTTGTCAAAGAAAGTTACGTAGACAAAACCCGTTTGGGCTGTGTTGGTGCCAGTTACGGAGGATATTCTGTGTTTTATTTGGCAGGAATCCATAATAACCGATTCAAAACATTTATTGCTCACGACGGGGTTTTTAACACACAGAGTATGTTTGGAACCACCGAGGAAGTTTTCTTCAATAATTGGGATTTTGGCGGACCTTACTGGGAAAAGGACAATGCTGTAGCTCAAAAAGCATATACACAGTTTAACCCTATAAATTATGTTCAAAATTGGAACACGCCTATTTTGATTATCCAAGGAGGAATTGATTTTAGAGTACCGATAGGGCAAGGGCAAGAAGCTTTTCAGGCAGCTCAAATGAGAGGAATTAAAAGCAGATTGCTTTATTTTCCAGAAGAAAATCACTGGGTTTTGCATCCTCAAAATGCTCAAATCTGGCAAAAAGAATTTTACAAATGGCTTAAGGAAACCTTGTAATATTCAAAATTAATTAATAATTCAGCAACAGTTTTGTAACAATATTGCGTTTTTTGTTACATATTGTAAACTTAACCTATTTAAAAATGTATAAATTATCCATTAAATCGTTTTTTATTGCAACAGCTTTAGTCGTTGGAATGAATACTGTGACCGCTCAAGACGGATTGGTCAACTCATTGAAAGTAAATGCTAGCGCAAAAAGCGCTGAAAGTTTTAATTTCACTGATGTGATTAATTTAGAAAATACTTCTATTAAAAATCAAGGTTCTTCAGGAACTTGCTGGAGTTATTCGACTAATTCTTTTTTAGAATCAGAAATGATCAGAATTGGGAAACAGCCAGTTGAATTATCCCAGGTTTTCTCAGCTCGTAATGCTTATGTTGAAAAAGGGAAAAACTATGTGCGTATGCATGGAGCTGTAACTTTAGGCGATGGAGGAGAATTGCATGATGTAATCAATATGTACAAAAAATACGGAGCAGTACCTCAATCAGTATATACAGGCTTAAACTACGGAACTTCTAAAAATAAGTTTGCCGAAATGGCTTCATTGACGGAGGCAGTATTGGTCGCAGTTGTAAAAAATCCAAATGGAGAATTAACTCCAAACTGGGAAAAAGCCTATGCTGCTGTAATTGATTCTTATTTGGGACAAGTACCTGAAAACTTCACTTACAAAGGTAAAAGCTACACGCCGCAAACTTTTGCAAAAGAGGTTGTAGGGATTAATCCCGACGAATATGTCGAATTTGCATCTTATGCAAATGAGCCATATTATACCAAAACAATGATGATGGTTCCAGATAACTGGTCATTTGATTTGGTGTACAACATCAAAATGAATGACATGACGGCTATCATTGACAACGCTTTAAAAAACGGTTATACTGTAGCTTGGGCATCAGATGTGAGCGAGAAAAGCTTTAGCTGGAAAAATGGTGTGGCGTATGTCCCAACCAAAAAATTTGACGAAATGACCGCCGAAGAAAAAGAAAACATGTTCAACGGTCCAAAACAAGAATTAGAAATCACCGAAGAAATTCGTCAAAAAGCATTCGATAATTACCAAACTACCGATGATCACGCCATGCATATCGTTGGTATTGCCAAAGACCAAATGGGCAAAGAATATTATATTGTAAAGAATTCTTGGGGAACTACAAATGATTACAAAGGGTATTTGTATGTGAGCAAGAATTTTGTAAAATACAAAACAACTTCATTTTTGGTTAATAAAGGAGGAGTTCCAACAGATATCGTTAAGAAAATTGGCGCTTAATAAAACAAAAATCTATAATACTGCAGAAGCCGTCTCAATTGAGACGGCTTCTTTTTTTGATATAAATCTAAAATCCTTACTTTTCTTATTTATATTTAGGAGCAGGCATGATTAGGTGTTTTTGGTTATATGGTTCCTGCTCTTCACTATATTTCGATTAACAAAAACTACGGCAAAAAAGCCTTGTTTTTCTAAGTCGGAAGATGCCGTTTCGATCAGGGCTAAAGGGAAATATTTTGCTTTTTTGTCATCATTCAAAAAAACAATTTAAGATTTAACTACAGTCAACGGATTCAATCATTGGAGATAATAATAATCGAGCTCAGGCTATAAAGTAAACAATATTTATGTATACTTTTTACACACCTATTCATGAAATTACACACTTTTCCTTTTTTTAAATTTTAGCTTATTTTAAAAGAAACCTTTAAAAATAGGGCTTTAGGACTTTGGCACACTTCTTTTCTTTAATGGCATAATATTTTCATTATCTAAAGCGTAAACAAACAATTTAATAATTAAAATATCTATTATGAAAAATTTATTTCTATCAGCCGCAATCGTTTTGGGAGGTTTAACTTCATTCGCATCGACTTCTCCAATTTCAAGTACAATCGTAAAAACTATTTCTATAGGAGATGAATACACTGAAATAAAATTAGAGGAAGTTCCTGTTGCAATAACTGATGCCCTTAAAAAAGCATATCCAGACGGAGTACTTTCTAAAGCATACAAAAATGAAAAATCAGAATACAAATTAGAGGTTACCATTGGTGACAAAGTAGGTGCTCTATATGCAAATGCAGACGGAACTTGGATTAAAAAATAATCCCAACAATCTTTTCAAACACAAATAAGTAACAATATTAAATAAACAAATCATGAAAAATTTATTTTTATCAGCCACAATAGTTTTAGGAGGTTTGACTTCATTCGCTTCGACATCTCCAATTACAAACACAATTGTAAAAACCATTTCAGTTCAGGAAGAATATACTGAAATCAAATTGGAAGAAGTCCCAGTTGCGGTGACCGATGCTCTTAAAAAAGCATATCCGGACGGAGTTCTTTCTAAAGCATACAAAAATGCAAAATCAGAATACAAATTAGAAGTTACCATTGGTGACAAAGTAGGTTCACTGTATGCAAATGCTGATGGAACTTGGATTAAAAAATAATTAAAATTTATATTATGAAAAAGCTAATTTTATCCGCAGCAATCATTCTGGGAGCTATATCGGCTCAGGCAGCGATTGCCACAAATTCAGTTTCGATAATTCAGTCTGTGAATATACAAGATGAATTTACCGAAATAAGTGCAGATGCTATCCCTGCAGCTGTAAAATCAACCATTGAAAAATCTTTTCCAGGTACAAAATTAGAGAAAGCGTACAAAAACGAAAAAAATGAGTACAAGCTGGAAATTACTAAAGATGATAAAAAGTATACTGTCTTTACAGATGCTTCGGGAAATATCATTAAAAAGTAAAATAAGCATCATGAAAATGCTAATCTTAACAGCAGCTATTGTTTTAGGGTGGACAGCAATTTACTCGAATAGGCATGCAAAAACAGAATCGGATATTCAGCCAGAATACAGAGAAGTTAACGTCAATGCCGTTCCTGCAACAATAAAAGCTGCTTTAGAAACAGCATACTCAGGGACAAAGCTTGTAAAAGCTTATGTAAATGAGAAAAAAGAGTACAAACTCGAATTATCAGTTAACAACCAGAAAGCTACTGTTTACACAGATGCCAACGGGAACTGGTAGATAATAATTGGGGGATTATTTATGTTTTTGACTAAAAAGAGACTGTTTATAACAGTCTCTTTTTTTTGCATAATTTTATGACAATACAAGTTTATTAGTGTTATTTTAGCATAAAAGGGTCAAAAAATAGATGTCAAAGATATTACTTATAGAAGATGATATTTCGTTCTGCAAATTATTAGAAAAGTTTCTAATAAAGAAAGCATTCGGGGTGACCATTGCTTTTTCTGCTGCCGAAGCTAGATTAGCCATCAAAAAAGAATCCTTCAATCTGATTCTGATGGATATCCGTTTGCCGGATGCAGACGGAATTGGGCTAATGGCCGAATTTAAAAATTCAAATCCAGAAATACCGGTTATACTCATGACAGGATATTCGGATGTGAATACTGCCGTGAAAGCTATTAAAAACGGTGCAGCCGACTATATTTCGAAACCTTTTAATCCTGACGAAGTTTTACTGGTAATTACTAATGCAATGCAGATTCCTCAAGATGAGGTTCCTGTTAAAGAAAAGAAAGCTACAGAAAGGCAAACAGCTTCAGAAAATGAATTTGTAAAAGGGATTTCTGTGGCTTCAAAAAAATTATTGGAGCATATTCAATTGGTAAGCCCAACCGATATGTCAGTTTTAATTATTGGAGAAAGCGGTACAGGAAAAGAAATTATAGCAAAAAGCATCCACCACCAAAGCAATAGAAAGAACAATAATTTTATAGCTGTTGATTGCGGAGCAATACCAAAAGAATTAGCTGCGAGTGAATTTTTCGGGCATTTAAAAGGATCTTTTACAGGTGCAATCAATGATAAAATAGGCTATTTTGAAGCTGCTAACGGAGGAACGCTTTTTTTGGACGAAATAGGAAATCTATCTTATGAAAATCAGATACAATTGCTTAGAGCTCTTCAGGAGCGAAAAATAAAACCCGTTGGAAGCAACAAAGAAATTAATGTCGATATCCGAATCGTTACCGCAACTAATGAAGATTTACGCGAAGCAGTTAAAAATGGTGATTTTAGAGAAGATTTATACCATAGAATCAATGAGTTTTCCATACTCTCCCCATCATTAACCGACAGAGAAGAAGATTTAATGATTTTTGCTGATTATTTTCTTGAAAAAGCCAATCTGCAACTGAATAAAGAAGTTGTCGGATTTTCACCCGAAGTTATTGCCATTTTTCAAAAATACAATTGGCCGGGAAATTTGCGTGAACTGCAGAATTGTGTAAAACGGGCTACGCTTCTGACACGTGGCAATTATATTGAAAGCGATGTTTTGCCTGCTGAATTTTTTCAAACACAAATAAAACAGCATTCTGCCGATACTTTTTCTTTATCAGAAAATGAAAAAGGCGCAATTATTAATGCTTTATCAAGAACTCAGAATAACAAATCTGAAGCGGCAAAACTGCTGAAAATTACCAGAAAAACACTTTATAATAAATTGAAGCAGTATAATATAGATTAGTCTATTTCTTCGTTTATAGCTATGAAAAGCAAATCAATTTTTGTTTTTAAAGAATTCATAAGATTTTCCAAATCAGAATTTTTCAAATCCTCTTTCTCTAATGATTTTAGGATTTCGCCTATTTCATGCGCTTCAATTTGCATAAACATGGGGGCGATTCTGTGTGCAACAGCATTAATTTCGTGAATATTTTTCTCTTTTACAGCGTTTTCTAACAAAGTCAGATTATCTTCACTGCTTTGAATAAACTGCCTTAGAAAAACATATAAAGCTTTATTGTCATTTACTAAAAACTGTTTTAAAGTTTCTAATGAGTATAATTTTGCAGCTATTATTTCCTCTGTTTTATTCATCTCAACTTCGGGTAAATCCTTATTTTCTAAAATATGCTGAATCGTTTCCAGCAATACTTTTGGCGAATATGGTTTCTTGATTACGGTTGTAAATCCAGCTTGGATACAAACAGAATAATCCAAATCGGCACGGCCTGTAAGCGCAATTATTGGCTGGTTTTTATAGGCTGAATTTTTTTGAGTTTTTAATTTTTCAACAAACGAAAATCCATCCATTACCGGCATTTGAATATCGGTAATTATAAAATCAAAATTAGTATTTTCAATAGCTTCCAAAGCTTTGACAGCATTATCAAAAGACAGAACGTGATGCTTTTCCTGTTTTAAAACACCGCTGGTTAAATTCAGTAAATTGCTATCATCATCAATTACAATAAAAGTATATTTTTTAGTATTTAAAATTACTGGTTTTTCAGCTTCGGGAACAGTATTTGTTCTCGTATCATAGAATAATGGCAGCTCGATTGTAAAAGTGCTTCCTTTGCCAAACTCGCTTTCCAATTTTAAATTCCCTCCTAAAATGGAGATAATCTTTTGACAAATAGACAATCCTAAACCTGTCCCGCCGTATTTTTTTTCGATACTTTCGTTCGCCTGAGTAAATTCTTCGAAGACAAATTTTTGATTTTGCTTTTCAATCCCAATTCCTGAATCTTGAATAGAAATAATAAAAAAGGCATCTCCAGTTTTTCTATACGCATTGATTTTAATGAATCCTTCTTCAGTAAATTTGTAGGCATTCCCGATAATATTGCTCAAAATCTGTTTGAGGCGAAACGGATCGCCAACTATTCTGTTATGCAGTTTCTCATCGATATTAATAATGAGATCAATATTTTTTTCTTTATAAACAGTCTGAATATTTTTGGCCACTTCGTCAATAGCTTCTGTCAATAAAAAAGGGACTTTTTCGACTGTAATTTTTCCAGCCTCAATTTGAGAAAAATCCAATAAATCCTGAACCAGTTGCGTAATATATTTGGAAGAATCCTTGATGTTTTTGACAAAATAAGACTGTTTTGTGCTGACATCAGAATTGCCCAAAAGTTCCGTATAGCCAACAATTGTGCTCAACGGCGTTTTTAAATCATGACTTACAGTCGAGATAAGCTGTTCCCGGCTCTTCAGCAGATTTTTGGTTTTGAAATTGGCGATTTCCAGCTGTTTTTTATACAATTGCGATTTAGAATAATCACTCACGATCAAAATCGAAAAAACCAAAGTCAATATCAAACCAATAATTGCTGAAGCCATAACAACTTCGTTGACTTTTTTAAGTGATTTTTCTTTTAGTGTATTGTTTTTTATCGAGTTGATAATGATTTCGCGTTCAATGATCCGAAGTACTTTTCGAAGCTGTTCCGAGATTGCAATTTCATTTTTAAGGAGTTTGTTTTCCTCAAAATTTAATGATTCTTTTTTCTTTTCTGCTTTAACTTTTACGGAGGTTAAAAGCTTTTTCGAATTGGCCAAAATAGAATCGGAAGCTTCTTTGCTAAGTGTATTTGTGCTGTCGTCCGGAATGTTCTGATTGAGATAATCAACGTACTTTCGGAGTACATTTCGCTGATAACTTCCTAATTGTTCTGGATTCTTGGCAAAATCCTTAAGAACAAGTTTTCGGAGTTTAAACTCCATTCGGGTAATTTCATTAATCGCATTATCTACCGACACTTCATCTTCAGCTTTGTTTTTTATGCCTTTTAATTGTTGGATGTTTTTAGTTTTTTCGGACAATAAATACGTTACACTATCCAATAAAGTTTTTTGATATTGCGTGGTGACAATTTGTTTCAGCGTATCAATCCTTGATTTTAGGGAATCCGTTTCGACAAGATAGCTTTTGAAATCTTTTTCAGAATTCGTCTGAATTGTTTTGCGGGCTAAGCTTTCTGTTTTGTAAATATTTGAGAAAAGTTTGCTGACTTTTAAAATCTTGGTTTTTTCGAAAGCAATTTTATCTTCCAGTTTACTGTAAACAACATTTTCAGAATATAAAACCCATCCTACAGTAACAACTAATGCTAGCAATGCAAGATAACCTATAAGTACTTTAATGGGCGTATAACTTTTTTTGTTTTCCATAAATTATATAACGCTGTTTTGGGAATTTTAGTCCTTGATAATTGCTGCAATTTATTTTCAACTTTGAGTTTGACTACAATCGTAAATCATAACAAATAAGCCCTGTTTTTATCATTTAGCCCTGATCGAAGTGATATCCTTTGTGGTTTTCCTTTAAAACCACAAAGATTTAACGAAGAGCAGGAACCATATAACCAAAAATGCCCAATGTCTCTGCTTCAAAAAAGAATCGATTTAGATGAACGTGTTATTTACTATTTGTCCCAATCTGCATTACTCTTTCTTCAAATTCATCTCGAGGACCAGCCGATTTGTTTTTGAGCTGGGAACGGTAATTGTATATAGTCGAAATCGAGTAACGAAGAAAAACAGCGATTTTGGCACTGTCTTTTATACCCAAGCGGATGAGTGCAAAAATTCGTAACTCAGTATTGAGCTGTTCGCCTTCTTTTGGATGGATTTTTTCATTTGGAATGAGCAAATCATTGAACTCACGAATAAAATCTGGGAATAACTGCAAAAAGGTTTTGTCAAAATTGGCATAAAACTCTTTTAATTCATTTTCGATATAATCTTTTGATTTTACCGTATTGACAAGGTCGTTTATTTTTCCTGTTGTAGCCAATACATTAAGTTTCCGCTGGTATTCATCCAGTTTTCCTAAATAATCGGAACTTTGATCCATATAACGGCCAATATAAATTTCCTTTAAAAAGTTGGCTTCGGATAAGGTGTTGTTCGATAGATTTAATTTTTCATTAAAAGTGTTTAACTCGGAATTCAATTCAGAAAGTTTATCATTGGACAAACTCAATTCTTTTTTTGCAGTAGCTAATTTTTTCATTTGCTTAAAAAGTAAAAACAAAAGCGCTAATAAAACAAGTACCAAGAAACCGGCACTAATTAAAAAAATAACTAATTGAAACTTGTTGGTTTCATTTTGCTGCTGATAGGATTCACTGATGATTGGGAGCATTTTTGATATTTCATAAGTTCTCAAACGTGCGTTGCACAAAACTGCATCATCCAGCGAACGCTTGATATAGGTATAAGCCCGCTCTATGTCGCCATCTTCATAAAGCAAAAATGCTAATGAACGGAGTGAAATATATTCTTTTTTGGATAAATGCAAGTCGGATAAGGCAGAGATGCTCAGCCATTTTTTTTCTTTTAATCTGTCATTTTTTTGTTTGTAGGCTTGTGAAATAATATAGGATATAATCGGCCGATTAGAATTGCTGTGATGGATTTTTGGAAAATAGGGAAGTAATAAACGCAGCGTTTCATCAGGTTTTTTATGGTCTAAATTCCAATCGGCTTTAGCTATAATATACGATACAGAATTAGTTGGGTAATAGGCGACACAGGAATCCCGGTATTTTTTTGAAAGCAGAAGATATTTTTCTTTTTCCTGCTGAGAAGAAGCGTTATCGGCCATTTGTCCATAAATTGTTTTGCTGACACCGTAAAAAGCTCCTTTTAGAGAAGAATTTGGTGATATAGTAATGGAATTTAGAATATCGATAGCTTCTTTGTACATGCCTAATGTTCCCATTATAGACACGAGATTTATTTCGGACTGATTTAATTTATCAGATTCTTTAACGATTTTTGCGGCCTGAAGATTTTTTCTGGCATAAGCTAAAGCTGAGTCAGATTGATAGGAACTGTAATTAATGTACAGTTTTTGCGTAATCTCGTATCTGGAAATTGGAATGCTGTTTTTTCTTAAAAGCGATTTAAGCTGAGTAATTTCCTTTTCTTTATTTTTGGTGTAAAAGGAATTGTTTTCAATAGTTTGGTCTATTTCAGATAATAAAGCATCTGAATTTTTTTGGGCTAATGAACTGCAAGGCAACAGCAAAATAGTGACAAACAGTAAAAAATGATTCATTTAGCTGGGATTTATTTCTGTAAAAATAATTAAAATTTTAAATGAAAAAACCGTCTTGAATTTTTAAAGATTCAAGACGGTCTAATATATTTGATGAACTAAAAGTTATTCTATTTCAGAAATTCTTAAGGTATTCACCATTCCTTTTTCTGTAATTGGCATCGCAGCCAAGTTGATTAAGAAATCTCCTTTTTTCACAAATCCTTTTTCTTTTACAATATTATTTACGTCAGTAACGGTATCATCCGTACTTACTGATTTTTCATAATAAAAAGATTTTACTCCCCATAATAAATTAAGTTGGGTTAAAATTCTTTTGTTTGATGTAAATACTAAAATATGTGCAGATGGTCTCCAAGCTGAAATTTGGAATGCCGTATAACCGCTGTTTGTTAAAGTACAAATAGCTTTAGCTTTGATTACATTAGCCATTGTAGCAGCATGCTGGCAAACTGTTTTAGTGATAAAACGGTTTGTTCTTACTTGTGGAGAGTTTTGAGGAACTTGAATAAGCGGTGAATCTTCAACTGCTTCAAGAATTTGGGTCATTTTTTGAATTACCTGTACTGGGTAATTTCCAGTAGCAGTTTCACCTGATAGCATTACAGCATCAGCTCCATCCATAACAGAGTTTGCTACGTCATTTACTTCAGCACGAGTTGGAGTCAAGCTGGTAATCATAGTCTCCATCATTTGAGTAGCTACAATTACTGGGATTCTAGCCGTTTTAGCTCTGTGGATTAATTCTTTTTGAACTAAAGGCACTTCGTGAGCAGGTAATTCAACACCTAAGTCACCTCTGGCAACCATTAATGCATCACAATAAGCTACAATTCTGTCCATATTTTCTAATGCCTCTGGCATTTCGATTTTGGCTATAATTGGAATTTTATAGTCTGAGTGTTTTGCAATTAATTCTTGTAAATCTTGTAAGTCTCTAGGAGTTTTAACAAATGAAAGTGCAATCCAGTCTAATTTTTGTTCTATTGCAAAAATGGCATCAGCAATGTCTTTTTCAGTCAATGCAGGTAATGAAATTTTAGTGTTTGGTAAATTTACCCCTTTCTTTGATTTCAATTCACCTCCTTGTATAACACGGGCAACAACCTCAGTTTTTTTATCTGTTGAAACAATTTCAAAAATTAATTTTCCATCGTCAAGTAGTATTCTTTCTCCAGGATTAACATCATTTGGGAAATTTTGGTATTTCATGAATACCTTTTTTGAAGTACCTAGTATGTCTTCAGCTGTTGTGAAAGTGATTAAATCACCATCGTTGACAACAACTCCATCTTCCATAACTCCAACACGAAGTTTAGGGCCTTGTAAATCTCCAAGAATTCCAGTAGTGTATCCAAACTCTTCGTTTATACCGCGTATAATGTTGATTTTATTTTTAACATCTTCGTAATCAGCATGAGAAAAATTTACTCTAAATACATTTACACCTGCCTCAATCATATCCTTAATGATTTCTCGTGTACTACATGCAGGCCCAAGTGTGGCTACAATTTTGGTTTTTTTGTTCGTAAGCATTTTTTTTAAAAAATTAAATTGTTTTTAGATTTTATCTTATTTATGTCAACAATATAGTTAGCAGCTATTTGATCAATTGAATTCAGCTCACTTTGAATTTCCAAAAGATTGGTGTTGTCTTCGCTGTTTTCTATTTTCAAAAAGTAGTTTACTTTTTTAAATTCAGGAATCATATACACTTTTTTTGCTACTTCTAAGTCAAAATTTGTAAACAAACCTTGATTGTCTTCTTTTTTTTGTTGAATGACTTCGTTTATATTTTGTATCAAATCCCAAGAGATATCTTTTTTCTTTTCATAATAATGAAATCTAGAAAAATGAACTTCTCCTTCCTTATCAGTAATTTGAATTTCTTTGATAGATTTATTCAGGTTTACATGAAGTCTTTGATTGATAAAATAAGCCAATCGGTAATCTTCTAATGTGGTGTGAATAGCGATAAGATTATAATCTATCTCGTTAAATTCACCAAAATCCAATTTATGAATTGCCATGGTCATTAAAAAATAAGCTGTAAATATAATATTTCTAAATTAGTAAAAGGTTGCTTACTGACTAGGATTATGATATTTTATTAACGAAAACGATGTAGCATCGATAATCATTTAGCTATTTTCTTTCAATTTTCTCTTGAAAAGCAAAGTAAGCGCGTTGCGAGGCTTTTTCTTCAGCCTTCTTTTTTGAAGTAGCCCTGGCTTTTGCAATAACCTTATCATCAATACTTAGTTTAACACCAAACAGACGCTGTCCATCAATTGCATTATCTTCAAAAATATCATAATGAAATTGTTTTTTCTCTTTTTGGCACCACTCAATAACAAGACTTTTATAGCTAATTACTTTTCCTTCTAATCTAGCAATGTCAACATAAGGAATTATAACTCTTTTTTGTATAAATTTTTCGCAGTATTCATATCCTTTGTCTAAGTAGATTGCACCAATTAAAGATTCGAATATATTGCCATGTATGTTTTCTCCAAAATGATGCACAGGTACTTTACTTTCAACAAACTCTATTAAGTTCAAATCTTTGCCCAGTTCATTCAAATGCTCTCTACTTACTATTTTTGAACGCATTTTTGTTAAATAGCCTTCATCTCCTAACGGAGCTTCATTAAATAAGTAGGCCGCAATAACCGAACTTAGCATAGCATCACCCAAAAACTCAAGTCTCTCGTAGTTAACGGGATTACCTTTCAAATCGATACGGTTTGAGGAGCGGTGTGTAAAAGCTTTCTTGTAAAACTCTAGAGTAATTGGTTCAAATCCAAGTATAATCTGAATTGAATTAAAAAAAATCCCGTCTTCTTGAGAACGGGATTTTGAGAATATTTTTTTTAGAAAATGCATTTTATGCTTTGTAATCTAATTTTTTAACCAAAACACAAGCATTGTGACCGCCAAATCCAAATGTATTACTCATAATAACGTTCATTTCTCTTTTTTGAGCAACGTTAAAGGTAAAGTTTAATTTTGGGTCAATATTTTCATCATCTGTAAAATGATTTATGGTTGGAGGTACAATTCCGTATTTTAATGAAAGAATACATGATATTGCTTCAATTGCTCCAGTAGCACCAAGTAAATGGCCTGTCATTGATTTAGTAGAATTCAAATTCATCGTATAAGCATGTTCTCCAAAAACATGTAGAATTGCTTTAGATTCTCCAATATCACCAAGCGGGGTTGAAGTCCCGTGCATGTTTACACCGTCTACATCTGCTGGTTCTAGACCTGCATCTCTTAAACAGTTTAACATTACATTTTTAGCTCCTAATCCCTCAGGGTGCGGTGCTGTAATGTGATAAGCATCTGCAGACATTCCGCCACCTCCAATTTCGCAATATATTGTTGCGCCACGTGCTACAGCGTGCTCGTATTCTTCTAGAATTAATGCTCCAGCACCTTCTCCTAGTACAAATCCGTCTCTATCTTTATCCATAGGTCTGGAAGCTGTTTTTGGATCATCATTTCTGGTGGATAAGGCATGCATAGCATTAAAACCTCCCATTCCTGCAATTGTTACAGCAGCTTCTGAGCCACCAGTTACCATTACGTCAGCATGCCCCAGACGAATGTAATTGAAGGCATCAATGATAGCATTTGTTGATGATGCACAAGCGGAAACTGTGGTGAAATTTGGACCTCTAAATCCATGTTTCATTGAAATAAGACCACCAGCTATATCAGCAATCATTTTTGGTATGAAGAAAGGATTGAATTTTGGAGTGCCATCACCTGCTGAAAAATTAAGAACTTCTATTTGAAAAGTTTCTAATCCTCCAATTCCTGAACCCCAAATGACACCTACTCTATCTTTATCTAATTTGTCATAATCAAAATTAGCATCATTTACAGCTTGGTCAGATGCAACCATAGCGTATTGTGCGTAACGGTCCATTTTTCTGGCTTCTTTTCTGTCAATAAAATCTTCGACATTGAAGTTTTTTACTTCACAGGCAAATTTTGTTCTAAATTTTGATGCATCAAAATACGTTATTGGTGCAGCACCACTAACGCCATTAATTAAGCCATTCCAAAATTCTTCAATAGTATTACCAATGGGAGTAAGAGCACCAAGGCCTGTTACAACAACTCTTCTTAAAACCATAACGTTTTTATTTTTGTTATCTTTTAACAAATAAAGCCCATGCTTTCTATACTATAAAAAGTAAATAAAAGGATCATGGGTGTTTAATGTAAATATAATTTGATTGAATTTCAATCGAAAATTTAATTTATTCAAATAATAACACCCGATTAAAAATTATAGAATTTTAGTAATCGGGTGTATAATTATTATTTTTTAGCTTCCTCGATGTAAGAGATAGCTTGACCTACAGTAGCAATGTTTTCTGCTTGATCGTCTGGAATCTGAATGTCAAATTCTTTTTCGAATTCCATAATAAGCTCAACAGTGTCTAATGAGTCAGCTCCCAAATCATTAGTGAAGCTTGCTTCTGTTACAACTTCGTTTTCGTCAACACCTAATTTGTCTACGATAATCGCTTTTACTCTTGATGCAATGTCTGACATAATCTTTTAATTTTAGAATTTAATTTGTTGGCAAAAATAAAACAACTTTATTTTAAAACAACTATTTAGTGAATAAATGTGTGTACTAATTTATAAAATTTATTCCAACAAAGATTTCGTAAACCTATTTATTTTCGTTTTTTATTCCTTTTTTTGCATAAAATTTAAAAACAGAATTATGAAAAGAATACTGATATTTGCTTCTGGATCGGGGTCTAACGCTGAAAATATTATAAAATATTTCGAAAGCAGATCTGTTGGAACTGTAGTAGCGGTTTTCTCAAATAATTCTAATGCGGGGGTTCTTGGTAAAGCAAAAAAATTAGATGTTCCTGCTGTAATTTTTTCAAAAGATGATTTAAATTCAGGAAAAGTATTACAAATCGTGAATAAATTTCAGCCCGATTTGATAGTTTTAGCTGGTTTTCTGTTAAAATTTCCTGATGATTTGATTGGAGCTTATCCAAATGCCGTCATAAATATACATCCTGCCTTATTGCCAAAATTTGGCGGAAAAGGAATGTATGGAATCAATATTCATAAAGCTGTTGTAGAAAATAAAGAAAAAGAAACGGGCATAACTATTCATTATGTAAATGAAAACTATGATGAAGGGAATATTATATTTCAGCAGAATGTCAGTCTTTCTGAAAGTGATACACCAGAATCTGTTGCTGTAAAAATTCATGAACTGGAACAAAAACATTTTCCAGAGGTTATCGAAAAACTTCTAATTTCTAACTTCTAATTTCATACTTTGGAATACGACGTACACATATATACTGACGGAGCGGCTAAAGGGAATCCTGGTAATGGAGGATATGGAGTTGTGATGGAATGGGTAGGGAAACCTTATAAGAAAGAATTCTATGAGGGTTTCAGGCATACCACAAATAACAGAATGGAATTATTAGCTGTTATTGTAGGTTTGGAAAAACTTAAAAAGGAGAATACTGCAGTCTTAGTTATTTCAGATTCAAAGTATGTTGTAGATTCTGTGCAGAAGAAATGGGTTTTCGGCTGGGAAAAGAAAGGTTTTGCAGGAAAGAAAAATCCCGACTTATGGAAACGTTTTTTAGTTGTGAATAAAAAACACCGTGTTGATTTCAAATGGATAAAGGGACACAACAATCATCCTCAAAATGAAAGATGTGACGAATTAGCTGTTATGGCTTCTATGCAAAAGCAGCTTTCTATTGATGCTTTTTACGAAAAAGAAGAGGGTAAATTTTTATGAAAACTTTGACTGCTTGACTCTTTGCAATATTGCAACTTAAGAACTATCTTTGCACCCTAATTCGAAACTCATATAATGAATAAATTATTGATTGTTGGAACAGTAGCTTTCGACGCGATTGAAACTCCTTTTGGAAAAACAGACAAAATTCTAGGCGGAGCAGCAACTTATATAGGAATATCTGCTTCCTTTTTTAATGTAAAATCAGCTATAGTTTCTGTTGTTGGTGATGATTTTCCACAAGAATATCTGGATTTGTTAACAGACAGAAATATTGATATTTCCGGAATTGAAGTTGTTAAAGGAGGAAAAACTTTTTTCTGGAGCGGGTTGTATCACAATGATTTAAATTCAAGAGATACTTTAGTGACCGAATTAAATGTTTTGGCAGATTTTCAGCCAAAAGTACCTCAGGATTATAAAAATGCCGAAATTGTGATGTTAGGGAACTTACATCCTTTAGTGCAAAGCAGTGTTTTGGATCAAATGGAAACCAAACCAAAATTAGTGGTTCTAGACACCATGAACTTTTGGATGGATTGTGCCTTGCCGGAATTATTGGCTATAATCAAAAGAGTAGATGTTATTACGATTAATGATGAAGAAGCGCGTCAGCTTTCAGGAGAATATTCTTTAGTTAAAGCCGCTGCAAAAATCCATGAAATGGGACCAAAATATGTGGTAATTAAAAAAGGGGAACACGGAGCTCTATTATTTCATGGTAAAGAAATTTTCTTTGCGCCAGCATTACCATTAGAAGAAGTTTTTGATCCAACTGGTGCAGGTGATACATTTGCAGGAGGATTTTCAGGATATATAACACAAAGTGAAAATGTTTCTTTTGAAAACATGAAAAATGCAATAATTTATGGTTCGAATTTAGCTTCCTTCTGTGTAGAGAAATTTGGGACAGAAAGGATGGTTGATTTAGAGGAGGCTGAAGTGGTCTCAAGACTGAAACAGTTCAAATCTCTGACCCAGTTTGATATAGAATTATAATGTTCTAAAGCCTCGATGTGAGGCTTTTTTTAATTAATACAGTCAATATTTATAAGATGCAGTACGAATTTGCTTCGTATTTAGTTTAAAGAAACGTTATACAGACACCAACAACTACAAACAACAAAACAATGAGCGACGCTTTAAAACACGAATGTGGGATAGCTTTAGTTAGACTTTTAAAACCTCTCGAATTTTATAAAGAAAAGTATGGTACTGCTTTTTATGGCATACAAAAAATGTACTTGATGATGGAGAAACAGCACAATCGCGGTCAAGACGGTGCTGGTTTTGCAAGTATTAAAATGGATGTAGAACCGGGTGAAAGATACATAAGCCGTGTTCGTTCCAATCATGCACAGCCAATTCAGGATGTTTTCAAGCAAATAAATGAGAGGGTAAACGAAGAAATGGAAGCTCATCCTGAGTATGCAGATGATGTCCAGAAGCTTAAAGCAAATATTCCTTATATCGGGGAATTGTATTTAGGACATGTTCGTTATGGAACTTTTGGTAAAAACAGTATAGAAAGCGTTCATCCGTTTTTACGTCAGAGTAACTGGATGCATAGAAACCTGATTTTGGCAGGAAACTTTAATATGACTAATGTTAAAGAACTTTTTCAAAATTTAGTTGAATTAGGTCAGCATCCAAAGGAAATGGCGGATACTGTTACAGTAATGGAAAAAATCGGTCACTTTCTTGATAAAGAAGTTATGCAGCTCTACCAAGACTGTAAGGCTGAAGGTTATTCCAAAAGAGAGGCATCTCCGGTTATTGCTGAAAGACTTGATATTGCCAAAATTTTGGCACGTTCATCCAAAAATTTAGATGGAGGATATGCTATGGCTGGTCTTTTAGGTCATGGTGATGCTTTTGTTTTTAGAGATCCAGCAGGAATACGCCCAGCGTATTATTATCAGGATGATGAAATTGTGGTAGTGGCTTCTGAAAGACCTGTTATTCAGACAGTATTTAATGTTCCGTTTGAGAAAGTGAAAGAAATTGACCCGGGAAGTGCTTTGATTATTAAGAAAAGTGGAGATATTTCTATGAAAGAAATTCTGACTCCAACTGTAAAAAAGGCATGTTCATTTGAGCGCATCTATTTCTCAAGAGGGAGTGATGCTGAAATTTATCAAGAACGTAAAGATTTAGGGAAACTGATTTTGCCAGCAGTTTTAGAATCTATTGATAATGATACAGACAATACTGTTTTTTCGTACATTCCAAATACTGCCGAAACTTCTTTTTACGGTTTGGTTGAAGCGGCTCAGGACTTTTTGAACCAAAGAAAGAAAAATTTTATTCTGGAAAACAAAGATACCTTAACAGTTGACTCTTTAGAAAAATTACTTTCTGTAAAAATTAGAACTGAAAAAGTTGCCATAAAGGATGCTAAGCTGAGAACTTTTATTACCGAAGACAGCAGTAGAGATGATCTAGTGGCTCACGTCTATGATGTGACTTATGGAGTAATCAAACCAACGGACAATCTTGTAATTATTGATGATAGTATTGTAAGAGGAACAACTCTTAAGATGAGTATCATTAAAATGATGGATCGTCTAAAACCAAAAAGGATTGTAATTGTTTCCTCTGCGCCACAAATCCGTTATCCTGACTGTTATGGAATTGATATGGCAAAACTGGAAGGATTAGTTGCTTTTAGAGCAGCTTTAGAGTTGTTGAAAGAAAGAAACCTGTATCATATTGTTGATGAAGTTTATGCTAAATGTAAAGCTCAGGAAAACTATCATGACAATGATGTTGTGAATTATGTTACTGCAATATATGATTCTTTCACTTCTCAGGAAATATCAGATAAAATTGCCGAAATGCTTAGTTCATCAGATATTAATGCGGAAGTAAAAATCATTTTCCAAACAGTTGAAGATTTGCATATCGCTTGTCCAAAAAATTTAGGAGATTGGTACTTCACTGGTGATTATCCTACTCCAGGAGGGAATCGTGTGGTAAACAGAGCTTTTATGAACTTTTATGAAGGTAAAGACGCCAGAGCATATTAGTCATATTGTCCGATTATCGGGTATGTAGGTACTTTGTCGAATTTATTTTTAAAATCATTAATGCCAAAGTATATTTGCTCTACCATAATTTAGTAGGTTAAGTTTATGGTAGATTTGGGGCAAAAAGGGTGAAAGTAAAATTTCACCTTTTTTATTGGTATAAAGCTAGGTTTTTATTATCTGAAGACACATTTACAGCCAGATAAGCACCAATAAAACATACTGTATTACAGTTAACTATTAGTTAAACGAGTTTATTGGGCATTCATCGAAAATAATTTAGAAATAGTTTTTTACAATGTATATTTGACTACCATAATTTTTAGTAGGTTAAGTTTATGGTAGATTTGGGGCAAAAAGGGTGAAAGTAAAATTTCACCTTTTTTATTGGCATAAAGTCACCTTTTGATTTTTATTATCCCAACAAAGAGTCGTTAATTATTGAATAAACATGAATTAAACTTGTTGAATATGAATGAATTAACCGTTTGACGATTTTATAAGACATTCATCGAAAATAATTTAGAAATAGTTTTTTACAATGTATATTTGACTACCATAATTTTTAGTAGGTTAAGTTTATGGTAGATTTGGGGCAAAAAAGGTGAAAGTAACATTTCACCTTTTTTATTGGTATAAAGTCTCAAAAAGAAAATAGAATTTAGAAAAAAGTATGTACAAAAAAAATAGACGAACAAACTCTAGGTTCATCCGTCTATTCTCAATATTGTTTACTCTATTTCTTCTAACTATTTTTCTAAAGCAAAACGTCTTGACACTTCAGTCCAGTTAATCACATTGAAAAAAGCTTCAATATAATCAGGTCTTCTGTTTTGATAATTCAAATAGTAAGCATGTTCCCAAACATCCATTCCTAAAATTGGAGTTCCGCCACAGCCAACTTCCGGCATCAAAGGATTATCTTGATTTGGAGTGCCGCAAACATCAAGTTTACCTCCTTTTTGTACACATAGCCAAGCCCATCCTGAACCAAATTGAGTAGCTCCAGCTTTAGCAAATTTTGCTTTAAATTCTTCAAAAGTCCCAAAAGAACTTTCGATAGCCACTAGCAATTCACCAGTTGGTAATCCGCCTCCATCAGCAGACATAACCGTCCAAAATAAATTGTGATTGTAAAAACCTCCGCCATTGTTACGAACGGCTGCATTAGATTTATCAAGATTTATTAAGATATTTTCGATAGTTTTCCCTTCCAAATCAGTTCCTGCAATAGCTGCATTCAAGTTTGTAGTGTAAGCATTGTGATGCTTTGAATGGTGTATTTCCATTGTGCGGGCATCAATATGTGGTTCTAATGCGTCATACGCATAAGGTAATTGTGGTAATTCAAAAGCCATAATATAGTCGTTTAATGATTTATAAATATTTTATTCAAAATTAAACATTTAACTTTGGAATATAAAATTCTATTTTGTTATAATCCCATCAAATAAAATGATAATACAATTCTGATTATATTAATCCGAGTGATAAGGAGCTATTTCCTGCTGTCATTCCAATCTTTTTATCTCGTCGAAAAAGACGAGATAAAAAGGATTTTCCCTTCCATCAGGGCTGGGGCATTTGGAATTTCAGGAAACATTAGTACAGATCAGAAATAAAATTGTTAATTTACAATCTAAAATCCAAATGGAAAGACCTTCTTTCGCCATATATGATGCCTCGGCAGGTTCCGGAAAAACATACGCTCTTGTTAAAGAATATCTCAAAATTATTTTAACGGCACACAAGAATGACGCGTATCGAAATATTCTTGCCATTACGTTTACCAACAAAGCGGTTCACGAAATGAAAAGCCGGATCGTTGGCAGTTTGTCTGAATTTGTCAAAGAAGAGCCTAATTCCAAAGCATCAGATTTAATGCAGGATTTATCTGTGGATACAGGACTTTCCATAATTCAGATTAAAATCAAATCCCAGCAAATCATCAAGCACATTATTCACAATTATGCCGCTTTTGATATATCCACGATTGATAAATTCACCCACAAAGTTATCCGGGCTTTTGCACACGATTTGGGATTGCCAATGACTTTCGAAGTGACTTTGGACACAGAAAACCTATTAACAGAAGCCGTAGATGCGATCATAGCGCAAGCGGGTGAAGATGAAACGTTAACTAAGCTGCTTATCGATTTCACGATGGAAAAAACCGATGATGATAAATCTTGGGATATTTCACGTGAAATTTTGGAAACGGGAAAATTAGTCCTTAATGAAAATAACCGAAATGAAATTACCCATTTTCACGACAAATCGATCAGTGATTTTATAGCCGTAAAAGAAAAATTAGTTCAAGTCTGTAAAGATTTGGAAAAAGAAAATGCAGCTCTTGCAAGTGAATTACTATCATTAATTGATAAAAATGCAATTGATTTAAAATCATTTTCCAGAGGAACTTTTCCCAATCATCTTCAAAGTATTGCGGATAGAAAATTCAATTCAAAAAACAAGATGTTTCGGGAGTTCGAAGATATTGCGATCAATAAAACGGCAAAAGACAGAGCTTTAATCGAAAATATTATTCCCGATTTGTTACAAAATCTTACGTTAGTTTATAAAAATTTCGAAAAACGAAATTTTTATAAAGCCTTCCTAAAAAACATCACACCTTTGTCATTGCTGAATACGGTTAGCAATGAATTGACAAAAATTCAAAACGAACAAAATGTACTTTCGATATCCGAGTTCAATGCTATTATTCATCGCGAAATCCAAAATCAGCCCGCTCCTTTTATATATGAACGATTAGGAGAACGTTACCGTCACTTTTTTATTGACGAATTTCAGGATACTTCCGAAATGCAATGGCAAAATTTGATTCCGCTTATTGACAATGCGCTTTCAGGACAGGACGATTCAGGTCAAAAAGGAACTTTAATGATTGTTGGTGATCCAAAACAATCCATTTACCGTTGGCGTGGTGGTAAAGCCGAACAGTTTATAGAATTGAGTAAAGATCAAAATCCGTTCAGTAATCCTGAAAAAAAACTGGAACATTTAGATAAAAATTATAGAAGTTATTCGCAAATAATCGAATTCAACAATGACTTTTTTCAATTATTGTCCAATGAATTCAGTAATGCAGATTATAAAGATTTATACGAAAACCACAGTCGGCAAAAGATAAACAATAAGGCAGGCGGTTATGTAAATATTTCATTTTTACCAGAAATTGAATCTTCAGAAGAGGATGAAGAGACATTGGATAAAACAGATTTATATGTTTTGGCTACGCTAAATACTATTCAAAAAGCTGTAAAAGATGGTTTTGAATACAAAGATATTGTAATTCTGACCCGAAAACGAAGCCAAGGAATTGCTGTCGCCAATTATTTAACGGAGCAAAGCATTCCGCTCTTGTCCTCTGAAACATTGATGATTCAAAATGCAACTGAAGTTCGGTTGATTATTCACATTTTAAAATATTTAAAGAATAGTTCGGATTTGGAGTCAAAGGCTTATTTTTTGCAGTATTTGGCAGATAATAAACAAGATGAATTGCCTGTTCATGATTTTATAGCCAAAGGGATGGAATTGAGAGAGGAAGCAGCTTTCGAAAAGTGGCTTGAAAACTGTAACATAGAACTCTCATTTCAAAACATTAGAAAAAAATCATTGTATGAAGCCGTTGAAATTATTGTTTCAAAATTCCTAGCCCCCCCGCCCCCGAAGGGGTAGCTACTAAGATTGAGGAAAAGCTTACGTCTAGTTTGTCAGCTCCCCCTTCGGGGGCGGGGGGGCTTATGTTCAATATTTTCTGGACATTGTTTTAGAACGAGATGTTCGTAATCAGGCCGGAATTTCAGATTTCTTGAATTATTGGGAGAAAAATTCGGAGAAATTTAGCATTCCTTCTCCCGAAGGTACAAATGCTGTTCGTATAATGACCATTCATAAATCAAAAGGATTGGAATTTCCAGTTGTAATAATGCCTTTTGCCGAAGAAGACTATAATAGAAAACCGAAAGATAAGTTATGGCTTAACTCGGAAGAACAGGATTTTGACATGCCAAAAGTTTTAGTGGATAACAGTAGTGCCATTGAAGAATTTGGAGAAGAAGCTTCTGCGGTTTATAATCTAAAAAAACAGGAAGAATTGTTGGATAACATTAATGTATTGTACGTGGCTTTAACCAGGGCTGAAGAGCAATTGTACGTTATTTCTCAAAATATAAAGCTCAGAAAAGATGGAGAATATCCAAGTAATATGGCTTCATTTTTCATAAAATATTTGATACAACAAGGGCTTTACGATGAAGATCAATTAGAATATTCATTTGGGAGTTCAACTAAGTTGTCTGCAAAAGAAAAACATATCGACACAACCAAAAACATTCCTATTGTTTCGGAAGTACTGAATCCCAAAAACATAAAAATAGCCCAAAGGGAAGCATTAATGTGGGGAACGCATCAACAGGAAGCTATTGAATTTGGTAATGTAATACATGAAATACTTTCTTTTATAGCAACAAAAAACGATGTGGAATTAGCAATTAATAAAGCAATTGAGAATGGATTAATTACAATACTTCAAAAAGATATTGTTTATAATGCAATTATTGAAATAGTGAATCATCAAGATTTAGTTGAGCATTTTGCTGAAGGAAATGAAGTTTTGAATGAAAAAACGATTATTCAAAAAGTAAGTGGTACTATTAAGCCCGACCGAATAGTAATTAATAAAGAAAAAGAAGTTTTTTTATTAGATTATAAAACAGGTCTTCCAAATCCGAAATATAAATATCAATTGGAAAATTACCAAATGGCTATTGAAAAAATGGGCTTCAAAGTGCTAAAAAAGGCGCTTGTGTATATAGGAGCCAAAATCGATGTAGTACATTTGTGAAAAATTAAATAAATTGTCAACTAACGAAGTTTATTGCGCTTTCGCTTTTAAACTTTAAGATTTAAATCTCAATAAAATGTACGGTAAAATCCAACAACACTTACAATCAGAACTTCAAACTATTGAAGAAAACGGAATTTTTAAAAAAGAAAGAATAATTACTTCATCACAAGGAGCCGAAATCACCATTTCGACAGGAGAAACGGTTTTGAATTTTTGTGCCAATAATTATTTAGGGTTGTCTTCACATCCGGAAGTAGTCCAAGCTGCTAAAGACGCTATGGATACTCATGGTTTTGGAATGTCGTCTGTTCGTTTTATTTGTGGAACGCAAGATATTCATAAAACATTGGAAAAAAAGATAGCCGATTTTTATGGAACAGAAGATACCATATTATATGCGGCAGCTTTTGACGCAAATGGAGGCGTTTTTGAGCCTTTATTTGGAGAAAACGATGCAATTATATCAGATAGTCTGAATCATGCTTCTATAATTGATGGAGTGCGTTTGTGTAAAGCTAGTCGTTATCGCTATGAAAATAGCAATATGGAGGATTTAGAACAACAATTGATTAAAGCAAATGAATCTGGAGTTCGTTTCAAAATAATTGTTACTGATGGCGTATTTTCTATGGATGGAGTTGTAGCTCCATTAGATAAAATATGTGATCTGGCTGATAAGTACGACGCTTTGGTTATGGTTGATGAATGTCATGCTGCAGGATTTATCGGGGCAACAGGAAAAGGAACGCTCGAGGCCAAAGGCGTTATGGGGCGTGTAGATATTATAACAGGTACTTTGGGAAAAGCCTTGGGGGGAGCAATGGGAGGATATACAACAGCTAAAAAGGAAATAATTGAGTTATTGCGTCAGCGTTCCAGACCGTATTTGTTTTCAAATTCATTGGCTCCAGCTATTGTTGGTGCATCTATAAAGGTATTTGAATTGTTAGAAAAGGATACTGTCCTAAGAGATCAGTTAGAGTGGAATACTAATTACTTTAAAAACGAAATGAAAAAAGCTGGATTTGATATAGTTGAAGGGGATTCGGCTATAGTGCCTGTAATGTTATATGATGCAAAATTAGCTCAAACGATGGCTAATGAGCTGTTGAAAGAAGGAGTATATGTAATAGGATTCTTTTTTCCAGTGGTTCCTAAAGAAAAAGCAAGGATTAGAGTACAGTTATCAGCAGCTCATACAAAAGAGCATTTGGATAAGGCAATTCGTGCTTTTATGGTCGTAGGACAAAGACTTGCAGTAATATAATTGTTAAAATTTCAATTTGCGAAGTGTTTTATTTAACAAATGATTTTGATATTACAGAAAATCGTTCTATTTTTGTTTGAAATTAACTAATTGTAAATAAAATAACAAAGTATGAAACATCTTAACAAACTTTTAGTTGCTGTAACGATGGTGATGGGATTAAGCTCTCAAGCACAAGACAGTAACAATAAATGGGCAATCGGTTTTGGAGTAAATGCGATTGACTACAGATCTAGTGCTGGTGATGACTTTACGAGTCATTTTGACCAACCATTTAAGGTAAGTGACAACTGGAATATACTTCCTTCAGTTTCTTATATCAACGTTTCTAGATACGTAGGTAGTGGTTTTATAGTTGGACTTACTGGTTCAATTAATAAAATTGATAAGTTCGTAACTGCTCCCAATGTTGTTGTAAATCCTGGAGATTTAATGTACTACGGTATTGATGCAACTGTTACTTATAGTTTTATGGAGTTAATTAAGTCTAAAGTATTAGAGCCTACATTAAGTGTTGGTGGTGGTTATACTTTCTTAGGAGATGAAAGCTACGGTACTGTTAATCCAGGAGTTGGATTAAATATTTGGTTTACTGAAAACGTTGGTCTTTCATTATTAGGGACTTACAAGAAATCTTTCGGAGACAGAACATATGCAGACGGAAAAACCCCAGATGCTCCTTCTTACACTCAATATTCTGCGGGTCTTGTTTTCAAGTTTGGTGCTAAAGATACTGATGGAGACGGAATCTATGATAAAGATGACGCTTGTCCGGAAGTTGCAGGTTTAAAACAATTCAACGGTTGTCCTGATACTGATGCTGATGGTATCGAAGATTCTAAAGATAAATGTCCAACAGTTGCTGGTACGGCGGAATTCCAAGGTTGTGCTGATACAGATGGTGACGGTGTAGCTGATCCTGATGACGCTTGTCCTTCAGTTGCAGGTTTAAAACAATTCCAAGGTTGTCCTGATACTGACGGTGACGGTGTAACTGATGCTTCAGACAAATGTCCTACAGTTGCTGGTCCTGTTTCAAATGGCGGATGTCCTGAATTAGATTCTGATAAAGATGGTGTAATTGATAAAGAAGATGCTTGTCCTGCAGTACCTGGTCCTGCAAGTAATAAAGGATGTCCAGAAGTAACTGAGCAAGTATTGCAAGAACTTAAAGTACAAGCTAGAGCAGTATATTTTGTAACTGGTAAAGCTGTATTGGAGACTGCTGATAAAGGAGCTACAGATGGTAGATTAGAAGCGATTAAAGAAATCCTTAAAAACTACCCTAACGCTAAATTCGCTATAGAAGGTCACACAGATAATACTGGTAGTGCTAAAATAAACCAAAAACTTTCTGAAGACAGAGCTAAAGTTGTTATGGATAAGTTAATTGAAAAAGGTGTTAACCCTGCTAACTTAACTTCTGCTGGATTTGGTTCAACTAAACCAGTTGCTGATAACAAAACTAAAGAAGGTAGAGCACTTAACAGAAGAACTGAAATTAGACACATAGGAACAATATACGAAGGTAAATTGTAATCTAATTATCTAAATAATTTTAAAAAGCCATTCTTAATTGAATGGCTTTTTTTATATTTATAAAATGACAAATATTTCTTTTTTAGATAGAATTGCTACAGTAATAATATCAGAGTATTATAATAGAGTTGCTGATACTATAGTGGTCTTGCCGAACAAACGGGCAAAAATATTTCTTGTTGAAGCATTAAAAAATCAAATAGAAGAGAATATATTTTCACCCGAAATAATTAGCATCGAAGATTTTGTCCAAAATATTGCTGAGGTAAGAACAATTGATCCTATTGAATTGCTTTTCGAATTTTATGGGGTTTACTTGTCTATCACGGAGAAAAAGAATCAGCAGTCATTTGAGCTTTTTGCCAATTGGGCAAAAACACTTCTTCAGGATTTTAATGAAATTGATCGTTACTTATTAGATCCAGATCATGTTTTATCTTACTTAAAGGATATTGAAGATATTAAAAAATGGGGTATTGAAGTCGAAAATAAAACCCAATTACTCGAAAATTACATTGATTTTTGGAAATTACTGCCCAAATATTACCAGTCTCTTTATGAACATTTACTAAAAAAGGGAATCGGATATCAAGGATTAATATATCGTGAAGCTGTAAAAAATATTGATAATTTTTCCAAATCGATAAAAAGCAAACAATTCATTTTTGCAGGTTTCAATGCCTTAAATGCTTCAGAGGAAAAAATAATTCAACATCTTATTGCTTCAGATCGGGCAAAAATTTATTGGGATGTCGATGTAACGTTTCTAAATGATCCTTACCATGACGCTGGCTTATTTGTGCGCCGTTTTAAAGAAAACTGGAAACATTATAAGTCAAATCCTTTTGAGTGGATAGTTGATGATTTTTCAGTGGTCAAAAATATTCAGGTGATAGGGACTCCAAAAACGATTGGTCAGGCGAAGATTGCAGGAAGTATTATAGCAAGTATCAGTAATGGAAATCCAAATGAATCTCTTGATAAAGTGGCTATTGTTTTGGGAGAAGAGAATCTGTTAATTCCGCTGTTATATTCTTTACCTGATACTGTTAGGGCTTTGAATATTACCATGGGATATTCCAGCAAGAATAACCCAGCTCAAATTCTGATTGCTAAATTGTTTAAAATGCACACTAATGCATTGTCAAGGAGCAATAACAACTATGTGTTTTATTATAAAGATGTTTTAGATATACTCACCCATCCGTTAATTGAGCCTTATGCTAACACAAGTGCGTTGGTTGGGATTATTAATAAAAACAATTATACTTTTATCAGCCATCATAAATTATTGGAATTAAATGATAATTCAAGTGATTTATTTTTGCTTGTATTCCAAAAATGGGAGAAAGGTTCTATTGCCGTTTTGGAAATAATCTCTAGTTTATTGCTGAAGGTTAAGAATAATTTGAGCAATGAAAATGAAGAAGAAAAAATAGCCAAAACTTTTGTCTATGCCATTTTTAAAGTGATTAATAAACTCATTAATTACTATTTACAGCACAAAGAAATAGACACGATTGATACATTACATGCAATTTATAAACAAGTGATAGATTTGGCGGAAGTCTCTTTTGAAGGGGAACCTTTAAATGGACTGCAGATTATGGGTGTCCTTGAAAGCAGGGTTTTGGACTTCGAGACAGTTATTATTACTTCTATGAATGAGGGCAAATTTCCGGCAGGTAAATCGCAAAATTCGTTTATCCCTTATGATGTAAAGCGTGAATTGGGACTGCCAACTTTTAAAGAGAAAGACGCCATTTATACGTATCACTTTTATCATTTACTGCAGCGGGCCAAAAATATTTATTTACTTTATAATACCGAAAGTGAAGGTCTGGATGCTGGTGAAAAAAGCAGGTTTATTACCCAATTAGAAGTTGAGAAACAGCCTAACCATGCTTTAACCCATGAAATTTACAATGCAGTTTTGCCCGAAACGGCTTATCAGCCTATAAAAATCCCGAAATCGGAGAAAGTATTGTTGCGCTTGAAAGAAATAGCCGAAAAAGGCTTTTCTCCTTCGGCGTTGACGAGTTATATCCGGAATCCGATTCAGTTTTATTTTCAAAAGATTCTTCGTATTAGTGAAGTGGAAGAAGTGGAGGAAAATATTGCTTTGAATACGTTGGGGACTATTATTCACGAGACTTTACGGGTTTTATATACCCCTTTCATTGGTAAATTTATTTCTGAAACAGATATTCAAAATTGTATCAAGCAAATTGATTCCGAAGTTTTGATTCAATTTAAATTGGTTTATAAAGAGGGAGAAATCAAAAAAGGCAGAAATTTGCTGGCTTTTGAAGTAGCAAAAAGAAATGTTTTTAATTTCCTGAAAGTAGAATTAGAAAGCATTAAAAATGGTGATGCCATCAAGATTTTGGAGCTTGAAAAAACGTTCGAAAGAATGGTGCAACATCCAAGTCTCCCTTTTCCTGTTTTGATTAGAGGAAATGTGGACAGGATTGAAGAACGCAACGGAATCATCAGAATTATTGATTACAAAACGGGTAAAGTCGAAAAGACAAATGTTACTCTTAAATCATGGAAAGGATTGACAGATGATATTAAAAACGATAAAATTATCCAGGTTTTGACGTATGCTTATATGTATGAGGAAAATGCCAATGGTAAGCCTATTGAGGCGGGAATTATTTCTTTTAAAAACTTAAAGTCAGGATTTTTACCTTTTAATTTTAAAAAAGATAAAGAGAGTATTTCGATTATAAACAATGAAATCCGGTTTAATTATTTAGAGCAAATTGTTTTGTTATTGCATGAAATTTCAGATGCAGCAATTCCTTTTGAGGAGAAAATTTTATAACAGAATGAGTAAAAAATGGAACAATCTGTTTGAGTTTTTCAAAAGTACTCTCGCGGTTAATTTTGCTGTGAGTTTTTTTGTTTTTCTTTTTGGAGGATCAATAGCTTTTAATTATTCTGTACTCTCTTTTGGTTTTGTTTTAAGTTTGCTTTTCAAGGAAGTTAATGCTAAAAAAGAGTATGTGTTTTATTTTAACAATCAAATTTCTAGAATACAGCTTTGGCTTTTTTCTTGGGGTTTTACTTTTGTTTTTTTAGTAATTTCTGTTTTTGTTTTTAATTTGGTAAAGAAATTATTTTGAAAAAACATTTATTAGAGATTGACAGCGTTCAGAAATCTTTTGACAATAAAAACATATTGTCGGATGTTTACTTAAAATGCAATACAAAAGACATTATTGGACTTCTTGGCAGAAATGGTTCGGGGAAATCGACTTTACTTAAGATTATTTTTGGGACAACTGCAGCCGATTTTAAGTTTGTTAGAGTTGATGGTAGTGTTAAAACCAAGACCAAAGATCTATTTGCAGAGATTAGTTATTTGCCTCAGGATAATTATATTCCTAGTGCATTTTCAGTAAAAAAAGCGATAAAGCTATCAGTTCATAAAGAGAAGATTCCTGAGTTTTATGCTGACAAAATGATCTGCACAATGTTAGGTAAGAAAATTGCTCATTTGTCGGGAGGAGAATTACGTTATCTGGAAATCAAAATTATTCTTAATAACTCTTCAAAATTTGTTTTGTTAGATGAGCCTTATAATGGTTTGTCTCCTTTGATAGTTGAGAAAGTAAATGAATTAATAGCTGCCAATTCTAAGACTAAAGGAATTATTATTTCGGATCATAATTATGAAAATGTAATCAAAGTATCTACAAAACTGGTTTTACTCAAAGAAGGCAAGGCACACCATCTGCTTTGTAAAGATGAGTTGATAGAAAAAGGATATTTGAAAGAAGGAATGCTTTAGATTCTTTTGAAAAAGTCTGCTAAAACAGTTTCGGCTTGGCTTTCAATAGAGCTCATGTGTCCGCCCGAAAGAGTAATTAATTCAACTTCGGTGCTTTTTATTTGTTCCAAGTTTTCTTCATAATTTAGATAAAACCTCGTGGACCACATCGGCATTTTCTTTCATCGTTTGGATATAACCCAAACTTTCTGTTTCCCCATGCCCCCCAATAAATAGATGGTTATGATTTGGTATTTTTTACTTAATTCTGAAACATAGAAATCCCACATGGTTTTATTTTCCAAAAAGCCATGTAGCAAGACTACAATTGTTCCTTTTCCAGAATCTGAGTACGAAATTTGCGTGTTTTTGTAGAGAATTTGATTCATTTGTTTTTAAACTTGAAACAAAGTAAGGTGAAATTTTTAAGAAATATTAACGGCTTCATAAATTCTGTATAATTGTCTTATTCTATAAATGATATAACTTTTAGGAGTAATTTTATAACACATAAAATTCATAAGATTATAAATTTACCATGAAGCTAAAAAAACAGAAATTATGAATCTTAAAAGATTTTTTGGAGGATTGCTTATAATTCTGGGAATTGTTGGTCTTATTTACACAGCAGTTATATTCGCAGGGACATCTGGCGAAACAAGAGATGTTAAGTCATTAATTATTTACGGAATACTTGGAATCGTGTTTTTTATGTCAGGAATTAGTTTAGTTCGTACTACAAAAGACGAGTCCTAAATTTTTCTTTATTTAGACAGAATGAGTATTACTAAAAAAACGGCTTCCATTTCTGAAAGCCGTTTGAATTACTATTTTTAAATTTTTTAAAAGCGAATGCCCTGTTATTTGCCTCAGGATAATTATATTCCTAGTGCATTTTCAGTTAAAAAAGCAATAAAGCTATCGGTTCATAAAGAGAAGATCCCTGAGTTTTATACTGACAAAATGATCTGCACAATGTTAGATAAGAAAATCGCTCATTTGTAGGGAGGAGAATTATGTTATCTGGAGATCAAAATCATTCTCAATAACTCTTCAAAATTTGTTTTGTTAGATGAGCCTTATAATGGTTTGTTTCCTTTGATGGTTAAGAAAGTGAATGAATTAATAGTTGAGAATTCTAAATGGTATCGCTTCATTTTTTTAATCTCTTTAGGTTTAATTCCTCGAAGCTCTGCTTCGAAATAAATAAAAATTCGATTTAATATCTCTGGGGCTCTGCCTCGAGGTAGTTTATTACCGTAAAGCAATATAGGTGTTCTGATAAAATCAATGACTTCGAGAATCGTATTGATTCATTAAAAGAAAATGATATTGATTTGATGAAATATGTGGATAATTCAGTTGAATTATTGTGTCAGTTGGAGAATGTGTTCAACCATCTGTAAAATTGAAAAGGGTCGTTTTTAAGGGTTATTTACCCTGAGAATATAATACTCGAAAAAGAATGTTTTCGAACCAGTTCTGAGAATAATTTAGTTGAGCTTATGGCTATATTTTACGGGGTTCGCAAAGTATAGAAATAAAAAAACCATTCCGAAGAATGGCTTTTCCACTATTGCTCCCCCTCTTGGGCTCGAACCAAGGACCCTCTGATTAACAGTCAGATGCTCTAACCAACTGAGCTAAGGAGGAATCACCTTAAAGGTATGTATGTTTGCTAAAAAAAGTTTGCTCCCCCTCTTGGGCTCGAACCAAGGACCCTCTGATTAACAGTCAGATGCTCTAACCAACTGAGCTAAGGAGGAAGTTGTTGCTCTTTTTAGCGAGTGCAAATATAGGATTAAATTTAAATGTAGCAAACAAAAAAAGCAAAAATAATATTCTTTTTTATTTGCCTACAATCGCTTTATAAATATCGTTCCCATTAGCAAACAATAGTAATGAGATAAGAAGTACAAAACCAACCATTTGGGCATTCTCTAAGAATTTGTCGCTTGGCTTCTTACCGCTTACGATTTCAAACAACAAAAACATTACGTGACCACCATCAAGTACCGGAATAGGCAATAAATTCATCACACCAAGCATAATTGATAAAATTGCTGTAATGCTCCAGAAAACTTCCCAGCTCCAAGAACTTGGAAAAATATTATAAATAGCATGGAATCCGCCTACTTGTTTGTACGCTTTGGTTTCTGGATTGAATATGGTTTTTAATTGTTTTCCGTATCCTACCAATTGATCTTTTCCTTTTTCAATTCCAAAAGGTATGGATTCAAGGAAACTGTATTTTTGATGCGTTATTTTGTAATATCCTAGTTTCTCCAAAGAATCAAGACCCAAAGCGCCAAGCTGAACGCCTAATTTACCTTCCTTATTTACTTTTAGGTTTAACGTTGTTTGTTTTTGATTTCTCAAAATCACTGCTGAAACTGTTTTATTCTTGTTTTTTTCTAAAATTACTTTGGCTTGGTCAAGGTATTTTGTAGTCTGACCATTTAGTGACAAAAGAATATCTTTTGCCTTAAGATTTTGGTTTAAGGATTCATCGGCTATGTTACCAATGACAAAAGGGATTCTTATGGTAGCCAATGGTTCTTTTTCAAATTTTGACAATTGATCAATAAAATCATTTGGCATTTTAATCATTTGTTCGATGCCATTTCTTTCGATAACCACTTCTTTGGCCACAATAACTTTGGAGTTAATCTCTTTGTCAAAACGTATGATTTTTTCACCATCAACAGCAACGATTTTGTCCCCTGATTTAAATCCAGTATTAATCATCGCTTGGTTTTCGATCAAAAGACCGTCTTTCATATCGGCATTTGAAATATAGGAATCTCCGTAAGCATACGCCATACCTATATATATAATGAAAGCAAGTATGAAATTTACTGTTACACCGCCAAGCATGATAATCAAACGCTGCCAAGCCGGTTTAGAACGAAATTCCCATGGCTGCGGAGGCAAAGCCATTTGTTCCTTGTCCATGCTTTCGTCTATCATGCCGGAAATTTTCACATAACCGCCAAGAGGAAGCCACCCAATACCATAAACAGTTTCACCAATTTGTTTTTTAAACAGTGAATATTTTACATCAAAAAATAAATAAAATTTCTCGACTCTGGTTTTGAATAATTTTGCAGGAATGAAATGCCCTAATTCGTGAAGTATAATAAGTAATGATAAGCTCAATAAAAATTGAGAAAGCTTGATAACTATTTCCATTTTTTAATTTTCGGTTCTTTAATGACGGACAAAAGTACTATTTTCTATTTTATTAATTACGCAATATTAATCCGTATCGTTTTAAAACTTTGTTAATTAATCCGTTTTTCATTTTTAATTTGGCGTTGGTGCTATAACTTTGTTACAACTGGAATCATATATTTTTTTTGGAGCAGAAAGATTTGGCATTTTTAGGAGATATGGTTCCCGCTATTCGTTTCAATCTCCCGAAAAAAATCGTGAGGATTTCCACTTCTATCGGGGCTAAAGACAAACATAGTGCATTTTTGTTATTATCTACGATTACAGCCAAATTTAAATTTAAAACTTTCACTATCTTTCATTTATGGAATCAAAATTATTTTCTTCACTACAAATAAAAAGCATTACACTCAAAAACAGAATCACGATTTCGCCAATGTGTCAATATTCGGCTGAGGATGGTTTTGCCAATGATTGGCATTTGGTGCATCTTGGCAGTCGTGCCACAGGTGGTTCGGGTTTAATCATTCAGGAAGCGACAGCAGTTTCCCCCGAAGGAAGAATTTCTCCGGCCGATTTGGGTTTGTGGAGCGATGAACACATCACAAAATTGCAGTCTATAACCAAGTTTATCGTCAGTCAGAATTCGATTCCAGGAATACAATTGGCTCATGCTGGCAGGAAAGCTAGCGTTTCATCACCTTGGTACGGGAACAAAAAACTAGACCAAAATCAAGGCGGATGGGAGACCGTTGCGCCAAGCGCGATTAGCTATCATGACAATGAGCCACATCCTACAGCATTGAATTCAGAAGGGATTCAAAAAGTAATCACCGATTTCAAATTGGCGACCCGCCGAGCGGTTCTTGCAGGATATCAAGTAATAGAAATTCACGGGGCACACGGGTATTTACTGCACCAATTTTTATCTCCTTTAACCAATGTTAGAACTGATGAATATGGTGGTTCTTTTGAAAACAGAATAAGATTGCTTCTTGAAGTATTAGAAGCGGTTCAGTCGGAATGGTCGAAAGAACTTCCGTTATTAGTAAGAATCTCGGCTACGGATTGGGCAGATGGCGGATGGAATGTTGAAGAATCTATTCAACTTTCTAAAATATTGAAATTGAAAGGAGTGGATTTAATTGATGTTTCTTCAGGCGGATTGGTGTCGCATCAGCAAATTCCTCTAGGACCAAATTATCAGGTTCATTTTGCCGAAAAAATTAAAAAGGAAACTGGAATTTTGACAGGAGCAGTTGGCTTAATTACCACTTCGCAACAAGCTGAAGCTATTGTAGCAAGCGGAAAGGCTGATTTAGTTTTGTTTGCCAGAGAGTCATTGAGGAATCCGAATTTAGGATTGGCTTTTGCGCAGGAATTAGGAATTGATGTTCAATGGCCAAAACAATACGAAAGGGCCAAAACGCGATGAGTTATTTTCTATGCGTTTTCCTGCGAGGTCTTTTTTTGATCTTGTAGGGATTAAATTTAAGAACCATACCTACAAGGTTTCGGAAACCTTGAAGGATAAACTATAATAAAAAAATATGCAAAAAATAAAAACGGCATTATTGTCTTACGGAATGTCTGGAAAAGTTTTCCACGCTCCTTTTTTAGAATTTCATCAAGGATTTGAATTGGTTGGCTCTTGGGAAAGAAGCAAACAGCTGATTCAATTGGATTACCCAAACGTAAAAAGTTTTGCCACTCTGGAAGAAGTGCTTCAAAGCGATGCCGATTTGATAATTGTAAATACGCCGGTTGGAACTCATTTTGAATATGCTAAGCGGGTTTTACTTGCGGGAAAGCACGCTGTGGTAGAAAAAGCTTTTACTACTACTGTTGCCGAAGCTCAAGAATTGATGAGTCTGGCTAAAGAAAAAGGACTGAAACTTTCGGTATTTCAAAACCGACGATGGGACAGTGACCTTAAAACGGTACGGAAAGTATTGGCTGAGAAAACATTGGGAGAATTGGTTGAAGCTGAGTTTCATTTTGACCGCTACAATCCAATTTTGAGTCCAAAAGGACATAAAGAAACAGCCAATTCTGGAGCTGGGATTCTAAAGGATTTGGGACCGCACATAATTGACCAAGCTTTGTGTTTATTTGGATTTCCCCAAAGTGTTTTTGCTGATATTCGAATAACCCGAGAAAATTCATTGGTGGATGACTGGTTTGACATTTTGCTGTATTATCCTGAATTTAGGGTGCGGTTAAAAGCAAGTTTTTTTGTGAGAGAAGCCAATCCTGCGTATGTTATTCATGGAAAAAAAGGATCTTTCCTGAAATCTCGCGGCGATGTTCAGGAAGACGAATTGAAATTAGGCAAGAAACCAAACCTGACTTCTTGGGGCACCGAAGCTCCAGGTCAAGAAGGATTATTGCACACAGAGATTGATGGTGAAATAATTAAGGAGAAAGTTCCAACGCTTCAAGGTAATTATTATTGGTTTTTTGATGAGATACATCAGTCGATTGTAAATGATCAGCCAGAGCCTGTAACAGCACAAGAGGGTACTCATGTAATGCAGATTATTGAGGCATCTATTCAAAGCTGTGAACAGAAAAGAAGTATCGATTTAAGTCTTATAATTTAATAGTTAATGGCTGTTCTCAATTAAATAAATTCATTTAAGTACTTTTGCATTTCATTTTAAAGAGCGACGATTTTGCAATATTTTAATTTTATAGGCTGGTATAAAGCCAAAGGAAAATACAAGAAAAACTATCGAGATGTAAAAGCATCCTATCTGCTTAGGATTCGCTTGGCGGTTTCTACGTTTTATTTTGCTATGGGATTATGTTTTGCTACTTGGGCAAGCCGTATTCCAACTATAAAATCGGCGCTGAATTTAAGTGACGGTCAATTAGGAACTATACTTTTTGCTTTGCCTGTTGGTCAGTTAACGATGATGTATTTTTCGGGTAAATTAGTCACCCGTTTTGGAAGCCATCGCATTTTGCCTTTTGCTATTTTGATGTATGCAGTGAGTTTGACTAATTTAGGTCTGGCTCAAAATGCATGGCAATTGGCTCTTGGATTATATACTTTTGGAATATTTGGCAATCTGACTAATATTTCTGTAAATACTCAAGGAGTTTATACCGAAGGACTTTTTAAAAGAACCATTATGTCTTCATTTCATGGAATGTGGAGTTTAGCAGGTTTTACAGGTGCATTGGTAGGTTTGGGAATGTTAGCATTGCAGCTCAATACGCATACTCATTTCTTAATAGTTGCTTTTACAGCATTTTTGCTGATTGCTTTTAATTTTAAATTTTTGATTAAGGCCAAAGAAACCATTAAAAGAGAGAAGAAAAAAGGTTTCCGAAAGCCAGATAAGACTTTAGTTTTGCTGGGTGTTATTGGTTTTTGCAGTATGGCAAGCGAAGGAATCATGTTTGATTGGAGCGGAGTTTTCTTTAAAGATATTGTCAAAGCTCCCGGTGCTTTAATAATTTTAGGGTACACTTCGTTTATGATTATGATGGCAAGCGGCCGTTTTTTTGGAGACAAATTAATCAATAGATATGGACGGAAAAAAGTAATGCAAATCAGTGGCATTATGATTTCATCAGGTTTCTTTACTGCAGTTATTTTTCCTTATATAATACCTTCAATGATTGCTTTTATGATTATTGGATTGGGAGTTTCGACGGTGGTTCCTACTTTGTACAGTATTGCAGGCAAACACCCTACAATCCCTACTGGCGAAGCTTTGACTACTGTTTCAAGCGTGAGCTTTCTTGGCTTTTTGATGGGACCTCCCGTTATTGGTCATATAGCTGAACTGTCAAGTTTGCGTTTTTCTTTTGCTTTTATTGGGATCTTTGGTGTTCTCATCGCTTTCATGGTAGGGCGAATTAAAGTGATTAGCGAATAATCACAAAAACAAGTGTTTATCTTATTTTTTTAAATAGTTTTTTCCTTATGTTTGTTTTCGGTGTTAATCGGGGGTATTTCCATTCGGTTGATATTCAAAATGCCACACTTGATTTAGGACTTTACATTATTATTTTTCCAAAACTTTTTTATCCTTTTTTTAAACGAATTTAATCTTTGGATTTGTTGTGTCTTGTCATGACCTATTCCATTTGTTTGCAAAATAGGTATGAGGAAATTTTTGTTAGGAATGTTCTTTTTATGGAAAATAACTTTTGTTTTTGCCCAAAAACCAACAGGGATAAAAGGAAAAATTATTGATTCTAAAACCCAAAAACCATTAGAAAATGTAGTGGTTTCGATTGAAAATACACAGTTGATGCAAATCACTTCCGGTGATGGTGTTTTTGGTTTTTATGCTGTTGCAGAAGGAAATCAATTACTGCTTTTGCATAGTCAAGGCTTTAAGGATATACTGCTCACTGTTGTAATTACTAAAGACCAAATGTTGGATTTAGGTACTATTCCAATGGAAGATAACCAAATGGTAGAACAGCAGACGGGCTTAATCACGCTTCTTGATAGTGACTTGAGCGATGACAACAGCGGTTCCGAAAGCACTTCGGGACTTTTGCAGTCTTCCAGAGATGCTTTTCAGCAAGCGGCAGCTTTCAATTGGGGACAAGCTCGTTTTAGAATCCGAGGATTGGATAGTCAATATGCCACCACAACTATTAATGGTGTTACGATGAACAAACTCTACGACGGCCGTCCGCAATGGGGAGATTGGAGCGGACTGAATAATGCGGTTCGGAATCAGGAATTTACAGTTGGTTCTTTTCCTTCGGATTATGTTTTTGGAGGGATTTTGGGCACGCAGCAAATCAATACTCGGGCTTCTATTTACAAACCTGGAACAATTTTATCTTTTTCTGGTACCAATACTAATTATTCTTGGCGTATGACAGGAACGTATGCATCAGGAATGAATAATAAAGGCTGGGCATTTGTAGTTTCAGCAGGAACACGCTGGGCAGAGGAAGGCTATTTTGAAGGAACAAATTTTAATGCAATAGCGGGTTTTATTAGTGTGGAAAAGAAAATAAACGATCAGCATTCTTTGAATTTTTCCGGATTTTACACACCTAATTCCAGAGCCAAAAATTCACCAAATACTACTGAAGTGACTGAATTAACTAGTGAAAAATATAATTCGTATTGGGGTTGGCAAAACGGTAAAAAACGAAATGCTAGAATTAAAACCATTGAAGAGCCCATCCTGATGCTGAATCATTTTTACACGATCAACGATTACACTACTCTAAATTCAAGCTTGACCTATCAATTTGGTAAAATCACAAACAGCAATATTGACTACCAAAATGCGAATAGTCCAGATCCAACTTATTATAGAAAAATGCCGAGTTATTACAGCTCGCTTTATGCAAAAGATAATGGAGAATTTTCTGGAGAATTCACTCCTGATTTTGAGAATGCAGAAAAAAGTGCAACGCAGTTTTTGGCCAATAATCAAATCGATTGGAATGCTTTGTATTATGCCAATCAGTCTCCGGTTTTGGATGCGAATGGAAAAGTAATTGGGTATATTCCCAGCAAAAGTAATTATGTTTTGTACAAAGACCGTACAGATGATCAGACAATAACTGCCAATTCAACCTTTAATACGCAAGTAAACGACAATCTTTACTTGACTGCAGGCGGTTTTTTCAGTTATTTAAAATCGCATAATTATCAGCAATTGACGGATTTATTAGGTGGTTTGTATTTTGATGACATCGATGTGTTTTACAATGGAGATCAAGCACAATCAGATTTGAATCATCCCGACAGACAAGTAGTAGAAGGAGATACTTATGGTTACAATTTTAATTATCTGGCCAATACATTAAACCTTTTTACCAATTTTAAATTCACGTATGATAAAGTCGATTTTTATTTGGCGCAAAATTTCATAAGCTCCAATTATCAAAGAGAAGGTTTGTATCAAAACGGAATTTATGCTACCAATTCTTTTGGGAAAAGCAAGAAAGTTCATTTTGATAATTTTGGTTTCAAAGGCGGAATATTGTTTAAAATTTCGGGGAAGCAACAATTGAATTTTAACGGAGCTTATCTTTCTAATGCGCCAACAATCAGGAATGCTTTTCCTAATTCGAGATTAAACAATTCTGTCGTTGCAGGTTTAGAAAATGAAACCATTAACAGTTTAGATGCAAGTTACTTTTTCCGGACTCCAAAGTGGCAAACCCGTTTTTCTCTTTTTTATGCAAGTATAAAAAACATCACTCAAACTTCTTTTTTTTATGCCGAAGGAATATTTGATGACGGTGCTGGATATGCGAATACCGATGCTTTTGTGAGCCAAACATTAACGCATTTGGATAAGCAAAATTTGGGAGCCGAGCTGAGTTTGCAATACCAGTTAACCACAACAATAATGACTAATTTTTCGGCAGCTTATGGTCAATATACGTATAATAGCAATCCCAATATTATCATAACCAATGATGCTCAAACCACAATTGAAAACCAAAATCCCGTGTTTGACTTTGGAATGGCTACATTAAAAAATTACCATCAGGCGGGAATGCCACAACAGGCTTATGCTCTTGGAATCGAATATAGAGATCCCAAATATTGGTGGATTGGTGCCAATATCAATTATTTAGCCAATAGTTTTATAGATATTTCGCCTATTTCCAGAACGGAAACATTCTATAAAAACCCAGCCAGTGGTTTCAATTTCCCTGAAGCTTCAGAGGAAAGAGCAAGAGAGCTATTAAAACAAGAGGAATTCGATCCCATGACTTTGTTAAACATTTCGGGAGGGAAATCATGGAAAATAAAAGGTAAGAACATTGGGCTTTTTGCAACGTTAAATAATGTTTTGGACTTGAAGTACAAAACTGGAGGATATGAGCAAGCCAGAAATGCAAATTTCAGGCAACTCAATCAGGACGTTTCCAGCGGGACACCCAATTTTGGGAACAAATATTTTTACGGTTATGGGCGAACGTATTTTGTAAACCTGTACATCAATTTATAAATTTTAAAAATAAAAGAATATGAAGCTGCAATTCTACACTGTTTTTTTAGTAATTACGATCATTTTTGGCAGTTGCACCAAGGAGGAATTCGATGTGCCAAAACTCTCTTGCAACCAGCCCGATCTGAAAGTAAACCGTACCGTTGAAGAAGTTCGTGCCGTGACAAATTCTATAGTTACGCAATATACTTATGATGATATTATTGAAGCCTATGTAGTTTCCAGTGATGGAGGGGGAAATTTTTTTAAGACTATTTCGTTTCAGACTTTGGCAACGGCTACAATGCCAGCGACAGGTTTTAGTGTTCCTGTAGATGCTTCAAATACCTATATTGACTTCAGATTAGGCAATAAAGTTTATATCAAAATGAAGAATCAATACACTGATATTTATTTTGGAGGAATGCGAGTTGGAGGTATTTATGTCAATACGTATAATGAAGGAGGCGTTGGCCGAATTTCTCCAAACGATTATAAAAAAGTACTGAATGCTTCTTGTACAATGGTAGATGAGGAATTATTGGTCCGTTCGATTTCTATACCCGATTTACTGCATGATACGAATATCAATACTTTGGTGGAATTGTCTGAGGTGCAATTTACAAAAGAGGCTATCGGACGGCATTATTATGAAGAATCCAATGATGTTGGAGGAGGAACAAATTGGAATTTAATGGATAAATTAGGGAATCAGGTGTTGTTTCGCACTAGCAGTTTTGCTGATTTTTCCGATAAAATTATTCCTGATGGAAGCGGAAAAGTACGCGGGGTATTAACTAAATTTGGTTCGGATTATCAGTTATTAGCAAGATCCGAAAGGGATGTAATGATTACGGGTACAGCTTCTGTCCCGTTCTTTTCTGAAAATTTTCAAAGTGTCGAAACCAATACTAAACTCAATCTTCCGGGCTGGGCAAATTTAGTTCAAAAAGGGACAAAGTATTGGATTGGAACTGTGTATGCCGGAAATGGTTATGCCGAGTTTAATACGACAGGAACCAAAGTTGTCTCTAATGTGGCTTGGCTGATTTCTCCAAAAATTGATATGGATTTGCATACCAATGAAGTACTCACTTTCAGATCGGCACAGCATCACTTAGATGTAGATTCTTCTTTAAATTCATTAGAAGTATATGTCTCAACCAATTTTGACGGATTGAATATTGCCAAAGCTACTTGGACGCAGCTCAAGGTTGTATTGCCTAAACAGGCCACGCCTTGGTATCAGTTTGTGGGTTCTGGAGGAGTGGATTTATCAGCATATAAAGGAAAAATAAATATTGCATTCAAATATACGGGATCAGGAAAAGACCTTGCTTTGGATGGTGCCTTTCAAGTAGACGATGTGCAGATTTATGGAGATAAATAAAGTATATGGTTTGAAAATTAAATGTTCACAGTCTTTCAGCAAGACCTTAATTTTTATTCAAATTTTTTCACTTCGAATATTTCTCCGTCAAAAACTCCATAAGTAAAATAACTAATCCAATCGCCGAGGTTAACATATTCTGAGTTTTCGCCTACCTCTTTAATCATTGGCAGATGGCGGTGTCCAAACACAAAATAGTTATAGTGCTTAGTTTCCAGTTTTCGCTTGGCATAAAGTATTAGCCACTCGTTTTCATCTCCTAGGAATTTGACATCAGCATCGCCAGAAATCAGTTTGTTTTTAACAGAAAGGTATTGTGCCAATTTCATTCCAAGATCCGGATGAAGCCAGCGGTATAACCACTTAGATAACGGATTGGTGAATACCTTTTTCATCCGTTTGTATCCTTTGTCGCCAGGACCTTTACCATCACCATGTCCAATTAAAAAGGTTTTATCGGCAAAAGTAAATTCTCTGTTATCGTGGTAAACAGGAATGTTCAATTCGGTTTCAAAATAATCAGCCATCCATAAATCATGGTTTCCCACAAAGAAATAAATAGGAATTCCGCTGTCGCGAATTTCGGCCAGTTTGCCTAAAACACGGACAAATCCTTTGGGAACAACGGTTTTGTATTCGAACCAAAAATCAAATAAATCACCTAAAAGAAATATCGCTTCGGCATCGTCTTTTACTTCATTTAGCCAAGCGACAAACTTTTGCTCTCTAGGAAAACTCAATTCGGGAGTTGGCGCACCAAAATGCTGATCGGAAGCGAAATAGATTTTTTTATTATTTGGTAATTGCATGAACTACATTATTAATTATTGATTATCACTTGCAAACCATTCAGCAAATGAAGATTCGGTTTCTTGCAATTTTAAAGAGAAGAGTTTAATGTTTTCGGGTAATCGGCGGATAATTCTTTGAGAAAAATCGACTACCATATTTTCACTTGTGGGCTGGTAATCTACCAAAATTACGTGATGATCACGGGATTTTAGTTCCTTTGCCAATTCAATATGAGGAGTTGTTTCATTGAAAACAGTAGCATGATCAAACTGATCGACAATCTCTTCTTTTACAATTTTTTTCAGATCCGAAAAATCAATGACCATACCAAACTTTACATTATTGCGGTCGGTGATTGGTTTTCCAATAACGGTAACAGATAATTTATAACTGTGGCCATGCACATTTTTACACTTTCCGTCGTAACCGTACAAAGCGTGGCCTGTTTCAAAATTAAACTGTTTGGTAATTCTAATATTGCTCATTGAAGTTCTATTTTGAGTGCAAATTTAATGAATTCACATGAGAAATGACCATTAAAAAGCGGGTTTCAGTCTTCTAAATCCCTAGCCCTGATGGAAGCGGCATCCTTTTTATAAAGCAATTTTTCTTTGCTTTATAAAAAGATATAGCGGACAGCAGGAAATAGCTCCTAATAATTGGCAAAATATTTCGATTACAGTAAATATAATTGTTATTTTGTAGAATCAAATTTTAGCTGATTATGTTCAAAAAACATTTTAAATATATTCCTTTTTTACTTCTGATTTTTTTTATAAGCTGTGCCAAAAGGGGCTCCATTACTGGTGGTTTGAAAGACACTATTGCGCCTACATTGAAATCCAGTTATCCTGAAAATTATTCTGTCAAGTTTACTGGAAATAAAATCAAACTTACTTTTAACGAAAATGTCAAGCTTAAAAATTTAAATAAGCAATTGATTATTTCGCCGCCAATGAAGAATGAACCAGAAATCCTTCCGACAACTCCAACAAAAACATTAACGATTACCATAAATGATACTTTAGCACCCAATACAACGTATAGTATGAATTTTGGTCAAAGTATTGCCGATAATAATGAGGGAAATCCATATAATCAATTTAAATATGTGTTTTCAACTGGAGATTATATCGATTCATTAGCTCTTGGAGGAAGGGTAAAAGATGCGCATGAGAAAGAAGTGGCTTCATTTGTTTCGATTATGCTTTATGAAGCGAATGAAAAATTTAATGATTCTACGATTTATAAAGAAAATCCCCGCTACATTACCAATACATTGGATAGCTTGAAAACGTTTCGTTTGGAAAATTTAAAAGCTGGTAAATACTTTCTGGTTGCTATGAAAGATAATAACAACAATAATAAATTCAATCCAAAATCGGATTTAATTGGCTTTAACAAACAAATTATTACCATACCTAATGATACGGTTTTTGAATTGGAATTATTTAAAGAAACACTTCCTTTTAAAGCTAATAAGCCAAGCCAAGCTTCTGGAAACCGATTAATCGTAGGTTATGAAGGAAATCCCGGAAGGAATGGCGAATTGACCAAACTTACTTTGAAAAATCAAAAAGAAATAATACCTGCGATAATTACTAAAATGAGTAAAAAAGACTCTCTGCAGGTTTGGTACAAACCGATGAAAGCTGATTCTCTTTCACTAAATATTACAAAAGACAAATACTCAAAAAATTATGCTTTTAAAATTAAAAAACAGAAAAACGACACTTTAAGCATCAAAGCATTGCAAGCTGGGTCTTTGAATTTTAGAGACCGATTTACGCTGGAATCCAGCCTTCCTTTGGTGGATTTTGACAAATCTAAAATGACGCTTATCAACAAAGATTCGGTTGCTGTTCCATTTACCACAGCTTATGATGAATTTAACCAGCAGTTGTATGTTGATTTTAAAATTGAAGAAGCACAGAAATATAATTTCAAGATGATGCCTGGTGCTGTGACCGATTTTTTTGAAAAAAAGAATGACACTTTATCTTTTAAAACAGAGACTAGAAATTTTTCTGATTATGGGAGTATGATTCTCACCTTAAAAAATGTGAACCGTTTTCCTGTTATTATTGAATTGACAAATGACAAAGGAGATATAATAAAAGCAAGTGAATATACTGAAGGTAAAACAGAAATTGAATTTAATTTGCTTGAGCCAAGTGTATATGGCATTCGAGCCATTTATGATGACAATAAAAACAAGGAATGGGACACGGGAAGTTATCTTGAAAAACGACAAACCGAAGAAGTTGTTTATTATTCTAAAGAAATAAACCTTCATGCTAATTTTGACATGCATGAAACCTTCGATTTAAGTATTCCTTATACTCCAGAAGTCAAAAAGAAAAAGCCTAAAGAAAAAGAAAAGTCCAAAAAGAGTTCATTCTAAAACAAATGAATCCCGATCTCTTAAAAAATTGAATTTTTTGCGAAATGAAATTAGTTCAGCTTTATCTAATTTGACAATAAAAACACCTTTAGACTCTACAGGTTCCAACATGTAATCTCCTAAGAAATTAATCGATTGGGAATGTCCATTGTGCTGAAATTTATTATCATCTTCGCCAATTCTATTGACTCCGACTACATAACACATGTTTTCTATGGCACGTGCTTTTAGTAAAGCATCCCAAGCATTTATTCTTATTTTTGGCCAATTGGCAACATAAATCAATACATCATAATCTTCTGCATTTCGGGCAAAAACAGGGAAACGCAAATCATAACAAATCAAAGGGCAAATCTTCCAGCCTTTATATTCAATAATTAATTTTTTGGTGCCGGCTGTATAGACTTCGTTTTCCCCCGCCAGCGTAAACAAGTGCTTTTTGTCGTAAAACCGAATTTCTCCTGAGGGAAAAACAAAAACTAGCCGGTTGTAGAAATTTCCTTTTTCGGTGATAACTAGACTTCCTGTAATGGCCATGTCTTTGGCTTTCGCTAAATGTATGAGCCAAGTTATTGTTTCGCCTTGCATGGTTTCGGCAACATTTTGTGGATTCATCGTAAATCCTGAAGTGAACATTTCTGGAAGTACAATCAAATCAACGTCATCAGTAATGCCATTAATTTTTTTTTCGAAATGATTTCGGTTTTCTTTTGGGTTTTCCCAGAATAAAGAGGATTGAATGAGTGCAATTTTCATTCTATAAAATTAGTAAAAATTGACACATTGATGACACGAAATTGATTTAACAGATTCAAATGTTTGGTTCAATAAAAAAAACGCATCCAAATTAATGAATGCGTTTTTGTTATAATAATTTTTGAAATACTATTTCAAACTTGCTGACAAATATTCTCTGTTCATACGAGCAATGTTCTCCAAAGAAATTCCTTTAGGACATTCAACCTCACAAGCTCCAGTATTGGTACAGTTACCAAAACCTTCTTCATCCATTTGACGAACCATGTTCAATACACGGTTTGTAGCTTCCACTTTTCCTTGCGGTAATAATGCATATTGTGAAACTTTTGCTCCAACAAATAACATAGCAGAACCATTTTTACAAGTTGCCACACAAGCACCGCAACCGATACAAGCCGCGGCCTCAAATGCTTTATCAGCGTCGTCTTTAGGAACTGGAATAGTATTGGCATCGATAGTGTTTCCAGATGTATTCACTGAAACGAATCCTCCCGCTTGTTGAATTCTGTCAAAAGCTGTTCTGTCTACAATTAAATCTTTAATTACTGGGAAAGCTGCAGAACGCCAAGGCTCTATAACGATCGTATCTCCGTCATTGAACATTCTCATGTGTAATTGACAAGTAGTGATTCCAGTATCTGGTCCGTGTGCACGTCCGTTGATATACAAAGAACACATTCCGCAGATTCCTTCACGACAATCGTGGTCAAATGCGATTGGTTCTTTTCTTTCGTTTACTAATTGTTCGTTCAATTGGTCTAACATTTCCAAAAAGGAACTTGCCGTAGAGACATCGTTCAATTTGTATGTTTCCATTTTTCCTTTTTCTTTGGAGTTTTTTTGACGCCAAATTTGAAGGCTTATATTGATATTTTTTGCTGCGCTCATAATTTTTTTATTTGTAATTTCTTGCGGCTATTTTAATAAACTCGTATTTCAATTCTTCTTTGTGAAGCTCTTCATTTTTAATGTCGTATCCTTTGTATTCCCAAGCACCAACAAATTTGAAATTTTCGTCATCACGTAAAGTTTCTCCTTCAGCATCCTGATATTCTTCACGGAAATGACCTCCACAAGATTCTTTACGCTGCAAAGCATCAATAGCCATTAATTGTCCTAATTCAATAAAATCAGCCACACGAAGCGCTTTTTCCAATTCAGGATTCAATTCATCGGAACTTCCTGGAACGTAAACATCTTTGTAGAATTCCTCTTTTAAAGAGGCGATTTCTCCGATAGCTTCTTGCAACCCTTTCTCATTACGCCCCATTCCAACTTTGTTCCACATAATCAACCCTAAACGTTTGTGGAAATGATCCACCGTTTTTGTACCATTATTAGAAAGGAATTTATTAATCGAATCTTTTACATTTTTTTCAGCTTCAACGAATTCCGGCAAATCAGTAGAGATTTTTCCAGTACGAATATCACCTGATAAATAATCAGAAACAGTATAAGGCAATACGAAATAACCGTCGGCTAAACCTTGCATCAAAGCCGAAGCTCCTAAACGGTTCGCTCCGTGGTCAGAGAAGTTCGCTTCTCCTGCAACGAAACAGCCCGGAATAGTTGATTGTAAGTTATAGTCAACCCAAACACCACCCATTGTATAGTGAACTGCAGGATAAATTTTCATTGGAGTTTCATAAGGATTCTCATCTGTAATTTTTTGGTACATAGTAAACAAGTTACCATATTTTTCCTCCAACCATTTTTTTCCTAATGAAAGAATTTCTTCTTGAGAAGGATTATGATTTCCTTTGGCGTAAGCCGTTTGTTTTCCTTTAGATTGAATCTCTGTAGAGAAATCCAAATAAACTCCTTCATTAGTATCATTAGCTTCAATTCCATGACCTGCGTCACAAACTTCTTTTGCGGCTCTTGAAGCAACATCACGAGGAACTAAGTTACCAAATGCTGGATATTTTCTTTCTAGGTAGTAATCTCTATCTTCTTCAGCAATTTGTGTTGGTTTCATTTTACCTGCACGAATCGCTTCAGCATCTTCTTTTTTCTTTGGAACCCAAATACGTCCAGAGTTTCTTAAAGACTCAGACATCAATGTCAATTTAGATTGATTGGTTCCGTGAACCGGGATACAAGTTGGGTGAATTTGTACGTAGCAAGGATTTGCGAACAAAGCTCCTTGTTTGTGGATTTTCCAACCAGCAGTTACATTCGATCCCATTGCGTTTGTAGAAAGGAAATAAACGTTTCCGTATCCTCCTGTCGCAATAATTACAGCGTGAGCAGAATGTCTTTCGATTTCACCAGTAATCAAATTACGAGCAATAATTCCGCGGGCTTTTCCATCCACTTTTACCAATTCCAACATTTCGTGACGGTTATACATATCGATTTTTCCTAAACCGATTTGTCTTGATAAAGAAGAATAAGCTCCTAATAACAATTGTTGACCAGTTTGTCCAGCAGCATAAAAAGTACGCTGTACTTGTGTACCACCAAAAGAACGGTTGTCCAACATTCCTCCGTAATCACGGGCAAAAGGAACTCCCTGAGCCACACACTGGTCAATGATGTTTCCAGAAACTTCTGCTAAACGGTGTACGTTTGCTTCACGTGCTCTGTAATCGCCACCTTTGATGGTATCATAAAACAAACGGAAAGTACTATCCCCGTCATTTTGATAGTTTTTTGCAGCGTTGATACCTCCTTGGGCAGCGATTGAGTGCGCACGGCGAGGAGAATCTTGATAACAGAATGCTTTTACATTATATCCCATTTCGGCAAAAGATGCCGCTGCCGAAGCTCCAGCCAATCCTGTACCCACAACGATAATATCTATTTTTGGTCGGTTGTTTGGAGCAACTAACTTTAAGTGATCTTTATAATCAGTCCATTTTTGTGAAATGTGACCTTCTGGTATTTTAGAATCTAGTTTCATTATAGATTGATATTAATTATTAAAATGATGAAATAACGCAATGAAAATAAATCCAAAAGGAACTATAATTGCAAATGCATAACAAATTTTATGCAATGACTTCCCTATTTTGTTATCAAATCCTACAGATTGCAAAGAAGATGTGAAACCATGCCAAAGGTGTAATGCTAATAAAATGAAAGCCACACAATACAATCCTGTACGAACCGGGCTTTCAAATTTAGCCACTAATTCTCCATAGTATCTTGTTTCTTCGATAGCATTTCCTTCTACATATTTGTACACTATTTCATGAAACCAAAAGTCGTACATGTGCAATCCTAAAAAAGCCAACACAACCAAACCAGAAATAATCATATTCCTAGAAGCCCAAGATGAGTTTGCTGCACCGTCAAACTTTACGTAGGCAACAGGTCTTGCATTTCTGTTTTTCAGTTCCAAAACGAATCCCATAACGAAGTGAAAAACTACTCCCGCAACCAAAACAGGCTGCATAACAAATTGTATTAACGGGTTGTAACCCATAAAATGTGACATCGCATTAAATGAATCGGCACTAAAAACCGATACGAAATTAATAAAGAAATGAAGCGATAGAAACATAATCAAAAAAAGTCCTGAAAGCGCCATAGCTACTTTTTTAGCTATAGACGACTTCAATATTGCAGATTTTGCCATAATGATATAAATATTATATTTTTTTAAAAAGTCGAACAAATTTAGGGTAATTGAGAAAGAATAACAACCAAATATGCAATTTTACTTCGCAATTTATAATCATTTTAAAGTACTTAAAAAATACTTATTAAATACGTATAAAAATACGTAGTTTAGCTCTTTTTATAACAAAATGTAATCGATTACATATACAAAATAATATAGTTTCTAAAATTAGGTGATAAAAATCAGGTCTCAAATTAAAAATTAACGTTAAAACTATAGTCCTAATTATATTTCATTGACAAAAGACAAAAAAACTAACAATCTAACAATACAAAACAAGATTTACAGCTTATTCCCTAAAAATTGAAAAACAACCACTTTATAGTCTTCAAAATATTGTAATTCCCCAAAGCAATTTTAACTTTGCATCTTTAAATTTTATTCATGAAAACTGGAATTGACGCTATTGCATTTGATGTTGCCAAATTGCATTTACCCATAAAAACATTAGCCCTAGCTAGAAATATAGAACCTGAAAAACTCGAAAAAGGATTAGGATTATTAAAGATGACTTTGCCCGATGCGCATCAGGATACTGTGGTTTTTGGAGCCAATGCTTTGACAAAACTGATTCAAGACAATAATATAAAATTAAACGAAATTGCCCGAATATATGTGGGAACCGAAAGTGCTATTGACAGTTCAAAGCCTATAAGCTCTTTCCTGATTTCTCTGATGGAACAAAAATTCGGAGAAAGCTCTTTATCCGAATGTGATGTGGTAGATTTTACTTTTGCCTGCATCGGCGGTGTAGATGCCATGCAAAACTGTCTTGATTTTGTTCAGCTCAACCCAACAAAAAAAGCGATTGTTGTTACTACCGATTTTGCTAAATACGACTTAAATTCTACTGGTGAATACACGCAAGGTGCTGGCGCAGTTGCCTTGCTGATTACTTCAAATCCAAGAATTATAACGTTTGAGAATCATTGGGGCGTAAGTACAAAAGGCGTTTTTGATTTCTTCAAACCTTACAGAACAATTTCAAAACAGGAAATCACAGGGAACTCAAACAATGAATCTTGGTTTGATAATTTGGAAAACGAAATTGAAATCCACAAAGACCAGCCTGTTTTTGACGGTCAATATTCGAACCAATGTTATATGGATCGTACCAGAGACGCCTATTTTTCATTCAAGAAAATAAAAAACGCTCAAGAAACAGTTTACAGCACTTGGACAAGTATTGTAATGCATTTGCCTTATGCTTTTCAAGGGCGCAGAATGCTTTCTGAAATTTATGCTTTGGATGCTTCATCTCCGATTATTTCTGGTGAAGAAAATGCCTCAGAATACCAAAACAAATTGAAAGAAATTAGCAAATCAGAAGATTACAAAACATTTGTTGTCGATAAATTACAGCCTGCAGAATTAGCTTCTTCTTTAATCGGAAACCTTTATACTGGTTCCATTTTCATGGGATTGCTTTCTACTCTGGCTCATTTTTATAATACGAAAAAAGAAATTGCAACTGAAAAATTTGGTTTTCTTGCCTATGGAAGCGGTTCGAAAGCCAAAGTTTTTGAAGGAACTATTCAATCCGAATGGAAATCGGCAATAGCTAATGTTTCTCTTTTTGAAACATTGGAAAAAAGTTTTGAAATCGATTTTGAAACTTATGAAAAACTACACAAAAAGGAACAAAAACAAAGCATTCAAGAGCCCAAAAACGAATGGATTCTTGACAGAATAGAAACCGAAATTCCTAATTTAATCGGAGCCCGTTATTACAAATGGATTGATTGACTTTAATATTGACAATACAAAAAGAGCCACGAAAGATAAAATTCATTCGTGGCTTTACTTTAACTAAACTTAGCAATATATTCCTGAACCGTCGCATCTGTCTTTTCGTTTCTAAGTTTTTGATTCAAATGAATCGGCGGTGAAGCTCTCTCTAAACAATTTTGTACAGCACAGGTTTCACAAGTCACCCCAACTAATCTTTTTTGCATTAAATTCCCTTCTATAAATTTAAATCGTTTTTTGATTGAAGGTGTGATTAAAATCCCAACAGAAATACTTCTCATACAATTTTTCTTGAATGGATCCGGCGTAGCCGATGAAAAAACAAGATATTCATTATTACTGTTTTCATAACGCGAAATCTGTGCATCAAAAAAGTGTTCTTTCTTTTGTTTCAAAGACTCCACAATTGTTTTTATCGACACCCATCTTCGACAATAGTGTTCATTCATCTCGTTGGCATGAGGTTCTTGCTGATTGGTAATATGCAGTTCTTTTTTTATCTGATAAGTGTCTGCTCCAATTTCATGAGATAAACGAAGGAAAAAGAGATTCTTTATCTGAAAATCCTTAGGTAAAATATTAGTTAGCCGCTGATAAAATGATTCTGGAGAAACCGTAAATCTGTTCATCAGCTGAACCATTTCCTGAGGTTTTGGATCCTCTTTTGATAAAAATAAATTTAATTCTTCAATCAGCGTCTCTCTTGGAATAAGCAAGGCTCCTGCAAAATAGGAAGCATAAAAATTATTAAGAACTTGGTCAAAATTATCAAACTTTATCCAACTAAAAGTATACAGTCTTTCTTTGATTTCAAGAAAATTATAAGCAATTTCTTTTGCTAAAATAAATGCTTTCTGAGAATCATCAATCCCAACAGACAGTAATAAAGTTCTGCTTTTTGGTACAAAAATAGACCGTAGGTCACCTAATTCTTCTTTCTCCGAAAAAACAATTTCGGTAATGCTATATCCGTATTCTTCAATTAAAATTGCTGACAATTCACTAATCGAAATATTGGTTGTATTAGTAATGTGGAATGCTTTGCAAAACAGCAGCACTTTTTCTTCAAGATCTTCAAAATAATTATTGTGCGCTTCCTGATAGGAACGCAATGAAGCCAAGAAAAAACTTTCTCTTGTTAAGTTATAATGCTGCGCAATTTCGATAATTGTGCTTATAAAGGCGTTGACCTTGGCCGGAGCATTGGCTATAATATCTATTAAGTCAGCTTCTTGAATCCCAAATAGATCCAGCGGAATCTCTTTCAAAATTCCTGATTTTAATATTTCGCCAATCGGTGCGAGATTATTATCAAGCTTTAGAGACACCATGTGATCGTATGAGACTTCTAACTTATTAGCCAAAAGAATAATTTTTTCCGTTTTAGGATATTTTTTTCCTTTCTCTATTTCGTTGAGATACGATTTAGACAGTTCTGTTATTTTGGCTAGGCCAAATAATGACAAATCTTTATTTGTTCGAGCCTGCTTGAGTTTAAGCCCAAAAATCAACTTAATATAATCCTTCTCTATGTTCATAAAATCAAAGATAAACTAAAAAAAATAAAAAACTCAAAAAAATATTTTTACGTTTTTAGCGAACGTTCGCTTGTTTTATAAAAAACTTTTTGTACTATTGTAAAAGAAAAACGCATTAGCCATGAAAAACCAAACAGAAACCACAGAAAAAACATTCCAAATCACAAATGGAATGACACAGCAGTATCCCGAAATATTGACGGACAAAGCCATTGAATTCTTAACAGAATTGCATCAAAAATTTAATAACAAAAGACTTTCGTTATTAGAAGACCGAAAAAGACAACAAGTATTATTTGATGCTGGAGCCTTACCTTGTTTCCTCCCCGAAACACGAATGATTAGAGAAAGTAAATGGGTAGCCGCAACTACTCCAAAAGATTTATTGGACCGAAGAGTTGAAATCACAGGACCGGTGGACAGAAAAATGGTCATTAATGCACTCAATTCAGGTGCTAAAACTTTTATGGCTGATTTTGAAGACAGCACATCGCCCACTTGGAGCAATTTGATGGAAGGACAGCAAAATTTGATAGATGCAGTTAACAAAACCATAACTCTTGAAGACACTGTAAAAAATAAAAAATACGCTCTAAAAGAAAAGACTGCCGTTTTAATTGTAAGACCTAGAGGGCTGCATCTCAATGAAAAAAATATTCATATTGACGGGCAGGAAACCTCAGGTTCTTTAATAGATTTTGGATTGTATGCTTTCCATAATCACGAGCAATTGTCAAAAAATGGAACTGCTCCCTACTTCTATTTGCCAAAATTGGAGCATTATTTAGAAGCAAGATGGTGGAATGAAGTTTTCGAATTTGCCCAAGAATATTTAGGAGAACAAAACGGAACTTTTAAAGCCACAGTATTGATAGAAACGATTACTGCCAGCTTTCAACTAGACGAAATTATTTTTGAATTAAGAGACCATATCGTAGGATTGAACTGTGGCCGGTGGGATTACATTTTTTCGTTCATCAAAAAATTAAGAAAACATAAAACCTATATCATTCCAAATCGTGATCAGGTAACGATGAATACACCATTCATGAGTGCTTATTCACAATTGGTAATTCAAAGATGCCACAAACGAAATATCCATGCTATCGGCGGGATGGCAGCACAAATTCCGATTAAGAACGATGAAGAAGCAAATAACATTGCGTTTGACAAAGTAGTAACTGACAAGCAAAGAGAAGTGCAAAACGGCCACGACGGCACTTGGGTAGCTCATCCTGATTTGGTTCCGTTGGCACAATCGGTTTTTGATAAATACATGCCTACACAAAATCAAATTCATGTAAAACGAGAAGACGTAAACGTAGTAGAAGAAGATTTACTCGCAATCCCAAAAGGAACCATAACCGAGCAGGGAGTTCGAAAAAACATTAGCATTTCTGTTCTCTATATTGCCTCATGGCTAAACGGACAAGGCGCGGCCGCTTTACACCATTTGATGGAAGATGCCGCAACTGCAGAAATCTCAAGGTCTCAATTATGGCAATGGGTACAAAACGAAGTTGTATTAGATAATTACAAAGCGCTAACAGTAAAATACTATCATCGCCTAGCAATGGAAGAATTTGAAAAAATTAGACAGCAAGTAGGCAACGATAACCATGAAAAACAAAACTATCGATTGGCAGAAGAACTACTGGACAAGCTTGTAATAAATGACAATTTTGTAGAATTTCTAACCTTAATCGGATATAAATACCTATAAACTTTCAGTTTCAAAATAAAAACCAACAAACTTTATTAAACGTATATCATGAAAACAACCGAGACAAGAATTCAAGAATTAATTAGCGACTGGATTACAAACCCGAGATGGAAAGGAATCGAACGTCCTTATACTGCTGAAGAAGTAATAAATCTTCAAGGTTCTTATCAAATTGAGCACAGCATTGCCAAAATGGGAGCGGTTAAACTATGGAACAAACTCAATTCTCAAGATTTTGTTACAGGACTAGGAGCTCTTACCGGAAACCAAGCTATTCAGGAAGTCGAAGCTGGATTAGATGCCATTTATCTCAGCGGCTGGCAAGTAGCAGCCGATGCCAATGTGGCGGGCGAAATGTATCCGGATCAATCTTTATATCCAGCCAACAGTGTTCCGTTAGTAGTAAAGAGAATCAACAATGCTCTGTTGCGTGCCGATCAAATACAAATAGTAAATAAAACCACGGATAAAAAAGATTATCTAATACCTATCGTTGCCGATGCAGAAGCTGGTTTTGGAGGTAATCTGAATGCTTTCGAACTGATGAAATCAATGATTGAATCGGGAGCTTCGGGTGTTCATTTTGAAGACCAATTGAGTTCGGCCAAAAAATGCGGTCATTTAGGCGGAAAAGTTTTAGTTCCAACCCAGGAAGCCATCAATAAATTAATTGCCGCTCGCTTGGCAGCCGATGTAATGGGAACACCAACGCTTATCGTAGCAAGAACAGATGCCGATGCTGCCAACTTATTGACGAGCGATATCGACCCAAGAGACACTAAATTCATTACAGGAGAAAAAACGGCCGAAGGATTTTTCTATGTAAACTGTGGCGTAGAACAAGGAATTGACCGTGGATTAAGTTATGCACCGTATGCTGATTTGATCTGGATGGAAACTAGCAACCCCAATTTGGCTTATGCCAAACGTTTTGCCGATGCTATTCATGATAAATTCCCTGGAAAATTATTGGCTTACAACTGCTCGCCTTCATTCAACTGGGCTGCCAAATTATCCGTAGCCGAAATGGAAACCTTCAGAGAAGATTTGGCTGCAATGGGTTATAAATTCCAATTCATCACTTTGGCAGGATTTCATGCGCTTAACACCAGCATGTTTGAATTATCGAAAGCATACAAAGAAAGAGGAATGGCAGGTTACTCCGAATTACAGGAAAGAGAATTTGCTTTACAGCAACACGGTTTCAAAGCTGTAAAACATCAAAATTTTGTAGGCACTTCCTATTTTGACGCCGTACAAAACACCGTTACTACAGGAAAATCCTCAACAACAGCAATGAAAGATTCTACCGAAGTAGCACAGTTTTAATTTTTAAATACTTTTCTAAGAGCACGGAGAAAGTTAATTTCTTCGTGCTTTTTTCTTTTTTGGATCACAGCAAAAATGCAAAATATCTCACTTTAGCCCCGATTGAAATGGAAATCCTTATAAGCCGGGGTTCGGCTTATAAGATTGAAACGAAAAGCGGGACCAATGCCTGCTAAAAATGCCCAATCTCTCTGCTCCAAAAATTAACAGTTAAACTCTTGTTTTAATTAAAACCCGTTATAAAAACCTTAAAAAAATCACTAAAAGCACCAATTTCGTTATAAAAATTTCTATTTTTGAAGATTCAATACCAAAATTCGTTTTCTTATGAAATATCATCAAATTGACCGTGCTCTTTTTATTAAAAACAGAGCAAAATTCATGGCTGCAATGAAACCTAATAGTGTAGCTGTATTTAATTCTAACGATATTTATCCTGTTTCTGCAGACAGTACCTTGCCGTTTGCACAACACCGCGATATTTTTTATTTATCCGGGGTTGATCAGGAAGAAAGCATCTTATTACTTTTCCCAGACGCTCCATACGAGAACCAAAGAGAAATACTATTCTTAAAAGAAACCAGCGAGCATATTGCTATTTGGGAAGGTGAAAAATTGACCAAAGAACGCGCTTTTGAAGTTTCGGGGATTAAAACTGTTTATTGGTTGCAGGATTTCGAAAAAATTTTAAATGAAATGATGACGTATTCAGACATCATGTACATTAACACCAACGAACATTACCGAGCTGCTGTTGAAACAGAAACCCGTGAAGCCCGTTTTGTAAAATGGTGGAAAGCCAAATACCCGGCGCATCAGGTGGCTAAAAGCAATCCTATTTTGCAGCGCATTCGTTCTATCAAAGAAACTGAAGAAATAGATTTAATCCAGAACGCTTGTAATATTACCGAAAAAGGTTTCCGAAGACTGTTGTCTTTTGTAAAACCTAATGTAACCGAATACGAAATCGAAGCCGAATTAATTCACGAATTCATCCGCAATCGTTCCAAAGGTTTTGCCTACACGCCAATTATTGCTTCGGGAAATAATGCCAATGTACTGCATTACATCGAAAACAACCAACAATGCAAAGCGAGTGATTTAATCTTACTGGACGTTGCAGCCGAATATGCCAATTATTCAAGTGATTTGACACGAACTATTCCTGTTTCAGGACGTTATTCAGACAGACAAAAAGCGGTTTACAATGCAGTTTTGCGCGTAAAAAACGAAGCCTCCAAAATGCTTACGCCAGGAACACTTTGGAAGCAATACCATGTAGAAGTGGGTAAAATCATGACTTCCGAATTGCTTGGTTTAGGTTTAATCGACAAAGCCGATGTTCAAAATGAAAATCCGGAATGGCCAGCCTACAAAAAATATTTCATGCACGGAACTTCGCACCACATGGGATTGGACACACACGATTATGGATTATTGCACGAGCCAATAAAAGCCAATATGGTTTTTACCGTTGAGCCCGGAATTTATATTCCTGCCGAAGGTTTCGGAATCCGTTTGGAAGACAATGTTGTTGTTCAGGAAAAAGGAGAGCCTTTCAACTTAATGCGAAACATCCCGATTGAAGTGGAGGAAATCGAAAGTTTGATGAATTCATAATTCTTATTAAATACAATCAATAAACGGCTTTCAGTAATGGAAGCCGTTTTTATTTGGGCGCGTCCCAACCTCCGTAAACTTCAGCTGGGTCGGGCTATTCACTGCAAGTCCTCGTCCCGTCTCGTCTTTTTTGACGAGACGGGACTGTGGGCTTTCCGTTGCTATCCCTCGCGCGGAAAGCGACATATTTTCGTCTTCGTTTGTAACATTCTAAACCCACATCCGACTCATTTAAAAAACTAAAATTCAAGAAATCATGCAAGCACACGAAATAGATTATCAGATTTTTGGAGAAGAAATGCAATATGTAGAAATAGAATTGGATCCTCAGGAAATCGTAATTGCCGAAGCGGGCAGTTTTATGATGATGGAAAACAACATCCAAATGGAAACCATTTTTGGTGACGGATCCGAACAGCAAGCCAGTTCAGGTTTATTTGGCAAACTTTTGAATGCCGGAAAAAGAGTTCTTACAGGCGAAAGCTTATTCATGACGGCATTCCTGAATCAAGGCAACACCAAAAGCAAAGTTTCGTTTGCCTCTCCATATCCCGGAAAAATCCTTCCAATTGATTTAACGCAGTTCCAAGGTAAGTTTATCTGTCAAAAAAGTTCTTTTCTATGCGCTGCCAAAGGCGTTTCGGTTGGAATTGAATTCTCCCAAAAACTTGGTCGCGGCTTCTTTGGAGGCGAAGGTTTCATTATGCAAAAAATAGAAGGAGACGGAATGGCGTTTGTTCATTCGGGAGGAACAATGGCTAAAAAAGAATTGGCTCACGGCGAAGTACTAAAAGTAGACACAGGCTGTATAATTGGTTTTACGAAAGATGTTGATTATGATATTGAATTTATAGGCGGAATCAAGAATTCTATCTTTGGAGGTGAAGGTTTGTTTTACGCCACTTTACGCGGGCCAGGAACTGTTTATATTCAATCATTACCTTTCAGCAGATTGGCGGATAGAATCATTGCATCAGCACCAAGATCAGGAGGAAGCGGTCGTGATGAAGGAAGTTTGCTTGGTGGATTGGGTAATCTTTTGGATGGTGATAATCGATTCTAATTTTTTATAAATAATACTTCAAACGGCTTTTCAGAAATGGGAGCCGTTTTTTTAAGTACAATATGAATGTCTTTTACACATTGCTATCCGAAAGTTTTACTGAATAACAATAGAGTGCCTTATTACCCTTTGAATATATTTAGTCAAGCATACTCCAACATTATCCTAATAGTGTAATATTATACTGTTTTAGATTTTGTGTTTCCACAAGCGTGCCAATGTTTTTAGACCTTCTTAAAATGTAATCTAATTCTTCGTATATTAAATAATTTTAAATACACAACCGATTGTTTTTTTAAATACATTTGAAAAAATAACTTACTTATCTTAAATAAAACGATATGAAAAAAATTATCACTTTAATACTGATCTTTTTATGCTTTAACAGCATTGCACAAAACGTTAATAAAAAATGGATTGATATTAACTATGCAAATGATACGCAGGTATATCACAATCTAGACATTCATATTCCAAATACAGAAAAAACTTCATATAAGGTCATTGTAATTATTTATGGCAGCGCATGGTTTGCCAATAATATGAAAGCTATGGCATTTCAGTCTATGGGAAAACCTCTATTAGACTCTGGTTTTGCGGTAATTTCCATAAATCATAGATCAAGTTCCGATGCTAAATATCCTGCTCAAATAAACGATGTAAAAGCAGCTATTAGGTTTATAAGGGCTAACGCAAAAAAATATAATTTAGATTCCTCATTTATTGGTATTACAGGTTTTTCTTCTGGTGGACATTTAGCTTCTTTAGCTGGAACTACCAACGGTATTACAAATTATACAATAGGTAAGAAAACAATAAATTTAGAAGGAAATTTAGGAGAGAATACTTCGGAGAGCAGTAAGGTTGATGCAGTTGTTGATTGGTTTGGTCCTGTAAATTTAGCATTAATGGAAGCTTGTGAAAAGCCAAAAGATGAAAAGTCACCAGAAGCTGCAATTATCGGAGGCAAACCTGCTGATAATTTAGACATGATTAGCTTGCTTAGTCCCACTACTTTTATTGACAAAACTGATCCTGATTTTTTAATAATACATGGTGATGCAGACACTATTGTGCCCTATTGTCAAAGTGAACTTTTTGCTAAATCTTTAAAAGAAAAAGGAATTTTGGCTGATTTTATTACTGTCCCAAACGGACAACACGGGCCTGTAACATTTAATGAAACTACTTTTAAAAAAATGACTGATTTCTTTTTGAAGGAAGCCGAGAAAAAATAACTGCATAGTTCATCTAACTTGTCAAATAACGGGTTTTTGATATTTTTGTATCGCCTGAAGAGCCCCATAAAATATTATTTGTTTCGCAAAATAAAAAATACGGGATTTTCAGGCTCTTTTTATTTTGGACTTTCGGATAGCAGTGATAAAATTATATCATTTGCAGAACACAAAACTGTTTAGATTTTTATAACTATGAACTTGTATTTCTTATATAGTTTAAAATTTTAGCATTATTTTTGTCATAAGCTTACAGCAAATGAATCAAATTATCTTCAAAAACACGCAAATTTCGTACTCTGATTCTGGAAAAGGAACAGCAGTAGTCTTACTTCATGGTTTTTTGGAAAATAAAACCATGTGGGATGTTTATGTTTCCGAATTAAGTAAAAAAAACAGAATCATAACCATCGATTTATTGGGACACGGCGAAACCGAAAGTTTGGGTTATATTCAAACCATGGAAGAAAATGCCGATGTGGTTCATGATGTTTTATCCAAATTGCGAATTCGAAAAGCCATTCTTGTGGGCCATTCTATGGGCGGTTATGTCGCTTTGGCTTTCGCCGAATTGTATCCCGAAAAAATGAAAGGATTAGTATTGCTCAACTCTACTTCCAAAGAAGACAGTTCCGAAAGAAAGAAAAACAGAGACCGCGCCATCAAAGCCGTTAAGAAAGATTACGAAACTTTCATCCGATTATCGATTGCCAATTTGTTCAGTGAAGAGAATAGAGAAATCCTTACCAATGAAATCGATGCAGTAAAAATTCAGGCTCTAAAAACACCACTGCAAGGAATTGTGGCCTCGCTTGAAGGAATGAAAGTCAGAAAAGACCGTGAATATATTTTGCATTCAGCAACCTATCCAAAATTATTGATTCTGGGAAAAAAAGATCCTGTTCTTAATTACGAAGAAAATCTGGAACAAATAAAAAATACCGAAATTGAATTGGTTACTCTTCCAGACGGACACATGAGCTCTATTGAAAACCAAGCCGAATTACTAACTGTTTTAGCAGACTTTTTCAAAAGAATATAAAGGATTCCTTCTTTCAAATATCCTTTATCTATCAACTCATCTTTGCAAAGCAGACGGTGTGCCTTGAAATCTAAATGGTATAAATCAGATTGTAAAAATAATGATTATAGAAACTTTTATAAAAAACCTCATGTGGTTTTAGTTATTTTTATATTTAAATTAGACTAATTAATATATCTAAATGCATTGCCTACTTATAAAATCTGTGAAATCTTGTTTGGAATATCTTCTTTTGTGTGCCAAAAAGCCAAGATAAAAATTTCATCATTTCCCCAAATATAATACAAACCATAAGGAAATTTATTCAGCCAAAATATTCTGATTTTAGAATAACGGTATTGAAAATTTCTGGAATTTTTTTGCAATACTTTTGAAACCTAATCGAATTTCTTTTTCAATTCGTTTGGCTAAAATAATGTTCTTTGGAGCATAGTAAGAAATTACGTTTTCGATTTCAACTGCAGCATTTGTTTTTAAAAAGAGTTCATTATAACTCATTTTTAGATTTTAAGGCATCTAAAAAAAATCAAAAGCATCTGCTCCCGATTTAGGATTTTCTTGATGTTTCAATAATCGTTTCTTGAGTTCTTTTCTTTCGGTTGGCATAATTAAGGTGATTATAGTCAACTCTTTTCAGGACGGGACATTAATTAAAAAAGATTTTTCGGTTTGTACGCTCATAATAAAGATTGTTTAAACGAATATAGTGAAAATTAGAAAATAATAATTTAGGTTTTTAATTTTTACACAACCTCATAACCTGCATAAGCCTCTTCGATTTCATTCAAAACGGCAAATAATTCTTCGGGATGGTCGAGGGTTACCAGTTTTTGTTTGAAAGGTTTGAAAGAATGAATCCCTTTGAAATATTAAAAATCGTATCCAATTCTTATTTGAGCATCAATTGCTGTGTTATTATGGTCGCAATCACAGCCTTCGGTTTTACTAAATACATTATATTGGTAACCAACACCTGCAGAAAATTCATAATTGAAATGCTTTGCAAAAGCTCTACGAATTCCATACTTAGGAATAATAGTAATAGCTGATACAACATCAAAATCACCGTTATTTGTTATTGGAGTTTTATAAGACATATAGGAATTTGCCAATGAAACATAATTTGAAGAATTGTTATAGGTCTTTTTTCCAAGCCTTTTTCTTCTATCTAAACCATAATACCATCTTGGCTCCAGTGTTAGGTATGGGACAATAAGTGTAGTAGTTTCATCTTTAATTGCAGGATCTGCATAATCGTGCGTAGAAAATGCTAATACCAAACCTATTTCTGTTCGAAGTGTAATTTTTCTTTGCAATTGAGTTTCATAATAAAAACTTGTACTTAACAAACCCAACTGAGCGCCATATAAATTTTTCTCAACCGATACTTTTTCTGATTCTTGTCCTTTTGCAATGAAACTGATTAAAACGAAACCCAAAACTATAATTTTTTTCATTAATATTTTTTTGCAAAAGTAATTTTTATTTTACAAAATCAAAGAGAAAAAAACAATTATTAGACCACCTCATAACCAGTATAAGCCTCTTCAATCTCATTCAGAACAGCAAATAATTCTTCTGGATGGTCGAGGGTTACCAGTTTTTGTTTGAAAGGTTTGAAAGAATGAATCCCTTTGAAATAATTGGTATAATGCGGACGGGTTTCCACAATTCCGAGTCGTTCTCCTTTCCATTCCATTGCCCAGGTGAGGTGATTTCGCACTGCTTCGACTCTGTCGGCAACAGTGGGTTTTGCTAGATGTTCGCCTGTTTTGAAGTAATGTTTGATTTCGTTAAAAATCCAAGGGTAGCCAATAGCGGCACGGCCAATCATTATTCCGTCGATGCCGTATTCGTTTTTATAGTGCAATGCTTTTTCTGGAGAATCAATGTCTCCGTTACCAAAAATAGGCATTGTGATTCTTGGATTGTTTTTGACGCGGGCAATATGCGACCAATCGGAATGGCCTTTGTACATTTGGGCACGAGTCCTGGCGTGGATGCTCAAAGCGGCTACGCCAATGTCCTGCAAACGTTCGGCAACTTCATCAATATTTATGGAGCTATCGTCCCAGCCCAAACGCGTTTTTACGGTTACTGGCAAATGGGTACTGTCGATAACGGCTTGCGTTAAACGAATCATTAAATCGACATCTTTCAGAACTCCGGCACCTGCGCCTTTGCAAACAACTTTTTTTACGGGACAGCCAAAATTGATGTCTATTAAATCAGGGTTTACGGTAGAAACTATTTTCGACGATAACGCCATTGCTTCTTCGTCACCGCCAAAAATTTGGATGCCTACAGGTCTTTCATAATCGAAGATGTCTAATTTCATTCGGCTTTTGATGGCGTCGCGGATTAGTCCTTCGGAAGAAATAAATTCGGAGTACATTAAATCGGCGCCGTGTGTTTTGCACAATCTGCGGAAAGGAGGGTCGCTCACATCTTCCATAGGTGCTAACAATAGAGGGAATTCGGGTAATATAATGTTGCCAATCTTAATCATCGTCCTTTAAAATTTTTGCAAAATTACATCTTTTAAGCGAAAGGATAAAAGACTTAATGACATTAGATAACTAAGAAGATGATTTTGAATAATTTACTAACTAATTAAGGGGTATATGTATTACAATTTGAAAAGACTTTGGGGAAATGCCTGAGTTTCCTATTTTGAAACTTTGAAACTGTTGAATTTAGAGTATATTTGCAGATTAATTGTCGCTTTACGGCGTTTGCGTGAGATTTGAGATTAAGAGGAGAACAGCCAGTGGCTGTTCGGAATAATATAAGTTAGACATCATTATACATGAAACATATAAGGAATTTTTGCATTATTGCACATATTGACCATGGGAAAAGTACATTGGCGGATCGTTTATTGGGGGCAACCCAAACGGTAACGGCTCGTGAAGAAAAGGCGCAATTGCTGGACAATATGGACTTGGAACGTGAGCGTGGTATCACGATCAAGAGTCACGCGATACAAATGGAATATACGTATAAAGGCGAAGAATATATCCTGAATCTGATCGATACTCCGGGACACGTGGATTTCTCTTATGAAGTTTCGCGTTCTATTGCGGCTTGCGAAGGTGCGTTGTTGATTGTGGATGCTGCACAGAGTATTCAGGCGCAAACAATTTCTAACTTGTATTTGGCTCTAGAAAATGACTTGGAAATTATTCCGGTTTTGAACAAAGTGGATTTACCAAGCGCCAATCCAGAGGAAGTGAGCGACGATATTATTGATTTGCTTGGATGTAAATTGGAAGATATTATTCATGCTTCGGGTAAAACTGGTTTTGGTGTAGAAAATATTTTGGCTGCAATTATTGAAAAGATTCCAGCTCCAAAAGGAGTGAAAGATGAGCCTCTTCAGGCTTTGATATTTGATTCGCATTACAATCCGTTTCGAGGTATTGAAGTAATTTTCCGTGTGAAAAACGGGGAAATTAAAAAAGGACAAAAAATTAAATTTATGGCGACCGGCAATGAATATTTTGCCGATGAAGTTGGAACTTTGAAATTGAATCAAGTTCCTAAAAATGTGATTTCGACAGGAGATGTTGGGTATTTGATTTCTGGAATTAAAGAAGCGAAAGAAGTAAAAGTAGGTGATACGATTACCGATGCCAAAACGCCTACAACTAATATGATTACTGGTTTTGAGGATGTAAAACCAATGGTATTTGCCGGGATTTATCCTGTAGATACTGAGGATTATGAGGATTTGCGGTCGTCGATGGAAAAACTGCAATTGAATGATGCTTCCCTAGTATTTGTTCCGGAAAGTTCTGCCGCTTTGGGATTTGGTTTCCGTTGTGGATTCTTAGGAATGCTTCACATGGAGATTATCCAAGAGCGATTAGAGCGTGAGTTTGACATGACTGTAATTACTACGGTTCCTAACGTTTCGTATTTGGCTTATACCAAAAAACATCCAGAAGATGCTTTTGTAGTTAACAATCCATCTGATTTGCCAGAACCTTCTCGTTTGGACCGAGTTGAAGAACCTTATATCAAAGCGACTATCATTACCAAATCCGATTTTGTTGGTAACGTTATGAGTTTGTGTATTGAAAAACGTGGTCAAATTACGAATCAAACGTATTTGACAACGGAACGTGTAGAATTGAATTTTGATATGCCTTTGGCAGAGATTGTATTTGATTTTTACGACAGATTGAAAACGGTTTCTAAAGGATATGCTTCATTTGATTATTCTCCAATTGGAATGAGAACTTCAAAATTAGTTCGTTTGGATGTTTTATTGAATGGTCAAACGGTTGATGCCCTTTCGGCGTTGATTCACGAAGACAATGCGTACAACATCGGAAAGAAAATGACCGAGAAATTACGTGAATTGATTCCGAGACAGCAATTTGATATTCCAATTCAAGCGGCGATTGGTGCGAAGATTATTGCCCGTGAAACGATTAAAGCTTTACGTAAAGACGTTACCGCCAAATGTTACGGTGGGGATATTTCTCGTAAACGTAAATTACTTGAAAAACAGAAAAAAGGTAAAAAACGTATGCGTCAGGTAGGAAATGTGGAGATTCCGCAAGAGGCATTTATGGCGGTATTGAAATTAAATGATTAGATTTGTAGAGACGCACTGTTGTGCGTCTTTTTATAATATAACGAAAACCTGATGATGTAAAAATTGTCAGGTTTTTTTGTTTAAGTTTGGGAGAGAAAATATTGATATGGAAACAATAACCCGAGAAGAATTTTATCAAAAATTAAATGAGGATATTAACTTAACTGATAGAACTATTAATTCAGATATAAATATTCTAATTCTAGAAAATAATATTAAATTAGAATCGTTCACTTTTGAAAATTGCACTTTTGATTGTGGTGTTTTGGAATTCAGACATATCAAAAAACCAAGATTAGAATTAATTTTTAAAAATTGTACTTTTAATTGCGAGGTAAAGTTTTCCGATTGCATTTTTGATAGTTTAACATTCAGAAATACAAAAATTCTAAAATGTTTAGAAATTTATAAAGGATCATCTGACGACAGTATTTTTCAATTAAATGTTCTTGATTTTTCAAATGATTCGGATATTAAAAAACCAGAATTAGATACAGATTTCAGCATACAAAAAACAAATATTGACTCCATATTATTTCAAAAAATAAATCACGTGAATGGGCAATTTAAGTTTCTTGGAAATACCGTGGGAAAGAAGTACATCAATATTTCATCATTCCAAGACTCTACAATTTCAAATGTAATGTTTGGTACTAATTCATTTTCTACATTTTCTATATTCAAAAGAGTAATATTTAATTCTACACCAGAATATTTAAAACCTTCAGATTCGGCATTTGAATTTCCTGGTTTTTATAAAAATAATTTTGTAAAAGTTTCATTTTCTGAATCAAACTTCATGGGTAAATTTCAATTTGAGAATTGTGATTTTCTAAATACAACTTGGTTTGAAAATTGTAAAAATCTACAAAATTCGGAATTAAAATTCGTAGCTTGTAAATTTGAAAAATATTCATTATTCGACAACTCAAAATTTAATAAAATTGAGATTCTCCATTCAAAATTCCTTGAAAAAGCATCATTTGAAAATTTAGAAGTAAACTATTTCAAAATCCATCAAGTTTCTTTTTTTGAAGCAGCTTATTTTGATGATTTAAACAGAAACAACAATAAAGCAATTGAGAATTGGGACATAAAAACTTTAAGAGCTATAAAACGAGAACTTCAAAGAACAGAAAACAGAATTGACTTCAATAGATTCAGAGCTTATGAACTTGCAGCACATTATGAAGAGTTAAACTATAAAGAAAATTTTAAAGATGTAGCTATTCTTTGGGCAACAAAATGGTCTTCCAATTATGGAAGTTGGACTTGGGCATTTTGGTTCACTTTAATTATTGGGTTTGTATTTTTTACTCCTTTTTACATTTTAGAAAACATTAAACTTACTCTGGATTTAAACAACTGGGAAGATTTTCTTTATGGTTATTTTAGGTTCTTTTTAATCACAGATTTCAAAAATGAATATTATATAGCAGGAGAAAGCGTTTTAAAATTTAATTGTTTTATTAGTTTAGTTCCATTTATAATTGGCAAGATTGCTGTTGCCTTTGGTATTTATGAAATGATTCAATCCTTTAGAAAATTCAAAGCTTAAAATCTCTATCCAATGAATAATATTAATACCGACGAATTTATCAATGATATCATTGAAATTCCTATTGAACATCAACAAATTGTTTTGGAGCGAATGGAAAAATCAAAAACAGACCCGGAAAGACTTTTAGACTGGGATGAAGTTTCAAAGGATTTGTAATTTTTGAAATGTATCTTTGAATCTTAGTAACTCAGAATCTTTAAAAAATGCTCGACGAAACCCCAAAACGGTTTGACCGAATCGTAGCAATTCTAATCCAATTACAATCCAAAAAAATTGTAAAAGCTCAGGAATTGGCGAATCGTTTTGAAGTAAGCTTACGAACTATTTATCGTGACATTCGCACCTTAGAAGCTTCGGGAGTTCCTATTTATAGTGAAGCCGGCGTTGGGTATGCCTTAATGGATGGGTATAGATTACCGCCTGTAATGTTTACCCGTGAAGAAGCCAGCAGTTTTATTGCAGCCGAAAAATTAATGCAGAAATTTACTGATGCAGCTCTTGGGAATCATTATGCTACGGCGATGTACAAACTGAAAGCGGTACTTCGAAGTGATGATAAAGATTGGGTTTCGAGCATTGAATCCAGTGTATTGATGCAATCGTCAGAGAAGCTTTTTAATGATAAATCGCCTAATACTCTAGCTACGCTTTTTGAAAGTATTGCTGAGAAAACACAAGTTATTCTTTCGTATGAAGCTATTCAATCAGATGGAATTACAGTGCGAAATATTGAACCTGTAGGGGTTTTTCACGATAATAACAATTGGTATATGTTAGGGTATTGTCATTTGCGAAAAGATTATCGTCAATTTCGGGCTGATCGTGTTCATGGAATCAAGAAAACAGAAATCCCTTTTTCATTAGAACATGACGCATTGGAAACCTATTTGAATAAGAATAAAAATGGCTCAACAATCAAAATCAGGATTTTGGTGGAGAAAAAAATCGCCAATTACCTGACATCCGAACGAAAATACTACGGCTTTGTTTCTGAAAAACAAATAGAAGATAAAATCGAAATGACTTTCATGTCTTGTGATAAGTTGGAAGGATTTTCGCGCTGGTATCTGATGTTTGGAGATTATGCCACTATATTGGAACCAGAAAGATTAAAGACCAAAATTCTGGAATTACTTGAACGGAACAAACAAAAGCTCTTATAAAAAAGCTCCTAAAATGAATTTCATCTTAGGAGCTTTGAGATTTTATCTTTCCCAGAAAAAAGGAGGTTCAATGCCTAATGCACGCAAATACACATATCCCTGACCCCGATGATGTATTTCATTATCAATAAAATATAAAACATTCTGAATGATTGGAAATTCATATTGACCAAACAATTTAAAGGTTTCGTTAAAATCTTCTATCGTTAATTTCTCCCAATGCTGATTGATTTCAGCGGTAGCTTCATCCCATTTTTCAAGATATTGCGCTTTGAAAATTAACTTTTCTGCTGCTTCTGTATAAGGCTGAATTTCCCGATTTACAATTCCTTTCAAAGCTGGTGCAGCAATGGCAAGAAGTTCATCGGCTAATTTCGAAAATGGACGCATTCCGCCAATTGAAAATTCAAAGAAATCTTTTTCAGGAAATAATTCAATTACACGGCGTGTCAAGGCGCGATGTCCTTGCCAGTGTTTTAATAAATCTTCGGGAGTAATAACTTGCGCTGCTACTGTTTTCATAATTTTAAAGTTTTTAATTTTTTACTTCTTCAAAATTAGGCAGGGTCGGTGACAACAGTTTGTCAGCAGCTTTTTTTATTTTATAAAATGTCTAAATATATAGTGTATTGGCTATTTTAATTTGAAGATGGGTACTAGAATACAGGGTTTTGGGTATAAAAAAAACCACTATGAACACAAGGCTCTTAGTGGTTTAGTAATTTTAAATTTTAAAAGTTAATCTTCGGAGTACATTATTTTGGACAACAGGTATTTTATCAAAAGAGCTGGTCCAAACGAAATAAATATTGGGATTAAAAGTTCAATATTTACAAAAGCATTCCTGCTGTTAAAATAAAATTGGCAGGCAAAAGGCATTATAATCGCACCAATGGTAAATCCAATCATTGCTGGAATTGCTTTTTTAGGGTGTCCATAGTAGCCGGCAAAACATGCAAGAACGATAGAAAGCAAAATCATAGAAACGCTATTGCCTCCTAATACGGCGACAGATATGGAAGAAACTATTGCTAAGCCTAAAGCAATAATGTTTCTGTCATTATAGTCCCTTTTTTCATTCGCTTTAGACAAAAGGTCATACTTGTAACTTCGAATTACATCCATCACTAACTCTTTTGCTGTTTGCTGTTCAAATCCTAAACAAATCAAATTGTTTTTTTCGAAATCGATATCAAAGGCTCCTGCCTTAATCTTGTTTTTTAAGTCTTGTATCTGACTGTAGGTTAATTCATTATTCATATTTTCTATAATTTGGGGCATGTTAAAAGTATAAAAAAATACATACAATATCAAATTTTTTTTGCTTTTATTCGAGATTTTTGGAAGGTTTATCGGATTTATTATGTAAAATACTGTTTGTCAATATTTTATATAATTATTTGAATCTGGCGTAAGTTAATTCATTCTAAAATATAGGATGAAAAAGTAATGATATCATCTTAAGATACATTACTATTTTTAGTAAAACCTAAAAAAAATAGCTGTCTTTAGAATTTAAAAAGCTAAAAAACTAATTGTTTGGATTGGATTTTAAAATGCTTTAACCTTATGAATATAATATTAGAAAAATATGATTATTTAAAATTTATTTATCTTTCAGCCAATCAAATAATCGCTGAGCGTCAGTGCCTTTAAATAATTGTGTTCCTTCGTTCATTGTTGCAGCTGATCCACAGGCAACACCCCAACGGATTACTTCTTTCAGGCTTTTGTTTTGCGAAAGCGCCCATACCATTCCGCCAACCATGCTGTCTCCAGCGCCAACAGTACTTTTCTTGGCTACATTTGGCGCAGGAACAAATTCATAATTGTCCTTGGTTACCAAAACCGCTCCTTGAGGACCTAGAGAGACAACTACAATTTCGGCTCCTCCTTTGGAAATGATTTGCTTGGCAGCTTCGTTTACCTCTTCCATCTCCAGTCTTTCGACACCGATTAGTTTGGCTAATTCACCAACATTTGGCTTGATGAGGTAAGCTCCAGTTTCGAGAACTTTTTTCAAGGCCTCTCCAGAGGTGTCCACTATTAATTTTGCACCAGATTGTTTTGCTATTAGGGCTATTTTTTGATAAAAATCGGCAGATAAACCTTCATTTAAACTGCCGCTGGCAACAATAAATCTTGATTTTAAGTTAGTAACGGCATTAAGAACAGCTTTTTCTTCTTCGGCAGTGATTTCTCCGCCAGTAAATCCAAAACGGTATTGCGAATTAGTATTGTCATCTACAGCAACAAAACTCTCTCTTGTCCAAGTTTGGATGGGAATAGCCTGAAAGGGGATAGATTCTTTGAAAATTAATTCTTCCAGCATTTTTCCTAATGGTCCCCCTGACGTGAAGATTGCTAAAGAAGTCCCTCCCAAACGTGAAATAGCTTTTGACACATTGATTCCTCCGCCTCCAGCATCAAAACGAGGTGATGAACAGCGGATTTTTTGTTCGGCAGCTAAACCTTTAAAATGTGTGCTTTTGTCCAAGGCCGGATTGACGGTAAGGGTAATAATATCGTATGTATTCATTTTTATGATGTTTTTGATTAATAAAGATGCGAAAAAAATCATAAAGAACCATTCAAATAAGCGCGATTATTTCTTTGTATATTTGCAGTCTCAAAAAAATGTAAAATCAATAATAATAATGAATGAAGCGATTGCTTTGTTCTTCTCAATAATCATGATTGAAGATAAAAACCCGCAACGCACCAGTATAGCTCAACTAGGAGAATTTGGTCTGATAGACCATTTAACAAAAAACTTCGAAATCACTCAGACTTCTACACTAAAAGGAATTGGAGACGATGCAGCCGTGCTGGATTTTAAAGATAAGAAAGTAGTTATTTCAACCGATTTATTGATTGAAGGCGTGCATTTTGACTTGGCCTATGTACCCTTAAAACATTTAGGATACAAATCGGTAGTTGTCAATGTATCTGATATTTGTGCGATGAACGCGAGACCAACACAAATTACAGTTTCTATTGCGGTATCTAATCGTTTTCCATTGGAAGCTTTGGAAGAATTGTATGAAGGAATCGAACGTGCAGCGCAGGAGTATAAAGTTGATGTAATAGGAGGAGATACTACTTCTTCTCAAAAAGGATTAATTATTAGCATCACTGCTCTTGGTGAAGCCGATGAAAATGAAATCGTATATAGAAACGGAGCAAAACAAAGCGATTTGTTGGTAGTAACTGGAGATATTGGTGCCGCTTATATGGGATTGCAGGTATTGGAAAGAGAGAAACAGGTTTTTCAGGTAAATCCAAATTCTCAACCCGATTTAGACGCTTATACCTATTTGATTGAACGGCAATTAAAACCTGAAGCGCGTAAAGATGTGCGTACCTTATTGCATGCATTAGAAATAAAACCAACGTCAATGATTGATATATCCGATGGATTATCTTCGGAGATTATGCATTTGTGCAAACAATCTGGTGTAGGCTGTAACTTGTATGAAGATAAACTGCCAATTGACCCTCAATTTATTAATGTTTGCGAAGAGTTTAATATTGACAGTACTACTGTAGCCATCAATGGAGGAGAAGATTATGAATTGCTCTTTACTATTGCAATGGAAGATTTTGACAAAATAAAAGGAAATCCTAACTTTAGCATAATTGGTCACATGACTCAGGAAAGCGAAGGTATACATTTGGTCACCCGCGCCAATACCAGAATACCTTTAAAAGCTAGAGGCTGGGATGCTATAAGAGAATAAAAGGATTTAGAGCGTATATATCTTTATCTACAGTTAAAAACATATAAAAAGCGCACCGAAAGGTGTCGCTTTTTGGTTTTTATTTTTGAAAGTGTTTATAAAATAATTCCTCTCATCTTTGCTTCCTTAATTAAATCAACATCGCTTCCATCTTCAATTTTAAATAATTGCTTAAGATTGACTTTTCGCTGTTCAATAGCAAGTAATGAAATAGGGATGTATTGAGTAATATCTTTAGTTTTTGTTCCTTTAGAAATGTGGAATAAAATTAATTTGTCAAATTGGTCAATTCCTTCGATATCTTTATTATTTTGATTGGCCATTTTAATTACAGAATGGCTGTAATAAATTTCATCTTTTAATACTATATCAAAACCAAAAAGTAATTCATCAAAGGTTAAGTCATTTTTAATAACTAGTCCTGCGGGATTTATAGTGTCGATTATGTTTTTTATTTTGAGTAGCTCAGTGTACATGGTTAGCAAAATAATTTTGCAGTCGGGCATGTATTCCATAATTAATTTGGCCAAATCTTCACCAGAATGAATTCCTTTTTCTTCATATACAGGCATACTGATATCTAAAAAAGCAACGTCAAAGGGTGGTATTTCTGGATTTGTAATGATGTTATAACCAGTCATGCAGTCCTTTCCCTGAGTAAATGAATATTCATAGAATTCAGGTTTATAACGGGTTATAGCATTTTTATATCCGTCAATTATAAAGGGATGATCGTCTACAATTAAAATGTTCTTTTTAATTAGTTTTTGTGCCTTTGAATCGATTGTCATTATGCAATAGTTTTTTGAGTTTCTTTGATTGGAATTATTATCGTTATAGAAGTTCCTTCGTCTTTTTTTGATTTTATTTCGAGGGTTCCTTCACATTCTATAGTTCTCGTTTTTATATTTTGGAGACCTATTCCTTTTTTGGCGCGATTTGTGTTAAATCCTAAGCCATCGTCACTAATTTTTAAAACTAAATTATCATTTTGTTTTCTGAATTCTACCTTTATCTTTGTCGCATTAGCATATTTGTTACAATTTTGAAGCGATTCTTGAAGGATGCGGTATAAATTAATTTTTATAATATTGTCAATAGAATCCCATTTTATAGCTGGATCTATATGAGCAAGAAATTTTGTTGAAAATGTTTTCTTTTGTTCTTCAAATAAGTTAGTTACTATTGCAACGAAGTTATTAATTAATTCTGATTTTTCTCTATTCAGATTATGAGATATTTCGCGAATATCTTGTTCAATATTTTTTAGTTCGGTTAAATAATTTAACCGCAGTTCGATTCCAGAGTCATCTTTAATTTTATTTAAACCATCCAAATTGATTCGGACGCCGAACATTCTGCCAAGAACTCCATCGTGTAATTCTCTCGCTACTCGTTTTTTTTCTTTAATGCTATTGATTTCGATAGCATTTTGCTGATTAATTAACAGATTATATATTTCGGCATTGGCCTGTTGCTGTTGCTGTTTGAATAATAATTCTCTTTGTCTAACTTTTTGATTATTAATTATGTACAGTAGTAGTGCTAAGATGATAAAAGCTCCAAAAAACAACAAAAGTTTTTTGTTTTGACCTTCGAGGTTGGTATTTTCTACTTTAATTTCATCAGTTTCATACTCTATACGCGAGAATTTTTCGCCAATTTTTCGTTCTGCTTTTTGCAGGCGGTCATTAATTAGGATATATTCTTTAGAGTATTTTGACGCATTTTTTGGATCTACAGTTCCCATTTGTTTGAGGGATTCCAGTATGCTTCTCAATCTAAAGGTACTGCGTGATATAGCCAGTGCTTGTTGTGCATATTGAATTGCTTTTAAAGTGTCATTCCGAAACGCGTAGTATTCTGATAAATGTGTTTTATTGATTATTACTCCCGCAGTAAGATGTAAACTATCCCTTATTTTTAGTGCTTTATAAAAAAGATTAGGGAGTTCTTTCGTATCTCTAAGCTTAAATTTAGCATAAGCCAAATTATCTAATAACATAGCATATAAGGACGGCTTTTCTACAAACAGGTTCTCTTGTTTTAACCCTTCTTCAAAATAATTTTTGGCTTGTCTGTAATTTTTTAAGTTTAAATATACATACCCCATATTGTTTAAGGAAGTTGCCTTGGATTGAAATTCTGCAGGTATGGTTTTGTCATCTAAACTAACCAAAGCTTTATTGTGAAATTCTAAGGCTTTACTGTATTCTTCCCTTTCATTGTATAAAATTCCTAAAAGATTATAAGTCTGATATAATAAATCGTTAGCTTTTATTTGTTTTATAATCCGCAAAGCTTTAAAAAGAGTAATTTCACTATCGAAGTAATCATTTTCAGTATATCTCAAGTTAGCTTTACTAATTCTTGTTTTAGCAATATTATAATTATCATTGAGTTTGAGATACAATTTTTCTGCTTTATAATAGCAATAAAAGGCACTGTCTGAGATGGATTTTTTTACATAGTAGTCTCCTAAATAAGTATAAGCCTTGGCAGTATTTACGGTATCATGACTGTTACTTGAACGTCCTAAAATAAGTTGAGAAGTTTCAAAATATCTTTTCCAGTCATTCATATTATAATAGCGGTTGGCTATCTTGAAAAGGTTGACTTTATTAATCGAATCATCTTTCTGGTTAATTATGATTTCAAAAGCTTTACGATTGTATTTTTGTTTGAGCTCTTTTGATACGCTATTATCATTTGCTAGAGATAGATACGTGCTTAGACTATCTTCAGGCGACATAATATTTTTTTCGGATTTATTTTTATTAGTGCAACCTATAAAAATAGCTAAAAAAAAGAACAATATGTAGTAGTTTTTTTTCAATTTCGAATTTTGGATCGTATCAAAAATACTAAATCTTTTTATATAAAAAAAGGCTGTCAATTTTTTGACAGCCTTTTTTTATATTTTGGGTTTTTAGTCTACTTTTCTGTTATCCCCAGTTGACTGTCCGCCATTTCCGTCAATTTCAACAATTTGATTTTTAAAAGAGCCTCCGTTATAATCTACTTTTCTGTTATCTCCAGTTGATTGTCCGCCATTTCCATCGATAGATGTGATTACTGTATTATCAGTAACTGATGTTGTTGAATTGTTTGGAGAGGCGAATGAAGTTGATACTAATACTAATGCAAATAATCCGATTGTTAAGATAGCTTTTTTCATGATTTCTAGGCTTTATGTTGTTGTTATTTTTTACGTTTTTGATTCCGTTTGCGTTGGAATTCTTTAGTAAAACTAAACAGTAAGCCTCAATAAACAATTTAAAAACAGCTGTTTATGGTAAATGGAGTTCGTCTGATAGTGAATGAATAGCAATTTGGAGTGAATGGCTATTTTTAAGTTTCAATGTAATTTTCATTGGCAAATTCGCTTATAATAAAGTCGATATTTGTTTTATAAGATTTAGAAAAAGGCAGTTTTATAGTGGTCTTTTTAATGTAGCATAAAGAGTTTCCGGTGTGAATTCTAGAAATATAATTTCGGTTTACAATGTAGCTATTGTGTATTCTTATAAATGGATTGGACAAAACTGATTCAAAATGTTTCAGAGTTTTGAATGCTGTTATCATTTCACCATTTTTCAAATGAATATCTGTTGAGTTATTATCAGCTTGGAAATAGCAAATTTCGTCAGAATCAATATAGCGGTAATCACCATACGATTTGACGCATAGGATAAATGATTTTTTATTGTTTCTTGATTCAATCTTTTCCAGATTTTGTTTTTCTTTAGAATTTGGATTTTGAACAAGAACTATTTCATCTTCTATATTTATTTTGTTCAATTTATGAATCAATTTTACAAAATCGATTACTAATAATGGTTTTAATAAATAATCTACAACTTCATATTTAATACAGTCGAAAGCAAAATCTTTTTTCTTGGTTGTAATAACAATTTTTGGTAATTCTTTCAGATACATTAATAACCCGTTTATTAATTGTAAGGATAGATTACTGTTTTTGTCACTAGGATCTATTTCCAAAAATATGAGCCTTGGCATGTGTTCTAAAATTAGATTCACGCCATCTGCATAATTATCAGTGGAGCCAAGAAAGTTTAATTCTGAAAATTCGCTGGCCATTGCCTTTGTTTTCAAAACACTCTCAGGATCATCGTCAATAATGATGTAGGTATAATTCATTTTTTTGGGACTTAATTTTAATATTGTATTTTAATTCTTTTTTATAAAGTTTTTATTTAAAAATAGAAGTTTCAAAAGAATAATCTAGTTTCAAAAAAAGCTAATTTTAGCAAATAAAAAAATAAAAACACTCAAAGTTATGTTTTTTTATTATAAATAAATCAAAAGGGGTTATAAAAATTCAATGGTATTTTACTGAAAATTAAACATATACGCTAATATTTGTATGTATTTTTTGATTCAAAGCAAAAAAAATGCCTCTCAGTTGAGAAGCACTTTAAATAGGTTGTAATGTTATGATTACATTTTCATCAGCCAATTTTTCATCGAAACTTCATTTTCGATAATAGATTTCAATTCAGAGATAGCAACACGATCTTGTTTCATTGTGTCTCTATGACGAATCGTTACTGTTTGATCTTCCACAGTTTGGTGATCTACAGTGATACAGAAAGGAGTTCCTAAAGCATCTTGTCTTCTGTAACGACGACCTACTGCATCTTTTTCGTCATAAGATACATTGAAATCCCATTTCAAATCATCAATGATTTTTTTGGAAATTTCAGGTAATCCGTCTCTTTTAATTAATGGCAAAACGGCAGCTTTTGTCGGAGCCAAAACTGCTGGTAATTTCAATACTGTTCTGGTTGAACCGTCTTCCAGTGTTTCTTCTTTTAACGAAGTCGCGAAAACCGCCAAGAACATTCTGTCCAGCCCTACTGAAGTTTCCACCACATAAGGAACGTAGTTTTCATTCAGTTCAGGATCAAAATACTGTAATTTTCTGCCTGAATATTGTTCGTGAGCTTTTAAGTCAAAATCAGTACGTGAGTGAATACCTTCCAATTCTTTGAAACCAAACGGGAAGTTGAATTCAATATCGGCTGCTGCATTGGCATAGTGTGCCAATTTTTCGTGATCATGAAAACGGTAATTTTCTCTTCCTAAACCTAAGGATAAATGCCAGTTCAAACGAGTGGTTTTCCAATGTTCATACCATTGCATTTCTTCGCCTGGGCGCACAAAAAACTGCATTTCCATTTGTTCAAATTCACGCATACGGAAGATGAATTGTCTGGCTACAATTTCGTTTCTAAAGGCTTTTCCAGTTTGTGCAATCCCAAAAGGAACTTTCATTCTTCCAGATTTTTGCACGTTTAGGAAATTCACAAAAATACCTTGTGCTGTTTCTGGACGTAAGTATAAATCCATTGCCGTATCTGCAGAAGCTCCTAGTTTGGTGCCGAACATCAAGTTGAATTGACGCACTTCAGTCCAGTTTCTAGAACCTGTTTCAGGATCTGCAATTTCCAGTTCTTCGATTAATGCTTTTACATCTTCTAAGTCGCCAGCTCCTAATGAACGACCCATTCTTTCCAAAATTTCTCTTTCTTTAGCCAGATATTCTACTACTCTAGCATTAGTTGTGATGAATTCTTGTTCGTTGAAAGCGTCTCCAAAACGAGCTTTCGCTTTTTCGATTTCTTTTTTCGCTTTTAGATTTAGCTTTTCAGCATAATCTTCAATCAAAACATCGGCCCTGTATCTTCTTTTGGAATCTTTATTGTCTATCAATGGATCGTTGAAGGCATCAACGTGACCAGATGCTTTCCAGGTTGTTGGGTGCATCAATATCGCTGCGTCCAGTCCTACGATGTTATCGTTCATTTGAACCATCGATTTCCACCAATATTCGCGTATGTTCTTTTTTAATTCTACTCCGTTTTGTGCATAATCATAGACTGCACTTAAACCATCGTATATTTCGCTTGACGGAAAAATAAATCCGTATTCTTTTGCGTGCGAAACTACATTCTTAAATAAATCTTCTTGTTTTGCCATAGTGGTGCAAAAATATAAAAAGGGAAATTAAAAAAAGAAAAAAAATGAAGTTTGAATATATGGTTTTCTTATTTTTATGGATAAATCAACTTTTTTATGTTTAAATCCCTGATTAATTTATTTTTCCCAAAGGTTTGCGCTGGCTGTAAATCATTTATAGGCACTAATGAACACATAGTTTGTACGGTTTGCCGTCATGAACTGCCTTTGACGAATCATCATTTGAATCCCGAAAATGAAGCTTTCAAAAAGTTTTATGGACGGATTCCAGTGGAATACGTATCGGCTTTTTTGTATTTTCATAAAAAAGGAATGGTTCAGGAACTAATTCATAATCTGAAATACAAAGGACATGAAGAAATAGGCACTTTTTTGGGCGAATGGTATGCATCCGATTTAAATAACAGTCCGCTTCCAAAAGATATAGATGTGATTATCCCAGTTCCATTACATAAAAAGCGTTTGAAAGAACGTGGCTACAATCAGGTTACGAATTTTGGAATGGCTTTGTCCGAAAATTTTAAAATCCCATTGAATGATTCCATTCTGATGCGGAAAGTATATTCTAAAACACAGTCAAAGAAAAGCTTTTTGGGAAGAACGGAAGGAATTGAAACGGTTTTTGATGTTTCTTTTTCCGAAAAAGACACTAATAAACATTATCTCTTAATTGATGATGTTTTGACCACCGGAGCCACCCTCGAAGCCTGTTCGAAGGCATTGCTAAAAATTCCCGGAGTAAAAATCAGTATTCTTTGTATGGCGATGGCGCATTCTTGATTTTAATTTATATATTCGTAGGTAATGATCTTTAAATTTTAAAAATGAAGATACTAATTATCTCCCTTACTATTTTAATTATAAATTTTAATTGTTATGGGCAAACAAAAAAAATAGTTGGAGAAGTCCGAAATTCTAAATCTAACTTAGCATATGTAAACATTGGGATTGCAAACAAAACAGTCGGTACGGTATCAAATGCCGAAGGATTTTTTAATCTTGTTTTGAATGATGCAGTCAAACCAAATGATACTGTTACTTTTTTTTATGTTGGTTTTAAACCCGAAAAATATTTGGTTTCGGAACTAAATAAAGAAAATAATATCATTTTACTTTCACCAGAACAGATGGAGTTGAATGAAGTTGTGGTTAGTTCAAATAAAATTAAATTAAAACCGGAAAAAATAGGAAGGGAAACCAAAGGGTTAAGTTTACCGAATTCGAATTCTGGGGGAAATGTTGACGACAGATTGAGTAAAGAAAATGGTATGAAGCTAAAAATAAACAGTAATTGCCATATAAAAGACTTAAATTTTGATATTACTACGAATGATTTTGCTTCTCTTAAATTTAGAATTAATTTTTACAAAATAGTGAATGACTTGCCGACAGATTTAATTGTTCAAAAAGATATTATTTTCGAGATCAAAGACAGCTATTTGGGACGATTTAAGGTTGATTTAGAACCTTATAAAATCTATTTTAAAAAAGATATAGGTGAAGTGGCTGTTTCAATACAATGGCTTGAAAGTATAAAGAAAGATGAAAAAAGTAAATTTTTTTCTATTTCAACAGTAGCAGCTTCGCCAATAAACACAGCATACTTTAGAGCAAAAGCGATGGACACTTGGAAGAAGAGCCGTCAAAGTCTTAGTTTTTATTTGGAAACTGAATTTCTGGATTAAACTAAAAGATCTTGTTTATGTACGTGAAGGATGGAAGCAAGTTACCGAAGTAACGCGGACAGCCTGACAGCATAAAGAAAAGGAACCGATTCACCAGTACTGTGATTTGGTCCTTTTGCTTTATGGTGGCACGCCCAAACTAACTTTGGCGACCTAATCTATTAATGAAAACTGTAATTATTTTTGAACATAGGTTTTAAAATACCCGCATTCGTTGATAATTTCGTTATAGTACTTAGTTTTTGAATAATTGGTTTTAAGGCTTTTGAAACCCTGCCAAGCGATAAAATTGGTCTGATCATCCTGAATGTCCCAAGTCGATAAATTAAGCGAATAATATTTTTTGTTATAATATTCGTTGCGTTCACATTTGGCAATCATATATTGTGTTTTGGCTTTTTGCTCGTTGTTTTTAGCAGATGCAGATGCTTTTTGATAATAGGCTTTCGCCAAAGAACAATTGATAATCATGTCTCTAATTGGATCTCTGAAATAATCGGGGCTTGAACCATATCCGGCAATATTTCCTTCATGAAAAAGACGGGCGTTACCAAAATGCGTGATGTTGTAAAAAGCATTTCCGAGTAAAATACTGTTGTTGTAAACATCGGTTTGTTTGGCAACATTCTCCTGTAATTTTTGAATAATCGTAAGGAAATCAAGCATGGTATATTTCTTTTTTTGTGGCGCCTGATGATCACAATCGTGACAGTCTTTGATGTTTCCGAGGAATGGATTGCCATAAAAAACAGTGTTTTGTAACTTATCCGATTGTTTCATGAAAGCAATGGCCTCGGGAATTTTGTTCTGGAAAGTGGCTTTAACCGCTTGAAAATAGTTAATATCTGCCAATTGTATGGAATAGATGGAAGCTCCAATTTTTTCAATTTCGGTTTTGTTGGTTTTGGACAAAAAGGCCTTCATTTCCAGCAGTTGTTTTTCATTGTCATAATAACCAGATTCATGGTTGAAAATCTCGGTCATTACCGTATTTTTTTGCGAACGGTATAGTGATGCCAAATAATTTTGGCTCCAAGCTGTAGCATTTTCATATCGGAAATCATCAATCGGTTTTTTAGGCAGTTCCAAATATAACCAAGACAAATCGGCAAGGATTGTTTTCTCATTTTCAGGATTCAGCTGGTCAATTTTGCTGAGGTTGTTGACCAATCGCAATACCCGAACCTGACTGACAGCCAAAGGAGTTTTTGGCATTTTGTTTTCGGCTTCATTAAAGTTTTTGTCCGCTTGCTTGAAATTTCCGTTTAAGGTTTCCAGATAGCCTGCAGCTACATTCCATAAATACGGTTGCACAGTTTTGTTGGATTCTGCAATTTTGGCAACCAAGTTAATAGCCGTTTTACGGATGCTGTCTTTGGCTCTTTTTTTGTTTTCAAGAACGGTTTTGTCTTTAAAAGAACGGTCTATTTTGTTTTCTTGATTATTGATTAATCGGGTCAGTAAATAATCAATATGAGGGCTTTTTGGCTGCAGTTTATAGATTTCGGCAATAGCTTTTTCTTCGTCATTATAATAGCCATGTATCGCCCAAAGAGCCGCTTTCTCTTCATCGGTTTTAGCCATTCCTAAGGATTGTTTCCAATCTTTTTCTTCCTGTGGATGAAAGCAATAAGCCGAAACTACACGCATTGTTGGGCATTTGTCAAAAACCTTACTATAAAGGAAATTGGATTTGGCATAGTTTTTTTGTCTGTATTCAATCCCGGCCAAATATGCCAATGCTCTGTAATACAAAGTGTTTTTGGGTGCTGCTTTTTCGGTTTGGTTAAAGAAAGTGATCCCATTTGCTGGTTTGTCACTATAAAAATTAGCTTTTACAGTCAAAAACCAATATCTGTTTTTTAGGAAAGGATCTTTGGTTTCATTATATTTTTGTTCTAATGATTTGATCCATTTGAGATCGGATATAACTTGTTTTTTTACAGTTTCATCATAACCCCATGAATCGAAGCGTTGGGTAGAATAAGTCTCAACTATTTGAGCATCATTCAAAAAGAACAGAAAGTCTTTGGTTTTAGAATCATCTAATTTTATTTTTTTATTCCATTTTTCAGATGTTTTATTGGCTTTTCCTTTTTTGTAGTACATAAATAAATCGGCAACATCAGCACTGCTGGAATCTGTCAAGAAAAAATTCAAATCTTTTTCGTTAATTCTGTTTTCTAAATAAGCTGACCAATCTTTGATATTTTCGCTGTTGAATCTCGTAAGATGTTCTGTATCGAAACCAATTCCGTAAAAAACATCAGAAGATAAAAACAGTGGCGAATAGGATTTATCGACAAAAGTTTCGGGAGTGAAATTAGAATCAAACGACCAGCCCCAATCACCATCTGAACAGGCATAAATAGTTCCGTAAACTAAAAGGGTCAGTGCACTAAAAACAATCAGTAACTTCTTTAAAAATGTTTTTTTCATAATTTTTTAAATTGAATTCGTCTAAATCGTAAAAGATTATTTCCTTTGGATTTTGAGTTGTATTTTCCTCGATATCATCTGCCATTTCGAGCAAATCATTTCGTGATATAGTTTCTATTTTTAATTGGTCATTTTGTTTATAAAAAACACCTGCTGTAAAGTTGGAATTTTTAACGGTAAACCAATTCTTTTTTGTAGGAACAAAACTATTGTTATTTTTTAAATTATTAATGTCAATTTTGTTCCGAAGGCCAATTATTTTACCATCTCTTATATGAATTCCCCACGAATAAAGGGGCAACGCAATGTTTATGGGCAACGGATAATTTTGAAGACTCGATAAATAACGGTTTGCAATGTTGCGGTCGTATATCGAATTTAGAGAATCGGGAGCTATTTTGCCCATATTGTAATACATCAGCACACCACGATCGACATTTGGAATTTTTGTTTTTTTGAAATATTTTACCTGATGCAAGCGTATGGTTGCAGAGAGTTTTTTATTGGAAACCTTTCTAAAAACTTCAATAAACCGCAAGTAATTGCCTTTGCTCTCCAGCGTCCAATCGCAATCGATTTGGATTTCGTGGACGGCTATATTGTTTTTGGAGTTGATTTGCTGAATGAAACTATTTGCTTTTTCTGCCAAATCCATCACATCTAATTTTTTGTCCAGCATCACTTTATTTTTGATGTAAATCACTGGAACGATTTCGAAATTACTGGCAGTATCTTCAAAACGGATTGGAGTTCTTGGATATGGTTTTTCAGTTTGCGGGCTAAGATCAATATCAAAATACCGAATGTAAAGTCTCTTGACTTCGTTTTCAGTCAAGGTGGTTTTTTCTTTTGGCGAAAGCCTGAAAATAGTTTTCCAATAATAAAAAGAAATTACAGGCTGTTCCTGCTGCTGGCAGGAAATACAGAAACAGAGGATAACACCAAAAAGAATTATTTTTTTCAAAGAAAAGCTATTTTTTAATGAGTTATTCTTTTCTGTTTTTGGCTCGATGGTAAGTCCAATAGGCTAATAAAACCAATATAATGAATGGTAAGTAAGAGCCGATAAGAACACCTATTTGATAGCCGTCATTAGGGGCATTTTTAATTTTTTCTTCAATGTTTACCTTTTGAAGCAATAAGATTAAAGTTGTCATTATTATTTAATTAAAGCATTTTTTGTAAAATCAGAAAGGACTAATTTACCTGAAATTGCAGCTCTTTCTTTTAGTAATTTGTTCCAATGTGCTGTTCCTTCCCAAAACACTTTTTTCATTTCGGTAAGTGCTTCTGGATTGTAATTGGCTAGTTTTTTGGAGAAAGAAGCTATTTCAATGTCAAGATCTTCTGATGTTTCCAGAATTTTAGCATATAATCCTTTTTGGAAAGCCCATGCAGCTGTTTTCCATTCGTGTGCTGCCAAAGTCATTTCGGACATTGCCATTTTGCCTATTTTTCTGCTCACGGCGGGTTCTATCACAAAAGGACCAATTCCAATCGCTAATTCGGATAATTTAATACTGCTGTCTTGAGCTGCCATTGCATAGTCACAAGCGGCAATGATACCAACACCTCCGCCCACAGCTTTGCCCTGAATACGCCCGATGATTATTTTTTTGCAGGAACGCATTGCATTAATCAAATTAGCAAATCCGGTAAAAAAACGAGTTCCTTCATCAAATGTACTCACAGCCAGTAATTCATCAAAGGAAGCACCAGCACAAAACGCTCCTGTTCCTTCACTTTTTAAAACAATTACTGAAACCTCTTCGTTGTCACTCAAATAAGTAAGCTCGTTTGTTAATCGATCCAGTAATACTCTTGGAAAAGAATTACTGGCAGGATGTCCAAACTGCACTGTAGCTATTTTGTTTTCGATGACTGTTAAGAGTGTTCCGTTTTTATCAGATGTCAGCATAAGACGTATTTTGATGTAAAGTTAAAAAAGTAACCGAAGCAAAATGGTATTATTTTTGGATTTGAAGAATAGTCTTTTTGAAATTTGCATATTCCTATAATTATATCTTATATTTGCGCCATCAAGCTGGGGGATTAGCTCATTTGGCTAGAGCGCTTGCCTGGCAGGCAAGAGGTGGTCGGTTCGAATCCGATATTCTCCACACATTAAACCCGAACAATGTTTGGGTTTTTTTATGCCTTTTCGTTAAAAATAGGTTTTAAAAAATATGAATGTCCGCAAAGAGTACCATGTATGTTTTTTTGCCACTGATTACACAGATTCTCACAGATTTCATTACACTTTTTGAAAAATCTGTGTAAATCTTTTTAATCTGTGGCTAATTCTATCTGCTTGGTATTAGTTACGGATAGTCATATTAAAAAATATTGAATCATTAAGAGATTAAGGTTCATTAAGACTTAACTTATTTCTTTGATGGCTTTAAAAAAACAATACCTGTAATATCTTCAGTAAAACAGTTCTATTCTCCATAAATTTTAGTTTTTTTAAAGTTAAAACTGATTTTTAACTTTAATTTCTCAAAAAACTTTCCTTATTTTGTTAGGTACTTAATCTAACTTCAAAATGAAAAAAATCCTATTTCTGATGGCCGTATCTACTTCATTGACTTCTTTGGGGCAAACCCAAAAAGCAACTCCAATAACCTATCCAAAAACAGCAAAAGGCGAAACAGTTGATGTTTATTTCGATACCAAAGTAAGCGATCCCTATCGTTGGCTCGAAGACGATAAATCGGCCGAGACAGGCGCTTGGGTGAAAGAGCAGAATAAAGTTACTTATGATTATCTGTCCCAAATACCTTTTAGAGACGCTTTGAAATCCAGACTCGAAAAACTTTGGAACTACGAAAAAATAAGCGCACCATTCAAGGAAGGAAATTTTATTTATTATTACAAAAACAACGGACTGCAGAATCAGTCTGTTTTGTATCGAAAAAATGATAAAGGCAAAGAAGAAATCTTCTTGGATCCGAATACTTTTTCAAAATTAGGAACGACTTCATTAGGCGGAGTCGATTTTTCTAAAGACGGTTCTAAAGTAGCCTATTCCATTTCCGAAGGAGGAAGCGACTGGCGAAAAGTAATTTTGATGGATGTCAATAATTTCAAAAAGCTCGAAGACACCTTGGTCGATATCAAGTTTAGCGGTGTTTCTTGGAAAGGCAACGAAGGATTTTATTATTCCAGTTATGACAAGCCAAAAGGAAGCGAACTCTCGGCCAAAACCGATCAGCATAAACTGTATTACCATAAACTGGGAACAGCCCAAAAAGATGATCAGGTTATCTTTGGCGCAGACCAAAAACGCCGTTATGTGGGCGGATATGTTACCGAAGACAATCATTATCTGGTAATCACTGCATCTAATGCTACTTATGGAAACGAATTGTATATTCAGGATTTGACCAAGCCAAACAGTCCTATTGTAACGATTGTCGATAATTTTGGCAGTGACAGCACTATCATTGAAAACGAAGGCAGTAAATTATTCATAGAAACCGACCTAAATGCTCCCAACAAACGAATTGTGAGTGTAGATGTCAGCAATCCAAAACCTGAATACTGGAAAGACGTAATTCCCGAAACCGAAAACGTTTTGACGCCAACCACAGGGGCTGGTTACATCTTCGCCAATTATATGAAAGATGCTGTCTCGATTGTTAAGCAATATGAATATTCGGGTAAATTAGTGCGCGAAATTAAATTGCCGGGATTGGGAACGGCCACAGGATTTGGAGCGAAAGAAACCGAAAAAATACTCTATTATTCATTTACCAATTATATTACGCCAGGAACGATTTATTCTTTCGAACCAAAAGCTGGAAAATCTGCGGTTTATGAGAAACCAAAAGTAGATTTCAAAGTCGAGGATTATGTATCATCCCAAGTTTTTTACACTTCCAAAGACGGGACGAAAATCCCAATGATCATCACTCATAAAAAAGGACTGAAACTCGACGGAAAGAACCCAACTATTCTTTACGGATACGGCGGATTCAACATTAGCCTGACGCCTGCTTTTAGCGTGTCCAATGCGGTTTGGATGGAAAACGGCGGTATTTATGCCGTGGCCAACCTTCGCGGAGGCGGAGAATACGGCAAAAAATGGCACGATGCAGGAACCAAAATGCAGAAACAAAACGTCTTTGATGATTTCATCGCTGCCGCCGAATATCTAATCGCCCAAAAATACACATCTTCTAGTTTCCTAGCCATTCGTGGCGGATCCAATGGCGGATTATTAGTTGGAGCTACCATGACACAGCGTCCTGATTTGATGAAAGTCGCTTTGCCAGCCGTGGGCGTGATGGACATGCTGCGCTACCACACCTTTACCTCGGGTGCAGGTTGGGCTTTCGATTATGGAACTTCGGCAGACAGTAAAGAAATGTTCGAATATATCAAAATCTATTCGCCGGTTGCCAATGTAAAAACAGGCGTTCAATATCCCGCGACTATGGTCACCACGGGCGATCATGACGACAGAGTAGTTCCAGCACACAGCTTTAAATTCGCTGCTGAGCTGCAGGAAAAACAGTCAGGAACCAACCCCGTTTTAATTAGAATCGATATCAACGCAGGTCATGGAGCTGGAAAATCATTGGCGGCAACCATTCAGGAAAGCTGCGACATACAGGCCTTTACGCTCTATAATATGGGATTTACAGCATTGCCAAAATAATAATAAGGAGCTTAATCCTGCTGTACGCTGCAAGCTTTTTCATAAAATTGCCATTTTTCTAAGGACAAAAAGGAGCTTCCGCTGGTCGCTCTTTTTGTCCAAGAAAAATGGCATTTTATTTCAAAAGGCTTTTCGCTTCCATCAGGGCTAGGGCTGCAGTTTTCATAAGAAACATTTCATTTGAAAAATATTAAGTGATTTTATCCCAAAGTTTGCTGTAAGTCATTGCGAGGACAGGGCATTCGCTTTTAAAATTTTCTGTCACAAATTACACAGATTATCACAAATTTTAAAAATTGAATTGAACAAATTCTACCCGTTTTAAGAGTTCGTGTAATTAAAACAGATTGTAATTCGTGTAAATTTGTGTTTAACTTTTTTTAAATGCGAATGCCCTGTTGCGGGGAACGAAGCAGCCTCGTTATGTATTTCCATTGCAGTATTCATCACAAAGTTTTTCCTCAATCTTGTCAGGAATTGACAATAATGTAAAAACCACAAATACAGTATAAAAGATTAAATTATCTTTTTTAAACCCAAAAAAAAGATGATTCTTCAAAATGATATGTCTAAAAATGCGTTTTTCACAAACTCGAGTCGTTCTGAAGACGTTTTTTGAGCTTCCAAATCTTAAAATTAAACTCAAAAATCAATAAACAGACTCCAAAAAAAATTAATCCATGCCTTATTTTTGTGGTTTTTCTCACTTTGCGACAAGCGAAATCGTTAGAAATCCCTTGTTATTTATTATCTCAATAAATTAATGCTTTCATGATGTATATCATTATTTTAAGGTGCTAAATCCGTAAATTTGAGAGTAAAATTAACAACCGCATTTATATGGAAATTGCAAAACCAAACAAATATGAACTGGGAGAAATGCTCCTGGAAATAGGTTCCTTGCTCATCGTTTCAGGAGCCAATACCGAACGTGTCAAAGTCACTATCAGCAGAATCGCTGGTGCTTTTTGCTGCGATTCGGATTTAATGATTACCAATCATGCTTTGATGATTACCGTAAAGTATAAAGATCAGATTAAAACATTCACCAGCGTAAAATGGGTGCCCAATATGCATCTTAATTTCAATCTCATCTCTGATATTAGTACGATGAGCTGGAAAATAGTAGAAGAAAAATGGTCGCTGGAACGTATAAATAAGGAACTAAAATTACTGGACCGCAAAGCTTTGTATCCAAGATTTGCAGTTCTTTTTTTGGTTGCCTTGGCAGGAGCCTCTTTTTGCCGATTGTTTGGAGGAGGATTAACCGAAATGATTCTTTGTTTTTTAGGCAGTTTCTTGGGGCTTTTTGTAAGACAGGAAACTATGAAACTCAAATTTAATTTTTACCTGTGCATCTTTTTTGCATCCTTAACTTCTTCTTTCTTGGTTGGAGTTTATTCTTTTTTAAATCCTGGAGGAGAATTCATCCATGCATTATCCACTTCCGTTTTGTTTTTGATTCCTGGAGTGCCAATGATTAATTCTTTCTCCGATTTTATTGACGGAAACATCTTGAACGGAACCACCAGAGGCGTAAATGTTTTGGTTATCGCTTTTGCAATAGCATTAGGATTGATGGTTTCATTATTAATTTTTAATTTACACTAAAATGGATTTTGCATTATTAGAAAAAGGAATATGGTTAGGTTGTGCAGGAGTAGGTTTTGCTGTATTGTTCAATGTTCCCCGCCGAACCTTAGGCGTTATTTACATCATCGCCGCGCTGGGCGGATTGCTCAAATTTTATATGATTTCGCTCGAAATAGGATTGGTTTTTGCCGCTTTTTGTGGATCGAGTCTTATAGGTTTTTTAAGCGTTTTAGCGGCACATTACCGCAAAGCCCCGCCAATGACCTTTGCGCTTCCGGCATTAATTCCAATGATTCCTGGATTTTTTGCCTATAAAGCCATGGTAGGTGTTATGAAATTAACTGCCGAAAAAGATCCGGATGTTTATTCTAAGCTTTTTTTTGAAACAGCAAACAATGGACTCTCGGCTTGTTTTATCATTTTGGCATTATCCGCAGGAGCCGCAATTCCATTATTAGTTACCAGAAAAGAAACCGTTAAGAGAATTAAAACCGATACCGTTTTAGAAAAGGAATTAGAAAACTTAGAAGAGGAAAATTAAAACAAACATATTAGATTACTTAAAACGCCAGTCTTTCGACTGGCGTTTTTTTTTTGTTTAAAATTGAAGTGCCGATAGAGAAGTGGTACTTCGAACCAATAACAGAGGTAGGTCGTACCAATAGTATTGGTACTTCGAACCAATAACAGAGGTAAATCACACCAATAGTATTGGTACTTCGAACCAATAATAAAGGTAGTTAGCACTAATAGTATTGGTACTTCGAACCAATAACAGTGGTAGGTCGAACCAATAGTATTGGTCTTTCGAACCAATAATAGAGGTACTAAGCACCAATAGTAAGGGTGCTTAGCACCTCATTTTGATTAATAAGCCAAAGAGTGGAGGTTACAAAACTAAAAAATGAGGCTAAATCCCTCTTCTGTTCGTACTAGATGTCTATTGAATATTTTGATTACTACTTCTCAATAATTAAATCAGATAGTAACCTAGATAATACACTTAAACTCTCAAAACGCCAGTCGAAAGATTGGCGTTTTTTTTGTCTGAAAACAAGTTGAAAACTAATTATGAATGATGACAATTGTAAGCAGGTCAATTGTTATGACTAATGTACTTTTGAACTTTATTTATGTGCGCTTAAATTTTATTTTTTGTAAATTTCAAAAAAAGTTTTTATGGCAAGAGAAAATTGGACAAGAGAACAAACTATAGTAGCACTAAATCTGTATTGTAAAATTCCGTTTAACAGAGTCAGTTCTAATCATCCTGATATTATTCGGATTGCCATGTTAATTGGAAGAAAGCCAAATGCAGTAAAAATGAAAATTGGTAATTTTGGAAGTTTTGACCCTGAATTAAAGAAGAGAGGAATTGTAGGATTAGCAAATGCTAGCAAGCTGGATGAAATTGTTTGGGAAGAATTTAATAACAATTGGGAAAATCTTGCGTATGAAAGTGAAATGCTAATTTCTAATTTTGCTAATGAGCCAATAGAGAAAACTGCATATATAAATATTGATGATTTACCTTTAGGAAGAGAAAGAGAAATAATAATAAAAGCAAGAGTTAATCAGAGCTTTTTTCGTTCAACAATTCTATCTTCATATAATCTGAAATGTTGTATTACAGGCTTGTCTATACCCGATTTTTTGGTAGCAAGCCATATTATACCTTGGGCTAAGGATGAGAAAATTAGATTAAACCCTCATAACGGATTATGTATAAATTCTATCCATGACAAAGCTTTTGACCGAGGCTTTATAACTGTTACAACAGATTATAAAATAAAAGTATCTAAATATTTAAATGAATATAAAAAAGAAAATGCAGTGACAGATTTCTTTTTAAATTATGACAATCAACCTATTATATTGCCAGATAAATTTCTTCCATCACGAGAATTTTTGGAATATCATCATCAAAATATTTTTATAAAATGAATTATTAGTTGATACTTCTTATGTTTTACTATAGAATGGGTTGAATTTTATCTTTATATAAGGTTAACAAACATTACAAAATGTGATCTATAATGCACTAAAATATTGTCAAGTTTCTATTAATATTGAAATTCATTTTAAATTAAAACTAAGATGGGCTATCATACTAAAATAATCTTTGGGAAAGACGAAGTAAGAAAGTATCATAATGGTGAAGCTTTTACCGATGACGAAAAAAACATCAATTTAAAAAATTATACTTTTGAAACTGATGCAGAAAGGGATACGTTTTACGAAGGTATTAATGAAGCTATAGGGTGGTTAGAGTATGAAGTGATTGAAGAATTTGAAGATAAAAGCAACCAAGAAAAAGAAGATGAGAGTAAATTTGATTATTGGGCTTTCATTCAAAAATATTATCCACGGTATTATTTTTGTGATAGTGTTTTATTAAGTGGCATATTAGCTAGAAAACTTGACGGAGAGAAAATTTGTGAAGAAGATGAAGGGTTTATTGAAGGGTGGGACGTTAGAAAAGAGTTATTTGAACTTGACAGAGATTTGCTCTGTGAGGCTTTTGAAAATTTCTTCGATATTATGTATCCTAAAAATCCAGATTCTTCGATTGTAACAGAGAAGGAATAAAAATATTTTTTGTATCCATCGCTCACAAGAAATAGCTTTCGAGATAATCTCCCTAACTTTGCAGTAACAGCTTTAAAATTGTTACACTATGGATTGTTTTACGCCAGAGCAACGTTCCAAAGTCATGCGCGCCATCCGCAGTACTAATACCAAAGCGGAGGTGCGATTGGCCAAAGCCTTGTGGCATCTCGGCTACCGTTACCGCAAAAACAATCGAAAAGTTTTTGGCACCCCTGATTTAACCTTCAAAAAACTCAAAATAGCCATATTTGTCGACAGCGAATTCTTCCACGGCAAGGACTGGGAAACCCAAAAAGATCGCATCAAATCGAATATTGAATATTGGCACAAGAAAATAGCGCGAAATATTCAAAGAGACATTGAGGTCAATAATTATCTGGAATCACATAACTGGAAAGTAATCCGTTTTTGGAGTCGGGAAATAGAAAAAAAACTAGAGGATTGTATTGCTGTAATTCAGGAAGAAATCGCTTTACTACAAAAATAATGTTATCCTTTTTTCATTATAAAAGCACTTCCGCCTTTAAACCAAAAAATAACTTTTTTCTTTCATAATGTTTTACTAAAACAGGGCAGTTTTAGGGAATAATTTTTAACTTTGAGAATAGCATTAAAAATTAATAAATTTCAAAATATGAAAGTACAAATCAACACAGACAAGAATATTGAAGGAAGCGAAAGATTAGAATCTTATTTTTCTAGTGAAATCACAAGAGTATTATCCCGTTTTGATGATAAAGTAACCCGCATCGAAGTGCATTTTGGAGACGAAAATAGTGCCAAATCAGGTTTTGGAGACAAGCGCTGCCTTATAGAAGCGCGTCCAGCCAATATGCAGCCAATCGCTGTTACAGAACATGCTGATTCGATCGAAAAAGCATTTAACGGAGCTTTGGATAAAATCAAAAAAGTGCTCAACACTACTTTCGATAAACAAAAAGTGCATTAAGCAAATTATTAAATACATAAAATGAGGCTGTCTTTCTGGACAGCCTCATTTGTTTAAAAGAAAAACCACTTCCTTTTGCCTTTCTTTTTCTTCTCTTTTGCAGGAACTTCTTTTTCAGATTTTGTTTTATTCTTGGGAGCTAGCAATTTCTTTTTGGTTTTAAGGCGTTTTTCGGTTTCTTCTATTTCATGCAAGTTATCGTTGGCAGTTACCAAAAGTCTGATTTCCTTTAGCAGTTTCAAAGCCAATATGATTTCCTGCTGTTTTTCTAAAAGCATCACTTTTTTGAGCTGAATGACGACTTTGTCTGTTCCTTTTATGGTTAAGGCAAAATCAATTAACTTCGATGCTTCCTCATAATCTTCATTCCAAAGCAACGCATCCAAGTAATATGGATACACCGCAACAGCATGAAGATTGATGGCCAGCGCTTCCTGAAAGTAACGCTTGGCTTCCTCATAATCCTGTAACTGCTCCGATTGCACTCTGCCGTATAAACACAGTGCTGTTGTGTCTTTTTCGTTATAAGACAAGGCATAGTCCAATGATTCTATGGTTCCTTCGAGCCAATACGGATAATTGTCCAATGCCTGAAAAATGTATTTATCTACTGTTTTCATTTTGTTTTAAAATTAGAATTATGAACTGATTTATTCAGTGTCGTAATTCAGTTGTTTTTTTAATTTTTGCCTTTCGGATTTGTAGCTCTTGACTACTTTTTGATTTTTAAAATCAGATCCGGTAAAAGTTCTCGTTGGATTGCCTCTGACCACATTCAGCTGATTTTCCCATTGATTATTGGCTTGCTTCTTGATTTCCTCCAATTCAAACACCTTGAATTTTTCAAGCAGTCTTTCGGTTGCCAGTTTTTTGTTTTGGTGCTGCGAACGGGAATCCATAGCCACAGTGCTCAATCCCGTAGGAACATGTGTAGCGCGAACGGCCGAGCTTACCTTGTTTACATGCTGTCCGCCCGCACCTGAACTCCGCATGGCTTGATACTGGATGTCTTTTTCGGAAATGGATTTTATTGCTAAAGCATCCATTTCGAATATACCGATAAACCAGTTTTTCCTTTTGTGCATTTTCCTAAAATTGCTTTGTCCAATCCATTGAATGCTGCCACACCAAGAGTTCACAAATTCAGTCACAGTTTTTCCTTTTAACAGAATCAAAGCAGTTAAAACAGTTCCGTTTTCTGTTCCGGCTTCTCTTTGCAAAACAGTGGCTTCTATTTGATTAGTCTGTGCTTCTTCCAACATTTTTTTAAGCACTTGGGCAACTACCCAAGTGCATTCCGCAGGACCTCGCCCCGCTGTTATTTGAATTATTTTTTCCATACTCTAAATTTTTATCTGTCCATGCGGACAATTTTTGGCGTAAACGTTCCTAATACAGTGACTAGTTCGGTTTGCAGCGCCATAACTTTGTGAATGTTTTTGTAGGCCATCGGCGCTTCATCAACATTGCCACCGATGAGGTGAACATCATGATCTTTCAATGTTTTTTTAATTTCACTTGGCGTAAAAGTGCTTTTGCATTTGGCTCTCGAAAACAATCTTCCTGCCCCATGTGAAGCAGAATTCAATGATTCCCGATTGCCTTTTCCCATAACTACAAATCCCGGCGCAGTCATTGATCCCGGAATAATCCCCAGCTGTCCTTCGTGGGCAGGAGTGGCTCCTTTTCTATGAACAATGCATTCTTTTCCGTTTACCATTTCTTTCCAAGCAAAGTTGTGATGGTTTTCGATAGTTGTCACGACTCTTTTGCCAATGGCTTTGGCTACTCTTCGGTGAATATCATCGTGGCAGGCTTTAGCATAATCTCCCGCTAAATTCATTGCCAGCCAATATTCTTGACCATCATGCGTGTTCAAATCGAGCCAAGCCAAATGCTGGACATTCTTTGGCAACGGACATTGCTTGGTTGCCAGATACGTGTAATGTTTTGCAATATTGGCACCCATGCCGCGAGAACCGCTGTGCGACAACACACAAAAATAATTGCCCGGTTCCAGTTTCCATTCCGGCAGAACGGTGTCCAGCTGTACGGTTCCAAATTCCACAAAATGGTTTCCGCCTCCTGAGGTTCCCAATTGTTTGTAAGCTTTGGAAAGTAATCCCTTAAGCAATGGAATATCTTGAAACTCGGATCGGCTGAAAACTTCATGATCGGCTTTGACAGCGTGTGTTTCGTTCATTCCAAATTTGGTATGCTCTTTCAAAATGGCCTGCAGCTGATGGTCTTTTCCTTTGATAAAAGAAGCAGGCAGATCAAATATCGACAAGCTCATTCGGCATCCAATATCAACACCAACACCATACGGAATTACCGCATTATCTGTCGCCAAAACACCGCCAATTGGCAGTCCATAACCAGAATGTGCATCGGGCATTAAAGCGCCTGCTATAGAAATTGGCAACTTCAAAGAATCATACAATTGAAACTTCGCTTGATCATCGATTTCATTTTCTCCAAAAATCGAGAATGGCGCACGCGTGGTCTGTAGCTGATGCATTCTCACCACTACAGGATTAACCAAACCTTCGGCTACTTTGCCCCAGGTGCCGTCATTTTTATACTTTTCCGGATGGAGCAATACATCTTTGGCTTCATTGATGATACGCTCTTTTTTTTCTTTTTTTCGGTACCTGCTTATCTGCCCTAAAGCGATATTGATACTGTTGTTTTTAGGGAAGCCCAATTTTATTAGGTCTCTTCCCGATAATTTATTTCCCATAAATTTTTACTATTGACCTGAGTTCGATTATTAATTTTTGAAGCAGAACATTTTGCGTTTTTCAACAAACATTAGTCCCGCTTTCCGTTACAATCTTGCGGACTGAACCCCAGTCCACAAGGATTTTCACTGCTATCGGGGCTAGATGAAAACATTTTGCATTTTTGTCATCATCCTCAAAAGAGAAAAATTTAAATCGAACTCCGTTTTATTGTTCGTGTTGTTTTGCAGCGTAACATATCACCTAATCCGAAATACAGAAAGGAAATGTAACGGCAAAGCATCTTATCCCATTTGGGATGAAGTAAAGTGCTGTGTTCGGGAATTTTTTGAGAAGAGTCTAGAATAAAATCAAAAAAGCCCGAATCTAAATTGCTTCGGGCTTTTTCATATAGTATAAAATTGAATTTCTAAGATTGAAATAAGCCACGAAGATGCGCTGCACCAATTCCTACTGGTGTGAAGCCTTGTAATGATGATTTGAATACAAACATTGTTCTTCGTTTTTAAAGGGTTAATTATTTTTTCGTCTGCAAAGATTTAAATATATTTTTCTAATATCCTAATTTTTTGTTAAAATAATTTTAAAATGAATTAGGTCTTATTTTCAAAATATTGATTTAGTGTATTTTAGTCTTTGTTTAAAATGATTAAATTTTATTTTTCAAATACTATTATAGTTGGAAATCATTCGTATTTATCTTTCTTATGTGTTTTTTAAATTTGTAAAAAATGAAACGGCAGAGAATAAAAAAAATGCCTTAAAGCAATATGTACTTTAAGGCATTTTTAGCAACAATGAATTATTTAGTTAGTTTTCTTTAAAATTGAAAAGCGGCACCTAGTTGAATAACTTGATTTTTTCCTGATAGAGTTGGATTATCATAAGTGTCATCCAAACCAGAAACATATCTAGCGTTTATGGATAAGCCAAGAGGCAGATTCAAAGATGCTCCGAAAGCCCATGAAGGCACAAAACTGTTTGCATCGCCAAAATCATTGTCGTTAACCAGAAATCCAAATTGAGGACCAGTTTCAAAACTTAATAATTTAGCAACATAAATTTTAGCTAAAATGGGCACTGTAAGATAATCTATCTTTACATCATTAATATTAGTAGAAAACCCTTCCTGAGAGTATTGAACTTCAGGCTGGATAAACAACAGGCTTTTTATCAATGGAATTTCTTTGTAAACACCCGCATAAAGCCCTGTTTTGCTTGATGAGTCCCAACCGTCTCCGCTGATATCAGAGAAATTGACACCCGCTCTAATTCCCCATTTCTGTGCCGATATTGTGTTTGATGCTAACATTATAAAGGCGCCTAATAATAAGATTTTTAATGATTTCATATTTTTTCGTTTTTAGATTAAAACCTCTATTGAGGTTACTTGTTTCAAAATTACTGTAAAATTTTAATTATTAAATAGTTATAATGTAAAATGAAAGAAGTAAATTGTTAAATTCGCTTTAATAATACTTCTTAATTATTATTTGATATATAACGTCAGTTTTTGTAAATATATTATGTTAACTTTTAAAAACCCTGAAAATAGTTTTTAGAGATTGCCTTAAGTTTTATCAATGACTGTTCCAAATGATAACACCAATGAAGTGGTAAAAATCATTGCCCCGATAGAAGATGCATTGCTTCAAAAAGGAATTTCAAAATGATAATTTTGATTTTTTCGGTACTTGAGCCTTCATTCTTATATAATTCCTTAATTTTGCCAAAATTGAAAATATATCGTGGGAAGTAAAAATAAGTTAAAAAGGTTCAAAGAAAACGAAACATTCAATAACGTTTTTCAACCAACTAGGGAAGAAGTAGTCGGAGATTTATTCCCGCTAAGAGGAAAATGGAATTCAGATTTTTTTAAAAATGAAAATCCATTGGTTCTCGAATTGGGTTGTGGCAAAGGTGAATATTCTGTTGGTTTGGCTGAGAGATATCCAAATAAAAACTTCGTAGGAATCGATATCAAAGGAGCTCGTTTTTGGCGTGGTGCAAAAACTGCTGTTGAAACAGGATTGCATAATGTGGCTTTTATTCGCACGCAGATCGAATTAATCAACCATATTTTTGCCGAAAATGAAGTGGATGAAATTTGGATTACTTTTCCAGATCCTCAAATAAAGTACAAGAGAACAAAACATAGAATGACCAATTCGGAATTTCTGCAGTTATATAAAAAAATCCTCAAAAAAGAAGGTGTGGTAAACCTGAAAACTGACAGCGAATTCATGCACGGATACACTCTTGGATTGTTGCATGGCGAAGGACATGAAGTTTTGTACGCCAATCATAATGTGTATGTAAATGAAGGAAGTCCTGAGGAGGTTACCGCTTTTCAGACATTTTACGAAAAACAATATTTGGAAATTAACAAAGCGATAACGTATATTCGTTTTAAAATCAAATAGTTCTTAGAAACGGTTTTCAGTTTGTAAACTGAGACTGCAAACTGAGACTGCTAATTAAGTATGACGCTACTACAGCCTTTTTTTCTCGGATTTATTGTTGCTGCTATTGGTATTACACCTCCCGGTCTAATCAATATGACAGCTGCAAAGGTAAGCTTGAAAGACGGTAGAGTTGAAGCTATATTTTTTGCTGTTGGTGCTACTGTAATCGTTTTTTTTCAGACATTTTTAGCCTTATTATTTGCTGATTTTATTAATAGCCATCCTGATGTCATTAATAAACTGCAGGAAATAGGACTGTTTATTTTTATAGGGCTTACTATTTATTTTTTTTGGAAAGCCAAAAAAACAAAATTGCCTAAGGCAGAAACAAAAATACGCAGCAAGACCAATCGGTTCTTTTTAGGAATGTTACTGTCGGCATTGAATTTATTTCCTGTACCATACTATGTTTTTGTATCCATTACACTTTCTACTTATGGATATTTTTATTTTTTAGAACCTTTTATTTACGCATTTGTAGTTGGTGTTGTAACAGGTTCCTTTTTAGTTTTTTATCTTTATATCGTGTATTTCAAAAAAAGAGAAACTAAATCTTCTTTTTTGATCAATAACGGGAATTATATTATTGGAGCCCTTACCGGACTCGTTTCCATAGTTACACTCTTTAAGCTTATTAAGGGATATTTTGGATAAAACGCAATGGAAGCAGCAAATGATAATTTTTTTGAAAGAGTCTATATTGTCGTAAGGAAAATTCCTTATGGGAAAGTCACTTCTTATGGTGCTATTGCTAAAGTTTTAGGAGCGGCACGCTCTGCAAGAATGGTTGGCTGGGCTATGAATGCGGCTCATAATCTAGAAGATGTCCCTGCTCATAGAGTTGTTAACAGAAAGGGACTGCTCACAGGGAAACATCATTTTGACGGAACCAATCTCATGCAGCAGTTACTGGAAAGTGAAGGTGTTATTGTTGTTGATAATCAAATCATGAATTTTGAGGCTGTTTTCTGGGAACCAGAGATAGCCGTTTAATTTATATGTTTATTTGCAGTAAAAAGACAATGACAATTATAGCTGTTATTGTGTGTACTGATCGATAAAACCAATCCAAATCCTTTAGAATAAGAACTTAATCCGTTATCTTTGCAATCTAAAATTAGTTTAAATAAAAACACGTTTTTTAAAAGCGCAAACAGATAGAGGAATAAAAAAATGAAATTAGATAAAAACAACATTCTTAAAGCATTAGAAACAATTACTATTGCTGGTGAAGGTAAAAATATGGTAGAAAGCGGAGCCGTTGCAAACGTAGTCACTTTTGGAGATGAGGTTGTAGTAGATTTAGTATTGCACACACCAGCAATGCATATTAAAAAAAGAGCCGAAGACGATATCAAAAAAACAATTCACGATTTAGTTTCGCCCGATGCCAAAATTAAAGTGAACATAAAAGTTGAAGTTCCAGAAAAGAATGAAATCAAAGGAAAAGCTATCCCAGGAATAAAAAACATTATTGCTGTAGCTTCTGGAAAAGGAGGAGTTGGGAAGTCTACTGTTACAGCAAATTTAGCTGTAACATTGACAAAAATGGGTTTCGCAGTTGGTGTTCTTGATGCCGATATTTATGGACCGTCTATGCCAATTATGTTTGATGTAGAAAATGAAAAACCTATTTCGGTTGAGGTTAATGGGAAGTCAAAAATGAAACCTGTAGAAAGTTATGGGGTTAAAATGCTTTCTATTGGATTTTTTACCTCACCTAGCCAAGCTGTTATTTGGAGAGGGCCGATGGCTTCTAAAGCATTGAATCAGATGATTTTTGATGCTAATTGGGGAGAATTAGATTTTATGTTAATTGATTTGCCTCCTGGAACTGGGGATATTCACCTTTCTATTATGCAATCATTACCGGTTACCGGAGCTGTAGTGGTAAGTACGCCTCAAGCCGTTGCATTGGCCGATGCCAAAAAAGGGGTTTCTATGTTTTTATCTGAAGCGATAAATGTGCCTGTTTTGGGAATTATAGAGAATATGGCCTATTTTACGCCAGAAGAATTGCCTAACAATAAGTATTATATTTTTGGGAAAGAAGGGGCCAAAGATCTTGCACAAGATTTAGGAGTGGCTTTCTTAGGAGAAGTGCCAATTGTTCAATCCATTCGCGAAGCTGGAGATTATGGACGCCCTGCGGCATTACAAACTGGTTCAGTTATTGAAAGTGTTTTTGATGAAATCACACGTAATGTTGTAAGTGAAGTGGTTAGTAGAAATGAAAATTTAGAGCCGACTGAGGCAATCAAAATTACGACAATGGCAGGATGTTCTGCCGTTAAGAAATAACTCTGAGACTTGAATATTAATTCAAATGCTGTCAATGGATGAATAAATTGAAATTGCAGTCAGTGATTTTGATTGATTTAAAAGATGGCGAACAATAGATACCAATTATGAAAACAGAAGAATTAACAAATAATGTTTTGAAGGCGCTAGATGAAATCAGGCCTTTTTTGAATTCAGATGGCGGTGACATTAAGCTCATTTCAATTGATGAGGGAAAACATGTAAAAGTTAGGCTTGAAGGAGCTTGCACTAGCTGCAGTGTCAATCAGATGACTTTGAGAGCGGGTGTTGAGACTACCATTAAAAAATACGCCCCTCAAATAGAAACGGTTGTCAATGTTTTGTAAGCATTAAAAAGCAGAATTTTATATTTAAGAAGTTTTCTGTTTTTTTTAACAAAAAAAATCTAATTATAAAATGATAAAAGTCATGTTTGCGTTTGATGATTTTAAAACTTATACTTGTTAAAGTGTAATAAAAAAAGGTTTTTTAAAAGGTTATTATTAAGGAATTGCCAATATAACAAGGGTTTTTTTCATTATGTGTAAAAAACGGTATGAATAATTCAAATTTTTTTTATTTGATTTTTCAAATAAAAATTTACATTTGTAACACTAACTTACAAATTTGAATTATGAAAAAGCTTTATTTATTGATCGTTTTATTATGTCTTTTTAAAACATATGGACAAGAGCCAATTCAAGAGGCATACGTGACTAAAACTTATGTTAACGTTGATGATGAATGGACTGTAATGAATTTTAGTAAAATAATAGATATCTGGTCAAATAGAACTGGGCAGTTAAAAATATCTAATGCTGAATTTTTGAAAGAACTTAGTGGTGGAAAGGCAAATATGTTAGAGAATAGTGCTTATATTACGGCTGAATTTGGTTCTCAAATACAAACCAAAAGTAAAACTGATAAAAATGGTTTAGTAAACTTGACGTATGAAGGCAAGCTGGTGTTTAAAACACATGATGGGACTTATGCTCCAAATGCAGTAGTAGTTTTCATTATCAATCAAGCAGATGTTATTGGTTTAAAAATATTAAATAAAGAAAATAGAAAAGAAATGGCTGTAGATCTTGAGGTAAAAAGTTAAAAATGCACAAGATTTGTCGTATAAAGAAGTAAAAAATAGATGGACGTATTAATAAAGATTAAAGATAGAGAAGGAATTATTCATGATTTACAAGCGCCTACTGATATGGCGATGAACATAATGGAACTTTGCAAAGCTTATGAACTTCCTGTTGAAGGAACTTGTGGCGGTATGGCAATGTGTGCTTCTTGTCAATGTTATGTTCTTAATGATGTAGTATTGCCAGAAATGGGTGATGATGAAGAAGCGATGTTGTCTGAAGCATTTTATGTAAAATCAAATAGCAGATTAGGTTGTCAAATCCCTATAACTGAAAGTCTGGATGGGTTAGAATTAGAATTAGCTCCAGAAAATTAATCTTAAATAATATTCTAAAAGAAGTAGCTTAAAATATTTTGGGTTTGATTTTTATTAAAAATTAAGTCCTTTTTTAAGTTACTAATTCATATAGTATAATCGTATTTAATATAAAAAAAATGCCTCCAATTTTGGAGGCATTTTTTTTATATGCATGCGGGATTTTTCTCAAAATCTCATTAAGACTGCATTATTTTGCTATTCTGATTAGCTAGAAAACAGAACATACAACGTGTTTTTATTTGTAGTCTTTTTAATAGGTAATACAAGTTTTTCTCGTTTTTTTTCTCAAGTTTTTTAATTTCACAATAAAAAGTTAATTGTTTCTGGAAAGATAATAATTGTAATAAAAAAACACTTTGGTGTCAGTAAATCCAAGTATTCCTATTGTGTAATTTAAAAGTTAATTAATTGAAGTAATATCTTTTTATCGTGCTTTTTTTTATATATAATAAAAAAATATTTAATTTTTACAGGATGGGGCAGGATAGTAAGAGTGAGATGAACATGTATATTTGATCGTTAAGAAATAATCAAAAAAGTTAAAAAAAGTATAAATGTTTATCAGCAATTTTATTTAAAATGAAGAAAAGATTACACTACTATTTACTTGTTATACCCCTTCTAGCCTTATTTTTTGGCTGTAGTTCAGATGTATATGATGAATACTATGCGCGTCCTGCGAATCTTGAAGATCCAATTTATCAACAATTGGAAGCAAAAGGGAATTTTAAAAATTTAACGGTCTTAATTGACAAAGCAGGTTATAAAGATATTTTAGGAAAAGCAGGATATTGGACTATGTTTGCTCCTAATGATGTTGCTTTTACTAAATTTTTCCAAGAGCAAGGTATCTCAGATGTAACTAAAATAGATGATGCTACTGCTGCTAAAATTGTTAAATATGCGCTTGTTTATAATGCTTTTATGAAGGACAAATTATCTGATTACCAATCATCAAAAGGTTGGGTAGTAGATAATGCTTACCGAAGAAGAACTGCATTTTATGATGGTTTTGTGACTAAAACTATTAATGGTCAGCCGATGGTTATAGTAGGATCCAACCGTAATGGCGGTTATATTTCAGGAGATAATAACAATAAGTATATTACTTATTTTACGGATGAATATTTTAAGGCTAAAAGTTTGAGTTCTTATGATTTTAATTATTTCTATCCAGGTAAAGAGTACACAGGATTTAATGTTTTTGATTCAAAAGTACTAGAAGCTGATATTGTTGCTGAAAATGGTGTTATTCATGAAGTAGATAAGGTAAGTCTCCCATTAATGAATATAGATCAGTATCTGGAGCAAAATAGTAAATACAGCTTGTTTCGTAAAATACTTGAAGAGAATCTTGCTAGTTATGTTTTTTTTCAACCTGCTACAACAGATTATTATAATTATACTGGTAAATCAGACAAGGTTTACGTTAAATTGTACGATCCTACTTTGGCATTTTCACCTAATAATGAAAACTTTGTAAAAACAGACGACAATGACGGCCAGTCTGATGCCTATACGCTGATTGCTCCAGAAGATGCTGCTTTACAGACTTTTGTGGATAAAATTCTTCTTAAAAATTATCCTTCTCTTGATAAATTGCCAAAATATGTTTTTCAAGATTTAATAAATGCACACATGGTGCAAGGTGCTTTATGGCCTTCAAAGAATGATTTAGCAAATGGGTTGAAAGAAGATTTAACATTTAATTTTGCAACTGATATTATTGAGAAGAAAGTTTTAAGTAACGGATTTTTTTATGGTGCTAACAAAGTGCAGAAATCCAATTTATTTTATACTGTTTATACTTCTGCTTATCTCGATCCTAAATATAGTTTTGCAACTAAAATTTTTAATGACGGTTCTGGTATCAAAGAAATGATTAGTAATATAAAAACTAAATATACTATTTTCTTACCATCTGATACGGTATTAATTGGTCTTGGTTTCAATTGGGACTCAAGATTTCTACAATGGGTATATGTTAATCCTGTAACTGCACAAAGTGAAAGCGGAAGTGCCGCCAGAAATAGATTAGTAAGACTCTTTTATAATTGTATCGTTCTTACGCCTAAAGGGGAGTTGGATAACATTGCAACTACTTCTGGTATTATCCGTACAGGAGATAATGAATTGCCAGGGGAGTATATACAATGGTCTAACAGCAAAGTGTATGCGGCTGGTGATGTTGCATATGGAACTGTAACTAAAGTAATAGGAAAAGAATTGCAGGAAAATGGGATCACCTATTATGTTGATAGTTTTCCACAATTCTCTACTGAATTACAAGGTTTGGTTATCAAGCGTTTAGCAGCAAGTAATGTTGAATTCAACAGTTTCTATCAATATCTTGCAAATTCTAAAATTTTCAATTCTTCAACAGGAAAAATTGAAGGGGTAGATATAGGCACTTCTTATACTTTTATAATCCCAAATAAAGCGGCTATCGCAAGAGCGGTTACTGCAAAACTCCTTCCTGCTTCACCTAATCCAGCGTTACAGACAACAGGAGAAAAAGACATGGTTGCCGATTTTATACAATACCATATTATTGTTAATAAAACGGCTTCAAATGACGGATTGACTACTGGACAATGGGAAACATTAAGAAAAAATACGCAAGGAGACAAAACTTATGTTGGAGTAATTAGTGATGGTGCAACTAGGACATTGTCGTTTAAAGATGAATCAGGTAATGAAAATGCAGCTGCTAATTTTATACAAGCAAGCAGTAATAATTTAGCAGACAGGTCTTTAATCCATTTAGTAGACAACTATCTTAAACTTAGAGAAATAAAATGAGACAACAAATTACAAATATATTTTACAGTTTTGCATTTGCTTGTGTTATTCTGGCTGTTTTACCAGTTTTGGCACAACAAGGGAATAAAACTTTTTTAGTCCGTGGTCAGGTTATTGACTCAAGTGATAAATTAAGTGTGCCAGGAGCTACTATTGCAGAACAAGATGCTGAAAATCGTACCATTTCTGGGGCAGTTTCAGATATTGATGGAAATTTTGCTATACGGGTAAAGGATCCAAATAACAAGTTATTTATTTCTACTATAGGATATAAATCGCAACGCATTGAAATTAAAGGTAGAGAATCAATTAAAGTTTTACTTGTTTCTACTGTAGAATCACTTACCGAGGTAGTTGTTATTAGTGCGAAAAAGGCTGACAATGGTTTAATGAAAATTGATGACCGAAATAGGACCACTAGTTCAATTAGTATAAACGCTGCAGACTTAGCTTATACACAAGCAGCAAGTATTGATGAAGCTTTACAGGGACGTATGGCTGGTGTAGATATTACAGCAGATAGTGGTGATCCTGGAGCAGGTATGCAAATCAGAATTAGAGGGACATCTTCAATTTCTGGATCTTCAGACCCTTTAATTGTAGTAGATGGAATGCCTTATGAAACAACTATACCAGCAGATTTTAACTTTGGTACGGCCGATGAACAAAGTTATTCAGCTTTATTAAATATTGCTCAAACAGATATTGAAACGATAACTGTTTTAAAAGATGCTGCTGCTACTGCAATGTGGGGTTCTCGAGCCGCCAGTGGAGTTTTATTAATTACTACTAAACGTGGAGGAGTAAGTGCGCCAAAAATTACGTATACTTTTAAACAGACTTTTTCTAAAACACCTTCTACAGTTCCAATGTTGAATGGAGATCAGTATTCTCAGTTGATTCCAGAAGAATATATGAATAGAAACGGTGTACCGTTGAATACTCTGACGGTTAAAGAGTTTCAATATGATCCTCAGGATGTTTACTATTTTAAAAATTACGGACAAAATACAGATTGGATAGATGCCATTACGCAAACAGGTAAAACTGGAGAGCACAACCTTTCTCTACTAGGAGGGGGAGAAAAAGCAAGATATTTTAGTTCCATTGGTTATTATAATTCCAAAGGGGTGACTAAAGGGACTGGGTTGGAGAAATTGAATGCCAGATTGAATTTAGATTATGTTGTTTCTGATCGTATTAGATTTAGAACCGATATTGCTTATTCACATAATGATACGCAGCGTAACTATGTAAATAATTTTAGTAGTAATGATGATAAGGATCTATTGCGTGGTGTTGCTTATATTAAAATGCCAAATATGAGTATTTTTGAATATGATGAAATGGGAAATCTTACACCCAATTATTTTACGCCGGCTTCAAATGTTCAAGGTACTTATTCAGGTACTTATAATCCAGTAGCAATGGCCGAATTTGCGACAAATAATCAAGTGGTAGATCGTATAACACCCCATTTTAATGTGAATGTCGATATTATTCCTAAAGTATTATTTTCTACATTTGATTTGCAATTTGATTATAGCAGTACAAAAATTAAAACTTTTTTACCACAAAATGCCACAGGACGTCCTTTTACTGAAACCGTTGTAAATAGAGCATCTGATGCTGATATTGACCAATCTGGTATTATAACAAAAACCAACTTTGTTTATCAGCCAGACTTGGGAGAAAAACAAAATTTACAAGTTTTATTATCATTGCAGACTAATGATTCTAAGTCTACTTCGTATGAAGCAATGACATCAAACACAGCTTCATCTTTATTAACAGATCCATCGATTCCATCAAGAACTCAAAATTCAGAATTGACCCTAAAAAGTGGTTATGGTCAATATAGAAGTGTTGGTGCAGTAACAAGTGTACAATATGGACTGCTGGATCGTTATATCATTAATTTGGGTTTGCGTGCTGATGGAAATTCCAGATTTGGTCCTGAAAACAGATATGGTTATTTCCCTTCTATATCGACTCGTTGGAGGGTTTCTGGGGAGCCTTTTATGAAAAATATTACAGCAATTAACGATTTGAGTATTAAAGCCAGTTACGGAGAATCTGGTAGGGCTCCAAATTCTGATTATCGTTTTTATAATGTTTATACGAACTATAGTACCCAGTATTTAGATCTTAATGGCGTAATACCTTCTAACATTGAATTGAGTAATTTACGCTGGGAAAAATTAAAAGGTACCAACTTAGGTTTCACCTTGCAAATGTTTAAAAACCGTGTTATGATAGATCTTGATTTGTATAAAAACTTGACTACAGATTTGATTTCTAAAGATCTTCAATTAACTAGTGTTTCGGGTTACAATAAGGTGGATCAGAACGTTGGAACATTAGAAAATAAAGGATTTGAATTAAATCTTAATACAACTCCTTATAGATCGAAACATTGGAAAGTTGATTTTAATTTCAATATTTCAAGTAATGAAAACACTATTAAAGAAATTTCAGAATATTATCCAAGTGAGAGTGGAAATACTGATAAAAATGGGGAATATAAGCGTTTCCTTCAAGTTGATAACCCATTTGGCTCATTCTACGGATACCGTTTCAAAGGAGTTTATAAAGATTTGGAAGCTACAAAGGCTACAGATGCCAACGGAAATAAAATTGTAGGGCCTAATGGAGAACAAGTATTGATGCGTTTCAATTATCCAATTACAGATTATACGTTTCAGCCTGGAGATGCTAAATATGAAGATATCAACCATGATGGTAACATTGATAGTCGTGACGTAGTTTATTTAGGAAATAGTAATCCTAAATTTATTGGAGGTTTTGGACCTAATATAACTCTTAATAACCAATTCAAGCTAATGCTTTTCTTTAGTTATAGATTAGGTTATGATGTTGTCAATGGTGCCGATATGAAGGCTACTAATATGTATTCATATAGTAATCAAAGTACAGCTGTTTTATCTAGATGGCGCAATCCTGGCGATGTAACGGATATGCCTAGAGCACTTTATGGATCGGGGTATAACTGGTTAGGCTCAGATCGTTATGTTGAAAATGCTTCTTTTATGCGTCTTCGTTCAGTTACCTTCAGTTATATTTTGGGTAAAAACTTAGTAAAAAAGTTAAGACTGCAGGATGTGAACTGTTATATAACTGCAGATAATATAATCACTTTTACTAACTATAAAGGTCAGGATCCTGAAGTAAATATGAAAAGTGGAGATCCTTTTGCCATTGCAATTGATAATTCTAGTACTCCACCAACAAAACGTGTTACACTTGGAGTTACACTTCGTTTCTAATAATAAAATTTGAATTATGCAAACTAAAATAAAAACAATTCTAGCAATCTTTATCCTATTTGTCTGTACGGCTTCGTGTGATGATTATTTAGATTTAAAGCCGCAAGACGGAATTATCCGTGGTGAATTTTGGAAAACTAAAGAAGATATTCAAGCCGCTGTTGCCGGAATTTATTCGTCTTTGTTAAAACCGCCTCCAGGAGTAGCTGATTTGACGATGACTGAATATTTATTCATGTACGGAGATTTAAGAGGGGATATGGTTGCTCCAGGGCAGAATGTAACGGAGGATGAGAGAGATATCATGAACTCAAATATTACAGCGTCTAATAGTCTGACCAATTGGGATGCATTTTACAGAACTATTAATTACTGTAATACTGTAATTGATTTGGCACCTGCTGTCAAAGAAAAGGATCCTACCTTGACTCAAGAGCAATTAAATCATTTTCTTTCAGAAGCTTTAGCTATAAGAGCCTATTTGTATTTTACATTGGCTCGTACTTTTAGAGATGTGCCTTTAAAATTAACCGCTACATTAACCGATCAAGATAATTTTCAATTGCCAGTTACACTTCAAAAAGATGTATTTGCACAGGTAATCAAAGACCTTAAATTAGCAGAAGGATATGCCGTTGAAGATTATGGCAACAATCCATATAATAAAGGACGTATCACTGTTTATGCGATTAATGCGCTGCAGGCAGATGTTTATTTATGGACAGATAATTATCAAGAGGCATTGATTGCCACTAACAAAGTAATAGATTCTAAAAAATTTAGTTTGTACCAATCTTCAAATTACGGCACTTGGTATAATACCGTGTTTGCCAATGGAAATTCCGTTGAAAGTATTTTCGAATTCCAATATACTGCAGCAAATTTAGGCCCTTTTTATAATATCTTTTTACAAAGACCACAGTTTATTATTTCTGCTACAGTAGCAGAAAAGGTTTTTGGAGTTGATTTTGATGATCTGAGTAAGAGAGATATTCGTGGTGACTTTGCTTCTATAGTTGCTTCATTCAATTTGATTTATAAATATATAGGAGATAGCGAAGGCACAAAAGAATTGCAAGATTCAGACACCCATTGGTTTGTCTATCGCTATGGTGATGTGTTACTATTGAAAGCGGAAGCTCTTGCCGAATTAAATCAAGGGGCAGAAGCACTTGCAATTATTGATGATATTAGACTAAAACGTCGTGCAATTGCTCAAACTGCTCAGTCTGTTGATGCTTCAAGTAAAAATGGTGTTATAGATTATGTATTAGCGGAACGTTCTCGTGAATTGGCTTTTGAAGGTAAACGCTGGTTTGATATGCTTAGAGTTGCCAGAAGAAATAACTACGCACGAAAAGACATTCTTATTAATGCTGCTATTGAGAATGCTCCAGCCGATCAGCAGCAATCTATAATAGCCAAATTACAAGATCCTAACAGTCATTATTTGCCTATTAACACGGGCGAACTTTATACAAATAAAGCACTTGTACAAAATCCATTTTATAAATAATAAATAAATAAGACATGAAAAGATTATTAAGATTACCTAGCCTCTTGAGACTTACTTTAGTGTTTTTGATTGTTCTGATGTTTCAAAGCTGTACAGAGCAAAAAATAAAGGAAAGTACGGATGATACTCTTAATATAACCGAATATTTAAGAGTTAATACCGAATATTCTATGTTTTTAGAAATTCTGGATATTACGAATTATGCTTCATATATGAATACGTATGGGACTTTTACATTATTCCTCCCAACTAATGATGCTGTAAAACAGTATTTAAAGGATTTGGGTGTTAGTTCATTAAAAGAAGTTCCAGTAGAAGATTTGAAAAATATAGCTAAACTGCATATTTTAGATAAAACAATAACAACATCTTCATTTACCGATGGTAAGATTGCAACTCCTAGTTTATATGGTCAATTTTTAATAACTGGAGCTACAAATATCAATGGTGTTGCTAGTGAAACTGTTAATAAGACATCAAATATTATAATTTCTAACATAATAGCAGGAAATGGAATTATTCATGCTATTGATAAAGTGTTGCGTGTTGCTGATAAAACAGTGGCTGCAAGTATTGAATCAGATATAAATCTTTCTTTATTTACCGAAGTTTTAAAAGCTACAGGATGGTATGAGAAATTAAATAAACCTATTGTTTATGACGAAAATAAAGTTGGTAGTTTTTTAACGGTTTTAGGAGAAAGCAATGCAGTTTTGAATAAAGCTGGCTTTAACACCTTAGAAGATTTAAAGAAAAGATATAGTCATTTAAAAGACCCAACTAACCCTGCAGATAGTTTGAATTTATATGTACAATACCATGTATTGCCTAATTTAATTTATTTAAGTGATATGGCAATAACACCTGTGTTTGAAACTAAGGCTCCTCTGGAAGTAATTAGCTCACAATTAGATAAACAATCTATTTTATTGAATCATGATATTTTTAATGGAATACAAGAGCAGGGTGTTGCAATAGTAAGAGATCCAAGTAATACAACCTGTTCTAATGGAGTATTGCATTATGTAGACGGACATTTCACCATTAAAAAACGTGTGGCATCACCAGTTTATTTTGATTTATGTAATCAGCCAGAAATGGCAGCCAATGTTGCTAATTATAGAAAAACGGGAGGAGTAGCTTTCAGTTTTGTATTAGGAGGACTTAGTAATGTTACTTGGACAGGAAATAAAACATATAATATGACATGGCAGCCTTATGGCGGAGCTGCTAATGGGGATCTTTGGAATATTTTTCGTTTTCGTACTGGTGCAGGAGGTTTGAATGATATTGAGTTTGACACTCCGGTAATTATCAAAGGGCGTTATAAAATTTGGGTTTCCTATCGTGCAATAGCTAAAGCTTCTACTAATACAAAAGTGTTTTTTAATGGTGTACAAACCTCTAGAATTATCAATCAGCAAGAAGCTCCAAATGACCCTAGTAATGTTACAACGGGTATAAATGATAGGGTATTAGAGTCACAAGGTTATAAACGATATATGTTTCCATTTGTTAAGGGTGATGCTCTCAATTCTAGATTTGTAGGTATTGTAGAAGTATTAACCACAGGAAAACATAAAATTAAATTTGTTACAGATGCTTGTACAGGCTGTAGTGCGGGAGATGCAGACAGGTTCGATATGGTAGAATTTCGTCCAGTAGACATGGATCAGATTTGGCCAAAATTTAAGCCAGGCTATGGTGGCGGTTTTGTTCAAAGGACCGACGCAACCAAAGGGGATAATGGTAACAGTGGATATTAATATTATAAAAGAATATAAGTTCAAACTTAATCAAGTAAAAATGATCGTATTAAATTTAAATTATAAAAGACTATTGGTTAGTTTGTTAACTATAGCTTTAGTTTCTTGTTCCAGCCCTTGGGATGATCGGGAAAACAATGGAGATTCCAATCTGGATGTTACGCTTAATGAGGCTATTGCAAATACAGCTGAAGTATCTCAGTTTGGAAAATTATTAACTCAAACTGGGTACGATAAAATTTTGGCCGCTTCAAAAACCTATACTGTCTTTACGCCTACAAATGAAGCACTGTCTCAGGTAGATGTAGCAATACTTAATGATGCTGAGGCACTTAAAAAATTTGTAGCCAACCATATTGCGTTAACTTCTTTTTCATCAGTAAGAAAAAATGATCAAGAAAAGATCCAAATGTTGACTGATAAGTATTTAATATTCAAAGGAAGTACAACTATTGGGGATGCCACTATTGTTACTGCGGATCATTATGCAGCAAATGGCGTATTTCATATTATTAATAAAGCGCTTGCTCCAAAATTGAATATTTGGGAATATATCAATGCTAATAAAGGCACTTCAGCAATGAGCGCTTATTTAACAAGTCTAAAAGAATTTAGCATTTACAAAGAAGATGCGGCCGCCAAAGAAAAATCTCCTGCTGGATTTCTTGCGGATTCTTTATCCAATTCCTACTTAAGAAATGTGTATAATCTTAACAATGAGAAAAATTCATATACCCTTTTCTTAATGCAGGATGATGGTTACAATGCGGAAGTGACTAAAATGAAACCATATTTGACTAAAACATCTAATAATCCTCTTAGGGATTCAACGGAAACTTACAGTATGTATTTTACGGTACGAGATTTGGCTTTTCCAAAAGCATATACAAAAGGGACATTACCTAAAACATTAACATCAAGATTTGGAGTTCAGTTTGATGTAGATCAAACACAAATTGTAGGCGAGCCAATACAATTAAGTAACGGTATTATTTACATCATGAAAAAGGTAGATGTTAAACTTTCAGATCGTTTAGTTCCCACAGTAATTCAAGGAGAAGCTTATACTGGTTATGGCAATGGATCCCGCAGTAGTTTTTCGTATCGCGAAATTATAGATCCAACAACCCAGCTGCCGTTTAATGATATTATAGCGCCAGCTCCAGGTTCTGCTCAATTTTATATGACTTATGCAGCAAAGGATATGTACAGTACTACTTATAAGGTGTATTGGCGCGCAATAAACGATCAGTTAACCGTTCCTATATCTCAGAGATTAATAGTGGGAGGAAAATGGCAGTTAGTTGGTACTGCAAATATGCTGACAAATCCTTTAAAAGATTTTGGATATAAAGATGTTTTGGTAAAAGATTATAACCCATTCTTGTTAGGCAGTTTTGATATTACTCAATCTGGAAATATTGATTTGATTACATTATGGGCTGGTACTGTGGCCAAAAACCCACTCACTATTGATTATTTGAAATTTGTTCCTGACGTTAAAAAATAATATATTATAAAAAATTAGTTATGCTAAAAATTATAAAACTAACTTGCCTTGTAAGCATATTTTTTGCTGGTGGTCTTGAAGCGCAATTATATGCGCAGACTGCTAAGGATTCAACTGCAATAGTTCCTCAGAAAAAAGTACAGGGAATTTTAGTACAAGGTGTTGTTAAAAGTGCAAAAACCAATACCGCTTTATCGGGGATCAATATTGCTGTTGAAGGATTTTCAGCAGCCATTTCTAATAATGATGGTAGTTTTGAAATTCAAGTTCCAAATTTACAGGCTCTGCTTACTATTAGTGGGCAGGATTTTCAAACCAAGGTTTACCCTGTTAAAAACAGAAAATCAGGTTTGAACATACTATTAAGTGAAGTCTATTATTCTCCTGCTTATCAAAAGGCAACTTTACCATCTGGTGATATTATGCAGTATAATAATACCAATGCAACAAGCGTGATTGACTTTAAGAAAGAACAATGGTCAACTCCGGTAACAGAATCCGCAGCTGGATTTCTTCAGAGCAGAACAACAGGGTTAACAAGTATTAAAAATTCAGGTGCTCCTAATGCAGGCAGTTATTTGGCTTTGAGAGGTTTTAATTCGTTATATGGAAGCAATAGACCCTTAATTGTTGTAGATGGAATGATTTATGATGATGAGGATTATGGATCTGGAATCATATCAAATAACGATTCTTCCCCTTTAACGAATATTGATGTTAAAGATATTGAAGATATAACCATTATGAAAGATGGTACTTCATTATATGGAACCAAAGGCGCCAATGGAGTAATAAATATTACAACGACTCGAGCTACCGAGTTATCTACTAAAATTGATTTCACGATGTACGGAGGAGTTAATCAAACTCCAGATGAAATGCCATTGTTAGATGCTGATGGCTACCGTACACACCTTTCTCAGTTAGAAGCTACACGTGGTTTATCGCAGCAGCAAATTGCCAGCTTACCGTATATGAATGATAATGTTGGTTCTGCAGGATACTATAAATATCATAATCAAACCAATTGGCAGAATCAGGTTTTTAAATCAAGTATCAATCAAAATTACTTCCTTAAAGTTCGCGGAGGTGATGATATTGCAAAGTTTGGCTTATCTGTAGGTTACCTTGATAGTAAAGGAATTGTCGTGGGCACTGACTCAAAACGCTATAGTGTCCGTTTAAACGCTGCTTTGCGATTAACAGAGAAATTGAGTGTAGATGCTAATCTTTCGTTTATTAATAATCAGCAAAATCAGTGGAATCAAGGTTTTGCATATACCACTAGTCCACAATATTTATCATTAACCAAAGCTCCTTTTTTAACAAATAGAATTGTTAATGATGCAGGTGAAGTTTCCCCTAATTGGGAAGATGTGGATTATTTTAATGTAAGTAACCCCAACGCTATTTTAGACAATGGAATGGCTACTAATAATAACTATCGTTTTTTTGGTAATTTAAAATTTAACTATGCAATAAGCAAAGCTTGGAATGTTAGTTCAATTGCTGGTTTGAGTTTCAATAAAGAGAGAGAGACATTCTTTATTCCAGATAAAGGTGTTACTGATTTTATGCTGCCTACAGCTATTGGGAAAAATCGTTCAGGAAGTGAAGTGCAAAGTTATAATGGACTTTATACAGATACTTTTGCCAGTTACATGAAAACCTTTTATAATGATCATAATTTAGATGTCCGTTTTGGATTTAGAGCACAAAGTAATAAAACTGAAACTGATTTAGGTTTAGGCTACAATTCCTCTACTGATGATTTTACTAGTGTAACAGCGGGTTCCAGTTTGCTGCGCCAAGTAGGAGGAGCATTAGGAGAATGGCATTGGTTAAATATGTATGCGAGTGGAAACTATAATTTCCGTAATAAATACTTTCTAACAGCAAATTATGCTGTAGATGGTTCAAGCCGTTTTGGAGATGATGCATCAACTGGAGCTAGTAAATATGCTTTGATGACTTCTATTTCTGGAGCTTGGTTAATTTCTTCAGAAGATTTCATGAAAGGTATAAATGATGTAGATTATCTTAAATTAAGAGTCGGCTTCGGAACAAGCGGAAATGATGATATAGGTAATTATTCGGCTCAAACTTATTATGTTTCTCAAAATTTATTAGGAATGCAAGGTTTAGTTCGCGGTAATATTGGAAATACTAATTTACAATGGGAGACAGTTACAAAAACGAATTTAGGAGTAGATTTCGGATTGTTTAAAGAACGTATTAATGGTACTTTCGATGTGTTTTCAAACAAAACATCTAATATGATTGTTTATGAAAAAACTGCTGCTGAAAACGGATTCGATTCTGTAGAGTCTAATAGCGGTGCAATGCGTACATATGGAGCCGAATTAGGTATGAATGCTCGAATTATTAATACTCCAGATTTCACTTTTGACTTTGGATATAAAGTAAGTCACTATAATAATAGAGTGCAAAATTTACCAAGCGGCGATATTCTAACAGAATTTGGCGGTGCTACTTACTTAACATCGGTTGGTAAAGATGCGAACTTATTTTATGGATTAAACAGTAATGGCGTTTATAGTACTACTGCAGAAGCTATAGCCGATGGATTGTCAAAGCGTTTGACGAATGGCAACTTAGTGCCTTTTAGCGGAGGCGATATGCGTTTTACTGATGTCAATGGAGACAAAGTTATTGATGACAAGGATCGTATGGTTATTGGTAATCCGAATGCAACGGTAACAGGAAGTTTTAGTACTGATTTTACATATAAAAGATTTAGTCTAAAAGCGTTGTTTAATTTTTCAGCAGGTAATGATCTTTATAACGGAATGCGTTACAATCTTGAAAAAATGGGAGGTTATGAAAATCAAAGTGCTGCTGTTGCAAACCGCTGGAGAGCTGAAGGGCAGCAAACAGATATTCCAAAAGCTGTTTGGGGAGATCCAATGGGTAATGCTGCATTTTCAGACAGATGGATTGAAGACGGTTCTTACTTAAGGTTAAAAAACTTAGTGATAGGTTATGATGTGCCAGTGAATGATAGTAAACATATTAAGTATATTCAATTGTATGCTACTGCAAACAACTTGTTGACTTTTACTAAATATCTTGGGTTTGATCCTGAATTTAGTGCTACTTCATCCATTTTTGGTCAAGGGGCAGATATAGGTTTAGCTCCTCAATTTACAAGTTACCAACTTGGATTACGTTTAGGACTTTAAAATTATTTTTACAATATAGAGAACAGACTGATGATGACAACAATAAGAACAAAAACAAAAAAAATCACTAAGCCCTTATTATGGGTAGCGGTGTTATTGCTTAGCCTAAGCTCTTGCGAGGAATATCTAGATGTAGAGCCACAAGATAAACTTGCCGGCGAGCAACTGTACCGCAATGTATACGATGCTGATGCTGTAGTTATAGGTATATATGGGAAATTTATGGGACTTGCCAGTAAATACGTTATTCTTAATGAAATGCGTGCCGACCTGATGACCACAACTTATAATTCTGATCCCTATTTAAAAGAACTTTCAGAGCAAAATATTTCAGCAGAGAATCCTTATGTAAATCCAAAAGATTTCTACGAAGTTATTCAAAACTGTAACGATGCCCTTAAAAATTTTAATATTATGGTTGCCGAAAAGAAATTTACGCAGTCACAATATGAACAGCGTTATGCAGATATTGCCTGTATTCGTTCTTGGATTTATTTACAGCTTGGGATTCAATATGGTACAGTACCATATATTACAGATCCTATAACATCCTTAGAAGATGTTAAGAATGTCAGTAAATATCCTAGACTTTCTTTTAATCAGCTTCTTGATGAACTTGTTAAGTTTACAGAAGGATTGACCTATAAAAAACAATACGACGCTACCAGCAGCTTAGTAGTAACAGTGGATGGTTATTACACACCAAAGTTTTTTATCAATAAAGAATGTTTATTAGGAGATTTACAGCTTTGGAGAGGTAACTATCAACAGGCTGCCATGCATTACAAAAACGTATTAGAAACCTCTTCAGATCTACCAAGCAGCACTGCACTTTATGAAACATATCGTATGAGTATTTTTGGGGGTAGCGGTAATAATGATTTTCTTGTTGCATATCCAAGCGGCCAATATTATGATGCATCAGCAGTGTATAATACAGATACTCAGGGCTGGAGGTCAATGTTTGCTAGGACAAGAGATGCTGTATGGAATACAGAATGGATTTGGTCATTGCCTTTTGATAGTAAATTTGCTCCGAAAAATCCATTTATAGCTATTTTTTCTAAAACTGGAGGCCAATACTTAGCAAAACCATCTCAGAGAGCAATCAGTCTTTGGGAGAGTACTAGTAATTACCAAAAAAATGGTATTCCTTATGATGCACGCGGGAAGAAATTTACTTATAGAATGGTAGGTAATGATCCTGTTATTATGAAATACCTTTACAAGTATGAAGCTGCTGCCGATGTGTTTAAAACGGACGGAGATTGGTTTTTATACCGTGCAGAAAAACTGAATTTGCGATACGCAGAAGCTGCTAATAGAGATAATCAACATAGAATTGCTGATGCAATTTTAAATGTTGGGATATTAAAATCGTTTAATCGTGGAAATCTTAGTGTTAGTACAGATGATGTTACTAATGCTATGAATACGGTGATAGGTAAAAATCAGAGGCCTTTCCCTTATGATTTTGATGCTCGTCAAGGAGAACATCCTTACTATAGAGGCAATTGGTATCGTGGCGGAGGTGTTAGAGGCCGTGCAAATCTACAACCAGCTGCAGTTGTAGTTGGAGATAGTCTGACGTCTATTGAAGATAATATCATTGATGAAGCAGGACTGTCACTTGCTTATGAAGGTAACCGTTGGGAAGATTTAGTCCGTATTTCTTTACGTAGAAATAATCCAGCCTTTTTAGCTGATAAAGTGTATGATAAATTGAATAAAGAAGGAAATACTCATGCGGCAGAAGTACGTGCAAAATTAATGAATGTTAATAATTGGTACTTGCCTTTTACTTGGAAATAACCCATGACCTAAACTTCATATTTAAACATTACTGAAAAAAAACCTTAGGTGCGATTTAATATCGAACCAAGGTTTTTTTGTGGTTTAAAAAGTATTAAAATTATATTAATTGAAAATTAATTCTTATATTTAATAAATGTAAATTTTATTTAACTATTTAAAAATTAATTTATTATGAAAAAAACAACTGTTTTGTTAACGTTATTATTGTGTGGCTTGTTTAATACGATGTCTGCTACATCTTATTTACGTTGGTCTGTGACTACACAAGCTGGCGGAGCTACTTTAAAAATCAAAGTAAACGGAGTCGTTGAGGTTAATGTAGAACAAGCTCGTTATGCTGCTCAGCAAAGTGGTGTTATACCGATACCTGATTTTGCATTTGTTGAATATGAAGCTGCTTCTACAGATAATTTAGTACCGATGCTTTGCGTTACAACTGAAACAGATTTGGTAGATGATTGGCTTGCTTCATATAATGACTATTTTTATACATATGGTTACCCATTAGATCCTTATATATATTCAGAATCTGGTTCTTTTAATACCCTTGATGATTTTGATTTTACAATACAGTTATCTACTCAGTTTGTAAATTAAAAATTTTTTTTCAAAATTCTTCATGATTGTCTATTGCTGTAGAGATGTATTGCTGTAATCTCTACAGCAATAATGATAATAACAATAAAAAAAGGCATTTTCTAATTTAAGAAAATGCCTTTTTTTATTGTTATAGGAATATATGGTATGATAGAGAAATGTACTGCAGTGCATCTCTACCATACCATATATTGATTTTAATTTCTACAAATTAGCAACCAGCCAGTCGCCAACTTCGCTAGTTGAGTAAGCTTTTGCTCCTTTTGAAGCTAAATCTTCAGTAACAATTCCCTGCTCCAATGATTTGTTTACAACAGCTCTGATCGCTTCTGCTTCGTCTTTCAATCCAAAAGCATCTTCAAACATCATTGCTGCAGATAAAACAGTCGCCAATGGATTAGCAATATTCAATCCAGTAGCTTGAGGATAAGATCCGTGAATTGGCTCATAAAGAGAAGTGTGTTCTCCAACAGATGCTGACGGCATTAATCCCATAGATCCTGAAATTACAGAAGCTTCATCTGTTAAAATATCACCAAATAAATTTTCTGTAATCAATACATCATAAGAGTTTGGCCACTGAACTAAACGCATGGCAACAGCATCAACAAATTCATAAGAAACGGTAACCTCCGGATATTCTTTTTCCATAGCTTGTACAGTTTCTCTCCATAAACGGGAAGTTTCTAAAACGTTTGCTTTGTCCACACAACACAATTTTTTTGAACGTGTCATTGCTAATTCAAATCCTTTTTTCGCCAAACGCTGTACTTCAGCTCTAGTGTAAACGCAATTGTCAAAAGCAGTTTCTCCGCCATCTCTTCTTCCTTTTTCACCAAAATAGATTCCTCCAGTTAATTCTCTTAGAAAAACTAAATCAGTTCCTTCTATTCTTTCTCTTTTCAATGGAGAATTGTCAATTAAAGAAGGAAAAGTAAAAGTTGGACGTACATTTGCAAACAAGCCTAATTTTTTGCGCATCAACAATAAACCTTGCTCAGGTCTAACCGGAGCACTTGGATCATTATCATATTTTGGGTGTCCGATAGCTCCAAAAAGAACAGCATCAGCAGCCATACAAATTTCATGAGTTTCATCTGGGTAAGGCACTCCAACAGCATCAATCGCACAAGCTCCTGTAAGCGCTGGTGTCCAAGTGATTTCATGGTTAAATTTTTTAGCAATGGCATCCGAAACTTTTACTGCTTCGTTAACTACTTCTGGTCCGATTCCGTCTCCGGCTAAAAGGGCAATATTGAATTTCATTGTTTTTTATTTTTAATTATATTTTTAATTGAAATTTATTTTTTAAAGAGACACTACATTAAGCATTTTTTGTGTCGCTATAATTGCGGCTACTGTCTGATCGGAATCTAATCCTCTTGTTTTAAATTCTTTTCCGTTATTTGTCCAGGTGATAATGGTCTCGCATAAAGCATCTGAGCTACTGCCAGGAGGTATGCGGACTGCATAATCAATCAATTTTGGCAATGTCATTTTTTTAGTTTTATAAATCTTAGAAAGAGCATTCATAAAAGCATCAAATTGGCCGTCGCCTTGTGCGCTTTCTTCAAAAATTTCGCCGTCAATTTTTAAGCAAAGAGTTGTCGAAGGGCGTAATCCTTTTGCATGAGATAATAAATATGATTCCACCGTAATTTTTTCTTCATAAGAATGACTGTTCAAAACATCCGAAATAATATATGGTAAATCTTCTTTGGTAACCGTTTCTTTTTATCACCCAACTCAATAATTCTTTGGGTAACCAATTTTAAATCTTCGGGATTTAGTTTTAATCCTAACTCTTGAAGATTTTTTTCGATATTGGCTTTGCCTGAAGTTTTTCCTAAAGCATATTTTCGTTTTCTTCCAAAACGCTCTGGAAGCAAATCATTAAAATACAAATTGTTTTTGTTGTCGCCATCGGCATGAATTCCGGCAGTCTGCGTAAAAACATTATCGCCCACGATAGGTTTATTGGCAGGAATTCTATAACCGGTAAAAGTCTCAACGAGTTTGCTTACCGAGTATAAAGACGATTCTTTGATGTTGATTTTTACCTCTGGCATAAAATCATTAATCACCGCAACAGTACTTTCAAGAGGAGCATTTCCAGCACGTTCTCCCATTCCGTTTACAGTAACATGCAATCCATTTATGCCTGCTTTTACTGCTTCCATCACATTGGCAACACTCAAATCGTAATCGTTGTGTGCGTGAAAATCGAAATGTATGTTTGGGTATTTTGCAGTTATTTTAGATATAAATTTAAAAGTGTCTGATGGGATAAGAACCCCCAAAGTATCGGGCAGCAATATTCTTTTAACAGGCTGTGTTACCAAAAAATCCAAATATTGAAAAACATATTCAGGCGAATTGCGCATACCATTACTCCAATCTTCTAAGTAAATATTCGTAGCAATTCCGTTTTCATTTGCCAAAGCAATAGATTGTGCGATTTCAGAAAAATGCTGTTCAGGTGTTTTTTTTAACTGATGAGTCAAATGATTCAAAGAGCCTTTGGTCAATAAATTTTGAACTTTGGCACCTGCTTTTTTCATCCATTCGATAGAAATACCGCCGTCAACAAAAGCCAATACTTCTATTCTGTCAGTATATCCTTTTTCTTTAGCCCAGGACATAATGCCGCTTACGCCTTGAAATTCTCCTTCACTTACACGTGCCGATGCAATTTCAATACGGTCAATATGTAATTCTTCAAGCAATAATTGCGCAATGGTTAATTTTTCTGCTGCCGAAAAGGATACTCCCGAGGTTTGTTCACCATCTCGAAGCGTAGTATCCATTATTTCAATTTTTCTTTTTTCCATTTTGATATTGCTGTTAGCCTTTGACTGAACTATTTATGCGTTTATTTTTTGTAGCCAATTTTTACCCTTGGTTTTTCGTTCTCTTTTTTCTCGTTTAGCTCCTCTAAATAGGAAAATACAAGTTCGATATTCTTATCGTGATTCTCGAGTTTCTTTTGTATTTGCACTATGTCTATCTTAATTTCACTAGTGTCCAAAAGCATTTGCTTAACTTTTGTGAAAGTGCGCATAATTTGGATGTTAGTTTGAATAGCTCTGTCGCTTTTAAGAACACTAGAAAGCATCATCACACCATGTTCAGTGAAAGCGAAAGGGAGTTTTCTGGTTCCACCCCAACTTGATGTCACAATTTGTGATATCAAGTTATCAAACTCAACTTTTGAAATCTCAAACATAAAGTCATCAGGAAATCGTGCAATATTTCGTTTAACAGCTTGATTCAAGACCCTTGTTTCTACCCCATAAAGTGTTGCCAAATCTTTATCTAGCATTACTTTTTGGTTCCGAATAATGTAAATTTTATCCGTGATTGTTTCTTCAGAAATTATCAAATTCTCACTCATCCTATGAAATCTATATTGTCAATATTTTTTATATTAATCGTGATAATTTTATATTCTTCCTCGTACTTCATTTAATTTCATTGTCATAGAAATTGCATCAGTTTCTATCCAATGGTTGTATTCTTCAATTGCTTTCAATCGCAAATCATTTTCTAAATAGCCTTCTTCCACCATTTGAAGCGAACCAGCGACTTTGGACCAAATGCCTATTTTCGATTTATAATCTGCCCTTTCTTTATTATAAAACTCATCCGAATTTATTTTTTCAACAGAATGAAAACCGACTTCCTCTAATAAAGCTGGCAAATCTTCTGCAATTCTATTATTCATTCCGGCATCGTGTCTCCATTTTAAGAACGTAGTGTAAAACTCCTGCATGCTTTCTGGAGGTGACGGATTCCAATTTAAATTCGTGTGGTCATAGTCCAAAATAGAAATTTGACCGTTTGGTTTCAAAAGAGATTTCATTTTTATTAAAGCCTCTTTTGGATCGCTTAACCATTGCAATGTTCTAGCCGAAACGATTAAATCAAATTTTTCTTCAGGATTGAAATCAAACAAATCGACATGAATTAATTCTAAATTCGTGATGTCTTGATGTGATTCAATTCCACTTAAAATTAAACTTTCGGTATTGTCAATTGCAGTAACTTTTCCTTTTTCGCCAACTATAGCAGCAATATCTTTCGAAATGAAACCAGTAGCACACCCAATGTCCAGAACTTTCATGCCAGGTTTTAAAATAGAAGCCAAATGTCTGTAATCATTTGCCAAGCTTCTGTCATTATATGCTTTATTGGCTTCTTGATTGTCTCTTTGAATGTGTTTGTTTACTTTCATTTTCTATTTTAAAATCATTTTTTATTTTCCAAAACCATTTCATAATGCTCCACAACTGGAAACGAATTATAATAATGATGTAGTAATTTTTTCCATTCTAGATACGCCTCAGATTCTCTAAATCCAACGGTGTGATCTTCTAATTTTTCCCAATCAACCAATAACAGATATTTATTTTCTTCTTCTAAACACTTTCTCAAACTATGGCTTACATAACCTGAAATGGACTGTATAAACTGGCTGGCAATGGCAAAATCTCTTTCAAAATTTTGTTCTTCTCCTTTTATTACCTGCAGATTAGCCATTTCTAAGACCATATGTATTTTTATTTATAAACCCGACAGATTTAAAAAAATGTGTCGGGTGTTATTGAAATTGATCTGTATTTTAAATAATAGAAAACTGATAAACAGAATTACTGAAAACTAAAAAATTAAGAACTGATTACTTTTAGTAAGGAAGTTTGTCAGCAAAAGCGACAATATCTTCTTTAATGTTTTGCAAATAATCAATGTCATCAAAACCATTGATCATGTTGTTCTTTTTGTATCCGTTGATATCAAAAGATTCTTTTTGACCAGTAGCCAATAAAGTAATAGTCTGTGCTGGCAAATTGATTTCTAATTGTGTATTTGGATCAGCTTCGATTGCTTTGAAAATAGTTTCAGCAAATTCTGGGCTAACTTGCACTGGCAAAACACCAATATTCAAACAGTTTCCTTTGAAGATATCTGCAAAGAAAGAAGAAACTACCGCACGGAATCCGTAATCATAAACTGCCCAAGCAGCGTGCTCACGAGAAGAACCTGAACCAAAGTTTTTTCCTCCTACAAGGATTTTTCCAGAGTAAGTAGAATCGTTTAAAACGAAATCAGCTTTTGGAGTATCATCTCCATTATATCTCCAGTCTCTAAAAAGATTGTCTCCAAAACCTTCACGTTTTGTAGCTTTCAAGAAACGAGCAGGGATGATTTGATCTGTATCTACGTTTTCTATCGGTAGTGGCACTGCACTACTGGTAAGGATATTAAATTTATCGTATGCCATTTGATTTTATTTAACCGCAAAGACGCAAAGGCGCAATGCTATATTAATTATTATTTAACTGAAAAAAGCGCAATGCCTTTTCTTGATATAATCTAAATGATTAGTAATTATTTACGAATCTTTTGAAACCATTTTTTATGATTGGGACGTTAAAATTAATTAGAAATCCCATTCTTTTATCTGCTAATTTAAGATATGATATTATTTGTGCTTGATGTACTGGTAATATTGTATCTACAGATTTTAATTCTATTATTATTTCTTTTTCAACTAAAATATCAATCTTGTACTCTTTTGATAAATCAAAACCTTTAAATTGCAAAGGAATACCAACTTGACTTTCTGCTGAAACATTTCTCAACTGCAATTCTCTCAAAAGACACATCTCATATACAGATTCTAATAAACCAGGTCCCATAATTTTATGAACCTCAAGACTAGCTAAAAATATTTGTTTGGCTAATTCTTCATATTTATCTATATACATATTTTCTTTGCGTCTTAGCGCCCTTGCGGTGAGAAATTAAAAAAGCTCTCTTGGGTCTGTTAATTTTCCAGTAACTGCAGCAGCAGCAGCCATAATTGGACTAGCCAACAAAGTTCTTGAACCAGGACCTTGACGACCTTCAAAGTTTCTGTTTGAAGTACTCACTGCATATTTTCCAGCAGGAACTTTATCATCGTTCATTGCCAAACAAGCAGAACAACCCGGCTGGCGCAATACAAATCCTGCTTCAGTCAAAATATCCAAAATACCTTCTTCCTTAATCTGAGCTTCTACAACGTGAGAACCTGGAACTAGCCAAGCTGTAACGTTGTCCGCTTTTTTACGGCCTTTTACAATTTCTGCGAAAGCTCTAAAATCTTCAATACGTCCGTTTGTACAGCTTCCCAAGAAAACATAATCGATTGTTTTTCCAATCATTACATCATCTTCTTGGAAGCCCATATAAGCTAACGATTTTTTATACGTTTCCGCACCGCCTTCAACTTGATTAGCGTTCGGGATATGTTTAGTGATGCCAATTCCCATTCCAGGATTTGTACCATAAGTAATCATTGGTTCGATATCTTCTGCTTTGATATTTAATTCAGTATCAAAAATTGCATCAGCATCAGTTTTTAAAGTTTTCCAGTATTCAACTGCTTTAGTCCAAGCTTCACCTTTAGGAGCATACAATCTTCCTTCAAGGAAATCAAAAGTAGTTTGATCGGGAGCAATCATACCACCGCGAGCACCCATTTCGATACTTAGGTTACAAACAGTCATACGGCCTTCCATAGTCATTTCTTCGAATACATTACCTGCATATTCAGCAAAATATCCTGTACCTCCCGAAGTAGTCAATTGAGCAATAATATAAAGAGCAACGTCTTTTGGCCCCACACCTTTGCTTAATTTACCATTTACGTTGATACGCATTTTCTTTGGCTTTGGCTGCATGATACATTGTGTAGCCATAACCATTTCCACTTCAGAAGTTCCGATGCCAAAAGCAATCGCTCCAAAAGCACCGTGCGTAGAAGTATGTGAATCCCCGCAAACAATAGTTGCACCTGGCAAAGTAATTCCGTTTTCAGGACCTACTACGTGTACGATTCCGTTTTTAATATGACCTAATCCCCAGTGAGAAATTCCGTATTCTGCCGAGTTATCTTCTAATGCTTGTAATTGATTAGCAGAAAGTGGATCAGCAACAGGTAAATGTTGGTTTATAGTTGGTGTATTGTGATCGGCAGTGGCAAAAGTACGCTCTGGGTATAAAACCTTTACGTTTCTAGCTTTTAATCCTAAAAAAGCAACAGGACTCGTAACTTCGTGAATGAAATGGCGGTCAATAAAAAACACATCTGGTCCATCTTCAATTTTACGCACTACATGTGAATCCCATACTTTGTCAAATAATGTCTTACTCATTTTCTTTTTTTTTAATTGTAATTGGTATAACCACAGAAACTTGGTGTAATTATAATAGAAGTTCAAAAGTAAAAAAAAGTTATATTGTCGTCAATTGCGATATTTCGTTTTATACGATACCCAAACATTTGTGTTTTTTGGATAGCAAACTGTTGCCGCTTTATTTTAGAAAGAGCACTATTTACAAAAGGCAATACTTTTTTTTAAATGGAACAACTAACATTGGGTTTGCTGTTGTTTTTAATAATTGGCAAATTTATCGCTATTGTGTTATAAAATAGCGCTTTTTGATTTAAAATATATAACATTTTAAAATAAAATAGTAACAAAAAGGCAGATTTAGATTTAGAATTTCGCTTTGTTTTTGAGATGTAATTTTGTCTTTTTTAATGAAAATAATGTTCATGAAAAGCAATTTTTTTTGAAAAAATACTACGACATCCAAAAAATAGATATTTCGTTTTTTCAGAAAAACAAAAAGAAGTTTTATTGCTTTTGAAAGAGATATAGGTATTCTTTTCAGATAAATTAAAATTGAATCTAGGATAAAAGATTACTGATTTTTCGAGTATTTATTATCTATTAATTTTCCAGTTGTAAGTTATCGTATTTTATAAATTTTTCTGTTGATAAATTAAGCTGGAATACCCCAAAAAAATTCCTAATTTTGAAATTCACTTTTTGTGATTTTACAAAATCACAATCACTTCATTTGCAATTATGTACTTAATATTCGATACCGAAACTACTGGATTACCTAAGCGTTGGGATGCGCCCATCACCGATTCTGATAACTGGCCTCGCTGTATACAAATCGCTTGGCAGCTACATGATGAGATGGGAACACTTATTGAGCATCAGGATTATTTGGTAAAGCCCGAAGGATTCAATATTCCGTACGATGCAGAACGTATTCACGGAATTTCAACCGAATTGGCAGAAGCCGAAGGAATTTCTTTGACCGAAGTTTTGGAGAAATTCAATATTGCATTAAGCAAAGCCAAATTTATCGTAGGTCAGAATTTAGGTTTCGACGTTAATATTATGGGCGCCGAATTGCACCGAATGGGAGTCGATTCTCCAATGAGTTCGATGCCTGTTTTGGATACCTGTACCGAAGTAACTGCTTCGTTATTGAAGTTGCCTGGAGGCCGTGGAGGAAAATTCAAATTGCCTACTTTGACCGAGTTGCACAGTTATTTATTCAACGTTCCTTTTGCGGAAGCGCACAACGCCACCGCCGACGTTGAGGCAACTACACGCTGTTTTTTAGAATTAATTCGCCGTGAAGTTTTTACCAAAGAAGAACTGGATGTTCCAAAGGGTTATTTCGACACCTTTCAAAATAAAAATCCTAAGGAAATTCCGTTAATCGGGTTAAAACACATTAACCTAAAAAAGGCTTCGGATGCTATTAGAGAGCAACTGAAAGCATTGGTCTCTGATGATGTCCAAACGGTTGTTTCAGATTCGGACAAACAAGGTTTAAAAGAGGCTAAGTTTGCGCATTTGCATAATCATACGCAATTTTCGGTATTGCAGTCAACTATTGGAATTGGAAATATTGTTTCGGCTACAGCCAAAAATAAAATGCCTGCCGTTGCTATGACTGATACCGGAAACATGATGGGTGCTTTTCACTTTGTGAGCGCCGTCATGAATCATAACAAAGCTGCGTCTGGAAAGAACAAAGCTTTGGTTGAAGCGGGAGAAGAGCCTACGGAAACAGAAATGAAACCAATTGTTGGGTGCGAATTTAATATTTGCGAAAACCATTTGGATAAAAGCAAAAAAGACAATGGAAATCAAGTTGTCTTATTGGCTAAAAATAAAAAAGGCTATCACAATCTGGCAAAAATGTCGTCGATTGCCTTTACAGACGGATTTTATTATGTTCCGAGAATTGACCGAAATATTATCGAAAAATATAAGGAAGACATCATGGTTTTGTCCGGGAATTTATATGGAGAGATTCCGAGTAAAATTCTAAACATTGGAGAAAACCAAGCCGAAGAAGCTTTGATTTGGTGGAAAGAACAATTTGGCGATGATTTTTATTTGGAAGTGATGCGCCACAATCAAGAAGATGAAAACCGTGTGAATAAAACCCTGATTGAATTTTCGAAAAAACACGATGTAAAACTAATTGCGACCAACAATACTTATTATTTAAATAAAGAAGATGCTAATGCGCACGATATTTTACTGTGTGTAAAAGACGGTGAAAAGCAGGCAACGCCAATTGGTCGTGGTCGTGGTTATCGTTACGGATTACCTAATCAGGAGTACTATTATAAATCGGAAGAAGAGATGAAAAAACTCTTTTCTGATTTGCCGGAAGCGATTATTAATATTCAGGAAATCGTTGATAAGGTTGAAGGCTACTCGCTTTACCGTGATGTGTTGCTTCCAAAGTTTGATATTCCTCAAGAATTTGTTGATCTGGAAGATGAAAAAGACAATGGCGTTCGTGGAGAAAATGCTTATTTGAGGGATTTGACGATGATTGGTGCCAAAAAAAGATATGGTGAAATTACAGAATCTATTCAGGAACGTCTCGATTTTGAACTGTTAACGATTTCAAATTCCGGATATCCGGGGTACTTTTTGATCGTACAGGATTTCATCGCCGAAGCCCGCAATATGGACGTTTCGGTAGGGCCAGGGCGTGGATCTGCAGCGGGTTCTGCAGTTGCGTATTGCTTGGGAATTACGAATATTGACCCGATTAAGTACGATTTGCTTTTTGAGCGTTTCCTAAATCCGGATCGTGTGTCTATGCCCGATATTGATATCGATTTTGATGATGAAGGCCGTGGCCGTGTTATGGATTACGTAATCAATAAATACGGAAAGAATCAGGTGGCTCAAATTATCACTTATGGTAAAATGGCAACCAAATCGGCGATTCGTGATACGGCGCGTGTATTGGATTTACCGTTGTTTGAAGCTGATAGAATAGCCAAGTTGATTCCCGCAATGATGCCGGGTAAATGGAATTTGGCGCGTTTCCTTTCTGAAACAGAAGATGAGGTTAAAAAAGCATTAAAAGGTGCTGATGAATTTGAACTTGTAAAAGAATTAATCGCCATTGCCAATGAAGATGATTTGGCAGGAGAAACTATTCAGCAGGCAAAAATTCTGGAAGGTTCCATGCGGAATACAGGTATTCATGCCTGCGGGGTGATTATCACGCCATCTGATATCACGAATTATGTGCCTGTTACTACCGCCAAAGATTCTGATTTATATGTGACGCAATTTGATAACTCGGTTGCCGAAAGTGCAGGACTGCTGAAAATGGACTTCTTGGGTCTGAAGACCCTGACACTGATAAAAGATACGGTTAAATTGGTAAAATACCGTACAGGAACTCAGCTTGACCCCGATACTTTTCCGATTGATGACATAAAAACGTATGAGCTGTTCCAACGTGGAGAAACCATCGGAATTTTCCAATACGAGTCAGCTGGAATGCAGAAATACATGAAGGAATTGAAACCCACCGTTTTTGGAGATTTGATTGCGATGAATGCCTTGTATCGTCCTGGACCTTTGGAATATATTCCGTCTTTTGTTCGAAGAAAAAACGGAGAGGAAGAAATCAAATACGATCTTGATGCCTGCGAAGAATATTTAGGAGAAACTTATGGAATTACCGTGTATCAGGAGCAGGTAATGCTTTTGTCGCAGTCGCTGGCTGGATTTACTAAAGGTGAGGCCGACGTTTTGCGTAAAGCCATGGGTAAAAAACAGAAGGACGTTCTGGATAAAATGAAGCCTAAATTTGTTGAGCAAGCGGCTTTAAAAGGCCATGATGCCAAAGTTTTAGAGAAAATCTGGAAAGACTGGGAAGCTTTTGCGAGTTATGCTTTTAATAAATCGCACTCTACTTGTTATGCTTGGATTGCGTATCAAACGGCTTATCTAAAAGCGCATTATCCTGCCGAATATATGGCAGCGGTACTTTCTAATAACATGAATGATATCAAGCAGGTTTCGTTTTTTATGGAAGAATGTAAGCGTATGGGACTGCAGGTTTTAGGTCCTTGCGTGAACGAGTCGTTTTATAAATTTACTGTAAATGATGATTATGCGGTTCGTTTCGGGATGGGAGCTATAAAAGGAGTGGGTTCTGGGGCGGTTGCCACAATTGTCGAAAGCAGAAAAGATGGGAAATATAAGTCAATTTTTGATTTGGCGAAACGTATCGATTTGCGTGCCGCCAATAAAAAAGCGATTGAAAACTTAGCGTTGGCAGGAGGTTTTGATTCTTTTGAAGGAACAACAAGAGCGCAATATTTTCACGATGACGGCGACGGAATTACCTTTTATGAGAAAGCAATCCGCTATGGTTCGAAGTATCAGGAAAACGAAAACTCCTCTCAGGTGAGTTTGTTTGGCGAAAGCAGTGATGTACAAATTGCTGAACCAGTGGTGCCTCCCTGTGAAGATTGGAGTACTATGGAAAAACTCGCCAAAGAGAAAGAGGTTGTCGGAATTTATATTTCGGGACATCCTTTGGATGATTACAAATTCGAGATGAAATATTTTTGTAACGCAAGGCTCGAAGCTTTGAAAAACATGGAACAGTATGTAGGCAAGAATCTTACTTTTGGTGGGATTATTACCAATGTACAGCACCGTGTGGCTAAAAATGGAAAAGGCTGGGGGACTTTTATGTTAGAAGGTTATGATGAGAGTTATGAATTTAAAATTTTTGGAGAAGAGTATTTAAAGTTTAGACATTTCTTTATCCAAAATAATTTCACCTTCATGAAAGTGCTTATTAAGGAAGGCTGGGTAAATCAGGAAACCGGCAAAAAGACTGACCCTAGAATGCAATTTGTTTTAGTGCAATATTTGCAGGATGTGTTGAGTACTTTTGCCAAAAAGCTAATTCTGCTTTTGAATATTAATGATATTGAGACCGAATTTATTCATAAACTGAACCGTCTTTTTCAAGAATATAAAGGAGATAATACTGTTTCTTTTGAAATCATGGAATTGGAAAAAATAAAACGGATTGTCGAAACAGTTCCCGATTTTGCAGAAAACGAAGAAGAAGCATTTACAGATAGTGATGAAGAAACTGTTGAGGTAAGCGAAGCAAAGCAGGTTACTGAAGTCGAAGAAATAAAGGTAGTCACCAAACTCGCCATGCCAAGCCGAAAGCTGAAAATTCAAATTTCTAATGAACTGCTGTTTGAATTGGAAAAAATGCAGATTAATTTTAAACTGAATTAAATAGAGAGGTTATTTTTTTAAAGGGGTGTTAAAAAGCGCAATGGTTGTTAAAAATTGGTAAAAAAAGGTGCTGAATAACCTTTTTTGTATTGAATTATAATACTATTCTGTGTTTTTTAATAGAGTTTAATTTCTTATTTTTGTAAAATATTTATATTTTTTATATTTTTTTAATAGTTTATTTAGTTATTGTTTATTAAAATTAATAACAAAGTCTTGTTTTTGATTATTTCATATAGTTTTGTCTAAAGATCAGGAAAATAGATATAATTTTGTCCAAAATTAAATTTAAAAAATGAAGACAAAATTATTTTTATTAGGATTATTGGCTTCTGCTATGACTGTGGCAGGGCAAACAACTAACACTACAGATAGTAAAAAAGAAACTTGGTATTTTAAATTAGGAGGTTCTTATTTTATTCAAACGGCCGCAACTGATTTTCCAATTATTTCTGGAACATTGCCTAATAATGATGTATTTGCTGCAGATGGTATTACTTTGATTTCAAGAGAGACCAATCATGGCTCATTTGGAGAAGGATTCCGTACCGGATTGACTACTGGATACCGTTTTTCTACACGTTTTGGTGTAGAAGTAGGATTTAATTATTTCAATGGGAATAGTAAGACAATGGCGCAAGCAACTCATAAATATGTGCCTAATCCTAATAATGTTCCAATTTTTGTAAATGGTAGTGCAGAAGGAAAAATTGAAGCGTTTGATATTGCACCTGCGCTTGTAATGTTTTTAGGAGAAACTCATGGTTTCGAGCCATATACTAAAGTAGGAGTTATTGTTCCTGTTCATGGGACATTAGAAATTGAAAGCAATAGAGAATTTACAACACCTGCCGGAGTTACTAATACTTATACTAAAGATGTTGTGAAACCGAAACCAACTGTAGGTTTTATGGCGGCTATCGGGACTTCATATAAAGTAGCAAAAAATATTTCCATATTTGCCGAACTAGAATACCGTAACTTTACTGTTCATGGCGATACTAAAGAAACAAAGGAGTATACAGAAAATGGAGTTGACAAACTATATACGCCAACTACTTTTAGAGCAGATGCTTCTTACTCGGCAAGCCATGTTAAATATGTTGATGAATTGACTACTGATTCAAATCATTATTTATTTAATCCTAATACAGCAACGCCATATATAGAAAAAGATACAACTAGGCCAAATGATGCAATGAACGACATCAGCTCTTATGTTGGAATTTCTGGATTAGGTTTGACTTTTGGATTGAAATACAGCCTGTAATCAAATACGGTTGAAATTGAATGAAGACCTTCTGAAAAGAGGGTCTTTTTTTTTGATTAAATATTTTGAAATCCCAAATGCCCTAGCCCAGATGGAAACGGCATCCTGTTGTCCCGGGGTTCGGGACAACAGATATAGTGTACAGCTGGAAATAGCTACTAATCATTTTGGAAATAGCAATTAGCAATACATTTATAATGAAAACTAATTTAGGAATGGCGTTTGGTTGGTTTTTAATTTCTAAATTTGTACTCAAGTTTTAAGAATAAGCATTTAAACATTAAATAAAAATAGTATGGCATTAGCAATAACAGATGCTACTTTTGATGAAGTAGTTTTGAAATCAGATAAACCGGTAATGGTAGATTTTTGGGCAGCATGGTGCGGACCTTGTAGAATGGTTGGACCAATCATTGACGAGCTAAGCAGCGAGTACGAAGGGAAAGTTGTTGTGGGGAAAGTTGATGTAGATGCAAACCAAGAATTTGCTGCAAAATACGGTGTTAGAAATATTCCTACTGTATTAGTTTTTCATAACGGAGAGGTAGTTGGGAAACAAGTTGGAGTAGCGCCAAAACAAACGTATGCTGATAGTTTAGATGCTTTATTGTAATCTAAATTGAAATAAGTTAAAAAGGTCTGGCGAAAGTCAGGCCTTTTTTGTTTTAAATATTTTGTTGGACTAAGTTAATTCACCATTAAGAGATTAAATCAGTTAAGCTTAATGATTCTTAATATCTTAATGGTTAAAAAAGAAAAACCTTTTAATGGTTTACTTTTAAATTGTCAGTAGCACGATGTAGTGTGTTCAAACTTTTTTATACATTTGGAATATGAAGATCGAATCACAGATAGAAAAAATATCCAGTTTTCAGCACTTGGAACTGTTGGCCAATCAAGTTGTGGAAGGCTTTATTTCTGGAATGCACAAAAGTCCGTTTCATGGATTTTCGGCAGAATTTGCCGAGCATAAAGTGTACAATGTAGGAGAAAGCACCAAACACATTGATTGGAAACTGTTTGCAAAAACGGATAGACTGTACACCAAGTGTTTTGAGGAGGAAACCAATTTGAGATGTCATATTATCATTGACAATTCCTCATCGATGCATTATCCTAAATTGAAAGATAATCAGCAGTTTTATGAAAGCAAAATAGGTTTTTCGGTATTGGCTTCGGCTGTATTAATGAATCTACTGAAGAAACAGCGTGATGCGGTAGGTTTGAGTGTGTTTTCGGATAGTTACGAATATTATGCGCCAGAAAAGGGGAGCGACCGTCATCACAGAATGATATTGAATACCCTTGAGGGGCTTTTGGAAGTCACCAAAGAGAAAAAACAGACCGACACTATTACTTATCTGCATCAGATAGCTGAGAAAATCCATCGTCGTTCGATGATTATTTTGTTTACGGATATGTTTCAGTCAGAAAACGAGGAAGCACTTTTTAATGCATTGCAGCATTTGAAACACGACAAGCATAAAGTGGTTTTGTTTCATGTTATAGACAATGAAACGGAGCGGAAATTTGATTTTGACAATGCTCCGAGGAAGTTTATTGATGTTGAGACAGGAGAAGAGGTAGTGATTTTTGCGGATAATGTGAAGTCAGCATACGAAAAACAGGTGGGTGATTACTTCAAAAAGTTGGCTTTAACCTGCGCTCAAAACAAAATAAAGTACATTCCTGTGGGGGTTGGCGAAAGTTTTGAGAAAATTTTGATGGCATACTTGGTTGAGAAACAAAACTTTGGATAGATGAACAGAATTTTTTTTTAAAATTCTCTAATAAAAGACTTGTGTAAACGGAAATCTATTGTATCTTTGCCACCGCAATAAAGCAGAGGTTTGGTAGTTCAGTTGGTTAGAATACATGCCTGTCACGCATGGGGTCGCGGGTTCGAGTCCCGTCCAGACCGCAATATTGGGAAAAGCCTTTCGTAACAGAAAGGCTTTTTTGCCCAAATACGGTATCTAAAGCTAGTTGTGTTGTTTCTCGTCCATGACGAGACTGGTTTGTAGTTAGACCAATGAAAAGCTTTCCACTTTGTGGATAGCTTTTTTGATTTTAAGGGAGTTACATTTTTTTGATTCTTGTGTTATAAAATAGTTGCGAAAACGAAAATCTGTTGTATCTTTTGCACTCACAATAAAACAGGGTTTGGTTGTTCAGTTGGTTAGAATACATGCCTGGTATCTCGTCTTTTGGGACGAGACGGAATCGAGTCCCGTTCAGGCTTTTTTGATTTTAAAAGAGTTAGGATTTTTTTAATTCTTGTGTTATAAAATAGTTGCGTAAACGGAAATCTATTGTATCTTTGCCACCGCAATAAAACAGGGTTTGGTAGTTCAGTTGGTTAGAATACATGCCTGTCACGCATGGGGTCGCGGGTTCGAGTCCCGTCCAGACCGCAAATATTGTTTAAAGCCTTTCTTAACGGAAAGGCTTTTTTTAGGGATAAAATTCACGATTTAAAACAAAGCGGTACTATTCTGCCATACAATCCAAATAAACAATCCCAAATACATCATACACACTACAAACTTCATAAAAGAAGAAGCAAGAAGACCCAGTAAAGAACCGGTCGCCGCTTTCAAAGCGCGCTTATGGTCTTGCTTATCATAAATTAGTTCACCAACTAAAGCCCCAACAAACGGCCCTATAATAAAACCCAACGGAATTGGGGCAAAAATTCCAACAATCAAACCAATATTGGTTCCCCAAATACCATATTTACTCCCGCCAAATTTTTTGGTTCCTTTTGCGGGTATCACATAATCTAATACGGTTAGCATAACAGTAATCAATAAGGAAATACCCAGAACCCAATAATTGGCAGGAACAGCTTTGGTAAAATATAACAATACGATTCCAATCCAACTGATGCTTGATCCTGGTAAAACAGGCAGGAAACTTCCAAAAACACCTGCAACAACACAAACAAAACCCAAAATAAAAAGCAGGATATCCATAAAAATATTTTTAGTAATTTTGATGCCGAAAACGCAAACTCATTTCGTACACGAATATGGGAAAAATAATTGTATTTTTATAACATATTTAGTTCCATTCAAATAACAAACATTGAAGCAGTATTCCTTTTTTTTAGTCTTTATTCTTTTTAATTCCTGTCAATATTTTGACAAGCAGATTCCTTCCGAAAAGGAATTATTGCAAAAGGAATTAAAGGCTATCAATTGGAAAGAAGTCGACGAGTATCCATCGATGGTGGATTGCGATAAAATCGAAGACAAAAAACAACGCCAGCAATGTTTTTTTGAGATGTTAACCCAGTTAATACAAGAGAAATTGTGTAATGATACGCTGGCGATGCTGTATCCGGAACTGGATACCATCGAAGTGAAAGTGACTATTTTTCCTAATGCAACTATGAAATTCGAACCGCAGTTCCCGAAAGATTCGGTTATGTATGATAAAGTAAAAATCGATAGTATTCTGAAAGTCCGTTTGGTGGACTTTCCTAAAATCCATCCAGCAATCAAGAGGGGATTACCTGTAAAAACCCAGTTTATACTTCCAGTTATTCTAAAAGTGGAGTAGTTTTTTAAGGAGCCTTTTCCAGCTATTCGTTGCAATCTTTATGTTTTTAAAGAAAAAACATAAAGGATTTCCACTACTATCTGGGCTAGGACATTTGTTTTCATAACAAGATTTCATAATTTGAGATGACGTTTATTATTGAATCTTTAAGGAAATCTAAAATTTAAATTCTGCAATCTTAAATCTGCAATCTAAAACCTCCTCCCTTTCCATTCGTATTTTCCAAACAAGCAATAGAAAGCCACAGCAGTGCTGAAAAACGGATACCATAAACTGCTTAAAAGCAAATAGCGGATTTTATGTTTGGTTAAGAATTTGTTTGTTTGCTGTATTAAAACAGTATCAATTCCAAATTTGATTAGGAAATAAAAGCCAATAAAAAAATAGGGAAGCATACCCAAAAGAGTTAGCACAAAACAATAAACCAATCCAAAATTTACCATAAAAACAAGCAGTCCCAACCTTTTCCCGAAAAGGCTTTGATAGGAAGTAGTTTTGGAAGCCCAGCGCACGCGCTGGTAAAACAGCGATTTCCAATCATCGGCTGGTTTTGTGGTTACAATAGTATTCTTTGATTTTAAATACGCTACTTTTTCCGGGAATTGGGACAACGCTTTTTGCAACAGAAAAACATCATCGCCACTGGCAATTGCTGAGTTGCCTTCAAAACCTTTTAGTTCTTGAAAAAATGATTTGGTGTAGGCAAAATTAGCACCATTACACATAAATCCCTTTTTGATTCCAAAACTGCCAATGGTTGCTCCCTGTAAACTGGTCAAATCCAATTGTTGAAAATGATGCAAAAAGGAATTATCGCAATCGTAAGTAACAGCTCCTGCAACCATCGAAACATGATGTAGCTGAATGAAATTGTCCAAAGCCAACAACCAATTTTTGTGAACCACACAATCGGCGTCGGTGGTGATGACCCAATCGGTTTTTACGATTTCCATCGCCGTTGCAATGGCATCTTTCTTAGGAGAATTTGAATGCCGGATGTTATCGATCAACAAAATCTTAAATCTTAAATCGTTAATTTTAAATCTTAAATCTGAAGCATCATCAACCAAAATCACTTTAAACAAATCCGTCGGGTAATTTAACTTTGAAAAACTTTCCAATAAAAACGGTAAATTTTCGGCTTCATTCCGAAAAGGAACAATAATACTAAAACTGGTTTTTGGCGGTAAGCCAATGAATTCAAAACGATTTATTTTGGTAAAACCATAAATAAGCCAGCTTATGATAAGCACATAAACGATTACGATGCCTAATAAAAACAAAATCATAATGCCATTTTGGGTTTGAAATTCAACACATAATAACTTCCAATAAACACAGGTAAAACTACATTCAGGAACCACATTAACGTAGTGACAAAAACGACCACCCATTCATTAACACCTAATATTCCGAAGAAATACACTGCGACGCTTCCTTTGACGGCAAAATCCAAAAACTGAAAAGTTGGCAAAGAAGAAGCTAGAAAATAAACACTCGAAATAGCCGAGATTAAAATAAGATACGGTAAATCGACATCAAAAGCCAGAAACAAAAAATAATATTGATGCGAGAAAACCAAATACCGCAAAATAGCCAAAAACGTATTTTTTTTATGAATCGATTTTGGGATTTCGTTAATTTTATGAATCAGTTTTTCTATTGAATAGCCTTTGATGTTTACTTTTTTCGAAAAAAATAAAACTCCAAAAATCAAAAAACAAATTCCGAATAGTACGGTAACTGTTTTGGCAGTAATAACATTGTACTGTGCATTAAAATACAACAAGCCAAAAATTCCGAAGATCACTGTCAGTACCATTTGGATTCCATTACAGATCAGGTTTAAAAATACTACTTTTTTGGTTTGTTTTTTATTGAAGTATAATGCTTTTCCGGCATATTCTCCCACTCCGTTTGGCGTAAACAGTCCAGCCGTTAGCGAAGCCAAAACCTGTTTTGTCGCTTCTCCCAATGAAATAGGATGAAGATAGGAAACTAAATACTTCCACTTCAGGATTTCAAACAAGCGGTTCAGGACACTTAAAAGAAGGATAAAACTAATTCCTGCAGCCGACTGATTTTTATGAAACAGCACCAAGAATTTTTGCCAATTGAGTTTGTCGTTGTTAGCCAGTTGATTGTAAATAAAATAAAACGCCCCGCCCACAATCAAAAGTTTGACTAGAAGTACGAGGAATTGCTTAGTTTTGTGTGGTATTGAATTCATACCGCAAAGTAAAGTAAAATTGCCGTGAAAATGCTATTTCGCAAAGATTCACAAAGAAATCCTTAATGGATTCAAAGATTTTTCATTTTGTCAGAGAAATTAAACTTCGTGAATGGCAGCGTCAACTTCGAGTATCTTTGCGTAATGGCTTGAAATGATTTAAACAAACTAATTCTATAAAGAAATGAGCAATAATAAAACTTGGCACGAAAAACATATTGAAGCATTAGGTTTTGGCAGCCGTTTGGCAGATGCAGTAGCCAAAGGGATGGGATCTTGGCGGTTCATTATTATTCAGACTTTTTTTGTAATCGTCTGGATGGGATTAAATCTTATTGGTTATGCCTATCATTGGGATGCGTATCCTTTCATATTACTTAATCTTGTTTTTTCGACACAAGCCGCTTACGCAGCGCCTATTATTATGATGTCCCAAAACAGGCAAAGTGAAAGAGATAGGATTCAGGCACAATCCGATTATCAGACCAATATAGATGCAAAGCTGGAAATTGAAGCTCTTGCAATTAAACTGGATAAAATTGAAACAGAAAAGTTAGACAAGATAATTGCAATGCTGGAAGAGATGAGAAGCAATTCTAAAAAATAAATTAAAAATCTAGACAGTTACTGTCTTTTAAAAATAAGCCTTGACAAAAGAACGCATCATATTAGGAATAGACCCCGGAACCACGATTATGGGTTTTGGACTGATAAAAATTGTCAATAAAAAAATGCAATTTTTGCAGCTCAACGAATTGCAATTATCCAAATACGACAATCATTACCAGAAACTGAAAATCATTTTTGAACGCACCATCGAGTTAATAGAAACCCATCATCCCGATGAAATTGCGATTGAAGCTCCTTTTTTCGGAAAGAATGTACAATCGATGCTAAAGTTAGGACGAGCACAAGGTGTGGCAATGGCAGCAGGACTTTCCAGAGACATTCCCATCACCGAATACGAGCCCAAAAAAATAAAAATGGCAATTACCGGTAACGGAAATGCCAGTAAGGAACAAGTAGCCAAAATGTTGCAGCAATTATTAGGAATGAAAGAATTACCAAAAAATCTGGATTCAACAGATGGATTGGCAGCAGCTGTTTGCCATTTTTTTAATTCGGGGAAAGTGATTGGTGATAAAAGTTATACAGGTTGGGATGCTTTTGTAAAACAGAATGAAGATAAAATAAGGAAATAGTTATATTTGTAGAAAATAACTTAACCTTTTAAATAATGACAAAAATTAAATTTATTGCATTTGTACTATTTACTGTGATTTTTGCATCTTGTTCTTCTGGAGATGACAATAATGACAGTAATAATAACCAGTCAACAGGCGGATCTTTTGACTTCGTTTATAATAACGAGACAAAAAAAGTAAGTTCATGGGAAGCTAAAAAAATAGATGATTACATGCAAGTTGAAGGTGTAACATCTGACGGAATTGGAGTTAATTTTGTATTTAATGTTTTTGGCAATTTGTATGAAGGATCTACTCATGGTACTTCAGCAACAAGTTCTGTAGTTATGCATGAAGTTTCAGAAGTTTTTACCTCCAATACTTTTACCTTTACTTTGGAAGAACTTAATACAGTCAATAAAACAGTAAAAGTAAAATTTTCTGGTAAGTTATATGAAGATGGATACGATTACGAGGCAAATTATATTACAGATCCATCAAAATTCATTCCAATAAGCGGTGCGTTTACCGTTCCTTATAAAGATTTGACTGCTGATATTCCAGGATTAGGAACTTTTGCAAAGTTGGATGGCAAAGATTGGCATGGTATGTCGCTTGACAGTTCTACTGAATTGATAGGTTTTGACAAAATTACAACACTTAATGTAGAGAATGATGGAGAATATAGTTTAGGGATTGTTTTTCCAATAGCAGATGTAAAAAAGGGTACATTCGCTTTTACAAGCAATGATTTTTACAACAGAATTTCTTTTCTAAGATTTGATTTGGCAACACATGAATATATAAAATATAATGTTTCAGGAACGATAACCTACAGTGCTGTAAATGATGCATATGTGGAGGGAACTTTTAGCTTGACAGCAACTCACCCAGTTAACAATTCAAAAATTGTAATTACAAATGGGAAGTTTAAAGAAGGAAGATAAAAAACAATATAAATTAATCTTCGGTCTGAATCAAAAAACATAATTTTAATTTTATCGGAGATTAATGGTAATTTATTCAAGAGTAAGATTTAACTTGCTCTTTTTTTATTATGTCAGGAATCTATATACACATACCATTTTGTAAGCAGGCTTGTCATTACTGTGATTTTCATTTTTCGACTTCAATGAAGAAGAAGGATGAGATGGTTTTGGCTATTGCCAAAGAATTACAACTGCGTAAAAATGAGTTTGAAAAGGAAACGATTGAAACCATTTATTTTGGCGGAGGAACGCCTTCGGTATTAACTACACAAGATATAGGGCTTTTGATTGCTGAGGTTTATAACAGCTATAAAGTTTCTGAAAATCCCGAAATCACTCTCGAAGCCAACCCTGATGATTTATCAAGTGAACGAATAATCGAATTGGCGAAAAGCCCAATCAACCGCTTGAGCATTGGAATCCAATCTTTTTTCGAAGATGATTTGGTGATGATGAATCGGGTTCATAATTCGGCAGAAGCCAAAGAATGTTTAGAATTTGCCACAAAATATTTCGATAATATTTCACTGGATTTAATTTATGGAATTCCGGGAATGAGCAATGAGAAATGGAAACATAATATTGAAACGGCTTTGTCTTTTGGAATCCCGCATATTTCGAGTTATGCTTTGACTGTCGAACCCAAAACGGCTTTGAACAAACTCATCCAAACCGGAAAAATAGCCAAACCCAATGATGAATCGGCGCAGGAACACTTTGCGATTTTGGTGGAAACATTGGAAGCAAACGATTTTATTCATTATGAATTGTCCAATTTTGGAAAAGCCAATTATTTTTCAAAGAACAATTCGGCCTATTGGTTGGGGAAAAAATACTTAGGAATTGGTCCGTCGGCACACAGTTATGACGGCGTTTCCCGAAGCTGGAATGTTTCGAATAATTCACTTTACATAAAATCCATTCAGGAAGATAAACTGCCCAATGAAATTGAAATTCTCTCCATTGCCGACCGTTACAACGAATATATTATGACGGGTTTGCGGACAATTTGGGGTGTTTCTTTGGATCGTATTGAAACTGAATTTGGAATAGAATATTTAGATTATTTACAAAAACAAGCCCAAAAATTTCTAAACGATGATTTGCTTTCCATTGATAACAATATTTTGAAACCAACTTCAAAAGGAAAATTTTTAACTGATGGAATTGCGTCAGATTTATTTTATTTAAATTTGGAAGCTTAACCGCAAGGTTCGCAAAGTTTTACGCAAAGGTCGCTATTGAAGAGCTAATTAATTTTTTTATAATATCAATTTTGGGTTTAGCTTTGCGTTCTTAGCGTAAATCTTTGCGAACCTTGCGGTAAAAAATAATTATGACTGAAAATGAATTATCTAAAATTGTTTTTGATTGTGCTTTAAAAGTGCATCAAACTTTGGGTCCCGGTCTTTTAGAAAGTGCTTATGAAGAATGTTTGTTTTATGAATTAAAAAAGACGGGCTTAGATATCCAAAAACAGAGGCCTTTACCGTTAATCTATGAAGAAGTTAAGCTGGATGTTGGGTATCGCCTAGATATTATTATAGAAAATAAATTAATTTTAGAGATTAAATCAGTTGATGCTTTAAATGACATACATTTTGCTCAACTACTGACTTATTTGAAATTAACGAATTGTAAATTAGGTTTACTTATAAATTTCAATGTTGTATTAATAAAGAATGGAATTAAAAGAGTAGTGAACAATCTTTAGCAATAATTTCTTTGCGAACTTTGTGTAAACCTTTGCGCTCTTTGCGGTTCATTATTTTTAAATTAATTCAGTCTTTAAAGCAAAGTCTTAATTGAAAAATAAAAAGAACTAAAATGGCAGAATATCAGCTTGCAGAAATAAATATAGCTAGAATGAAGGGCGTTACTATTAACGATCCTATTATGAAAGAATTCGTAGATAATCTAGACAAAGTCAATGAAATTGCCGAAAACAGTGATGGATTTGTATGGCGATTAAAAGACGAAGACAATAATACGACCAATTTTAATCCGTATAATGACGAACAAATCATTGTGAATTTTTCGATTTGGGACAGTATTGAGTCTTTGGAACACTATATGTATAAAACCTTTCATTCGGAGTTTTTAAAACGTAGAAAAGAATGGTTTCAAACTTTTGGTCAAGTTTCCACTGCGATGTGGTGGGTAAAAAAAGGTGAAATTCCGGATATTACCGAAGCAATGGAAAAATTAGATTACTTGCAAAAAAATGGTGCTTCCGAAATAGTTTTTAACTTTAAGCAAAAATATTCTAAACCGCTTTAGTAGTTTTATGATTGCAACAATCCAACATAACGATCAGACGATTGAAGTCGATTTGTCAAAACCCATTGATATTTCGATTTCATTGACGAATACAGATGAGAATCCGATTGCTTGGTATATCGAAAAACCGGTAATAGAACCTGTCGTTTTTGGAGATTGGATAGGCAAAGTTTCGGAAGGGAAGTCATCGACCAATTTCAACAATATTTTCTTTAATCCGCATGGACACGGAACGCATACGGAATGTCTAGGGCATATTACAAGGGAGTTTTACAGTATTAATCAATCGTTGAAACAGTTTTTCTTTTTGGCTGAATTGGTTTCGGTTGTGCCAGAAATGCAAGATGAAGATTTGGTAATAAGCAGAAATCAGGTTAAAAAAGCGTTAGAAAATAAAATCCCTGAAGCCATAATTATACGGACATTGCCTAATTTTAAAATAAAAAAACATTTGAAATATTCGAATACCAATCCGCCTTATCTTGCAGAAGATGCTGCACATTTCATCCGCGAATGCGGGATTAAACATTTGCTTATTGATTTGCCAAGCGTTGACAAAGAACGTGACGAAGGAAAATTGCTGGCTCACAAAGCATTCTGGAAAGTAAAAGATGTTCATAACCTAAATCCAGATGCACGATTGGACTGTACAATTACCGAAATGATTTTTGTTCCTGATGAGGTACAAGACGGCAGTTATCTGTTGAATCTGCAGATTGTTTCTTTCGAAAATGATGCGAGTCCGAGTAAACCTATTTTATATAGTATCGTTTTTTAATAAAAAATTAATAGATATGATTACCGTTTCAACAGATAAACAAAAACTCAATATTCCTTTTATTCAGCATTTTTTGAAGGATATCTATTGGGCTGCAGGACGTACCATTGAGGAAGTGCAAAGAACAATTGATGCTTCAATTTGTTTCGGGATTTATCTGGATGAGGTACAAATTGGTTTTGCCAGAGTAATTACCGATTATGTGGTTTTTGCTTATTTGATGGATGTTTTTATAACCAAAGAATATAGGGGAAAAGGATATTCTACAGTTTTAATTGATGCTATGATGAACGAACCGCAATTGCAAGAAGTAAAAATATGGCGATTGGCTACATCTGATGCTCATTTTTTATATGAGAAATTTGGTTTTAAGGCATTGGCACACCCAGAAAAAATGATGGAAAAAATAGTATGATGAAGACAGTTATCAAACTCGAAGAGTTAGGATTGTTTATATTAGGTATTTATTTCTTTAATCAATTGGAATACGCTTGGTGGTGGTTTTTGGTTTTAATTTTAGTGCCTGATGTATCAATGATTGGCTATATATTTGGAGATAAAACAGGAGCTTTTTGCTATAATTTAGCACATCACAGAGGAATAGCAGTTATTTTATATCTTATTGGAATTTATTGTTCCAGTTCGGCAATTCTGCTTTCGGGAGTGATTTTATTCGCACATTCGGCTATGGACAGGATGTTCGGTTATGGATTGAAATATAAAACAGGTTTTAAATATACCCATTTGGGTGAAATTGGAAAATAAATGAATTTAGAAACTTTTTACGAATATTGCCTTTCTAAAAAAGGAGTTACAGAACATTTTCCTTTCGATGAAGATACTTTGGTTTTTAAAGTAGGAGGAAAGATATTTGCTCTTTCATCATTATTGCAATGGGAAAAAGGAACTCCACATGTGAATCTTAAATGCGATCCTGAGCGTGCACAAGAATTACGTGCCGAGTACGATGCTATAAACCCAGGCTTTCACATGAGTAAAGTACATTGGAATACTATCGGAGTAAATCAAGATGTTCCAGATGCTTTGCTGAAAGAATTGATAGACCATTCGTATGACTTGGTTTTTAAAAGTTTAACCAAGAAAATTCAAATGGAAATTATCGAATTAGAAAAATAGGCATTACTTTTGTACAATAATTAAAAAAACATAGCAACTCAGTTACTTAGTGACTCAGCAATTTTATAAAAATGAAAGAACAGATTAAAAAGTTTTTAAACGAAGAACAAGATCCAAAAGCGATTGAGAAAGTGACTTCAAAATTGCAGGATATTTTAATGAAAAATGAAGAAGTAGGGTATATTGCAGTTCAAAAAAAGCCTGCATTGACCGTACTTCCAGATAGTATTGTGTTGACTAATAAAAGAATCATCATTTGTCAGCCTAAAAACTTAGGACTGTCAATGAATTTTATTGATTACACTTGGGACGATATTGAAGCCACTTTTATAAAAGAAAATATTCTTGGATCCGAGTTTTCCTTTTCTACTAAAACGGAGTTGCAGGTTTCCATTGATTATATTCCGAAGATTCAGGCGCGTAAAATTTTTACGTATGCCAAAGAACAATTGGATATATTGAAAAATGGAGCAAATCAAGTTTCTCCAATTACTGAAGAAATTGCTACTTCATTAATACAGGAATCAGAATTGATTGAAGAAATGGAAACAGAAGAAGTGACTGATTTTGCCGAAATAATGCCGGTAGTTTCTAATTATGCAGACCCCATTCTTGAAAACACAACTGCTTCGACTGAGAAAAAAGATAGTGAATTGACACAAGATGAGCTTTTTGCTAAACTTCAAAATTATAAAAAACTACTTGACAACGGATTGATTTTACAAGGCGAATATGATGCTTTCAAAAAAGTGATTTTGAGTCATATGTAGAAGCTTGTCTAAAGTTATAAAGGAAAAAAGTCTTAAAGTCAGAAGTTAGTTTCTTTGGACTTTAAGACTTTTTTTAAGACTTATAATGTTTTCATTTGCTTTTCTACAAAATTATTGGATTGCTGTTCCAATAATTCGGTTGCATTTTTTCTTTGCAAATCGTATAGTTTTTTGTCCACGGCAATATCAGCGTAAACTTTGTCGTGCATTGCAGCGCTGGTTTTAATTAGCAATTCACGTTGGTATTTGTCTTGCTCAATAGTTGCTTTTAGTGCAGTTTCCAAATCTTCCAATTTGAAATCGTATTCTCCTTTTGGAGACAATAATTTGGCAATAATAGGCGAAGTTTCTATGGCTAAGAATAGTAGCATTATAAAAAAAGAAGGAATCCAAGGCAATTTATTCAAAGCATTGATTCGCGCCATCAAACCGTCAAATCCATCAATGATAGGCTGGGTTTCGGTTACTTTTTTGTCCAAATCGGTTTGGAGTGTTTTGGATCCTTTTTCCAGCACAGCAATTTTGGCTAAATTGTTTTTTCGAATGGTATCCAATTCTTTTTTAGACAGATCATGTTTGGCTATTTTTTCTTTAAAAACGGGACCTTTGCCTATTTTTTTGGTTCCGGCAGTTCCTTCGGCTTCTTGGATATAGGTTTCATAAAGCGTGTTTACTTCTTTTTCTTTATTGACGATTTCAGCTTTTAGATTCTTGATATCGTTTTTGTTTTTGTCCAAATCAGATTTGAAATAATTGGCAACTTCCTTTTTGTTATTCAAAGCCATTGCATTTTTTTCTTTCAATAAAACCGTATTGATTTCTTTCTCGAAGATTTTAATTTCCAATGGTTTTGAAATCACGATAGCAATGATAATTGCCAAGATAATTCGGGGAGTCGCTTGCAGTAATTCACTAGAAAAATTGTTTCTTTTTCGGATAGTGGAAACGATAAAGCGATCCAGATTAAAAATAAGAAGACTCCATACAAAGCCAAAAAGTAATGCGGGAATGACATTGTCAAACACAGTAAAAAGAGCATAAGCACTGGCTATAAAAGCCATAACTGCAGTAAAGAAAACGGTGGCGCCAATGCCCACGTATTTTGTTTGTTCGCCTTCGGAGCAACCGTCTAGCAGCGGTTTGTCTGCACCTGAACACAGGATGAAAAATTGTTTTAACATGATTGATTGATTTTTGATTGATAATTTTGATGGGTACAAATTTAACGTCAAAAATCCATAATTTGTTTCAATTGATTGATTTCTTTTGTGTTAAAAGCATTTAAATTATACACTTGCTATTGGGAGTTGCTAATAGTGTTAATTTTTTTGGACTGTTCTGTAATGCTGCCATTAATCTGAAGAGGAAATACACTCTGGCGGAGGCCTAATATAGTAGCTATATTATTAGATCCGAAAAGGTAAAAAATTGACATTAGTCCGTTTTTTACCTTTTCGGCTCAATAGATTGTATAGAAAATTTGTAAAGATTTGGAATACTTAAATACACCAAGTCCAACTAAACTACTTTGTTTTTAAGTCTTTGCCAGCGATATCTTCCCAACGATAAAAATGAAACGTTCTATCGGTACTCATAGCAACAAACAAACCATGTTTAAAGGTTGTATTTAAAGGGATGCTGGTTATTTCGGAGCCATCACTTTCTTTGGCTGTAACATTTACTGTCTTTAAGTATTTGTGTTCAAATGGATTGTTTTTTGTGCCTTCGCGGCTAAAAATCTGGAAACGATTAGCCCCTTGATCGGATACTAAAATATAACCTGTGGTATCAGTAAGTTTATAAATAGAAATGCCTTCGTGATCTTCAGTAAAATCTGTTTTGCCAAATAAGGATAATTGTTCGTTTCCTTTGGCTGGATCTGCATAATACTGGCGCACACCAAATTGCTCATCAGAATAGTAAACATATCCTAACTCGTTATCTACAGCAATTGATTCTATTTCTTTTTTGCCACTGTATTCTCCAAATTTGCGAACTAAAGTGGCTTTCACTTCCCCATTCCCGTTGTCTTCTAATAAATATTGAAAAAGATAACCACCTGTTTTGGGGCCATTTTTACGACCAACAATGGCATATATTTTTGCATCTTTTGCGGTATAAACGGCAATACCCATTGGAGCATTATAATCGGGTTCGGATTCATTTTCAAATACTTTGATGCCTCCGTTGTCGACAGGTTTCATGTCCGGAATAGAAAAAATTCTAAGATCCTGGCCTAGTCTTTCAGTTGTAATGGCAACATCAGTTGGTTTTCCTTTAAGTTCCAATCCATAAGCAATATCTACATTATTGGGTCTTTTTAGATTTTTAACGGTTTTATCTTTCAACATCTTCCCTTGTAGGTCAAATACATAAAGTCCCCCATTTATATCTTTATCAGTTCCTATAATCAAACTTTTTGAAACATCAGCTTTATTAATCCAAATGGAAGGATCGTCACTGTCAAATTGCACAGGTTCAGAAATAAAAACTGGTTTTACTACGGTTTTGGAGGCGATTCTGGTTCTTTTTTTGTCGGTTTGACACCTCGCTGATAGCCCTGCAAGCACAAATAAACCTATAGAAAGCATTATTTTTTTGATCATTTTGTATGTCTTAATTAATTGTTTTGATTTATTTAGCTACGCCATAAGCACCAATAAAAGTTGCTGGAGCTGGTGAAACATATGCCAATCCATTACTAAAAGTGATAGGATTATTAAAATGTCTCACAAAATTAGTAGTTCCTTTGCCAATCGCAATTGAATTTGATTTCAAATGAAAATCCCAAGAGGTATCAAAATCCGGACTGCTTACAGGGTTGTTTAGTGGGTAATTAACAAAACCCGGATCGTTTTGGCCGGCACTTGTTCCTCTTACTTCGTTTGTGCCACCAATTATATCTGCAGATAGTTGAAATTGATTAACGGTTGCTTGATCATAGCCATAATAAAAATTATTGCTGATAGTAGTGCGGGCGTCTTCTTTGCTCTTAGTATCTCTCTTAATACCAAAGCGGGTATTGGCAAATAAATTATTATGGATGTGGGCTATTACTGCATTTTCGACCCAAACTGATCCCCCTTTTGCTGTTGGTCTGCGCCAGCCTGTATTTACAAAAGTATTGTTATAGGCAACAATATCAGCCTGTGGGGTTCTTACGCCCGCATTAGATAATTTAAAAGCATTTGTATTTGCACTATAAATTAAATTGTAAGCTGCGTCAACCAAACAACCTGATTTGAAATTCATCGCCTCACCACCAGAAACCCCTGTAGTGTAGAAAATATTATTAGAAAAAATAATATTTCCACCTTCGATATAAGTACAGTCTTCTTGAAAATTTCTAATAACAGAATTGGTTACCACCAATTTTCCGTTTACGTTCGAAAACCACAAAGCAGGTAAGTTTTCGCCGGCAACAGCTTTATATAATCCTAATTTTACTGATGTTGAGGCATCTGAAGTAGTACTCCCTCCATATTCTAAAATTGTGTGGTCCAAAATGAGTTCGGCACAAGTTTTAGAGGCTAAAATTCCACCCCATTTTTTACCAAATTTATTGTCTGTGGTTCTGTCTTTTTCCTGTATGGTAAATTTCACAGGATTATCAGCAGTTCCCAGCGAGTATAGATTACCTTTTACAATAAATTCGGTCTTTGCCACAGGATCCATAATTACGGTAACACCCTCTTCTATGGTTAGCGATTTTCCTTCCGGAATAATTACATCTCCAGTAATGTTGTGAGTAGTTCCTTTTTCCCACACTCCTGATATTTCACCTGAAGAAGCTCCAGCATCTACATTGGTATCTACATCGCTATTCGCATTTTCGCACCCTGCCACAGTTATTATAATTATTAATAAAAGAGCAGCGATAAGATTTTTAAAAATTGTTTTCATCTGTATATTTTTTTACTATTAACTAATATTTGTAACGTACGCCAATAAGATAGCTTTGACCATAATAATCGTCCCTTATCAGTGTTCTGCCATTATATTCTAAATTGTTTTCTGCAATGTTGGCGTTTGCTGCGTTTGTGCCTTTTATAAATAACCTGTTTGGAGTGTTTAAGATATTATTTGCCTTTACATAAATGCTAAATTTTGATTTAAATTGTTTTTCAATCGAAGCATCCATTTGTACAAATCCTTCTTGCCATAAATCATTATTTACAAATTGGGAAACAGTATTGATGCGAGGGCCAGTATAGGCAACAGAAATTTGAGCATCCCAGCCTTTTTTGCTGTCTTTATAAAGTATAGAAGCATTGGCAATATGAGCTGATTGACCATAAAGCGGTCTAGTTTGCATTACTGATATTTTTTGTAAATTTCCGTTAGCATCTAAGACTTTTTTATCCTTAGGTGTAGTAATTTTAGAGTCGGTATAGGTATAGTTTACTTTAAAACCAATCTTGTTGAAAAAGGTGATATAGTCTAATTCTATTCCGAAGTTTTTTGCTGTACCAAAGTTGCCCGGGCTATAGTAAGTATCTTGTCCACGAGTAGCATCGGCCAAGAAAGTGTACTCGATAGGATCTTTAATGTTTTTATAAAAAGTACCCAAAAATAATTGCGAGCCTGCTTTTGGAAAAAACTCATACCTAAAGTCGTAATTATCAGCAACTGAAGGCTTTAAGTCGGGATTACCTCTTTCTTGATATTCTTCGTTAACCACTTTGCTTGGTACAATTTCATAAAATCCAGGACGATTTAAAGAGCGGAAATAAGAAGCATGTAATTGTTGTTTATCGCTTAAGAAATATTTTAAAGTTAAGCTAGGCAAAGTGTAGGTGTAAATTTGGTTTCCTGTTGGACGAGTTTCACCGGCAGGAAAAAGCAGATTGTAACCTTGGTCGGTGTTCTCTATACGAACACCTCCAATTGCTTGCCACTTTTCTGTTTTAAAATTAAACATTCCGTAACCAGCAGCTGTTTTTTCACTTGCATCATAAGTTAAAGAGTTGCTTACTGCCCCTGTTGGATTACTTACTACTAAATCCAGTTGCGTATAATCTGTAAAATCTACATCATAAGTAGCATTCGGATTTGTTGGTGCCAAAGTATAATTATTGTAAAAACTGCTTCGTTGCTTATCTCTGTAAAGACCTCCAGCTGATAAATCGATATTACCGCCAAATAACGGCAGAGTATAAGTTAAATCTAAATATCCCGCTAAATCTTCATCTGTATTGCGCTCCCAGCGATGCGTAATAGGGTTGATAGCTAGTTTTGTACGGGTACTTACATAGTTTTTCTCTTCGCCATTAACATTAATAGTGGTATTGTCTGGAACTTGATTACTGGCAAAAGAGTAAGCTCCTGACCAATGAATTTTGAATTTATCGTTCAATAAGGTATGATTTCCTTGTAAAGTGTTGTTGTAAATTTGCTGCTTTGTAAAACGTGTTCGTGTAGCGTAAACCAATTTTGCGCTACCAATTTCCGGGTGATACTCGGAACTATAATCGGTAGTAAGCGTATTTCTGGTCTGAATATTATCAAGATTTAAGAACACACTGTATAAACTAATTTTGTTAGATGGATTGAATTGGTAATCTGCCTTTGCTTGTACACCGTATCTTTTTTGCTGTTCCGAATATTCTCGGTAATTTTTGTTGACAATGCTGGCATACTCATCCGTACCAACAAGTTGGGTATTGTATAGTGTAGAGTTACTGCCTCGATAAGAATTTTGATAACTGCCCGCAATAAGCACACCAAATTTGTTATCAAAAAACCTTTTACCTAATGAAATGTTAGATAAAAAATTGGGTGGTGGATTTGAGTAAATATAAGCTAATGTCCCTTTTGGAAAATCTTGAGAAGTAGCTTGATAGCCCTTAGGATTTACTTCATAAGGAGATTTTTTGTTAATCTCATCGTATCCGTAGCCCATGAATTTCCTGTCAAAAAAAATCTGGTTGTATCCTTCAGAAATATTAACACTGAAAAGCGATTTAGCTGCCGGCGCATCTTTCATTACCATATTTACGGCACCGCCTATGGCATCACCCTCCATATTTGGAGTTAATGTTTTATAAACTTCCAATCGGTCTAGTAAGTCAGAAGGAAAAATATCTAAAGGAACATAACGATACTTATTATCAGGACTCGGAATTTTCACTCCATTAATTAGCGTGTAGTTGTATCGCTTATCCATTCCTCTAATAATAGCATATTGTCCGTCTCCATTACTATTCCTTTCTATCGAAACACCTGAAACACGTTGAATTACATTAGCTACGGTAAGATCTGGGGATATCTCTATTGCTTTAGCAGATACAATATTTACGACTTGGATATTTTCTTTCTCTAATCTTCGGGCTGTATGTTCTTCATTGGCACCACCTATACTATTTACAACGACTTCATCTAATGATTTACTTTCAGGCTGTAAGTAAAATTTTAAATCTTGAGAACCTTCTTTATCAATTGTAATTTCTTTCGAAATACTTATATAATTAACATAACTAATTTTTAATGTATAAATTCCAGAGGATAATTCGCTAAGTTTAAAAGAACCATCAAGTCCAGTAATGGCGTTTTGCTTGCCGTTTGTCAACGAAAGTGAAGCACCAACCAAAGGTTCTCCTGTTTCCGCATCATAAACATAACCTTTAATAGTCGATGCTTTTGCAGATACTGTAAGGAAAAAAGAAAATGTAAAAAGAAGTATAAATTTTTTCATGTAATTAATTTTTTTTGCAAATGTAAAAGCACGATGTTATGTCAATGTAGCCTAATAGTTAAATGTAGTCTACTGTATAAATTGAATTTAATTATAAGAATATTACTCTATTAATGCGGAGAAAAGTTAAATTATAAGAGTAAATGTGATGTTGTTGATGTCACTTCGATGAATATATTCTTTTCCCAAAACTTCGGAATTTCTCAGTGGGGTATAAAAAAAGGGCTGTTCAAAACGAACAGCCCTTTTAGTATTGAATTAAATAGTAACCTATGCAATCGGTGCTCCTGCTAATATCTCAGCATTAGCAAATTCTTTAAATTTTGCAAAATTAGCTTCGAATTTATGAGCCAATTCGGTAGCTTTTGTATTGTATAATGCTGGATCTTCCCAAGTATTTCTGGGATTTAAAATTTCACTAGGGACGTTTGGACAAGATTGCGGAATTGCAATTCCAAATACGTCGTGGTTCACAAACTCAACTGAATCTAATTCTCCTTTTAAGGCAGCAGTAATCATTGCGCGAGTATATTTCAATTTCATTCGGCTTCCTGTTCCATAAGGCCCACCAGTCCATCCTGTGTTGATTAGCCAAACTTTTACATTGGCTTCTTTCATTTTTGTACTTAGCATTTCGGCATATTTTGTTGGATGCAAAGGCATGAATGGAGCACCAAAACAAGCCGAAAAGTTAGGCTGAGGTTCTGTTATGCCAGCTTCAGTTCCGGCAACTTTTGCAGTGTATCCTGATATAAAATGATAAGCTGCTTGTCCAGCTGTCAGTTTCGAAATTGGAGGCAAAATACCATAGGCATCGGCCGTTAAGAAGAAAATATTTTTTGGATTTTTACCAATAGAACCTGGCTGAATATTATCAATATGCTCAATTGGATAACTTACTCTTGTGTTTTGTGTAATAGAAATATCTTGAAAATCTACTTCATTGGTTCCAGCTTTGAAAACTACATTTTCAAGAATAGCTCCTTTTTTGATAGCTCTAAAAATATCTGGCTCATTTTCCTCTGTAAGATTAATTACTTTGGCATAACAGCCACCTTCAAAATTGAAAACAGTATTTTCATTTGTCCATCCGTGTTCATCATCACCAATTAGTTTTCTGTCAGGATCTGCAGATAAGGTTGTTTTTCCAGTTCCAGATAATCCAAAGAATATAGCGGTATTTCCATCTTCTCCAACATTGGCACTACAATGCATTGGCAAAGTGTTTTTGAAAACAGGCAAGATGAAGTTCAATGCCGAAAAGATTCCTTTTTTCATTTCGCCTGTATAACCTGTGCCTCCAATTAACGCTATTTTTTTTGTAAAATCCAAAATGGCAAAATTGCTTTGGCGTGTTCCGTCAACAGAAGGATCGGCCAGAAATCCAGGTGCGCAAATCACAGTCCATTCTGGAGTGAAATTTGCTAATTCGTCATTTGTAAGTCTCAAAAACATGTTGTGGCAAAATAAATTAGCCCAAGCAGTTTCTGTAACTACACGTACATTCAATTTGTAATTTTCATCGGCACAAACATAAGAGTCTCTAACAAAAACTTCTTTATTTGATAAGTAAGCTGTTACTTTTTTATAAAGTGCATCAAAAGCAGTAGGCTCAAAAGGAATATTTACTTTACCCCACCAAACTTTATCCTCGGTAATACTGTCTTTAACGATGAAACGATCTTGTGGAGAACGTCCAGTAAACTCTCCAGTGTTAATTGCTAATGCTCCAGTATTGTTTTCGAGTCCCTGTCCTGATTGGATCGTAATGTCATGTAACTCATTCGGGCTTAGCTGATACTGAATTGTAGCATTTTCAATTCCTAGTTCTTTTAACGAAATCGATTTCGTAAACAAAGCGTAATTGTCCATAAAAAATAAATTTTTTGAGTGTTGTTTATTTCACTGCAAAAGTATAATTTATTTTTATAACTACATTATGTTTTGTTTTTCTTTTTTATCGGCTTTATTAAGTCAAAAAACAGTAAGAACCATGAAATAATAAGAAATAACCCTCCAATAGGAGTAATGAAGCCAATCACCTTAAAGTCAATTGGAGTCAATGAATTGGTTGCCAATAGATAAATGGAACCTGAAAAAAATAGGACACCAATTATGGTCAAATTGAGGATTGTTTTTTTTAATTTTTGATTAATTAAAGTCGTTGTTCCAATAAATAATAAAAACAAAGCATGGTACATTTGATACCGTACTCCTGTTTCGAATGTGGCAAGCTGTTCAAAAGTGAGAACTTTTTTTAGACCATGTGCACCAAAAGCACCTAAAATTATTGCAATCATACCCAAAATTGCTGCGGTCGAAATTATTTTCTTATCCATTTCTTTTTAATTAATGTATGACAAAAGTATTTCATATATTTTAAAATGACTGCATTTTTTATATGACTTTTGCAGGAGTTTTTCAATAATTAAATTTAGTTAAATTTTGTCCAGCTTATTTGATATAGCGAATCAGTTTAAATAAATAAAAGCTTTAAAATATTTGTTGCAAATACAACAATATTATATATTTGTGTTATATTATTTAGTAATATAAAAACAGCAAAATGCTTTAAATAAGGATAAAAATATCCTATTTTATTAGAGATATATTGAAAAATGTCAACTGTTAAGATTTTAAATTAAAGACAACTTATGAGAACAGTTCTAATTATAGGGGCAGGAAGATCCGCTTCATCTTTGATACAATATCTTTTAAATAAATCGGTAGAGGAGGATTTGCATCTTATTATTGGAGATTTGTCTTTGGCTTTAGCCCAAAAGAAGACAAACAATCATCCCAATGCGACTCCTATCGCTTTAAATATATTTGAAAAAAATCAAAGAAAAACGGCTATCCAAAAAGCCGATATTGTTATTTCGATGCTACCGGCTCATCTTCATATTGAAATAGCTAAGGATTGTGTTGTATATAAAAAACATCTCGTAACGGCTTCCTACATTAGTGACGCCATGCAACAATTGGATGTGCTTGCCAAAGAGAATAACCTGATTTTCATGAATGAAATTGGACTTGATCCAGGAATTGATCACATGAGCGCGATGAAAGTGATTGACGAGATTAGAGATCAAGGAGGCAAAATGCTTTTGTTTGAATCTTTTTGCGGAGGGCTTGTTGCACCTGAATCAGATAATAATCTTTGGAACTATAAATTTACTTGGGCACCAAGAAATGTAGTTCTTGCTGGTCAAGGCGGAACTGCTAAATTCATACAGGAAGGCGCTTACAAATACATTCCGTATGTGAATTTATTTAGAAGAACCGAATTTCTAGAAGTAGAAGGATATGGCAAATTTGAAGCGTATTCAAATAGGGATTCTCTTAAGTACAGAAGCGTTTATGGTCTTGATGACGTGCTTACTTTGTATAGAGGAACGATTCGAAGAGTTGGTTTTTCCAAAGCTTGGAATATGTTCGTGCAATTAGGCATGACTGATGATAGCTATATCATGGAAAACTCAGAAAACATGAGTTATCGGGAATTTGTAAATTCCTTTCTTCCATATCATCCAACGGATTCGGTTGAAATAAAAATGAGGCTGATTCTAAAAATCGACCAAGATGATATCATGTGGGACAAGCTTTTGGAATTGGATTTATTTAATCGCAATAAAAAAGTGGGATTGAAAAATGCCACACCCGCACAAATTTTAGAAAAAATATTGACCGATAGTTGGACCTTACAGCCTCATGACAAGGATATGATAGTGATGTATCACAAGTTTGGATATGTTATCAACGGTGAAGAAAAACAGATCGATTCCAAAATGGTTTGTATCGGAGAAGATCAAATCTATACAGCGATGGCAAAAACAGTTGGATTGCCTGTTGCAATGGCGGCTTTATTAATTTTGAATGGCAAAATTACAACTCCCGGAGTACAGCTTCCGATTCGGAATGAAGTGTATCTGCCAATTTTGAAAGAATTAGAAGAATTTGGAGTTGTTTTTAATGAACAAATGATGCCTTATGTGGGATATAATCCTGATAAGGTTTTTAGTTAAGGCTTTTTAATTTTAGATTTTTTTAATTTTAGATTTTTTTAATTTTTTTAGTCAAATCCGCTTCTCTCGAAGCGGATTTTATTGTTTATCTAAGTGTTTAATTGGCTGATTGAATAGTTATTGGCAGGCTGTACATTACTTTAACGGGATTGCCGTCGATTTTTCCAGGAATCCATTTTGGACTCAATTTCAAAACACGTATTGCTTCGTCACCCGTTCCGTAGCCGATATCTCTTAAGATTTTGAAATCACTTAAGCTGCCGTCTTTTTCTATTATAAAGGTTATATATACTTTTCCTTTTAGATTAGGCTCTGAAGGAGTTTTAAAATTTGTACCGACAAATTGATAAAACTTCTCTATTCCACCTGGGAATTCTGGTTTGTCGGATATTTGAGCAAGATTGTGAATTTCGTTTTCCTGAATTTTTATTGGTTTTGTTTCAGTCGGTTGTGCCTTTTTTTGTTTTTTATCCATTACTGTTATTCTTAGTTCCTTTCCAGAGAATTTTAGGTGTGAATCTTTTAAATTTTCATCAAAGTAAGAATGGGTGTATAAATGAAACTGATGTAATTGAGGATGTTTTTTTGTTCGAGCGTTTTTATAAATAAAACTTCCCGAAAAATATGCGATATCTTTTGTTGAATATTGGTTTAATTCTGAGTTAGGAATGTTTTTTTCGTCAAGCCAGATTGCAAAATTCTTTTCATTTTTCCAATTATTGAATTCTTTTTCTGTTGGAGTTTTTTTAATTTTTGGAGAAGGAACGTAGTTTAAAAATCTATTTTTTTCTGCCAAAGTTAATTCTTCATATTTCTTGTCTATTATTGTGCGTTTGTTGTTATCCTTGACGATTATTTGGACTCCTGCATAATATGCATCTCTTAATTTGTCTTTTGAGACTGGTTGAGTGATACTTTTTTGAGTTTGAGTATTGCTTTTAGAAGAAACGGATTTTTCTTGAGCAACACTTTCAACGCATATAAAGAAAATAAGCCCGGAAAATAAAGGCAAAAGTGCTATTTTATAAAGGATTATTTTTGTTTTCGAAACGGTTTTTGTCATCATAATTAATCGTTTTTTGGCAACAGAATAGTTTAAATTACTGGTCAAGTAAAAAGGTTGGTTCTCGTTTGCTTTCGATAGCAATAAATTTTGGTAAAACGGGACGTCATTATGGGCGTTTACCACTTGCTCATCGGCGAGAAATTCGTGATTAAGCTGTATGGCTTTTTTGTAAAAAATAAAAATTGGATTAAACCAAAACAGCGTTTTCAATATTTCAATAAACAAAATATCCAAAGTATGTTTTTGAGTTACGTGTATCAATTCGTGTGTATATAATTCGGCTTCAATTTTTCGATTGTGGTAATCAGTTTCATTGATAAAGATGCTGTTCCAGAAAGTATGCAGCAAGGTTTTTTCCTTGAGTAAAACTAATTTTGCATTTTTATAATCAATAATTGTGTTCGATTTTATTTTGGAATTTATTTTTAGAATGTTTTTCATAAAGCGAAACAGCAATAACAGAGTAATCAAACCATATATGCTCCAAACGATAATTGTTGTATGATTGGTGGTTTCCTGCACAGTTACCATCGTAGCTGTTCCGGTCATAACGGTATTGGTTTGCACTAATGTATCTGAAGATTCATCAATAACTTCAATAGTTATGAATGGAATGACAAACGAAAATACAATACTAAAAAGCAAGTAAAACCTATTGAAGCGGTGCATTTTTTCTTTTTCTAATACCAAATGATAAAAGAGTAAAAGTGCCAGCAGGCTGATGGAGGATTTGAATAAAAAGTCAATCATTTTTTCTTTTTTTGGATTTCACTGTCTATTATTTTTTTGAGTTCTTCCAATTCCGATGCCGATAAATTGGTCTCTTTAGTGAAGAAAGAAGCAAATTGTGAAGCCGAATTATTGAAGAAATTGCTAATCAATCCGTTTACGTGTTTTGAGAAATAATCGGTTTTTTTGACCAAAGGATAATATTCCCGTGAGTTTCCAAATTCGTTGTAAGCAACGAATTTTTTGTCAATCATTCTCTTTAGCAAAGTGGCAACCGTTGTTGTGGCCGGTTTTGGTTTTGGATACGCCTTGAGTAAATCTTTCATGAATGCTTTTTCGAGTTGCCAAAGATGTTCCATTAATTGTTCTTCGGAGTTGGATAGTTGCATGTTTTTTCTATTTTTAAAATTGTTGTTGTATTGCCATTGAAACCATTATTGAATTTGAAATAATCATTTTCGATTGATTTCTACTTCTGAAATCAGTTCTCCATTATTGTATTTTTTTGTGATAATTAGTTTTCCTTTTTCATTGTAAAATTTCCAAACTCCATGATAGAACCAATGAATTTCTATGTTGTCTGTGGTTGTTTTTGTCTGTCCTTTTGATTGGATTTTTCCGTTTTCAAAATAGGTTGTTGTTTTGCAGATGTTGTGTTTGTATTTTTCTTTTTTGATAATTTCCCCGTTTAAGTAGTAATGCCACTTTTTTATTGGGTCGTCCTGACGGTATTTTCCAACCGATTTATATTTTTCGCTGTCAGCTGTATAATTCTCTATCCAAAGCCCTTCTCTTTTCTTGTTTACTTTTTGATTTATAGGTGCTGTTTTACATCCAATCACGGTTAATGTAAGGAATAAAGTGATGAATAAGTATCTCATAAATGTCTTTTGTTCTACTAAAATAGAATTAATTCTACAAATGTAGAATAAAAATTAATGCAACCAAATTTTTGAATGTTTTTTTACAAAAACAGCTCTCTTGGTAAAACTATTTAATTATAAAAATCAATATCTTATGAAAACCAAAAGCCTTAGCCCTGATAGAAGTGGAAATCCTTGTGGACCGGGGTTCGGTCCACAAGATTGTAGCGGATAGCAGGAAATAGCTCCTAATTAAAACCAAAATTATTTGGGACTAGGCATAAAAAAATCCGCTCATTGGGAACGGATTTAGAGAGTATTAGAGGAATTTTATTTGCTTAACTCCACAAAATATTTGTAAAACAACGGAATAGTTTCAATTCCTTTCAGGTAATTAAAAATCCCGAAATGTTCGTTTGGCGAGTGAATGGCATCGCTGTCAAGGCCAAAGCCCATAAGGATTGTTTTGCTTTTTAGTTCTTTTTCGAATAAAGCCACAATAGGTATACTTCCTCCAGAACGAACTGGAATCGCAGGTATCCCAAAAGTTTCAGTGTAAGCCATATTGGCCGCTTTATAACCGATACTGTCAATAGGAGTCACATAACCCTGACCGCCATGATGAGGGGTAACTTTTACGGTAACGCCCGCCGGAGCAATGCTGATGAAATGTTTGGTAAACAAATCGGTGATCACTTCCCAATCTTGATTTGGAACCAATCGCATAGAGATTTTGGCGAAAGCTTTGCTGGCAATAACCGTTTTTGCTCCTTCTCCAGTGTATCCTCCCCAAATTCCGTTTACATCCAGTGTTGGACGAATCGAGTTGCGTTCATTGGTCACGTATCCTTTTTCGCCGTAAATATCATTTAGGTCTAATGCTTTCTTATAATTGTCAAGATTAAAAGGAGCTTTTGCCATTTCGGCTCTTTCCTCCAGCGATAATTCTTCTACATTGTCATAGAAACCTGGAATGGTAATATGATTGTCTTCATCGTGTAATGAAGCTATCATTTTGGCCAAAATATTAATTGGGTTGGCAACTGCACCGCCATATAATCCGGAGTGCAAATCACGGTTTGGTCCAGTAACTTCTACTTCTACATAACTCAAACCGCGAAGGCCAGTGGTGATAGAAGGCTGTTGATTTGAAATCATTCCAGTGTCCGAAATCAAAATCACATCATTTTTAAGTTTCTTGGTATTGTTTTCTACAAAGGTTTTTAGGTTGACGCTTCCAACTTCTTCCTCGCCTTCAATCATGAATTTCACGTTACACGGCAAATTGTTGCTTTGAATCATGTATTCAAAAGCTTTTACGTGCATGTACATTTGACCTTTGTCATCACAAGAACCTCTTGCAAAGATGGCGCCTTCGGGATGAATATCCGTTTTTTTAATAACAGGCTCAAATGGGGGAGAACTCCATAATTCTAATGGATCTGCAGGTTGTACATCATAATGCCCATATACTAAAACGGTAGGCAATTTTGGGTCGATTGTTTTCTCGCCATATACAATTGGGTAGCCGGCAGTGTCGCAAATTTCGACAAAATCGCATCCAGCTTTCTCTAAACTTTCTTTTACAGCTTCGGCAGTGTCAAGTACATCTTGAGAAAAAGCAGAGTCTGCGCTTACAGATGGAATTTTTAATAGTTCTATTAATTCGTTGATAAACCGATCTTTGTGTTTGGTAACGTATTGTTTTATATCTTCCATTAAATCAAAATTTTTTGTGAATCAAAAATACAAAAAATAGAATAAATAATTTTTTTAAAAAATCCTTTGAATATTGGAAGTTATGATTATCTTTGCACCCACAATTACGCGGATATGGTGAAATTGGTAGACATGCCAGACTTAGGATCTGGTGCCGCAAGGCGTGTAGGTTCGAGTCCTATTATCCGCACCAAAAGCTTCTCAATTCGAGAAGCTTTTTTGTTTTTGTATCATTTTGCTCTTGAAATGTGCTTTCTTTCCAAATCCTTTATACCTTAGTACTGAATATTTTAACATAGAAAAACAGTACTAAGTCTATGGTATGTTTTTTGTTTAAAAATTCAATAATTAAGAACGATATGAAAGATATTGCAAAGCGTTTTCCTGAAAACCCATTGTTATCTCCTTCGGATATTTTACCAAGTCACAAAGACTTGCAAATAGCCTGTTTGCTTAATCCGGGAGTGTTTCGTTACGACGGAAAAATATGGATGATTATTCGTGTAGCCGAAAGACCTGATCAAAAAGAGGATACAATCTCATTTCCGGTATTGACTTCTGCAGGAGTCGAAGTTATTGAGATTTCTAAAGGCAATCCTGAATTAGATGCTAAAGACGCAAGAGTTATCAAATATAAAGGTGTTGATTATTTAACAACATTATCACACTTGCGATTAATGTGTAGTGATGACGGGCGTAAGTTTTATGAACCCGAAGGATATCCTTTATTAATAGGAGAGGGATTTTTGGAATCATTCGGAATCGAGGATTGTCGAGTGTCCTATATAGATGGTCTTTACTATTTAACCTATACCGCAGTTTCTCCCAATGGAGTCGGTGTTGGTTTGCGAACGACTTCCGATTGGAAAAAATTTCAATCACATGGAATGATACTGCCACCTCATAATAAGGACTGTGCTATTTTCGAAGAAAAAATCAATGGATTGTTCTATGCTTTACATCGTCCAAGCAGTGTCGAAATTGGCGGAAACTTCATCTGGCTAGCTTCTTCTCCAGATGGAGTTCATTGGGGAAATCACCAATGTGTTTTAAAGACCAGGGAGAATCTTTGGGATAGTTCCAGAATTGGCGCCGGCGCATCTCCTATAAAAACCGAAAAAGGATGGCTTTCCATATATCATGGCGCTAATCAAAATCATCAATATTGTTTGGGTGCTTTTTTAATGGATCTTGAGAATCCGGTAAAAGTGATTGCTAGAACAGAAGTTCCTATTATGGTACCAACAAAAGAATATGAGCTTTCGGGATTTTTCGGCAACGTTGTTTTTACAAATGGGCATGTAGTAAATCCCGAAGCAGATTCGGTGACTATATATTATGGAGCATCAGATGAATTTGTTTGTGGTGCCGAATTTTCGATTAAAGAAATTTTTTCACTTTTACAGTATATTTAGGAGCTATTACCTGCTATCCACTTCAATCTTGTGAGCCGAACCCCGGCTCACAAGGATTTCCGCTACTATCAGGGCTAGGGAATCGGTTTTCATGAGAGGGATTAGTCCTTATATATATGTATAGTGTTTTTCAGAAACAGAAACATGCGGTCCTTGTATGTATGTACGTCATATTTCAGAAATCAAATCGGTGCAAAATTCTTAAACAAACCTTCAAAAACCTGCCAAAACCGCTAAAACGCCCTAAAAGAGCTGCCTTAAATTTAAAACTTCGCAAAATCGGGTGTTGTAACGAACGACTAACCAGAGTATTAAAAAATAAACGCAAAATAAATGCAAAACCCCATTGTTTAAACGAATAAAGGTGGTACTTTTGCACCCGCAACAACGGCATACGCTCCTAGAAACACTGACAAGTCAAACGAATTAAACTGAAAACAAATTTTCAAAATAATTCAAAAAAAGCTTGTGAGATTTAAAAGAGCAGCTTACTTTTGCACCCCGCTAAACTAGCAAAGTTATTTGACAGACTGCTAAGAAAAAGAGAAGAAAGGGAAAATAAATTTTTCCAAAAAAACTTCAAAAAATTCTTGCCAGTTAGAAATAAATTGCTACTTTTGCACCCGCTTTGAGAAACAAACGAAAGGCGAAAAGCGTAGAGATTCACTGTTGTGGGTCTTAACAAAAAAAAGAGAAGACAACGTTCCTAGACATATTGAATTGACAGCCGTTCTGATTAAAATCAGAACAAAAGAAATAAGAGTAATAGAATCGGAAGATTTGAGAAAAGACCACTAGAATTTGAGTCGCATAAAAACAGCTTAATTTATTAAGCGCACAATATACGATGAAGAGTTTGATCCTGGCTCAGGATGAACGCTAGCGGCAGGCTTAACACATGCAAGTCGAGGGGTATGCTTCTTCGGGAGCAGAGACCGGCGCACGGGTGCGTAACGCGTATGCAATCTACCTTTTGCAGAGGGATAGCCCAGAGAAATTTGGATTAATACCTCATAGTATTATGACTCGGCATCGAGATATAATTAAAGTCACAACGGCAAAAGATGAGCATGCGTCCCATTAGCTAGATGGTAAGGTAACGGCTTACCATGGCTACGATGGGTAGGGGTCCTGAGAGGGAGATCCCCCACACTGGTACTGAGACACGGACCAGACTCCTACGGGAGGCAGCAGTGAGGAATATTGGACAATGGGCGCAAGCCTGATCCAGCCATGCCGCGTGCAGGATGACGGTCCTATGGATTGTAAACTGCTTTTGCACAGGAAGAAACAACATTACGTGTAATGTCTTGACGGTACTGTGAGAATAAGGATCGGCTAACTCCGTGCCAGCAGCCGCGGTAATACGGAGGATCCAAGCGTTATCCGGAATCATTGGGTTTAAAGGGTCCGTAGGCGGTTTGGTAAGTCAGTGGTGAAAGCCCATCGCTCAACGGTGGAACGGCCATTGATACTGCCAGACTTGAATTATTAGGAAGTAACTAGAATATGTAGTGTAGCGGTGAAATGCTTAGAGATTACATGGAATACCAATTGCGAAGGCAGGTTACTACTAATTGATTGACGCTGATGGACGAAAGCGTGGGTAGCGAACAGGATTAGATACCCTGGTAGTCCACGCCGTAAACGATGGATACTAGCTGTTGGGAGCGATCTCAGTGGCTAAGCGAAAGTGATAAGTATCCCACCTGGGGAGTACGTTCGCAAGAATGAAACTCAAAGGAATTGACGGGGGCCCGCACAAGCGGTGGAGCATGTGGTTTAATTCGATGATACGCGAGGAACCTTACCAAGGCTTAAATGTAGATTGACCGGACTGGAAACAGTTTTTTCGCAAGACAATTTACAAGGTGCTGCATGGTTGTCGTCAGCTCGTGCCGTGAGGTGTCAGGTTAAGTCCTATAACGAGCGCAACCCCTGTTGTTAGTTGCCAGCGAGTCATGTCGGGAACTCTAACGAGACTGCCAGTGCAAACTGTGAGGAAGGTGGGGATGACGTCAAATCATCACGGCCCTTACGCCTTGGGCTACACACGTGCTACAATGGCCGGTACAGAGAGCAGCCACTGGGCGACCAGGAGCGAATCTACAAAACCGGTCACAGTTCGGATCGGAGTCTGCAACTCGACTCCGTGAAGCTGGAATCGCTAGTAATCGGATATCAGCCATGATCCGGTGAATACGTTCCCGGGCCTTGTACACACCGCCCGTCAAGCCATGGAAGCTGGGGGTGCCTGAAGTCGGTGACCGCAAGGAGCTGCCTAGGGTAAAACTGGTAACTAGGGCTAAGTCGTAACAAGGTAGCCGTACCGGAAGGTGCGGCTGGAACACCTCCTTTCTAGAGCTTTAGTGTTAGCTATATGCACGCTAAGGAAAGAAGACGATCTGACTATTGGTTACAGATAATAAGATTATATTACTCTTGCTGTTAATTTAAAAAAAAAGAAAATAAATTATTTTAAATGATGAATTATAAATTATAAATGACGTAAAGGCATTTAAAATAAAAAAATTCAAAATTCAAAACAATTTTAAGAGTGTCTCGTAGCTCAGCTGGTTAGAGTACTACACTGATAATGTAGGGGTCGACAGTTCGAGTCTGTCCGAGACAACCAAAAAAGTATTAAGTACTTAGAATTAAGTATTAAGACAAAAACGTTCATAGAAACAGATTAAAAGGAAATTCTAGGGTTGAAAGATTACGAATTACAACAATTCATAATTCATAATTCACAATTCATAATTAAATTGGGGGATTAGCTCAGCTGGCTAGAGCGCCTGCCTTGCACGCAGGAGGTCAACGGTTCGACTCCGTTATTCTCCACAGGAAAGTATAGAGATAATAGTACAAAGAATTAAGACAAAATCTTAATACTTAATACAAAAATCTTGATACTTATTAAAGTTCATTGACATATTGAGATAAGAAATAATAAAAAGTAGAAAGAACATGATAGTATCAAGACGGTAGTATCAAGTATTAAGAGTAATCTTGATACTTAATACTTAAATCTTAATACTTTGTAAGTACAATAAGCAAAATAAGGGCGTATGGGGGATGCCTTGGCTCTCAGAGGCGATGAAAGGCGTGATAAGCTGCGAAAAGTTACGGGGACGAGCACACATCGATTGATCCGTAAATACCTGAATGGGGCAACCCGCTATGTTGAAGACATAGCACACCGATAGGTGGGCAAACCCGCTGAACTGAAACATCTAAGTAGGCGGAGGAGAAGAAAACAAAAGTGATTCCGTAAGTAGTGGCGAGCGAACGCGGATTAGCCCAAACCAGTGCTGTTACGGCAGTGCTGGGGTTGTAGGACCACGAGATTTTATGCACAAAGAATTAGAATCTGCTGGAAAGCAGAGCCATAGAGAGTGATAGCCTCGTATAAGTAATAAGTGTAATAGATAGTGGTATCCTGAGTAGGGCGGGGCACGTGAAACCCTGTCTGAATTTGGCGGGACCATCCGCTAAGGCTAAATACTCCTGAGAGACCGATAGTGAACCAGTACCGTGAGGGAAAGGTGAAAAGAACCGTGAATAACGGAGTGAAATAGATCCTGAAACCATACGCTTACAAGCGGTCGGAGCCCTTTAGTGGGGTGACGGCGTGCCTTTTGCATAATGAGCCTACGAGTTAACGTTGCTGGCAAGGATAAATGGTTAAGCCATGGATCCGTAGCGAAAGCGAGTCTGAATAGGGCGCTTTAGTCAGTAGTGTTAGACGCGAAACCGTGTGATCTACCCATGGGCAGGATGAAGCGCTGGTAACACAGTGTGGAGGTCCGAACCGGTTGACGTTGAAAAGTCTTCGGATGACCTGTGGGTAGGGGTGAAAGGCCAATCAAACTCGGAAATAGCTCGTACTCCCCGAAATGCATTTAGGTGCAGCGCTGTGCATAAGTTATATAGAGGTAGAGCTACTGATTGGATGCGGGGGCTTCACCGCCTACCAATTCCTGACAAACTCCGAATGCTATATAATGTTTCACAGCAGTGAGGGCTTGGGTGCTAAGGTCCAAGTCCGAGAGGGAAAGAACCCAGACCATCAGCTAAGGTCCCCAAATATATGTTAAGTTGAAAGAACGAGGTTTGTCTGCCCAGACAGCTAGGATGTTGGCTTGGAAGCAGCCATTCATTTAAAGAGTGCGTAACAGCTCACTAGTCGAGCGGACGAGCATGGATAATAATCGGGCATAAACATATTACCGAAGCTATGGATTTGTATGTAAATACAAGTGGTAGGGGAGCATTCCAGCAGGGTTGAAGGTGTATCGTCAGGTATGCTGGACCGGCTGGAAAAGAAAATGTAGGCATAAGTAACGATAATGCGGGCGAGAAACCCGCACACCGAAAGACTAAGGTTTCCACAGCTATGCTAATCAGCTGTGGGTTAGTCGGGACCTAAGGCGAACCCGAAAGGGACAGTCGATGGCCAACGGGTTAATATTCCCGTACTACTGATTACTGTGATGGGGTGACGGAGTGATGAAAGCGCCGCGAACTGACGGAATAGTTCGTTGAAGTACCTACCTATAAGACCCGCAGGCAAATCCACGGGTTTTGGGGAAATACGATAGTACTCGGAGTCTTCGGACAAAGAGATAGTGCGCCTAAGGGCTTCCAAGAAAAACCTCTAAACTTCAGGTAATTAGTACCCGTACCGCAAACCGACACAGGTAGTCGAGGAGAGAATCCTAAGGTGCTCGAGAGATTCATGGCTAAGGAATTAGGCAAAATAGACCCGTAACTTCGGGAGAAGGGTCGCCCCCAGTAATGGGGGCCGCAGTGAAGAGGTCCAGGCGACTGTTTATCAAAAACACAGGGCTCTGCAAAATCGTAAGATGAAGTATAGGGCCTGACACCTGCCCGGTGCTGGAAGGTTAAGAGGAGATGTTATCTTCGGAGAAGCATTGAATTGAAGCCCCAGTAAACGGCGGCCGTAACTATAACGGTCCTAAGGTAGCGAAATTCCTTGTCGGGTAAGTTCCGACCTGCACGAATGGTGTAACGATCTGGACACTGTCTCAGCCATGAGCTCGGTGAAATTGTAGTAACGGTGAAGATGCCGTTTACCCGCAGTGGGACGAAAAGACCCTGTGCACCTTTACTATAGCTTAGTATTGACCTTGGATAAATGATGTGTAGGATAGGTTGGAGACTTTGAAGCGGCGTCGCCAGGCGTTGTGGAGTCATTGTTGAAATACAACCCTTTGTTTATCTGAGGCCTAACCCCGCTTAAGCGGGGGACATTGCTTGGTGGGTAGTTTGACTGGGGTGGTCGCCTCCAAAAGAGTAACGGAGGCTTCTAAAGGTTCCCTCAGTACGCTTGGTAACCGTGCGTAGAGTGCAATGGCATAAGGGAGCTTGACTGAGAGACATACAGGTCGATCAGGTACGAAAGTAGAGCATAGTGATCCGGTGGTTCCGCATGGAAGGGCCATCGCTCAAAGGATAAAAGGTACGCCGGGGATAACAGGCTGATCTCCCCCAAGAGCTCATATCGACGGGGGGGTTTGGCACCTCGATGTCGGCTCGTCACATCCTGGGGCTGGAGAAGGTCCCAAGGGTTGGGCTGTTCGCCCATTAAAGTGGCACGCGAGCTGGGTTCAGAACGTCGTGAGACAGTTCGGTCTCTATCTACTGTGGGCGCAAGAAATTTGAGTGGATCTGATTCTAGTACGAGAGGACCGAATTGGACTAACCTCTAGTGTATCTGTTGTCCCGCCAGGGGCACCGCAGAGTAGCTACGTTGGGAAGGGATAAGCGCTGAAAGCATATAAGCGCGAAACCCACCACAAGATGAGATTTCTTTTAAGGATCGTGGGAGATGACCACGTTGATAGGCTATAGATGTAAAGGCAGTAATGTCATAGTCGAGTAGTACTAATAATCCGTAAGCTTATGTACGCCACCTCCCCCTTCCCCTCCAAAGGAGGGGGGACGGAACTTTCTAATACACTTTTTATATTCTTTATCTCAGTATGTTAAGATATTATTTTAATTATTAATGGTTAATGATCACACGAGGCGAAAGCCGAACTGAGCGTAGCTAATTATTAATTAAAAAGTTGTCCAAAGCAACTAACGGCCTTAAGGTGGTTATTGCGGCGGGGCTCACCTCTTCCCATCCCGAACAGAGTAGTTAAGCCCGCCTGCGCAGATGGTACTGCAGTTATGTGGGAGAGTATGTCGCTGCCTTTCTTTATTAAAACCCTGTTTCATACCGAAACAGGGTTTTTTATACTAAACTTATTGAGTATTAGGTACCTTAGCTCAGATGGTAGAGCAATGGACTGAAAATCCATGTGTCCCTGGTTCGATCCCTGGAGGTACCACTTTAATGCTCGGATGGTGAAATTGGTAGACACGCTGGACTTAAAATCCAGTGAACAGCAATGTTCGTGCGGGTTCAAGTCCCGCTCTGAGTACAAGGAAAAACTTCATTTGGCTAAGCTAAATGAAGTTTTTTGTTTTTAATTATACCTATTAAGATTTTTTTGGGATCAGGTGCAAAAGTTGGGATTATGCAAAAAAGATTCGATAATGTGAAGAAGAAGAAATGGATCATATCTGAAAGTTATGACTTAATAATTGAGATTGTTTCTTACCTCGCTATGACCCGTACACTTTCTTACGATGAGCTGAGGGATTCTAAACCGATTCTAAAAAAAGTAATTTTAAAAACTATTCTAAATTACCTGAGTTGTATGCTGTGTTGTCTGGATATGTAATACATCGTTTTCGTAAGGTTAAAATAGCATCTGCATCAGAAAAAACAGTTGTGTTTTGGTTGGAATTATGATGTTACTTTAGCAATAGAAATTATTACTAATTTAAAACGGCAGTATCATGAAAACGATTTTAAAATTAAGTCTGGTAGTATTAATAGCTTTGACGAGCATCAATACGTACGCAATCAACGGTGATTTTTTGCTTCATGTAAAAAAAGAAAACGGAAAAGAAATCAGTTTTTCGGTAAATGAGATTCAAAAAGCTGATGTAACGATTTATGATCAGTTTCATCATGTGATTTATAATGAAACCGCAACAGGAAAAGAAGGAATTGCAAGAGCATACAGCCTTGAGGAATTTCCGGAGGGAGTTTACTTCTTGGAAGTGGAAACCAATCTGAAGAAAGTCACCCACGAGATTGTGGTTACAAATGAGGAATCAACATTGTCCAGAAAAGCGGTTGCTGAAGTGTATAAAGGCAATCTGAAGATGGAAAATAAAAACATTGCAACGGTGAATTAATTGGTTGCATTTTGGTTAAGTTAGGATTTTGAGATAACAGCTCTTCTTTGGGCTGTTTTTTTTGTTTAAATACTTTCAGATTAGCCAAAATGCTGTTCTGAAAACATATTTGCATGAGGGATGGAAATGGCATCTCCCGGTTTAGAAAAACAAGGCTTTTTTGCCGTAGTTTTTGTTAATCGGGAATATAATGCACAGCCCGACCCTTGGGGCATGCCCAAACTATTTTATTTTGCCAAATAGCTTTTCATAAAAAAAGCCACCAAAACTTAGTTTGATGGCTGATTACATATTAGGCTAAATTAAAATACTTATTGTTTGATGAACTTCATCACTTTTATCTGATTGTCTTCATTGTAAACTTTTATAAAATACAAACCATTATTTAATTCGCTTATATTGTATTGGTATTCTTTAGTATGAGGTTTGTTGAACGTTTTGATTAATTGTCCAGTTATTGCATATATTTGAATTTTGGCAGTATTTGTATTTAATGAAAAGTAATTTGAGGCTGGATTTGGAGAAATGAAAATATTTTTCATTATTTCAAAATCAGTTGTAGCTAAGACTGTTGATTTATTTCCGTAAATTCTAAATTCACCAGGCTGTAAGCTGATTGCGACATTAATATCTGTGACGTTGAATGGGGAATTGTCCATTAGATTGTACCACGTTCCAGTGTATTGAAATCCTGTTGCCACATTTTGAGCTGTTACGTCAAAGTTCGCAATGATAAGAACATCTTTAAGAGCTGAGCTTACCAGTGAACTATTGGTTATTTTAATGTTTGGAGTTAAAGTAGTGGCTGACGGAATTGTTGCTGTACCTGAAAAAACAGGTTCGGTTGTTTTTAAAGCAATCATTCTTGCCCAATCATAATAGATTTTATTTCTGGAATTATCTCCTAACCAATTATTAGTCCATTGAGGTTGTGGTTTTGTAGATAATTTACAGTCACCAGCTATTGTTGATGAATTATCATTTATGGTGCCATCGGTACAGGTGTAAATTGAGGCGTCCCATCCTAATTCTCCAAAATGCCATATCATTTTTGGACCAGGTATTAATAATGTAACAGCTCCTATGGCTGACATTCTTGATAATGCAGTGTTTAACGTTTTTACATTATATGTTCCGCTTGAATTACCGAACTGTATGTTTTTATACATCAGACGTTCTTCGTCATGGCTTTCGGCATATCCCATAACTCTATTCCCTAGAAATCCGCTATGATTTGGCCCATACATTCTTGAAATATCGTTACTTGAATTATATCCCATTGATAATTGATTATAATAATCGGTCATTTTCCCCCACATCATTATTCCTTTGCTGGGAGTTTCTGTAAATCTGTAATTTGCCCATTCTTTTTCTTCGGCATCAGTACCTAAATGTTCAAAAATTGTATAATGAGTTGGATCTAAAGACCAAGAATAATCGGCATATTCTTTTAAGACATCTACTCTGTCCTGTTGGTAACTATTAGTGCAATTATCATCTGAAGCCGTGCAGTTTTGTGTAAATCCTTTGGTTAAATCCCAGCGGAAACCGTCGATTTTGTATTCTTGAATCCATTGTTTGATGACTCTTTTTACATAGTTTTTGGTTAATGCTGATGAATGATTGAAATCCTCACCCACACTATAACTGTGTTTTGCAACGGTATTGAAATAGGGATTCTCTGCAGTTGGTGAGCCAAATCCATCTCCATCAGGATCATTCATCCACATTCTTACCATTGGATTTCTCCCGAAAGCATGATTTAAAGCCATATCTAGAATAACTGCAATGCCGTTTTGATGACATAGGTCTATTAATTCTTTCAGTTTTGTAGAAGAACCGTAAAATTTATCCAGTGCCATGTGGAACGAAGTGTTATAACCCCAGCTTTCATTACCTTCAAATTCCATGACAGGCATTAATTCGATGGCATTTATTTTTAAATTTTTGAAATAATCAATACGGTCAATTATATTTTGATAATTTCTATTGGCATCAAAATCTCTTACTAACACTTCGGATACTACTAATTTATCTTTTTCGGGCTTCACAAAATTAGTTGTGGCACTACTCCAGGCGTAAGCTGTTTGTCCAGTTTGTAAAACGGTCACTTCTTTATCTTGTCCAAGTGGATATGTTGGCATATTAGGATAGTTAGCTACTGGAATTCCTGAATCATCATAAGGAGATAATACTAAAGTTGAATAAGGATCGGCTGTTTTTACCAATGCTGGAGAATTGGCAATTGGAGTTGATTCTCCTACCCAATACTGATAGGTGTAATTGGTTCCGGATACAAGTCCAGTAAGTTCTAACCAAAATTTTGTCGAGCTTGAGGTTGCATCTTTTTTCATAGCATAAGAATTTCCAGGCTGCCAATTGTTAAAACTGCCTGCTACATACACAAAATCTTTTAAAGGCGCGTCCAAAACTAAAGTTGCTTTGGTGGCATCAGTTGGATCGTAATTTATACCATCGACTAAACCAGCTGGAATTGTTTCGGAAACTGTACTCGGATTTATAATGACACTGAATTTTTTGGTGATAGTGGTTGTTCCTTGAGTTATTTCCAATTCATAATTTTGATTTTGAATAATATTGGCGTGATTGTATGTATAATTTGAAGTGCTTGCATTAGTATTGATGCTAGTTCCGTTTGATTTTAAATTATAATTTGCAATTCCATTAGTGTTTACAGCGACAATTGATAGGCTTCCGCCAGAAGCTAAAATGGTTGTACTGTTAGCCGGTGGAGAAGTAAGGTTAACTTGAAAAGAGCCTACTTCGGCAAGAATATCTTGTGATTTTTTGTCTCCTGTTCCATTTTTTGCTTTTATTAAAAATCCTATTTTTCCAATATTGGCAGTGTTATAATAAGAAGTTGGCGTAATGGTTTTGGTGTATGTGTCATTTCCAGTATTGTAAGTAAATTTGCTCGCTTCATCTGATGCCTCCCAAGTACCATTAAGAGGAGTCCCTTTTTGGGTTGTATCATCGATATCAAAAGCCCAAGCCCATAAATAAAGTGCATTTCCAGTTACGCCCCAAGTACTTTCGTTGATGCTGTTTCCATTAATGGTAATTGTAATGGATGTTGTTTCTTCAAATGTTGACGGATTTATGGAATAAGTTACCGTTTGTTGTTGTGCCAAACACCCAAGTGAGACAAAAAGCATCAATATAAGTAAAAGTTTTTTCATAATACTAGTTGTTTAGTTAGTTTTATTAAAAAGAGATATTTTAAAAAAGCAAAATTTATAAAGTATTTCACCTTTAATATTTGCAATTCGATTTTAATTATTGCAGCAAGATTAATTTCATAAATAATACAGAAATTAAAAATGTAAAAAGAAAAGAGGCTATCCTTTTGAGACAGCCTCTTTAAAATATTTGGTTTAAGATTAATTAGGAATCAGTCTTAAGTTATAATTTGCAGCATTTCTTAGATCAAGAACGATTTTATAATTTCCTGCAGCTGGAACAACCATATCACCTCCGTTGAATTTAATTTTGTTTGCAGAGGTTGCTACCAATGTTTCTTTACTACCAGATACTGATCCCATTTTTACAGACCAGTCATCTGCTAAACGTACTAAAATTGCATCGGCTTTTAGGGCTAGGTTTATAGTGTACATTCTAAAATAAGGAGAAGCAACATTAGTTTCATAGTTTAGATAAGTTGCAGCATCCCATCCGCTTGGTGTTGCAGCACCAATTACCCCAACATGTCTTGGAGCTATTGAATAAGTATTTTTTAACCAATCTACAGTAATGAAATAAGTACCAGCGCCATTAGTTGGTTTTATATCTTTCCCATTGGTATGAACTAATGTCGTAAATGTATTTGGATCAGAAATATCTCCTTTATCATTTGTCCAAGTTTGGTCATCTGTAAATTTAAATGCTGGGCTAGTAACATTCATCCAAACAAAACCTTCATATTTTCCGTCATTTGAAGGAGAATATATTTTCGGTGCATTAGCAGGATTCCAATCAGCATAAGTACTAGATCCTCCAAAATTACCGGGCACATATAACTTGTCAAATTCATCAAATGTATCATATGGAGTTGCTGTAAAAGGCACTTCTCCTGATTTGGATACCAATTTATTCGTCCCTTTAACTTCTTGTCCAGATGGACTTGCGACAACTCTAAATTTATAACTTCCTTTTTCGCTAGGCGAACCTCCCGCAGATAAAAGAACGCTGTTTAATTCACGTTGAGTAAGTGTTTCTTGATGAATAGTTTCTTCTAGACCCTCATTGAAACTGCCTAAATCAAAGGTTTTAGCATCAGCATCAAAATTAGTAGATGTAGATTTAACTATCTGTAGCTGATAAGTAACCGCAGCAACATATCCAAAATCTACAGATGACCATTTTACAGTAAAGACATCATTGGATGCAGTTTTTGCTTCCAATATGTAATCTGTACCAGTTGCAGGAGAACTTACAGCTGTGTTTTTAACAACAGAACCTACTGGATCTAGTGTTTCGTCACTACAAGAAACAAGTGAAGCCAGCGTTCCTGTTAACAAGATTAGACTTATAATTATTTTTTTCATAATTTAATTTTTTAAATCTTCCTAGAGATTTCTTCTAGGAAGAAATTAATACTATTAATACCCTGGATTTTGTTTCAAGTTTGGATTAGCATTAAGCGCAGTTAATGGTAATGGAAATAGTTTATAGGTATCTGGTATAGAAGTTCCGTCTTTAGCACCACCTTTCCAAGGCCATAAATAGGTTCCGCCTGTAAATTTGCCAAAACGAATTAAATCAGTTCTTCTGTGCCCTTCAAGGTTTAATTCTCTTCCTCTTTCGTCAAGAATAAAATTAAGATTTAGTTCTGAAGCTGTAATTACAGAGGCATGAGATCTCTTTCTTACGTCATTTACGTATTGTAATGCCAAAGTAGCATTTGTGCTTGTGGCTCCTCTCAAATTGCATTCAGCATACATTAAGTAAGCATCAGCTAAACGAAATAGTGGAAAATCAGTATTTGAAAACTCTGTCAAAATGGTCGACCCTACGTAATTATTATTTGTAAATTTAATAGCAGGATAACCATTTGTCCATGTTTTATAATCGGTCATTTCATAAGTATGTCCAGTTGTCCAAAATAATTTTGCTCTATCATCTGTTGAAGCTGCTAAATCGGTACCGTATAGACCATACCATGCTTTAGTTGCTCTGTGCCCACCCCAGCCATTTCCTGTTATTCCATAATTAGAAGGTGTCATTGTAGATGCATCAATATTTCCTTGTACTAAATAAGTAGTATTTCCATAACTCTGACTTACTTGAGCATCTGCAATTAAAGGAAATATAATTTCAGTAGAGGTATTGTTATCTCCAGAGAAAAGGCTTCTGAAATTTGGAGCCAATGTATATCCTCCTTCATCTATGACTTTTTTGATATATATAGCCGCATCATCATAGCGAGCAGTTCCAGTATATATTTCGGCGTTTAAATATAATTTTGCTAAAAGCATTCGTACCACAGATTTGTTTGCTCTTCCATAAGTGTTTTTAGCAGGCATTTCTGTCTCAATGGCTTTCAATTCAGTTTCTACAAAATTAAATAATTCCTTTCTAGAGGCTTCAGGTTTAGCTTCAATCGTACCCAAATCAGCTTCAGTAACTAATACTCCTTTACCAAAGCAATCTATCATGTAGTAGTATGCTAATGATCTCAAGAAACGTAATTCGCGAACATATTGATCTTTGTTCTCTACATTTGTAGTTCCTAATGCATTGATAATGTTGTTACAGTTAGGTATAGTATAATAAACTCTATCAAAAAGGTATCTGAAAAACTTATTATTTTCATCCCATTTTGAAGTTGTTGTTAATTGATCTAATCCATTATCTCCCCAACGATTTTTAATATCGTCTGCGGTAAAATCTTCAAGATTGATCATGTTTCTCAAAAATCCAGTTTCTCCTGGATCTGTGGTAGTTATATCAGAAGCAGTTGGTCCATCAGAACTTGTTAAGGCAAAAGTACCATACATTTTTGATACTAATCCTAAAGCGGCATTAGGGTCTTGCTTGAGTAAATTCTCGAAAGTAAGCTCTACTTTTGGTTCTGTATCTAGATCATTTACACAAGAACTAAATAGCAACAGGGATAGCCCTAAACCTACTATATTATTTTTAAAATTTTTCATATTCATTAATTATTAAAAATCAAGATTAACACCTAAACTATATATTGTAGGTCTCGGATAAAAATTATTGTCGATCCCATTAAAATTTTCAGGATCTTGCCCTGAATACTTGGTGATAATAAATAAATTATTTGCAGCAGTATAAACTCTTAAGTCTAGTCCTTTTACTAATTCTTTAAATTTATAACCTAGTGTAATGTTTTCACAACGTACAAAACTTGCATTTTCTAAGAAATAATCAGAAGATTCAACTCCATTTAATGTGTTTTGAAATGGAATATCCATGTCCAATATATTGTTTAAAGTATTAGCTTGAGTATCAAAGGCTCTAGCCACGTTTCCAGCAACTAAATTTCTAGAATTATATGTTTTTCCTCCAGACTGTCCTCTGAAATTAGCTGAAAAATCAGCATTTTTATAGGTAAGACTAGTTCCGAAACCAAAAGTGAACTTAGGTCTCAATGCTACATAATATTTATCGTCATTAGTAATAATTCCGTCTTTATTTCTATCTACATAAGCTCCTTGAATAGGTTTTCCTGAGGCATCATATACTTGTTCCAATACCCAAGCAGAAAAAGGAGCTTGTCCTACGGCATTGTAAGCAAATGCAATACCAGTACCTGTTGGTAATTTTGAATCAGCAACAGGATTTGAAGTAACTCCTTTTAAATCAGTAATTTTACTTTCATTATAGGCGGCGTTACCATTTATAATCCAAGTAATATCATCTGTTGCAATAGGTTTTAAATTTAAACTAACCTCAACACCTTTATTGGTCAGGGAACCAACATTGGCTACAAACTCATTTGTTAATGATTGCCCTGGTTTACCTGGTACTTTTGCTAATAAATCATTAGTTTTTTTAGCATAAAAATCTACAGTACCTGATAATAAACCATTTTTAAACAATTCAAAATCAATTCCAGCATTTATTGTTGTTGTTTTTTCCCAAGTTAATGAGTCATCAAATGGTTTTGCTGAATAGGTATTAATTCCCGGCAAATACTGACTAGTAACAGTACCAGGAGAAAATAAAGGTGTAGTAGGATAGTAGCCTGCAACACTAATAATATCTTGTTGTCCTGTAATACCATATCCTAATCTTAATTTTAAGTCTCCAAGAGTTTCAACATTTTTCAAGAAAGACTCATCTTTCATTCTCCAAGCAAAACCTACTGCTGGAAAAATACCCCATCGGTTATCTGATTTAAATAAAGAAGAACCATCTGCTCTTACTGTAAAAGTAAAAAGATATTTATTTAACAAATCGACATTTGATCTTCCAAAGAACGATTGAATATTATAAGAATTATAATATCTGTTATTTGTATTGTTTAAGTTTTCTGTAAATGGCTCTCTAATATGAGTTGTTGGGTTGTATCTAAAAATAGATTTATTGCCGTCTACAACAAAATTTTGATAATCATATCCTGCTTGAACATCAAATTTAGAAACAAAACCACTAGTTGAAGGCAATGTGTATACAAAGTAAGAATTAAGTGTTTTGTTAGTAATTGTCTGATCTTCTTTGTAATTAACTCCAGGGTTTAAAATGTTATTTTTTGTGGTTTGATTTAAACCATAAGTTTGAATTGCATAATCCCCGTATACTTCTTCGATATGAGAATTAGAAGCTTCAAGACCTAAGTTAACAACTGCTCTTACAGATGGCAAGAAATGAAGTTTGTAGTCAAATTGTGCATTACCTAAAAATTTATTAATTTCTTCTGGTCTTTTTCTTTGTTCTAAAATATTCAAAGGGTTTATTTGCCCAGCAATATTTTGGGTTGTCGGATTCAAGTTTTGATAATATCCTCCAAAAATATTGCTCGCACGAGTATCATAAACTGGTTTTGTAGGATCCATATTTAAAGCACTTCCAATGGCACTCGCTTCATCAACAGCATTTTTTTCAGAACGCAACACTTTTGCGTTTAGATCAATTTTCAAATGATCTTCTAATAACGAAGGACTTAATTTTAAGGCTCCTGAATATCTTTTATAATCATTGGTTTTTACTAAACCTTCATAATCTAAATAACCAATCGAAGCTCTAAAAGGTATTTTTTTAAATAAATTTGCTTTTGCACTAAAGTTATGATCTGAAGAAACTGCATTTCTATAAATTACTTTTTGCCAATCGGTATTCGATAGAATTCTGCCTTCTATTTGTGGTGTAGCAAGATTATCAACTGCTGTAGTAGTTGGATCGTCTATTCCTAATAAATTCGTTTGAGCAGGAAAATTGGTTTGGATGAATTTTGAAAAAGCAGCACCATCCATCATATCGATATTTTTATTAATATAACCTATCGATGTAATATTTGTGTAAGAAAACTGAGGTGTTCCCGAAGTTCCTTTTTTAGTTGTAATAAGAATTACACCATTGGAAGCTCTAGATCCATAAATAGCAGTTGCAGAAGCATCTTTCAATATTGAAAAAGTTTCAATATCATTAGGGTTTACAAGTGACATAGGATTTGCAGAACCCGCAGGGGTAATGTTATCAAGCGCAACACCATCAATAATTATTAATGGATTATTGCTTGCACTCAAAGAAGAGCCTCCTCTAATTCGAATATTAGAAGTAGAATCTGGAGATCCGCCAGCAGTTGTTACAACAACTCCGGAAACTTTTCCAGCAATCAATTGATCAGCTGAAACTACGGCACCTTTATTAAAATCTTTTGATGTTAGTACCGCTACTGCTCCAGTAGCATCTTTTTTCTTAATGGAACCGTATCCAACTTGTACGACAACCTCTTTCAACTGATTGGAATCTTCTTCAAGCTTGACAGTTAATGAATTTTGCGATCCAACTGTAACTGTTTTACTTTGGTATCCCATGTAAGTTATGGTCAATACATCAGTAGGTTTTACATTTGCCAATTGGAATTTACCATCAAAATCAGTTGAAGTACCCGTTGTACTCCCTTTTACCTTTACATTTACTCCCGGAATGGGCTGGCCTGAAACATTATCAAGTACCGTTCCCTCAATTTTGTTTTGGGCTATTGCACAAAACGGAAGCAGGAGTAATAAAAATAACAACTTTTTGTAAATTGTTTTCATACTTTTTGTTTAAATTAATTGTTTTTTGGTTAAGTTTTCTTTACTTCGAATTTCAAAATTATGAATTAATTAACACGTTCGACATGATGAAAATGAGATAGGCTTACGAAAACGTGATAGTGTTGAAAACTTTGCTTTTTATATTCATTTTTGCGTGAATATTTACAATAAATAAAAAATTATGTTACCTTTATTACGAATCGAATAGTTCACTCAAGTAATGCCTCTTTAAGATGAAGAAAAAAATAACGCTAAAGCAAATTGCCAAAGAATTGGATGTTTCTATTTCAACTGTTTCAAAATCACTTAGAAACAGTCCCGAAATTGGAGAGGAAACACGATTGAAAGTTCAAGCATTTGCAAAATTTTATCATTATAAACCGAACAATATTGCACTCAGCCTCAAAAACAGAAAAACGAAAACTATAGGAATTATAATTCCAGAAATTGTACACCATTTTTTCTCTACAGTAATTAATGGTATTGAACAGATTGCCAATGAAAATGGATATAGTGTTGTTATTTGTCTCTCTGATGATTCCTTTGATAAAGAGGTTCTCAATATGGAGCTTTTGGCAAATGGCAGTATTGATGGATTTATTATGTCTTTGTCTAAAGAAACCCAGTTTAAAGGAGATTTTCATCATATTACCGAAGTGATAAATCAGGGAATGCCAGTTGTTATGTTTGACCGCGTGACCAATGAAGTATTTTGCGATAAAGTAATTATTGATGATAAGCAGGCTGCTTATGAGGCTGTTCAAAGCTTAATCGATAAAGGTCGAAAAAAGATTGCCTTAGTAACAACTGTAGATTATGTAAGTGTTGGTAAACTGAGGACCGATGGGTATGTAAAAGCATTGTTGGACAATAATCTGCCTTTTGATGAGCACTTGATTATAAAAATCGAGGATATTGATACTTGCGAAATTATTATTGGGAAATTACTGGAAGATGAAGCCATCGATGCTGTTTTTGCAGTGAATGAAATTTTTGCTGTAACGTGTATTAAAACTGCTCATAAAATAGGATTGAATGTGCCAAAAGATCTTGCTGTAATCGCATTTACAGATGGAATGATTTCCAAATATTCTACGCCAACGATTACTACTGTGAGTCAAAGCGGTGTTAAAATGGGGAATCGCGCAGCTAAAATAATCATCGACCGTTTAGAATCTGAAGATGAATCTGAGGAAGAAAATTACATTACCGAAGTTATTGAAACCTATTTGGTCGAAAGAGAATCTACCAATTAATTTTAGGCTTCAAAAACAAATGAAGCAGAAGAATATTTAGATAAAATATAGTTTTAAAGATTGAAATCGAATGGGTTTTATCCATTCGATTTTTTTTATGGCAATCTGGTAATTCCAAAAAAAATGCAAAGAAAATATGTAATTTATTAATTACTACAACCTTGTAGTGAAAAAAAACGATGATTTTTGAATTTTATTAAATAATTACTAAAAAGAATTTTATACATTTACTCCACGTTTATAACTTTTCTTTTACTTCGAAAAATAAGATGAGTTTTTTTATAACGATAAATTTCGTGTTATAATTTATTATGAGACACGATAAATCTTTTGAAAAGGATTCATGAATTGTATAATGATTTAATGAATTTTTACAAGAGTATAGTTATTTATTTCAGTGAGTTTCCTTTAAGGATATTTATTTAACTATACCGTAGTGCTACCCATAATAATTTTTATTAAAAACATACTGAATTCAGAAATGAATTTAAGTTTAGTCTTTTTTCGAAATTCAAACGTTCGTTATTTTGAAAAGAAGATCTAAATAAAATTGTGTTTGAAGGTTGATTTGTGAGCATTGATTTGAACTCAATTTCATTTTGTATTATTTGTGATTTTCATTAATAAATTATAGTCAGTTCTGATGAAGGATACAGTATAACTGTTTGTTTAGTAAATAAATATGTAAATTTTTTAATAATGGGAAAACCAAATTTAAGTTTTTGGCAAATTTGGAATTTAAGTTTTGGATTCTTAGGAGTTCAAATCGGATATTCTTTGCAAAATGGAAACACAAGTAGAATATTAGAAGCATTGGGCGCAGATGTTCACAGTATCGGCTACTTTTGGTTAGCAGCACCTTTGGCAGGTTTAATTGTACAGCCTATTATTGGTCTTTCAAGCGATAAGACTTGGACTAAATTAGGACGCCGTATTCCTTTTATATTTTTTGGCGCTATTGTATCGGCAACGGCTATGTTTTTTATGCCAAATGCAGAATATTTTACTTATTTATTGCCTCCTTTGGCTTTTGGAGCTGTAATGTTACTGCTGATGGATACCTCATTTAATGTTACTATGCAGCCTTTTAGAGCGCTTGTGGGTGATATGGTAAATGATAAGCAACGAAATTTAGGATATTCTGTTCAAAGCGCATTGATTAATTTTGGAGCTGTTTTTGGATCATTATTGCCTTGGATTTTAGTTAAAATAGGATTGTCAAACGTACCAGCAGCTGGCGAAAAAGTTGCTGAATCAGTAATATGGTCTTTCTATATTGGAGGAGCAATATTATTGGGAACGGTACTTTGGACAGTTTTTAGAACCAAAGAATATGCTCCAAAAGAACATGCAGAATATAATAAAATTGATTTGAGCGCTGTTGAAAATAAGAAAAGCGAAAATGTTTTCAAACTAATTGGCAACGCGCCAAAAATCTTTTGGCAGCTTGGTATTGTTCAGTTTTTCTCTTGGTTTGCATTGTTTTTAATGTGGGTTTATACCACGAGAGCTATTGCTAATCAGGTTTGGGGACCAACGGCTTTAGATGCAAAATCAATTGGATTTAATGAAGCAGGGGACTGGACAGGAGTAATGTTTGCATTCTATAGTGGAGTGGCCGCTATATTCTCCCTCTTTATTCCTTCTATTGCAAAATCCATCGGAAGAAAAAAAACCTACAGTTTCTCTTTGTTTTTAGGAGGATTAGGATTGATTTCCATGTTTGTTGTCGAAGATAAAAACATGTTGTTGCTTTCTATTTCGGGTGTAGGATTAGCATGGGCTGCAATCTTAGCAATGCCTTACGCAATGCTTTCAGGTTCATTGCCTGCCGAAAAAATGGGAGTATATATGGGATTATTTAATGCTACTATAACCATACCGCAAATAACTGCAGGATTATTAGGAAGCACTATAATCATGCTTTTTGGAGGAGAACCAATGGCAATAATTGTAATTGCCGGCATATCCATGTTAATTGCTGGTTCAGCAGTATTTTTTGTTAAAGAAAAAGTACAAGAATAAAATAAAAATAATAAGCAGAATAATGGAAAAGAGAAAAGGATTTATTTTTGATTTAGACGGTGTAATTGTTGACACCGCCAAATATCATTTCTTAGCGTGGAAAAAAATCGCAAGTGGACTAGGAATTGATTTCACATTAGAACATAATGAATTATTAAAAGGAGTGAGCCGAGTTCGTTCCTTAGATATTATTTTAGAATTAGGAAATGTTGAAGCTTCTCAGGAAGACAAAGACAAATGGTTAATCCAGAAAAATGAAGATTATCTTTCGTATCTGGTTGATATGAATGAGACTGAAATTTTGCCTGGAGTAATGAAAGTTTTAAAGTTTTTAAAACAGAATAATCAGCCAATTGCTTTGGGTTCAGCTAGCAAAAATGCAAGACCTATTCTTGAAAAAACTGGAATTCTGCCTTTTTTTGACGTTATCGTTGATGGTAATGATGTCGTTAATGCAAAACCAGATCCTGAAGTTTTTCTTCATGCTGCACGTTTATTGAACGTAACCAATGAAGATTCAATTGTTTTTGAAGATTCTGTAGCAGGAATTCAAGCAGCAAATATTGCAAAAATGATGAGCATTGGTATTGGTCATGAAGAAACGCTGCATGAAGCACAATACAATTTTAAAGATTTTACCGAAATGAATTCCACTTTCTTGGAATTATTAATAAACAAATAATAAACAAAATATAAGGTTAAAGCAGAATGAAGCAAAGAGGTGTTTTGTTCTTTGGCTTCAAACCTTAGCCTTAAATTAAGAAAAAAAATGAATCAAGATTATATAAAACCAGATAATTGGTCAATCATAGAAGAAGGATTTGATAAGGAGCAAGTAAAGTCTTCCGAGAGTTTATTTAGTATCGGAAATGGTGCAATGGGACAAAGAGCCAATTTTGAAGAAACTTATACTGGCGAAACTTTTCAGGGAAGTTATATTGCGGGAATTTATTATCCGGACAAAACAAAAGTGGGCTGGTGGAAAAACGGATATCCGAAATATTTTGCCAAAGTATTAAATGCACCAAATTGGATTGGAATTAATATTGAAATTAATGGCGAAGATTTTGATTTGAATACGTGTACCGAAGTTTCAAATTACCGTCGTGAATTGAATATGAAGGAAGGTTGGTACCGTCGTTCTTTTCAAGCGACTCTTAAAAATGGAACACAAGTTGCTGTTGATGTTCGTCGTTTTTTATCACTGGATTTAGATGAAGTGGGTGTAATTAATTATGAAATCACGCCTTTAAATAAAGATGCTAAAATTATTTACAAACCCTATATAGACGCTGGTGTGACGAATGAGGATGCTAACTGGGAAGAAAAATTCTGGGAACCATTAGACGTTAAAAAATCAGGGAACGAAGCTTTTGTTACGGCCCAAACTTTCAAAACGCATTTCAAAGTGACAACTTTTATGCAAAACACCATTTGGGCAAGAGGAGAAAAACAAAATTTGTCGCCAACATCGGTAGATACAACATCGGATAAAATTTTATTTTACTATGATGTTATTGTTGCCAAAGGAGAAAAATCCGGAATCCAAAAAATTGGAGGTTATACAGTATCGTTAAATCACACTGATACTGTTTCGGTGGCAGAGAATGTTATTCAATCAGCTTTAGCAAAAGGATACAATCAATTACTGCAGGATCAAATTGATGCTTGGGCAAAGATTTGGGAAATGTCAGACATCACTATTGAAGGTGACGTAAAAGCACAACAAGGAATTCGTTTTAATATTTTCCAATTGAATCAAACGTATTTAGGAAAAGATTCCCGTTTGAATATTGGACCAAAAGGATTTACCGGAGAAAAATACGGAGGATCTACTTATTGGGACACCGAGGCATATTGCATTCCATTTTATATGGCGACCAAAGACCAACAAGTGGCACGTAATTTATTGACCTATCGTTACAATCAATTGGACAAAGCCATCGAAAATGCCGAAGTAAATTTGGGTTTCAAAAATGGAGCAGCTTTGTATCCGATGGTTACTATGAATGGAGAGGAGTGTCATAACGAATGGGAAATCACCCATGAAGAAATCCATAGAAACGGTGCTATTGCATTTGCCATTTACAATTACTACCGTTTTACGGGAGATTACAGTTACATTCCTGAGAAAGGATTGGAAGTATTAATTGGTATCGCCCGTTTCTGGCACCAAAGAGCTTCATTCTCCAAAAACAAAAATCAGTACATGATATTGGGAGTGACTGGTCCAAACGAATACGAAAACAACATCAATAATAATTTCTATACCAATTATATCGCGAAATGGTGTATTGATTATGCTACGGAACAAATTCAAAAAGTTTCATTGGAATATCCTTCAGACCATAAACGCATTATTGAAAAAGTAAAACTTTCTGATGCTGAATTGCAGGAATGGAATAAAGTAGCAGGCAATATGTATTTCCCAAGAGCGGAAGAGTTGGGAATTTATCTGCAGCAAGATGGTTTCTTGGACAAAGATTTAGTTCGCGTAAAAGACTTAGACCGTTCACAACGACCAATCAACCAAAAATGGTCTTGGGACAGAGTTTTGCGTTCACCATACATCAAACAAGCTGACGTTTTACAGTGTTTTTACTTCTTTGAAGATCATTTCTCTAAAGATGAGTTGGAGCGCAATTTCGATTTCTACGAATCATTTACGGTGCACGAAAGTTCGCTTTCTCCTTGCGTACACTCTATTCAAGCCGCTTTACTGGACAAAATGGATATGGCCTACGCCTTTTATCTAAGAACTTCCCGTTTGGATCTTGACGATTATAACAAAGAGGTTGAAGAAGGCTGTCACATTACATCAATGGCAGGAACTTGGATGAGTATTGTAGAAGGATTCGGCGGAATGAGAGTGAAAAATGATGCACTTCATTTCTCTCCAAAAATTCCAAAAGAATGGGGTGGTTATTCTTTTAAAATCAATTTCAGAAACCAGATTTTAAAAATCGCAGTAGATCATAAGGAAACGAAATTATCCTTAGAAGGAACTAATGAACTAACCGTTTATGTAAACGGCACACCAGTTTTGGTTCAGCCAAAAAATTAAAATCAATCAATAATAAACCCTTTTTAGTAGTACTTAGAAAGGGTTTTAAAATTATAGAAAAAATGAAGAAAGTGATCATCTTATTATTTTTCATCTCTGCATCAGTTTTTGCACAAATTGATAGGGTTGAACCTCCTTTTTGGTATGCAGGAATGCACAATCCAGAATTGCAGATTATGTTTTACGGCAAAAATATTGCTGAAAACGAAGTGACAGTATCTAATAGTATTGTTGTCAAAGAGGTCAAAAAAACCGAAAATCCAAATTATCTTTTTGTTACGATTGACACTAAAAATGTGACGGCACAAGATTTTGTTTTTTCATTTTCTAAAAACAAAAAAGTAGCTTTTACCAAAAAATACAGTCTAAAACAAAGAAGAGAAAATTCGGCTTCAAGAAAAGGTTATGATGCTTCCGATTTGATTTATTTGGTAATGTCCGATCGTTTTGCCAATGGAAATTCAAAAAATGACAGCGACAAATCGGTTACCGAAAAAGGAAACAGAGCGCTTCCCGGCGGAAGACACGGAGGAGATATTGCAGGAATGATTCAGCATCTGGATTATCTTAAAGAATTAGGAGCTACGGCACTTTGGCCAACACCGCTTTGCGAAGACAATGATAAAGCGTATTCCTATCACACTTACGGACAATCGGATGTTTACAAAATAGATCCGCGTTTTGGAACGAATGAAGAATATGTGCAGCTTTCAGCAGAATTGCATAAACGTGACATGAAATTGATCATGGATTATGTAACCAATCATTGGGGAGCTGAACATTGGATGATGAAGGATTTGCCAACTTATGAATGGGTGCATCAATTCCCAGGATACGCTCAAACCAATTACAGAATGACCACGCAGTTTGATACCAATGCGTCCCAAATTGATGCTAAAATATGTATGGATGGTTGGTTTGTAAAATCAATGCCTGACTTGAATCAGTCCAATCCATTGGTGAATACCTACTTGAAACAAAACGCCATTTGGTGGATAGAATATGCCGATTTGGATGGTTTTCGTGTAGATACATATTCGTATTGCGACAAGAAAGGAATTGCCGAATGGACAAAAGCAATCACTGATGAGTACCCAAATTTTAATATCGTTGGGGAAGTTTGGATGCACGACCAAGCACAGATGGCGTATTGGCAAAAAGACAGCAAAATAGCGGCTATTCAAGACTATAATTCGAACTTGCCTTCTGTTATGGATTTTACTTTACAAGATGCCACAAGTGTTATTTTTAATGAAGATGCAGGAGCTTGGGATAAAGGAATGATAAAAGTATACGAGAATTTCACCAATGATTTTTTATATCCGAATATCAATAGCATTATGACGTTTGTCGAAAATCATGATACCAATCGTTTTAATGAAATTTACCAAAAAGATTTGTCGAAATATAAAATGGCAATGACATTATTGGCAACAGTTCGTGGAATTCCACAGATTTATTATGGTTCTGAGATTGCAATGGCAGGAAATAAAGATAAAGAAGGAGATGCTGCCATTCGTCAGGATTTCCCAGGAGGCTGGGCAGGAGACAGTAATAATGCTTTCGCAAAAGCGGGAAGAACGCTTGAGCAACAACAGTTTTTTGATTTCTCATCTCAATTGTTCAATTGGAGAAAATCGAATGATGCTGTGCATTTTGGAAAAATGAAACACTACATTCCAGAAAACAATGTTTATGTTTATTTCAGATATACCGATTCAAAATCAGTTATGGTGGTCATCAATAACAATAAAGAATCTAAAACTTTTCCAACCAATCGTTTTCAAGAAAGTATCGCAAATTATAAAACCGGAAATGATGTACTTTCAGGAAAATCTATTGATTTGAAAAATGATATTACTATTGAAGGGAAAGCTGTTTTGATTTTAGAATTGAAATAATAAAAGAGAAAAAAGCAATTTTCGAACACAGCAAAAGATTTTTAATTGCCTCCAGCTTTAGCTGGAGGTTTTTTTATATTTGTAGCACTATGAACAAAATTCTCAAAATTGGACATCGAGGAGCGAAAGGCTATGAACCCGAAAACACTTTGGTTTCGTTTGAAAAAGCAATCGAAATGGGAGCAGACGGAATCGAATTGGATGTACATTTAAGCTTAGATGGTCATTTGATTGTGATCCACGATGAAACAATTGACAGAACGACCAATGGTAAAGGAGTTGTGAACCAATTGACATTGCAGGAATTAAAATCTTTTAAAATCAATGAAAAATACAGGATTCCAACATTGGAAGAAGTTTTGGATTTGGTCGATCAAAAGTGTTTTGTAAATATTGAATTAAAAAATCAGGATACAGCCGAGAAAGTAGTTGAATTGATAGAACATTATATTTCGGATAAAAATTGGAATAATAATCATTTTCTAGTGTCCAGTTTTGATTGGAATGCCCTGCAGCAAGTTCGATTTTTAAATGAAAATATCCGAATTGGGGTTTTAACAGAAACCGATATGGATCTGGCCATCTCCTTCGCCCGATTCCTCAAAGCCGAAGCATTGCATCCCGATTTTCAATTATTGACCAATGAATATACTGCCAAAATTCAAGAGAAAGGGATTCAGGTTTTCCCTTGGACAGTAAATGAAATTGATGCTATTCAAAGAATGAAATCATTCAACGTAGATGGGATAATCACCGATTTTTTGGACAGGGTTTAACTTTGATTGCGCATTAGCCACAGATGACACAGATTGAACGGATTTACACAGATTTTCGAAATTTAAAAATAAAAAAATCCGTTCAATCTGTGTCATCCGTGTGCCATCTCTCAATCTTGGAATAATATATTGGATCACTAATTATCAAAATATAATCTGTTAATCTGCGGTTATCCCTTCAAAAACCTACCTTTGCATTCCAATCTATTCTTTTCACAATCATGAATCAAAATTTTGACATAATCATTGTCGGCGGTGGCGCTGCCGGTTTTTTTACGGCTATCAATATCGTTGAGAAAAACCCTAAAATTAAAGTTGCTATTCTCGAAAGAGGAGCTGAGGTGTTAGGAAAAGTTCGTGTCTCTGGAGGAGGACGCTGTAATGTGACGCATGCCTGTTTTGAACCCAATGAATTAGTGAAATTTTATCCGCGTGGCGAAAAAGAATTGCGTGGTCCTTTTCATCAGTTTTGTTCGGGCGATACAATAGAATGGTTTGAAAAACATGGAGTAGAGTTAAAAATTGAAGAAGATGGACGCATGTTTCCGGTTTCGAATTCTTCGCAAACGATCATTGATTGTTTTGTAAAAGCAACCCAAAAGCTTGGGATTTCTGTGCTCACAGGGCAAAGCGTTCAGTCCATTTTCAAAAAAGATAATTTTTGGAAAGTAGAAACCCAGCATGAAAATTATATTGCCGAGAAATTGGTTCTTGCCACAGGAAGCAATCCTAAAATTTGGGAAATGCTTCAGCAAAAAGGCCATGCCATCGTTAGTCCAGTTCCATCTTTATTTACTTTCAATATAAAAGATCCCCGAATCAAAGAATTGCCAGGCGTAGCGGCTCATGTTACGGTAAAGGTAAAAGATACCAAATTAATTTCTACAGGCCCGTTGTTAATCACGCATTGGGGAATGAGCGGTCCTGCAATCCTGAAATTATCAGCATGGGGAGCGCGAATTTTATTCGATAAAAACTATCAGTTTACCATTTATGTGAATTGGCTCAACGATGTCGATGCCGAAGATGCTGAGAAAATTCTAAAAACCTTGAAACAAGAACATGCCAAAAAAGCGGTTTCCAAAAAATCGCCTTTTGATTTTCCAAACCGTCTTTGGGAAAGTTTGGTTTTAGCATCGAATGTTGAAGCCGAAACCAAATGGGCGGATTTGTCTAAAGTTCAATTACAAAATTTAGTAAATCAATTAACGAATAGCACTTTTCAAGTCAATGGCAAAAGCACATTCAAAGAAGAATTTGTAACCGCTGGCGGAATTGATTTAAAGGAAATCAATTTCAAAACTATGGAAAGCAAACTGCATGAAAATCTTTACTTCGTTGGTGAAATAGTAAATATCGATGCCATTACTGGTGGATTTAATTTCCAAAATGCATGGACAAGCGGGTTCATTGTGGCGAATGGTATTTAGAAATTTATCTTTTGAAAACATCCCTAAATTGATATAATAATCGTTCAATCAGTCGTAAATCCTCGGTTACTATGTCGGCAGTACCGCTCATTTCTTGTTGAAAGACAATTTGTTTTTTATAGGAAGTTTGCAATCCGTTTGGCAACGAAACATTAATCAATAAATTACCATCTTTATCAGGGGTTAATGAAATAGCACTTACAATTCCTTTGATTATTCCAAACTCTCTATCAGGATAATTTGCCAATCTGATATTAACAGTTTGACCTATTTTTATTTTTCCTGAATTTTGTGCCGGAGCTTTTACTTTACCAATATAACCCCTTTCATTTGTTGGAATAATAGCAAATACATTGTCGCCAGCATTTACGGTTTGATTTTCTGCCCAAAGTTGTAAAAAACTAACTTTTCCATCAATCGATGAGCGTAAAACATAATTTAACTCCCAATCTTTAATCGCTTTTTTGAGTTGATAAAAGGCTTGGATAACATTGCGTTGTAGGTTTACATTCTCTTTGCTTTCGTTAATTTGAGTGGTTTTACTGTTTTTATTGAGTTCATTCAATGACGATTTCAATTGTGAAATAGTGCTTAACAAACTCTTGAAATTTCTTTCAACTTGAAGATAAGTTAATTTATGCTTTTCTAATTCCTGTGTAGCAATAATTCCTTTGTTGAATAAACCTTGGTATCTTTCTAAATCACTTTTTTCTAAAACCAATTCATTTTGATTGATGCTTTTTTGGGATTCTAATAAACCCAATCGCTCTTTTAGTTGTATAGCCTCATAGCTTTGAGCAGTGCCTTCCACTTGATATGGCTGCAATTTAGTATTCAAATCATCTGCGATGCTTTCTTTTTGAAACACGGCAAAGAAGCTTTCGATTTCGCCAAGTTGTGCTGACTTTAATTTCTCAAACGGAAATTTACTTTTATCAATATCAATGCTGTCAACAATACTTTTCAATAAGAATACATCTTTATAATTGGCAGAATTTTCAATAATGGCAAGAGGTGTGTTTTTAGAAATATTTGCTCTATCTTTTACCAAAATAGCTTCTATTTTCCCAGGCATTTTAGCAACTAATTTTTCAGGTGGAATATTGGTAGTGATAACAATTGGAGTTGAAATAATATCGGGATATTTGAGCATCCAAGAAACAAAAAAAAGAGAACACAAGATTAATAAAATCACAATCGAACCCCAACGAATCATCCAATGTGGCACTCGTGTAAGGATTTCTTGTACTTCTTCACTTCTTAATTCTATTGCTTTATTATCTGACATTCTTTTATTTTTTAAATCTGAAACTAAAAATTGTTAATCTGCTATCAAAAATCCTACGTTCCCAACTGCAATTGATTTCGCACTAATTCATAATAACTTCCTTTCAATTGTATCAATTCCTGATGATTGCCAATTTCTATGATCTTTCCTTTTTCTAACACCACAATTTGGTCGGCATTCATAACCGTGCTTAATCGGTGAGCAATAACAACAACGGTTTTGTTCTTAAAAAAAACACCAAGTTTTTGCATAATCTCTTTTTCATTGTTAGCATCTAGCGAACTTGTGGCTTCGTCAAAAAATAACATTTCAGGGTTTTTATAAACCGCTCTAGCAATTAGTAATCGTTGTTTTTGACCTGTACTCATACCGACTCCTTCCATTCCTATTTTTGTATTATAACCTAGCGGATAATCTTGGATGAAATTTTTAATATTAGCCACATCAGCGGCATAAACCAATCGCTCTTTTTTGACTATATCAACTCCAATCGCTATATTATTCGCAATAGTATCATTAAAAATATATCCCTCTTGCATTACTGTTCCAACGTGTGACCTCCAAGTTTTTTGAGCGATTGTTTTTAACGGAGTTTTATCTACTAAGATTTCTCCAGAATTAGGCTCATAGAATTTAAGTAACAACTTCATCAAAGTAGTTTTACCGCTGCCACTAGTACCAACAATAGCGGTTACTTTATTTGCAGGTATTATTAAATTTAAATTTTCTAAAACATTGACATCAGAACCAATGTATCTATAACTTAAATCTTTTATTACAATATCAGCAGCTTTTGGTATATCATGTGTTTGTGTTTTTTCTTGCTGGATTTCATCTTCTTTGTTGTGAATTTCTGAAAGTCTGGCTAAGGATATTTTTGCATCTTGCAGTTCTCGAATGAAACCAATCAATTGAAAAACGGGACCATTTAAACTGCCAACAATACTAGAAATAGCCATCATCATTCCGAGTGTTATCGAGCCATCAATAACTAATTTTGCTGACAGAAATATAATAAAAATATTTTTGAGTTCGTTGATAAAATTTGAACCTATGCTTTGCGTTTGCTCCAATATCAAGCCTTTCATCGATACTTTGAATAATCGTGCTTGCACATATTCCCACCCCCAACGTTTCTGTTTTTCGGCATTGTGGAGTTTTATTTCTTGCATTCCATTTATGAGTTCTATTACTTTACTTTGTTCTTGTGAAACTTCAGCAAAACGCTTGTAGTCTAGTTTTTCTCTGCGTTTGAGAAATAAGATGATCCAAAGAAAATAAAGAAAACTTCCAGCAAAAAAAACTGCAAATATTTTGAGATTATAATAAGCTAAAATGCCCCCCATAATAAACATATTGACGACAGAAAACAAAACATCTAACGACGAAGTTGTCAATATTTTTTGTATTCTGTAATGATCATTTATACGCTGCATAATATCGCCCGTCATTCTGACATCAAAAAAGGAGATAGGCAAATTCATTAATTTAATAAAAAAATCAGAAATTAACGAAATATTTATCCTTGCCGACAAGTGCAACAAAATCCAACTACGAATCAATTCTAATGCGGTTCGTCCTGCAAAAAGGAACAGCTGTGCAAACAGTATTAAATAGATAAATTGAATATTCTGATTTTGTATGCCAACATCTACAATACTTTGGGTAAGAAAAGGGAAAATAAGTTGCAACAAACTTCCTGCTGCTAATCCAATAATTAACTGGATTACAAACGATTTATAGGGATATATATATTTGAAAAGCAAACCAAAACCAAATCCTTTTTTGTCTTCACTTTCAAATTCTGATTGATAAAATTTTGGTATTGGTTCGAGCAATAATGCAATACCCTCTTCAGTAGTTTTCGTTGCATTATTTCCAATCCAGAATTTTAAAAAATCTTTTTCGTTGTATTCTAGTAACCCAATAGCGGGGTCAGAAATATAATAAACACCTTTTTTAATTTTATAGAGAATAACATAATGATTTTTGTTCCAGAACAAGACACAAGGCAATGGTGCTTCTTGTAATTTTACTAAAGACAATTTTACACCTATTGATCGAAAGCCTATTTTTTCGGCAGCATCGCTTAACATCATCATATTGCTCCCCTCACGTGTGGTTTCGCTATAATCTCGTAGTTCTTGTATATTTATAGTTTTACCATAATGTTTGGCAATGATTTTTAGACAAGTTGGACCACAGTCTTTAGATTCAGCTTGTATATAGTTGGGAAATTTCTTCAAACTTTTCTTTTACTTTTATGATATTTATCTTGAATGATAAATTTTTGTTGGACTTATGTGATACTTATATGGAATGTTTTTTGGAATATTGAAAGAGGCACGCCTTTTCTTAAAGTTTATTAGATGATACATAATGCCTTCCATTTTTTTATTGTATATCACTTTTCCATTATCAAAAACAATCTTTCCAGGATTGCCTTCAAAAAGAATAAAATCAAAATGTGCCTTGATTTCATTTGTTATTACAGCAGCTTTTATTATATGGGTAAAGCTTACAATATCAGTTTTAAATTCAAATATTGATTTCCCTTCTCCCAAAGGTTTATAGCCAAGCTCACTACATTCATCGAAACAACAGGATTCGTAGTTTGAAAAAACGGATTTATAATCTTTACTTTTCATAAAGAAAGTATTCATTTTTTCATTGTTCTTGTACAACGAAAAACAACCCGTTGTATAATCATGACGCATACTAAGATAATCATGACTGTTAAGCATTTCCTCTGTTAGAAAACCTCTGATATCTCCATAAATAAGGTCTAAATCACTTTGCCCCCAGTAATCATATCCTTGAAATATTTCGGGGAACAAAAAACCGTAGGCAGGTTTAAAGTCATTAAGCTTAAATGGATAATCAAGACTTACCTGAAATTCTAATTTTTTGGAAGCCATTTTTTTAATCTCTTCAAGAGTTTTATGAATAATTATTAGATTATCAGGTTTGTTTGGGATTTCGTCCAAATTATCCGTGATGATATAAAAATCTATCGTTGGATTGAAAGAGCAAGAATGCACGTAATACGGAAAATACCAAGGGTAATTACCATACCAACACGTCAAGACCGCTATTGATGTCAATTGCATATTTAGTGATTTTTAAAATTCGTCTTCCAGCAAATCGTTGATAAAATAGACCAACTCTTCTCTGTCGTACATTTTGGGATATGGGTACTGATTGATGATAAGGGCTGGAGTAAACGAAATTTCGTTGGCTCGGTTCATCAAGTATTGTTCTTGCAATAGTTCATTAATTTTAAAATCTGTAATTGTTGATTTTTCAGAAACTATCAATTGGCTTTCGTCTTTGTTTTCAAACCATTGGTGGAGTGCTTCCAGGAACGTCTCTTGCCCGTAGTCAAAATAAATGCGAATTAATTTTTGATGTACTTTCTCAAATTGGTCATTACCATCTTCCACATTAAAATTAAAACGAAAATCAACACAAACGCTGTCTTTGTGTTTTTTCAGAATTTCTTCGATAATAGTATGGGCTTCTTTACAATATCCACAAAAAGGATTGGTAACCAAGGTAATTTTCAGTGAAGCATTTTCGTTGCCAACTATTAAATTGCCCGACGATAATGGTTCGTAATTAGTTTTGTTCGAAGCTAATAAAGTATTCTTGAAAACCTCATAATTACGCATAAACCTACTGCCTTTAAACTGAAATTCTTTGAGTTTTTTCTGATTTGTAAGCAATTTTTTTAAGCCAAGCCAAGCGATGAGTACCGATATAAAAACCAAGCCGTTAAGCAAAATAGACGGCACAGCAAAAGCAAAAGCAACATTTTGTAAAACGAACAAATACCCCAACTCTAAAAGAATGATGCTGATGATGACCAAGCAGAGGGGACACCATTTTTTCTCTACATATTTTTGGTAATATAATGAAGCAAAAATTACAGGCACAGCAAAAACAAGCAGTATTTTTTGAAGAGTAAAAAAGCTATCAGTATTATTCGTCAAAAAGGAAAAAAACAAACCCATGAATTGAAAACCAAAAAAAACCATGCTCAAATCACTGAAATTGACGATTTCAAAAATTTTCCATTTATTCGAACCAACAACCGTGGCACAACTGGTAGATGCCGTCATATTGCAAAAATTATTGAGCAATTCACTTTTAGCATCAAACAAATCTTTGAGGGCGGCTACAGAAAATAAAATCCCAGTTATAGGAAATAACAAAAATAGGATGTCTTTAACTGCGGCATTTAATGAATATAAAACACTGCCAAAAGCAAGAATTAAAATTGAAAAAAATAACCTATTAAAGTTTTTCTTTTCAATTTTAATGGCTTCTATTTCTGGTTTTTCAACCAAAAGCACAATTTCTAGCCATCTTTGTTCTAGTTCTTGACGGCTTAAGGTGTTTTTATCTTTAAGAATCAAATAATTTTCTCCACTCTTTTCGACTAAAAACAAGCTTGGTGGGTTTAATTCTTCGTTAAGATAGGCTATGAATAGAGTTGGCAAAACATCTATTTGCTCTTTTTCTAAACGGGTTGCCAAATTATCAATGTTAAAAAAACTCAAAGTATCAGCAATTGACAATAAAGATGGATATGCTGGATGCGACTGTATTTGAAACTCAAACTCTTGTTTGTCAATGGTTATGTTTTCCTTTTCCAAATATTGGAAAAGATAGTTAAAATTTTCGGTCATAAAATTTGAAGTATTTTAGAGTAACGGTTTTTCTTTTAGAAGATTTTCAATAGCAGGTAGGTCATTGTTAACTATTTGTTTTAGTATTTTACCATGTTTATCTATCAAAATCATAGTGGGTACACTAGATATATTATACTGCGTTCCAACACCATTCTTATTTTTTGGTAATCCTGAAAGATTGAGCCAAGGCATTTTTTCTTTATCAACGGCTTTTTTCCACCATTCGTAATCATTATCAATACTCAAATTCACAATACTTACCTTATCGTTATATTGTCCATAGAATTTTTTTAGCTCTGGTATTTCCTGCCTGCAAGGACCACACCAACTTGCCCAAAATACTAAAAGCATCTTTTCTTTGCCGTTTAATGCTTGCTCAAAATTGTAATTTTTTCCATTTATATTAACCCAATTGAAGTTGGATTTGAAGCCATTTACTTCTATGGCTAATTTATTCTTAACATAAGTTTGAATAAGACTATACGTTTTAGAATTTTTAAGATCTTCAGAAAACAAAGAAGAGAGTTTTTTAATTTCTTCAACAGTATATGAATCTCTTTTGTCAAACAAATCATTTAAAAGTGCATAACTAGAAGAATATTTTTTTATGTTTTCGGCAGTTAGCATTTTGTAATGATTTAATTTTATAAATATATCTGCTTCTTCTGAGCCATCAAATTCTATCTTAAAATTTTTAACTCCATCATATTCAATAGTCTTATATACTGAATCAACAAAAAACTTTATATGCTCATTTCCAAATAAGGGATTTCCCCAAAAAGTTCCGGTTTTAGAATACTCATCTTTAAACGATAACTTTCCCACCCTTTTGCCTTTTTTAAGTAAATAAAAAGCGGTATGCTGTGGTTCGTTAACTTTGTAGCGGTAGTCAAACTGACCATTATTAGTATTTATTGTGTCATTTGTGTATATTTGCTTTCCTGTATCGTAATCATACCTCCCTTTTTCTACAACCACTTTATCAAAATCTGTGGTCAGTTTACTAATGTCTGCTTCAATATGACCGGAATCTTCTTTTTTTGAGCAAGAGTTGAACAGAACTACAATTACTAATAAGTAAGTCGTTAAATTTAGGAATTTCATTTTTTTAAGCATTAAAAGTTATAAAAAGGTTAGGGCAGCATTTTGATGAACTGCCCTAAATTAGAAGATTAATAGCTAGAATTATTAATTCCAACATCTACTAAGTCCACCATTGCTTGTAATGGGATCCAATCCACCTATTGCATCACAATAACAAGTTACAACATTTCCAGTTTGATTTCCCCTGCAAAATCCAGTATTGGTACTTCCGCCTGAGAATACTGAACAAGGCCCCATACTGCAATTGCTAATACCACTACCCGCCATAATGTTTTTCATTTCATTTCTAGTAAGTTTGCCTGCTATGGTAGCAAGACTCATTTTTTCTAATTTTTTCATCTTTTCTTTTTTAGATGATTAATAAATATTTTTTTTACTACATAAAATTTTCAAAACAATCAGCAATTCAATCCACCACGTGCACTTGGTTTTATAAAAAATGAATGTAAGAATTTTTCATCAAATATTAAATTTAAATTTAAATATATCAATTCTTTTTTGGGCATAATTAATGCAAATTTCGGCATAATTGTTATTTTTGATAAAAATTGTCCATTATGATAAAGCAAAAACTAACGAATAAGCGTGTTGAAAGAAACCTTTCCCAAGAAAAAATTGCAGATTTACTTGGAATATCCCAATCCCAATACAATCGTAGAGAAAACGGAGTTACTAAAATATCCAAAAAAGAATGGGATAAAATGGCAAAAGTTCTGGATACTACTTTAGAAAATATTTATGAACCCGAAGACGGTATTTATATAATCAATAATGAAAGTGCAAATCGCGATTATTTGGGCAGTCATAATCATTTTGGAAGTAATAATGAATATGTCTTTGAAACAATGAAAAAATATATTTACAAATTAGAAGAAGAAATAAAAATTAAGGAGCAATATATCAAGGATTTAGAGCAAAAATAATTCTTAAAAACTTAAAAAACAGAAACACGTGGTTTTGTCCAAAGAAAAATTGTAATAAATTTCAAAAGTATGAAAAGCAAAATGCTTGGACAAGCGGGTTTATTGTGGCGAATACCATCTAATTAATTAACAAAAAATTACATCAATTATAGGTTTTACTTAGCGACTATTAGGATATATTTACTTTCAATAAATTCTTATAAATGAAAGTAAAATTACTCATTACATTATGCTTGTTCGTGTGTCAATTCAGTTTTTCCCCCTGCTGGCGCGAGCAGAAATAAGTTCAAAGGCTAGTGCGAGCATCTTGCTCGTACACACAAAGGCTATCCTAAATTACTTTGACAACAGAAGCGCCAATGCTTCGGCAGAATCTTTTAACGCTAAAATTAAAGCTTTTAGAAGTCAATTCACGGGAGTAAGAAATATAGATTTCTTCTTATTCAGATTGTCTAATCTTTTTGCGTAATTCCCAACTTTGCACCTGATCTCTTTGTAGAGTTTCTGCTCGGACCATCTAGGGTTTTTCCACGTGTACTTGGACAAAGTAAATCAGTAAGAATTTTTTAAAAATATAATAAAATAATATTTTTCTTGTTTAAAAAATTAAAATAAGTTAATTGTGTTGTAAATAAATTAGTAACACACTAATTTTTGACTCCCCATACCTAATAGTACAGTATATTATTTATATAATTTTATAAATCATTATCAACAAACTTGCTATTAAATCCAATTGTTAATTCGCCTGAATAATGTATTAAAAATCCAAATTCTAAAAGAACATTCTCTATACAATCCTTACTGGCAAAATCAGCATGTATTTCAATAGCTATTACTTTGACAATATTCAACCAACTTAAATTAGCCTTCTCACTAAAAACAGATGCTTCAGCTCCCTCAATATCTATTTTAAAAAAATCGATTAACTTTAAGTCAAATTTTTTTATAATTTCAGAGACAGAAAGAACTTCACATAATTCACTTCTGCTATCGGATCTTTCCGTTAATCTAAAAGCCCAATCTTCACTATCTTTAACAGCTGATAAATTAGAATTATATCCCCAAATACCTTTAGGGACGCAGGTAACATTCGATAAATTATTTTCTTTAATATTATGGCTCAACCTTTGGAAATTTTTCTGAGAGGGTTCCAGAGCGATAATACATAGTTCTGGAAAATATGCCATAAAGTACATACTTGTAAGACCAATGTTTGCGCCTGCATCTATTATAGTGACAGGTGAAGAATTATTGTTTTGAAAAAAATCAATAATTATTTCATATTCTTCCTCTATCAAAATTTGTTTAAATACTTCTATATCAGATGAATTTTTTTTTAAGTTAATGCTAAAAGATTTATCATTGATTAGATAATTAAAAAATATGGAGTTACCTTTTTTTTCAATTTTAATTCCTTTGAAAGAAAGGAATTCCACTAAACGAAATGTATTCAACAATACTTCATTTGTGTTGCTAATTAGTGTACGCCCGAAAGAAAATTTTGTAAATTCAAAAATCTCGAATAACGAATATAGTTTGATGTGTTTAAGATTCATTTGCTGTTAATATATTTAGATATCAATACATGTTGAGTTTAATAACGCTTTTATAAAATTAATTCGAATTTAGTGTTTTATTTTTAAATTCATTTGGGGTTGTTTAGGATTTTGATTACGGCGGATTTAATTTCCAAAATGCCTGGACAAGCGGGTTTATTGTTGCTAATACTATTTATTAACAAAAAATTACATCAATTCTAAGCTTTTCTTATGAGGATTTGAATAATTTTACCTTCAATATAATCTTACATATGAAAGTAAAATTACTTTTGGCATTATTCTTATTTATATGTCAATTCAGCTTTTCGCAAACCGAGAAACTTCTTAAAGGGGTAGTGTCTTCAGATAATTTTTTATTGTCTAACGTAGATGTTATCAATAAAACCTCCAAACAATACACTATAACCAATGAAAATGGTGAATTTGTAATTGCTGTTAAGGTAAATGACAGTCTCTTTTTTTATAACAAAGATTTCAGTTTAAAAGGATTGAAAGTAACTCCTGTGCAGGTAATACAGAATAATCTACAAGTTATAATGTCTCAAAAAGCCGAAGAATTAGAAGAAGTTTTAGTTGCGAAAAGAAATAAGATTAAGTTAAACTTGAACACATGGCGCGAACAAAGTAAACGTGATGAAATTACCGCAGAAAAAAATCCCTATACTGAGAATAAGGTTGTTATGGTTAGAGGAAACACATTTGTTAATGGCTTGAATTTTTGGGGAATTGGCAAAAAGGTTGTAGAATTATTATCAAAAAAGAAAGAGTCGGAAAAAGAAACTCCGCCAGAAACTGAATTTGCAGTATTGGCAAAAAATACCTGCGATCAAAAATTTTATTTGGAAACTTTAAAATTAAAATCAGAAGAGATAGATCTTTTCCTTCAATTTTGTGATGTCGATCCAAAAGCGAAAGCACTAATTAAAAATCACAATGTACTCAGCATGATGGATTTTTTATCTGCCAAGAATATTGAATTTCAAAAGATGAAAAAGTGATCAATGTCAACTATCTATTCAACCACCAAATACTTCCGTTTAAAATCGTTGCAAAACTTACCCAAAGCAAATATGGAATAAATAAATAACCTGAAATTTTATTGATTTTGGCAAATTGAATATGAGTTTCATAAATCATCAGCCAGAGGATAATTATTTCCAATCCGGCTAACATTGGGTTTTTTAGTGCAAAAAACAAATACGACCACAAGGCATTTAAGGCCAATTGAATGGCGAAGAACTGCAAAGCTTTTTTAACGGTTTCTTTTTCAAAATCAATTCTGTCCCAAACCAATCCTGCAGCAATTCCCATCATGATATATAACATACTCCAAACAGGAGCAAAAACCCAATTGGGCGGATTAAAACTTGGTTTAATCAATGTGGGATACCAAGTTGTTATAGCAGAACGGGTAACCATCCCAGAAAAATAGCCTACAACGAGGCAAGTGACAACTATTGATAATATGCGGGTGAGCTTATTCATTCCTTTTATTTTAGAAGCCAAAATTACTTAAAAACTTTCTAAGGAATGCACATAAAGGAATAAACGATTTAACCAAAAAAAGTATCTTTGCCAAAAATTAGTATTTATGTTTAAAGCTGACGATTTTATCCCATCAAAATATAATCATTCAATAGACCAGGGAAGTTTTTCTTGGAGTGCACCGAGTAATATTGCTTTGGTAAAATACTGGGGAAAAAAAGACAATCAGATTCCAGCAAACCCGTCCGTTAGTTTTACGTTGAATAATTGCAAAACGATTACCACTTTGGCTTTCGCCAAAAAACAAAACGACGGCAATTTTTCTTTCGATTTATTATTTGAAGGAAAACAGAAAGAAGACTTCAAGCCAAAAATCCAAAAATTCTTGGAGCGTATCGAAATATACTTGCCTTTTCTGAAAGACTATCATTTTACGATTGACACCCAAAATACTTTTCCGCATAGTTCAGGTATTGCTTCATCGGCATCGGGATTGGCGGCTTTGGCTATGAATTTCATGAGTTTGGAAAAAGATTTAAATCCAGCAATGACCGAAAAGTATTTTCTCAGTAAAGCTTCGTTTTTGGCTCGATTAGGATCAGGAAGCGCCTGCCGAAGCGTAAAAGGACAAGTAGTTGTTTGGGGAAATCAAGCGAATATAAAAGGAAGCACAGATTTATATGGAGTTGAATATCCGTACGAAATTCATCCTGTTTTTAAAAATTTTCATGACACAATTTTATTGGTTGACAAAGGCGAAAAGCAAGTTTCGAGTACAATAGGACACGATTTGATGCACGACCATCCATTTGCCGAAAGACGTTTTGCTCAGGCTCATGAAAATCTTGATAAGCTGATTCCTGTTTTTAAAAATGGAGACCTAGAAGAATTTATCAAAATTGTAGAAAGTGAGGCCTTGACTTTGCATGCAATGATGATGACTTCTTTGCCGTATTTCATTTTGATGAAACCCAATACATTGCAGATCATAAATGCAATTTGGAAATTTAGAAATGAAATTAAAACCCCTGTTTGTTTTACTTTGGATGCTGGAGCCAATGTGCATGTTTTGTATCCGAATGAGGTAAAAGAAAATGTGCTCCAATTTATTAAAGCAGAATTAGTTGGCTATTGTCAAAATGGTCAGTACCTTTGCGACGAAATTGGGAATGGCGCTTTGTTGAGTTGATTCTTTATTTTTGTATATTTAGGCTTTAATTGACACAATCATGGACTTGAATGCCGAAAAATTGGAATTAATCAAGAAGATAGCAAAGACTAAGGATATTGATATTCTGAAGAAAATTAAGGCTGTTTTTGAAGACAGAGAAAAAGAAGTTTGGAAAGAATTAACGCCCGAACAGCAGGAAGAAATAAACATAGGAATACAAAATGAAAATCGTGGTGATGAAATCGATTTTTGAAAAAATGATTTCCAAATTATATAATTTAAGTAATCATGGACATACAATTTGAAAAATCTGAATTGATGAAAAAGTTGGAGAAAACCAATGATATATCAATAATTAAAGCTATCAAGAATATTTTCAAATCGGAGAAGAAAGATTTTTGGGATGAGTTAACTCAAGAACAAAAGGACGAAATTGAAGAAGGAGAAAGACAAATTGAAAGGGGTGAGTTTGTAGATTTTGAAGAATTTATTCAGAAGTATATCGAGTAATTATGCGGGAAATTAAAATTTCAATTGACGCTCAAAAGAAAACAAAATTACTTTTAGAATATCTTGAAGCAAAATGGTCTGTAAAAGTTAGAGTTAAATTTGCAAAGAAACTCTATGACTCTTTAAAAATAATCAGAGCCAATCCTGATATTTTTCCTAAATCGGCGAGAAATAATAAACTGCACAAATGTGTTGTTACAAAACAAACGACCTTGTTTTATAGCTTCACAAGCAAACGGGTAAATGTCGTTGCTCTTTTTGACACAAGACAAAACCCATCAAAAATCATGAAAATACAATAATATCCATATGAAAGGACCTTTATTTTACTCAAAAATATTACTCTTTGGAGAATACGGAATTATTCGTGACTCAAAAGGGCTGTCAATTCCTTATAACTTTTACAACGGAGCTTTGAAGAAAAATGCAAATCCTTCTACTGAGGCGATACAGTCAAATGGACATTTGAAGCGATTTGTTGTCTATTTGGAACAATTGCAAAAAGAACAGCCGGATTTGGTGACGTTTGACTTAGAGGCTTTAAATAATGACGTTCAAACAGGAATGTATTTTGATTCCAGTATTCCGCAGGGATATGGAGTAGGCAGCAGCGGTGCTTTGGTAGCTGCTATTTATGATAAATATGCAGAAAATAAAATCACGGTTTTAGAGAATTTAACGCGTGAAAAACTATTGACTCTAAAAACAATTTTTTCCCAAATGGAGAGCTTTTTTCACGGAAAAAGTTCGGGATTGGATCCGTTGAACAGTTATTTGAGCATCCCAATTTTGATTAATTCAAAAGATAATATTGAAGCCACAGGAATTCCTACTCAAAGTCTTGACGGAAAGAGAGCAGTGTTTTTATTGGATTCAGGGATTGTTGGAGAAACGGCTCCAATGGTTAATATTTTCATGGAAAACCTAAAAGATCAAGGTTTCCGAACAATGCTGAAAAATCAATTTGTAAAATATACAGATGCTTGTGTGGAGAATTTTCTGGGAGGTGATGTAAAGTCATTATTCGAAAATACGAAACAATTGTCTAAAGTTGTTCTTAATAATTTTAAACCAATGATTCCAGAACAGTTTCATGGAATCTGGCAGGAAGGAATCGATTCAAATGATTATTATTTGAAATTGTGCGGTTCTGGCGGTGGCGGTTATATTTTAGGATTTACTGAAGATTTAGAAAAAGCAAAAGCCTCATTGAAAGATTTTAAATTGGAAGTCGTTTATCAGTTTTAATATTTAGCCTAAGAAAATTAATAAACATCTTTAAATTCTAAACCAATTTCATGTTAAGCAGAAAGCATAAACTATTTATATGGAAAATTATCAGTTTATTCTCTGTCGTAAGAGGCTATAACATACCCATTATAGCTTTAGCCCAATATTTATCAGCTATTTTCATACTGGCGCCAGAGCAGAGAGCTTTGTCAATATTATTAGATTTCCGTCTTTTTATTATTGTGCTGTGTTCAAGTCTGACCATTGCTTCGGGATATATCATCAATAGTTTTTATGACAGTAAAAAGGATTTAATTAACCGACCGAATAAATCACAACTGGATCGTTTAGTAAGTCAAAAAACGAAACTGCAGGTCTATTTCAGTCTTAACCTTTTTGTGGCTCTCATTGCTTTTTTCGTTTCTTTTAGAGCTGTTTTATTTTATTCGGCTTATATCTTTTTGATTTGGTTTTATTCTCATAAAATTAAAAGATATCCGTTAATTGGAAATTTAATGGCAGCATTTCTGGCAGTTCTTCCTTTTTTCGGAATCCTGCTTTACTATTATTTAAAAATGCCTTTGTATGAAATCGAAAGCAATAGCGGTAAACTTGCCGTAATACTTTCACATGGAGCTTTCTTATTCTTGTTAATCTTAATCAGGGAAATGATAAAGGATTTAGAGAATTTAAAAGGAGATTTTGCCAATGATTACAAAACTATTCCAATTATTTATGGAGAAGAAACGGCCAAAAAAATAATTACAGTATTAACTATATTAACCGTTCTGCCTGTTTATTTTTTAATCAATGTCTACGATGTCGGATACATGGATATTTACTTTTATTTCGGCTTTATAGTTCTGATTTTTTTCTTGTTATATTTATGGAAATGGCAAACCAAAGAACAGTATGTAATGCTTCACAATGTACTGAAGTTTCTCATTGTATCGGGAGTTTTTTGCATCGTGCTTATCAATCCAAGCGTGTTATGGCACGGAAAAAAAGTATTAATGACGATTTAAGTCGATTATTAATTTTTTGAAGCAGAAACATTAGGTATTTTTAAGAAGCATTGTTCCTGCTCTGCGTTTCAATCTTGCCACCCGAACCCCGGGCAACAAGGATTTCCACTTCGATCAGGGCTAAAAGATAAACATTTAGCATTTTTGCTATCATTATAATCACAACCAAAATCAGATTAATAACGAATTGAAAAGTTTTAAAAGTCATTAAATTAAGGAGTTATCTTTTTCTAATTGTCAAAAATCGTTTCTCAATGATATAAATAGTATCTTTGCACCAAATTATAGAATATTATGAACAATAAGGAAGGCAATAATAAAAGAAGTGGTGCTAGACCAACTAGTTCTAGACCAAGTTCAAATAAGCCAAAACCTGCGATGCAAAAAAGGGCACAAGGGCCAAAAAAAGTAAAAACAAACACTAAAGTTGCCGAAGCAGAGGTTAATAAAGTAGAGAAAAAACCTAATCAAGCGCCAAAGAGACCTAAAGTAAAAGATGAAATTCGTTTGAATAAATACATCTCAAACTCAGGAACCTGCTCAAGACGTGATGCCGATATATATATTCAATCAGGAAATGTAAAAGTAAATGGAATTCCAGTTACCGAAATGGGGTATATGGTAAAACCAGGAGATGTAGTAAATTTTGATGGTGCAGTTTTAACTCCAGAGAAAAAAGTGTACATCTTATTGAATAAGCCCAAAAATTTTACAACTGCACTTGATGAAGGCCAAGAATATCGCAATGTTTTAGAATTAGTAAAAGGTTCCACAACTGCAAAGATTGGAGCAATTGGAAGAATGGACAAGAATACAACAGGATTATTAGTCTTTACTAATGACACTGATATGATTCGTAAATTCACATTGCCGAGCCAAAAATCAACTAAAATTTACCAAGTTTCTTTAGATAAAAATTTAAAATTCGAAGATTTAGAAAAAATAAATAAAGGGCTTGTATTAGATGGCCACCGAGTTGCCGTAGACGAAATAAGTTATATTGAAGGAGAATCCAAAAGCGAAATTGGAATTCAATTGAAATCTTCCAACATAAAAGTAGTTCGCGCTATATTTGAGCATTTTGAATATAACGTTCTTAGAGTTGATCGTGTAGCTTTTGCTGGTTTAACCAAGAAAAATCTGCCGAGAGGAAATTGGAGAATGCTTACCGAACAAGAAGTTATCAATTTGAAAAATGTATAATTTTTTTTAAAAAATATAATTTCAAATCCCTTTCATTTCTATGCAAGGGATTTTTTAATTTAAAACAGTACCGAATGACACCAGAAAAATTACAATCTATAGCTTTTAAATGGTTTGAAGCTTTTAATAATCATAATTTAGAGCAATTATTATCTCTTTATGATGATGAAGCAGAGCATTTTAGTCCAAAATTAAAAATACTCAAGCCTGAAACACAAGGTTTACTAACTGGAAAAGAGGCTTTAAGAAGCTGGTGGCAAGATGCGTTTGACAGATTGCCTAGCCTGCATTATAAAGTAACTTCCCTAACTGCCAATGTTGATCGAGTTTTTATGGAATATATTCGGATAGCTGATGGTGATGAAGATATGCTTGTCGCTGAGGTTCTTGTTGTGAATGAGGATAAAATTATAGCTTCCAGAGTGTATCACGGATAGTTTTTTAAGAAAAAATTAACAGTTATATTCATAATAACAATTAGTTTTATATTTCCTTAAATATAACAAATATGAGAAAAATTACATTTTTTATAACCGTGCTGGTTGTTGCGCTAGTATTAGTGAATTGTAAGTCTAATGAGAAAAAACAAGATTTTTCATTGTTTACCAAGAATTATTTTGATGATAAAAATGCATTAGATCCGCTAGGAGCAACGCAAAACGGTCAAAATGAATACAATGATCAGCTGCAGTTTGAAATGACGGACAGCTTTAGAAAAAAGCAACTTGAATTTTTCAATAAATATGAGACTGGACTAGGAGCATTTGATGAAAATCAACTTTCAGATGAAGAGAAAAACAGTTATGAAATTATAAAATGGGAAGTTGAAGTTGGAAAAAAACTATTGGAACAACCTACAAACCTAATACCAATTCATCAGTTTTGGGGTACGCATTTAACCATGGGACAATTTGCCGGAGGTACAAGCGGACAGCCTTTTAAAACAGAAAAGGATTATACTGATTTTTTAAAGAGAATGGATAAATATAGTTTTTGGATCGATTCTGCTTTAGTATATATGAAGAAAGGAATTGAAAAAGGAATTGTTTTGCCTAAAGCATTAACAGAAAAAGTAATTCCGCAATTTGCTGAAATGCCAACTCCAAATATAGAAGACAATTTGTTCTATTCTTCTATAAAGTTGATGCCGGCAACATTTTCGGATGAAATGAAAAAAGATTTGACTGCTAAATATACTGCTGAAATCAATGAAAAATTGATACCTAGGTATAAAAAAATGGCTGATTTTCTTAAAAATGAATACTTGCCAGCGTCAAGAGCTACTAGTGGAATAGGCAGTTTGCCTTTTGGGAAAGATTTATATGCAATTTATGTAAAACAATGGACTACAACTGATATGACTCCAGAAGAAATACATGAATTAGGATTAAAAGAGGTTGCCCGCTTAAATGCTGAAATGGAAAAAGTAAAAAGCCAAGTTGGATTTAAAGGAACTCTTCTTGAGTTTTTTGAATACGTAAGAAACAAACCCGAATTAAAACCATTCAAAAAGCCAGAGGAAGTAATTGCTAATTTTGAAAGAATTTATAGTGTCATAAAGCCAAATGTTGACAAGTTATTTTCATTGCAGCCAAAGACAAAATTTGAGATTAGAAGAACAGAAGCCTTTCGTGAAAAAACGTCCAGTGCTGAGTATATGCAAGGAACAGCAGATGGTTCTCGTCCAGGCGTTTTTTATGTTCCCATTCCTGATGTAAAAGAATATAATGTATATGGGGATGAAGATTTGTTTTTGCATGAAGCCATTCCGGGGCATCATTTTCAAATTTCATTGCAACAAGAGAATACTGCTTTACCAGATTTTAGAAAGTTCAATTGGTTTGGTGCTTACGGTGAGGGTTGGGCATTATATACAGAGAGTTTAGGGAAGGAATTAGGTCTATATCAAGATCCTTATCAATATTTTGGGATGTTGGGGAATGAAATGCATAGAGCAGTTCGGTTAGTGGTTGATACAGGATTGCATAGCAAAGGCTGGACAAGAGAGCAGGCTATTAAATATTCTATGCAGAATGAAGCTGAAAGTGAAGCAGGAATTACTGTTGAAATTGAGCGTTATATGGCTATTCCGGGACAAGCTTTGTCATACAAAATTGGGCAGCTTAAAATTTTGGAACTTCGTAAAAGAGCACAAGATAAGATGGGAGCTAAATTTGATATTAAAAAGTTCCATGAAAAAGTATTAGAATCTGGTGTAATGCCGTTAGCTTTATTGGAAAAGAAAATTGATTCTTGGATTAATGAATAAATAACAGTTAAAAAAACGGCATCAATTCTAGAATTGATGCCGTTTTTTTTATGAAGTTTTTTAAAATTATAATTTAAAAATTTTACTTAAAAAGTTTGTTTTGACAAAAGTGTCAGCACTATAGTAAGTGTCTGTGTCTTCACATTCAAAATTAGGATAGCCAAGAATGACCCTAATGCCTTCTGGCACAGTATTTAATATTGCTTTTTTTTCAGAATTTAAATTGCTTTGAATGTTTTTTGTTTTTTGTTGTTCATTTTTAAAGTGAGACAAGATCAGCATGACAGCAAAATTTAAAACAGCCCCCGCAGTTGCACTTTTGATGCCAATTTCATTTGAAATCATTTCCGATATACGTCCTTTTTTAGTAGAAAAAATTAAATTTAGAGGAATGAAACCTTCGCGTTCAAATGAATAATTTATTGAAGACAGTTTCCCGTTGTCATATTGTATGGTTTTGTAGAAGTCAGTAAAGGTTACGCATTCAATAAGATCTTCATATAATGAAGGATTTTCTATTATATTATCAAGACCAATAAGTACGGTACAGATACTCGTATCAATTGATTTTTTTAATAAAATTTCATTTTCTTCATATTTTTTACAAAACATTGAAATTAATGGCGAAGTTATTATGCTTCGTAGTTGATTAAGTAAAATGGGGGTCATACTTTTATCGTTTATCAGGTAAATACATTATTTGTATTGGTTTTAAATAATAGACAAAGCGGTCAATTTTGTCGATTATCTGATAAATATATAAAAAATATAACAATGAGCAATAAAATTAATTTTTTTTATAAAATAGTATTTTTCACATAATAATTTTTTTCGCATTCACTATTTCAGCTTAGGTCAATAGTTTAGGGGAAATTGCTGTTTTTGCAAGCCTAAAAAATAGCCTTAATCCAGATAACGGGGGAAATATTCATTCCTCATAAAAAGAGGGCTTCCATGATCAGGATTTTTTTTGAAATCCTTGAACAGCCGAAAAGCGAAAAAAGCTTTTTCTTTGTCATCAGGGTTAGGGGAAGCTGATAAGCATTACAATTATAGTTTTTCCTTTTTGACTGTAATCCAGTTTGTCAAAAGCTTCGGCAAATTCCCAGCCGTCCATTACAGGATTATCCAATCTTTTTGCATAATCCCCAACTTATGCTACTGATCCTTGATCCCTTTTGTTGGAGATCAAAAAAAAAGGAATAAAAACAAAAAACCCACTAATTTCTTAGTGGGTATTGTGGTACCTCCAGGGATCGAACCAGGGACACATGGATTTTCAGTCCATTGCTCTACCATCTGAGCTAAGGTACCGTGCTAATGCGGGTGCAAATATAGAACCATTTTTAATTTATCCAAAAGAAATTTTAAAAAAAATCAATTCGTATCTTCGCATTGTTAAATATAAATTATGATTTTAGCAATTGATGTTGGAAATACCAGAATTAAATCTGCTGTATTTGAGGGTGATGCGGTTTTAGAAAGCTTTGTTTTTTCGAAAATTGAGCTTCGAAAAAACATTCAGAATATTTTAAAAAAATATAGAAAAGTTACTCATTTAGTTGTTTCTTCAGTTTCGGATATAGAAAAACAGTCTTTTTCAGAATTTGAAAGTCTTGTGGATATTCATTTTGTTTCACATAATGATCCGTTTCCGTTCGTTAATCGTTATAAAACCCCTAAAACTTTAGGAGTAGACAGAATGGTGCTTGCTGCGGGTGCAACACTTCAGTTTCCGAATCAAAACCGGCTGGTTATTGATGCAGGGACTTGTGTGACTTATGATTTTATCGACGAATCGGATAATTATCTTGGCGGAGCAATCTCTCCAGGATTACAGTTGCGATATACTGCATTGCACAACTTTACTGCAAAACTTCCCTTATTAGGACTGGAAAAGCCAGAATATTTTATTGGTAAATCTACTTCAGAATCGATTCATTCTGGTGTTGTAAACGGATTGGTCTATGAAATCGATGGTTTTATAGATGAATATAAGGTATTACATCCAAACTTTATAATAATTTTAACGGGTGGAGATGCAGTTTTTTTGGCTAAACGATTAAAAAATACCATATTTGCCAATTCAAATTTCCTATTAGAGAGTTTGAATCAAATTTTTCAATATAAAATAGAAAATGATTAAAAAATTTATTGTTATTGTATGTTTCTTTTTTTCGCTAATGGCTAATGCTCAAAGTGGATCTGCATCTCCTTACTCTTTTTTCGGATTAGGAGAATCCAGATTTAAAGGAAATCTTGAAAACCGTTCCATGGGCGGACTTAATATAGAGCAGGACAGTCTTCATATAAATATTTTGAATCCTGCAAGTTTTGCTTCTATAAGAGCCACTGCTTTCACAATTGGAGGAAATTATACGTCAACCAAATTGAAAACGGATTCCAAAAGTGATGATGCTAAAAGAACAACCATTGATTATTTAGCTGTAGCTTTGCCTTTAGGGAAAATTGGGGTTGGATTCGGATTATTGCCTTATACTTCAGTGGGGTATAATATTCAATCAACTAATCTAGATGTACCCGACGCTGTAAATAATGTTTTGAAAGGCACTGGCGGTTTAAATAAAGCCTTTTTTTCATTGGGATACACAATTATTCCTAATTTAGTTGTAGGTGGTGATGTACAGTATAATTTTGGAAGAATTAATAATTCAAATTTAGAATTTTTGACGGGAGTGCTGATTGGGACTGAAGAAAAAAATAAAGCGGATTTAAATGGATTTGCTGCCAATTTTGGCGCCATGTATAAGCATAAAATCTATAAAAAGACAAATTTCTATAGCAGTTTTACATACGCTCCTCAAGCTACTTTATCGTCAACAAATACTAAAACTATTTCAACGGTAACTTATAATTCAAATTATGATGTTGCTATTTACGATACTTCAGATAAAAAAGAAATTAAAACAGATTTAAAAATTCCTGAAAAAATGTCTTTTGGTTTTGGAGTTGGTGAAACTAAAAAATGGCTGTTAGGTACGCAATTGGTTTTTCAAAATGTTGGAAAATTAACAGATGATTTTAATACAGTAGATAATGTTTCTTACGGAAGATATTCAAGTTATAGTTTAGGCGGTTTTTATCTTCCTAAAAGCAATGTTTTTTCAAAGTATTTTCAAAAAGTTGTCTATAGGGGAGGTTTAAGATATACCAAAACAGGAACTATAATTAATTCTGAAGAAATTGATGAGAAAGCAGTTTCTTTTGGAATGGGTCTTCCTATCATAGGAAGTCTTTCCAATGTAAATGTAGGTTTGGAATATGGACAAAGAGGCACAACATCTCATGGATTGATACAGGAAAATTATTTTACTCTTGCAGTGAGTTTTTCTCTTAATGACAAATGGTTCAGGAAACATGGAATCGACTAGTCAAGAAGTAAAATAAATTCAGTCTCTTAATTGATTACTTATTATGTTTATGGCTTTCTTTAAAAAATATATTCCGTTTCTTTCGCTGTTAATTATTATTGCCAGCATGGTTTTGGGATGCGAAAGTAATTTTAAAGAAGTGCATAATAATGATTATTCTGAATTTGTCCCAAGTGGCGATGCAGATCAAGTGAATTTAAAATACACTGATTCCGGGAGAATAAAATCGATACTTGTAAGTCCAAAAATGTTTGATTATTCTAATGTCGATTTTGCCTTTACAGAATTCCCTAAAGGCGTAGATGTTACCATTTATGACGATAAAGGAAAAAAAACATTTATCAGGTCTAATTATGCGGTTTCCTATAAACTGACCAATATTATAGATTTGCAGGGCAAAGTGAAAATCACTTCTGAAGCAGGACAGATACTGGAAACAGAACAATTGTTTTTTGATCAAAAAAATCAATGGTTTTATACAGAGAAAAAATTTAAATTGACCGATGCTGCAAACAGTTCTACTGGTCAGGGAATTGATTTTAGTAAAGACTTTAAAACTATTAATTCGCAGAGAATACAAGGAGAAATTGAATCCAAAGAATAATAAAAAAATAAACACATGAATTTTTTAAAATACACATCCTATTTATATTTAGCTTTTGGACTCTATTTTTTATACGAAGGATACACGAAATGGAATGCTAACGAGAATCCTTTGTTGAGTTTTATTCTTGGAGGGCTTGCTGTTTTTATGTTTTTCTTTAGAAGAAAGTTTGCTAAAAAGTTTGAAGACAGAAATAAACAATCTTAAATGAAATGGAAATAGGTATCATAATATTGTGCTTAATACTATGTGCTTTTTTTTCAGGAATGGAGATAGCTTTTATCTCTTCGAATAAAATTTATCTGGAGTTAGAGAAAAAACAAAACAGTTTTCTTTCCAGAACACTTACTAAACTTACAGAAAAGCCATCAAAATTTATTGCGGCAATGCTTATTGGTAACAATATAGCATTAGTGGTTTATGGGTTTTTCATGGGTGAGTTATTGATGAGGTGGTTACTGCTTTTTAATCTGCATTTTTCGGATGCCATAAGTCTTTTAATTCAAACGGTAATTTCAACTTTAATAGTTTTAATAACAGCTGAATTTCTCCCGAAGGTTTTCTTTCAAATTTATGCTAATTCACTGATTAAGTTTTTTGCCATACCTTCTTACTTCTTTTATCAATTATTCTATTTTGTATCTACTTTTCTGATTTGGATTTCAGATTTTATTTTGAAAAAATTCTTTAAAACCGAAGGAGATCAAGTGCAGCTTTATTTTAGTAAAATAGAATTAGGAAACTATATTACCGAGCAAATGAGTACGGTTGAGGATGATGAAGAAGTAGATTCGGAAATACAGATTTTTAGAAATGCTTTAGATTTCTCAGGTGTAAAAGCAAGAGATGTAATGACGCCGCGTACCGAGATCGCTGCTATTGACGTAATTGAATCGATAGAGGATCTGAAGACATTGTTTATAGAAACAGGTTATTCAAAAATGGTAATTTATCAAAATTCATTAGATGATATCATTGGATATGTGCATTCTTTTGATTTGTTTAAAAAACCTTCCAGTATTAAAGAAATAGTTATCCCCGTGGAATTTATTCCAGAGGCTATTTATATAAAAGATGCTATGAATTTATTGACTAAAAAAAGAAAAAGTGTGGCAGTTGTATTGGATGAATATGGCGGTACATCGGGAATTCTTACAATTGAAGATATTGTTGAAGAGCTTTTTGGAGAAATAGAAGATGAACACGATTTGGATGAAGAATTAATTGAAAAAGAGCTAGATGATAATTCATTTTTATTTTCCGCCCGTTTTGATGTCGAATATTTGAATCAAACGTATAAGCTTGCAATTCCTGAAAGTGATTCCTATGGAACGCTTGGAGGATTTATCGTTGATTTTACTAAAGAAATTCCTCAAAAAGGAGATGAAATTACTATTGATAATTATCATTTTGTCATTGAGGAAGCAACAAATAAGAAGATTGAATTGGTTAAAATGACTGTCAAGGACTAGGATTGCTTTTTTAATTTAAAAAAAAGCAAAAAAAAAACAGTAGTTCTATAATTATTAATTAGATAATTGTATTTTCGCAAACAAAATTTTAAAATAAACAATAATATACAATGGCAGTTTTATCAAAAATCAGACAACATTCCGCTATAATGATTGGAGTTATTGCTCTAGCATTATTCTCATTTATCATACAAGATCTTTTTACAAAAGGGAATTTTGGTAAAAGCTCGAAGGATGTTGGAAGCATCAATGGAAAGGATATTGCATTTGAAGACTTTAGGCTTAAAGTAAGCAATGTCGAAAAAAGCGGACAGGGAATTACAGCTACAGAAGCATCAAGAAGAGTTTGGGACCAAGAAGTAACAATCGCTTTGCTTTCTGCAGAATTTGATAAATTAGGATTAAGAGTAGGAGAGAAACATATCTTGGAAATTCTTAAAGCTGATCAGAATATTGGTAAAAACCCAATGTTTTTGAATGCTGCTGGTATGTTTGATGTTGTAAAATTTAAAGAGTTTTTTAAATCAAATCCAGAGCAGGCTCAATATTTAAAAGACAGAGAGAAAGACGCTGAATTGAATGCTAAATTTCAAATTTATAATACTTTAATTAAAGGAGGTATTTATACAACTGAAAGCGAAGGAAAATTCAATTATGAATTGGGAGCTAACAAAGTAAGTTTTGATTATGTTGCTGGTTTATTTTCTACTATTAAAGACAGTGAAGTAAAAGTAACTGATGCTGATGTATTGGATTACATGAAAGCAAGTCCAAAAAATTCAAGTCAGAAGAAACTCGTGATATAGAGTATGTTTTAATTGAAGATAAAGCTTCACCAGCCGATATTAATGACGTTAAAGCTAAGCTTGCTTCTTTGTTGACAGGAAGTGTGGTTTACAATCAGGCTACTGGTAAAAATGATACTTTGGCTGGATTTAAAAATGCTAAAAATGCAGCTGAATTTGTAAATTCAAATTCGGATGTTCCTTATGATTCATCTTATGTTGCCAAAAAAGATTTACCAGCTGTTGATGCAGATAAATTATACAATTTAGCACCAGGAGAAGTTTATGGACCATACGTTTTTGGTAAATACTACTGTCTTTCTAAATCATTAGGAAAAAAAGCAGGTGTAAATGCTAAAGCAAGCCACATCCTTATCAGTTATGAAGGAACTCAAGTTCCTAATAAAAAGGAAAAAAGAACAAAAGAAGAAGCTAAAGCTAAAGCAGAAGCTATTTTAGCTCAAGTTACAGCAAATCCTGATAGTTTCATGATGTTAGCATTTACTGCCTCTGATGATTCATCAGCTCAGCAAGGAGGTGATTTAGGATATTTTGGACAAGGACAAATGGTAAAGCCTTTTAATGATTTTGTTTTCAATAACGGTATTGGTAAAATTGGATTGGTTGAAACGCCATTTGGTTACCATATCATTAAAGTTACAGACAAACAAGACGGTGTTCGTTTGGCAACTGTTGCTCAAAAAATTGAAGCTTCAGAAGCTACTTCTGATAAAGTATTCGAGCAGGCGACTAAATTTGAAATGGAAGTTGCTGAAAAAGATTTTAATAAAACAGCTAAAGAAATGGCTCTTACTGTATCGCCAGCTGTTTCAGTAAAAGCGATGGATGAAAGTTTTGGGCCTCTGGGAGCTCAAAGAACTATTGTAAGATGGGCTTTTGAAAATGATACTAAAGAAGGAGCCGTTAAAAGATTTGAAGTGGCTAATTTAGGTCATGTAATTGCTAAACTTAAGGCTATTGATAAATCAGGATTAGTTCCAGTTGCACAAGCAAGACCTTATGTTGAGTCTATTCTTAAAAATAAGAAAAAAGCGGAATTGCTAAAAGCTAAAATGACAGGAAGTTCATTAGAAGCGATTGCAAAAGCAACGGGTTCTACTGTTCAAAAAGCTGTTGATGTAACTTTGGAAAATCCAGTTTTACCTGGAGGAGTTGGTCAAGAGGCTAAAGTAGTTGGAAATGCATTCGCTTTGGGGGCTAATAAAGTATCTGCTCCAATCGAAGGAGTTACTGGTGTTTATGTAGTGAAAAATACAAGCACTGTAAAAGCGCCAGCTCTAAAAAGCTACACAGATAATGTTGCTAAACTGAAATCGCAAGGTGCATCAGATGCAAACAGAGTATTGCCAGCATTAAAAGAAGGTGCTGAAATAAAAGATAACAGAAAAGATTTTAATTACTAAACGGTAATTAACCAAAAAACAAAAAGCCCGATACTTATCTGCAAGTATCGGGCTTTTTGTTTTAACTATATTCTTATTGTTACTGCACAATTAAATTGTATAGCGTAATATTTTGTGAGCATTTTAAAATCTCTTTTATTTTTTATAAGACAGATCAGTGTTTTTTTATTAGTATAAAATTTTGCTGTTTAAAGTTTATTTTGGTATATAATCTAAAGAATTTGCGTTATTAGAAAAATTGCCATTAATTTGTCCTTTCATTTTTGAAGAAAGGATTTTCTCAATAAATTTTTAATTCTAAGATGGATTACCTGAAATTTTAATTAATAATGATATGTATGTTTAGTTTTTTTAGAAAAAAGCCGAAAGTATATTCCAAAATTGAAAATCATATTTTTGGAATAATTACTGAGTTATTGAAACTTAGCGTTACAGATATAAATTGTGACGAATTGGGAGGTAAATATTATTTAAGCAATGAAGAGCAGCATTTTAGAGTTACTATTTTTAGTAATGATGCAGTTATCAGATTAACTAATACGCGTGACTCTGTTGCAGAGAAATATGATAAAATCTTTGTTGATGATGTTTTAAAAGCTGTAAAAGAAGAAAAACACCGCAGGATGGAATTAGTATGCGATTCGATTACATCCAGTATCGAAAAAATGGCCGAGCGTTTGCACAATACGCTCATTGAATCAAATGAGCAGACCGATCATATGATCTGGCTTGTTGAAGCTTCAAAATATAATAAAAGTAAAAGAGCAAATTAGCGGCATATTTTTGCTCGATGATTTTATGAATTCTCCATTATAAAATCAAATCACGATACTCAATAATCGTTTCGTAGCCTTTGTTCGAAAAGTAAGATTTAGGATTTTCTTCGGAAACTACCAATACAAAATCACCTCCCCAAGCTCCAAGACTTTTTATAGTGCCGTTAAAATCCGGAAATAAAGTTTCTTTAACTGTTTTGGTTTCAAGAATTGTGCTTAATATTTTTTCGTGGTTTTCTAAAGTCTGCGCAAAAGCAGTTTCGTTTTTTGCGTTTAATACCGTTTGGGTTATCTGGCTGATAATTTCTTTTTGGGTTTCTAAATTGTTTTTTTTCTCTTTATAAGAAGCTATCGCGCTTTTACTGCTTTGCTTTTGATTGAGATAAACAAAGTATAGATTTTTTGAAAAAGAAGGATTGAATTGTACCGTTTCAATAATTGCTTTTCCTTGTTCAAGATAATATACAACTGGAGTGTTATTTTGAGCACAGGCAATATCATAACCACTGCCTCCAAAGCTGTTTTTAAGCAGTGTAAAAGCGTCAATTTGAAACCATTGGGCAATATTGTTTATTAGAGTAGAAGAGGTTCCCAGTCCCCATTTTCTTGGAAAAGTCAATCGAGTAGTTACGATATAGCCTTCAGAAATTAATAACGCACCCGGGTTGAGCTGAAGGGCTGTTCTCAAAATGATAATTAAGGTGTTTTTTATTGATTCTGTTTCAAAAGGAGTTGTTGAGAGAATTGCACCAAAAGGAATTGTCTCATCAAACCAAATACTTCCATCAGCATCATAGCTTGTCCATTTTATTTCTTGCTTGTTACTTTTTTCAACTGTCAGGTTTTGACCAAACTTTGTTGGCAGGGCCAATGCTTTTGCGCCATCAAGAACTAGATATTCTCCAGTTATTAAAAGTTTGCCGTTGCTGTAGAAGGTTGTTTTCATTTTTGAAAAAGTATTAAGAACGCAGTATTAAGTATTGAGATTTCTTAAGTTTGATTTTTTGAAATTGAAATTGATTTTTGACTGTGATTATTTCCTTAAATTTTCTAGAAAATCAACTACTGCACTATGTGAAACAACGTGGTGTTTGAAATGTTTTTTGGTCAAAATACGTTCTTCTTCATTGGCTTCAAACTGGTTTAGGATATTATTTAAATGCATTTTCATGTGGCCGTCTTGAATACCGGTGGTTGTGAGCGAGCGCAATGCGGCAAAGTTTTGAGCCAATCCAGCAACTGCTACGATTTGCATTAATTCTTCAGCTGATGGTTTCTCCAGCATTTCTAAAGATAATTTTACCAAAGGATGCAGTGATGTTAAACCGCCAACAGTTCCTAAAGCTAATGGTATTTCCAGCCAAAAACTGAATATTCCGTTTTCTATTTTGGCATGGGACAAGCTGGAATATTGACCGTTTTTTGAAGCGTAAGCATGAATTCCGGCTTCGACCGCTCTAAAATCGTTTCCTGTGGCAAGAACAACAGCATCAATTCCGTTCATGATTCCTTTATTGTGGGTCACTGCGCGGAAAGGTTCTACTTCGGCAATTTGAACCGCCTGGATAAATTTGGATGCAAATTCATGTGGGTTTTCGATATGCTTCTCAACTAAATTTTCGATAGGACAAGATACTTCGGCGCGGACAATGCAGTCTGGAACATAGTTGGAAAGAATGCTCATTATTACTTCTATGTTTTTTTCTTCTTCTGAAAATAACTCGAAAGCCAATGCTTCCTCCTTTAATGTTTTGGCAAATACTTCCAAGCAGGAGTTTATGAAATTGGCTCCCATGCTGTCTTTTGTTTCAAAAGTGGCATGAAGCTGATGGTAATTTGGGAGTAAATTGATCTTGTCTTTCAGTATGATGTCCAAAATACCGCCACCGCGTTTTTGCATGTTCTTAGTGATGTTTTCGGTTGAATCAAATAATTTTGATTTCAATTGGGTAAAGAACAGTGCTAATTTTGATGTATCTCCTTTATAGATAAAATGAACTTGTCCAATTTTTTCAGTATTAATAACGGTTGCTTTAAAACCACCGCGTGTTGACCAAAATTTGGCTGCTTTGGAAGCCGCTGCAACTACAGAGCTTTCCTCAATAGCCATTGGAACGGTGTGATATTTCCCGTTAATCAGGAAATTTGGCGCTACTCCCAGCGGAATATAAAAATTGGATATGGTGTTTTCTATGAATTCATCATGCAGTTTCTGAATTTTTTCATCGGCATTCCAATAGTTTTTCAGTAATGTAACTGCCTCGTTTGGAGTTGAAAAATAGTTATTGGCAATCCAGTTTATTTTTTCTTCTTTGGATAATTTAGAAAATCCGGCAACTGCGTTATTCATAGAGTATAAATTATAGCTTTATCGCAGCAAAGATACATATTCATTTATTTTATTTTAGAATTGATTTTGTTCTGCTTATTGCGAAAAACTGAAAGCTTGGTTTTTATAAAAAACGTAAGATTGTTTTACGAATGTCAGCGGCTTCCTGTTTATTTTCACGTCGGAAGAAAATATCACTTTTGCAGCTGTTTTGGGTTAATTTTTAAATATTGCCTATTTAATGGGAAGAATGTTTGGTATTAATTCAATCGTTGAAAAACATTCATAGGGATTGTTAAAAATATTATTTTATAACATTTAACAGCATAAAAGTGTTTTATTTGAGTAAATTTCACTAAAATTGTTGTTTTTATAACTTAATCCATATTATGTATTTGAATAAAATTACTGCGTTACTTTTCTTTTTGTGTATTACGGTATTCGGGCAGCAAAAAGTCACTGTTGATGAGATTTTTACAGGCGCTTTCCGAGCCAAAGGGATGGATGAATTACAATCGTTGCAAAACACCAATCAATATACGGTATTGAATTTTGACAGAGCAACAAGGAGCATGCAAATTGATCTTTATGATTTTGCTACCTTAAAAAAAGAGTCAAACCTAATTGACACTAAAAACTTTGCAGCACTTGTAGACGGAATAGACAGTTATACGTTTGATGCTTCTGAAAAGCAACTATTAATTGCATGTAGCTCTGATAAAATTTTCCGCCACTCTTTTGCCTCAGATTATTTTTTATATGATCTGACAACCAGAACTCTAACAAAACTTTTTGATTTTAAAGTGCAGGAGCCTACTTTCTCTCCTGATGGGACAAAAATTGCTTACGCTAAAGGAAATAATTTATATGTGTATGATGTCGCTTCGAAAAAATCGACAGCAATTACATCAGACGGAAAAAAGAATTCTATCATTAATGGTATTACAGACTGGGTTTATGAAGAAGAATTTGCTTTTGTAAGAGCTTTTGATTGGAGTAAAGACAGTAAAAAAATAGCTTTTATCCGTTTTGATGAAAGTGAGGTTCCAGAATTTTCGATGTCAATTTTTCAAAAAAGTCTGTATCCAACTATTGAGACTTTCAAATACCCGAAAGCTGGAGAAAAAAATGCAACAGTTTCTTTACATATTTATGATGTAGCGGGCAGCATAGCCAAAAAAGTTGATTTAGGAAATTATAAGGATTTTTATATTGCGAGACTGAAATGGACAAATGACAGCAATGTATTGTCGGCTCAGGTTTTAAACCGTCATCAGGATAATCTGGATTTGTTATTTATTGACGGGACAACAGCTAACGCAAAAGTGGTTTTGAACGAAAAAGACAAAGCATATGTTGATGTAACTGATAATTTAACGTTCTTACAAGACAACAGTTTTATCTGGACAAGTGAAAAAGACGGTTTTAACCACATTTATATTTATGATAAAACAGGGAAACTTAAAAATCAAATTACAAAAGGAAACTGGGAAGTTACTTCATACTACGGTTTCGACGAAAAAACAAAAACCATTTTTTATCAGTCTACAGAAAATGGTTCTATTAACAGAGATGTTTACAGCATAGCATTAGACGGAAAAAACAAAATACGTTTGACTAAAAATACAGGAACTAATACGGCTACTTTCAGCCCTAATTTCCAATTCTTCATTAATACTTTCTCAAGCGCAGCTCAGCCTACAGTTTATAGTTTAAATGAGTCAAAAACTGGGAAAGAAATTAAGGTTATCGAAAATAATCAGGAACTTGCTTCTAAATTAAAAGGCTATAATTTGCCTTTTAAAGAGTTTTTTGTTTTAAAAACAGCCAAAGGAAATGAGCTTAATGCTTGGCTGATTAAGCCAAAAGATTTTGATGCTTCAAAAAAATATCCTGTTTTTATGTACCAATATTCAGGACCAGGATCACAACAGGTAAATAACGAATGGAATTCTGCTGATGATTATTGGTTTATGATGTTAGCACAGCAAGGTTATATTGTGGCTTGTGTTGATGGTAGAGGAACTGGTTTTAAAGGTGCCGATTTCAAGAAAGTAACACAGCTGCAATTAGGGAAATATGAAGTTGAAGATCAAATTGATGCTGCCAAAGTGATAGGAGCTTATTCTTATGTAGATGCTTCAAGAATTGGTATTTTTGGCTGGTCTTATGGCGGATTTATGGCATCAAACTGTATTTTTCAGGGAGCCGATGTTTTCAAAATGGCAATCGCAGTAGCGCCTGTAACCAACTGGCGTTTTTATGACAGCATTTACACCGAAAGATACATGCAGACTCCACAAGAGAATGCAAGCGGATATGATACTAATTCGCCAATTAATCATGTAGATAAATTAAAAGGGAAATTTCTTTTGATTCATGGTTCTGGTGATGATAATGTGCATGTTCAAAATTCGATGCAAATGATGGAAGCATTAATTCAGTCTAATAAGCAATTTGATTCTCAAATATATCCAGACAAAAATCATGGTATATATGGAGGGAAAACAAGGATTCAGCTGTATAATAAAATGACTAACTTTATCAAGGAAAATTTATAACCCAAATCATAACCTAAACAAAAACCCAAACAAAAAAATGACAGAAACTAAAACGAATACAGCACATCCAAAAGGGCTTTGGGTGCTGTTTGGAACCGAAATGTGGGAGCGTTTCAACTTCTACGGAATGCGGACCCTATTAACCCTGTTTTTAGTAAATTCTTTATTAATGAAAGAAGAAGATGCTTCTTTAATTTATGGAGGTTTTCTTGGACTCTGTTATTTGACTCCAATGTTAGGAGGTTTTATTGCAGATCGTTTTTTTGGAAATAGAAACTGTATTATGCTGGGCGGATTATTAATGGCTATAGGGCAATTATTATTATTTACCAGTGCAAGTATTTTTGGTGATAATCTAGGGTTAGCTACAGCTATAATGTATTCGGGATTAGGAGTAATTATTTTTGGGAATGGTTTTTTTAAGCCAAATATTTCCAGTATGGTGGGAAGCTTGTATCCAAAACAGGAAAAAACAAAATTGGATACTGCTTTTACCATTTTCTATATGGGAATCAACATAGGAGCTTTTTTAGGTCAATTTATATGTCCATTAGTAGGAGATGTTAAAAGTGAAGGTGGCATAAGAGATATTCATGCTTTCAAATGGGGATTTCTTGCAGCGGCGATTGCAATGCTTATAGGGACGCTGGTGTTTTATTTCTTAAAAAATAAATATGTGGTTACTCCTGATGGTAAACCATTAGGAGGGCTTCCATCTAAAAATGAATCATCTGATTATGAAGAAGGAGAAGCTCAAAGTGCAGTTTTTTCGACTAAATCATTAATAGTTTCAGTATTGGCTTTTATTGGAATGTTCTTTTTGTTTCATTTTTCAGTAGATGGAGATAATGTTGTTAAAACCATTATTTATCCAATCATTTATGCCTGTGGTATAACTTTGGCAGGTTTAATTTTATCTGACAGTTCATTGACAAAAGTTGAAAAAGACCGAATTTGGGTTATTTATATAATTTCTTTTTTCATTATTTTCTTTTGGGCAGCATTTGAGCAGGCAGGTTCTTCATTAACTTTTATTGCGGATAACCAAACGGATAGAGACTTTTTTGGTTGGCCAATGCCAGCATCAATGGTTCAGATTTTTAATGGATTATTTGTTGTTGCATTAGCGGTTCCATTCAGTATATTGTGGGATAAATTAAGAGCTAAAGACAAAGAACCAATTTCTCCGGTTAAATTGGCTTTGGGACTATTAATAATTGCTATAAGCTTTTTTATGATTGCCAATCAGGTAAAAGACCTTGGTAATTCTGGATTATTGGCTGTAAAATGGTTGATCTTGTTGTATTTATTGAATACTTGTGCAGAACTTTGTTTATCTCCAATCGGTTTGTCATTGGTAGGTAAATTATCACCAAAACGTTTTTCTTCTTTATTATATGGCGTATTTTTCTTGTCGAATGCATCTGGATATGCACTAGCGGGAACTTTAGGAGCAATATTGCCAGCCACAGGAGACAAATTTGTAAAAGCAAAAGAATTAGGTATAGATCTTCAGGCTGTATTGGATAAAAAAATAATACCAACAGCTGAACAATTACAATTATTGGACAAAAATCAAATTATGGATCATAACCCAGTTTTTGTTGGGTTTGAAATTCATAATTTATTTGAATTCTTTATGGTTTTTGTAAGTTTAACTGGGCTTGCAGCATTATTATTATTTGCATTAACTCCATTTTTGAAAAAAATGATGCACGGTGTCAGATAATTTAATAAAATAAAAAAATACTGGAAACATCATCTTTTGGATTCAATCTGAAAGATGATGTTTTTTATTTATACACTTAAAATAATTATAATGGAACAGAATTTAAGTTTAGAACAAATTCAAAATTTTAAAGGAAAATATCCTAAGCAATTGTGGTATTTGTTTACTGTTGAAATGTGGGAGCGGTTTTGCTTTTATGGAATGCGTGGTGTTTTAACCTTTTTTATGGTAGATCAGCTTTTGCTAAAAGATGAAGCGGCTAATTTACAATATGGAGCTATTCAGGCATTTGTATATGCTTTTACTTTTATTGGAGGTATTTTTGCTGATAAAGTTTTAGGTTTTAAGAAATCATTGTTTTTTGGAGGAATCGTTATGATTTTAGGAAATTTGCTTATTGCTTTTGCCCCTCAACATCTGTTTTATTACGGCTTAGCATTTTCAATAATTGGGACAGGTTTTTTTAAGCCTAATATTTCCTCAATGGTTGGAGAACTTTATCATGAAAACGATCATAGAAGAGATGCAGGTTATGGAATGTTTTATGCCGGAATTAATATTGGCGGTTTTTTTGGTGGTATTTTGTGTATTTATTTAGGGAAATATTATTCTTGGCCATTGTGTTTTCTTTCAGCTGCAATTGTCATGATGTTTGGGCTGCTTACTTTTTTGTTTACTAAAAAACATCTTGGACCAATTGGGGATTCTCCGTTGCTGCATTTAGAGCCAAGTAAAAGAAAATTTAGAGAAATTGCGGTTTATATAGGATCGTTATTAAGTATTCCATTTATTTTTATAATGGTAAAAAATACCGATTACACGGATTATTTCATGTACACAATTGGTATAATTGCTATTATTTATTTTCTGTATGAAGTTATAAAATTAGGGGATGTAAAATTGCAGAAAAAGATGATTGCCGCTTTTACGTTTATTTTCTTTTATTTAGTATTTAATGCAATCTATGAGCAAAGCGGAGGTTCATTATCATTGTTTGCCAAAGATAATTTAAGTCATGATCTGCTTGGATTCAATGTTGATCCAAATGCGGTAAACAACAGTTCTAACACATTGTTTGTTGTTATATTTAGCCCTTTAGTTGGGTTGCTTTGGCTTTGGTTAGCCAAAAAGAAGATAGAGCCTAATACATTAATTAAGTTTGGAATTGGATTTTTGTTTTTATCGGCTTCATTTTATATTTTTTATTACACTAAATTTTTTGCCGATGTTAACGGAATCACCTCATTGAACGTGTTCACATTCGCTTATTTGGTAACAACAATTGGAGAGCTGTGTTTAGGTCCTATCGGAATGTCAATTATTACTAAGCTTTCGCCAAAAAGACTCTTTGGAATGATGATGGGATTGTGGTTTTTAGCAAGTGCCTTTGGTCAGTTATTTGCAGGGAAATTGGGTGCCGAGATTTCTAAATCAAATACCGGAACAACTTTGATGTCTAAGCTGCAGTCATACACAGACGGGTATTATCAATTGGCTGTTTATTCGCTGGCCGCAGGGGTTATCTTGATTGTGATCTCGCCTTTAATTAAAAAATTAATGCAAGAAGTAAAGTAAGTGATTATTTTTGCTGTTATTTTGTATAAATTTGTAAATTAGAAATATATTTTTAAAGTAAATAAAGTTCAGTTTTTGAATTTGCTTAAATGAATTAATAAAAACGTTAGATGAAAAAAATAATTTTAATCGCATTCTTTTTTATTGGGCTGAGTGTTTCTCAAGCGCAAGAATTAAAATGGTACACAGATGTAAAAGAAGCTATTAAAGTTTCAAACAATGAGAAAAAACCATTACTGTTATTTTTTACAGGAAGTGATTGGTGCGGGTGGTGTATCCGTCTGCAAAATGAAGTATTAAAAACACCTGAATTCAGTACATGGGCAAATAAAAATGTAATTCTTGTAGAATTGGATTATCCTAGAAGGACTGTACAGCCTGAAGCTGTTAAAGCACAAAATAACGAATTGCAGGAAGTATTCAAGATACAAGGTTTTCCAACGATTTATTTTGCAAATGCTAAGGTTAATAAAGAAGGAAAGATAAATTTTGAAGGTTTGGGAAGTACTGGTTATGTGGCTGGAGGTCCTGCCGCATGGATTGCTTCAGCAGATCCGTTTGTAAAAAAACCTGCTTTAACTCCAGAACCTAAAGCTAAATCAAAAACTAAAAAAGCATAAAAAATATTAGTTGATTTTAAAGAATCCCTTTTCTGCAGTTGCATGGAAAGGGATTTTTTGTTTAGAACAAGTTACTTCCCATTTTTTTTGAACTGACTTATAATTTGATGCATCGGCAACAAGAATCTTGGGTTTTATAGTTTGCAGTAATCGGTCAAGATTGAGTTTTGGAGACTGTGTCAGCAGCAAAACATCAGGGTGAATATTCTTGGGGAATACCATTGAACTGTCTATCAAAAGGATTTTTTTTCCTTTAAAATAAAACAGATTTTTTAATTTCGGCTGTTCTTTTAAAACGCTGAAATTAGCAGTCAGATAAGAAGACAGTATTGCATTGTTCTTGAGGTTTTTTAAAACACTGTCATTAGCATATACAGTTGCTGTAGTTCCATTTCTTTCTATGAGCTGTGTTTTTTTGGAGGTGTTCAAGACTATGAATTCGGTTTGATTCTGAATCTCCCATTTGGTTGCAATGCAGGATAATTGGAGTGTTATTACAGCTGATAATACTACGAATACACTTTTGGTATTTCTCCGCTGCAATGCAATAATCATTGTAATAATTACCAAATAACTGCTTATCAGAAGGGGAGTATTTAAAGGAATGTTTTTTATAATGAATTGTTCAAATGAAGCAATGAAACCAATTATTTTGTCCAAATAATGAATACTTAATTCCAGTGTTTTTGCCGGATAATAAGGAACCCAGTTAAAAGAGGCTAATATCATAACTAAACAGCCAACTCCCATAATAATACTTAGGAATGGAATCACAATGATGTTTGTAACAAAGAACAGTTCAGGAAATTGATGAAAATAATAAATGCTTAGTGGCAGCGTGCCAATCTGTGCCGCAAATGAAACGGTTAATATGTCCCAAAAGTAGTTCCCGATTTTGTTTTTTGGTCTCCAGATATTTGCCAATAAAGGCTGAAGCCAAACGATAAAAAATAGCGCTGCATAACTCAGTTGAAAACCTACATCGAATAAAAAGGAAGGCTGAAATAATAAAATAAGTAAGATTGAAACAAGCAGTGTATGGTAAATGTTGATGCTTCTTCTTAAATACTGACCAATAGCAACAAACGAAAACATCGTTACAGACCGCACCACCGAAGGAGCAAGCCCTGCCAGAATTCCAAAAAGGAACAAACTGGCAAGTATAATTAACAGTTTGATGAAAGCGCCTTTTTTGGTGTTTGGAAAAGGTTTCAGCACAAAAGTGATAAACAACAGTATAAACCCAATATGCAATCCCGAAACCGACAGAATATGCACGGCTCCCGCATATTGATAGTCCTGTGTGGTTTCTGGGTCTATGTCCTGCTGCTGTCCCATAATTAAGGCAACAGCCACGTTTAATTCTTTATTGCTGAATTTGTTTTTTTCTAAATTTTGGATAATCCGAGATCTGAATTGCGATGTGTAATACCAAATGTCTTTTGTTATTTCTGAGTTGAGCTGTATTTCATTTGGGACAGCATAGAGCTGGGCATAGATTTGTTTGTTTTCGAGATATTTGGAATAATCAAATTGATTTGGATTTTTTTGGGCAGTGTTTTTGTTTAATGAAGCATTTATTTTTAATTGATTTCCAATGATAAAAGGATGCGTCAAGCTGTCTTTACGGATGTTGAGCAGAATTCGGCCAGATGCTTCTTCTTGATTAACCGAATTCAACAGGGCAATATAGCGTTCATTGAAAGCGTTACTTTTTAATTTTTCCCTTAATGTTAGCGTGAAAGTGTGTTTTGTATCGAAGATATTTTTGTAATGGGTGTAGTTGTTTTTTTGGTTCGAATCGGTGTGGACAGTTTGTGTAGTGGCACCAATCGAAAAGGCGAGGAGATAAACCGCGATGCCGAAAAACAGTTGAAATTTGGTGTTTTTTTTGCTTGAATAATATGTACTGATAAAAATAATAACAGTTATAACCAAAAAAGCAAATATTGCAGGGGGAATTGGTCTTAGGAAATATACCGTGAATATACCTGATATAAAGGCTGTTGTGATTCTGGCTAATGGGAATTGTAGTACTTTCATACTGCCAAAATACAAATATTTTTGTAAGAAATAAAACCTTTTTTTAATTATGGTTTGCGAAGGGTGTCTTAGAGATGCTTAACAGATGTTAACCTGAGTTTGATTAATACAAAGCAAAAACAGTTATTATAAACAAAATTTACATTAAGTGAATTTATGGCTGTAAATTCCTATATTTGAAAATGAATAGGATAAAACAAACTTTCGGTTAAAGTTCCTAAATATAGGTTGATTCATTAAGGTTTGTTTTACGTTCAAAGAGTTATCCTAAGCTTAAAAAAATATAACTAAATCTGAATAATATGAGCCAAATGTATAAGAGTTTTATTGAGTCTAAAGGTTATTCTACTGATTTACAGGAATGTATTGAGAAAACAGTTGACGAATTAACAAAAAACAGGACGAATTTTAATGACCCAGGAATGTTGCTCGGGAAAATCCAAAGCGGAAAAACTAGGACATTTATCGGAATTATAGCACTTGCTTTTGACAGAGGTTATAATATTTGCGTAATATTCACGAAGGGTACAAAGGCACTTGCTGAACAAACTATGAAACGTCTAGATAATGAGTTTTTTCAATTCATTGAAAATGATGAACTAAAAGTTTATGACATTATGAGCTTGCCATCACTGACACCATACATTAAGCAACAAAATCTCATTTTTATAGTAAAAAAAGAGACAAACAATCTTGACCATTTAGTAAAACTATTTATAAATAACCCTGATTTGTCACAAAAGAAAGTACTATTTGTTGACGACGAGGCAGATTTTGCAAGTATTGGATTTAAAAGAGACCGCAGTGCTCAAAGTGGAATTTCTATAAATGTATTAGCCCAAAAAATAAATTCTATACGACAAGGGTTTGAAAATAACTACAGTTTTTTACAAGTTACAGCGACACCATATTCTTTGTATTTGCAACCAGGTGGTGAATTAGAATTAAACAGTGATGTGTTTGAGCCTATTAAGCCCGCTTTTACATCTTTGGTTCCAATTCACGATGCTTACATTGGAGGACAACAATATTTTGAAGAATCTCAAAATCCAGAATCTCCATATTCTAAGCTTTATACAAGAGTTCCTGACAATGAAATTGAAGTTCTAAACAGAAGAGACCAACGTTATCTTAATAATATAACTACAACACCAAATCTTTCTGTATTTCGAAGTGCAATTATGAATTTTTTAGTTGGCGGTTCAATCCGAATTCTTCAAAATGAATTAAATCAAAAAAAATATAAATGCAGTTTTATTATACACACATCAACAACAAAAGACAGGCATCAATGGCAAATTGAACTCGTTGAAGCATTGTTATCAAGTCTTACTGAGTCAGCATCAACCGAAAGTCAAGATTTAAAAGATTTAATTGAAATATCTTATTCGGATTTAGCAGAATCAATTGAGATGAACGGAGATAATTCTTTTACTCTTCAAAGAGTTACTAAGAAAGTTATAGAAGCACTAAATGATGGTTATGTAGGAGTTACAAAAATTAATTCTGAAAATCAGATAGCTGCTTTATTAGATCGAAATGGTCAATTAAGGCTTGACAACCCATTCAATATTTTTATAGGTGGACAGATACTTGATAGAGGCATTACCATTGACAATTTAATAGGATTCTTTTATGGAAGAAACCCGAATACATTTCAACAAGATACTGTTTTACAGCATTCTCGAATGTATGGAGCCCGAAGTTCAAAAGATATGGCATTAACAAGACTTTATACATCAAGTAGGATATATAATGCTCTCCTCTCAATGCACGAATTTGACTCAGCTTTGCGTGATGCTTTTGAAGAAGGTATTCACAATGGGGATAATAGTGTTGTATTTGTTGAGAGAGATGAACAGGGATTAATTAGACCATGTGCACCTAATAAAATCCTAATTACATCAACCCATACTATACGACCACACTCACGATTTCTTCCTGTGGGATTTCAAACAAAAGCTAGAACACATATTCAAACCACAATTACTGAAATAGATAGAATATTAAATGAATTTTCAAATGGAAATTTTGAACAACCATTTCTATTAGATGTTGAAAAGGTTTTCGAATTAATTGATTTGATAAACTCAACATTTGAATTCGAAGAAAGATATGAGAACATAGGTCTTGAATGGGATTATCTAACCTTCAAAGCAATTTTAAGAAGACTTCAAGCAAATATTTCAAATCAAGATTTAAAAGGAAAAATCTATTGTTATGTACAAACAAATAGAAATCTAAGTCGAAAAAAAAATAACGGACTAACATTTTCGGATGCACCTGATGATGGTAATACTGATAGAAGAATTGCAAGAAATGTTTCAAATGAAACTGCTTGCTTAATTCTCCTTAAACAAAATGGTTTAAAGGTTAATGGTTGGCGAGATGCAGAATTTTGGTGGCCAATATTAATGACACCTCTGAATTCTAGGCCAGCGGTATTTGCAAGTGAAACAATGAATTGAAAATAAAAACCATCCGGTTACATTGGCTAAATTTAAAAAAACAGTATCTATTTATACAAATTTAATGACACCGAAAAACAACCTGATTTAGTCCCAAACCTCTTGTGGAAAGCAACACGTTAACAAAAAATCCAAATGCCTTCTTCTTCAAAATTAATAACCAAACTCAAATTTTTAACCGCATCGTTTGTTTCGGGTGAGGGATAGAAGCAAGCTACCGAAGTAGTGCGGATAGCCCGATCTCGTTGCAATATGATTTGAATTTTAATGCAACGAGAGCACGCCCAAAATATTCTAAAAATTACTTTATAGAATCAACAATTAAATGAGCTGTTTTTTTGCTGGCGCCTATTCCGCCTAGTTTTTCTTCGAGTAAATCATAGTTTTCGAGCAACGTTTTGCGGTAATTGGGTTCCAGAATTTTGGTTAATTCTTCTCGGATGCGCTTGGTTGAGCAATCGTCCTGAATCAATTCGGTGACAACTTCTCTGTCCATGATTAGGTTGACGAGCGAAATGTATTTTAGGGTGATGATGCGTTTGGCGATTTGATAGGAAGCCCAGCTGCCTTTGTAGCAAACGACTTCGGGAACTTTGAAAAGAGCAGTTTCGAGTGTTGCCGTTCCTGAGGTTACCAGTGCTGCGGTGGCATTGCGCAATAAAGCATAAGTTTTGTTGGAAATGAATTTTATGTTTTCGCCAGAAATGAATTGCTGGTAAAAGGATAATTCCTGGCTTGGCGCTCCCGCAATTACAAATTGATAATCGGGAAAATCACTGACAACGCTTAACATTACCGACAGCATTTTGCTGATTTCCTGTTTTCGGCTACCGGGTAAAATGGCAATAATCGGTTTTTCGGACAATTGATTTTCGATTCTGAAAGTATTGGTGTCAACACCCGATTGGTTGTGAATGGCATCAATCAACGGATGACCGACAAATTCAACTGGGAATTTATGTTTGACTTCGTAGAAATCTTTTTCAAAAGGCAGAATCACGTACATTTTGTCAACGTCATGTTTGATGGCTTTGATTCGGTTTTCTTTCCAAGCCCAAATTTGAGGGGAAATATAGTAATGATTTTTATAACCGGTTTGCTTCGCCCATTTGGCGATCCGCATGTTGAAACCGGGATAATCGATGTAAATAATCACATCTGGTTTGAATTGCGTAATATTATTTTTGCAGATAGTGATATTATTTAAAATGGTCTTCAGATTAAAAATCACTTCGACAAACCCCATAAAAGCCAGTTCACGATAGTGTTTTACCAAAGTTCCGCCTACATTTTGCATCAAATCGCCACCCCAAAAAAGGATGTCGGCATTTGGGTCCTCTTCATAGAGCGCTTTCATCAAATTAGAGCCATGTAAATCTCCAGAAGCTTCTCCTGCAATAATATAGTATTTCATTTTTGTAATTTTTTAGATGAACAAAGATAGTGTTTGTTGAATAGATTCTAAGACTCTAAGATTTTGGCAGTAATTAAAAAAACTTAGAATCTCAGCAACTTAGCATCTGTATCTTCCTTAAAGAAACAAGGTAACAATGGTAAGCATAATAACTGCCAAAACAACACCTCTTGCCATGAGCTCTTTATTCATTTTTAGCAAAACTGCAAATGCGATTAAATCAAGTATGGAACCAAGAGTAACAATTTTGCCGAGATGGCCTTCGTTTTTCATTGTTTGAATTCCTACTAAAAAATCTGAGTGCATCACAATTGTGATGTAAAGAAACATTCCTAAGAAAGAAGCAATGATTCCAATTATAAATCCGATGAGTAAATCTATTTTATTCATATTTCTTTATTTAATCCAGTCTCTTTTGGTTAAATTTTGTACGGCATGATGCGCAGTAAGGTCAAATTGTACGGGGACTATGGAGATAAAACCGTTTTGCAGTGCCCATTCATCAGTGTCTTCCCCTTTGTCCAGATTGATGAATTCTCCAGTAAGCCAGTAGTAATCTTTGCCTTGAGGGGTTTTTCGCTTGTCAAATTTTTCAGTCCAAACCGCATTTGCCTGACGGCAAATTTTGATTCCTTTGATTTCTTTTTCTTTTAATTTGGGGAAATTTACATTCAGGATGACGCCTTCTGGCAGTTTATTATTTAAGACTTCGAGAGTTATGGTTTTGATGTGGGACTTGATTTGTGTAAAGTCGGCATTCCAATCGTAGTCTAATAAGGAGAATCCAATTGCTTGTATGCCTTCGATTCCTGCTTCTACAGCGGCACTCATGGTTCCTGAATAGATAACGTTTATGGATGAATTGGATCCATGGTTAATGCCTGATACGCAAAGATCCGGTTTTCTTTTCAGAATTTCGTGCACGGCTATTTTTACGCAGTCTACGGGAGTTCCAGAACAGCTGTATTCTGTTATTGCATCTGTATCTTTAGAGATTTTATTGAGATACAAAGTGTCGTTTATGGTAATGGCATGACCCATTGCGCTTTGGGGTTTGTCAGGAGCGACAACAACAACATCTCCTATTGTCGCCATAACTTCTATTAAAGTTCGGATTCCTGGAGCAGAAACTCCATCGTCATTTGTAATTAGTATTAAAGGCCTTTCATTTTTCATTGAGGGAAGTTAAAAAGAATAATTTTTTGATAAAAATTGTATTTGAAAACAAATGTACTAACACAAAATCTTATATTGCGAACAAATAAAATATATTTTTTCTGCTTAGTTTTTTTAATGTCAGAAAATCTATTTTATATCTTTAACAAAAAATTATGCAGCAAAATTGGGAGTTGGCATGGTTTTTAATGTAACTTAGTTTAAAAAATTGATGAATTCTATTGTAAGCTTTATGAAAAGAAATTATAAAATACTCATAGCAGTAGCGTGCCTATCGGTCACCTTATTTGCCTTTAATATTAATTCAAGAAAAGCTATTGATCCGGAAAGAGATAAAATATTGTTGGAATTATTGACGTTTGTAATTGAGAAAGGACATTATAATCCAGCAGTTATTGATGACGATTTTTCAAAAGGTGTCTACAAGGATTATATAGCCGCTTTGGATCCGTCTAAGCGGTTTTTCCTGCAGTCGGACATTAATGAGTTTTCCAAATTCGAAATAGAGCTTGATGATCAATTAACGAATAAAGATTTAACTTTCTTTAACCTTACTTATGATCGTTTAATGCTTCGTATGGATGAAAGTAAAAAAATTTTCAAAGACATTTTGAACAAGCCTTTTGACTATAATGTTGATGAGGATTTTAATGTTGATTATGATAAAGCTCCATATGCCAAAAATATCGCTGAATTGAAAGAGAGATGGAGAAAACAAATAAAATTATCTACATTATCGTCTTTTACAGATAAGCAAAAATTGGAAGCGGAAAAAAAATTAAAAGACCCTAACTATGTTGTTAAATCGGATGCGGTTTTAGAAAAAGAAACAAGAGAAAGCTCTTTGAATTCGCTAAATGATTCTTTTGGATTTATGAGTGAATTAAAAAGAGACGACTGGTTTACATTGTATATTAACTCCATTATGGCTCGTTTTGATCCGCATACCACTTATTTTGCTCCAGAAGAAAAAGAAAGATTCGATGTGAGTATGAGCGGTAAATTAGAAGGAATTGGCGCCAGACTGCAAAAAAAGAACGACTATACCGAAATTTCTGAATTAATTTCAGGCGGACCAGCTTGGAGAGGAAAACAGTTAGAAGCTGGAGATTTAGTGATGAAAGTTGCACAAGGTAACGGCGTGCCGGTTGATGTAGTTGGAATGCGTCTAGATGATGTAGTTAAAAAATTAAAGGGCCAAAAGGTTCTGAAGTTCGTTTAACAGTTAAAAAAGTAGACGGAACTATTCAGATAATTTCTATAATACGTGATATTGTAGAGATTGAAGAAACTTATGCTAAATCTAGTGTAGTTGAAAGGAATGGTAACAAATATGGTGTAATTTATTTACCTAAATTTTATATCGATTTTGAAAATAAAGACGGCAGAGATGCTGGGAAAGACATAGCTCTTGAGGTCGACAGATTGAAAAAAGCGGGTGTAAGCGGTATTGTTTTGGATGTACGTGATGATGGCGGAGGTTCATTATCTACTGTGGTTGACATTGCTGGTCTGTTTATTGAGCAGGGACCAATCGTTCAGATAAAATCAGCGGGGAAGAAAAAAGAAATTTTATACGATACTGATAAAAAAATTGAATGGGACGGTCCATTGGTAATAATGGTAAATGAATTTTCAGCGTCTGCTTCAGAGATTTTGGCGGCTGCTATTCAGGATTATAAAAGAGGAATTATTATTGGAAGTAAACAAACCTATGGTAAAGGAACTGTTCAAAATGTAATTGATTTGAACCAGTTTGTGCGCAATAGTTCAGCTGGTGATTTAGGGGCGTTAAAAACCACTACCCAGAAATTTTACAGAATAAACGGAGGTTCTACCCAGCTTGAAGGAGTAAGCAGTGATGTTGTTATGCCAGATCGTTATGCTTATTTAAAAATGGGAGAGCGCGATGAAGAGAATGCAATGAAATGGGATAAAATTGATCCGGCTCCATATACTGTTTGGAATAAAAATTCAAAATTTGATCAGGCAATAGCTAACAGCAAACAAAGAATTGAGAAAAATGTTCAATTTCAATTGATTGAAGAGAATGCTAAATGGATTGACAGCAGAAGCAATGAGAATAATTACAGCTTGAATATTGATAAATTTAAAGTTGCTCAAAATCAAATAGAAGAATCTGCCAAAAAGTTCAAACCTATTCTTGATTATAAAAACAATCTAAAATTCAGTTCACTGCCTTATGAATTAGAAGGGTTTGCTAAAGATTCAGTTCTAAAAGAAAAAAGAGACAGATGGCATGAAAGTTTATCTAAAGATATTTATGTTGAAGAAGCTTTAAACGTACTTGATGATCTGCAAACGAAATCAATCGTGAAAAATTCTATTCCTGGAGATAAAAAAGGAAAGTTAGTTAAATCGTAAATTTAGCATTTGATTATAAAGGAAGCGCTCCAATTTTTGGAGCGTTTTTTTTATATAATTGGTTGAATATGTTAAATAATGACATAAAAGGTCTTTTGGTCAATTGATTTGTTTAAGTTTAAAAAAACTAATTTATATTTTAGTAAAATATTATGCGGATGTCGGTTAAAAGACAAAACAAAAAAAACAATACCACCAGTACATGAAAAAAAAATATAGAATACACGTTGCATTAATTTGCCTTTCTGTAACTTTATTTGCCTTTACAGTTAATGCAAAAAAATCAAATGATCCTGAGAAAGACAAATTGCTATTGGAATTATTGATGTTTGTAATAAAGAAAGAACACTATAATCCTGCAGCGGTTAATGATAATTTTTCAAAAGGGGTTTACAAAGAGTATATAGAAGCTTTGGATCCTTCTAAACGATTTTTTCTGCAGTCGGATATCAATGAATTTTCTAAATTTGAACTGGTGCTGGATGATCAGTTGACGAATAAAGATTTGACTTTCTTTAATCTTACTTACGACCGTTTGATGCTTCGTATGGAAGAAGGGAATAAAATATTTAAAGAGATATTAAGCAGTCCTTTTGATTATAAAACCGATGAGAGTTTTAATGTAGATTATGATAAAGCTCCTTATGCTAAAAGTAATACGGAACTAAAGGATAAATGGAGGAAACAAATTAAGCTGTCTGTGCTTTCTTCTTTTACAGACAAGAAAAAAACTGAAGAGGACAAAAAACTGAAAGATCCGGCTTATGTTGTAAAATCGGACGCTATGTTGGAAAAGGAAACAAGAGAAAATTCAATAAAAGCACTAAATGATTCTTTTGGGTTTATGAATGAATTAAAAAGAGAAGATTGGTTTACATTGTATATCAATTCTATGATGTCTCAATTCGATCCGCATACTACTTATTTTGCTTCTGAAGAAAAAGAGAAATTTGATGTAAGCATAAGCGGTAAATTTGAAGGTATTGGCGCTCAGCTGCAGAAGAAAAATGATTACATCGAAGTCTCGGAACTTATTTCTGGGGGACCGGCATGGAGAGGGAAGCAATTAGAAAAAGGGGATTTAATCATTAAAGTCGCTCAATCCAATGGTGTGGCAGTTGATATAGCAGGTCTGCGTTTGGCAGATGTTATCAAAAAAATAAAAGGGCCAAAAGGTTCTGAAGTTCGTCTTACTGTAAAAAAGACTGATGGCACAATACAGATTATTTCTATTATCAGAGACATTGTTGAGATTGAAGAAACGTATGTGAAATCGAGTGTTGTGGAGAAAAACGGACTGAAATACGGGGTTATTTATTTGCCTAAATTTTATATTGATTTTGAGAACAAAGATGGGAAAGGGAGAGATGCAGCTAAAGATATTGCTAAAGAAATAGACCGCTTAAAAGAAACTGGCATAAAAGGTATTGTTTTAGATGTTCGTGATGATGGAGGAGGTTCTTTGGGGGCAGTTGTAAACATTGCAGGTTTGTTTATAGAAGAAGGGCCTATTGTTCAGGTTAAATCAACTGTTAAAAAAGAAATTCTGTATGATACTGATAAGAAAATAAAATGGGATGGACCATTAGTAATTATGGTAAATGAATTTTCGGCTTCTGCTTCGGAGATTTTGGCAGCCGCTATTCAGGATTATAAGCGGGGAATTATCATTGGCAGTAAACAAACGTATGGAAAAGGAACAGTCCAGAGAGTAATTGATCTGAACCAATATGTTAAAAATAGTTCATTTGGAGATTTTGGAGCCTTAAAAACAACTATTCAAAAATTTTATAGAATTAACGGCGGTTCTACCCAGCTTGAGGGAGTAAGCAGCGATGTGGTTATGCCAGACCGTTATGCTTATTTAAAAATGGGAGAGCGTGATGATGCGCATGCATTGCCATGGGATAAAATTGATCCAGCTCCTTACATAGTTTGGGATTCAAAATTTGATCAGGCAATTACCAATAGTAAACAAAGAATTGAGAAAAATGTTCAATTTCAATTAATTGAAGAAAATGCTAAATGGATTGACAGCAGAAGCAATGAGAATACTTACAGCTTGAATATCGATAAATTTAAGGCAGCTCAAAATCAAATAGAAGCAGCAGCCAAGAAGTTCAAACCTATCATTGATTATAGAAACAATTTAAAATTCAATTCATTGCCGTATGAATTAGAGGGGTTTGTCAATGACCCAGTTTTAAAAGAAAAAAGAGACAGATGGCATGAAAGTTTAGCTAAAGATATTTATGTCGAAGAAGCTTTAAATGTGCTGGATGATCTGCAGCCAAAATCAATTGTAAAAACTAGTATTCCAATAGATAAAAAGGGAAAGTTGGTTAAAAGATAAGTTATGTTTTGCCTTGCTAAATAATTAATGCAAGATTGGGCTAAAAACATTTAAAAAACACCTGTAAAATCATTTGCAGGTGTTTTTTTATAGCCTTTGCTGGGACATTTTCAAAAAAAAGCATCCTATTGCTAGAATGCTTTTTTTAAAATGATTAGCGGAATGACCTATTCCTGTACTACGATTTGATAACATAATATACAAATCACAAATATCAATATTATCCCCGATGTGAGGACAATATAATTTGATAATTTTTGAGAGTACAACTCAAAAAAGCCTTTAGTACCAAATACCACAAAGGTACTAAAGGCAAAGAAAATTAAAATTTCCAAAAACAAATTTAATCCTAAGAACGTATTTTGCGCTTTTAAAATAATACTGCCACTACTGACAGTACCTTCAAAAAACAGTACAAGAACAAATGAGATAAATAGCGCAAGAAGTATCCATTTGGTTTGGGTCATTAATTCCCGTCTAATCATTTCAAAAATATTTAAATTTTAAAGTACAAACATCAGTAATAAAAACAGTATTCACAATACCCACTTTTAGTGATATTTCAATTATTTTTCATTTAAAAATTAAAGCTGATTCTAAAATTATGTAGTGCAATTAAAACAGAATAAAATTTTACACGGCAAAAAAAAAACACATTTATAGTTTATACAGTTTGTTTATATTTGTAGAAATTAAAAAAATGCCAAAAGAAATCACACCTTATAAAGATTCATCTCTCAGTAAAAAAGAACAGGTTGCCAAAATGTTTGATACTATTTCCGGTAACTATGATAACCTTAACCGAGTTATTTCGTTTGGAATCGATGTTAAATGGAGAAAAAAAGTTTTGAAATTGGTTGCCGAAACTAATCCCGAAACGATATTAGACATTGCTACTGGAACTGGTGATCTCGCTATTTTAATGGCACAGACCGAAGCAAAAAAAATTATCGGGCTTGATATCTCGGCTGGAATGCTCGAAATTGGCACTAAAAAAATACAGGAAAAAAAGCTGTCTCAAACTATCGAAATGGTATTAGCTGACTCAGAGAATATGCCTTTTGAGGATAATTATTTTGATGCCATAACTGTAGCTTTTGGTGTCAGGAATTTTGAACATCTTGAAACAGGACTTTCAGAAATTCTCAGAGTATTAAAACCGGGCGGAATATTTGTAATTTTAGAAACCTCGGTACCTGATAAAACGCCTTATAAACAAGGATATAATTTTTACAGTAAAAATATTTTGCCTCTTATTGGAAAAATTTTCTCAAAAGATAATGTAGCCTATGGGTATTTATCTGAATCTGCGGCTGCTTTTCCTTACGGTGAAGCTTTAAACAATATTTTGAGAAAAACTGGGTTTATAATGGTGAATGCTATGCCTCAAACATTTGGCGTTGCAACTATTTACGTCGCTTCCAAAAAATAATACTAAAATATGCAGCATAATATGAAAAAAATAATTGTATTAATTTTATTGAGTATTGCTGTAGAAGGATTTTCTCAAAGTAAAGGAATTTTCAGTAAGGATCCGATCATTAACTTGGAGAACTGGCAGAAGAAAAGACTCTATTTTGGATTTTTCTTAGGGTTCAACTCTTATGATTTCAAAATTGACTATAAAACAGTAGGTCCCGATATACAAGTAGACAAATCGGGCGGTTTTAATGTTGGATTGGTAACTAATTTCAGGCTTCAGGAGTATTTAGATTTGCGGTTTGAGCCTGGTCTTTATTATTCGGACAGAACGTTGCATTATGCTCCAAACGCTGCTTTTAACTCTTCGAGTGACGCTATAAGAGAGGTGAACAGCACTTATGTTAATTTTCCGTTATTGCTGAAATTTTCAGCACTTAGAACTGGAAATATACGTCCTTATTTATTGGGAGGCGTATCTGCAAATTTAAATTTATCCAGTAATGCAAAATCTTTAGATGACAATCTCGAAGAACGATTTAGAGTTAAAACGTGGACTACTAATTATGAATTGGGAATTGGAATTGATATTTTTTCAGAGTATTTTATATTCTCGCCTTCTATTAGAGGACAATTTGGAATTTCTGACGAACTAATTCGGGATAAAGATCCAAACAGCCCTTGGACAGGCAATATAGAATCTATGAAATCGAGAGCAATTTTAATTAATTTCACCTTTCATTAGAGCCTGAACCTGCTCAATAGTTAATTTTAGAAGCAATAACAGAAGGCATTTTTAGAAACATGGGACCTGCTCTTCACTATATCTTTGCTTTTTTAAAGAAAAAAGCAAAGGATGCCGTTTCGATCAGGGCTAAAGAGAAAGATTTGGCATTTTTGCAGTCATTTATAATTGCGGCCAAACTAAGATTTGGAATTTTAATTCAAGCCTTGTCTTCTAAATTCACTTAAAATAATAGCTGTTGCTGTGGCTACATTCAGACTTTCGGTAATTTGAAGCTCACCAAAACGAGGAATGGTGATTCTTTTTGTAACTAATTTTTCTATGCTTTCAGAAATGCCATTTGCTTCATTTCCCATAACAATAATGCCTTCCTGCGGTAAAGCTGTTTTATAAATGTTGTCACTGTCCATAAAAGTTCCAAAAACAGGCAGTTTAGTTTTTTCCAAAAAAGGTACTAAATCGACATAATTAACGTTTACTCTGGTAATGGATCCCATAGTTGCCTGAACAACTTTTGGATTATAAATATCAACAGTTTCTTTTGAACAAACCAGCTGCTTAATGCCAAACCAATCACACAATCTGAGAATAGTCCCCATATTGCCAGGATCTCTGATGGAATCTAAAGCAAGTACCAATCCAGATTCAATGATTTTGCTCTCCATCGGAATTTTAAATACAGCCAAACAAGTATTTGGTGTAGAAAGGGCGCTTATTTTATTTAATTCATTTTCAGTAATAAGCGTTATTTTATTGGGCGCAATCGCCTTAAAATCTTCTTTAGTTGTATAAAGATGTTCCAGTTCAAAATTTGATTTTACTAATTCTTGAATTACTTTTACACCCTCAGCAAAAAACAATTGATTAGCAAAACGGTATTTTTTTTGCTGCAGACTAGATATAAGTTTTATTTGGTTTTTACTAAGCATAAAAGATGTATTTTTGAATTTAATATTCTATAACACGAATTCCCAAATGAATAAATGTTTTTTTTCCTTAAAAATAAAAAATAGTTTAGCCAAAAATTTAAGGCAATCTATACTTCTTAAGAGAAAAAAGAATGGTGCAAAAATAGCAGTATTTATTCTAATTAGTGTTCTTTTCTATGCCTGTAATTCAGAAAAAAGAGTTCCTGCCAGAAAACAGCTCCTTGTTAAAAATGAAATTTTTGAGAATGATAAATTACTCAAAAACCAAACGATTTACGATCAATTGTATCAGCAGCCCAACAGCAGCATATTGGGATATCGAATGCTGTTGAATATCTACAATTTGGCTAATCCTAATCCTGATTCTACTTTTAATCTAAAATATTTAAATAATAAAAAAAAGTACGACAGAGAAGTTAGATGGCTTTCTGCAAAACAAATTGAAGGACTCCGTAAATCATTTTGGTATCTTGGAATTCATAACTTTTTAAAACAAACGGGGGAAGCACCAGTACTAGCGGATACTTTAAGAGCTGTAAAATCACTGACTAGGCTTAAAAGTTATTATTTTAATAATGGCTATTTTGATATTAAAGCATCATACAAAATAGATTCTTTAGCTCCTAAAAAAGCTCAGATTAAGTACTTTCTGGTTACAGGAAATCCCTATTTTATTGATTCTGTAAAGACAAAAATAAAGACTCCCGCTTTAGATTCGCTTTACCAAAAGATAAAATCAGTGCTGATCCCCGGAAATCAATATAAAACAGAGGATTTTGAAAATGAAAAAAATCAAATTAGTACTTATTTTAGAAACCATGGAGCATTTCGTTTTCAGCCCAATTATGTCAATTTTGACATAGATACTATCAATAAGAAAAACAAAGCGACAATAGTTTTAAATGTTGAAAATTATTCTTATCAGGAAAACGACTCTACAAAAACGGAGCCTTTTAAAATATACAAAATCAGCGATATTAAAATTTACACCGACTACTCAGCTACAAATCACAACCAGCCCGTTAGAGACAGTGTGGCTTACAATAATATGACTTTATATGGTTTTCAAAAAATAAAATATACCCCGCACGCAATAACCGATGCCATATTTATTACCAAAGGAGATGTCTTTAGTGATACCAAAACCGTTTTATCCACCAGATATCTGAATAATCTGAAAACATTTAATTACCCAACCATACAGTATGAAGTTGATAAAAAAGACACAACGGCACAATCCTTGGTGGCCAAAATTTATTTAACCCCTCGAAAAAAATACAGCTTTGGCTATACTTTAGATGCTACCCATTCGAATATAGAAGATTTTGGGGTTACTGGAAGCATTACTGAAACAGTGCGGAATGTATTTAATGGAGCCGAAACATTAGAACTTTCGGCTAGAGGAAATATTGGAGCATCGAACGATATTGCTAATTCGAATGCCGGTTTTTTTAATGTGTCTGAGTATGGTGTGGATGCAAAATTAAATTTCCCTCGAGTATTATTTCCTGTCAAAACAGAAAAAATAATTCCGAAAAGCATGATTCCTTCTACTGTGTTTAGTCTGGGTCTTTCTAAACAAACCAATATTGGATTAGATAAGGAAAACTTTACGGGATCTTTTTCATACAACTGGACACCAAAGAAAAACACTACCAGCCGATTGGATCTTTTGAATTTTCAGTTTGTCCGAAATCTGAATGCTAGCAATTATTTCCATGTTTATACTAGTTCTTATGATGCTTTAAATGATATTGCTAAAACTTATAATATAGAATCATCTAATGTTGAAAATGGAAATTTGATTGTAGAGAGCGGAACAATTGGTTTTACAAATCAAGTTTTAACGGGCAAAACAGCTTTAACACCAAATGATGTTGAGTTTCAAAATGTAAATAGTATTGAACAGCAAAGAATAAGGCTCACCGATAATGATTTTATTCTGGCTACTAATTTTAATTTCACGAAAACAAGCAGAAAAGATCTGCAGGACAATGATTTTTATACTTTCAGAACAAAATTAGAATCGGCAGGTACCATATTATCTGCAATATCTGCAATTGGAAATATTCCTAAAAATCAAAACGGGAATTATGAGATTTTTAATTTAGAATATTCTGAATATATAAAAACAGAATTTGATTTGATTAAGCATTGGAGTATTGGCAAGTCTGGCATATTTGCCATGCGAAGCTTTTTCGGGATCGCTATACCATACGGAAACTCAAATTCTATTCCGTTCTCAAAAAGTTACTTTGCGGGAGGATCGAATGACAACAGAGCATGGCAGCCTTACAATCTTGGGCCAGGAAGCAGTTCTTTCTCCAATGATTTTAATGAAGCCAATATGAAAATAGCAATTAGTGGCGAATATCGTTTTCCAATTGCTGGCAAATGGGGTGGAGCTCTTTTTGCGGATGCAGGGAATATTTGGAACGTTCTTGATGCCGTTACTTATGAATCAGCAAAATTTAACAGCATAAAAGACTTGAGCGAAATCGCTGTAGGAACAGGATTTGGTCTCCGATATGATTTAAGTTTCTTTGTTGTAAGGCTCGATTTAGGATTCAAAACCTATAATCCAGCCAAGGAAATAGGGGAAAGATGGTTTACCCAATATAATTTTGCAAATTCTGTGTTTAATTTTGGTATCAATTACCCTTTTTAAGTGCTAATTAATTCTTATTTTTGCAAATTATAATCTAAAAACTAAAAAAAACAATTAAAAGAAAATTACAATGGCACACAATATTAAACCCGGAGTAGCTACAGGCGATCAAGTACAAGAAATATTTAACTATGCAAAAGAAAAAGGTTTTGCACTTCCTGCTGTAAATGTTATCGGATCAGACACAATTAATGGAGTACTAGAAACTGCTGCTAAATTAAACGCACCAGTTATCATCCAATTTTCAAACGGAGGAGCACAATTTAATGCTGGAAAAGGACTTTCTAATGCTGGAGAAAAAGCCGCTATTGCTGGTGGTATTGCAGGAGCAAAACATATTCATACATTAGCTGAAGCATACGGAGCAACTGTTATCTTGCACACTGACCACTGTGCTAAAAAATTATTGCCATGGATTGACGGATTATTAGATGCTTCAGAGGTGCATTTTGCAGCAACTGGAAAACCATTATTCTCTTCTCACATGATTGATTTATCTGAAGAGCCTATCGAAGAGAATATCGAAATCTGTAAAGGTTATTTAGCTAGAATGAGCAAAATGGGAATGACTCTTGAAATCGAACTTGGAATCACTGGTGGTGAAGAAGACGGTGTAGATAACTCTGATGTAGATAGCTCAAAATTATATACTCAGCCTTCAGAAGTTTCTTATGCTTACGAAGAATTATCAAAAGTTAGCCCAAAATTCACAATTGCTGCTTCTTTTGGGAACGTACACGGGGTTTACAAACCAGGTAACGTAAAATTAACTCCAAAAATCTTAAAAAATTCTCAAGATTACGTTCAGGACAAATTCAAAACTGGAAAAAATCCTGTTGATTTTGTTTTCCACGGTGGATCAGGTTCTACATTGGAAGAAATCAGAGAGGGAATTAGCTATGGTGTTGTAAAAATGAATATTGATACTGATTTGCAGTTTGCATTTACTGAAGGTATCCGTGATTTTATGGTAAACAACATTGAGTACCTTAAAACTCAAATCGGTAACCCAACTGGTTCTGATGCTCCAAACAAAAAATATTATGACCCAAGAAAGTGGTTACGTGAAGGTGAAGTAACTTTCATCTCAAGACTTGAGCAGGCATTTGCTGACTTAAATAACGTGAATACACTATAGATTGCAATACTGAGATTTACTATATATGATTTATCGTATATAGTAAATCTTAAATTATAAATTATAAAATATGGCTTGGTTTAAAAGAAAAGAAAAAGGAATCACTACGGCTACCGAAGACAAGATGGATATTCCAAAAGGGCTTTGGTACAAATCACCTACAGGAAAAATTATTGATGCCGATGAATTGGCTCGTAATTTATTTGTAAGTCCAGAAGATGGTTTCCATGTTAGAATTGGGAGTGAAGCCTATTTTGATATTTTATTTGACAATAATGAGTTTGTTGAGTTGGATAAAAACATGACTTCAAAAGATCCTCTGCATTTTGTTGATACAAAAAAATATGCAGACCGATTGAAAGAAGTAATGGAAAAAACAAAACTTAAAGACGCTGTGCGTACTGGAGTTGGAAAATCCAAAGGAAAAGAGGTTGTAATTTGCTGTATGGATTTTGCATTCATCGGCGGATCAATGGGGGCTGTTGTTGGAGAAAAAATAGCAAGAGGAATTGATTTTGCAATTAAAAACAGACTTCCTTTTGTAATGATATCCAAATCAGGAGGTGCCAGAATGATGGAAGCTGCTTACTCTTTAATGCAGTTAGCAAAAACATCTGTGAAATTGGCACAGCTTTCGGAAGCAAAACTGCCTTATATTTCTCTTTGTACAGATCCGACAACAGGAGGAACTACAGCATCTTATGCGATGTTAGGAGATATCAATATCTCAGAACCTGGTGCATTAATTGGGTTTGCGGGACCACGCGTAGTAAGAGATACTACTGGTAAAGATTTACCAGAAGGATTTCAAACTGCTGAGTTCTTACTTGAACATGGTTTTTTAGATTTTATTACACCAAGAAAAGAATTGAAAGACAAGATTAATTTATATCTTGATTTGATTCAAAATAATCCTATTAGATAGTTTTTAAACTTCTAAAATTACACAAAATCCCAAGGAAAATTTTCTTGGGATTTTGTGTTTTGTCTTTTCAGAAATGATAATTCTAAATTGTGCTATTTTTTTGGTCTGCCTTTTTTTAGTTCCTTTTCGGCAATTTTGAAAGCCAATTTTTCTCTCCATTTTGCATAACGCCCTTTGAAGACGACTTTTATAGCACTATCTACAGCTCCATGCATAAACAAACTCCAAACACTCGCTGCTTTCCTAGTAACTGACCGGTCCCAAGCGCGCAGAGTCAAGGAAAAAGAACCGTCGATATAGCGCATCCAATGCCACATTCCAGTTGGCATGAACAGAGTATCTCCATGCTCAAGAAAAACTTCATATCCTTCAACTCCTTTTAATGCAGGGAATTTTTCGAAATCTGGATTGGCAACATCATAATCTTCTAATGCATAAGTGGTGTTGGGAACACAGTAAAGCCTTTTTTTCCATTTATTGTCAAATAAGATAATGTGTTTTCGTCCTCCAAAATGAGTATGGAAAAGATGCGGTAAATCAATGTCATAATGTAAAAAAGTAATTGCTTTGGATCCGCCAAAAAACATGGCAGGCATACTTTCTATAAAACCGCCCATTAAGTCTTTGGGGACTTTAACATCATTAACTAATTCCGGTCTGTGCTTAAAAAGGTTGAAGAAAAAAATGCGAAGCTCCGTAGGTTCTCTTTTTATTAGATCCAGATATTCGCCAAATTTCATACTGGCAATTGAAGCATTGATAACTTTGGCTGGATCAGCTTTGGAATTATCCACGAGCTTTACTTCAATATCTCCAGCTATTTCTTTGAAATATTCGGTTGACCATTTTTCACGGGCAGACCAATCGTTTGTTAATCCTTTTATAATTAAAGGTTTTCTTTTGTCTAAATAGTTTTTTTTAAAATTCTCTCTAGTAATAGAGTCAACTGTATCTACATTTTTTAAAATAAAGCTCATCTATTAGAATATTAAATTATTGGATGTTTATCCAAAACTAATTAAATATTTATCGCTCACCAAAATTTACGCTTAAATAACAATAATTTGACAGCAGCTAACGGCTTATATTCCAGTTCTGATAGCTTCAACAGGATCTAGCTTGGAGGCGGCAATTGCAGGAATAATACCAGAAATAACCCCTACAATAATCGATAATCCAGAACCAATTAAAATATTAAGCAGACTTAATACAAATTCAAAATCTAATAATTTTGTGAGAAGCATAGATATAATCCAAACCATAAAAAGTCCAATTAATCCGCCAATCACACAAAGAATGATAGCTTCAAATAAAAACTGAAATAATATAAATCGGTTTTTAGCACCTAACGATTTCTGAATTCCAATTAAATTCGTTCTTTCTTTTACAGAAACAAACATAATATTGGCAACACCGAAACCGCCTACTAAAAACGAAAAAAGGCTTATAAAGATTCCTCCAATACGTAAAGTTCCTAAAAACTGATCTATAATGTCAAGAAACCCTGCAAAAACATTAATGAAAAAATTATCAATTTCTCCGGCTTTCAATCCTCTAAAATTCCTGAGTTTTTGTGAAATCTCACCTTTATACTCTTCCATATCGACTCCTTTTTCAGGTTTGAATATGATAACATTTGTCAAGTTAGGATTGTTATCGCCATACATTCTTCGAAGAAAATTCACAGGAATGTAAGCTGAAGAGTCGTTACTCCCTCCAAAGGTAGATCCTTCTTTTTTCAAAACTCCTATGACGGTAAACCTCTGACCATACAGTCTTACATTTTTTCCTATAGCATATGTGTCTTCAAAAAGTGATTTTGCAATATCAGCACCTAAAACAATTACTGCTGCGCCAGAATTAGCTTCAGACTCATTATAGAATCTCCCTTCTTCAAATGTTAGGCCTTCAATGTCAATAAATTCATGGGAGACTGGCAATATTTGTACATTACTTACAATGTTGGTTCCATATTTTATAGATTCGCTTCTGGTGAATATGCGGTAACCCAATTCATCCGTATGCGTCATTGCATCTTTTAAATAAATATATTCTGAATATTTTACGTTAGGGAATTGTTCTCTTTTCCATTGCGGTATGTCTGAAGGGCCAAATGGGAATTTTAATAAATAAATGGTGTTTTTATCCATACTGCTCAAATCTTTGGAAATTTTTTTCTGCAAAGAGTCAACTGCAGCAAGTACAGCTATTATCGAGAATATCCCAATAGTTACCCCCAATAAAGAAAGAAATGTTCTTAATTTATTGCTTCGCAAAGCATTCATAGCAAAACCAAAACTCTCTTTTAATAATCGTAGGTAAACTAGCATATTTTTAAATTTGTATTACTGTAAAATTCTATCTTTTTATTTCTTCCGAAAAGTATTTAAAATTTGGTTGTCAGAAACCGTTTTTTTATTTTAATAATTAAGAAATTTCATCCAGGCGGTTGTAAAAAGCCTAAAAAAATATATTTAACAATAGGTATGATTTTTTAAGAGATTGTTACATCTTTTTTATTGAATTATATTATCAAAAAAAACTATTTTTGCACTCTAAAATTATAACTACTCAATGAGCACAACAAAAACAATTCAATCTGCATTAATTTCAGTCTTTTCAAAAGAGGGTCTTGAGCCAATTGTTAGAAAATTACATGAGCAAAATGTAATTTTTTATTCTACAGGAGGCACGGAAGAATTCATTAAAAATTTAGGGATTCCTGTAATACCTGTTGAAGATGTAACTTCTTATCCATCAATTCTTGGTGGAAGGGTAAAAACGTTGCACCCAAAAGTTTTTGGAGGTATCCTAAATCGTCAAGACAACGAAAGTGATGTGCAGCAAATGAAGGAATATGAAATTCCTCAAATTGATTTGGTAATTGTTGATTTATATCCTTTTGAAAAAACAGTAGCTTCTGGAGCAAGTGAAGAAGATATAATAGAGAAAATAGATATTGGCGGAATTTCATTAATTCGTGCTGCCTCTAAAAACTTTAAAGACACTGTGATCGTTCCGTCAATGGATCAATATGGTTTGTTTTTAGATATGATTAGTGCTCAAAACGGAGCTACAACATTAGCTGACAGAAAATTATTAGCAACTAAAGCTTTTCATGTTTCTTCGCATTATGATGGTGCAATTTTTAACTATTTTAATACTGATGAAACAATATATAAAGCTAGTATAGAAAATGGTCAAGTATTGAGATATGGTGAAAATCCGCATCAAAAAGGATTCTTCTTTGGTGATTTTGAAGCGATGTTTACTAAAGTTCACGGAAAAGAATTGTCATATAATAATTTACTGGATGTTGATGCTGCTGTAAACTTAATTCATGAGTTTAAAACAGACGATCCAACATTTGCTATTTTAAAACACAATAACGCCTGCGGATTAGCAACCAGAGAAACCATTTCTGAAGCATACAATGTTGCATTAGCTTGTGACCCAACATCTGCTTTTGGCGGAGTATTGATTGCCAACACAACAATTGATGTGGCAACGGCCAATGAAATTAATAAACTGTTTTGTGAAGTAGTTATTGCTCCTTCGTATGATGCTGAAGCAATTGCAGTTTTACAGGAAAAGAAAAATAGGATTATATTGATTCAGAACGAAGTTGATTTACCTCAAAAACAAGTAAGAACATGTCTTAACGGTTTGTTAATTCAAGAAAGAAACAATATTACTGATACTAAAGCGGACTTAAAAACCGTTACAGCAACATCGCCTACGGAGCAAGAAATTGAGGATTTGATTTTTGCTTCCAAAGTGTGTAAGAATACCAAATCAAATACGATTGTTTTTGCTAAAAACGGAACTTTGATATCTTCTGGAACAGGACAAACTTCAAGGGTGGATGCGTTATTGCAGGCCATCGAAAAAGCAAAAGTTTTTGGATTTAGCTTAGAAGGCGCTTCAATGGCAAGTGATGCTTTTTTCCCATTCCCAGACTGTGTTGAGTTAGCTAAAAAAGCAGGAATAACTGCGGTAATTCAACCGGGAGGATCAATCAAAGATGAATTGAGCATCAATTATTGCAATGAAAACAATCTTGCGATGGTATTTACAGGAACACGTCATTTCAAACATTAATTTGTTTAACTTTGTGCGTAAATTATTTATAACTTTTTAACCCTTAAAAGGCATATGGGATTTTTTGATTTCATGACCGAGGATATTGCGATAGACCTTGGTACAGCAAACACTTTAATCATTCACAATGACAAAGTCGTAATTGACAGTCCGTCTATAGTTGCGCGTGATAGAATATCAGGCAAAATTATTGCAGTTGGTAAGGAAGCCAATATGATGCAAGGGAAGACACATGAAAACATTAAAACAATCAGGCCTTTAAAAGATGGTGTAATTGCTGATTTTGATGCCTCTGAAAAAATGATCAGTATGTTTATCAAAAGCATACCGGCATTGAAAAAAAGAATGTTTACACCTGCCTTAAGAATGGTAGTCTGTATCCCTTCAGGGATTACCGAAGTGGAGATGAGAGCGGTAAAAGAATCTTGTGAAAGGGTAAACGGTAAAGAAGTATATTTGATACATGAGCCTATGGCGGCGGCAATTGGTATCGGTATCGATATTATGCAGCCAAAGGGGAATATGATTGTTGATATAGGCGGGGGAACAACAGAAATTGCGGTAATTGCATTAGGCGGAATCGTTTGTGACAAATCAGTTAAAATAGCCGGAGACGTATTTACCAATGATATTGTTTACTATATGCGTACACAGCACAACTTATTTGTTGGGGAAAGTACTGCTGAAAAAATAAAAATTCAAATTGGTGCAGCTATTGAAGATTTAGAAACTCCTCCAGAAGATATGTCAGTTCAAGGGAGGGATTTATTAACGGGGAAACCAAAACAAGTTGAGGTGTCCTACAGAGAAATCGCAAAAGCATTGGATAAATCGATTCAGCGAATTGAAGATGCCGTAATGGAAACATTGTCTCAAACTCCTCCCGAATTAGCTGCTGATATCTATAATACGGGTATCTATCTTGCAGGCGGTGGATCGATGTTAAGAGGTCTCGATAAAAGAATCTCTCAAAAAACAGATTTACCGGTTTATATTGCCGAAGATCCGTTGAGAGCCGTAGTTAGAGGAACTGGAATGGCTCTTAAAAACATTACAAAGTTTAAAAACATTTTGATTAAGTAATATTTTTACTGAAATTAGTTTATATCTAACACTCAATATATACAATTAAGAAATGCAGCAAATATTTTCATTTATTATAAAAAACAGTAATAGAATACTGTTTTTGCTGCTTTTGGGTATTTCATTATCTCTTACCATTCAGTCCCATTCTTTTCATAGAAGTAAAGTTATCAGTTCAGCCAATTTTTTGAGTGGCGGTGTTTACGAAAAAATAAATTCTGTAGAAGAATATCTTCATCTGAGAGAACAAAATAATGAACTTGCGATAGAGAATGCTAACTTAAAAAGTCTGTTGTTTAAAACTCAAGATTCTGCCAAGATTCCAAATTTAGACAGTTTAAAAGGTGTTTTGCCCAAAGACATTGTTGTGTGTAAAGTAATCCATAACTCATTCAATGTAGTTGAGAATTTTTTAACGTTGAATGCTGGGACTAAGTCTGGAGTTAAACCTGATATGGGTGTAATAAACAGCTTAGGAATTGTGGGTATTATAGATGATGTTTCTGCCAATTATTCGACAGTAATAAGTATACTTAATACTAAATCGCAAATAAATGCGAAGATTAAAAATTCAGATCATTTTGGAACTCTAAATTGGAATGGAAAAAATACTGGTTTTGTACAATTGTTGGATGTTCCAAGATTGGCAACTGTCAAAAAAGGAGACACTATCGTAACTGGTGGACAATCTGTTATTTTTCCCGAAAACATTGGAATTGGTACAATTGATAAATTGCAAACTGATACTGAAACTCATTATTACACAATTACTGTAAAACTTTTTAATGATATGACTAATTTGGGGCATGTCTATATCATAAAAACTGAAAACAGCGAAGAAATTAAAAATTTAGAAAACCAAAGAAAAGATGAATAGCACGTTGTTAGTGAACGTTTTTCGATTTGTGTTCTTATTGGCTTTACAAATTCTAGTTTTTAATAATATGAATTTTTGGGGTTATATAAGTGCATTTCCCTACATCCTTTTTATCATTCTTTATCCAGTAAACGGAAACAAAGCAAATCTTCTTATTGCTAGTTTTTTTTTAGGTTTGGTTATGGATTTATTTTGTAATTCAGGAGGAGTACATGCTACTGCTTGTGTACTTTTGGCTTATTTGAGACCAGTTTTTTTTAAATTTTCATTTGGTCTTAGTTATGAATATCAGACCATTAAGTTAAATGATGTATTAACACCAGAACGGTTCACCTTTATCTTATTGGCTGTTATTACACATAACAGCGCATTGTTTTTATTGGAATCTTTTCAAATTTCTTTCATTTTAGATGTTTTGATTCGGACAGTTTTAAGTTCGCTGTTTACTATATTAATCTGTATTATCCTTATTTACCTTATAAAGCCAAATAAACGATGAGAAAAGTCTTGTTGCCAGCTTTAATTATTATTGGTGCATCTTTGTTAATCATACGTGTTTTTTACCTGCAGATTATTGACGATTCGTTTAAACTAAAATCGGAAAATAATGCCATAAAAATAAAATATGATTATCCAGAGAGAGGTTATATTTATGATAGAAACGGTGTTTTATTAGTAGCCAATCAGCCTTCTTATGATATCATGGTTATCCCAAGAGAACTAAATAAGACGGATACTCTTGAGTTTTGTAAATTATTGAATATAACCAAGGAAGATTTTATAAAAAAAATAGAAAAGGCAAAAGTGTACAGCCCTAGATTGCCTTCAGTGTTTTTGGCTCAACTGAATAAAAATGAATTTGCAGCTTTTCAAGAAAAAATCAGAAAATTTGAAGGTTTTTATTTCCAAAAACGTTCCTTACGTGATTATGAAGTGAATTATGGAGCTAATATTTTTGGTTTTATAACGCAAGTAAATGAAAAGCTTATTGAAAAAAACCACTATTATAAAAGTGGAGATTTAATAGGAAGACAAGGAGTAGAAGAAAGTTATGAAAAAATTCTTCGAGGTGTAAAAGGCGTTAAATATTTTCAAAAAGACAAATTCAACCGAGAAATAGGTTCTTATAAAGAAGGTAAATTTGATACAATCGCCGTTCAAGGCGAGGATATAAACCTTACTATTGATGCAGAAATCCAAAAATATGGTGAACAGTTAATGGTAAATAAAAGAGGAGGAATTGTGGCTATTGAACCAGCAACAGGTGAGATTCTTGCACTTGTAACGGCACCGTCTTATGATCCTGGAATTTTGGTGGGAAGACAGCGCTCTAAAAATTATACCAAATTATATCATGATTCTATTGCAAATCCACTTTATGACAGAGGGTTATTGGCACAGTATCCGCCGGGATCTCCATTTAAAATTATGACTGGTCTTGTTGGATTACAAGAGGGGGTTATAGATGAAAAAACTACTTTTGTTTGTAATCACGGTTTTTATTATGCCCCAGGCCGATTTCAACGTTGTCATTGCGGTGGTGGTGTATTGGATTTTCATGTCGGTATTTACAAATCGTGTAACGCTTATTTTTCGAATGTGTATTTGAGGACTATTGGCAAATATAAAAATACTCCTTACGCTGTGGATGTTTGGAGTAATCATGTTAAAAGTTTTGGACTCGGACAGTTTATGGGTTACGATTTACCAACGGGTAAAAGTGGAAAGATTCCTACTTCAAAAACATATAAAAAAATGTATCCAGGGTGGGGTTATAGTGGGAAAACGATTATTTCAAATGCTATAGGTCAAGGGGAGGTATTGGTGACTCCTATTCAGTTGGCGAATATGATGGCGACAGTAGCCAATCATGGGTATTATTACACGCCTCATATTATTAAAAAAATAAAGGGAGAAAAAATAGATACCAAGTTTACGACTAAGCATGTGACGACCATTGATCCAAAATATTTCCCTCCTATGATAAGTGGACTCTTTGATGTTTATAATAGAGGGACAGCTTATGCATTGCGAGTTGAAGGAATTGATATTTGCGGAAAGACGGGAACAGCCGAAAATTTTGCTAAAATTGGAGGCAAGAGAGTTCAGTTGAAGGATCATTCTATTTTTGTCGCTTTTGCACCAAAAGACAATCCAAAAATAGCCATAGCTGTTTTGGTTGAGAATGGAGGTTTTGGGGCAACTATTGCAGGTCCTATTGCCAGTTTGATGATTGAAAAATACCTTAGAAAAAAAATCACAAGGACTGATTTGGAAACGCGTGTCTTAAATACGAGTTTACAGAGCAGATATGCAATATTAGGAGGGCTTTCAGAAGAAGTAAAAAAGGAATTAAGAATTAAGGATTCCATTACCCAAAGTAAAGCAAAAGCAGCTTTGCAAAAAATTGACACAACCAAAACCAAAAAATAATACATTCATATCAGATGAAAAATCAAAGTTTATCGAGCAATATTGATTGGATATGTATCATTATCTATATAGCACTTGTGTGTATGGGTTGGTTAAATATTTATTCTTCTTCATTGTCTTCTACAGAAGGGACGTATGAAAAACAAGCCATTTTTATTGGTTTAACTGTTCCAATGATTTTTATTTTATTGTATATCGATGGTAAATTTTATGAAAAATATGCAAGTATCATATTTGTCATTTCTTTAATATCACTTGCTGGTCTGTTTGTATTTGGTAAAACAATTGCTGGACAGCGCTGTTGGTACGGATTTGGGAGTTTTACATTACAGCCCTCTGAATTTGCAAAAGCAGCAACTTCACTAGCTATTGCAAAATACCTTAGTGACACTCAGATAAATTTAAAAGAAGTTAACAGGCAGGTACAGGCATTAGCCATTGTTTTTTTACCGGTTATGCTCATTTTGCCACAGCCTGACCCGGGTAGTGCTCTGATTTACAGTATTTTTATTATTGTTTTATTTAGAGAAGGATTGCCTGCTTGGTATGTCTGGACCGGTTTTATAACAATAGTACTGTTCATGCTGACATTGATATTAGATCCTCAATACGTTATTTTAATATCGCTTTTGGTTATTATTCTGATTCATTATAAGTCAAGAATTGCTGATAGAAATATAGTGTTGAGCGGTATACTGTTTGCGCTTATTTCAGGCTTTGTTTTATCTGTAAACTATGTTTTTACAAATGTTTTCAAACAGCACCACCGTGACAGATTTAATATATTGTTAGGTAAAGAAGTTGACATGAAAGGTATTGGATACAATACTAATCAGTCTGAAATTGCTGTTGGTTCTGGAGGTTGGTTAGGCAAAGGCTTTCTTGAGGGGACCCAAACTAAAGGAGGTTTTGTTCCGGAACAGCATACCGATTATATTTTTACAACTGTTGGTGAAGAATGGGGATTTGTTGGTTCTTTGGTAGTAATAGCTCTTTTTACGGGTTTGTTTCTTAGAGTGATTTACCTCGCAGAAAGGCAAAAAACTAAGTTTAGCAGAGTATATGGTTATTGTGTTGCAGGTATTCTATTTATTCACTTTTTTGTAAATATTGCAATGGTTATTGGAGTTTTTCCAACCATTGGAGTACCATTGCCTTTCTTCTCGTATGGGGGATCAGGACTTTGGGGATTCACTATTTTATTATTTATTTTTATTAAAATGGATGCTAATAAAGTGAATGAATGGTAACTCTTTAATCAGTTTTTTTGTCTGGTAATTTTTATTGAATTTTAGATATAAGACGAAGATTTTAAATTAAAAAATTTAAGCGTTTTTATATATTTTTAAGGTATAAAATTATACTTTGATAAAAGTTTGATAGGTATACGCAAATTGGTGTTTATCGTCTATTGGATTAAATTCTTTTTGGACTTCTTTCCAATCATCAGAATTGATTTCTGGGAAAAAGGCATCAGCTTCAAAACTATGATGCACTTTCGTAATTTCTAACTGATCAGCGAACGGAATTCCTAAATTATAAATTTCCCCTCCGCCAATTATAAATGAAGTTTCATTTTCTGGGCAAACAGCAAGAGCTTTTTCAATGCTATCCACTACGATACAATCTTTTGGGTTATAATCTTTCTGTCTGGTTATTATAACATGCGTTCTATTAGGGAGTGGTTTGGGGAAACTCTCAAATGTTTTTCTCCCCATTATTATATGATGGCCAGTAGTTATGGCTTTGAATCTTTTGAAGTCATTAGGTAAATGCCAAACTAATTCATTGTTCTTTCCCAGAGCATTGTTTTCGGCAACAGCAGCAATCATGATAATCATAATGTTAGATTTATTTAAAATTATTGTCCTCAATTTTGGATTGTAATTGGACTATTTTTTTTTGCTGTAACGCTACAAGCCGGTCGATTTGGTCTCTTTCCCAATATTTATTCATAAATCTATCGGTAATGAAAACCTTTATGAAATGCAATACAAAAACAAATAGCCATAGGGTAATAATCCAAATACACCAATTTAATTCTATTGCTGTTTCAAAAAAATATACTGCGGTGAATAAAAAAATACTGCACAATGTAAAGAAAACGAAATGGTAATACAATCTTTTCTTTTGCTTTATGCGGTTTCTGGCATATTCATATTGTTCATGTAATTCTTTTTCCATAATGTAGAATTTTGCTTATAAAGGTAAAATTTATTTTTAAATGTAACTATTTTGATTGTTGAATATTTAACGGGAAATCGTTTTCTTAAATTGAATTAACATTTTAGAGATTCAAATTTTTTTTAATGACAAAAAAGAAATGTGTTTTTTGCTATTATGCTAAAAATGAGACTGTTTGTATATGTTTCGAATTATTTTATTTACTTTGTTATAACCTTAAAAATTAAATAGTTATGTCAGTAAAAAAGCAATTTATAAAAACGAAGCCCGTATGTAAAGTTACTTTTTCTTTAGAAGCAAAAGAGGCTAACGAAGTGTCTGTAATTGGTGATTTTAATGATTGGAAAATTGAAGAAGGTTCTTTGAGCAAATTAAAAAACGGAACTTTCAAAGGGACTTTTGAATTAGGTAAAGATGCAACATACGAGTTTAAATATCTAGTTGATGGTTCGTATGTAAATGAACCAGAAGCAGATTCATTCAAATGGAATGATTTTGCAGGTGCAGAGAATAGTGTTTTAGAGGTTTAATTCTAAAATACTTTTTATTTTTTGAAAGGGATTCAATGCGCTAATTTTTCATGCTTGATTCCCTTTCAATTAAGCATGTTTCCAATTCGATTGTTCTCGGTAAAAATGGAAGTCCGTTTTTGTGGCAAATCATTTCTTCGAGCAATAATGTAAAAGCAGCAAGTCCCATCTCATAGCTGGGCTGATCAATAGTGCTTAATTTTGGCGTTATAATTTGTGCCATAAACCAATTACTGAAACCAATTACCGCAATTTTATTAGGAACTTGAATATGTTTTTCATTAAAATATGCCAAAACACCAACTGCAACCAAATCAGTGATAACAAAAATTCCATCCACATCTGGATGTTCTTCAAGAATTTGTTTGGCAAATTCGATTCCTTCTTCAAAAGTTACATTTTTGCAGGTGTAAACTAATTTGGAGTCATACGAAATTCCATTTTTTTCTAATGCTTTTTTATATCCTAAAAAACGATCAATCGCATTTTGGGGATTTTCAGGGCCACGTATGTGGGCAATTTTTCGGCATCCTTTGTCAATTAAATGCTGAACTGCTTCCATGGCCGCTTTCTGATCATTGATAATAACTTTTGAACTTGGAATTAATTTAGAGATTTTATCAACCTGAACAAAAGGAATTCCTTTTCGGAGTATTTCCTTGATGTGAAAATCATTGTTGGATTCATTAGAAAGTGTCATGATAATTCCGTCAACTCTTTTATTGATTAAAAGTGCCACTTGTTTCTTTTCTAATTCCAAAGATTCATTTGATTGCAAAATAATAACAAGATAGCCATTTTTCTCAGCTGCAGCGATGATGCCTTTTATTACATTGGAGAAAAAATGGTGTACCACCTCAGGAATAATTAATCCGATGGTTTTAGATTCCTTGGTCCGAAGATTTACGGCAAAACTATTAGGCGTGTAATTAAGTTCTTCTGCCAAAGCAAGAACTTTTTCTATCGTTTTTTTACTGACATCAGGTTTGTTTTGTAATGCTTTTGAAACAGTGGTAATAGATATTCCTAAAATTTCTGCAATTTCTTTTAGAGTTGTCTCTTTCATTCAGCAAATATTAGATTTATTTTTTCAATTACAAATCGCAAACGTTTGCATAGTTTTCGCAAACGTTTGCAATAAGATTATTGTATTATTTAGTTAAGTTAAGACTAAGTTTATAATTAATTAACGTTAAATTTATTAAATAAACAATTTTAAACCATGAAAAAAATCATTTTACTACTAAAAAGATGCCAATTGATCTTAGCACTATTGCTATTCAATTTGTCTTTTTCCCAGAATTCCACGCTATCAGGAGTTGTTTCTGATACGAATGGTAATCCAATTTCAGGAGCAAATATTACGATTCAAAATACAGAAAAGGGAACTTCAACTAATTTTGACGGTAGTTATCAATTTCCAAATCTTCAAAACGGGAATGTTATTGTCATAGCGTCCTATATGGGTTATAAAACGACACAAACCTCTGTCAGCATTAACGGAAATACGATTCAAAATATTTCAATGACATCCGATGCAAATCAATTAAATGATATAATTATCACAGGTGTTGTTAGTCCTAGAACTAAAATAAAATCCAGTGTTTCTATTACATCGCTTAATACAAAACAGATTGAACAGTCGGCCCCAAGATCAACAGCAGAAATTTTTAGATCAATTCCAGGAATTCGTTCAGAATCATCTGGTGGAGAAGGAAACTCTAATATTTCTGTTCGTGGTGTACCAATTTCTTCGGGGGGATCAAAATATTTACAAATCCAAGAAGATGGACTTCCTGTGCTTTTATTTGGGGATATAGCTTTTGCAACAGCCGATATTTTTACAAGATTTGACGGAAACGTTTCCAGAATCGAAGCCATTCGTGGTGGATCGGCTTCTACGTTATCTTCCAATTCTCCCGGTGGAATTATCAATTTTATAAGCAAAACAGGAAAAACGGAAGGCGGAATGATCAGAACAAGTTTTGGCTTAGATTACAATAATTTTAGAACTGATTTAGACTACGGTGCAAAAATTGGGGATGGTTTATATTTTCATGCAGGTGGTTTTTACAGAGCGGGTGAAGGAGTAAGAAAAACAGGTTCTACATCTAATAACGGAGGGCAAGTAAAATTCAATATCACAAAAGAATTTGAAAAAGGAACAGTAACTGTTTATGCGAAATTTTTAAATGACAAAGCCGTAGCTTATATGCCAATGCCGGTTCAAGTTACGGGAACAAATGCTGACCCAACTTGGGGAAATGTTAAAGGTTTTGATGCTACGACAGGAGCTTTGCAATCTATTTATTTGAACCATAATGTAGGTCTTGGTCCTGACGGTCAATTAAGAAGAGGAAATGTTGCCGATGGAATGAATCCGGTTTCAACATCAATTGGAGCGAGTGCTTCTTTTAATCTGGACGAAGATTGGAAAGTAGATGATAATTTTCGTTATTCTGCTAATAGTGGTGGATTTATAGCTCCATTTCCTGCAGAAGTTGGTTCTGCTTCTGCAATAGCAAATTCATTCGGTGCAGGTTCAACTTTGACGTATGCAAATTCTGGAGCAGCTTTTGACAATCCTAACGGATTAGTTTCCAGAATACACATGTTTGACACAAAATTAAACGATTTAAGTAATTTCATGAATGATTTAAGAGTGACCAAAAAATTTGATAAAGTAGGAATCACAGCTGGTTACTTCAAATCGATTCAAAACATCTCTATGTCATGGTTATGGAATTCTTATTTACAGGAAGTTTCAGATAATAATCCTCGTTTAATAAATGTCACAAATGCCTCTGGAAATTTATTGTCCGAAAACGGATTGTATGCTTATGGTGTTCCAGCTTGGGGCAATTGTTGTACAAGAAATTATGACACTCAATACAATGTATCAGCTCCTTATGTAAACGTAACTGTTGATGCAACTGATAAACTTTCGCTCGAAGGTGGTTTACGTTATGATATGGGTAAGGTTTCAGGATCTTTTGCCGGCAGTGCACAAACCATATTTGATATTAATAATAACGGTATGATTTCTGCTCCTGAAGCAAGTGTTTCTGCAGTAAACACAGCAAACGAAACTACTGTTCACTATGACTACGATTATGTTTCCTATACTTTTGGAGCTAATTTTTTATTAACAGAAAAACAATCTCTTTTCGCAAGATACAGTAAAGGCGCTTCTGCAAAAGCCGATCGCATTTTATTCTCAGGATTGGATTATCTGGATGGAAATAAAATCAACGCATTGGACTTTTTGACACAAGCCGAATTTGGGTACAAACAAAAATTTTCTAGCGGATATGTATATGCAACTGCTTTTCATTCTAAAACAGACGAGCAAGGCGGTTATGAAGCAACTTCAAACAGCATTATAAAAAACAATTATAGATCGTATGGTTTAGAATTAGAATCGTCTTATAACGTGAATGATAATTTTAATTTGCGAGGAGCATTAACTTATACAAAAGCTGAAATTATTTCTGGCGACAACAATGGAAATGAACCAAGGAGACAACCAAAATTAATGTATAATTTTATGCCTACCTATAACTTTTCAAAAGACAAAAACACCATTGGATTGAGTGTTATTGGTCAAACCAAAGCCTATACACAAGATTCAAATGAGTTAGTAATGAATGGTTTTGCAATTGTAAATGCATTTATTGAAGTTGGAATTACAAAAGGATTATCAGTAAATTTCTCAGCAAACAACTTATTTGACACCTTGGCAATTACAGAAACCGAAGAAAGTAGTATTACGGCAAATACTGTAAACTATGTAAGAGCTAGACCAATGTCAGGAAGATCTACTTCAGTGGCTTTGTCTTATAGATTTTAAAAAATATTATATTTTTAGTTAGTTGACAATTCCTGTATGTATGTTTCAAAAATACAGGAATTGTTTTTTTACAAAAAAAACATTATTGCTGACCACTCTTTAAATTCATCAAAATGAAAAAAAACGTTTATTTATTTTTACTCTTTTTTACTCTTTTTCAAATTAATTTGAATGCTCAAGCTATTGCAGAACCAGAAAAATCGAATGAAAAAGCAAAAAAAATAATCCTTATTTATGGCAGTCCAAATTGCCATTATTGCACCGATACTAAGAATATCTTAATCGAAAATAAAATTGATTTCATCTTTTACGATATCGATACCGACAAAGGCGCTCTTAATGAAATGCTTGCAAAACTGAGAAAGGCCAACATAAACACAAATAATCTCGGAATTCCAGTTATTGATAAATATGGAGAAATATTTTCAAACAATACCACGTTTGATGATTTTATAAAAAAATTAATTCCCTAAGCTATGTTCAAAAAGACAAAACTGAATTTTTGGCAGATTATCAGTATGAATGTCGGTTTTTTCGGAATTCAATACAGTTTTGGTTTACAACAAAGTGCTGTTAATCCTATATATGACTTTTTACATGCAAGTCCAGATCAAATTCCGATACTAAATCTTGCTGGGCCATTAACGGGATTATTGATTCAACCCATTATTGGTGCGATGAGTGATAAAACTTGGCATCCAAGATGGGGCAGGCGCAAACCGTACTTTTTCATTGGAGCCATAATTTGTAGTATCGCATTATTTCTATTCCCATTTAGCAGTTCCTTATGGATGGCTGCAGGCTTGCTTTGGATTTTAGACGTAGGAAACAATACCGCCATGGAGCCGTATCGGGCTTTTATTGCCGATACGCTGGACGAAGAACAACAACCAGTAGGTTTTCAGGCGCAAAGTTTTTTTACTGGTTTTGGACAGTTTCTGGCTTATATTTCTCTTTTTCTGTTTCCAATTGTTTTTGTTGGTTATACCGGATCATTACCAACTTGGATTTATGCCTCCTTCTTTTTAGGAGCAATCCTTTCTGTAACTTCCATTTGGTGGAGTATGGGCAAAACAAAAGAAATCCCGCCAACAGCAGAAGAATTAGCCATTTTAAAAGCTGAACCATTAAATGTTTTTTCGCCCTTCATTGATATTTATAAAGCAGTTTTAGAAATGCCAACAGTGATGTGGCAACTGTTTCTGGTTTATTTGTTTCAGTGGTATGCGATGATGTGCTATTGGCAAAACAATTCAAAAAGTATTGCCTTGTCCGTGTGGAATGTGACTCCAAAGAATGTGATGGGTTATGAAAAAGCGGTAGAATGGAACGGATTAATTGGCGCTTTTGGATTTATAGTCACTTTTTCTATTGCCTTTTATTTAGCCAAATTAGCCAAAAAATACGGTGCAAAAATGATTCATTTTGCGTGTCTGCTATTTGGAGCTATTTCTTTTTTGTGGTTTCCAACAGTACAAAATCAATATGTTTTTTTTGCGGTTATTATTGGGTACGGAATTACTTGGGCAAGTATGATGGGTATTCCATATTTAATGGTCGTTGCGGTTGTTCCAAAAGAGCGTTATGGGGTATATATGGGAATTATAAATATGATGATTGTTATTCCAATGATTATCCAAAACCTGTCCTTTGGTTACATTTTAAAGAACTTTTTGGATAACGACCCTCGTCAAGCAATTCGTTTTGCTGGTGTATTATTAGTGCTTGCTGCTATCTGCACCTTATTAATCAAAATAAAAAACACAAAATTAAGTGAATAATATAATAAATAATAAAATGGAGGAAATAGACATCCTTTGTGTTGGTGAAGTTCTGGTAGATTTTATTGGGCGTCAAGAAGGTGTGCTTATTAATGAAACTAGAGATTATCATAGGTATTTAGGAGGTTCGCCTACTAATGTTGCCATGAATTCAACGCGATTAGGTTTGAATACTATTATGGTTGCAACTGTTGGAAACGATGGTTTTGGATCCTATATTACGAAACGATTAGCGAGTGTTGGCGTGAATACAAACCATCTTAACGTCCTGGATGATAAATCGACTAGTGTGATTTTTGTTTCAAGATCCGAGGGTACACCAGATTTCATTCCGTATCGTTCAGCAGATTGTTGCATTTATGAAGAACAAATTTCAAGGGAAATACTATCCCGTACAAAGATATTTCATACCACTTGTTTTGCATTAAGTAAAAATCCCGCACAGAAAACTATCTTAAAGAAAGCACAAGAAGCTCACGATTTAGGATGTAAGTTAAGTATCGATATTAACTATGCAAAAAAGCTGTGGAAAAGTCAAAAGAAGGCTTTTAAAGTAATCAAAACCTATTGCCAGTTCAATCCATTAATAAAAATTAGTGAAGATGATATGCTGCGTCTTTTTGAAAAGGAACTTCCTCATAACGAGATATTTGAATTTTTTCACGATCAAGGAGTAGATACAGTTTGCCTGACTTTAGGCAGCAAAGGGGTGAAATTATCTCAAAAAGGGAAAGGAATAATACAAATGCCGGCAATAAAAATTGACATGGTTTTGGACTCCACTGGTGCAGGCGATGCTTTTTGGTCCGGATTCTTATTTGCTCATATAAAAGAAAAACCAATTAATGAATGTTTGGATATCGCTTTAAAATTAGCAGCTTTAAAACTGCAAAATGTAGGACGACTGCCAGATAACATCAACATCCTTTCTAAACTTCTATAAAATACGATGCAGCATAAAAATAAAAATATCAGCAATGGAGTAATGCTAAATGTTTATCCAGATAGTATAGGAGAGAAATTTAGTGATACCGTAGGCATGCTCAAGATGGACGTTTTTAAAGATGTCTTTTCTTTTATATATGTATTGCCAACTTTTTTTAACAGTGATTTAGATAGAGGTTTTTCAATCATTGATTATGATATAAACAAGGAACTAGTAGACATAAAAGATTTAAAGGACTTGAATGAACTCCAGATAAAGCTTAAGTTTGATATTGTATTGAATCATCTCTCTGTGGCTTCACCACAGTTTAAAGACCTGCTGCAATACGGGAATGAATCTAAATTTAAAGATTTTTTTATCAACTGGAATGAATTCTGGGAAGGAAATGGGGTAAAAAATGAAGATGGAATTGTAATTCCAGAACCGAAGTTTCTCAATAAATTATTTATGAGAAAGTCAGGTTTGCCCATATTAAAAGTGCGTTTCCCAGATAGTACAGAACAGCCGTATTGGAATACTTTTTATCAGCAAGTAACCTACAATCCGATTGCTGTTGAAGATTTACAAAACATAAAAGGATTGACTGAGGCTCAAAATCTATTTATTGTTACTCTAGTGAATGCCGCAATGAATAACAATCAAGATTTTACCACCCTAAACTTTGAAGATTGTACCCCTCTTAAATTAGAAATTTTACAAATTGTAGAGCAAAAGCGTTCCTATTTAGGACAAATGGATGTCAATGCTGCATCACCTTTGGTTTGGGAATTTTATGAGGAAACACTAAAAAAATTAAGTGATTATGGTTGTACTATTCTTCGATTAGATGCTTTTGCTTATTTGCATAAACAAGTAGGAGAGTCCAATTTTTTTAATAAACCTGGAACCTGGGACTATTTAGACCGAATCAAGAAAATAGCACAGCAAAATAATTTAATGTTGTTGCCAGAAATTCACGCAGAATATGGTTTGCATTTACACGATGAAGTAGCCAATGAAGGATATTATATCTATGACTTTTTCTTACCTGGTTTAACGATTCATACTATCGAAAATCAAACAAGTAAAGCATTGATTAGCTGGACTAAGGAAATTATTGCCAAAGGATATAAAACGGTAAATATGCTTGGTTGCCACGATGGAATACCAGTTTTAGATTTGAAAGGCAAGGAAGTAAACGGTGTTTACAATAAAGGATTATTAGAAGATGCCGAGATTGAAAAAATAATGACCACAATCATGGAACGTGGTGGTCGTGTGAAAAATCTTTACGACCCTTCCGGGAATAAAATTTCTTACTATCAAATAAATGCTACTTTTTTTAGTGCATTGGGTGAAAATGAACAAAAGTTACTGCTTGCGAGAGCCATTCAAATGTTTATGCCTGGAATACCGCAGGTTTGGTATCTAGATATTTTTGCAGGCAAAAACAATTATGAAGCGGCAGATAATGGAGGTAGTGCCGGACATAAAGAAATTAATCGCACCACATTGTCAATGCAGGATATCGAGCAAGGGCTGAAAACAGAAGTTGTTAATAAACAACTCGAAATCATTCGTTTAAGAAATACTTCAAATGCCTTTTCAGGTGAAGTAGATATAAATGATGCTGAAGATGACATCTTGGATATCAAATGGGGTAATGGTACTAGCTTTGCGAACCTAAAAGCGAACCTTAAAACCAAGGCTTTTACAATTGACTATACAGAAAATGGTATGCTAAGCAAGATGAGTTTCTAAATATCGTACTGTAATCGAAAAATCACGTGAAAATTCATCAAAATAAATAAATAGGTATACGTGAAGAAGGAAGAGAAATTAATAATGATACAAACCAGTAAAGAAAAAAAGTACAGTTAAAATTGCCATATATCATTCGGAAATTAAAAAAATACCATATAATTACATCTCAAGTCAGAAAAGCAGAAACCGAACCCACTACAGTATTTTTTTGTATCAAAATCAACTGGAACGCCTGATTTTATTCCATACAGAGAAGCTGATTGTCAAATAGATAAGAGTCAAATTTCTGATGAACTTTTAGAATGTGCCAAGATTTTTCATACTACTTGTTTTGCTTTAAGCAAAAATCCAGCTCGTACCACTATTTTAGAAAGTGCCAAAAAAGCAAAAGCTTTGGGCTTGCAAACAAGTATTGATATTAATTTTTCTGAGAGGATTTGGACAGACCGGGAGGAAGCTAAGCTTATTCTAAAGGAATACTTATCTACAGATCCTTTAGTAAAATTAAGTACAGATGATTGTTACAGACTTTTTGCAGAGACAAAAACGGAAGATTATATTTTTGAATATTTCCATGAATTAGGCGCTTCAACCATTTGCTTGACAAAAGGGAAAGACGGTGTTGTATTGTCAAATATCACTTATGGGATATTTCATCAAAAAGCGATACCAATTTCCGAGATAAAAGATACAACTGGCGCTGGCGATGCTTTCTGGACCGGATTTTTATACGCACAATTATTGAATAAGAATTTTGAAGAAACAATTACGATTGCCCAAAAACTAGCCAGTATAAAGTTGCAAAACGTCGGGAGGTTACCAGATGATCTGAATTTAAATGAAGAACTGAATTAAAAAATCCGCTTTAAGCGGATTTTTAATTTTATACAGCTACATTTCCTTTAATAAGGGCATGAGGCTCGTATCCTTCTAATGTGAAATCATCGAAATCAAAATCGAAGATGTTTTTTATATTTGGATTTAAGATCATTTTTGGAAGCGGTTTGGGTTCACGGCTAAGCTGTAATTCAAGTTGCTCAAAATGGTTGTTGTAAATATGCGCATCTCCAAAGGTATGTATAAATTCGCCTAGATCAAGATCACAAACTTGTGCAATCATCATCGTTAGCAATGCATAAGAGGCAATATTAAAAGGCACTCCGAGAAATATGTCTGCACTGCGCTGATACAATTGGCAGGAAAGTTTTCCTTTGGTTTCTCCTTTAGTGGTATCTGGTGAAATAACATAAAATTGAAAAAAGGCATGACAAGGAGGTAAAGCAGCCTTATTATTGGCGACATTTTCCTCAAATGATTTAGTAGTGTCTGGCAATACAGATGGATTCCATGCCGAAACAAGCATTCTGCGGCTGTTTGGATTTGTTTTTAATTCAGTAATAAGCTCTGAAATTTGGTCTATTTCTTCACTGTTCCAATTACGCCATTGATGTCCGTAAACCGGACCTAAATTACCCTGGCTATCTGCCCAAGCATCCCATATTTTTACTCCATTTTCCTGAAGGTATTTAATATTAGTATCGCCTTTCAAAAACCAAAGTAATTCGTATATAATAGATTTAAGGTGTAGTTTTTTGGTAGTCACCATTGGAAAACCTTCGCTTAAATCAAACCGCATTTGATAGCCAAATACACTTTTTGTTCCAGTTCCAGTTCGATCTCCTTTTTGACAGCCGTTATTCATAACATGCTGTACTAAGTCTAGGTATTGTTTCATTTGTGTTTAACCGTTAATTGTCAATTTGTCTAAGATAAACGATTAAACAAATCATCAATTAAACTATTTTAAATTATGACTATCTCTTAGAAATTTCGTCTCGAATCTTAGCCGCTTTTTCATAATCTTCATGTTCGACCGCTTGCGCTAATAATTCGTTTAATTCCTGCAAACTATGATTAGAATACGTATTGCCGGATTCGTTACTCTCGGTTGAGCCAAAAGTCTCTGGATTGGAAAGAATATCTTCTATTTCATTAGACGCTTCGCTTTCAAGAGGGTTGGCTTTCAAATAAATTCCTGCTTTGTCCAATATGTTTTTATAGGTAAAAATAGGCGCATTAAATCGAATAGCCAAAGCAATTGCATCTGAAGTTCGGGCATCAATTATTTCTTCAATTTTATCTCTTTCGCAAATAATGCTGGAATAAAAAACGCCATCAACCAATTTGTGAATAATTACTTGTTTTACAACGATATCAAAACGCTCTGCAAAATTCTTGAACAAATCGTGTGTCAAAGGGCGTGGAGGCTTAATTTCTTTTTCCAAAGCAATTGCTATAGACTGAGCTTCAAACGCTCCAATAACAATAGGCAATTTCCGTTCCCCGTCAACCTCATTCAAGATTAACGCATAGGCGCCATTTTGAGTTTGACTGTATGAAATTCCTTTTATAGATAATTTAACTAAGCTCATGTTGTTATAGTGAGAAGTACAAAGTACTCTATTAATTGTGTCTTATTTCCTGTTTTAAATAAAGTGCAATTTTAATCAAAATTTATGGAAGAAAAAAACTGCCTAAAGCAAAGATACGATTATCTTGTTTTTAGGCAGCTTAATTATAAGAGAAATTAAATCTGCAGTGATTTAGTCCTTAGCAATTAGCGAAGAGTGATTAGTTTTTGTTAAAATCTGTGTTTCCAAGCTAATTGCTAATAGCTATTCACTAATTACTTTAAGATTGGTGTTCTTTGAAAGCTTTGAATTTAGTTATTAATTGAGGCACAATTTCGAATGCATCACCTACAACTCCGTAATCCGCTACTTTAAAGAATGGCGCTTCGGGATCGCTGTTAATAACGACTTTTACTTTAGAAGAGTTAATCCCTGCAATATGCTGTATGGCTCCAGATATTCCAATAGCAATATATAAATTAGTCGCTACTGGTTTTCCTGTCTGTCCTACGTGTTCTCCATGAGGTCTCCATCCTAAATCGGATACAGGTTTTGAACAAGCAGTTGCTGCTCCAAGAACTCCTGCTAATTCTTCAATCATGCCCCAGTTTTCAGGGCCTTTAAGACCGCGTCCGGCTGAAACAACGATATCGGCATCGGCAATTGAAACTTTTCCTGAAACTTTTTCTACAGAGACCACTTTTACTCCAAAATCAGCATCTCCGATAGTTGGATTAAAATCTTCTTCAGTCAAAGAAGAGGCATTTTCAAAGATACCATAAGAGTTTTTACCTATAGTTAATACTTTTACATCCGTATTGATTTCAGTGATATTAAAAGCTTTGTTTGAAAAAGCAGTTCTTTTTACTTGAAATGGTGAAGTGTTTACCGGTAAACCAATAACATTTGAAGCATAACCAGCTTCTAACGCTACAGCTACAAGAGAAGCCATGTAGATGCTGTCTGTTGTAGAAGGTAATAGAACTATTTTGGCTGCTTCTTTTTGAGCTGCCTGCTTGATGACATCAGCATAGGCTTTAGCTGTAAAGCTTGTTAATTTGTCATTGTTTACTTTCAAGACCTTATCAACTCCGTATTTTGATAATTCGGAAACATCACCAGCATTTACAGTTACAGCTGTAACGGTTGTTCCTAATGATTCGGCTACTTTTTTTGCATAAGATGCTAATTCTAATGCTACTTTTTTAAATTTTCCTTCTGCAGATTCTGCATATATTAATATTGACATGATGATTTGTGATTTTAGATTTTAGACTTGTGATTTTAGATTTTAGAACTTCGACTAAAGATTTTAGATTTTTTTTGCAATCAGCAATCAAAAATCGTTAATCAGTAATCCAATTCTTAAATCACTTTCGCTTCGTTGTGCAATAAATTAATTAATTCATCCAGATTATCTGCAGAAACTAATTTCACCGCCGATTTTGGAGCTGGTTTTTCAAATTTCACTGCTTTAGTATTTGCAGGTGCATCAACAGGTTCAAGAATCGTCAAAGCTTTTGTTCTGGCAGTCATGATTCCTCTCATATTTGGAATACGCAAATCTTTTTCCTCTACAATTCCTTTTTGAGTTCCGATGATAAGCGGTAATGTAGTGCTTACTGTTTCTTTTCCGCCGTCTATTTCGCGAACAGCTGTTACGTTCGTTCCCTCAACAGTGATTGCTGTACAAGAATTTAAAAAGTTGTACCCTAAAATACCAGCAATCATACCAGGAACCATTCCGCCATTATAATCTAATGATTCTTTTCCTGCAATTACAATGTCATATTCACAATTTTTAATTACTTCGGCTAATTGTTTAGCTACAAAAAAGCCATCGGTTGGATTTGCATTAACACGGATCGCTTCGTTAGCGCCAATTGCCAATGCTTTTCTTAAAGTAGGTTCTGTATCTGGTCCGCCTACATTAACGATAGTAACTGTAGCACCTTGCTGTTCTTGGAACCATATTGCGCGTGTTAGTCCAAATTCATCATTTGGATTAATTACATATTGAACTCCATTGGTATCAAATTCAGCGTCTCCGTTAGTGAAATTGATTTTTGATGTAGTATCAGGAACGTGACTGATGCAAACTAATATTTTCATAATTATATATTTAAATTCTTTTTTTTCTCTGACAAATTTAAAATAATAAATCGAATAATTTACTATGCACGCATAACATTTCATGTAACTATTACGATTTCGTCAATTCTAATGTGATAAGAATGTTTATAATGATAATTTTTTTTTAAAATGAATAATATTTTGTGAATTTCAACAATTTACATCAGCCGTCACAATTTGTCAAGGGGCTATTGTAATTTAAGCAAATAGAAAGACAAGGATTAAGTTCTTGTTTTTTTGCGCATGTCATCTAGGTCAAAATAGATAGTAATTATTTTTGTCGGCTGGGTACGAGTGAAACGAACTGAGGAGGTAAATAGCTCTAAAAAAAACAATAGTATAAAACCTTGTTATTTTAAAGTGTTTTATGCTTTTAAGTAATTTAAAATAATTATTTTTGCATTTCTAAAAATTACACACAGACTATATAAATATGAGAACGATACAATTTAGAGAGGCCATTTGTGAAGCAATGAGTGAAGAAATGCGTCGCGATGAGTCCATATACTTAATGGGTGAAGAGGTTGCAGAATATAATGGTGCCTATAAAGCATCTAAAGGAATGCTAGCTGAGTTTGGTGAAAAAAGAGTAATCGATACACCAATTGCTGAACTTGGTTTTACTGGAATTGCAGTAGGATCGGCAATGAATGGCTGTCGTCCGATTGTTGAGTATATGACTTTCAACTTTTGTTTGGTTGGTATTGATCAAATTATAAATAACGCTGCAAAAATGCGTCAGATGACAGGCGGTCAGTTTAACGTGCCTATCGTTTTCCGTGGACCAACTGCTTCAGCAGGACAATTGGGAGCAACTCACTCTCAGGCTATCGAAAACTGGTTTGCCAATACTCCAGGTCTAAAAGTGGTAGTTCCGTCAAATGTTTATGATGCCAAAGGTTTATTAAAATCGGCTATTCGTGATAATGACCCAGTTATTTTCATGGAATCAGAGCAAATGTATGGTGACAAAGGTGAAGTGCCAGATGGTGAATATACTATTCCAATTGGAGTTGCCGATATTAAAAGAGAAGGGACTGATGTAACTATCGTTTCTTTTGGAAAAATTATCAAGGAAGCTTATATCGCAGCAGATGAATTGGCAAAAGAAGGAATCTCTTGTGAAATTATCGATTTGAGAACTGTTCGTCCAATGGATAATGAAGCAATTTTAACGTCTGTTAGAAAAACAAACCGATTGGTAATTCTTGAAGAGGCTTGGCCTTTTGCAAGTGTATCTTCAGAGATTGCTTACCTAGTTCAAGAGCAAGCTTTCGATTTCCTTGATGCTCCAATTCAACGTATCACTACTGCGGATACTCCAGCGCCATATTCTCCAGTATTATTGAAAGAATGGCTGCCAAATGCAGCAGATGTTGTGAAAGCAGTTAAGAAAGTATTATACAAATAATTTGAATATAACTATTTGAAAAGCTTCATCAATTGTAATTTTGATGAAGCTTTTTTTTATACATCATGAAGAAAATATTAGCCGTTATCGTATTAATTCTTATTACAACGAATTCCCTTTTTGGTCAGACAAAAGTGAGCGGTATTGTTGTGGATAAACAAAAACAGCCTGTTCCTTATGCAAATGTTGTTTTCAAAAATTCAAGTATAGGTACTGTGACCAATGAGGACGGAAGATTTTATATGGAATCTCCAAATACCTATACAACACTGGTGATTACTTCGATTGGATTTTCTGATAAAGAAATTACGCTTAGCAAAACGGTTAATTATAATTTTACAATTGAATTAAGCGAACAGCTGGCTTTGAAAGAAGTAGTGGTTTATACTGGAAAAACTTCTAAGAAAAACAATCCGGCACTTGATATTCTGCGAAAAATTTGGGAAAAAAAGCGCAAAAACGGATTGTATCAGTTTGCTCAATACCAAATGGAGAAATATGAAAAAGTGGAATTTGATATCAATTCCATTGACAGTGCTTATAGAAAACAAAAGATTTTCAAAGGCATGGAATTTATATTTGACCATGTTGACACTTCGAAAGTAACGGGAAAAACCTATTTGCCTATTTTTATTAATGAAGCGTTGGTGGATGTTTATGGAGACAATAAAATACCGAAAGTAAAAGAAATTACAAAAGCCAGTAAGACTTCCGGTTTTGACGGGAATCAACAAATTTTATCATTCATAAAAGATTTATATTCAGATTACAATATATACAATAATTATATTGCCTTATTTGACAAAAGTTTTACAAGTCCGCTTTCTAAAACAGGAATTGATGTATATAATTATGTACTGAAAGACAGTGCATATATTGATAAAAAATGGTGTTACAATATTGTTTTTTATCCAAGGAGAAAAAACGAATTGACTTTCAAAGGTGATTTTTGGGTAAATGACACCACATTTGCCATAAAAAAGATCAATATGGCTGTTACCAAAAGTGCCAATATCAACTGGGTAAAAGATATTTATGTAGAACAGGAATTTGAAGTTTTAAATGATTCTGTTTTTCTTTTGACCAAAGATTACTTGATGTCTGATTTTGCCTTTAATAAAAAAGAAAAATCAAAAGGGGTTTATGGCAAGCGAACAACTTATTACCAGAATCATAAATTCAATATCGAAAAACCAGAGAAATTCTACAAAGAAGAAGTCAATTTTGTAGACAACGAAATATATAAAAAAAGCAATGAATACTGGGAAGAGAATCGTTTTGAGAAACTAACTAAAGACGAGCAGGGAGTTTATAAAATGCTCGACACTTTGAAAAACGTACAGGCGTTTAAGCAAATCACAAGTTTGGTAACCATGCTGGCTAGTGGTTATGTTAATTATGGCAATTTTGATTTTGGCCCTATTTTTTCCACTTTTGGATATAATGAAGTCGAAGGTTTTAAAGCCCGATTAGGTGCGAGAACCTATTTTGGTCCAAACGATCCTTGGCGGGTACAGGCTTTCACAGCTTATGGATTTACAGATCAAAAGTTTAAATATGGTTTTGCTGGAAAATGGATGATTGACAAGAAAAACCGAATTATTATTTCTGGAGGGAATAGGCGTGATATTGAACAATTGGGGTCTCAATTGACTACAACCAATGATATATTGGCTAGAAATTATGGCTCATCTGCCTTTTTTACAACAGGATCTAACGGTAAATTAACCAACATAGGTTTGACGAATGCTTACGTTGCTATAGAGCCAGTTAAGAATCTGACGTTTCAAACGGGAGTATCTTATAAAACATTGGAATCAGCTTCGCCTGTTTTTAGTTTAGATTATTATACCGCTTTGCCCTCGGCAGCAAATCCTGCGGGAGTTGTAAAAAGCACTACAACTCAATCTGAGTTTAATATTCAGGCAGAATATACTCCCAATCGAAGAACCATCGCTTATGGAGTTGAACGAAGCGTAGCCAGCAGTCCGTACACCACGGTATTTGTTAATTACAGCCAAGGATACAAGGGGGTAATGAATAGCGATTTTAATTATAAAAAAATCGAAATATATTACAAACAGCCCATCATTATTGGCCCTCTTGGACGCACTAATCTGATATTGGAACTTGGAAAAACTTTCGGGACAGTTCCTTTGGGCTTATTGAGTATAGTGCCTGGAAACCAGACGTTTTTTACTATTGAGAATACGTTTAGTAATCTTAATTATTACGAATTTATTACCGACAAGTATGCTACATTCCAGTGGAATCATGATTTCAACGGAAGACTGTTTGCTCGAATTCCTTTTATGCGAAAACTCAATTGGAGAGAATTTGTGGGTGTAAAAGCCGTTTACGGTACCGTTTCGGACGACAATAAAGCCATAAATGCTTCGGGCTTAGAGTATGTAGCACCAGAGAATGTGTATTGGGAATACAATGCAGGAATAGGAAATATTTTCAAGATATTACGTGTAGATTTCTCTTGGAGAGGTGGTTATCTCGATGTGCCAAATGCGAATAAATTTGCAGTAAAAGCATCCTTTGGGTTCTATTTTTAGAAGCCAATCCAGCTATCCACTACAAGCTTACTCAAAAACTGCTGTTTTTGTAAAAAGTAAAAAGAGCTTCCTTTGGTCGCTTTTTTACTTCCACAAAAATTAGCAGTTTTTTTCATAAGGCTTTTCATTTTATCTGGGCTAAAAAAAAATCAGACCATGCAAGAAGCAATCGATCATCTTTTTCAAAAAGATCCCATATTTCAGTATATTATTGATACCTATGGATTGCCAACAATCCCAAAAAGGCCTCAAGGATTTGAGACATTAGTGCTGTTAATTTTAGAACAGCAAGTTTCCATAGATTCGGCCAAAGCGACTTTCTTAAAAATAAAAGCTGAACATGCCACTTTCAAACCCGAATTGCTTGTCGATGTTTCCGATGATCAATACAGGGCTTTTGGCGTAAGCCGACAAAAAAGCACTTATATAAAAGCATTATCGTCTGCTATCTTAAATAAAGAAATAGATTTAGAAAGCCTTCCTCAGAAAACGGCAGAGCAAGTCCGCGAAGAACTTATCAAAATTAAAGGAATAGGCAATTGGACAATTGATATTTATTTAATGTTTTGTCTGCAGGAACCCGATTTACTGCCTCTAGGCGATATAGCAGTAGTCAATACAATAAAAGAATTACTGGATATTCATGATAAATCCATTATGGAAACCCATACTATTAATTGGAGTCCATACCGGTCTTATGCTACATTTTTGCTATGGCATTATTATTTAAGAAAGCGTAAGAGAACAATAGTGTATTAGGAAATAAGTAATTAGCGGGTAGTAATTAGTGATTGGCTGTTTGGAATATAAAAAACCAAACTCTTTACAAAAAGACTCTTTTGATTGATTATTTTTCAATTATTTTGAGTGTAATAGTGCATGAGAGTGTTAATCAAAACTAATTACGGTGAACTGATCACTAATCACTGGATTAAATTATCTTTTTTTATTGTAAAAAAGTATTGTTTGATTACTTTTGCATTCGTTAATAAAATTAAGAAAAGACAAAAAATAATGACTGCAGACAAATTAAAGACTTTTGATGTATTAATTGAAATACCAAGAGGAAGTAGAAATAAATACGAGTATGATTTTGAAATTAAAAGAATGCGTTTTGACAGAATGTTATTCTCTTCAATGATGTACCCAGCTGATTATGGATTCATTCCTGAAACTTTAGCATTGGATGGTGATCCATTAGATGTTTTAGTATTGGTAAACGAGCCGACTTTTCCTGGTTGTGTAATGGAAGTGAAGCCTATTGGAGTTTTTCACATGGCCGATGACAAAGGACCAGACGAAAAAATAATCTGTGTGCCAGTTTCAGATCCAATCTGGAATTCGTTAGAAAACCTATCAGATATAAACCCGCACTTATTGAAAGAGATTGAACATTTTTTTCAAGTTTATAAAGACCTTGAAAACAAACAAGTAGACGTAGAAGGTTGGGGAGATGTGGATGAAGCATTTGATATTATCAAAGAATGTACACAGCGTTTTAATGATATTCCAAATAAACCTGAGGGATTATTTAGTATTAAATAATTTACGCCCTTATAATTTGTAAAAAAAGCAATATTCTGCAAAGAGTGTTGCTTTTTTTCGTTAAATTGCTATCGATTACATTTTTTATAATAACAAACCAAAAAGAATATTTTATGAATTCAATTATGATTTATGTGCCAATTTTCATGGCAATAATAGGGCTTATTTTTATGGCTATCAAAAGATCTTGGGTTTTAAAACAGGATCCTGGAGACGGCAAAATGAAAGAGATATCAGATCACATATATGAAGGAGCTCTGGCTTTCTTAAAGGCAGAATACCGACTGTTGGCTGTCTTTGTAGTAATCGCAAGTGTTGTATTAGCAAGTATCACTTTTATACCAGGAGTTAAAACAAATATATTAATAGTGGTTGCATTTATATTCGGTGCATTTTTCTCTGCATTAGCAGGGAATATGGGAATGAAAATTGCAACAAAAACCAATGTAAGAACTACTCAGGCTGCCCGTACAAGTTTGCCGCAAGCTTTGAAAGTTTCTTTTGGTGGCGGAACTGTAATGGGATTAGGGGTAGCCGGTTTAGCTGTTTTAGGTTTAACCGGTTTTTTTATTATTTTTTTCAGAATATTCATGAACGGACAATGGACTTCGACAGAAGATATGACGGTTGTTCTGGAAACGTTAGCAGGATTTTCTCTTGGAGCTGAATCAATTGCTTTGTTTGCCCGTGTGGGGGGAGGAATTTATACCAAAGCCGCCGATGTAGGTGCTGATTTGGTAGGTAAAGTAGAAGCAGGGATTCCAGAAGATGATCCTCGAAATCCTGCGACAATTGCTGATAACGTAGGAGATAATGTAGGGGATGTTGCAGGAATGGGTGCCGATTTATTTGGATCGTATGTAGCAACCGTTTTGGCGGCTATGGTACTTGGAAATTATGTGATAAAAGATATGGGCGGGAACATTCAAGACGCTTTTGGAGGAATCGGACCAATTTTATTGCCGATGGCAATTGCTGGTTTTGGAATTTTGTTTTCTATAATTGGTACAATGCTAGTTAAAATCACAGACGAGAACGCCAAAGAAGCTCAAGTTCAAAAAGCATTAAATATTGGAAACTGGGTTTCTATTGTTTTAACTGCAATCTCTTGTTATTTCTTAGTGCAATACATGCTTCCAGAAACGATGAGTATGACTTTTTTCGGTGAAGGATCAATGGACATTTCATCGATGCGTGTTTTTTATGCTACACTTATTGGACTTATTGTAGGTGGAGCTATTTCATCTGTAACAGAATATTATACAGGTTTAGGAACAAAACCTGTAATGGCTATTGTTCAAAAATCAAGTACAGGAGCAGGAACAAACGTAATTGCAGGATTGGCGACAGGAATGATTTCTACGTTCCCAACTGTATTATTATTTGCAGCTGCGATTTGGTCTTCTTATGCATTAGCTGGATTCTATGGTGTAGCATTAGCTGCTTCTGCAATGATGGCAACTACAGCAATGCAATTAGCAATCGATGCATTCGGACCTATATCTGATAATGCAGGTGGAATTGCCGAAATGAGTGAATTGCCAAAAGAAGTGCGTACGAGAACCGATATTTTGGATTCAGTAGGAAATACTACTGCAGCTACAGGTAAAGGTTTTGCTATCGCTTCCGCAGCTTTAACCTCTTTGGCTTTGTTTGCTGCTTATGTAACTTTTACAGGAATTGACGGAATTAATATTTTCAAAGCACCTGTTTTAGCGATGCTTTTTGTTGGTGGAATGATTCCGGTGGTTTTCTCGGCTTTAGCAATGAATTCAGTTGGAAAAGCAGCGATGGACATGGTATATGAAGTACGTCGTCAGTTCAAAGAAATTCCAGGAATTATGGAAGGAACCGGAAAACCTGAATATGCCAAATGCGTTGACATTTCGACCAAAGCGGCTTTGCGCGAAATGATGTTGCCCGGTATTTTAACGATTGGTTTCCCAATTGCAATTGTACTTTTAGGAAAATTAGTGTACGGACATAATAATCAATTAATCGCCGAAATGTTAGGAGGCTATATGGCTGGAGTTACTGTTTCGGGGGTTCTTTGGGCAGTTTTCCAAAACAATGCCGGTGGTGCTTGGGACAATGCCAAAAAATCATTTGAAGCTGGAGTTATGATTAACGGCGAAATGACCTACAAAGGATCTGATGCTCATAAGGCAGCAGTTACAGGTGATACGGTTGGAGATCCATTCAAAGATACTTCTGGACCATCAATGAACATCTTAATCAAATTAACATGTTTGATTGGATTGGTTATGGCTCCGATTTTAGGAAGCGGAAGCAGTACTGTTGACGCAAAAGAAACTTGTCCGGAAAAGAAAGAAATCTGGATGAAAGAATGTCATAAAAATGAAGGCGGAATGATGATGGGGAAATGTGATATGTCCAAATGTGCCAAAATGACCAAAGAAGAATGCACCAAAATGTGTGATAGTCTAAAATGTACTCCTGAGCAAAAAGAAATGTGTTTGTCCCATTATGATAAAGACGGAAAATTTGTTGAACAAAAAGGGAAAGCATGTTGTGCCAAAAAAGGAGAAATCGAAAAAGAAGTGAAAGTGCAGCTAATAAACAAAAACGGAAAAGCAAAAGCAACCGTAACTACATCAGTAAACGGTAATGAAAATGTACAAGTTTTTGAAGGTTCATTGGAAGAAGTTAAAGCTAAAGTTGAAGCTTTAAAATAGTATTGACTCTGTTTAAATTAAAAATGCCCCGAATTTCGGGGCATTTTTGTTATTATTTAAAAATGTTTGAATATTAAAACAATCCATTAAGCTCAGCATCAATACGATTGATAATGCTTCCTAAATCTTCAGGATTGTCTACAAAATTAATATTGTCTACATCTATAATCATAATTTTTCCTTTTTTATAGGTTTGCACCCAAGCTTCATAACGTTCATTAAGACGGCTCAAATAATCAATAGAAATGGTGTTTTCATATTCGCGGCCACGCTTATGAATTTGTCCAACTAAGTTAGGGATGGAGCTCCTTAAGTAAATTAATAAATCGGGAGCTTCGACATGAGATTCCATTAATTCAAAAAGAGAAGAATAGTTTTCAAAGTCACGGCTGGTCATCAATCCCATGGCATAAAGATTGGGAGCAAATATGTGTGCGTCTTCATAAATGGTTCTGTCCTGAATGATTTTCTTGCCACTCTCGCGAATTTGCATTATTTGACGAAAACGGCTATTCAAGAAATAGATTTGTAAATTAAAGGACCAGCGTTCCATTTGATGGTAAAAGTCATCAAGATAGGGGTTGTCTACTACTTCTTCAAAATGAGGTTCCCATTTAAAATGTTTGGCCAGCAAACGGGTTAATGTTGTTTTTCCAGAACCTATATTTCCAGCTATTGCTATGTGCATTACGATGTTGCGATTTTATAATTCATAATTTCTAAGATTGTAAAAATAGATAAAATTTGGATTTAGCAATGGTATTTATCTAATGATTTTTGAAATATAAATCCAAAATTTCATTCTTTGGCAGAGTATTGCTGAGGAAACTTTTTTGATAGAATGATGCTCAGATTTTTTTGTAAGTAATAGTTGTAATTCATGTTTAAATTATTTGACAATTTTTTATAAAGATATTTTTTATGTATTGTTGTTTTAGGACAAGACTTGTCAAAAAAAAACCATTCGATAATCGAATGGTTTTTTCTATATGCTATTTTGAATTTTTACTACAATCCAAAAGCAGTTTTTACCTGATCTACAAAATCTAATTTTTCCCAAGTAAATAATTCTACTGTAACAGTTTTTTCGTTTCCTCCAGGAGCAGAGAATGTTTTGGTTACGGTTTCAGGAGTACGTCCCATGTGTCCGTAAGCAGCAGTTTCACTATAAATTGGGTTTCTTAATTTCAAGCGTTGTTCGATGAAGTAAGGACGCATGTCAAAAATAGCTTCTACTTTTTTAGCAATTTCACCATTAGTCAATTTCACTTTAGATGTTCCGTAAGTATCAATAAAAATACCCATTGGTTTTGCTACTCCAATCGCATACGAAACTTGTACCAAAATCTCATCGGCAACACCAGCTGCAACAAGGTTTTTTGCAATATGACGTGTAGCATAAGCAGCACTTCTGTCTACTTTACTTGGATCTTTTCCAGAGAAAGCACCCCCACCGTGAGCTCCTTTTCCACCATAAGTGTCTACAATGATTTTTCTTCCTGTCAATCCAGTATCTCCGTGAGGACCTCCAATTACGAATTTACCTGTTGGGTTAATGTGGTATTGAATTTTATCATTGAATAAATGTGCGTGAGCAGGATTTTTTGCAATGATTCTTGGAATCAATATTTCGATGATGTCTTTTTTGATTTTAGCAAGCATAGTGGCTTCTTCGTCAAAATCGTCGTGTTGTGTAGAAATTACAATAGCATCAATACGAGTAGGTTTGTTGTCATCGCTGTATTCTAAAGTAACTTGAGATTTTGCATCAGGACGTAAATAAGTAATTTCATTATTTTCACGTCTCAAAATAGCTAATTCCTGCAATAATTTATGAGATAAATCAAGTGCCAACGGCATGTAATTTTCAGTTTCATTAGTTGCATAGCCAAACATCATTCCTTGGTCTCCAGCTCCTTGCTCTTCTTTGCTTGCTCTGTCAACACCTTGATTAATATCTGCAGATTGTTCGTGAATGGCTGAAAGAATACCGCAAGAGTTTGCCTCAAACATGTATTCGCTTTTTGTATAACCAATTTTACGAATTACTTCGCGGGCAATCTGTTGTACATCTAAGTAAGTATTCGACTTTACTTCACCTGCCAATATTACTTGACCAGTAGTTACTAACGTCTCACAAGCTACTTTTGAGTCAGCATCAAATGCCAAAAAGTTATCAATTAATGCATCCGAAATTTGATCTGCAACTTTGTCTGGGTGTCCCTCACTTACAGATTCTGACGTAAATAAATAAGCCATAATAATTATAAATTTTTAAAATTAATCGAGGAAAAACAATTGCGGGAAAAATACTAAAGGAGAGTTTCTGCTTTAGCATTTTTTATGCTGAAAATTTTTCAGCATTCATAATGAAGTCATTTCATTATGAAGAGGTTGCAATCAGTTCAAATTTTTCCTCTTGTATTCGGGTGCAAAGGTATGAAACCATTTTGAATTCCAAATTATTCTTTTACTTTTTTTAATTAATTAAGAGGAATTTAACAAACTATACTAATTCCATAGAATTTATAAAATAAATTGATTTTTGCTTGGTGGATTAAAAAATAGTTTGCATTTTTGCTCCATCAAATAGAAAGAGAATGAAATTATTGATTAAGGATATGTGTTGTAACATGTGGAAAATTTCCGCAGAGTCATAGTATTGTATAATTTAAAAACATAACTATATAGATCTCTGCAAACCGCAGAGGTTTTTTTTTAAACCAATAAGAAAAATAAAGAGATGAAAGCAATAGGAAACAAAATGATGATATGTTGTATGATGTGTATGTGCATCCCAATTTGCTATTGCCAAAAGTGAAGGATAAAATCCTTGTTATAGTCCAACTATAAGCCCTTTTGGTAAACGTTCCAAAAGGGCTTTTTGTTCTCCGGAATTTTCAAAAAGACAAACTAATAAAATAACATTTAAAAACTTAAAATCATGAGTACACAAAACTTTGCAACAAACGCATTACACGCAGGACACGATGTAACTAAAAATGGCGGAACCAGAGCAGTTCCAATTTATCAGACTACTTCGTATGTATTTAATAATTCAGATCATGCGGCCAATTTATTTGGTCTTGCAGAAGAGGGATATATTTATACCCGATTAAATAACCCGACAAATGACGTTCTAGAAAAGCGTTTGGCAGTTTTAGAAGGTGGCATTGGTGCTGTAGTTACAGCCTCGGGAGCATCAGCAATATCGACAGCTTTGTTAGTGTTGCTAAAAGCCGGAGACCACATTGTAGCTTCTAGCAGTTTATATGGCGGAACCTATAATTTATTGAAAGTAACATTACCAAGATTGGGGATTACCACAACTTTTGTAGATGCCACAGATCCTGAAAATTTCACTTTAGCAGCTAAACAAAATACGAGAGTATTCTTTGTAGAAAGTCTTGGAAATCCAAAACTCGATGTGCTAAATTTAAAATCAATTGCTGAAGAAGCTAAGAAATTCAAAGTTCCTTTTATAGTAGACAACACAGTCGCTTCCCCATATTTATTGAATCCAATTGAACATGGAGCAGATATTGTTATTCATTCTTTGACCAAATATATTTCAGGAAATGGAACTTCATTAGGCGGAGTAATCATTGATGCTGGAAAATTTGATTGGTCAAATGGAAAATTCCCGGAATTTACAGAGCCTTCCGCAGGATATCATGGTTTAATATATCATCAAGCGTTAGGAAACGCAGCTTTTATTGCAAAAGCACGCATCGAAGGGCTACGAGATCATGGAGCTGCATTGAGTCCTTTTAATGCTTTCCAAATCATACAAGGATTAGAAACTTTAGAAGTTCGTATTAAAAGGCACAGTGAAAACGCATTGGCACTAGCACAATGGCTTGAGGTTCAGGATGAGGTTGCTTGGGTAAATTATCCGGGCTTAAAATCGAGCAAATATTATGTTTTAGTTCAAAAATATTTGCCAAAAGGGCAAAGTGGCGTCGTAACTTTTGGTTTAAAAGCAGGTTTTGACGCAGCCAAAAAAGTGGCCGATAACACGAAGCTATTTTCCATCCTAGCTAATATCGGGGATACCAAATCCTTAATTATTCATCCTGCCAGCACCACACACCAACAGTTGACGGATGAGGAACAAATCTCAACAGGCGTTACCAAAGATTTAATTAGACTGTCCGTTGGACTTGAAGATATAGAGGATTTAAAAGCAGATTTAAAAGCTGTTTTTGAAACCATTAAAGCACCACAATTAGCTTGATATTGTGTTTTTTTTTGTTAGTAAAACTGCCTTAGCTACTTGGATTGTTAGCCTAAGGTAGTTTTTACAAAAAAGCAGAATTCGGTTATTTGTTTTGGAAGCAGTAAAATCAGGTATTTTCAGGTTTTATGGTTCCTGCTCTTCGCTAAATCTTTACTTTTTTAAAGAAAAAAAGTAAAGTATATCGCTTCGATCAGGGCTAAAAGGAAATATTAGTACTGTTTTGCGACGACTTCCAATTGCAATCGAACTCAGGTAAATGTTAATTTTTAAAATATTCGAAAATGGAAAATTTAGAAAAAATAGATCTCTTTAATTTTGATTTAGAAATAGGAAAACAAAAGGCATATCTGCCTTTGTTTTATCACGTATTTGGGAGACCATTAGGGACTGCTCCCGTTGTAGTAGTGAATCATTCTTTGACAGGAAACTCTAAAGTTACTGGAGAAAAAGGATGGTGGAGCGGCATAGTCGGCGAAAATAAAGCAATTGATACTGATTATTTTACAGTAATAGTTTTTAATATTCCAGGAAATGGATATGATGATAATCTGGATAATTTGATAGACAATTATCGAGATTATAGTGTTCGAGACATAGCGAGAATCTTTTGGGAAGGCTTATTTTTCTTAAATGTAAAAAATGTATATGCCATAATTGGCGGTAGTTTAGGAGGAGCGATAACATGGGAAATGGCAGCGTTGCAGCCTGATAAAATTGATAATTTAATTCCAATTGCAACAGACTGGAAAGCTACGGATTGGGTTATAGCAAATGTCTTGATTCAAGATCAAATTCTAAATCACTCGGATGATCCAATCGTTGATGCCCGTCTGCATGCTACTTTACTGTATAGAACTCCAGAATATGTCAATCAAAGGTTTAGAAGAAGCAAATTAGATGAATTATCAGCTCTGAAAATTGAGAATTGGTTAATGGATCATGGTTTTAAATTGAAAAATAGATACCGATTGGCAGCTTATAAATTGATGAATCATCTGCTCAAAACAATTGATATCACCAAAAACAGGTCCGATTTTTTAACAGTGGCAAATGCTATTGAGAGCAATATTCATCTTATAACTGTCGATACAGATTATTTGTTTATTGCCGAAGAAACCCGTAAAACCTACAGAGAATTGACCAATAAAAAACAAAATGTTTTTTATCATCAAATTCAGTCCATTCATGGTCATGATGCATATTTGATTGAATTCAATCAGCTGGCTGATATTTTAAAGCCAATTTTTAGCTATCATAAAAACCAGCTTTATGCCAGCGCTTAGAATAAATGTAATCCTTTTGGCTCTAAAGCAAATAAAAAGCACCCCAAATGAAATTAAATTATATAGCTTTTGCAGTTCCATTTTTTGCATTTTTTATGCTTTTGGAATACTATATTAGTGTAAGAAAAAATAAAAAACTTCATCATTTTAATGAAAGTATTGCCAATCTTAATATTGGAATTGTTGAGCGCATTGCTGATCTTTTAACTACGGGAACTTTTTTCTTTATTTTTTCTTGGCTGAATGCAAACTTCTCTATTTTTTCAATTGAATCCACTGCTGTGACTTGGATTCTTTTGTTTCTGGCTACAGATCTGCTTTGGTATTGGTATCACAGATTCGGGCATACGGTCAATCTTTTTTGGGCATCACATATTGTACATCATCAAAGTGACGATTTTAATTATACAGCTGCGGCTAGAATAACGGTTTTTCAGGCTTTTGCCAGAGGTTTGTTTTGGTGCGTGTTGCCTATTATTGGTTTTAATGCCCAGATGATTACTGTATTATTGCTAATTCATGGAACGTATCCTTTTTTTACTCATACACAGTTAGTGGGAAAACTGGGATGGCTGGAATATATTATTGTTACGCCGTCGCACCATAGAGTTCATCATAGCAGTAATCCAGAATATTTGGATAAAAATTATGGGGACATGTTAATTATTTGGGATAAAATTTTTGGAACTTTTATAGAAGAGACAGCTGAACCAAAATTTGGATTGACTAAGTCATTAGGGAGTTATAGTTTTTTATGGCAGCATTTTCATTATGTTTTGGAATTAACAGTAGCCTTTAGAATGGCCAAAACAATCAGACAAAAACTGAAAGTAATTTTTGGAGGTCCAAATGATATCGATGGAAGAATACGGTTGCTTCTGGAAAGAAAGCTTTCTAAAAAAACAGTTGATATTGATATTAAATATTCAAAGAAACTGACAAATTCAATTATTGCAAAGACAATTGTAACAATGACTATATTGTTTTTAACAATTCTCTTTTCAGAATTTATAACTGCTTTTACTATTTTTTTAATAACTGTCTTTATTGTTTTGAGCGTAATTGCTACTGGAGCTATGCTAGATCAAAAGAAATGGATTTTTCATTTGGATTTTTTAAGGGGTATTATAATTGGTTATTTGAGTTTTTCCTTTTTCCCAAATTCATTTTTGCATTTAGTTATAATATTGTTAGGCGGATTAGGAGTTTTATTTTACCAGACAATACACTCAAAGTATCAGAATTTCCTGTTTTCGACATAGTTTTTAGTTATGGAATAGTTTAAAAACGAGAAAATTTTGTTAAAAAATCACAAGTATTTGCCAAAGTTTGTGCATGGATATTTATAAAGTGCTGATTTTTTATCAGTTATTATTTTAATTAAATATTTATTAATCATTAAATTTACGTTTAGTGTTTGGAAAATTGAAAAAAAGTTTAGATATTTGTAAAACAAAAGAAAAAAGAGGAAAAATGAGATTTAATTTATGCAATATGTCTAAAAAAGCCATTCAGGTGAAAACCTGCAAGGGGAGGTGTATATAGCTTTATTTTAAATTAAATAATATATAGCAAAAAACCTCTCAATAACTTGGGAGGTTTTTTTTATCATTTAAAGGTTAAAAAAATAATAAGAATAAGTAAAACAATAATTAAGCATGCCCCAACTTTACACGATTAACATTACCGTTTGCCAGTCAAAGAAGATTATGATGCGTAAGTACGCCATGGTGTGTGTTTGTATACGTTGATTCCAGAAGTATAAGTTTAAGATAAAACTTAAAACCCTTTTGGATATGCGTCTAAAAGGGTTTTTTGTTTTCAAAGGGCAAGAAAGTCAGAATTTAAAAATAATAAAAGCACTATAAGCTTTGTTCAAATAAAAATTAAAAAAAAGAAATTATGAGTTCAAATAAATTTGCTACTGATGCATTGCACGCAGGACACGATGTAACAAAACACGCAGGGACACGCGCAGTGCCTATTTATCAAACGACATCTTATGTTTTTAATAATTCAGAGCATGCCGCCAATTTATTTGGTCTTGCCGAATCAGGATTCATATATACTCGATTGAATAATCCAACCAATGACATTTTGGAGCAGCGTTTGGCAGCGTTAGAAGGTGGTATTGGAGCAGTAGTAACCGCATCTGGAACTGCGGCAATTGCAACATCATTATTAGTACTGCTAAAAACAGGAGACCATATTGTAGCTTCAAACAGTTTGTATGGCGGAACTTATAATTTATTGAGTGCAACATTGCCAAGACTGGGAATCACTACCACATTTGTTGATCCCTCAGATCCAGCAAATTTTACGAAAGCAGCAAAAGAAAATACTAGAGTATTCTTTGCGGAAAGTCTGGGAAATCCAAAATTAGACGTTCTTGATCTTAAAGCCATTTCGGCAGAAGCCAAATCATTTAAAGTTCCTTTCATTGTAGATAACACAGTTCCCTCTCCTTATTTATTAAATCCAATTGAGCATGGAGCCAATATTGTAATTCATTCCCTGACCAAATATATTGCTGGGAATGGTACTTCACTGGGAGGAGTGGTTATTGATGCAGGAACTTTTGATTGGAGCAGCGGTAAGTTTCCAGAGTTCACAGAACCATCGCCGGGATATCACGGATTAGTGTATCACGAGGCACTTGGAAACGCAGCGTTTATTGCAAAAGTAAGAATCGAAGGGCTGCGGGATTATGGAGCAGCGCTGAGTCCGTTTAATGCTTTTCAGATTATACAGGGATTAGAAACCCTGCCTGTTCGAGTCCAGAAGCACAGCGAAAACGGATTGGCTTTGGCGCAGTGGTTAGAAAAACAGGAAGCCGTGGCTTGGGTCAATTATCCTGGTTTGAAGTCAAGTAAATATTATGATTTAGCCCAGCAATATTTACCAAAAGGACAAAACGGTTTGCTGACATTTGGTTTAAAAGGAGGATTTGAAGCTGCCAAGAAAGTGGCTGATGAAACGAAATTATTTTCACTTTTAGCCAATATTGGAGACACCAAATCCTTGATTATCCATCCATCCAGTACAACGCATCAACAGTTGTCTGATGCAGAGCAGGTAGCCACAGGAGTTACCAAAGATTTGATTCGATTGTCAGTAGGACTGGAAGATATAGAAGATTTAAAAGCCGATTTATCAGCCGTTTTTGCAGAATTAACAGTAAAAGTATAAGTGCACAATTGTTTTTTTAGAAAATGAAACTCATTGTGCTATAAAAAAGAAGAGAATGTTGTAAAACATTTGAAATATAAGCCATAAAAAAAGACATTAATTACAAAAATAAGTATCATGAAAATTATAACATATATCACAAGCAGAGTAGAGTTACTAAAAAAAGCAATTTTGAGGACTATAACAGTAGAACCTTTTAACCCGATGAAAGAATTGAATCATCCAAGATTTCACGTAGATGAAAACTTTGATTTGAAAGCTAAAAAAGGCAACAGTTCTTTATTGTTTCACATGTACTCAAAAGAGAATGAAACTCTTTTTATTTGAAGCATAAGTAAGATACCTCGGGAAATATTCAGGTAAAAATTATTTGCCAAGAACTTCACGGATAAAAACATGCCATATTCTTTTTGGAATTAAAAGAAATGTGTGAGAATAAGTGAACTTTTGGCAAATTTTTTATTAGCGCCGAATGGTCGTTTCTAGCAAGAGTTTAATAATTATTTGGTCGTTTCATAAAATTGTAGTTAATTTGCACCTTTAAGTTCAGAAACGTATTGAAATGTTATAAAGAAAGGACGAGGGATTAGACCCGATGAAGCCTTAGCAACCCTTCGATTTATCGAAGAAGGTGCTGCATTCTACCACGCCAAACGTGGAAAGATAACACAAAGAATTCATTTAGGTTTTCTAACTTTCTTCATAATATTTCCAGGTACAAATCAAAAAATCAAAAAGATTTGAAATTGGAAAATAAACCAACAATAATTACTATACAAAATTTCACTACCGAAAGTGGTGCTTTTTTTGCTTCAATCAATTTAAGTTATCAGATTTTTGGTCTGGCACTGCATACGGCACCTATTGTTTTGGTTAATCACGCATTGACTGGGAATTCACATGTTGTGGGGTCAAAAGGATGGTGGAATGTACTTATAGGTAAAAACAGAACAATTGACACTGATAAATATACAATACTTGCTTTTAATGTGCCGGGAAATGGTTATGACGATACTATTATCGAAAACTATTTGGATTTTACGGCTAGAGATGTGGCCAGACTGTTTATAGAAGGGGTAAAATCGCTTCAGATTAATCAGTTGTTTGCCATTATTGGCGGTTCTGTAGGAGGAGGAATTGCTTGGGAAATTGCCGCATTGGAACTACAGATAACAAAACATTTAATTCCGATTGCAACCGACTGGAAATCGACAGATTGGCTTATTGCCAATTGTTTTCTGCAGGAACAAATTTTGAATAATTCGGCAAAGCCAATTGAAGACGCACGCATTCACGCGATGTTATGTTATAGAACGCCAGAATCTTTTAAGGCTAAATTTGACCGAACCATAAACGAAGAATTGGCTGTTTTTAACATCGAAAGTTGGCTGAATCATCATGGTGAGAAATTGCAGAAACGTTTTCAGCTTTCGGCGTATAAGTTGATGAATCAATTGCTGAAAACAATAGATATTTCCAGAAACAGAGAATCTTTTGTTGCTGTGGCATCACAAATTGAAGCCGATATTCATATTATTGGAATTAATTCGGATTTGTTTTTTACTGTAAATGAGAATAAAGAAACATACGAAACATTAAAAAAGCACAAAGAGAATGTAACGTTCCAAGAAATTGATTCCATTCACGGCCACGATGCTTTCTTGATTGAATATAAACAATTAGACAAATTGCTTAAAGGAATTTTTAAGCTTGAAAAAAATATATCAAAATGAAAATATTAAAATTTGGAGGTAAGTCTTTGTCAAACGGAGACGGAATCAATAAGGTTGTGGCAATTATTGCCGGGAAAGTGAATAACGGAGAGCAGATTGCAGTTGTGGTTTCGGCACGCGGAAATGCCACGGACGAACTGGAAGATATATTGGCTTTGGCTTCGAAAAACGGAAATTATAAACCGCTTTTTGAAGATTTTAAAAACTATCAGCAAGATGTTTACGTCGATGTGGATTTGTCTGAAGAGTTTGGCAAACTGGAAAAACTTTTTGAAGGCGTGAGCCTGATTGGGGATTACAGCGTGAAAATTAAGGACGAAGTACTGTCCAAAGGAGAGTTGATTTCGGCTAAACTGCTGACTGCAATTTTAATTAAAAATGGCATAAAAGCTAATTTTTCAGACACGAGAGAATTGATAAAAACGGACTCTAATTACGGAGATGCACAACCGGTTGAACAGCTTTCGAAGAAAAATGTGGTGGCCTATTTTAAGGAGCATAACGGCGAAACGGTAAATGTTGTGACTGGTTTTATTGGTTCCAATAATAAAAATGAAGCAACTACGCTGGGAAGAAATGGTAGTAATTATACGGCTTCGTTACTTGCGAATTATCTTGATGCGACGGAACTTCAAAATTATACTCACGTTGACGGAATTTATACAGCAAACCCAGATCTGGTTTTGGATGCTAAAAAAATAGACTATTTGACGTTTAACGAAGCGAATGAGCTGGCCAATTTCGGAGCAACAATTTTGCATGCAAAGACTATCATTCCTCTGTTGGAAAAAAATATTCCGCTTCGTATTTTGAACACATTCAATCATGAAAATCAAGGGACGTTAATTACTTCCAATGCCAATAAAGAAGGAATTAAAACGCTTTCGGTTTTGGAAAATGTGGCTTTGGTGAATTTGGAAGGAAGGGGATTACTTGGGAAAACAGGTGTTGATGCCCGTATTTTTAAAGTGATGGGTGATAATGATATTAGCGTTAGCATCATTTCGCAAGGTTCGTCTGAAAGAGGAATCGGAATTGTGGTTGATGCTGATAAAGCGACTCGTGCGATGATTGAATTGGAGCGAGAATTTGAAAACGACTTTTATTCTAAAGACGTTAATAAAATTACTGTTACCGATAATGTTTCGGTAATTTCGATTATTGGTCAGGATTTGAGTACTTTTCATAAACCGTACACAGCTTTAATCAAAAACAAAATTGTTCCTATCCTTTTCAATAATACGGTTACGGGCAAAAATGTGAGTTTGGTGGTGAAAAAATCGGAGCTGAACAAAGCTCTGAACGTTATTCATGGAGAGATTTTTGGAGTTTCCAAGAAAATAAATATTGCGATTTTTGGACACGGATTGGTAGGAGGAACGTTGATTAACCAAATTTTGGAATCATCTGGAGCTATCGAAAAACGCAAAGGAATCAAATTGAATGTTTTTGCGATTGCGAATTCTAAAAGTATTCTTCTTAATAAAAACGGTGTTTCACCAAACTGGAGAAATGAAATCCAAACAGCTGGAATTTCTTATACAATTGAAGATGTTATTGCTTACGCAAATGAGCACCACTTGGAGAATTTGATTGCCATTGATAACTCGGCTTCTACTTCTTTTGTTGAAAATTATATCAAATTGGCAGAAAACAGTTTTGACTTGATTTCGTCTAATAAAGTAGCCAATACATTGAGTTATTCGTTTTACAAAGAGCTGCGACAAGTATTGGAAGAAAACCAAAAAACATATTTGTATGAAACGAACGTAGGTGCAGGTTTGCCATTGATTGATACGATAAAATTATTGCACTTATCGGGTGAAAATATCACTAAGATAAAGGGCGTTTTCTCGGGAACTTTGAGCTATTTGTTCAATAATTTTTCTGCGAAAGATGCCCCGTTCAGCGAAATATTAAAAGAAGCCATCGATAACGGTTACACCGAACCAGACCCAAGAGAAGACCTTTGCGGAAATGACGTAGGTAGAAAATTATTGATATTGGCTAGAGAATTAGACCTGCAAAATGAGTTTGAGGAGATTTCGATTCAGAATTTAATTCCGGAGCATTTGCGTGAAGGAGATGTTTCTGATTTCTTAAATAAATTATCAGAGTTTGACCCAATTTATGCTAAAATTAAAGCAGATCAGCAACCAAACCATGTGTTGCGATACATCGGGGAATTATCTGGTGATTTGCAAAATGATAAAGGGAATCTGGAAGTAAAATTGGTTTCGGTGCCAAAAGAAACTGCTTTGGGCGGATTGAAAGGTTCGGATTCTTTCTTCGAAATTTACACGGAATCTTATGGAGACCGACCAATCGTGATTCAAGGAGCTGGAGCGGGATCGGCAGTAACAGCGAGAGGAGTTTTTGGAGATATTTTGAGATTATCGGATAAAGGGTAATGATTTAAGATTGCAGATTTTAGATATAAAAATAACCGTTGAATCTGCGTTAGAAAAATCGCATTATCAGCATTAAAAAAATTATGATAGAAGTTTTTAGGGGGTCGTATTTTGAAGCAATGAATGTTAGAAATTTATTAGAAGGAAAAGAAATTTCAGTTTTTACTCAAAATGAATATATGTCAAATATTGAGCCTTGGGTTGTTGCATCGGGAGGTTTAAATCCTGTAAAACTTCAAGTCGATGAATTGGATTTAGACGTATCAAGAATAATAGTTGATGATTATTTAAATGGCAATAATAATTTAGAAACTGGAGAAAAATAAAAAAATTCGCATCATTAGCGTTTAAAAAAACAAGCAAAATGAAAATAACACTTAACAGAGTAAACGACAACTTCCATTTTGAATTAAAAAATGAACGAGGTCACATTGTAAATGTTGATGCCCGTCCAGAATTTGGAGGAAATGATATGGGGCCAAGCCCAATGGAATTAGTATTAATGGGTGTCGCTGGCTGCAGTGGAATTGATATGATTTCGATTCTAAAAAAACAGCGCCAGGAAATCACTTCTTTCAAGGCTGAGGTAGAAGGCGAACGCGTACAAGTTGGCGAAGCAAAACCATTCAAAGATATTTATGTAGTTTTTTCTTTGGAAGGAAATATTAAAGAAGACAAAGCAGCAAAAGCAGCACAATTGTCTTTTGATAAATATTGCTCAGTTTCTAAAACGGTAGAACCAACGGCAACAATACATTACAAAGTAGTTTTGAATGGAGTGGAATTAGCGAAAATCTAAGACCACAAACAGCAAACTATCAACCATAAACATATTAAAATGAGCGAAGAAGAATTTGGTTTTGAAACACAGGCCATCCGTAACCAATTAGAAAGAACACAATTTTTGGAGCATTCAGTGCCTCTTTACTTAACGTCTAGTTTTGTATTTGAAGATGCTGAAGACATGCGTGCTTCTTTTGCAGATGAGAAAGACCGCAATATTTACAGTCGATACAGTAATCCAAATACCAACGAATTCGTTGATAAAGTTTGCAAAATGGAAGGTGCTGAAGCTGGTTTTGCATTTGCATCAGGAATGGCTGCGGTGTATTCTACTTTTACTGCTTTGTTGAAATCAGGAGATCATATCGTTTCTGCCAGCAGTGTTTTTGGGGCAACCCATTCCTTGTTTGTGAATTATTTTCCAAAGTGGGGAATCGAAACTTCCTATTTTGATCTTACTAAACCGGAAACCATTGAGAGTTTTATAAAACCAAATACGAAGATACTTTTTGCCGAATCGCCAACCAACCCAGCTGTTGATATTATTGATTTAGAACTTTTGGGAGCGATTGCCAAAAAACATAACTTGATTTTAATTATCGACAACTGTTTTGCTACGCCTTATCTTCAGCAGCCTATAAAATGGGGAGCGCATTTGGTAGTGCATTCTGCAACTAAATTGATTGATGGTCAAGGAAGAGTATTAGGAGGAATCACAGTAGGAAATGCCGATTTGATAAAAGATATTTATTTGTTTTCTCGACTGACAGGCCCTTCATTATCGCCTTTTAATGCTTGGGTATTGTCTAAAAGCTTGGAAACATTAGCAATTCGTGTTGATCGACACTGTGAAAATGCAATGAAAGTAGCTGAGTTTTTAGAAAGACATCCAAACGTAAATACCGTTAAATATCCATTCTTGAAGTCGCATCCGCAATACGAATTGGCCAAAAAGCAAATGAAATTAGGAGGGAATATTGTTGCTTTTGAAATTAAAGGCGGAATCGAAGCAGGAAGAGCCTTTTTGGATAAAATAAGATTGTGTTCATTGTCTCCAAATCTGGGTGATACCAGAACAATCGTAACACATCCGGCCTCTACAACTCACAGTAAATTGACTGTGGAAGAACGTTTGGCAGTGAGCATTACAGATGGATTGGTACGTGTTTCCGTAGGGCTTGAAACCGTGGAAGATGTTATTGCAGATTTAAAGCAGGCGCTTTCATAAATAATATTAATTTTAGAATGATGATTAATGATTTTAGATTGCAGATTTGTATTGCTTTCAAAAATTGTTAATCATCATTTATTTTTTTTAAAATTTGATTCACATTTTCTCTTATCATATGAAACCAAGACTTATCATTTTATCGGATTTGTGGGGAAAAGAAAAATCAGACTGGGTTTCTGGTTATGTTGAATTATTGAAGGATAAATTCGAAATTCAATATTATGATTGCTGTGAATTGGGCGAAATTGACAAAACATATTATACCGAAGAAAATCTCCATAGTCAGTTTATTAATGGAGGAATAGAGAAAGGTATGGAGAATCTTTTGAAAAGAGAAAAGAATCAAATCGATATTCTAGCTTTCAGTATAGGCGGAACGATTGCTTGGAAAGCAGCTTTAAAAGATTTGAAAGTTAGAAATTTATTAGCGGTTTCATCAACAAGATTACGGTGTGAGGATAAAATTCCTAATGGAGCAATAAAACTATATTATGGAGAAAATGACAGTAATATTCCAAACAAGAATTGGCTTCAAACACATTCGATAGATTTTGAAATCATAAAAAATAAAGAACACGATTTCTATACTGAAAAGGAATTTGCAGATTCAATTTGTGCCGAAATTTTAAAATAGTTTCATACAATTTGCTGATAAAAGGATAAAGTTTGTAGTTTCGTAAATATAATTTCAATGTGATTTAAATCTTAAAATCAAAAACATTCTAAATGCTTTCAAAGAAAACAAAATACGGAATTAAGGCTTTGACATTTTTGGCCAGACGTGAGAATAAAGAGCCTGTTGCTATTGCTGAAATTGCCCAAAGCGAGCATATATCAATTAAATTTCTGGAAAGTATTTTGTTATTACTCAGAAACTCTGGTTTTTTAGGAGCAAAAAAAGGAAAAGGCGGTGGCTACTATCTGATAAAAGACCCAAAAGATATCAGTATGGCCAAAGTATATCGCATCCTCGAAGGACCAATCGCTTTGCTTCCTTGCGCGAGTCACAATTTTTATGAAAGATGTGATGATTGTGACGACGAAACCAATTGTGGCGCACGTCGCTTAATGACTCAGGTTAGGGACAATACGCTTAAGGTTCTTGAAAATAACACTCTGGCAGACATTGCATTATAATTTATTAAATTTTATTTAAAAATAATTTTGAATTTAAAAAAAAGTGTTACTTTTGCAAAGTAATCTAGTAAGCCGATAGGGTAATGGATTTAAATAAAAATCAAATCTGCTTTTTCTCTCTCCTTTGGAGAGGGTTGGGTTGAGGAAAACATAAAAGATATGAGCACAGCAATAGCAAATACTTTATTAGAGAAAACAGCAGGTTTTTCCATTGAGGAAACCTTAGCTTTTTTAGCTAATGAATACAAAGGGAAAGTAGTTTTTTCGACTTCATTTGGTCAGGAAGACCAGGTTATAACCGTTTTGATTGCCAAAAATGAGTTACCGATAAATATTTTTACCCTTGACACAGGAAGATTATTTCAAGAAACCTATGATGTTTTTCATAGAACAATAAAAAAATACAAAGTAGCTATTCAAACTTATTTTCCAGAAGCCAGCGATGTAGAAAATTTATTGAATAAAAAAGGACCGAACAGTTTTTATGAATCGGTAGAGAACAGAAAGGAATGTTGTTTTATTCGAAAAGTAGCGCCATTGACCAAAGCTTTGAAAGGAAATGAAATTTGGATCACTGGTTTACGTGCCGAGCAATCAGAAAATAGAAATGATTTGGCAGTATTTGAATACGATGCACATTTCAATATTATAAAATTCAATCCATTGTTGAAATGGAGTTTGGCTGATGTTCAAAAGTATATTGATGATAATAACGTACCGCAAAACGCTTTACACAAAAAGGGTTTTGTAAGTATCGGTTGTGCGCCATGTACGAGAGCTATTGCCGAAGGAGAAGATATCAGAGCAGGAAGATGGTCATGGGAATCTAGTCATAAAGAATGCGGATTACACCAGAAGTAGGAAGGCAGATTTAGAGAATAGAAAATAGAATAAAGAGAATAGAAATAACAATAATAGTTGAGAGATTTTAGTCGAAGCCACAACAAGCTGAAACTTTAAACTTTAAACTTTTAAACTTAAAAAATGAGTTCAATATTAAAAACAAATGCTTTAGAAAGCGAAGCAATTTACATATTCAGAGAAGTAATTTCTCAATTTGACAAACCCGTTTTGCTTTTTTCAGGCGGTAAAGATTCAATTACATTAGTGCGTTTGGCGCAAAAAGCATTTTTCCCAGCCAAAATTCCTTTTCCATTGCTACACGTGGATACAGGACATAATTTCCCTGAAACGATTGCCTTTAGAGATAAATTGGTTGCTGAATTAGGTTTGGAATTAATCGTTCGTAACGTACAGGATGCTATTGACCAAGGTAAAGTAGTGGAAGAATCTGGTAAATATTCCAGCAGAAACAGTTTGCAGACGACTACATTATTAGACGCTATCGAAGAATTTAAATTTGATGCTTGTATAGGTGGAGCGCGTCGTGATGAAGAAAAAGCAAGAGCAAAAGAGCGTATTTTTTCTGTTCGTGATGATTTTGGACAATGGGATGAAAAAAACCAACGCCCTGAATTATTTGATCTTTTGAACGGAAAAATTGAAAATGGTCAAAACGTTCGTGTTTTTCCAATTTCAAACTGGACCGAATTGGATGTTTGGAGTTATATAGAACAAGAACAAATCGAAATTCCGTCGATTTACTTTTCACACAAACGTAAAGTGTTTATTAGAGACGGTATGATTTGGTCACATTCTCCTTTTGTGTACCAAGAAGAAGATGAAGAAATAGAAGAAAGAATTGTTCGTTTTAGAACTGTTGGAGATATGAGCTGTACCGCTGCGGTAGATTCGTATGCTGCAACAATTGCTGAAGTTGTTGGCGAAATCAGATCTTCGACTATTTCAGAAAGAGGAGCCAGAATCGATGACAAACGTTCTGAAGCTGCTATGGAAAAAAGAAAACAACAAGGGTACTTTTAGAAAACAATTATAAATTATGAATTATAAATTATGAATTGTTCCGACACATTTAAAATTTAAAATTCAACATTTAAAATAAAAAAATCAAATTTAGAAGTTTACATAGAGGTGTTTTGGAAATCTTAAACCTTAAACTTTAAACAAAAAATAAGAATGGAAGTTTTAAAAATAGCAACAGCTGGAAGCGTAGATGACGGAAAGAGTACTTTAATCGGAAGGTTATTATATGATACACAATCTTTAACTACCGATAAATTAGAAGCAATAGAAAAAAGCAGTAAGCAAAAAGGATACGATTATTTAGATTTTTCTTTGGCTACCGATGGTTTGGTTGCCGAGAGAGAACAAGGAATTACAATTGACGTAGCGCATATTTATTTTTCGACTGCGAAAAAAAGTTACATTATTGCCGATACTCCGGGTCACGTAGAATATACTCGTAACATGGTTACCGGTGCATCGACTTCACAAGTGTCCATCATTTTGATCGATGCCCGTAAAGGAGTTATTGAGCAAACGTACCGTCACTTTTTTATCAATAATTTATTGAGAGTAAAAGATGTGATTGTTGCGGTAAACAAAATGGATTTGGTTGATTATTCGGAAGAAGTTTATAATAAAATCAAAGCTGATTTTCAGGCATTAAATGCAAAAAGCGCCTACAAAGAACAAAACGTAAGCTACATTCCGTTAAGTGCTTTAACAGGAGATAATGTAGTGGAAACATTAGGAAAAATGCCTTGGTACACTGGACAAACTATTCTGCAGCATTTGGAAGGTTTAGAGCCAAAAGATATTTACGATAACGGACAAGCTCGTTTCCCAGTGCAGACAGTAATTCGTCCAAAAACGGAAGAATACCACGACTTTAGAGGATATGCTGGAAAATTATACGGAAACAATATCAAAGTTGGAGATGCCGTTACAGTATTGCCTTCTTTGACAGAATCAAAAGTGACTAACATTCACTTTTTTGACCAACAGTTTGATGAAGCTACGGCTGGTTCTTCAATTACTATCGAATTGGAAAATGACATCAATGTGACAAGAGGCGATATGATTGTAAAATCTAATGAGCTTCCTAGAGTTGAAAAAGACATCACAACAACAGTTTGCTGGATGGACAGCAAGAAATTAGTGGCTGGCGCAAAGTATTTTGTGCAGCACAATACCAATAGAGTTTTGGCAAAAATTGACAGTGTGAAAAATGTAATCGCAACCGATTATTCTGGAACAACCCCAGCAACTCAATTAGCTATTAATGAAATTGGAGAAGTGACCATTAAATTGAGCAAAGCCATTTATTTTGATGCTTACACAGACAATAAATCAAATGGAGCCTTCATCTTGATAGATGCCGCAACCAACACAACAGCAGGAGTTGGATTTATAAAATAGTTGATAGTTAATGGCTTGTAGTTGATAGTTATGATTACAACGGCCATACACCAGCAACAATAGACAATAGACAAAAAAAACTAAATAAGATGCAAAGTTTTAGAGACGAAATAGAAAACCCGATTGTCCAAAAAGAGATTATCGATTTAGAGAAAAAGATTTATTCTTTCCGTAACGGACAAATCGATGATGAGCGTTTTCGCAGTCTTCGTTTAGCACGCGGAATTTACGGTCAGCGTCAGGAAGGTGTGCAGATGATTCGTATTAAATTGCCTTACGGAAAAGTAACTAGCGAACAATTGAATAGAATTACTGAAGTTTCAGATAAATATTCTACAGGACGGTTGCATATAACAACCCGTCAGGATATCCAAATTCACTATGTTAGTTTAGACAGAACGCCTGAGCTTTGGGCAGACTTGGCCAAAGACAATATTACGTTGCGTGAAGCTTGTGGAAACACAGTTCGTAATATTACAGGAAGTGAATTGGCCGGTGTAGATGTTGACGAACCTTTTGATGTGACGCCTTATGCACATGGTTTATTTGAATATTTGTTGCGTAACCCAATTTGTCAGGAAATGGGACGTAAGTTCAAAATATCATTCTCATCTTCTGATAAAGATACGGCTTTGAGTTATTTACACGATTTAGGATTTATTCCAAAAATTGTAAATGGCGAAAAAGGTTTCAAAATTATGTTTGCAGGTGGTTTGGGTTCACAGCCAAGTCACGCTGAATTGCTTTCAGAATTCGTACCGGTAAACCAAATTATTCCAACTGCGGAAGGAATCATCAGAGTTTTTGACCGTCACGGAGAAAGAGCAAAACGTTTGAAAGCACGTATGAAATTCTTAATCAAAGACCTAGGTCGTGATGAATTTTTACGTTTAGTGGAAGAAGAGAAAAAAGCATTGCCTTTCCACTCTTACGAAATAGATACGACTGCATTTGAAGGTCCAATTACAGAACCTTTATTAGCTGTGCCTTCAGCAACAATTGATGATGCAGCAGCTTTTGAAGTTTGGAAAAAATCAAATGTTATTCCACAAAAACAAGCAGGATATGTGGCAATTGGTGTAAAAGTACTTTTAGGAGATTTCTATACTGACAAAGCAAGATTATTAGCTGATTTGATTAAAAATTATGGAGCCAACGAATTGCGTTTTTCATTAAGACAAAACATCGTTATTCGTAATATTAAAGAAGAAAACTTACCTTTCTTTTACCAAGAATTAGCCAAATTAGAAATGGTTAGTTTAGGATATGATACCATCGGAGATATCACGGCTTGTCCTGGGACAGATACTTGTAATTTAGGAATTGCAAGCAGTACGGGAATTGCAGATGAATTAGAAAGAGTAATCAAAGCAGAATTTCCTCAATACAGCAACAACACAGAAATTGAAATCAAAATCAGTGGTTGTATGAATGCTTGCGGACAGCACAATATGTCAGCAATTGGTTTCCAAGGAATGTCTATCAACTCAGGAAAATTAGTAGCGCCAGCGTTACAGGTTTTATTGGGAGGAGGAAGATTAGGAAATGGAGCAGGACGTTTTTCTGATAAAGTAATCAAAATACCAAGCCGAAGAGGGCCGGATGCTTTGCGATTAATTTTAAATGATTATGAAGCCAATGGAAATGGACAATCATTCCTTAATTATTATGATGCCAAAGGAGAGAAATATTTCTATGAATTCTTAAAACCATTAGCGGATGTAACTAATTTGACCGATGCAGATTTTGTGGATTGGGGTAATGCCGATAACTATGTGAAAGCAGTTGGAGTTGGAGAATGTGCTGGTGTTGTAATTGATTTAGTAGCTACGTTATTATTCGAAGCTAAAGATAAATTAATCGTGGCTCAGGAATCTTTCGCAGACGGAAAATGGTCAGATTCTATTTATCAAGCCTATGCTGGATTCGTAAATGGAGCGAAAGCTTTATTGTTATCTGAAAACGAAAAAACAAATACGCATTCAGGAATTATCGATTTATTTGATACTGTTTTTGTTGCAACTAATAAAATTCAATTGGATTCAACTTTTACTGAGTTGGTTTACCAAATCAATAAAAATGAGCCTTCAGAAGCTTTTGCAAAAGAATATATTGAGCAGGGAATTGCCTTTTTCGATAAAATTGAAACATATAGAGCCAAAGATTTAGCTGATGCTTAATACAATAAAACCCAAAGTAACTTTAGTTGGTGCCGGTCCTGGAGATCCAGACTTGCTTACGCTAAAAGGCGCAAATGCACTGGCTGAAGCGAACGTGGTTTTGTATGATGCCTTGGCAAATGAAGAAATATTGAAGCACGCTCCTCACAATGCCATCAAGATTTTTGTTGGAAAACAAATTGGAAATCACGCCTACACGCAAGACCAAATCAATCAGTTGATTGTTGACAACGCTTTGACGTATGGAAATGTGGTGCGCTTAAAAGGGGGAGATTCTTTTGTTTTTGGAAGAGGAAGTGAAGAAATAGATTACGCAGAAAGTTTTGGAATTCCTACATTTGTGGTTCCCGGAATTTCATCGGCGATTGCAGTTCCTGCTTATCAGGGGATTTCATTGACCAAAAGAGGAACTTCAGAAAGTTTTTGGGTAATAACGGGAACAACTTCCGACAGAAATTTGTCTAGTGATATCGCTCTCGCAGCACAATCATCAGCAACGATTGTGATTTTGATGGGAATGAGTAAACTGTCTCATATTGTGGCACTATTTCAAAAGGAATCCAAAGGAAAAACTCCCGTTGCGATTATTCAAAACGGAACAATGCCAAACGAAAAAATAGGCGTGGGAACAATTGACACGATTCAGGAAGTGGCTGTCAAAAATAATTTAAGCTCGCCGGCAATTATCATAATTGGAGAAGTAGTCAAAGAGAGCAATAAGTTGAAAGGTTTTTACGAGCAATTCGTAACTGCTGAAATAAAATTATAATGGAAAGGAACGAATTATACCCTATTTTTTTAAAACTGCATAACATTAATGTACTTATTGTAGGTGGTGGAAACGTTGGTTTGGAAAAGCTGTCGTTTATGTTGAAATCTAGTCCCAATGCCAATGTTGAGGTTGTGGCAACAAAGTTCTTACCCGAATTGGAAGCATTAGTCGAAAAATATCCTTCGGTAAAATTGACCAAAGCGAAGTTCAAGAAAAAAATGCTGAAAAAACGCCACATGGTTATCGCTTGCACCGATGATTTGAAAGTCAATAAAAGGGTTTATGAGTTAGCTCGAAAGCGTTATTTGATTTGCAATATTGCCGACACACCCGATTTATGCGATTATTATTTGGGTGGCATCGTAACTAAAGGAAATGTAAAAATTGCCATTTCAACCAACGGAAAATCGCCAACAACGGCCAAAAGATTACGCGAGTTTTTTGAAGAAGTAATTCCGGAAGACATCAATAAAATGGTCGAAAACCTGAATGAATATCGCAAAACCTTAAAAGGTAATTTTGAAGAAAAAGTTCAAAAGATGAACGAAATCACCGAAGGATTGAAAAAAAAATAATATAAAAATAGCGGATGAAATTCTCTGATATTAGTCATATTTAGAAATTGAAAACATTCGTTTATTTGCGCACTAAATAAAAATAATAATAAGAAGTAAAATTTAAATATAATGGTTAAAACAGACATACTTATAATAGGAGCTGGGCCAACAGGTCTATTCGCCGTTTTCGAAGCAGGATTATTAAAATTAAAATGTCATATTTTGGATGCCTTACCGCAACCGGGAGGACAATTATCAGAATTGTATCCAAAGAAACCAATCTATGATATTCCGGGGTTCCCTGAAGTATTGGCTGGTGATTTGGTGGATAATTTAATGGAACAAATCAAGCAGTTTGAACCAGGATTTACTCTTGGAGAACGTGCAGAAACTATCGAAAAACAAGAAGACGGAAGTTTTATTGTGACTTCTAATAAAGGGAAGAAATTCCATGCGCCTGTTGTAGCTATTGCTGGAGGATTGGGAAGTTTTGAACCAAGAAAACCACTTATCGAAGACATTGAATTTTACGAAGATAAAGGAGTGAAATACTTTATCAAAAATCCTGAGAAATTCAGAGACAAGAGAGTCGTGATTTCTGGAGGTGGAGATTCCGCTTTGGACTGGAGTATTTTCTTGGCTAATGTCGCTTCAGAGGTAACTTTGATTCACCGCAGAAATGAATTTAGAGGAGCTCTTGATTCTGTTGAAAAAGTACAGGAATTGAAATCATCTGGAAAAATCAAAATGATTACTCCTGGAGAAGTAATTGGTTTAAACGGAGCAGAACATTTAGAGTCTGTTGATGTTGAAGAAGATGGTGCACACCAAAACATTAAAACCGATTTTTTCATTCCACTTTTTGGATTGACGCCAAAATTAGGTCCAATCGCACACTGGGGATTAGAAATCGAGAAAAATGCGATCAAAGTAGACAATGCTTTAGATTATCAAACAAATATTCCTGGAATCTTCGCCATTGGTGACGTAAACACGTATCCAGGGAAATTAAAATTGATTCTTTGCGGATTCCACGAAGCCACATTAATGTGTCAAGCGGCTTACCAAATCATCAATCCTGGTAAAAAATATGTAATGAAATACACCACCGTTTCCGGAGTTGACGGATTCGACGGTACTCGTAAAGAAGCTCCAAAAGCGGTAGTGAAAGCTATTGTATAGTTTCGGTTATTAGGTTTAAAAGTTTAAATTGTTTAAAAGTTTAAGTGTTGTGTGGTTCGGCGACAATCTTAAAACAACTTTAAACAATTTAAACTTTTTTTAAACCAATCTTAAACCTTCAAAAAAACTTGCAATTCTTGGCACTATGTCGTTACTTTGCAACGTTCCTTTTTTTATTGAAAGTTATCACGAAAGGCGGAGGGAAAAGACCCAATGAAACCTTAGCAACCCTTTACTTTTTTAAAGAAGGTGCTACATTCTACCACGCATCGCGCGGATAGATAACACAAGATACATCACGTATTTTTCAAACCTTTTCCTGATAACATTTCGATAATTTTTTAAAGCGAAAGATTGGTGCATTTTTTGCAGTCAACGTTCCCGCTGTACGCTATATCTTTTATTCTGAACCACAGAATAAAAGGTAATTGCGAGAGCAATTGGACATCGAGGCTAAAGAGCCAGAATTAGGAATTTTGGAAAAATAGTAATCAAAAAGCTTTGCGCCCTGGCGACTTAGCGGTTTAAAATAAGTTATGTCAACAATTCAAGAAGAAATAAAAAAGAGAATACTCGTGCTCGACGGAGCAATGGGGACAATGCTGCAACGTTATAATTTCTCCGAAGAAGATTTTCGTGGCGAACGATTCAAAGATTTCCCTCATCCGCTGAAAGGGAACAACGATTTATTGTCCCTAACGCAGCCACAGGCCATCAAAGCCGTGCACGCAGCTTATTTTGAAGCAGGAGCCGATATTGTAGAAACCAACACTTTCTCAGGAACCACGATAGGAATGGCGGATTATTACCTAGAAGAATATGTTTATGAATTGAACTATGAATCGGCAAAAATTGCCCGTGAAGTAGCCGATGAATTCACTGCCAAAAATCCAAACCAGCCTCGTTTTGTTGCCGGTTCAATAGGCCCGACAAACCGTACGGCGAGTATGTCGCCAGACGTAAACGATCCAGGATACAGAGCCGTAACTTTTGATGATTTGCGCATTGCTTACAAACAACAAGTTGAAGCCTTAATCGACGGCGGTTGCGATTTACTTTTGGTGGAAACCATTTTTGATACTTTAAATGCTAAAGCGGCACTTTTTGCAATCGAGCAAGTGAAAGAAGAACGCAATCTTGACATTCCAATCATGGTTTCAGGAACTATTACTGATGCTTCGGGAAGAACACTTTCTGGGCAAACGGTGGAAGCCTTTTTGGTTTCGGTTTCGCATATTCCGTTGTTGAGTGTAGGATTCAATTGTGCCCTTGGTGCCGATTTATTGAAACCGTATCTGCAGACTTTGTCTCATAACACTTCTTTCAACGTTTCGGCGCATCCAAATGCAGGATTGCCAAATGCCTTTGGGGAATATGATGAAACACCAGAGCAAATGCAGGCATTCATAAAAGAATATCTAGACGATAATTTAATAAACATCATAGGCGGCTGTTGCGGAACAACCCCAAATCATATCAAGTTGATTGCTGATATTGCGAAGGATTATAAACCGCGAGTTTCGACAGCGGTGATGTAGACTGTGAAAAATAAATTTAAAATTAAATAAAATAATGAAAATAACTGTAAAAGAACTAATAGAGCAATTAAAGGTTGAAGACCAAGATTTGGAAGTTTCTTTTGGGGGACTTGATTTTTATAGATTAAAGGACAGGGGAGGAGTTTTACAAGTTGAGTTTAGTCAGACAGTTTATTTAGATGATGAAGGTTTTGTAGTTGTTGAAAATCATTTAAAATCGAAGGAATTCAAATCTAAATAAATTTGTTTTTGTTGTGAGTATGCTGGTCTAAATCTTATATGAAATTTGAAGTTTATATTTATTATTGAAAGAAAATTATATTATGTCTGTAATACAAATTGATTTGCTGAAAAAATTCGGATTATCCGATGATGAGATCAATTTATACGGAACTGATTTTTTATTACAATATTTAAAATTTCATAAAACAAGAAAAATTGGTGTTTTCTTCTCAAATTTTAATAATGAGGAATTAACAACAATTAGAAATGTTGCGATTTTAAATAATTTAACGAATCTTACTAATTTTTCTAATTCTATAGATATATTTTGTGTAAAAGAAATTTTTAATGATGATTTAAAAATACAAGAAGCACAAAATTTTGCTATTGTTCTTTCGCAGGCAGATTTTTTAGAACTATTCACAGTTAGTGAATATTTAATAAATAAGAATGAAAATATCTGTCTAAATTCAATAAGAGAAGAGTTTAGAATTGTTAAACCTCTAAGTAATTTTGATTTTATTAGAAAAGTACAAAGTTATTCAGAGGAAAATAACGCTATATATGATGTGAATTTATATAAAGGAACTTGTTCTTGCAAAGATTATATTTTGAGTAATAGAAATCAATTTGTGAATGGAGATTTAAGAAGGTATTGTAAGCATTTACGAGATTCATATAATACCAGTTTTTCTCCAAAAGAATTAAAGGGGATAAATAAATATTTTATCCGAGAAAAATTTTATTTAAAACTGAATTTTGGTAAAATTAAGATTCAAGGACTTGACAACTATGTTTATTTGGCATATAATAATAATGAAGGAAATTGTGATTTTTATTTTCCAACAAAAAATGATTCTTTTGAAAAATATGGATATGATTATGAAACAAAATATTTTTATGATAAGCCTTATGGATATGCTACTATATTGCGTAAAGAATTAGATGATTATTTTAGAACAAAAAGAAAGTTTTATATTGAAAGACAAAATTCAAAGCAGAAAAAAGATAGTATAAAACGAGAAGAACAAAATGTTAATAATGTTGTGGGCTGTTTTGTTTTTATAATAATCATTGTGTCAATTTTGTATAGCCTTTTTTAATAGAAAAGATGAGATACCCCGAAAGCGCGGATTTGCAACCGTGCCCGCAAAGAGAATAAGTTTAGTTTGTCATTCCGAGGAACGAGGAATCACATTACATGAATTACTTGATGAGATTCCTCGTTCCTCGGAATGACAAGCTGGGTGGAGAAGTGGATGAGTTTCGTAGGAACGATACATTTTGTAGCAACGAAAATTTTCGGTTGGATGAAAATAGTGTTGAATTGTATAATGCCCGCGTGAGGGATAGTAGTGGAGCTCTTTTTTCTTGATTTTTCATCAAGAAAAAAAGCGGGAACGAATAGCCCGACCCGACTTTTTTTGGAGGGTCACGCCCAAATGAATTTGAAATTAAAATAAAATATAGCTGCAGTTTTTTGGACAGTAGACAAATAATAAAAACTCAGAATCTAAGCCACTTAGAAACTTAGTAACTCAAAATAAAAAAATGGGACACAATAAAAATAGAAGAAACCTTGTATTATCGGGATTAGAGCCTTTGATCATTACGCCGGACAGCGTATTTGTGAATGTTGGGGAGCGAACCAATGTAACAGGTTCTCGAAAGTTCCTTCGATTGATCAAGGAGGAAAAATATGAGGAAGCACTCGATATTGCGAGACAGCAGGTAGAAGGAGGGGCGCAGATCATCGATATAAATATGGATGAGGGAATGCTTGATGGTGCTTATGCGATGACCAAATTCCTGAATTTGATTGCTGCCGAGCCGGATATTTCTCGTGTGCCCATTATGATTGACAGCTCGAAATGGGAAATCATTGAGGCTGGTTTGAAAGTCGTGCAGGGAAAATGTGTGGTAAACTCAATTTCGTTGAAAGAAGGAGAAGAAGCATTTATTCACCATGCCAAATTAATCAAACGTTACGGAGCAGCGGCCATTATTATGGCTTTTGATGAGGTGGGACAAGCTGATAATTTTGACAGAAGAGTTGAGATTTGCCAGCGTTCGTATGATATTTTGGTCAACAAAGTAGATTTTGCTCCACAGGATATCATCTTCGATTTGAATATATTCCCCGTAGCGACCGGTATGGAGGAACACCGCTTGAATGCTTTGGATTTCTTTAGAGGAACCAAATGGGTTCGGGAAAATTTACCGCACGCACACATTAGCGGTGGGGTGAGTAACGTTTCGTTTTCGTTTAGAGGGAATGACACCGTGAGAGAAGCGATGCATTCGGTTTTCTTGTATCACGCCATTAAAAACGGAATGACAATGGGAATCGTAAATCCAGAAATGCTTTCGATTTACGATGAGATTCCAAAAGATTTATTGGAACACGTTGAGGATGTAATCTTGGACAGACGCGACGATGCCACTGAACGTTTATTGGATTTTGCAGAAAATGTAAAAGGCGATGTAAAGAGCAATGAGAAAGCGGTTCAAGAATGGCGTTCGGGAACGGTTCAGGAAAGAATCACGCATTCCTTGGTAAAAGGGGTGGACGAATTTATAGAAATTGATGTTGAGGAAGCGAGATTGGCTGCCACAAAACCTATCGAAGTTATCGAAATCAATTTGATGACGGGAATGAATGTTGTGGGGGATTTGTTTGGTTCTGGAAAAATGTTTTTGCCACAGGTGGTAAAATCGGCTCGTGTAATGAAAAAAGCCGTGGCTTATTTGTTACCGTTTATCGAAGCTGCTAAACAAGTAGGGGACAAATCAGGAAACGGTAAAATCTTGATGGCAACAGTAAAAGGAGATGTACACGATATTGGTAAAAATATTGTTTCGGTGGTATTGGCCTGCAATAACTATGAGATTGTAGATCTTGGAGTTATGGTGCCTCCCGAAAAAATTATTGCTGCAGCTATCGAACACAATGTAGATATTATTGGATTGAGCGGATTAATCACGCCGTCTTTGGACGAAATGGTTTATCTCGCAAAAGAATTAGATAAAAAAGGGATGAAAATCCCTGTAATGATTGGTGGTGCAACTACTTCGCGCGCGCATACTGCCGTGAAAATTGCACCTCAATATAGAGAAACGGTAATTCATGTGAACGATGCGTCGAGAGCTGTTACGGTGGCAGGAAACTTATTGGATCACAATAGAAAAATTTACGCAAGCGATATTCGTGCCGATTATGATGCGTTTAGAGAAACATTCTTGAACCGTTCTCGAGACAAGAATTTCCTAACGATCGAGCAAGCGCGTAAAAATAAATTACAATTGGATTGGAGGCATTTTGAGCCTGTAAAACCAAAAGTTATCGGGGAACAAATTGTCGAAGTAGATTTGGATGTATTGGTTCCGTATATCGACTGGACTCCGTTTTTCAGAACTTGGGAATTGTTCGGAAAATATCCGGCGATTTTGACCGATGAGGTTGTTGGAGAACAAGCGACTTCTGTTTTTGCAGATGCACAAGCAATGTTGGAAGTGATTTTGAAAGAGAAAAAATTACAAGCCAAAGGAATCTACGGAATTTTCCCTGCAAATCAAATCAATGATGATGATATCGAGTTGTACGAAGCCCCCCCGCCCCCGAAGGGGGAGCTACTTTGATAGTAGAAAAACAGTCTTGGGAAACAGCAAGTCCTGTTTTGTATGATGTTTTAAAAGAACGAGCTAAAGAGATGAGAAACAAACCAACTGAGGCTGAAAAAATGCTATGGAATGTCTTGTCTAACAAAGGAATTGAAGGTTTTAAATTTAGAAGACAGCACATAATAGGAGAATATATTGTTGATTTTGTGTGTTTAGAAAAAAAGTTAGTTATTGAAGTAGATGGCTCTATTCATAATTTGCCCGAACAAATTGAAGAAGATAAAGAGAGAACTATTTGGTTAGAATCAAAGGGTTTTAAAGTACTAAGATATACAAATCAGCAAGTTTTGAATAATTTATTTGAAACGATTGAGAATATTGGTAAAGAATTATTGAAAAAGGAGGAAGTTCCCCCTTTGGGGGTTAGGGGGCTATTCTTGACTTTGCGTCAGCAGTCACAAAAAACAAAAGGTGCGCCAAACATCGCATTAGCTGATTTTATCGCTCCGAAAGAGAGCGGGAAAGTGGATTATATGGGAGCATTTTGTGTAACCACCGGTTTTGGTGTTGACGAATGGGCAGCTGAATTCGAAAAGGATTTGGACGATTACAATTCGATTATGGTTAAAGCTTTGGCTGACCGTTTCGCAGAAGCATTTGCCGAATATTTACACGAAAAAATCCGTAAAGAAATTTGGGGTTATGCAGCCGATGAGGTTTTGAGCAAACAAGCACTTATCGAAGAAGATTATAAAGGAATTCGTCCAGCGCCGGGTTATCCTGCCTGTCCGGATCACTTGGAAAAACCAACTATTTGGAAACTTTTAAATGTAGAAAAAGAAATTGGAGTAACCTTGACCGAAAGTATGGCAATGTGGCCGGCTTCTTCGGTTTCGGGATATTATTTCGGAAACCCAGAAAGCAGGTACTTTGGTCTTGGAAAAATAAAAGAAGACCAAGTTATTGATTACGCCAAAAGAAGAAGCGTTTCAACAGATGTTGCCATGAAATGGCTGAATCCAAATATTGCAGATTAGGTTTTAGTTGTCAGTTGATGGTTGTTGGATTTTATAGTAAGCTGATTCAATGCATTCCATCAACCAATAACTACCAACCAACAACTAAATAAAAAATGGAGTACAGTAAATTAGAGGTTTGGATAGAAGCTAGAAAATTGGTGAATTTGTTATATGATTCAACTAAATTATTTCCAAAAGAAGAATTATTTGGTTTAACAAATCAAATGCGAAGATCGGCAGTTTCAATACCTTCGAATATAGCAGAAGGTTGTGGACGACAAACTTCTAAAGAGACATTGCACTTTTTGCATATTGCAAGAGGTTCTCTATATGAATTAGAAACACAATATTATTTAGCTTTAGATCAAAAATATATTATCGAAAATGATTTTAATATTGCTTTCGAACAGATGCAAGGATGCAAAAAACTATTAAACGGGTTTATAAACTATTATAAAAATAAAATTTAGTTAATGGATATAGTTACTGGCTTTCAACCATCAACCATCAACCATCAACTTTCAACTAGAAAAAAATGAAGGTAACACAGCATATAGAAAAAGCCAAAGGAAATACATTATTCTCTTTCGAAATTATACCGCCTCAAAAAGGCAAAAGTATTCAGGAATTATACGACAATATCGATCCATTGATGGAGTTCAAACCGCCATTTATTGATGTAACAACTTCTCGTGAGGAGTACATTTACATTGATAAGGGAAATGGTTTATTGGACAAAAAATTAACTAGAATGCGTCCGGGAACGTTGGGAATTTGTGCTTCCATAAAACACAAATACAATGTAGATACTGTACCACACTTGCTTTGCGGAGGTTTTACCAAAGAGGAAACCGAATATATGCTTGTAGATTGTCATTATCTTGGAATCAATAACGTGATGGCTCTTCGCGGTGATGCCATGAAGGACGAACAGTCTTTTGTTCCAAAAGCGGGAGGAAATAATTTTGCTGTAGATTTGGTTGCTCAGATCAATCAATTGAATTGCGGAAAATACCTTCACGATGTTATGGACATTGACAACAAAGCTGATTTTTGTATTGGAGTGGCTGGTTATCCAGAGAAACATTTAGAATCTCCTTCTTTAATGTCAGATTTAAAAAGACTGAAAGAGAAAGTAGATGCAGGTGCCGATTATGTGGTGACTCAAATGTTTTTTGACAATGCCAAATATTTTGAGTTTGTTGCCAAAGCAAGAGAAATGGGAATTACAGTTCCAATTATTCCGGGAATCAAACCTATAGCGGTTCAAAAACATTTACAGATTTTACCGCAGATTTTCCGAATCGATTTACCGGAAGATTTAATAAATGCTGTGGAAAAGTGCAAGAATAACGCAGAAATTCGCCAAGTGGGTATCGAGTGGGCTATTCAGCAATCCATTGAGTTGAAAGCAGCTGGAGTTCCTGTTTTGCATTATTATTCAATGGGAAAATCAGAAAATATCAGACAGATAGCAAGCCAGATTTTTTAGAACCATTCAACATATTTTATACAAAACCAGTCTTTTTAAAGGCTGGTTTTTTTTTGAAAGCCTACTGTTATTTTTGAGCTTAGCATTAAAATGCTATATTTGATTTTAATATTATAGCTTTTCCCCATGAAACCCATTTATTATACTTTCTTAGCCACTGCAATTACAATAGTTTCTTGTAAAAATAATGAAGAAACGACTAAAGCTGTTCCTAAGGTAATTACACCTTTTACGCAGCAAACTTTAGCAACTGCACAAACTGAACAGCAAGTTGCTCCACAACAACATAATTTATTTCACGAAAATAATGCTGTTAGGACACCATCAGTGGCAGCAGGAATAAATCCCGCACACGGACAACCTAATCATAGATGTGATATTCCAGTTGGAGCACCACTGAATTCTCCAGCTAATGGAACAGCAGTTACACAACAGCCTAATCAGGTGCAAATGCAGCCACAAGTGCAAACCATAACACAAGCTGCAGTTGCAAAAACAGTAACTCCAAAAGGTATGAATCCGCCTCACGGACAGCCAAATCACCGTTGTGATATTCCAGTTGGAGCGCCATTAAATTCAAAACCTGCAGCAGTAGCTACACCTGCACCATCTTCAGGTGAAATAAGCAAAAATATTACGGTACAGCCTCCAGTTCCAGCGTTATTATCTACAAGTTCAGCAAATGTTGTGACTCCAGAAGGAATGAATCCACCACACGGACAAGCAGGACACCGCTGCGATATTGCAGTTGGAGCACCTTTGCCAAAAACTTAGTTTTTTGAGAATATGATTTAGTCAAAAAATAGTGATATTTCCAAATTGTCTTTTTTTTAAAAAATAAAATAATTTTAAAAAGCCATGAATTTGGCTTTTTTTGTTGCAGAATAATTGTATTTAAATCAAAAAAAGCATCTGTTGAAAATTTAACTGCAATACAAATTTTCTTTGCAAAGGTTTCTTATTGGCTTTTTAGGAATGTTTATTTAATAACATAAACTCGATTATTAATTTTTGGAGCAGAAAGATTAGGCATTTTCAGCAAGTATCGTCCCGCTATCCGCTATAATCTTGTGATCCGAACCCCGGCTCACAAGGATTTTTGCTTCTATCGGAGCTAAAAGTAAATATTTTGTCTTTTTGCAATCATTAAAAAAATAAGACTTAACTATATGTCAACGGTTGAAATCGCTGGAGATAATAATAATCAAGTTCAGGTTAATAGATAAGGATTTAATTTTCATCGATTGATAGTAGTGACTGGTATAAGATTTTTGAGAATAAGTTTGTTATGGGGTAGTTTTACTTTAAATAAACTACTCTATTTTGAATCTAAAACATCTTATTACACTGCTGATTAGCGTTTTTTTATTCCCACAATTGCATGCCCAGCTATGTACAGGCAGTTTGGGCGACCCTGTTGTTAAATTAGATTTTGGCTCAGGAACATCGACACATGGCTCGGCTTTAGGAACGGGAATTACAAGTTATGCTTGGACAACGGCTGATTTTCCGAGTGATGGTTCTTATACGGTTGAAAAAACTACTAATACTGCTGGCACTTGGTGGACGACTACAGATCATACAGGCGGAGGTTATATGATGGTGGTGAATGCCAGTTTTTCAACCACTGATTATTTTTATAAAAATACGGTTTCAGGCTTGTGTGCAGGTACTACATATGAGTTTGCCGCTTGGATTATGAATCTTTTGAGAAGCCAAGACAATAGTCCTCCCAACATTACTTTTACAATTGAAGATACCAGCGGGACTATTCTTGGAACATATAATACAGGAAATATTGGGCTTTCAAGCAGTGCCGTATGGAAGCAATACGGATTTTTTTTCACCACGCCATCAGGAGTTTCAACGGTTGTTATTCGAATGCGGAATAATAAAGCAGGTGCCGCTCCGGGTAATGATATTGCTCTGGATGATATTACTTTTAGAGCCTGTGGACCCACTGTAACTTCGGAAATTGTAAATCAGTCAGTAACGAATCTGGAAGTATGCGAAAACGAATCAAAATCAATAACTCTTAGCGGATCCGTTTCGTCTTCTGCTTATACAACGGTTGGCTATCAATGGCAAAACAGTACTGATGGAGGGCTAACATGGACTGATATTTCGGGAGAAAACAAAGCCACTTATACTTTTGTCTCAGGTGCTGTGGGCACTTATAAGTATAGATTAGCAACTGCTGACAGTTCTAATATCAGTTCGAGTAATTGTCGCGTTTTTTCTAACAAAATAACAATCAATGTAAAATCAGGACCAATTCAGTCTACTGCAGAAACGATACAGCCCAATTGCGATGTGCCTTCGGGAACGATTACGGTTACAGCTCCAACAGGACTTTTGTATAGCGTAGATGATGTTAATTATCAATCCTCGATGGTTTTTTCAGGTTTGGCAGGAGGTGATTATAAGGTAACTTCCAAAAGGTCCAGTTGCGTTTCGAGTCCAGTTATGGCTCATATTAATTTGACAGCTATTTCTAGTGCAACTCCAATAGTAGATATTATCCAACCAGTAATTTGTAATAATCCTTATGGTACGATCACGGTTACCAGTTTGGATGCTGAGTATAGTTTTGATAATGGTTTAACTTGGCAGACCAGTAATGTGAAAACAGGATTTGTTCCAGGGGATTATTTAGTCAAAACGCGAAACAGCAGTTTATGTGAAACCACACCAATTAGTGCAACAATTAGTATCCCGCCAGGATATCCGCCAACACCTACTGTAAGTATTACTCAGCCGGATTGCAGTACACCAACCGGAACGGTGATCGTTTCAGATAATGCAGCGTCATATAGCTTTGATGGAGGTCAAAATTGGACAGCAAGCAATACTAAAACTAGTTTGGTTCCGGGAATCTATCAAGTCTTGATAAAAAATACAATTGGCTGTATTTCGCTTGTAGCAAATGCTGCCGAAATCAAAGCTTTTGTAAATACAGAACCGCTTCCGGTTACAACAACACCACAAATTTTTTGTGTGCAGCAAAATGCTACGATTAGCGGCATTGTGATTTCAGGAACAAATATAAAATGGTATGACGCTGCCACAAATGGAAATCTGCTGTCGAGTACAACAATACTGCAGAACAAAACGTATTATGCTTCGCAAACTGTAGCTTCCTGCGAAAGTTTGCGAATCCCGGCAGTAATAAATATTCAAAACACTTCAGTACCAACGGGTGACTTGGTGCAGAATTTTTGCACCACACAAAAAGCAACTATTGCCAGTTTGTCAGTTACTGGAACAAATATTATTTGGTACGACAATGCCACAAATGGTACTGTTTTGCCAAGTACAACTGCTTTGGTAAATGGCGTAACTTATTATGCTACGCAAACGGCAAATGGTTGTGAAAGTGTAAACAGATTGGCTGTTTTGGTATCAATAGTCATTCCAAGTTTGACAGTAAATGATATTGCAGATTTTATTTGTGACGATGCGAGTGATGGTTTGGAACTAGTGGATTTAACGGCTTATAATTCAAAAATAGCTTCTTGCAGTACCTGTGCTTTTACGTATTTTACATCATTATTTGGTGCAGAAAATCAAACTACAGCCGATCAAATTACAACATCAACAAACTATAATTTGGTGTTAGGAACTTCTATAGTTTATGTCAGAATTGATTCTAATGATAAATGTTATCAAGTTGGCAAGTTGAGTCTGACACTGATGAGTGAGCCTGTTCTTTCAATTCCTGAAAGTATTGCTGTCTGCGAAAATCATGATGTTACCATAAATGCGGGTTCAGGTTTTGACAGCTATTTATGGTCAACTTTAGAAACCGCACCTTCAATTACAGTTTCAAATGTTGGCACTTATTCGGTAACAGTAACCCAAAATCATGGAAGTACAGTTTGTACAGCGACCAAAAGTTTTTCGGTAGTGTTGTCAAATGTTGCTGTAATTTCGACCGAAACTCAGGATTGGACTGATACTGAAAATGTAATCGCAGTTTATGTTTCCAGTTCAAGTGTAGGGAACTACGAGTATTCACTAGACGGGATTACCTATCAGGACAGCAATACTTTTTCGGGATTAATTAGTGGCGATTATATGGTTTATGTTCGAGACAAAAATGGCTGCGGGATTGCCAGTCAGGAAGTTTATATTTTGAATTATCCAAAGTTTTTCACACCCAATGGAGATGGATATAATGATACTTGGGCTATTCGTTTTTCCGAATCAGAACCAAAACTCATGGTTAAAATATTTGATCGATATGGTAAATTTATTAAAGAATTAAATGCTGTTTCAGCTTGGGATGGCACTTATAATGGACATGAATTGCCTTCCACCGATTATTGGTTTGTTGTGACTAGAGCCAATGGCAAGGTATATAAAGGTCATTTTGCTATGAAAAGATAGATGAATGTTTTTTGTAAGTCAAGTTAGATAATTCAGTATATTCGAAGATTAAATTTTCTAACTAAAATTGAAATGAATCCAACTCTTCAACAAGATTTACAAGATATTGAGCATATTCTTGAACAAGTAAAACAACATGGAATTGATTTTCTGAATGCTATAGATACAATTCCAACTTCCACACAAAATACTATTGATACAAACGCAAATTTGAATGATTTTGGGTTAGGATCATTGTCTGCTTTGGAAGTATTCAAGCAGCGATTGGCTCCATTGATGGTTTCACAAGCTGGACCAAGATATTGGGGATTTGTAACTGGAGGTGCTACACCAGCTTCTATAGCCGGCGATTGGCTCACAACTATTTATGATCCAAATGCACAAGCAACAAAAGCACAGGGAGGAGTTTCGGCATTGATCGAAATAGAAACTATTAATAAATTGCTACAATTATTGGTTTTGCCAAAATCATTTTTGGGCGGATTTGTAACAGGTGCAACGATGTCAAATTTTACTTGTTTGGCCGTGGCTCGACAATGGTTCGGAAAAGAATTGGGTCATGATTTTGCTAAAAACGGAATTACAGGGCCCTTAAATATTTTGACAGCAGCGCCACATTCTTCTTCGGTAAAATGTTTGGCAATGTTAGGAATTGGAAGCCAGAATTTCACTAAAATAAAAACAGTTGAAGGAAATCGGGAAGCTATTGATATAGCCGATTTAGAACAAAATATAAAGAATTTAAACGGTCAGCCATTTATTTTAATATCAAGTGCAGGAACAGTCAACTCAGCCGATTTTGATGATTTTATTGCGATTTCAAAACTGAAAGAAAAATATAATTTTTGGTGGCATATTGATGCTGCTTTTGGAGGTTTTGCAGCTTGTTCTCCAAAATACAAACATTTGGTAAACGGTTGGAAAAACGCAGACAGTATTACGATTGACTGTCATAAATGGCTCAATGTTCCTTACGAAAGTGCTTTTTATTTGGTGAAAGAACAACATAAAAATCTTCAAGTTGAAACGTTTCAAAATTCGAATGCTCCTTATTTGGGAGATCCGTTGGAGAATTTTAGTTATCTGAATTTCTTGCCTGAGAATTCCCGACGCCTGAAAGCTTTACCCGTTTGGTTCTCATTATTGGCGTATGGAAAGCAAGGATTTAAAGATATAGTAGAAAATAGCGTTGCAAGAGCATTGCAGTTTGATGCTTTTATAGCTAATGATGAAAGTTTTGAATTATTAGCACCAACTCGCCTTAATAACGTTTGTTTTACTTTGGAGGGTGACCATAATCAGGAAAAAGTGAATTCATTTTTGATGCATCTCAATGATAAAGGCAAAGTGTTTATGACTCCAACAGTGTATCAAAATAGAAAAGGAATCCGAGCTTCGTTTGTGAATTGGAGAACAAACGAATTGGATGTTCAGTTGGTAATTAAAGTGATGAAAGAGAGTGTTTTGGAATTGGAAATAGAATAGTTATTTCTGAATCAATACCTAAAATGCTTTATATTTGAGATTGTTCTAGCAATACTATAAAAGCTATAATTATTTTAATATGCTGAATTTTCCAATCATAATGGGTATTACATCAGGAGCTACATTTTTGTTGGGCTTTTTGCTTCTTGCTCATTCTCGAAAAGTAAACCCGATTGCTAACAGATATCTTGGATTATTTGTTCTTACGCTTGGATTGGCAATGCTCGAAATTCCTTTGTTTTACCAAAACTTCCATTTAAAACATCCCAATATATTTGAATTGATAGGTTTGGTACGGTTTCTGACAGCTCCTTTTCTTTATATCAGTATTTTATATTTTACATCATTGCAGAAAAAGTTTGAAAAGAAAATTTTATGGCACTTTTTACCCTTTCTGATTTTTCTGCTTTTCAGATTTCCTTTTTTTATTACAGGAAAAAATTTTGAATTCAGTTATGCAGTTGGGAGAGTAGTGTTTTTTATTTTGCAAACAGCATTACCGCTTCAAGCTATAATTTATTGGTATTTGTCTTTTAGTAAATTACAAAAGCACATAAAATATATACGTCAGTTCTCGTCAGCAACCGAGGAAATAGACTTGTCTTGGTTAAGATATTTTTTATTGGTTTTGATTCTAATTATAGTTGCGTGGTTCAATCTTGTCTTTTTCGACTTGCAAAATTTAACGCAGCTTACTCCATTTTTATATCTTTCCTGTATCTTTTTTCTAGCTTATTTTTCTTTGCAGCAAAAAGAAGTTTTTGATTTTAATAAAAGTGACTTAAATGAGTTAGCCACTATTGAAATAAGCAAAAAGGAAAATCCAAAACGTGTTTCAGAAAACCGATTGAACGAATTAGACAAAAAATTGCAGGCGCTTATGAATTTGGAAAAAGTGTATTTAGAAAATGATTTAAGTCTGCCAAAATTAGCAAAAAGCATGAATGCCAGCTGTAATGAAACGTCGTTTGTAATCAACGAATTGTACCGTGATAACTTTTATAATTTTATAAATAAATACCGAGTAGAAGAAGCAAAAATACTATTGCTGTCTGAAAAATACAGTCAATTAAATATTCTGGGAATTGCTTATGAATCTGGATTTAATTCTAAAACTACTTTTAATACCACTTTTAAAAAACACACTGGTCTTTCTCCAACCGAGTTTGTGAAATCAAATATATTCTTAGAAAAAAAAGAAGCCTAAATACGTTCGAACGGATACATCGGAACATTTGACATTTGATTTATAGCCAATTTTGAGGCATATTAATTCAAATGAAAAACACCATGTTAGAACAATCAACTTTAGAATTTTCAGATTCAATTTTAAAAAAATTAGGCACTTCTATAATACTTGGATTTGTGCTTACTGCTTTAATATTAATGCTTGGTAACGGCGGAAATGTTTTTTGGCTTCCACCAATATTAGTTTTTTCCTTAGTTGGAATTGCTTTATTGAGTGCTATACTGTTTCCGTTTATCTGGCATTATTTAGAAAGAAAGCAAAAAATTAACAGCACAAAAATTTATGGATTTTTATATAGCGGAATTCGATATGCTATAGCTTTTAATATTGCCAGTTTTGGTTGGAAAAAATTTTATGGACTCCAGTTTATTGTGCCTGCTGAAATTGCAAATTTGCCTATGAATCAGCAATCGGGTGAGTGGCTGACTTGGTTTTATTTTGGCCACTCACATGCTTTCGGAATCATAATAGCAGTAATTCAGCTAGTTGGAGGTTATCTATTGTTGTTCCGAAGAACATTGCTGATAGGTTCCATAATTTTGTTTGCGCTGCTCTCTAATTTGACTTTAATTAATATTTTTTATCAAATGAATGCTGGTGCATTAGTGCAGTCTGTAGTATTGACGATTGGTGTTTTGTTCTTGATTTTATTAGAATATAAAAAGCTGGTTTTCTTTTTTCTTAAAACAAAATCCAATTTGCCTTCATTGAACTTCAATAGTGTTTTTGTAAAAAATAGTATTCGTCTTTCGGCAATAGTATTGTCGTTATTATTTACAATCTATTTAAAATCATTGGTAAAATAAAAAAAGAAAGCTCGTTTAAATTGGATTTAAATGAACTTTCTTTTTTTATCTGCAAACTGAAACTGCAAACTAAAATCTGCAAACTTATTTTGTAATTTCCCTAAACACAGTTTCTAAATTTTTGTTCTTCTGGTTGAGCTGCAAAGTCTTCAATCCATTATCGTAAGCAAAGTCAAAAACTGTTGGTCGCATATCTTTATCAGAAACAAAAGTAAGTTCCCAAGAAAATCCATGACTGTTTTTGAAAGATTTCAAATGAGGAATTTGAGCAATAAGATCTTCTTCCGCTTTTTTGTCAAATTCTACTTCGATTACCTGTTCTTTATCGGCGGAGATTAAGTTATCTAATTTTTTATCAGCGACGATGTGTCCTTTGTCAATAATAATCACTCGATCGCAAATCGCTTCTACTTCCTGCATAATGTGAGTCGAAAGGAAAACCGTTTTGTCTTTACCAACGTTTTTAATCACATTTCTGATTTCGACCAATTGATTTGGATCTAATCCTGTTGTAGGTTCGTCTAAAATTAAAACATCGGGATTGTGTAATAATGCATTTGCAAGACCTACTCTTTGACGATAGCCTTTGGATAATTGGCCAATTTTTTTATGGCTCTCGGTTTGTAAACCCGTTAGCTGAATCACTTCTTCGATTCTTGATTTAGCTACCTTATATACATCGGCGTTAAAAGCCAGATATTCTCTAACGTATAAATCTAAATACAAAGGATTGTGTTCCGGCAGATATCCAATAGAAAGCTGTACCGATTTTTCTTGGGTGTTTACATCAAAGTCATTGACAAGTGCCACACCAGAATCTGCATTGATGTAGGTGGTCAATATTTTCATCAAAGTCGATTTTCCAGCACCATTGGGCCCTAGAAAACCAACAATTTCTCCCTTTTTAACAGAAAAGGAAATATTGTCCAATGCTTTTTGAGCACCATAACTTTTCGAAATGTTTTTTACTTCTATTGACATAAAACTTTATTTGATGCAAAAGTAATTAGAAAATATATAGTTCTTCATTAATCGGAAAAAATTATGTTTTAATTGACAACGAACAAAAGGCTTAGATAAATAAAAATTGTATGAAAATTATTCAAAAACTGGCACAGTTCTTGTTAAGTGATTACTAATTTTTAACAAATCAAAAAACAAACTATGAAAAAAACATTAGTAATTCTTGCACTAGCTATGATAAGCTTTGCAAATGCTCAAAAGGGGACGTACTTGGTATCAGGAAACATGAGTTTTTGGTCTAACAAAGACTCTAGTCAAGGGAGTGAATCAAAGGATAGAAACTTTAATTTTTCTCCAAAAGTGGGGTATCAGTTCAAGGATAATTGGACAGTAGGGGTTGAAACTGGATTTTCATCTTCTAAAAATGAATACACTTATCTAGAAAATGCATCGAATAATCAGGAAAGAATAACTAAAAACTTTTCAGCAGGAGCTTTTGTTAGGTATTCAAAATCATTGAGTCAAACGTTTTTGCTATATGCTGATTTAGGTGCAGGTTACAAGAATAGTAAAGAAACTTATACTTATTTATTATACCCCGAAAATAATTCAAAAACTACTTTTGATGGTATTTATGCGAGTTTTGCACCTGGTTTGTTTTTAAATATTAAAAATAATTTTGGGTTAAATTTTGGTATTGGAGGTTTGTCATATTCAAATACAAAGAGTGATCAATATAATAGAAGTAATAGCAATTTTTATTTCAATTTTGGACAGTCATTTAATATAGGAATTTCAAAAAATTTCTAATGCCTAATTGTATTTAATGATTTCAAAAGCACTCGTTCATTGAGTGCTTTTTTGTTTTATAGTAGTGTTGTAAAATTATAAATATTTATTTTGTTTTGAAATCAATAATTTTAATCACTCAAAAATCTTTTTTTTTATGGAATAGCAATTTTAAAGCTAGTTTAACAAAGAAATCTCTTTTTGTTAAACAAAATATTATTTTTATTTTGGGCAAGCCGAAATAAGTTATACATTTGCATCAAATAATTGAAACCCACAATAAAAAAGCTTTTCTATCAAATGAAAAAAAAGTGGGTTCCTGACAACAAAAATTTAAATCCTTCTTCGGAAGAAACACAAACAATACAATGTCTAATAACCGTTTTTATTTTAGCAACTCTTTTTATTTCTTCTTTAGGAAGTAAGGGATTGTGCTATGGTTATTTGAAAAACAAGAAACAAATAAAACTAATATACAATCCTGATGAAAATCAGGATTTTTTTTTGACCCAATGAGAACGAAAATTGCAATACAAGGAATTATAGGATCTTTCCACCATCAAGTGGCTCAAGACTATTTTTATCAAAATATAGAAGTAGACGAATGTCTGTCTTTTGAAGAATTGGTAGCTAGTTTATTGTCGGGGAAATCAGATCAAGCAGTAATGGCCATAGAAAATTCCATCGCGGGACCAATAATTCCAAATTACGCACTGATTGACAAAAACAATCTTCACATTATTGGAGAGCATTATTTGGATATTCATCAAAATTTAATGGCACTCAAAGGTCAAAAAATAGAAGATATCCAAGAAGTGCATTCACATCCGATGGCTTTATTGCAATGTATGGAGTTTTTGAAAAAATATCCAAACATAAAATTGGTAGAAGACAAGGATACTGCCGAAACTGCCAGAAGAATTCACGAAAAACAATTAAAAGGGATTGCTGCAATTGCAAGCAAAACAGCATCCGAAATGTATGATCTGGAAATTCTGGCTCCCGAAATCCAAACGATAAACAATAATATGACTCGTTTTGTGATTATCAAAAAAGAAAAAGAATATGCAGAAGAAACCGAAATCAGCAGAGCTTCGATAAAATTTGAATTGGATCACAAAAGAGGAAGCCTTGCGGCAGTACTGAATGTAATGAGTGACTGCAAATTGAATTTGACTAAAATTCAGTCGCTGCCAAAAATTGAAACGCCTTGGAAATATTCGTTTTTCGTAGATGTAACTTTTGAGAAATACGAAGACTTTGCTAAAGCAAAATCACTATTGCAGATTATGGCTGAGTATTTTAAAGTATTGGGAGAATATAAAAACACCAAACCCTAAAAAAGGGAAAATAATAAAAAACTAAATTACAAATTCCAAATAGGGAACATTAAATAAATTGTCATGATTACAACAGCAAAGCGTCTCGATATCATTGAAGAATACTACTTCTCATCTAAGCTGAGAGAAGTGAGACAATTAGCCTCCGAAGGAAAACCAATTATTAATATGGGAATTGGAAGTCCGGATTTAAAACCATCACAAGCGGTGATAGATGCCGTAGTTTTGGCAATGCAGGACGAAAACGCACATCAGTATCAAAGTTATCAAGGATTGCCGGAACTTAGAAAAGGAATGGCTGATTTTTATCAAAATAATTATGGAGTTGCCTTAGATCCTGCTGTTGAAATTTTGCCGTTAATTGGTTCCAAAGAAGGGATTATGCATATTTCTATGGCTTTCCTGAATGAAGGAGATCATGTTTTGATTCCAAATCCAGGATATCCTACTTATAGTTCGGTGACAAATCTTGTTGGAGCTATGCCAGTTTATTATGACTTGAAAGAAGCAAATAATTGGGAACCTGATTTTGATGCTTTGGAAAAATTAGATTTGGCAAAAGTAAAAATCATGTGGCTGGGATATCCGCACATGCCTACAGGAGCAAGAGGAAGTTTGGAATTGTTTGCAAAATTAATAGCATTTGCTAAAAAGCACAATATATTATTAATCAATGACAATCCGTACAGTTTTGTTTTGAATGATAAGCCAATGAGTCTGTTGCAGGTAGAAGGAGCCAAAGATGTTGCATTAGAATTGAACTCTTTGAGTAAAACCTTTAACATGGCTGGCTGGAGAGTTGGAATGGTTTTAGGAAGCGCATCACTTATAGATGCTGTTCTAAAAGTAAAAAGCAACATGGACAGCGGTATGTTTTACGGAATACAAAAAGGAGCTGTCGAGGCTTTGAAAAGCGACAAGTCTTGGTTTGACTCGATGAACGAGGTTTATAAAAAACGTCGTGCGCTTACAGAACAATTGGCAGAGAAACTGAATTGTGAAGTATATAAAGAAGGAGTTGGATTGTTTGTTTGGGCAAAATTGCCTGAAGGAATAACATCGGCAGAGGATTTTATAGACAAGATATTATATGAGAAATCTATTTTTATCACTCCGGGAACAATATTTGGTTCTAATGGAGAAGGCTATATCCGATTTGCGCTTTGTGTGAAAGAAGAGAAAATAGAAGAAGCAATTAGTAGATTTTAAATCGAAAAGTTCTAAAGAAACGGGAAGCCCTAGCCCTGATAGCAGTGGAAATCCTTTTGTGCTGGGGTTCAGCACAAAAGATTGAAACGGATAGCAGGATTAGCTTCAAATAAATTTAAAAAATGAATGTACACGTAATAGGAATAGGATTGATTGGAGGTTCATTGGTGCTGGATATCAAGGGACTGTATCCTGAAGCGACTATTCACGGAATTGATACTAACGAAAAACACGTTCAAGAGGCAATTGCTTTGGGAGTGATTGATAAAGAATCCAGTTTTGAGGATTTGGCAACTGCTGATTTTGTGATTGTTTCAGTGCCAGTAGATGTGGCGATGACGATTTTGCCAAAAGTATTGGATTCTGTAGGAGAACAAACTATTGTTTTTGATGTGGGTTCTACTAAAATACCAATTTGTGAAGCATTAGCCAATCATCCGAAAAGAAGAAATTTTATTGCCGCGCATCCTATTGCGGGAACTGAGTTTTCAGGGCCTTCGGCAGCTATAAAAGGGTTGTTCCAAGGGAAAACGAATATTATTTGCGAAGTCGAAAAAACGACTTTCAAGTTGCAGGAAAAAGCATTGGAACTGTTTAAAGAACTGGGAATGAGAATTCGCTATATGGATCCAAAATCGCATGATAAACATATTGCTTACGTGTCGCATTTATCGCATATCAGTTCGTTTATGCTTGGAAAAACAGTGATCAATAAAGAAAAGGACGAGCAGGATATTTTTGACATGGCGGGTTCCGGTTTTGAGAGTACCGTTCGTTTGGCCAAAAGTTCACCGGCAATGTGGACGCCAATTTTTAAACAAAACAAAAAACAGATTGTCAAAACATTAGAAGAATATATTGCTAATTTATCTAATTTTAAAGAGCTTTTGGTAAATGATGATTACGAGGCGATTTATAATGAAATGCAAAGCGTAAATAAAATAAGAGAAATATTAAACGGAATGAATGCTAAGAAATAGCGCATTGCGTAGGAGTCAAAAAAAGAAAACTAAAATAATTAAATTAAAAGAATAAAACTAGAAAAGATGGAAAACAAGAAAGAAATGAGAGATTGGTTGAACGAATTCAAATTGTCTCATCCATTCGTAATTGCAGGACCTTGTAGTGCTGAAACTGAAGAGCAGGTGTTGAAGATTGCTCATGAATTGAAAGACTCAGACGTTAGTGTTTTTAGAGCTGGTATCTGGAAACCAAGAACTCGTCCAGGAGGATTTGAAGGTGTTGGGGAAATTGGATTGAAATGGCTTAAAAAAGCTAAAGCAGAAACTGGTTTGCTTATGGGAACTGAGGTAGCAACTGCTGCTCACTGTAAATTAGCTTTGGAAAATGATATTGATGTTTTATGGGTTGGTGCTCGTACAACTGCAAATCCTTTTGCGGTTCAAGAGATTGCTGATACATTGGCTGGAACAGATAAAATTGTATTGATAAAAAACCCGGTAAATCCAGATATGGCTTTATGGTTGGGTGGTGTAGAACGTTTGTATGCTGCTGGAATCAAAAAATTAGGAGTTATCCACAGAGGTTTTTCTACTTACGAAAAAACGAAATACAGAAACATTCCAGAATGGCAGATTGCTATCGAACTGCAAAATAAATTCCCTGATTTACCTTTAATCATCGATCCTTCGCATATTACAGGAAACCGTGATATGATTCTTGAAGTGACTCAGGAAGCTTTGGATTTAAATTATGACGGTATGATCATCGAAACTCATAATGATCCAGATAATGCTTGGTCTGATGCAGCGCAGCAAGTTACTCCAGATGCTTTGAAACAAATTTTCAAAGATTTGAAAGTGAGAAAAGTGAGCGGTGACAATGATTTTGATCAAAAAATGACCAAATTAAGAGCTAATATTGATGTGCTTGACGCTAATTTATTAGACTTATTAGGAAAAAGAATGAAAGTGGCTGACGAAATTGGACAAGTAAAAAAAGACAATAACGTAGCTATTCTTCAAAATAACCGTTGGAATGAAATCCAGGAAAAAATGATTGCCGAAGGTGCTAAAAAAGGACTGACAGAAGAATTTATCGTAAGATTATTCAAAGACATTCACCAAGAAAGTATCGAACACCAAGAAAAAGTATTAAACGCTTAATTTTAAAAAAATAAGTATTAATATTGTTAAATAAAATGAACCTTCTGTGTCATGCAGAAGGTTTTTTTATGTTATTTAAAAAAAAATATCTTATTAGTATTATTAAAAATTTAAAAATGAAAAAAATTACATTTGCTTTTTTATTGTTTGGTTTGTCTTGTATGAGTTTGTCTGCGCAAAACAAAATTGATAAACTGAATATGACTTATGGTGAAGAGTTACCAGACGATAATCAAAAAATCGTGAAAATTATTGGAGAATCCAATGATAAAATTTATGCTTTAGCGATTGCAGGCAAAGAAGATTATTTTTTGAAGATTTTCGAATCAAAAACAATGAAAATAATTTCTTCAAATCCTATTGTCATTCCTAAACTTGAAGACAAAGAAGTTGATTTTGAAGAAATATATTTATTAAACGAAAACTTATATGCTATTGGGAGTGTTTATAATAGAAAGGAAAAAATGTTTAATTTGGTAGGAGTACCAGTATCAGATAAAGGTGTTTTAGGCGAAAAATCAATCCTTTTATTTAACTCTGTTGTTGAAAAAAAATCAGAAAAAGGAATGTTTTATTTTAAGCTTTCACCTGATGAAAAAAACTTGTTGGTTATGCATACCTCTTTATTCTCGAAAGAAGATGCTGTTCAATACGAAGTGAAATTACTAGACAATAAATTAAATGTACTTTTTGCAAATGCTGAAAAAGTAAAGTTTGATGATAGTAAAAAAGATTATGAATTTACTATTTCAGATTTTGAATTAAATTTTCAAAATGATGTTTTTTTAGTTATTAATGAAAGTTATAGAGATTCTAAAAAGAAAGAGCAAATTGAGAAATTTCAGATTCATACTTTCAAACAAGCAAATGCTTATAAAAAAGAAGTTGTTGATATCAATATAAAAGGAAAAGAAATCATTAACTGTAAAATGATTTCTACATTAAAAAACACATTAAAACTTGTTGGATTTTATTCGAGTGTCCGCGAAAATGGTAAAGCGAATAAAGAGTTAAAAGGAGTTTATAATGCAACAATAGATTTTGCAAGTTCAGTAACTCCCAAAGTAATATTTAATGAGTTTGACTATGCTACAAAAGTTAAATTATTAGGGGAGAGAAGAGCAAAAAACGGAAAAGATGTGAAGCCACTTTATAATATTACAACATTAATTGAAAGAAATGATGGGGGTTTAATTGTTCTATCAGAATTACAACTTGTGTATTATGGTAAAAGTGCTGGATTTGGACCATTGCAATTTACACCGGTAACCTATATCAAAAACGAAATTATAGTAACGTCTTTAAATCCTGATGGGTCATTGGATTGGGGTAACGTTTTGCCAAAAGAACAAGTGGCATCAATTACTACAATGTCTTTGTCATTAGGGGCTATAGGAGGAAATGGGAGTTTTACTGTTGGAGCATCTTTAAACATACCATTAGTTGATTTAGGAAAAGGACCTGAATATCTTGGAGCAATTCCAATGTATCGTGATGGTAAGTTGAATGTGATTTTTAATGATAATATTAAAAACAAAGGAATTACTGATATTGAAAAAATAAAAGCACTAGGTAATTATAATAATTCAGTTCCATCTCTTTTTATATTTGATGATAAAGGTGCGATTACCAGAAAAGACCCTGAAGAAGTTGTAAAAAATGAATTAGTACTTCGTCCAGGAGTTTATTATAGAAAGAATGAAAGTGAATTTATTTTGTATTCATCAAGAAAAAAACAAGATAAACTGGGAAGGTTAATTTTAGAACAATAAAATTTTAAAAGGTTGTGATTCTTTCACAACCTTTTTTATTAAATATTTGCATGCTTTTAAATATTTAAACCTAAAACAAACTGATTATCTTTGCAAAGTCTTAGGTGTCTAATCTAATCTAAAATTTAATTTCTTAAATCAAATAATGACAGGACTCGTTTATAAATCTACAGGAAGCTGGTACACCGTAAAATCCGAACAAGGCGATTTTATAGAATGCCGTATGAAAGGGAAATTCCGAATTAAAGGGATTAAAAGCACCAATCCAATTGCTGTGGGCGATATTGTCGATTATGAACTTGAAGAAACATCAGACACTGTTACTGGGACAATCCATAAAATTCACGACAGAAAGAATTATATCGTTCGAAAATCGGTGAATCTGTCGCATCAAATGCATATTATTGCTTCGAATATTGATCGTGTTTTTCTTTTGGTAACCATAAACAATCCTCCAACTACTTTTAATTTCATAGACAGATTCTTAGTAACTGCCGAAGCCTACGGAATCGAAACGATATTGGTTTTTAATAAAATCGACACTTTTGATGACGCTACATTAGACGAACAGCTGTATATGCAGCACGTTTATCAGGAAATTGGATACCAATGCCTGCGGGTTTCCGCTACTGCAAATAAAGGAGTAGAGGAGTTGAAACAATTGATGATTGGAAAAGTGACTATGTTCTCAGGTCATTCGGGAGTTGGAAAATCAACTTTGGTCAACGCTTTAGAACCTTCTTTACATCTAAAAACCAAAACAATTTCTGAAGCCAGTAAGCAAGGACAGCACACTACGACTTTTGCCGAAATGTATGATTTGAGTTTCAATGCTCGAATAATTGATACTCCGGGAATCAAAGGTTTCGGGATTGTTGATATGGAAAAGGAAGAAATCAGCGGTTATTTTCCAGAGTTTTTTAAGTTGAAAGACCAATGTAAATTTAATAATTGCCTGCACAAAGAAGAACCGCATTGCGCCATAAAAGCAGCTCTAGAAAAAGATGAAATCGCTTGGTCTCGTTACAACAGTTACCTTAAAATTTTAGAAGGAGACGATGAGCATTACCGCGTTGATTCTTATGATGAAGAGCGAAAAGCAAGTGATGAAACTAGGAAATAGTTGTGAATTGTGAATGTCAATTCGGATAAAATAATAATTGTAGAGATGCACAGCAGTGCATCTTTTTGTTATAATTGAATTTTAAAATGAAAACAGTAATCCAAAGAGTTTCCTCTGCCTCCGTAACCATCGATTCTAAAATTGTAGCCGATATTCAAAAAGGATTATTGGTTTTGGTAGGAATTGAAGATGCAGATACTCAAGAAGACGCTAATTGGCTTTGCCAAAAAATAACTAATCTTCGTGTTTTTGGGGATGAAAACGACGTGATGAATCTTTCGGTAAAAGATATTCAGGGCGATATAATCGTTGTCTCTCAATTTACTCTTCATGCTTCCACCAAAAAAGGAAACCGTCCATCATACTTAAAAGCTTCAAAACCTGAAGTTGCCATTCCGATGTATGAAAATTTCGTAAAACAAATCGAAAAGGAATTGGGCAAGAAAGTTCAAACCGGAATTTTTGGTGCCAATATGAAAGTGGCATTACTCAATGATGGTCCAGTTACAATTATCATTGACAGTAAAAACAGGGAGTAATAAAAGGTAAAACAATTTAGTATTGTTTTAATTTTTAACCATTAAGGCATTAAGGAAATTAAGGTTTAAAAGATTTCTTAATTAATCTTAATATCTTAATGGTTTGATAAAAATTTATGTTCACAGCATATCCTGCCCCCGATAAATTAATTACTCTTTTTTCAGATTGGCAATAATTTCTGGACTAACCTTAATTACAGTTCCGTGGCGCGTTCCCTGTGGGAATGAGATTTTATCTGAAATATCATCCCAGCCCGTTTCAGTTTGCTTTATAGCTCCGTATTTTTTCTGGGTGTATTTGTCAAAATAAACAACCCAATTGTTATCAATTTTTATTGCTGTTGGTCCTTCAGCCCAGTAATTTCCAGTAATTGGAGCGCTTGCTTTTGTGTAAGGTCCAGTCAGATTATCGCTGTATGCTGCTTTAAGATTCTTTTGGACAGGTACTTTTGTCTCATCTTTTAAAAACATTACATAACCTTTGTCTTGTTTTAAAATAGTGGCATCAATCACATTAAATCCAGGCTCGTAAAGCAGTTTTGTTTTGCTGAATTTTTTAAAATCTTTTGTTGTTGTATAATAGATTCTGTGATTGTATCCTTTCTCTTCTTCGGATTTAGTTTCCAAAAATTTACCGTCAATTGTAGAAGCCCAATAGATCATGTAGGTTTTTGACTTTTCATCGAAAGTGATTTCGGGAGCCCAAGTATTACGTGTGCCACTTTCGTATTCCATTACAGGCAGAAACTCCTGTTTAGACCAATGAATTAAATCTTTGGAGGAAGCATATCCAATTCCTTTATCTGTCCAGCTCACTGTCCATACCATATGAAACAATCCGTCGCCGCCTTTAATAACGCATGGATCTCTCATTAACTTGTCTTTTCCAACTTCGGGAGTTAAAAAAGAAGTATCATTTTTCAAAGATTGCCATTCGTAGCCATCTGTACTGCAGGCAAAATGCAGTCCGTCTTCTCCGTTTCCTTTAAAATAAGAAAATAAATAAGTTGGCTTTTCGTCTAAAAATTTATTGGCTATCAGCCATTTTTTGCAGGCAGTCGGCCAATCCGTATTTGTTCCTTTTGTGCCCAAACCAAAACCATGACCTCCATTTTGATACAAATGCATCTCGGCAAGAACTTTATTTTTTTTCAAAGCCAAATAATAATTAATGCTATTTTCTACAGGAACAGCGTGATCATCTGTTGCATGAACTAAAAATGTTGGAGGCGTATTTTCGTTTACTTCTTTTTCATTTGAATATTTAGCAATCAGTTCGGCAGAAGCTGTTTTCCCTAAAAGGCTTTCTTTGGAACCATTATGAGTGATTCCTTCTTCCATTGAAATTACTGGATAGATGAGCATAGAAAAATCAGGACGTGCGCTGATATCTTCTTTACTGTCGTATACTTTATCTAAATAATGAGTGGATGCGGTTGAAGCCAAATGACCTCCTGCCGAAAATCCCATGATTCCAATTTTAGCAACATCTAGATTCCATTTTGCCGCATTTTGGCGTAATGTTCGTATTGCTTCTTGTGCATCTTGGAGAGGACCAACGGTTTTATCTGTCATAATATCATCCGAAGGCAGGCGGTATTTAAGCACAAAAGCAGAAATTCCTATCGAATTAAACCATTTTGCAACATTTATTCCTTCTTTGTCAATCGACAAAACACCATAACCGCCACCTGGACAAATGATAACTGCAGCATTTTTGCCTAAATTATTTTCGACCAAAAAAGGCATTAAAGTTGGCTCAGTAACTTTTCTGATTCCTGTTCGAATTCCTTGAGCGTCCAGTCGAGGCTCTTCTTTGTAAGCTTCATTTTTAATAGCTCCGGGAATTTGATTCCATAATGGGAATGCTGCGCTTTCCTGCGCAAAACTATTGATGGACAATCCTAAAAAAAGTATTGATCCAAAAAGTATCATTTTGTTAATTCTGTTCATCATTCTTTTTATAAAATTCTATTTCTACAATACGCAGCTGTCCTTTGGTTTTCGCTGCTTCTTTATCTTTAAATAAATCTAATTCTTTGTTTGGATCTACTTCAACAATAGTTTCGAAACCATCTTTTTCAGAATTAGATCCTGTCAGTTCAATTGTTATTTCTTTTGCCAATACTGGTTTTAACGGAATAGTGATATAGCCCAAACTCTGTTCTGTATTGCCCTGATACACTTCTTTTCCATTTGCCAATATACGAATTGGATAGCTTTTACTACGCCAGCCTGTAAATTTTACTACAGTTTCATTTACTATAGCTGGTTCGGCTAAAGTATAGATGATTTTCCCAGTGCTGATTTTTCCGTCATTGGCCCATTCAGTCAATTCATTATCATCATAGCTTTTATTCGCATCATCGGCATTTGCACTTGCTGTTGCGCTACTAATAAAAACCGGCGTTCTTTTTATAGTATACGAAGGCGTTTCCGGTGTTGCGCCTCTGCCTAAATAAGAAGGCGTTTTATCACTAGGCAATTGTTCTGTAAGTCCGTCTTTGGTTAAGAAAGGTTTTGATTTCAAAATAACTTTAGCGGACTGCAGCCCTTTAAATTTAGCCGAAACAGTAATTTCGCCAGCATTCAAAGTAGAACGAATCATAATTCGGTTTACGCCATTTTCCACAGGTAAATTTTTAGATAAAATATAATTATCTGGACCTTGAGCAATTCCGCCCAGCCATTCAGCATTTCCGTTTAAATAAAATTCGATTAAACTGTTATCGAGAACACAGCGATTTCCTTTTTTATCCACCACTTCGACATCTACCAAAGCAACATCAGCGCCGTTTGCCAGTAATCCTTGTGTACTGGTACGAGGAGTTAATCGAATTGCAAAAGGTGTTCCCGAAGTTGTTTTCTGATCTTCACTCAGCACTTTATTATTGGCATCATAGCTGACCGCTTTCACTGAACCGGATTCCCAATGAATGTTTTCGAAAGTAAATAAAAATTGTGTGCTTTGCCTGCCAAAACCTTTGGATTTACCATTAACAAAAAGCTCCACTTTAGCTCCTGAAGAGACCACATAAATATTTTTGGTAACTTCATTAGTATAATTCCAGTGTCCGATAATATGGGTTCTGTATTTTTCGATATCTACCCAGCCGTCCCACATTACCTGATGTGCATAGAAACCGTCTTTTGGAATTCTCATTGCATCAACTTCTCCGCTTCTTCTGTAATTCTCTGCACCTCTAAAATGAGTGTTGCTATCCGAAAAAATAATATTTACGCCACCAGAATTTACTCTTTTTCCAGTTCCTGGACGTTCTCGATAATAGTCAAACCAGCGCGTTACATTTTCGATGGCATGTGTATCTTGATTATGGTTATATGAACTGGCATCTGCCACTTTTGATCCGTTAACATTGGAATGGTTTGTACCGCCTGTTCCTTCTTTATGGAAAGGAGGAGAGAATTCGTCCCAATATTTCCTCAAGCCTTCGTCTCGGGAATATTCGGTTGCCCAAAGAGGTTTGCCGGCACTTTTGTTAATATACAGCATTTCACCGCCGTACTCTGCTACTTTGCTGTCCAGCATTTCGCGAGAACCGATAGCTCTTCCGCCAAAAGGATCATAAGTATCGCGCAAACTTTTCATCTCGCGCATGTGTTCTTCGCTGATTACTTCGTTTCCTGATTCATAAAATAAAATACTCGGATTATTTCGATTGTAAATTATGGCATCGCGCATTAAATTAACGCGCTGCGTCCATTGTGCTCCTTTTGAATCTTTTTCGGCATCACCAGCAGGCATGGCTTGGATTAGACCAACTCTATCGCAAGATTCTACATCTTGTTTCCAAGGCGTAACGTGCATCCATCGTACTAAATTTCCATTGCTCTCTACAATCATTTGATTGCTGAAATCACTCAGCCAAGCTGGTACAGACATTCCGATTGCAGGCCATTCATTGCTGGTGCGCTGTGCATAGCCTTTCATTTGAAGCACACGGTCGTTTAACACCACTTCACCATTTCTAAAAGCAGTTTTTCTAAAACCGGTTTTGGTAGTAACGGCATCAATTTCTTTACCGTCAATTTTCAAAATGGTTTTTACAGTGTACAAATACCCATAACCCCAACTCCAGAAATGCAGATTCTGTAATTCTTTTGATGCGTTAATAATTTTGGTTTCACCAGAATTTAAAATTGTTTTTGATCCTGAGAAATCAGCTGTTTTTTTACCTTCAAGGTCAAAAACCTGTACGTCATAAGTGAAGGTTTTAGCTGTAGGATATTCATTTTTAACTTCGGTTTCTGCGGTTATTAAAGCTGTTTTTTTGGTAATATTTATGTCAGAAGCATAAACATAAGTTCCAATTGTTTTTAGAGTAGAATACAACGGAAGCGTTTGGTATAATTTACCCGTTAAATGAAGGTAAACATTCTTTGGAATTCCTCCATAATTGGCATTAAAATTATTATTATTCCACTGAAAAGTAGATCCGGTTTCCTGTTCTTTATACTTCCAGTCATTATCAATACGAAGAGCAATAGTGTTTTCGGCTGGGTATGGTTTTACTAATGCTGAAATGTCATATCCAAAAGCCATTACTCCATTTTCGTGAAGCCCGACTTTTTGCCCATTGACATAAATAGTGCCACCTTGACGAACACCTTCGAATTCGACAAAAACTTTTTTATCATTTGCGTCTTCTGGCAGTTTGAATTTCTTTCGATACCAAACAATTCCAGTAGTTAGCTGTGTAATGTCTTTTTTGAAAGCTTCATTTTCATTAAAAGCATAGGGAAGCGTTACGGAAGTCCAATCGGCAGTTTTATAATCAATTGCTTCTGCTCCGTTTAGGTCTTCTGCCTTGAATTTCCAATCCGAATTAAAATTGTATTTCTTTCTGCTGAATTCTTGGGAATAAGCAGAAAAACAGAAAACTAAAAATAACGAAACACAAAAAAAGCGTTTTAAAACATTTATCATAGGTATTATTTTATTGTTTATTTTTTTCAAAACATCCTAAAGCAGGAGCTTTGCCATTAAATGGAAATCCAATATTGGTTCCTGCATCTATAAGTTTGCTTGAAGGTGCTAACTTTAAAAAGTCATTATTAGGAAGACTTCCGTCTGCTTGTCTTGGTGCGGTCAGCAAAGCTTCATCAAGGCTTAAGAAATCAGAAGCAGTAACTGAATTATCCGCTAAATCAAAATAATTGTTTTTCAACACGCAGCGTGATTTATCAATGTTTCCTAATTCCTTTACTTTAGCAGCAAAGCCTAAGTTGTTTGCCAATTCGTGATTCCAGCCTGGACCATCAGTTCCAAAATCGGTTGGGTTTAATGCCAGACAGTTAAGCATATCATAGTTTACTCTGTTTTTATAAGCCGTATTATTGTGCCAATAATTTCCCTCTAAATGATGATTGGCATAAAAACCGCCTTGTTTATTTCCAACAGCCAGAGAAAAGCGGATTGTGTTTTTGGGAATTGGAGTAAAATTAGCAATAAGGTTGCTATAAGGATTTCTGCCTTTGGCATAACCGCCGGATTTAAATCCGTTTCCATCAGCACGGCTTACAAAATCTGAAGAGTAGCCATTGTAAAAAGCCCAGCAGTTTTCGATTAAAACAGGTTCGGCATTATTTATTAAATCGAAACCATCGTCGCTATTGAACCAAGCACGACAGCCTCTAAAAACATTATTGATGCTTCCTTTTTTAAGGTGAGCGCCAAAACCATCAGTATTTCCGCCTTTACCTCCTTCGGAAACAGAGTCCCAGTTATTGTAAGAATCACAATTTAATATCAGGTTGTTTGAACCTGACAGCATATAAACTCCGATTGCCATATTTTCGTGCATTTTTATTTGTTCCAATGTATTATTGTTTCCTCTAATTTCGAAACATTCTGATTGGGTGTGTTTTTGAATGGTTACCTGAATGCCTATTGCTTCAATGCCTTTTATATGAATGTTATTACCGCTTAGCAAAAATGCCACTATTCTATAATTTTCGGGTTTAATATTTTTATAATCAAATACCGGAATTTCATTTTTATAGGCAAAATAAGAAATACCGTTTTTATCCAAATTAGTAACATAAGCCCAAATGCCTTTTTTTTCAGCAATCTGCTCTTCTCTCATTGCGTAAAGTCCGCCTCTTATATAAACAATATCTCCAGAACTGGCTAATTCCTGCGCTCTTTTTATAGTCTCGACGGGTTTAGTTATGCTACCATCATTAGTGTCATTTCCTTGAGGGGCAACATAAAATTCTTTGGCCGACAAAAGGAAGCTATTCAAAAAAATGAGGACAAGTAAAAATCTATATTTCATAATGATGTAAATTAATATTTATTAAAAAGGGAAGCCACTAAACTTCCCTTTTTACTATTTTAATCATTAGTACTATTTCATCTTATAAATTTCGGATCCTGCTAACAGGAAACAACCCAATCCATAATCTTCAAAATCTGGAATTTTATCATAGTTTAATGGCTGACCGTCTTTTGGCTCTTTTCCAGTTGATTGTAAAAAACCTAAGAATCCATCTGTATGCAGACTCTCTATTGTTAATGCTGTCCAAGCTTTTTGGATAACTGGCAAATAGATTTTTTTATCTAAAATTCCGCTGTTGATTCCGTAAGTGATGCCATAAACGAACAAAGCGGTTCCAGAAGCTTCTTTTTCTCCAAAATTAGCAGGATCATGTAAACTCACATTCCAGAATCCATCTGCTCTTTGAATTGGCACTAAGGCTTTTGCCATCGCTTGTAAATCTTTTACATATTGATCTCTATGAGGAGCATTCTTTGGGATTATTGTCAGCACTTTTGCAAGAGCGGCAATTACCCAGCCGTTGCCGCGACTCCAGTAGCAATCTTCTCCGTTTGGTTCTTTGTAGGGAGCATCGAAATCAGCATCTCTCCACCATAATCCGTCTTTTGCATTAAACAATCCATGATCGCCATGATTATTTCTAGAGAACATGTACATTTCATACATTTTCTCGAAATATCGGTTGTCTTTTTCCAGCACACCCATTTTTGCAAAAACAGGCATTCCCATTTGTATTGCATCAATCCATGACCAATCATTATTTTGAGGCGTATTGAGCAGCATTGCAATATTTGCTCTAGTATTTTTTAATTTTTTTGCATCTGGCTCTAAATTATACAAATCGATATAGGTTTGTGCAGCACAATAATTATCGGCATTTCTAGTTGTATTCCCGCCATTAAAACCCCATTTATGAAATTCTGACCAATCGTAAGCATAGTTATAATAGATGTCTTTTGGGCAGATTTCGTGTAATGCCATCAATCCTTCATAATACACGCTACGAGTCCAGATGTTACTGGGACGCTCTTTGTTGGTAATAATGGTTTTTCCAGTATCAGGCCATTTGTCCATAAAATATTTATTAGCCAATTCCATTTGAGATAAGACTGTTTTTTTGTCAAATGGTTGTTGTGCTTGTGCAACAGTGGTATAGGCTAAAATTGCCGTGATAAATAAAACTATTTTTTTCATTTTTGGTAATTTTTAATTCTTGATTTCATTTTTTAAAGGAGTAATAGAAACTGGACCTAACAATCCAGAAGGAGTTGGATCCCATTTGGTTGCGTCAAACTTTTTATAATCTTTGTCGACCATATTGATTTCATAAAATATTTTCCATTCAATCCCTTTGAGTTCCATATCGCGAATTCTATTGGCTCCCAGATTAGTGACTTGAATTTTAAGTTCGTTTTTTCCGGGTTTCAGTTTGCCAATATTTAGTTTATAAGGGACAGACCAAGCCGTGCCAATATAAGTGCCGTTTAACCAAACTTTTGCGCTTTCGCGAACATCACCAAGGTTTAAACTCCAATTGTCAGCGGTAACTTTTGGACTGTCGAATTGTAAAGTATAAGTAGCAGAACCGGAAAAAGCTTCGGCTTGCGGAGATAATTTTGCCCAAGATTCCAGGGTTGTTAAAGTTGCAGGCTGTGGAAGTTCGGGTCCTCCTTTGTCAAAATTCAATTGCCATTTTCCATCTAAAGGAATTGCGGTAGCTGCCGTTTCCCAATAGTTCCATTTTTGTGCACTTGGTGCATTCTCTGTAATTAATATCAATGACTCTCCTGCTTCGATATGTAATTTTACCAGTGTTTGATTATCCGATTTTTGAACGATTGCATTACCGTATTGATTCGTTAACGGGTCATAAATAACTACTTCTTTATTGCCAATTTGCAATGGGATCATTCCGTCAATAGTTTTGTTGGTATGATTTACTAAATAATACAGTTTTTCATTGTCAAGGGTTCTTCTTGTGAATTTTAGCCCTGTATTAACTAAGCTTTCAGGGTTGATGTTTTCTGAGCTCAAACTTTGTAAAATATCTGAAGTAGGTTGAGTCAAGTTTTTATTCTCAGCTATTAATTTTTGAAGCTCTGCATTTTGTTTTTCATATTCATTAAATCCAGGAACTGATTCTGGGAGTCCTTCAAAAATAATTTTGGCTCCGTTTTTCTTTAAATCGATTAATTTTTTTAATGTTTCCAAAGGCATTGTTTTGCAGACAGGAACAACCAACGATTTGAAACTGCCCCCTGGTAAAACAATTACACCGTCTTTTACAATCGCTTGTTTTATAAAAGCATCCGAAATAAAATCGACACCATATCCTTTGCTCATTAAATTTTTAGTAGTATCATAAAATGAAGTTCCATAAAGCCATTCGGATAATGAGTGAATTTTGAATTGCATAAACAAAGAGCCTTTGTCGTATTTGTTCCAAACATCATAAATAGGCCAGTACAATAAAATTTCGTTATCCGGTTTTCCTTGCTGCAGTAAAGATTGGCAATTGGCGATATAAGAGAATAAACTAGAAGTATCTTCCCAAATGGTGTTGTTGCTGTTAAAATTTACGGAAGCATAAAACTCCCATCCCGGCCATGCTGCTCTAGTTGGAGAGTAAGTAGAACCGTGTAAAAAAGCATGGTTGACTCCGTTTAAAAATAAATCTTCTACTTCGGGCTTACATTGTGATAAGGCAGTCTTGAAGTGTTCTCTCAACCATGTAAATGATTCTGAAGAGACTAATGGTTTTCCAGAAATGTGTGCGGCAGATGATGAAAATTTTAGCATTACAGGATCGGCATCGCCTTCACGGATATCTTGCTTTTCACGTCTAAAACCCGGAATATCATAAGGCATAGAGCCAAAGGTTTCGCATTCTGGAATATCTGCAGAAGCGTATAAATCGATTAAATTTCCAGGGGAGCCATGTGCCTGTAATTTGGTTTTGTAATTTTTGCTGTTAGCCCATTTTGTCCAAGGCAGATCAAATTTATTCAGTAATAAATCAGAAATAGTTTCCCTGTAATCACTTTTTATTCTGTTGCCTATTTCATTGTCGTTGTCACTTAACAGTTCCGGAAGGTGCTTTTTTAAATCATACCCTCTGCGTTTCTCAAATTTCTGTAGAAACAAAGGAGTGAAATCGGTTCCATATACTTCATAGCTATCGTTAAAAATGGCTCGTAACTTTCCTTCAAATCCTGTTAATGCTTCGTCAAAAGGAACTATATAAGAATTAAAGGCAATTTCTGAATAATGATCTAAGGTATATCCTTGACCGCCTGGCGCTGCTCGTTTTACCTGCTGTCCAGTTTTGCCGGCAAAAACGGCATAAAGAGTATAGTTTTTCTTTTTTGCTTTCCAATTCAGGATATTTCCTTTTAATTGATTTGTTAAATCGAAATAAGATCCATCAGCGCCATAAGCTAAAACCGATAATAATTGTGCGGGTATTTTCTCCTTTTCGGGATCTGTTTTTATTTCTTTATTAAACAGTTCATTTTTTTGAACTTGGTATTTTTCAATGACTAATTTAGTTGCCGCATAAGGAAGTGTAACCTGCGGACCTCCATATGGCCAGCCCGTTCCAAGAACCATATCTACCTGCATACCCAAGCTGTCTGCAACTTTTACGGTATAACCTAACATTTCCATGTACTTTGGCGACAAATAATCAATGAAGTTATTCTCTTCGCCTTTTACGCCATATATGGGAGTAATCTCTACACCGCCAATTCCTGCTTTGTGAAAATCTATTAAGTTTTTTTTGAGATTGGGTTTGTCTACGGCACTTCCCATCCACCACCAGCGAGCCCAAGGCTGATTGGTATTGTTTATTTCCTGCAGACGAAATTTAGATACTGTTTGTGCAGAAGCTACAGCAATAAAAGCTACAGTTATGACTGTAAATAAACTAGCTTTTCTGAGTATCATATATGGTTAATTAGTGTTTGATTAATTATGGATATTTAGAAAAGTAAAAATAGAATTATGTGTTCTAATAGGTGTCCTGTTGCGTCCTGTTTGATAGAATTAGATTTTTTCTAAAATTCATTTTTTTTATGATTTTTAATTTATAAAATAAATAGAAAATTATTCCTTTTTTCGAACAATTCTAAATAGCGCTTAAGTAGTTTGTTATGAATAATTTAACATTGAGTTTGTTTTGTTATGAATTTTTATAAAGAAAAATCTTGTCATCCTGCAGGATACAGCAGGATAGTAAGGATAAATAGTATAAATAATTTTGGGCATTAATAATAATTAACCAATATTTAACTTTTTATGAAAAATAAATCAAGTGTTTGGGTTTTTATGGTTTTGTTTGCCTTGCTACAAACGGTAACTTATGCGCAAAATAAAGCTATAAAAGGAGTAATTACAGACCCTGCTGGATTACCAATTCCTGGAGCAAATGTGAAAATTAAAGGAGCTGCGAAAGGAATAAGTTCTGATTTTGATGGCCATTATTCTATTGACGCTAAAACTGGGGACGTTTTAGTTTTTAGTTTTACTGGAACAAAAACAGTAGAAAGAGTCGTTGCAACTTCAGATGCTTTAAATGTAACTTTAAGAGAAGAGAGTGCAGTCCTTAATGAAGTTGTAGTTATTGGATATGCTGCTGTTAAAAAGAAAGATGTAACAGGATCAGTATCGAGTATTAGTTCAGAAGCTTTAAATTCTAGACCTGTAAATAATGCGATTGAGGCCTTACAAGGTAAAGCTGCTGGTGTGGATATTACATCAAATCAGCGTCCAGGTACTGTTGGAACAATTCGTATTCGTGGTAAGCGATCTGTAAGCGCAGGTAGTGATCCACTTTATGTAGTGGATGGAGTGCCTTTGATGTCCGGTTCTGGCATCGAAACGCTTAATCCAAAAGATATTGCAACCATAGACATCCTTAAGGATGCTTCTGCAACAGCTATTTATGGATCTCGTGGAGCTAATGGGGTTATTATTGTTACTACAAAACAAGGTAAATCTGGTCAGTTCAGCTTGAATTATTCGGGAACGATTACTACATCTGATATTGTTGACAGATCACCTTCAATGAGTGCTGAAGATTTTATAAATTTTAGACGTACGGCCGCATACAATCTTAACTCAACAACTTATGCAAGCCCGGATGCTCCTACGTTAGCAAACGACAAATTGATTTTTGACAGTGCACTCGATGGACAGACTTCAAGGGATAATGTATTGAAAGGCTGGGCTAGTGGCACTTGGGATCCATCTAAAGTAACGAATACAGATTGGACAGATTTTGTAACCCAAACAGGAATTACAACTGAACACGTTTTGAGTGCTAGTGGTGGATCAGATAAAGTGAACAGTTATGGTTCATTTGGTTATTTGAATAATGAAGGTACTCAAAAAGGGCAGTCATATAAGCGTTACAGTGCAAAACTTAGCACTAATATTACTCCTGTTGACTGGTTCAAAATGTCTTTATCGTTGAATACGTCTTGGAGTGAGCAAGATTATGGTATGTCAACTTTGGGAGCAAGCAGTACTTCGGGACCTAATTCAATCTATTTAGCTGCCAAATCAATTTATAACATGGCGGTTCCTTATGATGCAAATGGTAACTTATTAATCAATCCTGGAGGTGAAAGCACTATTTATAGTATTATGGATGAATGGAGCAAAAGTACTCAATTGTCACAAACGATGCGTATTTTAGGTAGCTTCTCTGCTGCTGTAAATATTGGCAAGATTTGGGAGCCATTGAAAGGGCTTAGTTATAAATTAAATTTTGGGCCTGATTTCCGTCATTGGAGAGAGGGTGTTTATATTGATGGAACATCTGTAAATAAAATGGGGGCGGGAGGAATTCCTGGCTCAAATTATGCAAGGCTTCAAAACCGCCGTGATTTTTCATGGACTTTAGATAATATAATAGCGTATGACCGTACTTTTGCAGAGAAACACAATTTTGGCGTTACACTTGTACAGTCTGCATCATCTTGGAATTATGAAAATTCATCGATGAATGCCAATAATATACCTTATTCAAAATTTACATGGAATGCTTTCGGTACTGTAGATGTTACTAATGCTGCTAATAAAGTAGGTATTAGTTCTGGAATTACTGAGCGCCAATTGACTTCCTACTTGGGTCGTGTGAGCTATGGATATGATGATCGCTACTTGTTGACAATGTCAGGGCGTTATGACGCGGCTTCTCAGTTGGCAGAAGGATTTAAATGGGACTTTTTTCCATCGGCTGCACTTGCGTGGCGCATCAATAAGGAGGATTTTTTTAAAGATGTAAATTGGGTTCAAAACCTAAAACTTCGCTTAGGTTTTGGTTCAACAGGGAGTGCAAGTGTAGATCCTTATGCATCAAAAGGCTCCCTTACTTCAGTGTACGTTCCTTTCAATGGGATGCCTAACGAAATAGCTTATACTACTAACGAACCATATTATACAACTCCAACGAACTTAGTTGCAATGGCTAATAAGCAGCTTGGATGGGAAATAACAACGCAATATAACTTGGGTATTGATTTTGGTATCTTGAGCAACAGAATTAGCGGTAGTATTGAGGCCTATAAAACTTATACAAGTGATTTGCTTTTGAATGTGCCTATTTCTACAGTAACAGGTTATCCTTCAACATATGACAATATGGGCAAGACAAGTAACAAAGGTGTTGAGCTTACACTTAATTTAATTCCGGTGCAGTTAGAAAGCGGATTTAGTTGGGAAACTAGTTTGATTGGTGCTTGGCAAAAAGATAAAATAGAAGAATTGGCTTATGGAAAAAATGACATGGTAGGCAGTAAATGGTTTATTGGTAAATCTATTGATGTTCAATACGGTTATGATAACCTTGGAATATGGCAAAACACTCCTGAGGATCTTGCTGAAATGGCTAAATGGAATGCTGTCCCTGGCGGAGATAGATTTACGGTAGGTAATGTTCGCCCTAAAGACCAAGATGGGGATTACAAAATGACAGAAGCTGATAGAGTAGTTCTTGGAAACAGCAATCCTAATTGGACAATGGGCTGGAATAACTCATTTAGTTATAAAGGTTTTGAATTGGGTGTTGAAATGTTTGGTCGTATGGGATATACCGCAAATTTAGGAGGAGAAGCGTTGACAGCTCATTCGAATCAGCGTGAAACGGATTATTGGACACCAACAAATACAGGTGCAGAGTTCCAAAAGCCTATTCTTGGACAGGCTACAGCCGGTTCAAAGGATGCATACTCTGCGCTTCTTGGATTCAAAGATGCAGCATTTGTTAAGCTTCGTAATATTTCTTTGGGTTATAATTTCCCTAAAGATCTTGCTTCTAAAATTGGTTTAGCAAATATGAAATTATATGCTCAGGCAATAAATCCTTGCAATATTTATCAGTCTTTGAGCTGGTACGATTTTGATGTAAATGCAACATTTTATAACAGAAGTTTTGTTATGGGACTTGAAGTTGGATTTTAATAAATAATAAGTTATAAAAAACTAACATTAAAATAATTGGAAAATGAATAAATTTAAAAATATAGGAATCGTTTTTTTAGCAATGATGGGACTATTGTCTTCCTCATGCTCAAATGATTTCCTTGACGAGGAACAAGTAAGTAAATATCCGACGAGCTATTTTGACACAGCTCAAGGACTTACAGATCTGACAGAGTCTCTTTATGGTAATATTAGATGGCATTTTGGGTATGAGTGGGCTTATGGAATCAATCTTTATGGTACTGATGAGTTTACAAACGCAAATGACTTGACAAATGAAATGTGGAATACTTATGGTAGCAGTTTGGGGCCATTAGGAGCAACTAAATCTACAGGTGCGGCCAACGATAATGCGACTTCTCCAGCTGCACTTTGGGATGAGATGTATTATGGTATTGCATCTGCTAATATGATCATTGCAAAAGCACCAACAGTTATTACTGATGTAAAAGTTCGTAATCGTTGTTTGGCTCATGCTTATTTTTTGCGTGGCTATAATTATTATCGTCTTACGGCTCAGTATGGCGGTGTAGTTCTTCAAACTGTACCTATCATCGAAACGGTTGTCCGTAATTTTACTCGTTCAAGTGAAGAGGATTGTTGGAAACAGGTTATATCTGATTTACGTAACGCTTATGGTCTTTTTGAAGGTGAAGTTTTTACTTATGGTAAAGGGATTACATGGACTAAAGCTACTGCTGCTCATTTCCTTGCAAAAGCATTATTGTTCCGTTCTTCTGAACGTAATAATGCTTGGAATAGTGCTTATAAAACGGATGATTATAAAGAAGCAGTAGATGCCTGTAGTTATGCTATTAGTTCTCGCGGGGCTTTGACGCCAAATTATAGTGATTTGTATGCTAACTGGACTGGTATTGATTGTCCAAATGAACAGCTGAATGAAATATTGATGGCAGCTGGATTCAACGGAGATGCCGTGGCAGAAGGCCGTTACGGTAATCAAACTTATAATTATTTTGCTCCTCAATTTTCAAGTTTTGCAGGAGGTTGGGTAGCTCGTGGTATCTGGATTGGATCGATGGACTTTCAGCGTTGTCGCCCTACTGAGTATAGCTATGGTGTTTTCGATCACGTAAATGATGCTCGTATGTGGAAAACATTTAAGACAGTTTACGGAGTAAATACTGTAAAGACTCCTAATCCTAATGCTGTAAAGCTTGGTGATCCGGGTATTGTAATGATTCTAAATGACAAAAATGATAATACTTATAATGGATTTACCTTTGGTTGCTTTAGTCAAAACCCAACATGGAAGGATAATGCAGGTCGTTTACCTGAATGGAGTATTGCTGGCCGCCAAAAAGCTACATCTGGATCTTTGACAAGCAAAGTGGGACAATTTGTTCCAAATGCGTCGGTTTTGTATCAAAATGGTGTTTATGTCGCACCTACGTTTAAAAATCAAAATGTTTGTAATTTCTTTGCTGGTATTAATAAAACAGATGATGGATCGCGTAACGCTGAAAAAGGAAATGCTCATCGTGACGTAATCATGGCACGTCTTGGTGAAACTTATCTTTTGCGTGCTGAATGTTATGTTCGTCTGGGACAATTTGGTGACGCAATGAATGATATTAACGTTGTTCGTAGCCGTGCTCAATGGAAAAGTGGTGAAAATAGATCTTATTATAATGATGGTTCTCAAGCATTTGAAAAGAATCCTCTAAATACAGGTGCTGCGGCAACAAATTATATTAATTCAAACTTAAATATGAATACGTATTATTTGTCTAATCCAGGGGTAGCGGTTACCACTGCGGCATCTGACTTGACATTAAAATCGTTTCCTGCTAACTTACCTGCAGAAGATGAAGCAGTTATTGCTAAAGTTGGAGCTTCAAGTGATATGGAACGTGCATTGAATTTTATTCTAAACGAACGTACCCGCGAATTGTTGGGTGAATGGGATCGTTGGGAAACATTGTCTCGTACTGGAACTTTAATAAAACGTGCCAAAGCATTTAATCCAGAAGCCAAATTTATTACTGAGAATAAGCATGAACTTCGCCCAATTCCTCAAACGTTTATTGATGGTGTATTAAATAAAGATGGATCTAACTTATCTACTGCACAAAAAGCGGCTTGGCAAAATCCAGGTTATTAATCTTTTTATTTTTTTTCCAATAAAAAAAGGCTGTCTATTTTTTTAGACGGCCTTTTTTATTGATCAATTGTCCCGTCCTGAAATAGCCTTTAAACCATTTAAATTTTTAAATGGTTTTTTTAGTTTGTGCTTACTTCAAAACCTCTCCAATGAAGTAATTAATTTCTCAATAATCTGCAAACTTATTATATGTGCCACTTTGAAAAAATGTAATAAATTTTAATTAAATTTTTAGTATGATATTTTTTTATGATTAAAAAAACATAAGTAATTTAAAAATGTATAATTTTTTACGAATTTATATTTTTTTAACATATTTTTTGGTATTTTACTTCAATTCAATCGATTGCACACTGTATAAAAGATAAAAATATAATAAAAATGGTGTAAATACTTGGTAATTATGAACGTGTAAATGTTAATACAGGACAGTACAGGATAGTGTAGGGAAGTGTTCTGGATAAATTTGGATTAACTAATTAACTAAAATTTAACTTTTATGAAAAACAAATTTATTTTTCTGCTTATTATTGCGGTGATTTCGTTGCTGGATTCATCTCTTTATGCGCAGAATAAAACTGTAAAGGGTACAGTGAAAGACGCATCAGGAATTCCAGTGCCAGGAGCAAATGTGAATATTAAGAATTCTAAAAATGGTACAAGTACTGATATTGATGGATCATATTCCATTGATGCTCCAAAAGGATCTATCCTTGTTTTTAGCTTTATCGGTTTTAAGGCAGAAGAAAGAACTGTTGGAGATGCAGCAACTTATGATGTATCATTAAAAGAAGTTGATAATACTTTGAATGAAGTTGTGGTTGTAGGTTATGGAGTAAGAAAGAAAAAAGATCTTACAGGTTCTATTGTTAGTGTGAATGCTGAGGAAATTGCTTCAAGACCTGTAGTGAATGCCGTGCAAGCCATGCAGGGAAAAGCTGCTGGTGTAGATATCTCTTCTAACGAACGTCCTGGACAAGTAGGAAGTATGACTATTCGTGGAGCACGTTCTATTTCGGCTTCTAATGCGCCTTTGTATGTAGTTGATGGTATTCCGCTGAGTTCAAGACTTGTTACCGATTCTGCAGGGAAAATTAGTGTTGATCCAAATTCAGGTGGAATTGACTTCTTGAACCCTACAGACATTGAGACGATTGATGTCCTAAAAGATGCTTCTGCTACTGCTATTTATGGTTCTCGCGGTGCAAATGGTGTAGTTATTGTTACAACCAAAAAAGGTAAAAACGGAAAGTTTACTTTAAATTATAGTTCTTCTATTGTTACCGAAGAGATTCATGAGAATGCTCCAAACATGAATGCGGCAGATTATATCGAATTTCGTCGTTGGGCAAAATATTACTCTAATCTTCCAAATACAAATACCTTTCCGAGAGGAGATCAGCCAACTATTGCAAATGATAAGACTATTTTTTCAGCTACTGCCGATCCATATGCTTGGGCAAACATTGAAAAAGGATGGAAAGACGCTGACGGAAATTTAACTACAACTTGGGATGGTTCTAAAGTAGCGACTACCGATTGGACTAAATTTGTTACACGTACTGGTATTACTCAACAGCACACCATAGGTGTTAGTGGTGGTACTGAAAAAATGAAAGCTTATGGGTCTTTTGGATATTTGGACAATACCGGGACACTAAAAGGACAAAGCTACAAACGCTACAGTGGTACTGCCAATGTTGACATTACGCCAACGAAATGGTTCTCTATGGGAGTAAGCCTTAATACAAGTTATGGGATAAACGAATATGGTCAATCCAATACAGGAAGGACTGCCGTTACAAGCTCTACTGGTATATATGCAACAGCGCGTACGAATCTTCCTTATGCAGTTCCTTATGACAATAATGGAAAACGAATTGATAATCCAGGTGGGGATTCGGCTATTAGAACTCCAGTGGACGAAGATTTATACTCACAAGATCAACGCATCACAATGCGTGCTTTTGGTAGTTTATATACTCAGTTTGATTTAGGGGCAATTTCTTCTGTACTTGACGGTTTAAAATACCGCGTAAATTTTGGTCCAGATTTAACATCATTTCGTGACGGAGTATATTTAGATGGCAAATCAGGTATTCGTGCTGGAACAAGCTTTGCTTCATTGGCTAAAGAACAAACTATCTCATATACTTTGGATAATTTAATTTTCTACAACAAAACATTAGGAAATCATAACTTCGGGGTAACTTTATTAGCGAGTCAAACGCAATACCAAAATGAAGCAAGTTCTATGTCGGCCAATGATGTTAAAAATCCAGAGAATAAATGGAATGCGCTTACTCCTTCTAATGTAACCCTTGCTGGATATTCTTCTGGTCTGACAGAAACAGGATTGTTATCTTACATGGGCAGGGTAAATTATGGTTATGCAGATAAGTATCTTATTACGGCATCTGGCCGTTATGATGGAGCTTCTCAATTGGCACCAGGGAATAAATGGGCTTTTTTCCCGAGTACTTCCTTAGCATGGGTTTTGAATAAAGAAAAGTTTTTGGAAAATGTAAGTTGGCTCGACCAATTAAAAATGAGAGTTGGGTACGGGGTTACCGGAAATGCCGCGGTTCCTGCTTACGCGACACAGCCTTCATTGATAGGAATTGTTTATCCAACTGGTTCTGGTGTGACAAATAATACTTCTTTGGGGAATATAAATTTGGGATGGGAGCAAACTTCACAGTTTAATTACGGTCTTGATTTCTCTATGTTTAACAGTAGAGTATCAGGTGCTTTAGAGTATTATACTAGTAATACTACTGATTTATTATTAAAGAGCAGCGTCCCAACACCATTGGGTGTTAAAGATACCTATCAAAACGTAGGGGAAACAGAAGGAAATGGAGTTGAGCTTACTTTGAATACAGTGAATATTAGAGCAAAAGATTTTGAATGGACTTCTAGCTTTAGCGGTTCGTATCAAAAAAGCCACATCGTTTCCCTGCAAAACGGAAAATTTGATGATATTAACAACAACTTATTCATTGGACAAGCGCAAAATGTGATTTATGGTTTCGAATCAAATGGAATTTGGAAACCTGAAGATGCAGTAGAAATGGCAAAATTTAATGCAGCTGCTGGTACTACCGTATTTACAGCTGGTAATGCAAGACCTGTTGATCAAAATGGTGATTATAAAATTGATGCCAACAATGACCGTGTCATAATAGGCAGTAAAGATCCAAAATTTATTGCAGGATTGACAAATACTTTTGTTTATAAAAATGTTGAATTCTCTTTCTTTGTATATGGGAAAATGGGATATTTTTATGATACAGGAGGTGAAAACCAAGGAGCAAGACTAAGTCAAAGAGAAATTAATTATTATAATGAAAACAACATCAATGCTGAATATCAAAAACCAATTGCTTCTGCAGGAACTGGGGATGCTTATTATCCAATATTAGGATATCGCGGAGGATCATTTCTAAAAATGAGAAACATCTCTTTGGGGTATAATTTCACAAACGAATTAGCAGAAAAAATAGGAGTTTCTAAATTGAGATTGTATTTGCAGGCAAATAACCCATTTATGATTTATTCAAAAGTTGAATGGACTGATCTTGATACACAAACAACAGCTTCAAACAGAGGGTTCACTATGGGATTAAATGTCCAATTCTAAAATTGATTTTAATTAAGATAAACTATGAAAAATTATAAAAAACCATACATAAATTTGTTGTTTTTAGCTGTATTAGCTCTTAGCAGCTCATCTTGTAATCAAGATTTTCTAGAGGAAGACTTGACGACAGCATATAGTAAAGAATATTACAAAACCGATGCAGGAATTCAAGCCTTGGCAATTGGGACATATTATCAAGTGTTAGCTGCTGAATTTGTTGGAGAAGTTCCTCTTGCGGTTTCAGAATCTGGGACAGATGAATTTCATGCTGGAGGAGATTCTTCAAACTGGATATGGAATTCGTATTCTTCAGGTTTCAAAGCTTTCGTAACAGTACAAAATGCGAATACTGTCGCTGCTAATACTAATTGGGACAACTTGTATATTGGAATTGGTAATGCTAATCAGTTAATTGAAGCCTCATTAGCAAGTACATCTACCAATGATGCTATTAAGAAAACTGCATTAGGAGAAGGATATTTTTTGAGAGCTTTCAATTATTTAAAATTGGTAAGTCAATATGGTGCAGTGCCTTTAGTATTAAAGACTTACTCAACTGTTGAATTGGAATTTACAAGAGCAGCTCCAAAAGATGTTTTAGGTCAAGTGATTGCCGACTTTACACAGGCTTATAATTTATTAAGCAACGCAGGTTATCCAGCTAAAATAACAAAAGATGCCGTAGCTCATTATTTGGCAAAAGTTTATTTGGCTCGCGCCAGTGAGATTAATGACTCATGGAATTCTACTACAAAATCTGCTGATTTACAACAGGTGGTTACTTTGTCTGATGAAGTTATTTCTCATCATCCGCTCGCTGTAAACTATGATAATTTATGGAAATATACCGTTGCCGATGATGCAAATGAAAAATTGCCAGAATTAATTTTATCAGCTCAGTTTAATGCTAGTACATTGACTACGGGTGGTAATCAGCAGCATTTGTATTTCCTTTCGACTTACGATCAGTTGCCTCAAATGAAGCGTAACTTGGCAGGAGGAAGACCATTTAGCCGTTTGGCACCTACTTATTTTATGTATGATGTATTTGATAAAGTAAATGATTCTCGTTTTTGGAAAAGTTTTCAAACAAAAAGTATTGTTAACAATGCATCGACGGTAGCGCCTATTCTTAATAAAAATGGTGATTTAGGTATTATGTACGTTATGAATAATCCTTCGGACACCCGATTTGCAAAAACTAAAAATGTAAATGTTATAATCGATCCAAAAACTGGAAAAACTATTCCAAGTGTATATGTGGCTTATGCAACTGATAAAGTTGGCTTAATGGCAGATGTAAGATTTCCGTCTTTAAGTAAATACATGGATGGGAACAGGTTAGATTTGAGTAATATAAAAGGATCACGTGATATAGTATTAGCACGTTCTGGAGAAACTTATTTAATGGCTGCTGAAGCAAAAATACGTTTGGCAAAAGCAGGAGCAGGGTCATTTAGCGACGCATTAAATTACATTAATATTGTTCGTACTCGCGCAGCATATAAATCTGGAGAAAATCGTGCAGCTTATGCTGATGGTTCAGCTGCATACACTACTACAGGACAAGCAGGAATTCCTATCTCATATATTCCAGAAAATTCATATTACGAATCTAATAATATTGCAGTTGCAACTACAGCTACAAGTTTGATTATTTCTAGTATTGGTGCCTTACCTGCTGAAGACATGGCTGTAATTGCAAAACTAGGATATAGCAGTGATTATGATCGTATGCTATGTTTAATTTTGAATGAACGTGCTAGAGAACTTTGTGGAGAGTTTCACCGTTGGGAAGATTTGAGCAGAACTCAAACATTGGTAGCTAGAGCAAAGGCTTATAATATTGAAGCAACTGCAAATATTCAAGCTTATCATAATTTGCGTCCAATCCCTCAAACTTTCCTTGATGGTATATATGCAAGTGGAAAGCCATTGACTGCAGCCGAAAAAACAGCAATGCAGAATCCAGGCTATTAATCATTTTTGTTATTTAGTTTATGTTTTAAACCGTCTCATATCATTATGAGACGGTTTGTTTTTTTATAATCAGGAGAGTACAGGACGCTTATTCAAAAGTTGTCCTGTATTTTTAAATCCTCTACTCAATGTAAAAAAGAAGATATGAAAATAGTTAAAAAAGAACTGCTGCTTTTCTGTTTTATAGCTGCTTGCCAATTGTTGCAGGCACAGATAAAATTACCGGCTCTTGTAAGTGATAATATGGTTTTGCAGCAAAAAGCAAAAGTAAACTTGTGGGGTTGGGCCGCGCCAAATGAAATTATAAAAATTCAATTGGGTTGGCAAACGGATTTAGTAGAAACAAAAGCAGATGCTAAAGGGAATTGGAAAGTTGAAGTTTCAACTCCTAAAGCAGACGAAAAAAAATATACCATAACGTTGCAAGCTTCCAATAAAATCACACTTAATAATGTTCTATTGGGTGAAGTTTGGATTTGTTCAGGACAATCCAATATGTTTTTCCCTGTAGGAAAACAAGAAGGGACTTGGAAAACAGGAGTTAAAAATTATGAAGAAGAAGTCAAAAATGCTAATTTCCCATTAATCCGATTATTTACGGTAATGACTGTCGCTTCTGAGAAGCCATTGGATGATGTTAAAGGGAATTGGAAAGAATGTTCTCCAGAAAACGTATATGATTTTTCGGCAGTAGGGTATTTTTTTGGACGTGATTTGTTTCAGAATATCAAAACGCCAATTGGTTTGATTTCTACTTCTTGGGGAGGTACTAAAGCAGAAGCTTGGACGTCAGCAAAAGTTTTAGAAGAAAATAAGGACTTAGTTCCGATTCTGATAGAAAATGTTCAAAAAGAAAAACAATATTATACGGACTTAGAAGCGTATTATACTAATTTGAAAAATGGAACTGCAGCTGCAGAACTCAAAAAACCAAAGAAAACGGAGGAGAATAAATATCCGTATGTTTTGTATAATGGCATGCTGCATCCAATAATTAATTATACGATGAAAGGGGTTATCTGGTATCAAGGGGAAAGCAATGCCGAAAAAGCATTGCTGTATCAAACGCTGTTTCCTGCAATGGTGCAAAACTGGAGAGACAACTGGAAACAAGGTGATTTCCCATTTTATTATGTTCAGATTGCACCTCATAAAGGTCAAAATCCATACATCCGTGAGGCACAGCTGCTTTCTTTGAATAAAATTAAAAATAGCGGAATGGCGGTTACAACGGATGTTGGGAATGAAACCAATATTCATCCGATAGATAAGCAGACGGTTGGTTACAGACTGTCACTTATTGCTCGTGCTCAAACTTATAATGAAAGTAAATTAGCGTTTTCTGGACCTATATACAATCACATGGAAGCGGATAAAAAACAGATAAAATTGTTTTTTGATTATGCAGAATCTGGACTTTCTCAAAAAGGAGATGTTTTGAAAGAATTTGAAGTTGCCGGCGAGGACAAAGTTTTTTATCCAGCTGTTGCTAAAATTAAAGGAAAAACAGTAGTTGTTTCTTCTGAAAAAGTGAATAAGCCGATAGCGGTTCGATTTGCTTGGAAAGCAGTTCCTGATCCAAATTTATTCAATGCCGAAAATTTACCGGCATCACCATTTAGAACAGATAATTGGGAAAATCAGAAATAGTATTTTGCCAAATGAATTACACATTTATGAGTATTATAAATAAAAATATTTTTTTCGGAATTTTGTTGTTCTTCTGTCATTTCGTCAACGCTCAAAATGCTGAAAGTAAGACTCAGAATATAGCTGGTAAACCATTGTTTCGTGATCCTGTTTTTGACGGAGCGGCAGATCCAGCAGTTATTTGGAACAAAAAACAGAAAAAATGGTTTATGTTTTATACCAACCGCAGAGCAAATGATTCTACGGCTAAAGGGGTTAGTTGGGTTCATGGCACTCGAATTGGAATTGCAGAATCAAAAAACGGCGTAAATTGGACATATAAGGATACTTGTAATATCGGATATAAATTACCGCAAATTACCCATTGGGCACCCGATGTTATTGAGTATAAAGGTTTATACCACATGTATTTGACGATTGTCCCGGGTATTTTTGACGGTTGGTATTTTCCGCGCTATATTATTCATCTGACGAGTAAAAATTTAATGGATTGGAAATTTGAGTCGAAACTAAAATTGGCTTCTGAGCGATGTATTGATGCTTCTGTTTTTCGATTGCCAAATAGAACTTGGCGAATGTATTACAATAATGAAAATGATGGAAAATCTATTTATTATGCAGATAGTCCCGATTTATACAATTGGACAGATGCTGGCAAAAAGATTGTAAAAGAGCGTGGCGAAGGACCGAAAGTTTTTCAGTGGAAAGGTAAAAACTGGATGATTTGTGATACTTGGCGCGGACTAAGCGTATATTCTTCAGAAGATTTTATTAATTGGAAAAGGCAGCCAAAAAATATACTTGAAATTCCAGGGACAGGAATTGACGATCAGGTTATAGGTGGACATGCTGATGTAGTTGTAAATGGAGGGAAAGCTTATATTTTTTATTTTACACATCCCGGAAGAACTCCCGAGAATAAAGGGAAAGACAATTACAAGACTAAAAGAAGCTCGATTCAGGTAGCCGAATTAGAATTGGAAAATGACGAGATAGTTTGCAACAGGGATAATCCTGTTTATATAAATTTAAAACAGCCATAAAAAAATGAAAAACACGCATAGAAATGCATTCAAAATGAAATTAAAAAAAGGTTTTGAAGCGGAATACAAAAAAAGACACGACGAAATTTGGCCAGAATTAGCATCCTTACTTTCCGAATCAGGGATTCAGGATTACAGTATTTTTTTAGATGAAGAAACACTTGTTCTTTTTGCAGTTCAAAAATTAAGCCCTGATTTTGATGAAGCATTTTTGCCTAATCATCCTATTGTGAAAAAATGGTGGGCGTATATGGGTGATATCATGGAGACTAATCCAGATAATTCACCGCTTTCGGCTTCGTTAAAAGAGGTTTTTCATTTGGATTAATTTGTTGATTTTATAAAAATTGGTTTGTAGCAGTATACAACAGGATACTCTTACCTGCTTTAATAGATATATTTGAATCAATGATAGGTTAATAACTCTCAAGGTTGTTTTTGGTTTGGTTAGTGGTTTTAAATTTTTTTAAAAAGAAAGTTAATTCTATAAGTGTGAGTTTTTACAAACCTTCTTTTTAAACGCTATAATCTTTATGGTTTAGCGTTTTTTTTTTGTGAATTAATTTAAAACAAATTAAAAGGATCATACTGCAGTATTTCGATGGTTTTTTTAATGGAGTAAAAAAGAAAGCTAAATTTGTGAAAGAGAAGATTTTTGAACAATAGTTCCAGTATTTTTTTTAATAAATAAGTAAATAAAATGAAAAAAAGTATTCGATTTGGTTTAACAATAACAGCTACTGTACTATTATTGAACAGTTGTAAAGCTCAAAAAAACGAAACCGCAACAAAAATTGTTCTCAAAAACACTTCGGATATTGTTTTGCCTCAAAAGGCAGTTGAAATTAAACGAAGCGCTTTTCCTTTTATAAAAAATGCATCCAATTATCCAATCATCCTGCAACAAAAGGATACTATTCCTGCCCAGCTAAACGATCTTGATGGCGATGGAAAATGGGATGAAATCTTTTTAATTGCTGATTTTGCACCCAAAGAGAAAAAAGAATTAGTGTTAAGATGGTCTGCAACTGATCCTAAATTTACGGTACGCACAAGTGTTCGTTTTGGAAAAAGAACTGGAAAAGACGAGCCAGTGAAACCCGCAACCGAAGAGGTAATGCCAGCCAATGAAGTGCATACAGCATTGGGATATCAGCGTTATCAGACAGATGGTCCATCTTGGGAAAATGATAAAGTAGGATTTAGGCATTATTTGGACGGAAGAAATGCTAAAGATGTTTTTGGTAAAAAAATCCCAGCCATTACTCCAGAAAATGTAGGCATAAACAGTAAAGGCGGTGTGGAAGATAATTACCATCAAATGTACGATTGGGGAAGAGATATTTTTCCAGTTGGAAACTCAGCAGGTTTGGGAGGTTATGCTTTATTGGTAAATAATGAAATAAAAAGATTAGGAATTACCGCAAAAGAACCTTTAAATAATATTGAAACAACAACGTTTAAAATTGTAAGTGAAGGACCTGAGAATTCGGTTTTAAGTTATAACTACCATAATTGGGATATTAACGGAAAAAAGTATCAGGTGCAGGAGACGACTTCAATCTGGCCGGGAATGTATGGATATAAAAATACAGTGACGGTAAATGGCCTTCAAGGAAACGAAGTGTTTTTAGCCGCACTTTCTAATATCAACAATACTAATCCATTAATAGAAATTAATTCGGGCGATTTTGTTTGTTTGATTCAGCACGGGCATTTAACTTATGAAAAACAATGGATATTAGGAACGGCAATTTTAGTTCCTAAAAAAATATACAATGGATATATAGAAGCTCCCAAAACGGGGCAGTTAACCGATTCGTATTTGGCTAAATTAACAGTCAAAAATAATGCCCCGATTAGTTATTATGCAGTGGCGGGCTGGGAGTTAAGCGCTGATGCAAATTTTAAAGACGCCGCTTATTTTACGAAATACGTTACTACTCTAGCGGAACAGCTTTCAGCCAAAGTTGATGTTGAAATAAAATAATGCATTTGACAAAAACAATTTAATTTAAGAATTATGAAAAAACTAAACCAAATTTTCGTTTTGCTTTTTTTGGGAGCATTTGCAGTAGCACAATCTCAAACAACTGATGCTACTGCTCCTTTGCATTTGCTACAGCCAGAATACCCTACTCCGTATGTTATTCCTGAAAAGGCAAACGTAAAAGCAGTTTTGGATAGAGTTTATACTTTTTTAGAAGCGAATACTGCTTCAAAAGTTGTAAATAAAAAGGATAATTCGGAGGTTACTAATTTCAAAAAAATTGACGGTAATATTGCTTTTGAGAAAGGTGCATTTAGGCTTACGAGTTACGAATGGGGAGTGACTTATGCAGGAATGCTCTTGACTGCAAAGGAGACTTCGGATAAAAAATACGAAAATTATGTAAACAAAAGACTGCAGCTGATTGCGGATCTTTATGCCAATACAGATGAAAAAAACATTGAAAATTCTCCAATACATTCGGTAATTAAACCACATGCTTTGGACGATGCCGGAGCGTTATGTGCTGCCTTTATCAAAGCAAAAAAAATGGGTTTAGCAGCAAACATCGATCCAGTAATCAATAATTTAATTACATTCATTAGTCAAAAACAACAGCGTTTGAGTGACGGAACTTTGGCACGAAACAGACCTCAGATGAACACGCTGTGGCTTGATGATATGTTTATGAGCGTTCCTGCGCTTGCGCAAATGGGAGGTTATACAGGAGATGTAAAATATTTTGATGATGCTGTAAAACAAGTGATTCAATTCTCGCAAAGAATGTTTAATGCCGAAAAAGGTCTTTATATGCATGGTTGGGTAGAGTCAATGCAGGTTCATCCTCAATTTCATTGGGCAAGAGCAAATGGCTGGGCGGTTATGACTATGGTCGAATTGTTGGAAACATTGCCGAAAAATCATCCAGGATATCCAAAAGTATTGGCGCAATTACAAGCTCATATTGCTGGATTGCAAAAATATCAAGATGGAACTGGTTTTTGGCATCAGTTAATTGACAGAAATGATACGTATTTAGAAACTTCTGCGACAGCAATATATACTTATGCCATCGCAAGGGCAATAAATAGAGGGTATGTAGATAAAATGACGTATGCTCCAACTGTTTTACTAGCTTGGAATGCAGTAGCTTCAAAAGTCAATGACAAAGGTCAGGTTGAAGGAACCTGCGTAGGTACAGGAATGGGCTTTGACCCGGCATTTTATTATTACCGTCCGATAAACATATTTGCTGCTCATGGTTATGGTCCAGTTTTATTGGCTGGTGCCGAAGTGATTGCGTTGTTAAATAACAGTCAATTTGAGATAAATGACAGTTCTATACAATTAAAAAAGGGATAATATTTTAGAAAGATGAAGTTAAAAACAGTATTTATATTATTTTATATTTTCTGTACAGTTACAGTTTTTGGTCAAATAGGACAGCGGTTTCCATCTGAAAAAAAGATTGTCAAAGATCCGGTAACAGGCTATGAAATAACTTTTTTGACAAGTAAATCAAAAGGAGATTCCAAAATTTATCCAACTCATCCACAATGGACTTCTGATGGTAATTGGGTTCTATTTCGCTCACATCGCGTTGAGGGGGAAATTATGGCGGTTAATGAAAAATCAGGAGAAATAGTTCAGGTTACCGAAGGCGGTTATTCAGGGACGTTTTGTATTGCTCAAAAATCGATGAAAGTCTATTTTATGCGCGATGCAGCTGAAAAGGCAATGCAGATTATAGAAGTAGATCTGGATAAAGTTTTTAAAGACAGCCAAGCGGGAAAAATGCAGGCTGTCACTGCTTACGAAAGAGTTTGCGGAAAAAGCCCGTCAGAAATGGAAGCTTCCGGAGATATGGCATTAGATGCCGATGAAGATAAAGTATATTTTAGAGTCGGTAAAACGGAAGCTTTTAAATATTTAGATAAAAATGTTACTCTCGAAAAGAATTTTGGTCCTAGAAATATGGGAGCTGGACCAGGAGGTATTTCGAGCATGAATTTGAAAACGGGAGAGTTTAAACATGTAATTTCAGTTCCTTTTCAAATAGGTCATATTCAATCAAATATATGGAATGCTAACGAAATTATTTTTTGCTGGGAAACAGGAGGTAAGTCACCACAGCGTACTTGGGTAGTTATGGCAGATGGTTCGGGTTTACGACCGTTATATCCCGAAGCTTCTTACGAGTGGGTTACTCATGAAGCAGTAATTGGAAAAGATGAGGTTGCCATGGCAATAATGGGACACAGAAAAGTTGACATTCAAAAAGAAACTCCTGCTCAAGTAACCGATAGTAAAGAAGTTAAAAACCCAGAAAACCCTGGGCAGGAAAGTAATTGGGGTGCTTCTGGAACCCGTGAAAAACCTACAGGTTTAGCAATAGTTAATCTAAGAACAAGAGAAATGATTATTGCAGGGCAAACAAATAGCGGGAGCGGTTTTTGGCATGTTCATGGTTCATCTGATGGGAGATGGGCGACAGGAGATGATTTCTCTAGAAGCTTATATCTAATAGACAGAAAAACAAAAGAAATCCTAATGCTTACTACTGGGCATAAAGAAACGGCACAAGACCATATTCATCCAACTTTTAATAGAGAAGGAACTAAGATACAATTTGAATCGGCAATGCTTTCGGAGGATAATAAAACGATGAATATTTGCATTATAAATGTGCCTGAAACATGGCTAAAAAGAAAGTAGAAAAACAGTTGAAAATTAAATTTATATAATGAAAAAAAGTATCGCATTAATTATCATGGTTATCGGATTTTGTCAAATTTCGTTAGCTCAAAAAAACGCTAAAAATGTTTTTCCTGACGGAACAAAAATCCCGGGTTGGTTTAATGATTCGTCTAAAATCAAATTAGAAAAATTAGGAAAACAATATGTTATTACAGATTATGACGTAAAAAACGACAGTACAGTAATTCAGACTGCAGCCATTCAAAAAGTGATCGATAAAGCTTCTGAAAATGGTGGAGGAGTAGTAATTATTCCTAAAGGAGTCTTCATGAGCGGAGCCTTATTTTTTAAGCCCAAAACACATTTGCATGTTTCCGAAGGCGGTGTATTAAAAGGTTCTGATGATATTTCTAATTATCCAATTATGTCTTCGCGTATGGAAGGTCAAAACTTGGATTATTTCCCAGCCTTAGTCAATGCTTATGGTTTGGACGGATTTACTATTTCGGGAAAAGGAACGATAAACGGTAATGGTTATAAATATTATGAAGCTTTTTGGGCAAGACGTAAAGAAAATCCAAAATGCACTAATTTAGAAGTTTCAAGACCGCGATTGGTTTTTGTTTGGAATTCTAAGAATGTTCAATTTCAAGATGTGAAGCTGATTAATTCGGGTTTTTGGACAAACCATTTTTACAAATGTCAAAATGTAAAATTGATTGATTTGTATATTTTTTCTCCGCATGAAAAAGTGAAAGCACCAAGTACAGACGCTATCGATATTGATGTATGTTCGAATTTTTTAGTAAAAGGATGCTATATGTCGGTTAATGATGATGCTATTGCTTTAAAAGGCGGCAAAGGACCTTGGGCAGATACTGAAGAAGGAAACGGGGAAAACACAAATATTATTATAGAAAACTGTACTTATGGATTTTCGCATTCAGCATTAACGAATGGCAGTGAATCTATACATAACAAAAATGTTATCATGCGTAATTGTTCGGTTACAGATGTATCGCGTTTATTGTGGTTGAAAATGAGACCGGATACTCCTCAAAAATACGAATACATTTTGGTCGAAAACATTAAAGGAACTGCCGTAAAAGGATTGGTTGTTTATCAATGGAATCAGTTTTTTGATATGAAAGGACGTAAAGATACTCCAGCTTCTTATGGAGAGCATGTAACTTTACGTAATATCAATTTAAAATGCGATAAGTTTTACGAAGTGCAAAAAGATCCGAACATATTTTTAACGGACTTTACTTTTGAAAATCTGAACATTGAATCCAAAAATGGTGAAATTGATAAAAGCGCCATTAAGGGAGTTACCTTCAAAAAGGTATCTGTAAATGGTAAATTAGTGGATTAGTTATCATAAATAGTTAAAAAAATTACAGTTATTTTTTTAACTGTAATTTTGTTTTTATTCAAATTCCGATCCTTTATTAAATTTATTCTTTTGAAATATTTTTAATAAAGGATTTTCTATTGCGAAATAGTTATGATAATTGATGTGAATTATGAATATTGTGCCAATAATGTAATTATAAATTACGCAGATTATTTGGTTAATTTTTAATAAATATAAAAAAAAATAGCATAAAACAGGATGCGACAGGATACTGTGTCAGGGGTAGTTCTATAATTTTATAAAAAATTAACGATTGTTTCTTTTACAAACTAACGAACCAAAATTATGTTTATGGAATTAAAATTTAATTGTCAAAAATCAGCAAGTAAAATAGTTTTGCTGTTTTTTATGTTTTTTTCCTTTGGGTATATCGGAGCTCAAAGTAAAATTAAAGGTACAGTAAAGGATGTGGCAGGGTTAGGTATTCCTGGCGTTAGCGTGACCCAAAAGGGGACAAAAAATATGGTTGGCACCGATATGGATGGGAATTACAGCATCGATTTAAAAGACAACGGACAACATGTTTTGGTTTTCACTTCGATTGGTTTTAAAAGAGTCGAAGAATCTGTTCAAGGAAGAACTACGATTAATGTAGCTTTAGCAGAAGATAATCAAGTTTTAGAAGAAGTAACCGTGATTGGTTATGGTACTCAAAAGAAAAAATTAACTACTGGTGCAATGTCGTCACTTAAAACAGAAAGTTTTACAGAAAGACCTATTTCAAGAGTTGATCAGGGATTAATTGGACAAGTAGCCGGGGTGAGAGTAAAAACAACATCAGGTTTGCCAGGTCAGCCTTTTAGTGTTGAAATTCGTGGAGGTGGATCCATTACGGCTGGAAATGAGCCATTGTATGTACTAGATGGTTTTCCCATTTATACAGAACCATCAAATGCCAATGGAGGTTTTTCAAACGGAAGCCCATTAGATAACATCAACCCAAACGATATTGCTTCCGTTGAAGTGTTAAAGGATGCGGCGGCGGCTTCAATTTATGGTTCAAGAGCCGCTAATGGGGTTGTTTTAATTACTACTAAAAAGGGGAAATTAGGAAAAACAAAATTCTCTTTTAATACCTATGGAGGAATTAATAAAGAGGCTAATAGAGTAGATATGCTGTCTTCTCAGCAATGGATAGACAGATCAAAAGTAATGCTTGATGCGCAATGGGCAGCTTCTGGAATTTCAGGTGCTTCAGCTTCTCAAACAATGCCAGAAAGGATTGCAACTTATAATTTGACAAACCCCACTACTCCATTAAACCCAACTAATACAAAGTATTATTCTTATATCTACGATGCAAGATGGGATATTCCGGGACATCCAGGTTTGGATTACATTGACTGGCAAGATAAAGTCTTCCAAACAGGCGAATTTACTAATTGCCAGTTTACGGCTTCGGGAGCTACAGATGCTGTTAACTATTATGTGTCTGCTAATTATCAAAAAAACACAGGTTATATAGTAGGTACAGATTACACCGTTTTTTCTGCTAGAGCCAATGTTGATATTAAGTTGTCAGATAATTTTAAAATGGGAATTAATTTAGCTCCATCATATTCGATTAAAAATGATCCAGGAGTAGAAGGAAAGGATAATACATTGTTTAAGGCACTTACAGCGACTCCAGTTTTTGAAAGTACTTCAAATGCTGCAGGAGAAAAATATACTACTAGATATGCATGGGGCAGCAGTACGACCAATATGCTAAACGCATTAAACAGAACTGGTAAAAATTCAATGTATAGAAATTTAATTTCTACGTATGCTACTTATCAATTTGTAAAAGGATTGACTTGGAAAAGTACTATTAACTTTGATAACTCAGATAATACTTTTGAAGGATATACTCCAAATGATGTAATATCTAGTATTAGAGGTACTTATAATACTTATAGAAGGCAAAATATTGTAAATGAAAACACATTAAATTATGATAAATCTTTAGGAAATCATAATTTTAATGTGCTTTTGGGGCAATCTTTCAACTCTTATGAAATTATGAAGTCTACTTTGACATCAGGAGCTTTGTATAATAGTTCTAGTATAGAAACACTGCCTGCAGGATCGATTGGAAGTACAAGTGGAGAGAAGAATACACTGCTTTCTTATTTTGCAAGATTACAATATAATTACAAAGAGAAATATTTACTTTCTTCTAGTATAAGAAGTGATGGTTCTTCGAAATTTGGAAGCGAAAGACGTTGGGGAACATTTTATTCTTTGGCTTTAGGCTGGAGAATCAAGAAAGAAGCATTCTTGGACAATGTTGATTGGTTAAGTGATTTAAAATTGAGAACAAGTCTTGGAACTAATGGCAGCAATAATATTGGAAGCTATGCCTGGCGTTCTACATTGGCAACATATAACTATTCTATTGGCGGTGCAGCTGCAATAGGACAAGGAGTTTCAGGAATTGCAAATCCCGAATTGCATTGGGAAGAATCAAAAAGTATTGATTTTGGTTTAGATTTTTCATTCTTAAAAAACAGAATTTCTGGAACTTTTGAAGTGTATAGAAAAGACAATAGTGATTTGTTGCTAAGAGTTCCTGTACCAACTGCATCAGGATTCCCTAGTTATCTTACCAATATTGGTGAAGTGCAAAATCAGGGATGGGAGTTTGAAATAAATACTGTAAATATTACTGCAAAAGATTTTCAATGGAAGACATCGGCTAATATTAGTCATAACGAAAATAAAGTGTTAGCATTAGGTCCAGACCAAACTAAAATTGAAATTAGTAATGGTTTTGATGGTGGAGTGCCATTTATAAAATTAGAAGTAGGTAAACCAATGTACACTATTTTTGGATTACAGCAAAATGGTGTTGTAACACAAGCTGATATTGATAAAGGAGGGACTACCATTGGCGGTAAAAGCTTAGTTTTAGGAGATCCTAGATATATAGATCAAAATGCAGATGGAAAAATAAATTCAGTAGACCGTGTTGATTTGGGGAATCCAACACCAAAATTCACTTGGGGTATAACCAATGACTTCAAATACAAAGACCTTGATTTAAGCATATTGGTTCAAGGTCAAAATGGGGGTACTGTTTATGGGTTAACAGGAAGAGCTATTGATAGAACTGGAATGGGGCAAGTTGAGAATTCATTAGACGTAGATCCTGCTGTAAGAGGTAACTGGAGAACTACTTTTGGATATCAAGCGAATTCGGATTGGTTGTATAAATCAGATTATATTAGTGTTAGAAGCATATCTGTAGGATATAATCTAAAAGAAGCAGTGAAAAATATAAAGCGTATAGATAATATTAGACTTTATGTTACAGGAGAAAATATATTCTATAGAAACAAATATAAAGTAGGTTTCAATCCAGAAGCAATAAATACTTCAGGAAGTTCAAATAATGATTTTGCAGTTCCTGTAGATTATGGAGGAACTCCTTTGGCAAAATCAGTTGTTTTAGGTGTTAACATTAATTTTAATTAAGATAAAATGAAAAAATATATTTATTTAGTGACAAGTGCTTTGCTGATATTTGCGCTATCATCCTGCGAAAATCAATTGGATCAAGTTCCATTGTCTCAAGGGACGACAGATAATTTTTATCAAACTCCAAATGATTTTATCCAGGCTCGAAATGCTACTTATTCGTATGCTTTTCATGGTGCAAGCACTTATGGCTATGCTAATAGAGTACTAAACTTAAGTGAAACTAGATCGGATAATTTGTATGCCACAACGACTGCTTCTAGAGATTGGGAGGGTATTAATGGGTTTTTTAGTTCCATTAGCTCCAATTCGATGGTAGCTGAGGCTTATACAACTAATTATAGTGCCATTTATAAGGCTAATCAATTAATTGAAAAAATTGCAGAAAAAGGAGACCAAATTTTTACAGTTCCTGCTGATAAAGCGTCGATGCTTGCCGAAGCACGCTTCCTTAGAGCATTCTGTTATTTTGACTTGATACGCTGGTTTGGAAAAGTTCCGTTAATTGATAAAACCATGACAGCACAAGAAGTGGCAAAAATTGGCAGAGCTCCAATTGCAGATATTTATAAATTAATTATCTCTGATTTAGAATTAGCCATTCCAGATCTTAGCCCGTCTTATGATGCTCTAAATTATGGGCGTGTATCAAAATATGGAGCTAAAGCATTATTGGGATTAGTATACATGACTCGCTCAAGCCCTACTTACGGTATTGATGGTGCAATGCTTGGTTTAAATGAATGGGATAAAGCGTATCAACAATTAAATGATATTAAAGCAAGCGGGTTATTCGTATTTGGTACTGATTATGCAACAATTTTTAAAACAGAAGGAATTGCTAATAAAGAAAATGTATTAACTATTCCTTATACACAAAGTATTTCTACTTCAGTTGGAGGTAACTTTATGGTAGAAGTAGGATATGAGCCTTATTTTGCTTCAGTAGGAATATCATCTGCACAAGGTTCATTAGAAGGCAGACCAATATCAACAGAATTTTTAGCAAAGTTTGATGCAACAGACAAAAGAAAAACAGATTGTATAGCAACAAGTTATACGGTAGCTACTGGCACTTATAAAGGAAGTTATACTTTTCCTGTATATAAAAAATACATTGACCCTACTAGATATGGAACTGGCGGGCGTGAAGACTGGGGAGTCGATTTTATGGTAATTCGTTATACAGATGTTTTAATGCTGATGGCAGAATGTACGCTTCACGGAGGCGGAGGAACTCAAGCAGAAGTTGATGCAATTGTAAACAAAGTAAGGGCTAGAGCAGGAATAACTGCTGCTGCAGCTAATATTACTTTGGACCAATTATTTGCAGAAAGAAGAAAAGAATTCTTTTCTGAAGGAACTAGATGGTTTGATTTAATTAGATCAGGAAATGCAGTAACTATAATGAACGCGTGGAGAGCTACAGAAGACGCGGCTAAAAGAATTCAGCCTGTAACTAATAATTCATTATTATATCCTATTCCTTTGCAAGAACTTTTGGCAGTTCCCGGATTATATGAGCAAAATGTAGGTTATGATTAATGATTGATTTTTTTATTGAATAAAATAATAATTTATAAAGGCTGTTTCCTATTTTAGGAACAGCTTTTTTGTAAACTGATTCGACTGTAAATTTTTCAATGATGAATTTAAAAAAAGTATTTATTTATACAGCCTTCTTGTTTTTATGTAATGCAGGAATATACGCACAGCAAAAAAAAACAGCTAAAGAACGAAAGCCTAATGTTATCGTTATTATTGCTGATGATATGGGTTGGAATGATGTTGGTTACAATGGATCGGAAATCAAAACCCCAAATGTTGACAATTTGGCTAAAAATGGCGTGCAGCTTAATCGTTTTTATGTGAGTCCTACTTGTTCTCCTACACGAGCGGCATTGCTTACGGGCAGACCTGCAAGCCGTATGGGAATTTTAGCCCCAATAAGTGATAAAAGCGAATTGAAACTGCCGGATTCAATCCCTACTTTACCTCAATTATTGAAGAAAAATGGATATGAAACCGCACTTATTGGCAAATGGCATTTAGGTTTACAATTGAGCAGCAGTCCAAAAGCTTATGGTTTTGATTATTCCTATGGCTTTTTGCACGGACAAATTGATCAATACACACACCGATACAAAAACGGTGATCAAAGTTGGTATAGAAATGGAAAGTTTATTGAAGAGAAAGGCCACACAACCGATCTGGTAACTCAAGAATCTATTAAATGGCTTTCGGAAATTCGTAATAAAAAGGAGAATTTCTATTTGCAGGTGGCATACAGTGCGCCACATTTTCCTTTGCAGGAAGAAGAAAAATGGAAGATACCTTATAACAAAATAGCTAAAGATAGTTCCCGCAGAGATTATGATGCAGCAATGGCGCATCTAGATCACAGTATTGGAATTTTACTCGATAATTTAAAAAAACAAAAGTTAGACGAGAATACGCTTATTATTTTCATGAGTGATAATGGCGCCATGGAAAATTGGGATTCCAGAAAAGAATATGGAGGAATACATCGATCAAATACAACCTTGGGGGACAATACACCATTGCGCGATTGGAAAACTTCCAATTACGAAGGTGCTGTACGAGTGCCTTGTGTGTTGAATTGGAAAGGCCATTTAAAAAAATATAAAAATTCGGACTACATTTCGGTGATTGATTTTTTGCCTACCATTTTAGGATTAGCTGGGGTTGAAAAATTGCCACAAACGGTAGAGGGGCAAAATATATGGAAGGAAATTTCAGATAATAAGGAAATTAAAGACCGTTCTCTTTATATTCGAGGACATTTACAAGCTTGTTTAATTCAGAAGCCTTGGAAATTGGTTCAAAATTTACCCTCTAAAAAAGGCAAGGATGATTATGAACTGTTTAATATCGAAAAGGATCCAGAAGAAAAGAACAATCTTTTATCTCAAAATGAATCAATTTTTGTGAAATTGAAACAAGAATTGGATATCCAAATTAAGAAAGATCCAAAAATAAAAACGACAAACAAATCAGAATAATTAGGTACAATGTTCAAAAAACAACTCTTTTTTTTATTGCAATAATTGCTTTTTTAACCAATACAGCTTTTGGTCAAAATGATAGAGCAATTGATTTTCCTATTGTAAAAGCTAATGAAAGCGCAACAATTTTTATTGATTCCAAAACAGATAAATTAGTGATTTGGGCGGTCAATGAGCTGGTTTCTGATGTGGAAGAAATAACAGGGAAAAAATTAAACGTTGTTTCCACAAACAAAATTTCTCAAAACGGAATCTATATTGGTCAGGCTTCAAGTTCTTTATTTCAGTCCAAAAATATTCAAAAAGAATTAGCCAATCAATGGGAGAAATTTTATATCAAAAAAGAAGAGAAAAACTTAATAATTGCAGGTAGTGATGTTAGGGGAACTGTTTTTGCCATTTTTGAAGTAGCCGAACGATTAGGAGTTTCCCCTTGGAAATGGTGGGCTGATGTAAATCCGATTGCCAAAAAAGAACTGGTGCTTCAATTACCGTTAAGAGGAATAATCGAAAAACCATCAGTACAATACAGAGGAATATTTTTGAATGATGAAGACTGGGGACTACAGCCGTGGGCAGCAAAAACTTTTGAGCCAGAAACAGGAGATATCGGTCCAAAAACGTACGAAAAAATATTTCAATTGCTTTTGAGATTAAAAGCCAATACAATTTGGCCTGCGATGCATCCGTGTACCAAAGGTTTTTTTACGATAAACGGAAATAAGGAAATTGCCGAAAAATATCACATGATAATTGGTTCTTCTCATGCAGAACCCATGCTTCGAAATAATGTCGATGAATGGAAAAAGAACTATGGAGATTATAATTATTTTACAAACAGTGCTCAAGTAAATAAATATTGGCAGGATCGATTAGACGAAATAAAATCGGCTAATAATGAAGTGGTCATGACATTGGGCATGAGAGGGGTTCATGACAGTAAAATGGAGGGAGCCAAAAATGTAGAGGAATCCATTTCTATGGTTGGAAAAATAATTGGGATTCAGCGTGAAATGTTATCGAATACATTTAAAAAACCGTTAAATGAAATTCCGCAGGTTTTTGTCCCGTATAAGGAAGTCCTGGAATTGTATGATAACGGACTGAAAGTGCCGGATGATGTCACTCTTGTTTGGCCAGATGATAATTACGGCTATATCCGTCGTTTAAGTAATGAAAATGAGCAAAAAAGAGCCGGAGGCGGCGGTGTTTATTATCATCTTAGTTATTGGGGACGTCCTCATGATTATCTTTGGTTGAGTACTACACAGCCAGGTTTAATTTGGAGTGAAATGTCTAAAGCATATCAAAACGGAGCTAAAAAAATGTGGATCGTAAATGTGGGAGATATCAAGCCAGCCGAATATAACGTGGAGTTTTTCATGGATTTGGCATGGAATATCAACAGTATTCCGTTTGATGGAATTAATAAGAATCTGGAACAATGGGTTTCAAGAGAATTTACGCCTGCAATTGCTAGCGAATTAAGCTCTGTTATTACCGAATATTGCCGTTTGGCTTTTATCAGAAAACCAGAATATATGGGCTGGAGCCAAACTGAACCCACCACTTCGATTAAACCTTCTGATTTCTCCAAAGAAGAAATGGAGGAAAGAATAAAAGTTTATGAGAATTTGGTAAAAAAGATAGATTCTTTATCTTCTTTTATCCCGAATGAGCGTAAAGACGCTTGGTTTCAATTGGTTGTTTATCCTGTGACAGCGGCAGCAAATATGAATTTTAAATTTCTGTATTGGAATTTGGAAGCAACTGTCAATGATGAGACTCAAAAAGAAAAATACCATAAGCAGGCATCTGAAGCTTATGAGAAAATAAAAGAGCTTACGGAATTTTACAACACGAAAATGAGTAGCGGGAAATGGAATAAGATGATGTCAATGCGTCCTCGAAATTTACCTGTTTTCGATTCGGTAGCCAAAAATTTAAAGACCAAAGAAATCGATACTAAAATAAACAACACTATTGTAATTCAGGCAAACCAATTTATAGCTTCAAAAAACAGTGAAAATTACAAATGGCAACCAATTAATGGTTTAGGTTTTAGTAACAATGCCATGACTCTTTTTCCTTTAGATCAGCATTATTTTAAAAAAGAAAAAGCTGCTGTTTCGTATGAATTTGAAGTTCCAGAAACTGGGAATTATGAGGTTGAAGTGCATTTTTTGCCAACCCATTCGAATAATTTTGATCAGGAAGTTCTAATCAAAATAAATGAAAATGAATCGAAATCATTTTTAATTAATACCAAAGACCGCGATACTACTTGGAAAGAAAATGTATTGCGAAACAGTGCGATTGTAAAAGTTCCTTTTTCTGTTACTAATCCCAAAAAACAAAGTATGACTATTTCGGTAAACCAAACAGGAATTGTTTTAGACTATATTTCGATAAAAAGAAAATTATAATAGATTGAATTTTGAAAAGCAATTTTCAGCAAGAATCTCTGTTATAGAGAAGTAGAGGTGAAACAAAGTTGAAATTTGGTTCGTTTAAGAATAATTATATAAATTATGCACGAGAAAAAAACAATAAAGATTATATATTCAATTATTCTTTTTTTGGTTACGCTAATGATTTGGGACGAAATTTATGAAGCTCAATTCTTGGCTTACGATGAAAATTGGGGAAACTTAATTGCTGCTTTTCTTATTTCGTTTTGCTCAATTTTTGTTTTGATTTTTATATGGTTAAATTGGAAAAAAATAATTCTTGCCTGTAAATGGCAAACATTGCTTTTCTTGCTGTTAGCATCACCAACAACTGTTGTTTGTGTTGTTTTAAATTATAAAAGGTTTTTCGGAGTTGTGTTGAAAGTTTAAAAAAACCGCCTTTGACTCAATCCAATTTTTATATCCACTAATGGTATTATTCTTTAATCAATACAATTGTAGCTTTATAGCCAGTGCCTACATTCCATTGACTTGACGAAATAACAGCTCCTTTATCATCATAAACCTCAAATTGGGCGGTATTTGGCGATGCAAAACCTTCGTTCAAAGCTTCGAAATCAATTTTGTTTATGCCGTTTGTTAAGTTTATTTTGAACCCTTGAAATTCGCCGCTCAAACTAATTTCGGGCTGAATCAATTTATCATTCAAATATACCTTTATCTTATCGCCGTCTACAAAGGCAGCATCTCGAAATCGAATAGTAGAAGTAAATGTTTTCGTTTTAAAACTTCCTAAATATTGATTTTGTCTGTAAAAAATACCTTCCGAATTGTTGGGTTTTTTATACAGATAAGGATTTTTAAAAAGTTCTTCAGGATTGATCTGATAAGGGTCTGGTTTTTTTACAACAGCCAACTCTTCTTTTTTTGGCGTAATTTCTCTGGGAGGAATAATTATTTTTTCTTCCTTGTTTTTTGGAGGAATCGGTTTGAATTTAGATTTATGCCCATCCTGAGCATATCCTGTCAGAGAAAGACTCATCACACTAATAAAAAACAATATCCTTTTCATAAGCTATAAACAGTACTAATTAAAAACAGTTGTATCTATATTATATAACATTTAAATGCAGTGTTTATTGCTTTTATTCCATAAAAAAAGTGCGACAACAGATTATTGTTATCGCACTGGATTTTAAATGAAATTTTATATTATTCCTTCTTTTTCGGAATTTCAATATAATCCCTCAAAGCACATTTTTTTAAGCTTTTAATGCTTTCCGCAACAGTCAGCGCGTTAAGAGTAGCGCCTTCAAGACCAGTATGTGTGTGGTCTTTTGGAAAAAAGGACTTTACTTTTTCTTTGCCTAAAGCTTCATATTTTTTGGCTATAATTACATTCAGATCTATGAAGTCAACTCCTTGATTTTCGGCAGCAGTCTTTGACCAGCTGTTATAGCTGTCTTCTCGAAGTTCTACTTTGTCATTTGGCCATTCGTTTCTTGGCGTTTGGCTCATTACAATCGGAATCGCTCCTTTTTCTTTGGCTTCTTTGATGTATCTTTCTATATAAGATCCAAAAGTACGCACCGTTTCTTTAATACTGTCAGCGCGGTTTACAATTTGTGTTTCGGTACCATTTCCTTTCAATGAACCTCTGTATTTGTCTTTATCAACAGCTCCGGCATCATTGTGTCCAAACTGAATAATGACAAAATTCCCAGGCTGTAACTGGTCTCTAACTTCTTTCCATAAGCCTTCAAATTCATAAGTACGGCTGCTTCTGCCGCCTCTGGCTTTGTTGATGACATCAATTCGTGTCGTATCACAAAATTTAGGGAAAGCAACTCCCCAGCCTACAGCATTTTCATTGTTTCCATTGTTTGCCATCGTAGAATCGCCAATCAAAAAGACTTTTTTCTTTTTTGGAAGCTTAATTTTCGGATTTGCCACAACATATTTGCTGAATGAATTATTGCTTTTTTTGAGTTCAGCTGCAATTACCGAAGCGGATAAAACTGCTCCTTTTGCAGAAGTATGAGTGTGGTCTCTTTCATAAAAATAAGTTCCCATCACTTTGGATTCTCCGATTTTTTCTAATTCCAATGACATTTTATCATTCAAATCAATAAAAGCCACTTTTTCCTGCTCAGCAATCTGTTTTGCCCATAAACCATACGATTCGTTATTGCGAAGCACTTTTCCGTCTTTCCAGTCGTTTCTTGGAATTGGTGAAAAAATTACAGGAATAGCTCCTTTTGATTTGGCATCCTGTACTAATTTTCGAATGTACCAGCCATACGTATGTACGATTTCGTGTTTGTGAGTTAGCAGATTGTCAATTTCTTCGGTTTCGTTACCAATTCCTTTGATTGTTCCTCTGGCTCTTGTTGTATCATTTATGGCACCATTATCATTATGACCAAATTGAATAAAGACATAATCACCTTTTTTAAGCTGTTTAAAAACAGGTTCCCACAAGCCTTTGTACTGAAAACTTCGGCTGCTGGTTCCTCCCAAAGCATGGTTTTGTATAGAAACTTTGGTAGTGTCCAAGAACTGGCCAATAAAATCGCCCCAGCCCCAAAGACCGCCGTCTCCTTTACCGCTTCCGTTTTTTACAGTAGAATCGCCAACTATAAAAAGGGTTGGTTTGGTTTCTGTTTTTTGGGTGAAATTAAAAAAAAGTACTGCTATATACAGTAAAGCCATTAATCGTATAACTTTCATAATGTATTTGTTTTTATTGGTATCAGACAGAGATTCTTGAACTCAGCTTATTTCTTAATTATTATTATTTCTAAAATCAAACCACAGATTCATTGATATTCCGTCATCTCCTTTTTTGATTCGGATATTCGTTGGCTGACTTTCCGGACCCTGCTGTTCCAATGGCTTGAAATCTCTCATTGCCGGAATTTCATACATAAAGGAAATATCTCCTTCAGGGAAAGCGGGCTGCGGGTTACTTCCCGGAAAACCATTTTTTGGTAAATCGGGAGTGAATAATCTTAGAAACAAATTATCAGATTCGCTAAAAACTTTAAATGACGATGCACCTGCTTTTAGATTGGCTCCCAATAAATTGGCGTGATAGCCTTTGAATTCCGGATAAACCAAATTTTCAAAACTTTCGCCTGTTATAGTGGTGTTATAGTTTTTTTCCCAGACACCATAAGTAGTTCCTTTGATTCTGTTTTTCCAAACGTGGTAAGGGCCTCTTCCAAACCATTTTATTCCCGTAACTTCTTTTTCAGGGAAACTGAATGTGATTCCGAACGAATTAATTTTATCTTCAAAATAAGCGCCGTCAAAACCGCCTGCGTTTTCAGCATTTTTCAAGGCGAGCAGTTCCATTTTAAACCTTCCGTCAGGATACATAATCCATTTTATGGTGTTTAATCCGCCGGAATAGGTAACGGTGCAGACTGCATTTTCTCCTTCCTCCGAAAGCTGAACATCTTTTAGTTTGGCTTTCATCCCGATAGGGCGCGGACCGTTCGTTAACGGAATTATCGAAGTTCCGTTTTTTACCGTCAGGATTTCTCCAGTGGTACTGTCCAAAGTTACAGTAACATTGTCGCCGCTTAAAACAACCTCATTTCCGTTTCGGGTGGCAGCGGTTTTAGTTTTAACTGTTTTAGAAACTAAAAATTTAGAAGCAAAATAGCTGGCTTTATGAATAGGCCAAGTCCAGGTATAGATTTCTTTACCAAATTGATCATTTGCAGTAATAGACAAAATATCTCCCTCTGCAAAGTTCGCAGGAACAGCAAATTTAATTTTGCGGGTTTCGCCGGGTTCAATACTTGGGATTTCAATTTTACCTGAGCTTACTACTTTTGAAACGCCGGCTGTATAAAGAATATCAGCATCCGATTTCATTATTTTATATTCCATTTTACAGGAATTCAAATTGCTGAACAGGTAATCATTGGTTATCAAAAAGGAGCCGTCAAAACCATCAGTCACTTGTTTTGGAGCAAACTGAATGGGTGCCCAAACTTCTTTTACCGTATAATAACTGCCTTCTCTTTCGCGGTGCGGACCTAAAATTCCGTCTGCTGCCAAAGAGCCTTTGGAGTCAAATTTTACATCGCCTTTCCAGTCCGAACGAAATACGGCTTCGTCTAGCATAGCCCACATAAATCCTCCGGCAAATAAAGGACTTTGTTTGTAGCGCGTCCAAAAATCTTCTAAAGCCGCACCGTGTCCGTTGTCGTAAGTTCCGTGCATGAATTCAGTTGGGAAAAATACGTTTTCGCCGCTGTTGAAACGGTGCATACCCGTTAAATAGGTAGGGTAGTGGTGTGTATCCCAGCCATTAAAATCTGACCAAGGATGAATTACAATTCTTTTTTGGGGATCATTATCGGCAAAAACTTTATCTACCTCATAATTCCAGCCGCCCTCGTTTCCGTTATCCCAAATAATTACCGAAGGATGGTTGACATCTCTGGTAATCATTTCGGTAGCTAATTTTGTTCCTGTTTTGGTGTCATAAGAGTTTTGCCATCCGGCTAATTCATTAAGGACAAATAATCCCAAAGAGTCGCAAACATCCAAGAAATGATCGTCTGGAGGGTAATGGCCACGTACAGCATTCATATTCATGTCTTTCAGTAACTGAACATCCAGCACACTGATGCGTTTGCTGGTGCTTCGTCCGCCTTCCGGCCAAAAGGAATGGCGATTGATTCCTTTCATTATGATTTTGGTGCCATTCACATAAATCCCGTCCTTTTTCTTGAATTCTAAAGTTCTGAAACCAATTTTTTTGTCCAATTTGTGAAGTACAGTTCCATTTTGTTTTAAAGACAGTTCTAGTGTATATAAATTAGGGGTTTCCGGATTCCAAGGTTTAACATCTTTCCATTGGGTTGCGATTGTTTCTTTAACGCTTTTTGCCTTAATCGGAAAAGTGAACGTTTGAAAGTTTTCACCGTTCAATCCTTTTAATGAGGCTTCTACAACCGTGTTTTTAGGAATGTTTTTAAGGTTCATGTCAATTGTGATCGAACCGTCCATTTTTGGGTTTACGGCAATATGCTGAATTTGAGTTTTTGGAGATACTTCCAGCCATACCGGACGATAAATTCCGCCAAACAGCCACCAGTCTGCTCTGCGTTCTGCGGCATTAACCGAGTTGTTGCTCGAATGTTTCCATACATGAACTTCCAGCGTATTTTTGACTCCAAATTTTAATAAAGAAGTAATATCATACTTAAATTCATAAAAACCGCCTTGGTGTATTTCCCCGGCCAATTTTCCGTTTATTTTTACTTCGGTATCGGTCATGGCGCCGCCAAAAGCAATCAGGATATCTTTGCCTTTATAATCATTTGGAACATCAAATTCGTATTTATAAAGACCTTCTTCTTTGCTAGGCTCTTTTTGGTTTAATTCTTTATACCATCTTCCATAAGTATATTCGCCAAAACCTTCTAATTCCCATTGAGAAGGAACATTGATGGTTGTCCATTTTTTACTGTTATTGCCATCGGTACAATAAAATTCCCATTGTACCGGATGTTCAAAATCTTTTCCGGAAAGGAAGACTTTTTCCGTTTCCTGTGCAGAATTGCTTTGTGCTGAAAAGGCAGTCATCGCAACAATAAAAAGAGATTGTAGAGTTTGTTGTATTTTCATTTTTAATGTATTCAAAAATATTAATTGCCGTCAGGCTTTGCTATTTCAAAACGGGTACTCATTGGTAACGTCCAATTTGAAATATAATTAGGTTGCTGCGGATTGTATTTTGGTGTTTGCTTTGAAATGTCTTTTTGTAAAGGTAAGTTCAAGTCACGAATTCCCTTAATTACACAAAGCGCAATTTCATTGGCTCCAAAACTATTAAAATGAGTATTGTCTTCTAAAGCTTTAGTTTGCCCTGGAAAAGTATTGGCTGGGTATTGCACAAAAGCTTTTCTGGAAGGATCATCTCCCCATTTTTCATACAATTGGGTAGTCATTGCGGTAATGTCAATAAGAGGCACATTCGTCTTTTTAGCTACGGCACGCATGGCATCGGGGAAATCTCCATGCGTTGCTTTTAAGGTTCCGTCGGTATTGAAGGCGCGACGTTGTGTAGGCGTAACTAAAATTGGAATGGCCCCTTTGTCTTTTGCGGCTTGGATAAATTCGACTAATAAATCTGAATATGATTTCCAGGCAGTATTTTCTGGGCCTTTTATTTTTTCATCATTGTGACCAAATTCAATGAACAAATAATCGCCGGCTTTAATCTGAGAACTTATTTTTTGCAGACGATTGCTGCTTTTAAAAGAACTCAAGGCAAGGCCAGAGCAAGCATAATTAGTTACGACAACATTGGTGTCAAAATACTGAGGAATCATTTGTCCCCAAGATGCCCATGGCTCTACGTCTTGATCGGTTACGGTAGAATCGCCTGCCAGAAAAATGGTAGTAACTTTATCAATTGGAATAATTTCAATTTTTTGAATATTTGCTGTTCCTAAAAATTCTAAGGTTAGTTTGTCATCCCAATTCAAGTCTCCTTTTTCACGGTCTTTTAATTTTATTGAATAGGAATCATTAATATAACTGTTGCGAACATTTACATTGAATTCTTGAATGGCAGATTTACCTTTTTTTAGCGAAAGCTGATCAATCATTATTCTACGGGACTCTGCTTTTACAGTAATATTGGAATCCTTATTATCGTTGCCCAAAGTGATTTTTACTTTGTAATTTCCTTCGAGAACTTTTACCGAAAAATAAATGTTTTTAGTAATGTTTAAACCTGCAGCTGTAAAGGTTGCATTGCCTGCAGTATCAAAATCAAAACCATATCCTGTATTTTCTTCATATTTAGCAGCAGAAAATACATTGGTGAATTTGTCGCCTTTTTTAGAAGATTCGAAATTAAAAACCTTTGGCTCAACGGGAGTAGTTGTGCTTTTTGAATTATTGTTTTTTTCAATATCAGCCACATCTTTACCCATTGATAAAAGCATATTTGAAGAACACAAAACCAATACAAGCAAAGTAAAGATTCTAAAAGGTTTCATTTAATTTAATTTTGGTTAATAGATTTTCAAAACTAACGGTTCGCTTTTTAAATACTATCCTGTACTATTAGGTTGCTTAAAATGTTAAATAAGTATTGATTTTATATAAATTACGGGTAGGTACAGGATAGAATAGTGTTTAAAAAGAAGCAATATTGCGTTATTAATTATTGAATTATGTTCATTTCTTTTTTTTATTGAATTTAAAAATTCTGAATTAATTTGAAGTTATTCATTTGAATAAAAAAATGTAAAAAAGTTTAATATTGCCTATACATATTTATGAAAATTAAACCGATTTCTCTGTTTTGTTTGTTTTTTATTATGTTTTCGACAGTTTTTTTTGGTCAAGAAAAAGAAATAAAAGCAACAGCTTCGCGTAAAATTCATTACGTTCCGGATGGAGATGGTTTTTTGCTTAAAAATGGCTCTCGAAAATTCAATCGTGCTTTGTATGGGTCAAATACAGCGTTTAGAGTAGAGGCTGGAGATTTACCCGAATTTGCGATGTACATGCCTGGAATGGGAGGTAATTTAAAGTTAGGTTTGTCCAATGGCAAGAACAGTAAATGGGTAACAGAAGCTAATTCAATTACGACCCGTTATGCCAACGGAAAAATGTTTTATGAAATCCAAGATGCTATTTTAGGAAAAGGAAAATTGAAACTTGAAATAGCAGCGCTGAAAGAAGAAGAAGGTTTTGTTTTGAAAGTTTCTGGCATTGATACCGATAAAAACACTTCTTTAATTTGGGCTTTTGGGGGAGCCAGTGGCAGAAAATTCAGCCGAGATGGTGACATTGGGGCTGATCCAGAATCGGTTTTTTATTTAAAACCAGAATATTGCATCAATAATCAATTTACGATAAAAGAGAATTCATTTTTGTTAGAATACGGCTCCGAAGTGAATAAGCAAAAGACAGGAAATGACAAAAGTTTGTTGGGAATGTTTCCATCATCTGAAGTTCATTTGGCCAATGCAAATCAGCAAAATTCGCCATTAGAATTATTTGCTTCAGCTCCCGAAAAACTGGATTTGATTGTAGGCAAAATTAGTTTGATTTCAAAAACAGATTTATTTTGGTCATTTAATACAAATATAAATTCAAAAGCAAAAAGTCAAGCAGATCTAGCTGAATTGTTTGTAAAAGCATCACAGCAAACACAAGAATTAGCCAGCAGAGTAAAAGTTACTACGCCAGATCCTTATATAAATACATTAGGTCCAGCATTGGCAATTGCCGCCGATGGAATTTGGGAAAGTCCTGCGTATTTACACGGTGCTGTGGCTTGGCGAATGCATTTAAATGCTTGGCGGGGAGCTTATGTTGCCGATCCATTGGGCTGGCATGACCGAGCAAAAACACATTTTACAAGTTACGGTAATTCACAGGTTACACAGCCATTAACGGGTCCTGTTGTTTTTGATGCCGAAAGAAATTTGGCACGTCAAAAAGAAGAAATGGGAACTTCAATGTTTAGCAGCGGATACATTAGCCGCAAGCCTGACAATAATACAATTGCCCATCATTATGATATGAATTTGGTTTTTTTCGATCAAATGCTGCGTCATTTTAAATGGACTGGCGATACTGAATTCATGAAAGAAATGTGGCCCGTGATGCAAAGGCATCTCGATTGGGAAAAACGAAATTTCGATGTAGATAATGACGGTTTGTATGACGCTTATGCATCCATTTGGGCGAGTGACGCTTTGCAATACAGTGGCGGAGGCGTGATTCATTCGTCAGCCTATAATTATTATTCAAACAAAACTGCTGCTGCAATTGCAAATGCTTTACAGCAAAATGCCGACCCGTTTACAGCCGAGGCAAATAAAATTTCCAAAGCAACAGCCAATAAATTATGGATTCCTGAGAAAGGTATTTTTGCCGAATATAAAGATGCTTTGGGCAAGCAGTTATTGCACGAGACTCCTGCGATTTGGAGTATTTACCATACTATTGATTCGGAACTTGCAAATCCTTTTCAGAATTATCAAATGCTTCGTTATGTTGATACTCAAATCCCCCACATTCCTATTCAGGCAGAAGGTTTGGACAAGAAAGATTTGTATGCTATCAGCACCACGAATTGGCAACCTTACGATTGGTCTCTTAACAATGTGGTTTTGGCGGAACAATTGCATACTTCGTTGGCCTTTTGGCAGGGAGGAAATGTCGAAACAGCTTTTAAAATGTGGGAAAGCGCTTTGGTTGAAAGTATGTATTTGAGTCCTTCACCGGGCGGTTTTGAGCAGTTAATGTATCAAGATGCGGTTCGTGGCGAATTGTATCGTGATTTTGCAGATCCAATCGGAATGACTGCAAGAACTTTGGTCGAAGGGCTTTTCGGAATTCAGCCAGATGCATTAGCGCATCAATTGACTATTAAACCGGGATTTCCAGAAAAATGGGATTCGGCTTCTCTGGAAATTCCAGATATTTCCTTTTCTTTCAAAAGAGAGAAAAATACCGATTCTTATGAAATCGCCAATCATTTAGCAGCGAAAATGGCTTTGCGATTCATCGTAAACAGTGCTTCAGAAAAGATAAGCAGCATTACAATTAATGGGAATAAAGCCAATTATAGGATTACGAAAAACGGAATTGGAAAACCCGAAATTGTAATTGAATCGCCTTATGCTGAAAAATATACTATTGCTATTAATTGGGAGGCGAAGGCTTTAGAAAAAATTAAAGTACTGGAAATTTACAATCCGAAAGATGCTTTTGTATTGGGAACTAAAAAAGCAAAAATCATTGAAGTCTACGATCCTCAAAAGGTTTTAAATTCAGTTTCAAAAACCGAAAATAAAGTTTCAGGAATTGTAAATAGCATTGGAGATAAAATACTGTTTATACAATTACAGCAAGGCGAAATGATTTGGTGGGAACCTATAGCTGTCAATTGTAAGCCAAGATTTGAAGTCACTGTAAAAGAAGTAAATTCAAATAATTTATTGCTTTCAATTCAAAATAATTCGGATAAAAATGGTGATGGTAAATTACTTTTTAATCCATTTGGGAAAGAAATCTCAGAAGCAGTTTCGATTAAAACAAATAGTACTGCAGTTATCATAATTCCGTTAAAGAATCTTATCACAGGAACAAATAATTTTAAATTACAGACTGCTGATGGTGGCAATTATCCATTATCATTTATTAGCTGGGATATTCCTGAAAACAAAATTTTAAAGGCAGAAACCGTTTCGTTGACTTCTTATTTTAATGCAAAAGTGACTGATATTTTTAAACAAAAATATGAGTCACCAAGACCGAAAACTCCAACTTTGCAATTGCCTTTGCAGGGAATTGGAAATTGGTGCTATCCGTTGATTAATCCAATAATTGATGATTCTGGTCTGCGTTCCAAAGCCAAAGCAAATGGAAAGATTACGACTCCAGAGGGAATTGTTTTTGAAACGCCATCGGATGGAAACAAGAATAATATTGTTTTTACTTCAATGTGGGACAATTTCCCTGAAAAGATATCCATTCCGTTAAGCGGGAAAGCTTCTCATTTGTATTTAATGCTTGCGGGTTCTACCAATCCAATGCAAAGCCGAATGGTAAATGGTAAAGTAATTGTCAATTATACTGATGGTTCATCAGAAGAATTGGAACTAAACAATCCTGAAAACTGGTGGCCAATAGAACAGGATTATTTTGTAGATGGATTGGCTTTTAGTACCAATGCTCCAAAACCGCCGCGCGTTTATTTGAAGTCTGGAATTGTTTCCCGCACTTTTGATGATTATAAAGCAATAAAAGGATTCGCTAATAATGGCATTGATGGCGGTGCCGGAACAGTTTTGGACCTTCCATTGAATACATCTAAAACCTTAAAAAGTCTTTCTATTCAAACCATTGCAAATGATGTTGTAATTGGACTAATGAGTGCAACATTAATACGAGAATAGATGGAAAGAAGAGATTTTATATACACTACTTTTTTGGCTTCGCTGACAGCGTTCATTCCTGCAGAGGCTCATAATTTTTTGGTTTCTGAAAAAGATCCAAAACTTTCTGATTTTGAAAAAAGGCTGACTCCTGTTGGAAGGGCATTAGAGTTTGAAGACTTTTATGTTTGGTGCAACAGTCCGATTGAAGGACCGGATGGCAAAATTCACGTCTTTTTTTCCCGTTGGTCAAAAAGCAAAGGAATGGGTGGCTGGCTAAATGGTTCCGAAATTGCTCACGCAGTTGCCGATAGACCCGAAGGCCCTTATGAATATGTGAATACAGTACTTGCGCCTCGAGGAGCCGGTTTTTGGGATGCTACCACATGTCACAATCCAAGCATTCATTTTGTAGATGGAAAATATGCTTTATTTTTCTTAGGAAATTCAAATGGGAAATTCGACACCAAACGTATCGGTTTGGCTACAGCCGATTCGCTTTATGGACCTTGGGAGAGACCAAATGAACCGCTATTGCAACCTGGAAAAGAAGGGGAATGGGACGATTTTATTACAACCAATCCATCATTTTTAAAGCACCCAAATGGAGAATATTGGCTGTATTATAAATCATTGGATAAAGAAGGTTATGTTCATCCAAAATTTGAAATAAAAGGCAATCGAAAATATGGTTTGGCTATTTCAAAATCGTTGCAAGGCCCTTATATGAAATACAAAGAGAACCCTGTGGTTGATTTTCATAAGATGGGAAATAATCAGCAATGTGAAGATGCTTTTGTTTGGTATGAAGATAAAAAATTTAGAATGTTAGCAAGAGACATGGGAGTTTTCGGAATTGATAAAGGCTTGTATATGGATTCTAAAGATGGAAAGCATTGGTCTAAACCGCAAATTGGGTATCAAGAACTTTCTAAATATATAGAACAGCCAATTGCTCCAAAACATTTAAATAGATATGGACGAGCAGAACGTCCTCAACTATTATTTCAAAAAGGGAAACCTACTTATTTATTTACGGCATCGCAAGGCGGTAAATATGAAACAGCGTCGGCATTTATTTTCAAAATCAATTAAATTATTATTTATGAAGACATTTTTTAGATTAAAAATCAGCATTATTTTTTTGCTAGGAATAGCAGTAAATTGTTTAGCCCAAGAAAAAATTGACCGTAAAGCAGTAGTGACAAGGCATGATGTAAAGATTACACAAATCGATACGTTGGCTTCGCTAAGTGTTGGAAACGGTGCTTTTGCTTTTACAGTTGATGCTACAGGTCTGCAGACTTTTCCTGAAAAGTATCAAAACGGAATTCCGTTAGGAACGCAGGCGGAATGGGGCTGGGACAGCTATAAAAATGTCAACGGATATAAGTTTTCGGAGACTTTGAAAGATGCGGAGCAGTATGGAAGAAAGATTTCCTATTCAACACAGATTAAAGAGCCTGCGCGTAAAAAAGAAGCAGTTGACTGGTTTCGCCAGAATCCGCATTTACTGCAGTTGGGAAATATCGGTTTTGAAATCACTAAGAAAGACGGCAGTTTGGTGAAACCCGAAGACATCAAAGCAATTAATCAGAAGCTGAATTTATGGACTGGAAAAATTGAAAGCTATTTTGAAGTAGAAGGCACTTCCGTAAAAGTAATAACGGTTTGTGACCAGACGAAAGATGCTTTAGGATTTCAAGTGACATCGGATTTAATCACACAAGGACGTTTGAAAATTCGTGTCCGTATTCCGTTTCCAACAGGGGATTGGGGAGATATGGGAACAAAATGGGAAGGAAAGCAGGATTACAAAAGCAATCTGAAAAGCAAAAATAATTCGGAAGCAATTATTACTCACGTAATGGATAGTATTTCGTATGATATTAATTTGAAATGGAAAGGAACTGGATCTGTGAAGGAAAAAGCAAAGCATTATTTTGTTTTGGAGCCTTCAAAAAGCAATACGATTGAATTGAGCTGTTTGTTCATTCAAACGAATAAAAATAAAGGCAATGTTCCATCATTCGCAGAAGTTGAAAAGAGTTCTGTTTCAGGTTATGACAATTTTTGGAAAAGCGGAGCTGCTATTGATTTTGCAGGAAGCACTGATACCAGAGCAAATGAACTGGAACGAAGAATTGTGCTTTCACAATATTTGACAAAAATACAATGCGCAGGTTCTATGCCACCGCAGGAAACGGGATTAACGTACAATAGCTGGTATGGGAAACCGCACTTGGAAATGCATTGGTGGCACGGGGTTCACTATGCGCTTTGGAACCGACCACAATATTTGGAAAACACATTAGGCTGGTATCAAAATGCATTTGATAAAGCTAAAAAGATTGCTCAAAGACAAGGATTTGAAGGAGCAAGATGGCAAAAAATGACAGATCCGGACGGTAACGAAAGTCCGTCGTCAGTAGGGTCATTTTTGATTTGGCAGCAGCCGCATTTTATTACCTATGCTGAGTTGCTGTATCAATCATCCCAATCGGAAGCTACGCTGAAAAAATACAGTGAACGCGTTTTTGCCACTGCCGATTTCATGGCTTCTTTTGCTTTTTATGATGCAACCAAAAAACGCTATATGTTAGGGCCTGGCGTTATTCCTGCGCAGGAGCGTTTTGTAGCGGCGCTGACTTTTAATCCAACTTATGAATTGGCCTATTGGAACTGGGGATTGAAAACGGCTATTGCTTGGAAAAAAAGAATGAAGCAAACGGTTCCCGAAAAATGGGAAGCGGTACTAAAAGATTTATCGCCGCTGCCAGTTCAAAACAATGTGTATCTGGCAACCGAAAGCGCTCCCGATTCCTATACTAATCCTGAATTCAAAACGGATCATCCATCGGTTTTGGGGACTTTTGGGATGCTTCCTGAGACTTCTTTATTGGATAAAAAAATAATGAAAAACACATTCGATTTGGTTTGGGATACTTGGTCTTGGCAAAAAACCTGGGGTTGGGATTTCCCTATGACTGCTATGTCTGCTGCACGTTTGGGACTGCCTGAAAAAGCTATTGACGCTCTTTTTATGAAAGTAACCACTAATACTTATTTGAAAAACGGACACAATTATCAAGCAGAAAGACTGACGCTTTATCTTCCTGGAAATGGTGGATTATTAACTGCGGTTGCTATGATGTGCGGAGGCTGGGAAGGTACGACAGAACCGAATCCAGGATTCCCGAAAGATGGCAGTTGGAAAGTAAAAAGCGAAGACTTCCAGAAGATGTTTTAAACCATTTGAACGGTTAATAGTCTACTATGTTGGGATTATCTTTCTAAAAAAAGAGGTGTCTCGCCACAGTTAATTTTTCTTATACTAATTAGTTTTAAAAAATAAAATATGTCAAAAGCTACGTTGCTAAAATGGAATATATTGTTGCTTCTAATCGGTTTTTCTGTTTTCGGTCAACGACAAATGGAAAATTTGGACAGAGGAATTATTGCTGTTAATCAGAATGGAAAATTTTTTATCAACTGGCGTGTTTTAGGTACAGATTCTGATGATTTAGCTTTTAATTTATATCGAAAAACCGGCACGCAAAATGCCATTCGGCTGAATGAAAAACCAATTACTGGAGCTGCCAATTTTAACGATGAAAAGGCTAATCCCGCAGAAAACAATACTTGGTTTGTAAAAACGGTTGTAAATGGCAAGGAAAATGAAACCAAAGGCAGTTTTACTATTGCTGCCAATGTAGCAATAAAAGACTATCTGTCTATTCCGCTGAAAGCGATAAAAGGATATACTGCCAATGATATTTCGGTGGGAGATTTGAATGGTGACGGACAATACGAATTAGTGGTTCACATGACGGGAATAGGAAAAGACAATTCCTTTTTAGGATTGAGCGATCAGCCAATTTTTCAAGCATATACTTTGGAAGGTAAATTTCTATGGGAAATAAATTTGGGTAAAAACATTCGAGAAGGAGCACATTATACGCAGTTTATGGTATATGATTTGGACGGAGACGGCATAGCCGAAATGGTTTGCAAAACAGCCGATGGAACTATTGACGGAACTGGAAAAGTGATTGGAGACGCTTCAAAAGACTGGAGAGATACCGATGAAAAGTCTCGAACTTTTGGTAAAATTTTAAAGGGTCCTGAATATCTTACCGTTTTTGACGGACGAACAGGAAGTGCCATTACAACGGTAGATTATATTGCAGAAAGAGGTGATATTGGCGCTTGGGGAGGCAGAGGCGGTAATGGAAGAAACGATTCAAGTGGAAATAGAGCTGATCGTTTTACGGCTTGTGTGGCTTATTTGGACGGCGTTCATCCAAGCGTGGTAATGTGCCGCGGTTATTATGGAAGAATTGTTTTGGCCGCTTGGGATTTTAAAGACAAGAAATTAACTTCCCGCTGGGTTTTTGATACTAAAGACGGCAAGAATCCCTATTCCGGAATGGGAAATCACGGACTTTCGGTTGCCGATGTAGACGCTGACGGAAAGGACGAAATTATTTATGGTTCGATGTGCGTCGACGATAATGGCGAAGGATTATACACAACTGGTTATCGTCATGGAGATGCTTTGCATGTGAGTGATTTGGATCCTGAAATTCCCGGTTTGGAAGTGTTTGGGGTTCATGAAATTGAAGAAGGGACAAAAGGTCCTGGTGTTGTTTTGTTTTCGGCAGCAGATGGAAAAACATTATTTACTGCAATGGAGGATGAAGATGTAGGCAGAGGCGTAGCGGATAATGTTGACAGTACTAGAGTTGGTGCGCAAATGTGGTGGTCCGGGTCTAAATTTTTATATGATATTAAAGGAAAACAAATTGGGGAATCTCCAAAATCGGCTAATTTTTTAATTTATTGGGATGGAGATACGTCTCGAGAAATTCTTAACTCTAATTATATTGACAAATACGGTAAAGGAAGATTATTTACTGCCGAAGGCACACAATCGAACAATGGAACCAAATCGACTCCAGGTTTATCGGCTGATATTTTGGGCGACTGGAGAGAAGAATTGATTTTACGCAGTACAGATAATACCGAATTGCGAATCTATAGCACTGCAATTCCAACGGATGTTAGACAGTATACTTTAATGCACGATCCGCAGTACCGCTTAAGCATCGCTTGGCAAAACGTAGGCTACAATCAACCGCCGCATACTGGTTTTTATATGGGCAAAGGAATGAAGACTGCTCCAAAGCCAAATATTGTTTTGGTAAAAACACCTTAGAAAATTTTTAAAATTCTCGTTTTACTTTTCTAAAAACTGGTTGGTACTGGTTTGTATTTAATTGTTCTGTTCTTATATTTGTTATTAAGCTGAGCTCGATTGCATCTAAATAATAACAAGTAGGCAATATGTTTGTCTTTAGCCCTGATCGTAACGCATCCTTTGCTTTTTTTCTTTAAAGTTTTTAGAAAAAAGCCTTATCGGTTGAATACAGGGCTTTTATAGAGATTATAAAAGTAATAGGGTAACGATTTGGTAACGGTGCTTATTGCTTTGTATTTCAATATGTTTCCGTTTGCTCCTGACAAATATACAAAAAAATATTTCTGTAAAATGTAGTAAGCTTTTTTAACACTCCTAATACTGTTTTCGACCATCTAGGGATAAGTGGATCTTGTGAGTGTCCCTGAAAACCAATTAAAGAAATAAGAAATGGATGTTATGCTTCGCTTAATAAGAAGTATCGATTACCTACAATGCTGGATATCTTATCTCACAATGCTAGAAAAAGGAGGAAAAAGGTTATTTGACATATAAAAAGAGGAAAACCTTTCGGTAATCCCTTAAAGTGGAGTATCAGGGTTTACAATCGAACACTTGATACCTGTTTTAACATTTTTTGATAACTTAAAATAGATTCACTTTTGGTTCGAATCCCACCGTGGTCACAGAAATTAAAAAGTCGATTGGATTAATACTTTTACAGTTACAGTCATTAGTTTTAAATGTGACCCTGATGGTACAGAATTCGAACCTTTTATTAGAGGATTTGAAAATTTTGAATGAAATATAAACGCATAAATTCTTTTACTCGCTACGGGAGCTATTCAAAAATATTACCAATTTATTGAAGATTATTATGGTGTTATAGCAGAAGCATCTTAATATTAATTGCGGAAGATAACGATAATATGTTTGAAGAAAAAATTAGACGCTTTGCTGTGAAATATAAAACTATTGAAAGAATTTGATAAATTCACTAATTACAAAAATGTAGTTTAATTTTTTTTCTGCTTTTGTCTGCATACTCATATGAAGAGCGATCTTAATTTACTATTTTAGTAGTTAAAATCGCATAGATATGAATTTGGAAGCAAAAATTATTACGGATAAAAAGGAAAAACGAATTGCTGTTTATTTTAAAAAAAATGCCGAATTGATAGCTAGAATAAAAAAGCTGGAAGGTTCTCGATGGAGTCAGACTTTGAGGCTTTGGCATCTTCCTGACACGGTTGAAAACAGAGAACGGTTTCATTTGATTCCATCAGCTCATTCTTTACCATCGGCAGAAGGTATCGAGCAAATTGAAAAATTCAAACAGTGGCTTCGTTCTAAACGCTATAGCTAAAATACAGTCAGAACTTATAGTGAAGCATTGAAATCTTTTTTGATTTTCTACCGAGAAAAACCCATCACCGAAATCTCTAATGAAGATGTGATTGTCTACAATAACGAGTATATATTGAAAAATAATCTTTCGGATTCCTATCAAAACCAAATTGTTAATGCTATCAAACTATACTTTACAACCATTCGAGAGACAAAAATTGAAATAGATAGGATTCACCGACCAAAGCGATCTAAAGTATTGCCTAACGTTTTGAGTAAAGAAGAAGTAAAATTGATTTTGAATGCGCATAGCAACATCAAACACAAAATGATGCTGAGTTTGATTTATAGCTGTGGTTTGCGCTGTGGTGAATTATTGGCACTTCGACCCATTCATATCGATTCTAAAAGAAATATTGTACTGCTTAAAAACTCCAAAGGAAAGAAAGACAGAATTACTCCTTTATCTCCTAAAATTTTAGAAATGCTTCGAGAGTATTACACCACATTTAGACCCACAACCTATTTGTTTGAAGGACAAATCAAAGGGCAACCTTATGATGATAGAAGTTTGCAACAGGTTTTGAAACAAGCACTAAAAAAAGCATCAATAACAAAACCTGTTACGCTGCATTGGTTGCGTCATAGTTATGCTACCCATTTACTCGAAAGTGGCACCGATTTAAGATACATACAAGAATTATTAGGACATAGTAGTAGCAAAACCACCGAAATATACACCCACGTAAGTACCAAAAGTATTCAACAAATAAAAAGTCCGTTTGATGATTTGTAATAAAAATATTATTTCTATATTTGTTAAAAAAGCGCTACTTAATAGCGACTATACATCCAAAATTGGGAAGATTGTCGCTAGTTTGTAGCGAGTATATACAAGTTGGACGTAATTGGCACGTAGACTACGGAGTTTCTTGCACAATAAATTTTCGGGATATTTTTTTGGGATGTTTAGAAGAATAAAGGATTTAGTCTTCAAGTCTTTCGATTGGGAATCGTAGAAAGTTCACTTTCAATACGTCTGACAACGTAAAAGACTCGGCTAAGTTATCAAAAATAAATGACAAAGTCAAGAATTGAATTTATTTTAGAGAACTTAAACATCGCAAAAAAAACAGAGCCCAAAAACCCCAATTATTGACTTCGCCTAGCAGGTTTGCTAAGCGCAATAAATAATTGGTTTCATTGATTTGGATTGTGGTAAAAGAAAAAGATAAGAGTAGTCTATCCAACTCCGTTACTGATAAAATATAGATTGTAAATAGTCAGTAACTACGCCCAACAGCGGCTATGAGAAATGCCTTCCGCTCTTTTGGATAAAATAGTACAAATTAAAAAATTTGGCTATTTTAGCTTTTATAAGTGAGCGGCGGAGAGAAGGCACTTCTCATAGCCGCAAACGTTGTACCCAATTTTATAGATGAAAGAACGAAAGAAGATTAAATACGGAATACTATCAATTTTACTCTTACTGACTTTATGTTTAAACATTCACTTTGGTGATTTCTGCGAAGGAATGTCCAAAGGATTATTATTTGCTTTTTTAAGTATAATTTTTATTCTCTGTTTTATAATAATTGAAATTCGAGATTTGTTTAAATTGGTTGACAAAGGAGAAAAATTTGATTTTATTCCTTTATATCTCTTTATTTTGTTTGTTGCCTTGAATAGTTTTTTATTTGTTGCTAATGAAAATAAATTTTGGAGGGAAATTAAATATGAAGGAATTATTGAAGACGAATACGAGAGAGCTTGGATAGTATTGTATGAAAACAACTCCTTTGAAGTAACAAGGTCGTACATTGAAAATCGATGCACATTTATTGGAAAATATCATATCGAAAAGAATATAATTGTTCTTGACGATGAAAATATAGAAAGTAAAACCGACCAAAAAATCACTAAAAGATATTTAATAATTTCGGATAGTATTTTGCAACCCTTAAACAAAAAATATAGCAGAATTAAACTAAATCATAAATAAAAACTGGGTACAACAGCTACAACGGATTTGGGTATTAGACTTAATGGGAAAAATAGTTTGTATTTGGGATGATTTGGCAAATCCGAATAATGGGCTTAATTTAGTCCCAAACCCGCTGTAGTCCCAGAACATTATGCGTCATGTTAACAAACTCTGATGAAGAAAGAAAAATAAAAATGGCTAACAGAAATACATTATTACTTGCATTTGGAATTGTAATTCTAAATATTATAATAGACCATCTATTTGCTCCAACAGGATTGATGTTAACTCCTATAATTTTGACATTAGGTGCGTTTTTAATAGCTTTTATGACGGTAAAAATCAAACCTATATGGAAAAGTATTTTGACTATTGGACTTGTCGTATTGCATGATGTTGGTATTAAATTATATGGTGGTGGTTCTCATGATAGCGAAGGACAAGGATGGATTCATTTGTTACTATTCATCGGGTTGTTACCTACATTTGGAATTTTAACGACAACAATTTTGCGAGATAAAAATGAAAGCATTTTAAATTTAGTTATTTCAATATCAATCTTTCCAATACTTATTTTTATTTACCTTCATTTTTTTAGCGCCCTTGGAATTGGAAGATACTATTGGTATGATTGGAATAAATAAAAACACGACGCATAACAGCAAGGGTTTCGTTGGGTGCGTAGCACCAACAATGAAACCCGTGTTGAACGGAACCGCTCTACATCCATCCCTATGGGTTTTTCAATAATGAGTTATAAGAATTTCCAGAGGCTACTGGACCTCTTTTTTTTTGAAGTAGTTTTAAGCGTGGTTTTCTAGTGTTTTCCTCACTTTGTGATCACAAGTTCCCTTACCCGCAAAATCAATTTTTACAGGGATACGAGTTTTGGCTACCGCCAAGATACCAAGGTGGCGGACCCCGCTGGTCGAAGACCGCTATTCTATGCAAATTGCCTGTTTTACAACAAGGGCATTTAGGCAAGAAAGGCTTCTTTTCTACTTTTTCCAATATTTTTACATGAAGCTTCTCCTGCAAAAGCTTTAGCTTTTGACGCTTCCAAGTACTGCTCAGAAAACCATAATGCCGGATTTTTACAAAACGCTTGGGCAAAATATGCAATGCAAACCGCCTGATAAATTCCTGATGCGTGAGGGTCATTTGTTTTTGGCTCCCGCCACTCGATAATCCTAGTAATCAAAAGTCACGTTTTGGGCATCAATATTCCTGATTCGATGATTGCTAATGGCGATTTTATGAGTGTATCTCCCTAAATATTCCACCACCGATTTGGGATTTCCAAATGGACGTTTGGCAAAAACTACCCACGGTTTTTGCCATAATTCCTGTCTGATTTGCTCATAACCAATCGGATTTTTTGCTTTGAGCTTTTCGCAGTATTTAGCTCTGAATACCTTCGATAATGCCTTGACCGGAAACAGAAATTTTCCGTTCGTTCTACTGTTTTTCCACAGTCCTTCTTTGTCCACGCCTCCGCCTGGAACAATACAGTGCAGGTGCGGATGCAGACTCAATTGCTGTCCCCAAGTATGCAAAACGGCAATCATTCCCATTTGCATTTCTTTGGCTTTGCCAAAACTTTGAAGCGTTTCCCAAGCGGCTTCAAACAAGGTGTCATACACTATTTTAGGCTGGTGCATCGCCAGAGAATTGATACTGTCAGGCAAGGTAAAAACTACATGAAAGTATGGAACAGGCAAAAGCTCCGTGCTTCTGGCCTGTATCCAATCCTGGCGTTTGTTGCCCTGACATTTGGGACAATGCCGATTGCGGCAAGAATTGTAACTAATGGTAAGATTACCACAGCCGTCGCATGCATTGATATGCCCACCTAATTCGGCTGTTCGGCATTTTTTTATGGCGTAAAGCGTGCGAAGCTGCCAAGTATTCAATCCATAGTTTTCAATTTTTGAGCCAATCTTTCGCAGTACATCGGCTACTTCAAACTGCGGCTGCATTTTGCAAATAGCGTATCGAGTGGACTAAAAATGCGTTGGCTCTCGAGTTGGGCAATATGCAAATACTCTAGCGTAGTTTCTATGTTTTGGTGACCCAAAAGATCTTTGAGCGTCATAATATCCATTCCATCTTCGAGCAGATGAGTGGCATAACTGTGCCGAAGCGTGTGGGTGTGAACTTCTTTTTTTATACCTACTGCTTTGGCTACTTGCCTGACCGCCCACTGAACCCCACGTTGGGAATAACGATTGTCAAAATCTCCGCCTGCTCCATTGACCAAAGGCTGACCGTTGAAAAGATAATCTTGAGGTTTTTCGGCTTCTATATATTTCTTTAAACCCCTTATTAAGTGTTCCGATAAAGGAACGTAGCGGTCTTTTTTACCTTTTCCCTGCACCACTTTGAGCTGTTTTCTATCTAAATCCAAATCCTGTAAACGAACAGAGCGGGCTTCCATACAGCGGAGCCCGCAACCATACAGCAGGCCAATTAGAATTTTATGCTTGAGCAGTTTAGCGCCTTGGAGCATTGCCCAAACTTCTTCTTTGCTCAAAACAACAGGGAGTTTTTTCTCGTATTTTATTGAGGGCAAACACAGGAATTCATACGGCAATCCTTCGGATTTCAGTAAAAAACGAAGCCCGTAAACACAGTGTTTAAAATACGTTTGCGAAGGAGTTTTGGACTTTTTTTGTTGGTAAAACAAGTAGTCCTGCACTTGCTCGGGATCAAGCTGGGTGGGAATTTTGCCAAAATAAAGCGAAATCGCCGCCACATGGCGGGAATAGTTGTTAAATGTACTCTGGCTTCGACCCAAGACCGAAACTGTACGCTCAAATCGAGCTAGTAATTCTTCAAAATCTGGAACTTTCCGTTTGGCTTGATTCAGGATTTTGTTTTCTCTTAAATCTTCTGGATGCTTTTTTTTGTTACCATTATTTACGATTTTTATTTATCTTAGTAAGGTACTAAATCATGTTGGTGCTACCGAAGGTTTAGTTCAACAGGTACTACAACGGATTTAGGCAATTGGCATAATGGAAAGTTGGTTTTGTGTTTGGGATGATTTGGCAAATCCGAAAATAGGGCTTAATTTAGTCCCAAACCCGCTGTAGTGCCAAGACGTTATAAGCAAGTTTAAATCACATTAAATAAACAAAAATAAATTAAATGAGAACTTTTATAATTGCATTGGTTTTATGCATTTCAACAAATTTCAGTTTCGCCCAAACTCAATTAGAAATGAATACCGAAGCGGGAAATAGCTTTCTAAAAGCAGATAAAGAATTGAATTCTATATATGCTAAGATTTTAAAAGAATATAAATCTGATACTGCTTTTATAAAAAATTTAAAAACCGCCCAAAATATTTGGATAAAATTTCGTGATGCTGAAATGATGATGAAATATCCTGATAGAGAACCTGGTTATTATGGAAGCATTCAACATGTATGTTGGTATAACTACCTAGAAGAATTAACAAAAAAAAGAACTAAAGAACTAAAAATTTGGCTCACAGGAATTGAAGAAGGTGATAGTTGTTCTGGCTCAGTGAAAACGAAATAAAAACCTGCTTATAACAGGTACAACGGATTTAGGCATTAGGCTTAATGGAGAGTTGGTTTTGTATTTGGGATGGGATGATTTGGCAAATCCGAAGAATGGGTATTATTTAATCCCAAACCCGCTGATTACTATGGTATTACCAAATAAAAATTCGTAAAAAAGCCATCTGTTTTTTGCGAATAATTAATAACTTTGGTTTAGGAAAAACAAAAAAGTCTTGCGAAGGGGAAGAGCATTTTTTTCTCTTTCCTTTCAAAAGAAATTTTATTTAATGTTTTTTTTACGCTACTTGTCTTTTTTCAAACATTTTGTTTTCTCTTATGCATGCACATACTCTATGTACAAGTTTGTTCCTAACATTGTTTATGATAAGCATCTTGTTTTTACCTTCTTCCACCTTTCGATTAAAATAATTTTTTAATTCAGGATCACTGGTAATTGCTGACAAGGCACACATATGAAGCTGTTTTTTTAATTTTTTGTTAGCCACATAATGGACTTTTGGTTTTGAGCGAATACTTTTCCCCGAGGTATGTTCAAAAGGTACAACACCTGCATAACAAGCCAGTTGGCGAGGAGTTCTATACATTGTAAATTCGTTTGTAAAACAAATCAAAAACAAAGCCGTTACTTTTCCGATGCCAATAACAGATGTGACAAGAGTGAAAATTCTAGAAATATTTTCATCGTCATTTATTGTTTTGTCCAATTGTTTTTCAATGTTTTTTAGATCCAAATCAATTCCCTTGATGGTGCTTTTCTGTAGTTTTTCAGAAAGTCTGGCTACTTCCAAATCAAAGGCTTTGAGTTCTTTTACATTTCGCAACAAAGAAGCTTTTGTTGCAACTAATTTTTCCCGCAGGGACAAAAGATTTCTCATTTTGTTGATTTCCATTCTCGGAGCATTAAAAATAACTGCTTCCTCCACATTTTTCATGGCATAAAAAGCAATTCTTTGGGCATCAACTTTGTCGTTTTTGCCTCTTTGAACCCCAATGCTGCGAATAATTTTCAGTGACATTTCGACCCAAAGTGAGAACTTTTCAATCATTAGACATTTGATTATTAACTTGCCGTACATTCCTGTGTGTTCTAAACAAACAAGCGTGTTTTCAAACGTGGAACCTTGTTCCTTGAGCCATTTGCAAAGGGACTTGATTCCTTTGTAATCATTTACAAACTGGCTGTGAATTGATTTTTCTTTATTTCTATCCAAAATTACTACGGCATCAAAATATTCTTTTGACACATCAACACCTAAAAAATGTTTAAATTTGCTCATAAGAAAAGATTTTAAGGATTAGCAACCAAATTATTGAACACACTCGTAACCTTGATAATAGGCCTTAAAACCTGAATTACTATTTGATGCTTGTTCAATATAAACTGACAAAGTCCTAATCAGCGGATAAGTCTAAAAACTTTGTAGTACCAATGGTGTACTTTGTCAGTTTGGCTGTTAATTTAAATTTACGAATAATTTATTATGCAAATCTAAAGGTAGTAACAGAACGTCAGGCTGTGAAAAAACTACTTCAAATTTAGAAAGTATTCGGAGGGCTACCAAAGAAAAATCTCAAATATGAGATTCTCAGGAGGCTAATTTTAGTTTTTTCACAGACTGACGTTGGCAGAAACCCTAAAAGAGACGTAACTAAAGAAAATAAGAAAAATGGAAGAAAATAGAAAAAATCATTGGGAAACAGTTTACGAAACTAAAAATCCGAACGAAGTAAGTTGGACGCAAGAAATTCCGAAAACTTCATTAGATTTTATAAAATCTTTCGACTTAACGAAAAACTCTAAAATCATTGATATTGGTGGCGGAGATAGTAAACTCGTAGATTTTCTAATCGAAGAAGGTTTTGAAAATATAACTGTTTTGGATATTTCTGCAAAAGCAATTGAGAAAGCGAAAGAAAGATTAGGAACAAACGCTGAAAAAGTAAATTGGATTGTAAGCGATATAACAGAATTTGAACCAAATGAAACTTTTGAAGTTTGGCACGACAGAGCAACATTTCATTTCTTGACGAGTGAAGAGCAAATTCAAAAATATATGGAAACTGCAAGAAAATCAGTTTCAGGATATTTAACAGTTGGAACCTTTTCTGAAAACGGTCCGAAAAAATGTAGCGGTTTAGACATAAAACAATATAGCGAAGAAACATTAACCGCCGAAATGGAGAATGGATTTGAAAAAATAAAATGTGTAACCGAAGACCATACAACTCCTTTTGAAACAAAGCAGAATTTTATTTTTTGTAGTTTTAAACGACAACTAAACTAACCAAAAGGGCTATCTGCCAACACACGCTACAAGCAATTGGGGTTTTAGGCTTAATTTGAAAACGGTTTTGTACTTGGAAAATTAGTCATTATCCGAAGATTTAGGCTTCCTTAATCCCCAACTGCTTGTAGCGCGAGAACGTCAGGCTGTGAAAAAACCTCCTCAAATTTAGAAAGTATTCGGAGGGCTACCAAAGAAAAAACTCAAATATGAGATTCTCAGGAGGCTGATTTTAGTTTTTTCACAGACTGACGTTACCAGCAATTTTAAAAAACCGAAAACTAACAATGAAAAAACAATTTGAATTTACTACTGAAACCATTTTCCCAATTATAGTTATTTTGCTTAGCTTAATTAATATATCTAATCGAACAGAAAATATTTTTTCTTTATCTATCTTGGTCTCGTTAATTGGAATAATTGGAACAGTTTTATATTTCTTTAAAAATCCATTTTCAACCAAACTAATCTACATTTGGATTATTGCTCAAGTAATAATTATTGTACCCTTTTTAGACCTTAGTCAAGGTTTTAGTTTTAAATTCGGCTTTAGTTTTGCAACTTCAGATGAAGTTGTAGGTGTGAATTTTAATTTATTAGCTATATTGTTATTAGGTTTTATAAAAATACTTGAAGCTTCAAATCTTGTTGGAAAAAAAGTGACACTTAAAGAATTTCGTCAAAGTAATCTTGGTGATATTTTTCCAATAAATGGAATTATAACTAAACGAATTAATCTGAATAATGAGAAAGATTGGCTTTTGGTAGAATTGGAAAAACCATTTATTTACAATGGTCATAATATTAATCAGTCACTAATCAAAAGAAAAGAAGACAAAGCAATTAAGCTAAAAGAAAAGAACCAAATAATATTCTTTAGACTTGTTTATAACGAGAAAGATCTAGAAAACACACTTGACAAATCTAAATTCCCTTTTATAGATTGGGTTTTATGCGAATAAAAAAACTGCTGGTAACAGCTACAACGGATTTGGGCAATTGGCTTAATGGAAAGTTGGTTTTGTATTTGGGATGATTTGGCAAATCCGAAAATAGAGCTTAATTTAGTCCCAAACCCGCCGTAGTACCAAGACGTCAGGCTGTGAAAAAACCTCTTCAAATTTAGAAAGTATTCGGAGGGCTACCAAAGAAAAAACTCAAATATGAGATTCTCAGGAGGCAGATTTTAGTTTTTTCACAGACTGACGTCAGGCTGTGAAAAAACCTCCTCAAATTTAGAAAGTATTCGGAGGGCTACCAAAGAAAAAACTCAGATATGAGATTCTCAAGAGGTAGATTTTAGTTTTTTCACAGACTGACGTTATGTGATAGCTATGAGAAAATCAGACGTAAATACAACATATAAAAGGTTTTAGATTTAAAATTTGGCTAAAAAAAAGTAGAAAACTGAAAGTTAAAATATATTTTATGAATCTGTTTAGAAATAACATAGAAACACATTTTAAAAAAATTTCAATTAATGGAAGAATGGCTTTTGGTATTAAATGTTTAGAAGAATATTTGACTGAGAATAAAATAAAAAATATTTGGACAGAAAGATTAATAAATACTTTATGGGAATTCACATCAAGCCAAAATCTTCCTGAATGGGATACAAAAATTTCAGATTTAACACCTGAAGGTATTTTAGATAATCACCCGAAAAACATTGCTAAAAATTATAAATCTCTAAGTGAATCCGAATTTAAAAGTCTAAAAGATTTTTATTTGAAAGTTGACGATAAACTAATTTTTTTAATAAACTTAGTGATTGACATTGGCACAACTGATTTATATGGAACAACAGGAAAGCATAGTTCAAATACATTAAAGTCAACGATGGAAGTTTATAAATTTGCTAAAAAAGAACTCCATGAATTACCAGATTTGAATAAATTTAATTTTACAAAGTTTTCCGAAAGTAACGGTTGGGGAAACCGAGTTAATAAGGAATTATTCAAATAAAAAACTCATTTCAACAAATTGAATTAGAAAAGCAGAAACTTAAAAATTGTATTTGGAAAATGAAATGGAATTTAACGGAAATAAATACGTAAATAGCCGTCACATAACAGGTACTACTACAGCGGATTTTGGCAATAGGCTTAATGGAAAATTGAGTTTGTATTTGGCATGATTTGGCAGATCCGAATAATGGGCTTAATTTAGTCCCAAACCCGCTGAGTACCAGAACGTCAGGCTGTGAAAAAACCTCTTCAAATTTAGAAAGTATTCTGAGGGCTACCAAAGAAAAATACTCAAATATGAGATTCTCAGGAGGCAGATTTTAGTTTTTTCACAGACTGACGTTATGCCTCATGCTAAAAAAACCGACAGATGAGCGAAAGAAAAAATCGTAAACTAAACAAAGAAATAAAAGTTGAAGAGGTTGAATTTGATAGCGATGAAAATTTTGCTTTTATTGTGGGATACACTTCTGGTGGCGCATCCTATGGCATGACACACGAAGAGATGAATGAAATTGAAAAAGAAAACAACGAAACTAACGATATAATATAAAAGAAAACAAATGTCATCTGGAGAAGCACATACAATTTGGTTTCCTGAATTAAAGCAGCTTTTGCAAGAGAATTGGAAGACTAATTTGACAATTCGAAAACAGTTTAAACTTGTGGCTGACTTAGATAATAAACTGAACCAAATTAGAACTGAAAGAAATATTCAACCCCCAATGATGTGGTGTCCGAAATGCCAAGAAAGACATCGCTCAAAGTTTAGGTCAATTTCTATAACTGCAATGTATTTTGCTTTAAAAAAATTTGATAATTGTACCGAAATTGAATTTAAGGAATTAATAAAGAATTGGAAAGTATATTCAGAAGAGAAAAATATTGACATTTACGGAAAAGAAATGGCTAAAAGCAATTTAACACAAAGTACGAAGGCATAACACTTGCTACATTGCTTTTCACACAATATTTTTACAAAAAAGAGTTTCTTATAAGGAATTCTTTTGAATATTAGTAAGTTAAGAAAGACCTTATTCTCTTTATCAAAAAACCTTTCTCTGGATTTAATCCAACACACCATAAGAAATAAGAAGCGTCGCACTTGTTAATAATAAATGCGTTAATTTCACATCCCACATATTTGTTTTCAGATTCCTGTTTCCAGCGATACTTATTTGTCTTTGGAATTCTAGATTTTAATTCATCAGGAAGGTTGTCAAACAGCCCATTTCTAATATAGTGTTTAACATTAGTATCCCATGAATTACGCTTGATTGAAGAAATCATATAATATTATTAAGGCTATTTTTATAGTAGAAGCAGGTAAAAATAAAACACTTTTGATCAACTTATAATAATTATGATTGAAGATTTTTCGAAGTTTTATTCTGCTTCTTCTAAGACTCTAAATCTTTCAGTTTCACTGCCCACGAGTTCCGAGTGAATGGGCAGCAAGATATTGGTTGTTTAACAACCGGACATCTGGCCGATTGCAGGAACGTTGCAATCTTCCAGCTTTTTAAAAGTCAGGCACTAATTTATGATGGATAAAAGACATAACTTATCTTAGGTAAATATTAGCTATGATAACAGAGGGATGATTTTATGAAATGAATAGGTTGAAACCGCTAAAGCCTAAATCACTTTCCAAAAGAAAAAGGAAAAAAAGAAAGCAGATTCGAAATTGGACAGTTAGGCAAACTGAGTGCTATAAGTCCCGAAGGGTGACAGGGCGAGGAACGAGACTTGTCATTATGCGCACGTAGTTGCCTAACTGTCCAATACCTTGGCTGATTTTTTCTCCTTTGGGTGTAGTTATTTTAAACTTTTAAAAAGCTTGAAAAATTATTTTTTAATGTCTTTTGAAAGTGTACGCTTCTCAAAATCAAATGAAAAAATTGAAAAAAGAAGCGTACTTTTTCAAACAATATACTTTTAAAATCCGCAAAATTCTGACTATTTTCAGGAAGATTTTCGCGGATATCTTGGAAAAATTAGAGCAATCAAAAACTGTTTAATTCTTTGTGCTAACTAGAGTAATAGTGTCTGCAAGATTATTGTTTGAAATATAATCTAATATAAAATCTTCAGCCTCTTTTTTATGGTCAGGAGAAGTCGAAAAGGAGTTGAGATAAAAGTCTTCATTTTCATCTGCAATATGAATGATTTCAGTGTAGCCTTTGGTAATTAAAGAACCTTTTAGTTTTAATATTTTAAGTTCAATATCTCTGTCAACATCTCTTTTTACTCGGAGGTTTATAGTTTTATTCATGTGATATTTTTTTGGTAATGTAGTAGAGCAAATAATGTTTCAAAACAAAAAAGAGACTTTTCGAGTCTCTTTTTGGAATTAATATATCTTTATAAAAGCTTATTTCTCTTTTAGTAATTTTTCCAAAACCTTAATCTGTTCATCTTTAGCTTTAATAAGTTCTAAATTTAACCGCTTAATTTCTTCTAAAGCCTCTATCCCTTTTTCTATTGGATTTACATTAAATGTTGCACTATGACCTGTATTCAAGAAAGCTCCATTATCAAATGTATTCGAAATAATATTTATTGCCTGATCCTCGTCAAAGTTCTGAAACGCTTCCACAGGAATTTTTAATGAATTCGAGATTTGATTTAGTATATCATCTTCAATTACATCTTTTTGCTCCAGCAAAGAAATTTTCTTTTGATTCCAGTCATTTCCCAGATCAAAAGCCAATGCCTCTTGTTTGATTCCAAGCATTTCTCTGAAGCGTTTTACGTTTCTTCCCTGATGTATTTTCTGTTCCATAATGAGTATCAATTTTCTGAAGGCTCAAAGATAAAGCCATTTGGATTAAAAAATTTGAGTTTCAAAGATAAAAAAATATCCTGTAAAATATCCTTTTTATCAGATATTATATCCGCTTTTCGAATAGATTATCCTTTTTAAAGAATGGAACTTCGCTTGTGAATTTAAAATCTTCCCACTATGAAAAAGAATAAAATATCCTTCGAAACAAGATTTTGGGCAGGGTTTGTGGCAGGAAATCCATTTGAGGCATTTGACGCCATTTTTGACTTTGCACATCTTGATTATTATAAACAGAATTTAAGTGAAGCAGTACTTCACTGCTATAAGAGAAAAGTCTACAAGCAGGATGCTCCTTGCAATGCTTTTGTCTTTTATACTGCTATATGCTCTTTTCTCAAAGTCTGTTACTGCCTGAAGGTGAAAGACAAGAAATGGAAAGTGAAAGAGTCTTCCCGCTCCGAAACGGTATTTCATCTTTCTTCTCTGACCAAGGAAGAATACGACAATCCTTTTTTGGTGCTTCAAAGTGCATTTGAAGAGAGAACACTTCAACAGTTTGAATTTTTCTTAAGTGAAATCACAGAGCTTTCATTGTCTCCATATTATGTAGATCCTGACTCAGACCTTACAACACCTTATATTCATTTAATCAAAATGCTCGATGCAGGGGAACTGATGAGAGAAAGAGGCGTTGAGAGAATCAAGAAAACTGATCAGATTGAACCTGTAACGGAATAAAATATCCTTTATCTAATCTTCAAAAACACAGTATTATGAAAACTTCAGAAAAACTTTTATTTCCAAAACTCGAAAACGAGTTTTTAGAAAATATCCTCAGACAGTTGGTCAACCAGCATACTATCATTCAGATGTTTTTTACCAAACAGCCTTCTTCCGTGTATTCATATCTTATTATCCATATCGAAAAAAATATAGATGCCGAGCAGCTACAACAGAACAAATGGGTAAATAAAGTTAGAAATCGCTATCAGATCGATGTCTATTTTATCTACTCTCAAAAACTTCATCATCTATTTTCTTTAGGACATCCCTTTATTGAATTTTACTGCCAGCCTTCGGCTCTTATTTACAAAGATGAAGAATGTGAAAATCCGCTTATCATTACACGGGACTGGAAGAAATACAAGAAGAGATTTACCATGTTTCAAGACCATTTTTATCACGATCACGATCTTCACAAGTCACAAGTCCAAAATCTGATTTCAGAAGGTTCATCAAACAGTGTTTTTACATCGTATGCAAGATTGATTGAATATGATCTTGAATATTTAGAAGAATTGTATTCAGGAAATAAATCAGCTTTGTTGAGTTTAGATGAAAGGATCAATAATCTTATAGAATACATTCCTGAGATTCAAAAATACTTTGTAAGAAACAGTCACAACAAATATTATCTCACTGATTTATTCGCAAAAGCAAAAGAAGCAACCGCCGATGATGATGCAATCTATAGAAATGAAATGTATGAAGCAGTTGGAATTGCCGAAAAAAGTCTCTATCGTCTTATCGAAGAACGGCTTGACGAATTAAAAAAGCTGATTAAAAAAGGATTATATAAAAAAACGAAGTTTCATGTCAAATTAACGACAAACGTAAAGATATAATTGTGGAGATTGCAATAGAAACCATATTAAACTCGGTTGAAGTCGAACAGATCTACTTATATCATCAAATTACCTACGGTGAAAAAACGACCTATTATCTGATGCTTATAGCTGTGGGGGTAGGTAATGAAAAATTAAGATTAATCACTGATTCCCTAAAAAGCAAAATAGGCGGAAAATATGATTTTGTTTTGTTGAGCCACAGCCGTTACTCAATACAAACTAACCTATATCAACATCAAAATTTCTTTTCCAATATTATACAAGATAAATACCTGATATATTCATCCAGCAATTACCATCCAGAATTTCATTGGGAGATTCCTCACAATCCTTATCACGCTGATCTACATTTTTATTATAAGCCGACCAAAGATATTGCCTTGCAATTTTTTGCAATAGTCAATACTACTAAAGAAAACTATCAAGGTTTAGATTCCCTTTTTACATTATTTTTTATGTCCTTTTGCAGGACATACATTTTTGTAAAAACCTATTACCTCCCTAATTATCTGTCTAATCAAACATTATGGCAATTATGTATCTATGCAGATGCCGACATACGAAAGTATAATTATTTAATAGAGCAGTTCTGGACTGATTTCTTTCCTTATTTAGATAGACACATGACCCTTCATCATAAGCTGTCAAAACTCAACAAAGAAGAGGTTGATCAGATGAATGTTATTGTTGAGAAACTGATGTACGAACTGTATAATTTGGTTATTGAGGGCAGATTGCTATTGAGTTTTGAGCAAGATTAATAAATGAATTAATCGATTTAAAAATAAATATCATGGAAACAGATGAAATTGAAAAGCTAGAAACTATAAAGAGATTGACCTCCAGTTGTCTCAGTACTTTGCGACCAGTTGATAATAAAAATAGGATTCACAGTGCTGAAATAAAAGTATATGATTATTACGAACTTGCCTCAGTCATAAGAAACCTGATGAAATTATGTGTTGTGGCGCTGGATCATGATGGAGCTGAAGTTCCTGTTACAATAGAAAATCGGTCAATTGATGTTGGGCTTATACTAGGAATTGCCCTGCAGTTATTTCCAATCGATGAATTCGAACTGTTAAATGAAATAAGCATATTATTTCCTGTAGATCATGATCAAATGATAAATGAGAAGACTGAAAATCAGAAAGAAAACTTCAAAGATACTTCTGAAAAATAAAGCATATAAATTACATTTAGCTCATGCTTTCATGGACATATTATGACCATCAATATTATAAAAAAGCATATTATCTTTGTAAAAGCTGAGAACGAAACCCTTTATCATGGACAAATTTTGCTTATGATATTCAGTGTTTTAGATTCTATCTTTGTAAAATAAACATAACTAAATGCTGTAATTTGTTAGAAGATCAATTTTTAACTTCTGCAAAAAAGACCTGACTTCGGAAGGTGTTTTCAGCTCCCAGCAGGGCAAGTTGTTTTGAGGCACTAATCAAGTTTCGAGTGCCTCAAAACACAACTTGCCGTTGTCCTGCGACAACTTTTTTAGAAATGGTTTTAAATTGAAAGGGCTTGATGCCCTTTTTTTGTTTTTTCGGTAATTTAAAAAGTGATTCACCCTCAAACACGCTTAAGCTTACAAATAGTTTCGAGGATGATAATAAGTTCCTTTTGTTTAAGGTTGTTAAAAACACCTTACCAATACACGCAGTATTGTTTGTTTTTGCAGTTTGTTAGCTATTGAATTGTGTAAGGTATCTGCAAAACTATAAAACTATAAAAGCAGTAAGGCTGTTTTTACATACATATGCTTTTACATGAATACATGCGAATCAAGGGTTGAAAATCAATTGGCAAGGCGACAAAATAAGAAAGAAATAACTTTCAAATAATTTGTTTTAAAGTCTGGAAATCAGTACATTTAAGGTGTATTCAACGCACTTTTAAACATATGATTAACCAGACTAAAGTCCTAAAATTAGTACATATTTATTTAACAATCTGTGATAGATTTGAAAAAGATTTAAAATATACTTGTGAGCGATTCAGCAACAACGATAAGCCGGATTTAACAGATGAAGAAATTATGACCATTTATTTATTTGCAATTGAGGAAGAACAACGATTTACCGTAAAACAAATTCACAAATTTGCCGGTGACTATTTGCGTCTATGGTTTCCAAATCTAGGCTCTTATTCTGTATTTTCAAATAGATTAAATAGATTATCAGAGTCTTTCAAACACTTAGCCGCTAACTTGATTTCAGAACATTACCCCCAAGAATGCTATTCTGACCAAAGCTTACTGGACTCAATGCCTATTATTACTTGTTCGGGAAAGCGTTCTGGAAAAGTTGCCAAAGACATTACAGATAAAGGATATTGTTCTACAAAAAGCATGTATTACTATGGGGTAAAACTTCATGCGTTAGCTTTTAGACGAGAAAATAGAATTCCTTTTCCCGAGGAGATACAAATTACCCCTGCATCTGTCAATGATTTAACCGTATTCAAAGAAGTATGGTCAACTAAAGAAGATAGAATCTTTTTTGGTGATAAAATCTATCAAAATAAAGAGTTCTTTTCTGATTTTGAGAAAGAAAAAAACTCTGTAATGATGACACCAGTTAAAGCAATAAAAGGAGAATGTCAAGAAATCAGAAATAGAGATAAAGCTTCAAACGACTTGTATTCAACAGCGGTATCAAGAGTTAGGCAACCTATTGAATCCTTTTTTAATTGGTTGATTGAAAAAACAAATATTCAAAGAGCAGGCAAAGTTAGATCCACTAAAGGACTATTAGTACATCTATTTGGGAAGATCGCAGCTGCCTTTATAAACTTAATATTTTAACCCTTGATTCGCATGAATACGCTTTTATATGCAAATGCTTTTACGCATAGGCAAGAATACATATTTGAACACAGGCAAATATTTGCATGTAAATATTTAAGCTTTCAAATATTGCTGTATGTTCATATTTAAAGCCATAAATTTAAATTCAAAAGAAAACAGAAAAACCGTAAAAAAGAAAAAGAAAGCAATTTAACAGGGCTGGCATTAAACTTAGCAAAAGGAAACGGAATAAGTCCCGTAAGGGTGGATTGTGAGGAATGAGCAAGACATTATGCCGTAGTCTTTTGCTAAGTTTAATGCCAGCCCTAACTTCGTTTTCTTTTTATTTATTTGTTCGTAAGAATGGCTTATAGTCTAAAAACTAGATCCAGTGGTAGGGTTTATCCTTACGGTTAAGATAGCAATACATCTCTTCCTTTTTTAGTTCGGGAAAGAATTTAAGAGCATTCTCAATGGCATAGTTGGGAAGAAAGAAAATCTCGTCACGGACAGCCTTTATAACTTTTTCACGACCATAAAAACGGACGATTTCGTCAATTTGATCCTGACCTCCACGCTCAACAATACGGGCAATTACCATTTTATATCCACCATCCCAGTCAATACTGTCGAATCTAAAATCCCAGAAGAATTTAGGGTGAAGATTAGGTATATGTTTGGTTAATGGCTTCATTGTTTTTTTAATTGAATTAGTATCAAATATAAGTATTTTTCACTGAATTACCTGCGAAATCCTCTCTTTTTGTTGGGATTAATCGGTAAGTCCTGGCTTTCTGATTTAAATTTATACAAAGGATTTTTTACTGCCAGTTCCAACCGTTTTTGGATAATTTTCCAGTTTTGCTCTTTTTCTTTCAGCATATCTACGCCTTCAAAGGTAGTAATCTTGTCATATGTATTCAGACCTATGGAAGCCCAGTACGGATCTTTATCATATTTTCTCTGATAGGCTTGAAGGTAGAACTTTAATGGTTCTCGTTCAAGCATAAAGTACATGTCGACAAAATCTTTGTACCTGTCTCCGCTCTGATGAATAGCATGGAGTTTCATTGCTCCAATATCTTCATTGGAAATCATGCGGACTCCTTCAGCTGTTTCCACGGAATTCAGAAGAGGGTAATTGTGTGTAACAATATCGACTTTTATATCATCAATGTAGGTAAGAACAGTGTTCGGGAAGGACTGGCTTTCCTTTTCATTTACATCGTAAGTGTCATGTAGATATTTGAGCATCATCTCCGAATTAAATTTTTTTGTTGTAAAAAGATCTAGATCTACCGATAAGCGGTGTCCCAATCGTAAGGCTAGCGCCGTACCCCCGACCAATATATGTTCTTTTCGTTTTTCGTCTTTCATAAGCCTTTGGAGAAGTTCCCACATCTCCTGAGTAACTGTTTCTTTGTGGAGCATAATTTCATGTTTTCAGAAAATTAATCCTGAAAAAGGCCTATTCTTTTAAAGTGTCTAGTGATGGCTTTACTTGACAGCAGATGTCCAATCTTAAAGGTTTAAGACTGGGTCAGGCGCAAATAAGCCAAATACTTCCAAATTAGAGTGTAAGTACTGATTATAAGATATATTAGTTTTTAAGTAATTGAAATATGAAGTCATGGAAAATGAACAAAAAAAGAACCCGCATAAAGGAGGCAGACCTTCCAAAATAGATCCCGCAGTCCACCGCTATTCTATCAGTCTTACTGCGGAAGAAAATGTCCGCTTCCTCACTCTTTTTGAAACATCAGGAATGCATGTAATGGCTCATTTTATTACAGCGTGTGTTTTTCAAAAAGGGATAAAAACAGTTAAGATCGATAAAGCGACAATGGATTATTATATGCGCCTGACCTCTTTTTACAGCCAGTTCCGTTCAATTGGGGTTAATTACATTCAGGTTGTTAAACTATTGTATAGTCGTTTTTCCGACAAAAAGGCATCTGCATTTTTATACAAATTGGAAAAACAGACAACTGAAATGGCGGTATTGTGTCAAAAAATAATTATTCTGACAGAAGAATTTGAAACAAAACATCTTAAAAAGTAAGACATTCAGAGTTTTGGATATTTTTTCATACCAAAGACACTGTGAAATAGAAGAAAAGGGGTTCTTTTATACAATGAAAGAGGATGATTTTTCGAGAATCCTTGACAAAGAAAGTGTTGTGGCGTCCGTCTTAAATTTGATTGGTTTTTATTCTTTTTGGAAACATTATTCAAATACTCTATTTGGCAACTGCGTGCCAAACAAGGCAACAGAATACAATATCGGAAAGTTCTAAATAAATAGTTTTTATTTTCGAACTTAAATGACGTAGATATGGAAATAACATTTTTAGATATTCAGATTTTAGGGGCACTACATAAGGAAGTAAAGCAAGTTTCTAAATTGATCCATGAAATCACTTCTCCTTACAAGGCATTGCAACAGGCTACGAAGTGGCTCGACCAGCAGGAAACTTGCCAATTGCTTAACATCAGTAAACGGACGTTACAGACGTACAGGACAAAAGGTATTCTTGGGTCAACGCAAATCAATCGGAAGACTTATTTCAAATTATCAGATGTGGAATTACTCATACAGGGAGAACGACGATTAAAAAAGCAAAAGAAATGAAACCTATTGGAGATTCAAACGAGGACATGATTGTCCTGATTGAAGCAGTGACTAGCATCAAAAACGAACTGCTATATATCAGAGAATATTTCCACCCACTCTTAAAAGGGGAAATTTACCTGTCAGGCGAACAAGTTTGTCAGATGCTACATGTCAGCAAACGGACGTTGCAACAGTACAGAGATGACGGACAGATACCCTTTATCAAACTCGAACGGAAAATCCTGTTCCGAGAATCGGATATCATCAAGGTATTGGAAAATAATTATCAGCGTCCGATTGAAATCAAAAGAATACTTTAAAATCGCAACCTAATCAGGATAGTAAAAAAACAGCCCTTTGTTACACTTAAAACAATGGGCTGTAATGTTGTATCATGGAAACAACGTTATCCTTCTTATAAGCTTGCCACAAAGGAACGTTCCATAGCTTCAAACTTCTGCGATACCTTTTGCATATCTTTTCCAACTTTCTCGTTGAGTACCTTTGCATAAATCTGTGTAGTGGCAATGTTTTTATGTCCCAACATTTTACTCAAACTCTCTAAAGGAACGCCTTCGCTTAAAAAGAGGGTGGCAAAGGTATGGCGTGCCAAATGAAAGGTTACTTTCTTCTCTTTAAGGCATTCGATAAGTTTGGATATACGCCTTAAGCTACTATTACAGGTAGGATTTGATGGTACCGAAAATATTTTCCCGTCCTTTGACAATCCTGCATACTTCCCGATAATCATTTTAGGTATCTCCAACAGCATTACATTGGATGATGTAGCCGTTTTTTTCCTGCGGATGATAATCCACTTATTCCCGTCAAAGAACTCTTGAATATTACTATTTTTAAGTCCTTTTATATCCGAATAGCAAAGCCCTGTAAAGCAACTGAAAACAAACAGGTCTTTGACCAATTCATCATTTCTTTTTTCACAATTGAATGTTACAAGAAGTTCCAACTCGCTACGCAACAGATAACCTCTGTCTTTGTCTTTTTTTGTGTTCTTGTATTCACTCAGCGGATTAAATCCAAGGTGCTTTCTACCGATTGCCAATCGACAAACCGCTGTAAAGCCAAGCATGTAAATCCAAACGGTGTTGTGCGTTAAACATAGATCATCACGCAGGTAATAATCAAAGTCCTGCACAAAATCAGGAGTAAGGTCGTTAAATGATACATCGGAACAAGCGTATTTTTTAATAACAAAACTTCTAAGATGCTTCAAAAGCGCTCTGTACTTACCACGTGTGCCATTTACCCGAAGTCCGTTGTTGACTTTTTTATCAAAATCTAAAAGAAACTGTTCGAAGAATTTGAAAAAGGTCAGTTCTTCGCTTTCCATACCGAGAAAGGTATTTTTGAGTTTATCACTATTTACAGCTCCTTCATTTTTCAGTATTTTAGAATAACATTCCTCAATATCCAAACGGATTCTATCAATTTTGTTGTTTACGCCTTGGGCTTCATGGCTTTTTCCTAAAATCCTACCATACTTCAAGTCCCAATTCGATGCTGAAACATCCATCTTTGTACTAAATGCAGACTGTTTACCATTTACGGTAATCCTGCACATAACCGCAACCATTCCATTTTTCTTTGGGGCGTTCTTTTTTAGGTAAAACAATACCTTAAACGTTGATTTTTTTGTCGTTTTCATACTCACAATTCTTAATGTTAAAATTAAACCTATGTGAGCTACGAAACAATATGAAATACAGTGCAATATCTTGAAAAACAACCGTTTAAATCAATTGTTTTGGTTTTTAAAAGTAACGTTTTGGTAACCTTACTTTTTCCAAACCTTGCTTTTTACTGCTTTTCATTTCATTACCAAAAATCACAAAATGACTGTAAAGCCTTCATTTTACTATCGTTTTGCCTGTTTTTAATTTTGATGTATTTTTGTAAAAACTTTTCTTTAAAAAAGCAAAGATATAGTGGAGAGCAGGAACCATATAACCAAAAATGCCTGATGTTGTTGCTCCAAAATAAATAATAGAATTCAGAGTATTAAGTTTATAAAAATATATGCCACAGAAAGCCACCGATAGTTTGTACAGATTTAGATTTAGCCGTGAAATTTTAGCTTTATTGATGCTGTTTTTTTGTGCAGTAGTCCATGCTCAACTTGAAACTAATGAAAGCGAAGTTGGTTTGGGATGGAGCAGCAATTCTGTCAACACTGTTATTTTTAGAAATAGTGCTTTGACAACTTTTAAAAATTGGCAATTTACCGCTTATTACAATCCTGAAGGGAAGATGGTTTTGGCAAAGCGCAATTTGAATTCCAGTCAATGGCAAAAAGTAATTACGCCTTATAGTGGCAATGTAAAAGATGCTCATAATAGTATCAGTATTGCAATAGATGCGGATGGTTTTCTTCATGTAAGCTGGGATCAGCATGATACTCGTTTGCGATATGCGAAAAGCAAAATGCCTTTTAGTTTAGAGTTGGGTGAGGAGCAATCCATGGCTGGCAATGATGAAACCAAGGTGACTTATCCAGAATTTCATAATCTGCCAAACGGGAAGCTTTTGTTTTGTTACCGTTCGGGCGCTTCGGGAAGAGGGAATATGATTGTGAAAACGTATGATGTGAAAACTCAAAAATGGACTTACTTGCAAAATAATTTAATTGATGGCGAAAACCAGCGCTCTGCTTATTGGCAAATGTGTGTAGGCCAAAAAGGCATTTATATTTCGTGGGTTTGGCGCGAGAGCTGGGATGTTTCGACTAATCATGATATTTGTTACGCTTTTTCGGCAGATGGCGGACAAACTTGGGAGAAATCTTCAGGAGAGAAATACAATTTACCAATAACGAAAAGCACAGCAGAAATTGCTTGGAAAGTGCCTCAAAAGAGCAGTTTAATCAATCAAACTGCGATGACTGTCGATGCGCAGGGAAATCCGTATATTGCAAATTATTGGGATGATAATGGAGTGCCGCAGTATAAAGTGGTGTATTTGGATAAGGGAAAATGGAATAAAATCAATACTGATTTTCATAACAAACCTTTTTCTTTAGGAGGCGGAGGAACGAAAAGGATTCCAATTTCGCGACCTGAAATTTTGGTCAATAAATCGATGGTTTACCTGATTTTTAGAGACGAGGAAAGAGGGAATAAGATTACTTTGGCCAGTGCCAATTTGAATAAAAAGCAATGGAAACTTGCTGATATTACGGATTATTCTGTGGGGCAATGGGAACCTAACTTGGATAAAGAATTGTGGAAAGATAAATCGCAGCTGCATATTTTTTCTCAAAATGTGAGTCAGGCTGATGGAGAAGGATTGGCAGATGCAGAACCTCAAGCCGTGCGGGTTATTGAACTGAAAAAAATGCCTATAACTAAATAGCCGTATCGAGTTACTTGCATGAATACCATTCAGAAATTAAGCGTCATTAAGCTTAATAGACTTAATTTCTTAATGGTTAATTTTTGATCTTACCATTTCATTATTTAACTCGATAAAAGTAAGCTTAATGAATAGTATCACCACGAATTATTATTTCGTTTGATTTTTTTATGTTTCCCTCTGATTTACTCAGTACTTTTATGAGCGTTACATCTGGAGTTTCAAGTTTGTTTACTATTATTTTTAGGATATAATTTTTGTCGACTAAATACGTCTGGGGATCTCCATCAACTATTTCATTGTCAACTTGAAAGATTACTGAGTTTTCTTGGACAGTTGTATATTTTTTTCTTAATTCATTTAAGGAAATTAAATTAGGCTTGTAATTATTTTTGGTTTCAATAGTTATTTTGCCTGCATATTTAGTATTCTCTATTTCAATGTCTTCTTTTTCAACTTTGACATTTTCAATTTTATTTGGGTCTAAAAAATTTAGGATACTTTGATTGATAAGTTCTCCATTTAGAAAGTAAGCGGGTTTTTTTCCGCCTTTATATTTAATTACATGAACGACTTTGATAATAGTGTCTTGTTCAGAAATTGCCTGTAAATTTTCAGTTTTCTTTTGGCCAAAAGCATTAGCTGTCAAAATTGAAACTAATATGATTATAAATTTTTTCATTTTTACGTTTTGTTGGTAACTATAATATTGTCTTCTATTTTTCGCAAATTCTTTTCTGCAATAAGAACAATAATAATTCCCGCAATATAGCATACTAAATCAATCCAAGCAAATGAGGTTCCAATAACAGTTCTAGCCAATTTTGAATTTTGCAGCCCCAGTTTTTCGACAATATTCAAATACTGAAGAAATTCTATGCCAAAGGAAAACAGCAGAACAAATAGTGCAACAGGCAAAACTGGCAATTTCAAAAACGATTTTATAAAACAGTAAATTAGAATCACAACCAATACATCGCCTATATAGGGGCGAATGATAGTATCATGAACAAATAGTGCAATTAAAACTTCTATGACAAAAATCAGAATTGTTAAGCCGAAATATTTTTTGTTGAATGTTAGCATAGTTTTTAGTAGGGGTAAAATTAACTGTTTCTTGTTACAAGATGTTTGTAGTTTAAAAAGCCTTGTTTTTTGAATTAGCCTAATCATCCCAAATACAAAACTAACTTTTCATTAAACCAATTGCCCAAATCCGTTGCAGTAGCTTTTACCAGTTGTGTTTTTATGTGTTTTAGTTTCTTATTTGTTCGGTTGTTTAGTTTTGTTTGTCGTATAACAAAGTTAGATTTTTTTTAAAAGAAGGATTTGCAATTTTTATGTACCAATCAATTTCTATTGATTTAATATTTTCACTTAATCTGCTTATGAATTGAAACCAACCGCTCGTTGATTCAGTAATTGTAAATTTCTTTTGGTCAATAGTGAAAACGGCAATACAAATTTCGTCATAAGCCAGTAAATCTACTTTGTAACCATAAACAGTTTTTATTTCGTTCCATTCATAATTAGCAGTACTGTTTTCTATGCTTATTTTAAATCCATTTTTATTATATTCAAATATTCCATTATCATTTTGGTCAAGTTCGATCCGTTCGGTTAATATTTCTTTTCCAATTTTCGATTTTGGTGTTACAAAAATATTTTTGGGATTTAAAAATCTAACTAACGTAAGTATTCCTCCTAAGCCAAATAAAACTATTGTAACCCAAAACTGGACTTTTTCGATATCTCTAATCCACAAAGCAATAAATGCGAATAGAAAGCAAATTAGAATTCTGAAAACTTGTTTAGTTTTGCTTTCCCAAATAATATTTTTTCCTTTATATCTTTCGTTTCTCATAAACATAACTGGTAGCTTGCTTGTATACGCTGACCATAAAATGACTCCAATTTGCCCAAATTAGCTAGCTTTGCGTCATAAAATAGCTTTTTTATTATATTTGCTAATATATAAAAAAACAACTACAAATAATTCAAATATCTTTTGTCAGGGAATTTTTATTATTGCTGAGAAGCAGAGAACGTCTTTAGTTTTTGAAAGTTTTTTAACATAAATGAGAAAAGGCAATTCTACCCTTTGGTAAAATTGCTTTTTTAAAATTTATATAAAGTGAGATACTTACATTTTTACAGCACCTTTAGCTACTTTTTCACCAACGGTGGTTTTCTTGCTAAAGTCAGTTTTAGCGTTCGAAATCAATTCGATGTTTTTGCTGGCTTCACCATCTATGCTTACTGCTTTTTGAGAATCTGAATTGAAATTGATGTTTTTTAGAGACATATTTTTCCCGTTGTAAATTTCAAAAATTGTACTGTTTGCAATGTCTAGATTGATGTTGTTAAGTTTAATTCCGTTAGCGTCAATGATAGAAAAACCTTTATCGGCTTTACCGGTTAAATTAGAAATTTCGATGTTTTCTAAATTCATTTCAGGTAAGCCTTGTAAAAATACAGCCTGCTGTGCTCCATTTATAAAAATATTTTTTATAAAAATGTTTTTAAACTGCGGTGTTTTTTCGTCTACAGGAACGGCTGCACTTACAGTGTTGTTTTCTCCATCTGCCAATTTTTCGGCTATCGATTTTCCTCCATAATACAAGTCGAAAGAAATGGCCTGCGATGGAATATTATTCATGAAAATATCCGAAATAAAGATGTTTTCTACCACACCTCCGCGTCCGCGGTTACTTTTAAATCGCAGACCAACATCTGTTCCCATAAAAGTACAGTTGGAAACATGCATGTTTTTTACGCCGCCAGACATTTCGCTTCCTACGGTTACACCGCCATGACCATGATACACAATGTTATTTTTAATAATGATATTTTCGCAGGCAACGCCACGATCGCGACCATCTTTGTCTTTCCCAGATTTGATGCAGATTGCATCATCACCAACGTCAAAACTAGAATTTTCTACCAAAACATTTTTACAGGATTCTACGTCTAGTCCGTCACCGTTTTGAGAATACCAAGGGTTACGAACCGTTGTGTTGCGGATAATCAAGTCTTCAACCATCAAAGGATGGATGTTCCAAGCCGGTGAATTTTGAAAAACAGGACCGTCGAATAAAACGCGTTTACTATTTTGAATGCTGACCATTACAGGACGAAGAAAATCGCGGATTTCTTCAAATTGTTCTTTGGTTTTTAAATCAGGACGAACATTTTGATCAGCGTTCTGGTTTCCTTTCACATATTGTTCTGATGGATACCAGCTTGTTTTTTTATCGTTTAATACTCCTCCAGATTTTACAAAACTATTCCATTGGTCTTCGGTTAATTTACCTTTTTTTACCATTCTCCATACTTCGCCCGAACCGTCATAAACACCATTTCCGGTAAAGGCTACGTTTTCAAGGTTTTTTCCGTAAATAGGTGAGATACAACGCCAGGTGTTTAAGCCTTCAAAACTGGTTTGGATAATAGGATATAAATTTTTGTCTGTAGAAAATTTAATCAATGCACCTCTTTGTGCATGCAGTTCGATATTACTTTTTAGAGTAATTGGTCCAGTAAGCCAAATCCCTGGAGGAATGATTACTTTTCCGCCGCCTTTTTTAGAAACAGCATCTATGGCATCAGCAAAAGCTTTGGTACACAAAACGGTTCCGCCGTTTACAGCACCAAAATCGGCAATATTTACGGTATTGTTTGGGATTTTTGGTTCGTTTATTTTGTTCATTTTAAATTCAATGCCACTATAGGAATCCTTTGATGAACCAGTATTCTGAGCCGTAATGTTCATCGAACAGTTTGAGAATGTGATTGCAAATGCAAGAAATAATAATTGATTTAATTTAAATTTCATTGTTTTGTAAAGTGTTATTGTTTAAATAGATTTTCGATAGATGAAATTAAACGGAACTTTTACTTGCCCGATTTCTTTGTTTAAAATCATTTGAGCAGCCGTTTCTCCCATTATTTTGAAATCCGTTGATATTACGGTAATGCCTAATAATTCTTTTAACGGTGTGTCATTGTACGAGATGACGCCAATATGCTTGCCTAATTTCATTTCGGTGTCTCTGATTTGTTTCACTAGGTTTACCAAATCTGATTCTTCGATGGTGATGAATAAATCCCCTTTTTTCAGCACAATGTCATCATATATTTCATCTATAATTTCATAATTGATTCCAAATTCGACACAAAACTTCTTGAAACCATGCAGAATTCTTCTTGGATATGGATACACGGCTTTCTCAGGATATACTAAGATTATTCGGGTGTATTGTTTTATTTTTTCTAAACCTTCTTTTAGGGCATTATAAATGTCGTTTTCAAAATCCTGATAAATTTTAATAACATCATTATTTATTCCTAATTTGATATTATCCATAATAATGAGTTTTTCTTTAGGAATTTTATTAATGGCATCAATAACCGCATCAGTATAACTGCTGTGTTTTAAATCTTCGGTTTTAAAATGAGTAGTGATAATATAGTAATCGTAAGCGCCTTCATATTTGTCAAGCAGATTCAAAAAAATTGTTTCATCGCAGTGATAAATCTGCAGATCGGTGTGGGCGTTGGCTCCAATGGTGTCAATGAACGAATTATAAGTTGCCATTTTATAAGAACTTAATTTGTTGTACACAAACAGCACGTTTACTTTCGAAATCAATTTGGTTTGGGTGATATAATATCCTTTTCCACGGATTGATGTGATGATTTTTCGTTCTTTTAAGATGTTATATGCCTTTTCAACAGTGTCTCTCGACATATAAAACTCTTCACTAAAACTATTAATTGAAGGAATTTTTTGATTTATTCTTAAACTTCCATTGCTGATATTAGTTAAAATAGAATCAACAATTTGCTTGTATTTTGGTACACGTGAGTCCTCGTCAATTTTAATAATCTTTATCATAGCTTTCGCTTTTAGATGTTTTTTTTCTTTAAAATGTATAAAGAAAACGAAATTTAAATTTGTTTTTTATCCTGTTAGCCAATGACTAAAAATGGTATTTATGGATTCATTTGAGTAATCAGATTGTTTTAAAGATACGCAATAAATGTATTAGAAGTATTGCAATATCTAAATAAAATCAAACATGTAATCGATTGCACAAATATATATCTTAAAATTAGTAATTAGTAATAATTACCCATAAAATTTTAATGATTATTTAAAATTAACACTTAAAAATTTAAAGTAAAATAAAATAAGGTTAAAATATCATTATTAGTGCTGAAGGGCTTTTTTTGGGCAGTATTTTATTTTGAATGAAGGTTTTAAAATTGCGTGATATTTTTCTAAAAATTAAAAATTTATCCGATGATAATAAAAAATCATTAGTTTAAAGGATAGTACAGGATAGTTATCTTTTAGGTATTCTATTATTTTACAATCCTTAATCATAACCAATTAACCAAAAAACATTTTTAATCAATGGAATCAATACTCGGAATTCTTTTTCACTCTATCGGAGGATTTTCATCAGGAAGTTTTTATATGCCTTTCAAAAAAGTTAAGGGTTGGGCATGGGAAAGCTATTGGCTGGTAGGAGGTTTTTTTTCCTGGTTAATCGTTCCGCCAATTGCAGCTTATTTAACCATTCCAAATTTTACTGAAATTATTAGTGTGGCTTCACCTTCTATAAAAGCGCTTGCTTTTTCGATGGGATTGATTTGGGGAATAGGAGGGCTTACTTATGGTCTTGGTGTGCGTTACTTAGGAATGTCATTAGGCAATTCAATAGTGTTGGGTTTTTGTTCTGCTTTTGGAGCATTAGTTCCATCTATATATTATAATTTTTATCCATCCGAAGGAAAAATTTCTTTTACAGATATGCTTGCTACTTCTGGTGGCAAATTGGTTTTACTGGGGGTTTTGGTTTGTTTGATTGGAATTGCTATTTCTGGAAAAGCTGGAATGCTAAAAGAGAAAGATTTTGCGGTAGGACATGAAGATAAAGACAGGGAATTTAGCTTGGTAAAAGGTTTGATCATTGCGGTGATTTCTGGAATATTGAGTTCTTTTTTCAATTTTGGAATAGAAGTAGGAAAGCCTTTGGCAGAAGCAGCGGTGGTTAGTGGCTGTAATCCTTTATTTCAAAATAATGTAACTTATATAGTTGTGCTTTGGGGCGGATTGACTACCAATTTTATTTGGTGTATGTATCTTAATTTCAAAAATAAAACTTTTGGGGATTACACCAATAAGGCAACACCAATAAGAAAGAATATTATGTTTTCAGCTTTGGCAGGAACTATGTGGTTTTTACAATTTTTCTTTTATGGTATGGGCGAAAGCAAATTAGGCAATGGTGCCAGTTCTTGGATTTTGCACATGGCAACAATTATTTTAACAGCTAACTTTTGGGGATTTTATTTAAAAGAATGGTCTGGGGTTTCCAATAAAACATTCAATACTTTTTTAGTAGGAATCGGATTAATTATGCTGTCAATTGTTTTAGTAGGAATCGGAAATTCATTATAACAATACATATAATAAATACATAAATAATATATATAATGTCAAATATAAATACTGAAAATATGACTTTTAAGCACGTAAGTTATCTTTGGGATGAAGCTAAGGCACAAGAATTAGCTGGGGATGAAGTAGCGCTTTTTATTTATCGCTCTAACATATTAGGAGCTGATTTAAGATTAACAAATTATGGAGGGGGAAATACCTCAGTTAAAATTACTGATAAAGATCCTTTGACGGGTGAATCTTCGGAGGTGATGTGGATTAAAGGTTCGGGTGGAGACATCGGAACATTAACAAAATCAGGTTGTGCAGCCTTATATTTAGAAAGACTTCGTAATCTTGAAAACGTATACAGAGGTATTGAATTTGAAGATGAAATGGTAGAATTATTCAATCACTGTATTTTTGATTTGGCTTCAAAAGCGCCTTCAATCGACACGCCTTTGCATGGATTCCTGCCATTCAAACACATTGACCACTTGCATCCGGATGCGGCTATTGCTATTGCTGCTGCAAAGGATGGAAAACAAATTACAGAAGAATTATTCAATGGAGAAATTGGTTGGGTAGGATGGCAGCGTCCTGGCTTTGATTTGGGGCTTCAATTGAGAGCATGTCTAGAAGAAGCTTCGCAAAAAGGTAAAAAATTGCGTGGTATTATGTTAGGCTCCCACGGTTTGTTTACTTGGGGAGACACCTCTTATGAAAGTTATGTAAATACGCTTGAGGTAATCGAAAAATGTGCCGAGTATTTGGAAAGCAATTATGGAAAAAAACGCCCAGTTTTTGGAGGTCAAAAAATAGAGAGCTTAAATTCGGAAGCGCGTCAGCTGCAAGCATCAAAAGTAGCTCCGATTTTAAGAGGTTTCTGTTCATCTGAAAGAAAAATGATTGGTCATTATACTGATGATGCCAGAGTTTTAGAATTTATTAATTCTAATGATTTAGAGAAATTAGCTCCATTAGGTACTTCATGTCCAGATCATTTCTTGAGAACAAAAATCAGTCCTTTGGTTTTAGAATTAGATCCAAATGAAGATTTGACTGATTTGACTGCAATCAAAGCAAAATTGACACCTGCATTTGAAGCTTACAGAAAAATGTATGCTGCTTATTACGATACTTGCAAAAAAGTTAATTCACCAGCAATGCGTGACCCAAATCCAGTGGTAATTTTATACCCAGGAGTAGGAATGTTCACTTTTGCAAAAGATAAAACAATGGCTCGTTTGGCATCTGAATATTATGTCAATGCCGTAAATGTGATGAAAGGTGCCGAAGCTGTTTCCGAATATACCTCATTGCCACGTCAGGAAGCTTTTGATATTGAATATTGGTTGTTGGAAGAAGCTAAATTACAGCGTATGCCAAAACCAAAAGCATTGTCTGGAAGAGTAGCCCTTGTTACTGGTTCAGGTGGTGGAATTGGTAAAGCTATTGCTAAAAAATTCGCAGAAGAAGGTGCATGTGTTATCCTCAATGATATTGATGAAGAACGTTTAGCTGGTGCTAAAGCAGAATTTATCAAACTGTTTGGAAAAGATGCAGTAGATAGCACAGTTTTAAATGTAACTAGCGAAGTTAGTGCTGAAAAAGCGTATGATGCATCAGCCTTGGCTTTTGGAGGTGTAGATATTGTGATCAATAACGCAGGGATCAGTATTTCAAAATCTATTGCAGAACATTCACTTGAAGAGTGGGACAGATTATATGATATTTTAGTTAAAGGACAATTTATTGTTTCTAAAGCTGGAATAGAAGTAATGCGCAAACAAGGTTTTGGCGGAGATATTGTAAATATTGTATCTAAAAATGCAGTAGTTGCAGGACCAAACAATCCTGGATACGGATCGGCCAAAGCGGCTCAAGCACATTTAACCCGTTTAATGTCTGCTGAATTAGGAGCTGATAAAATTCGTGTAAACACTGTAAATCCAGATGCGGTAATCTCTGATTCAAATATTTGGTCAGGAGGATGGGCAGAAGGACGTGCTAAAGCATACGGTGTTACTGTAGCAGAATTGCCTGCATATTATGCTAAACGTACATTATTAAACGAAATTATATTGCCTGATGATATTGCTAATGCTTGTTTTGCATTTGTTGGCGGCTTGTTGAATAAATCAACTGGAAATGCCTTAAATGTAGATGGCGGTGTAGCGATGGGCTTTTATAGATAATATTGATTTGGTTGGTTTATTGGTTTAACCAGAAGTAGCTAACGTTTGGTGGTTTCAAACGTTAGTTTACTTTAAAATCACGTAAATTGCAAACTTTAATAATACAAAAAGATTATGTTAATAGAATCACACAAAATAGCTTCACATAATGACGATTTATTAAAAAGTCATTCCAATAAATTAATTTTCACCGTTTCTGAGATTGCGGATAGCGAGGCAATTATTCAAAAATTAATTGATTTTCAAATTGCAATTCCATCTTGGGCATTAGGAACAGGAGGTACTCGTTTTGGCCGTTTTGCCGGAGGGGGAGAACCGCGCTCATTAGAAGAGAAAATAGAAGATGTAGGTTTGCTGCACGCACTTAATAATGCTTCGGGAGCAATCTCATTGCATATTCCGTGGGATATACCGCAAGATCATAAAGCTATAAAAGCTTTAGCTGCGCAGCATAATTTATTGTTTGATGCGGTTAATTCGAATACTTTCCAAGATCAGGCAAATTCGGAGCATTCATACAGATATGGTTCACTGCAAAATGTAAATAAAGCTGTTCGTAAACAAGCGGTAGATCATAATATTGAAGTTATTAAACAAGGAATTGAATTAGGATCGGAGTCATTGACCGTTTGGCTGGCAGATGGGTCAAATTTCCCTGGACAGTTAAATTTTAGAAGAGCTTACGAAAATACTTTAGAAAGTTTACAGGAAATTTATGCAGCACTTCCATCAGACTGGAAGCTGTTTTTAGAATACAAATGTGCTGAGCCTAATTTTTACTCTACTACTGTTGCCGATTGGGGACAATCGTATTCGTATGTAAAAAAATTAGGAGATAAAGCAAAAACTTTAGTTGATTTAGGGCATCATTTGCCAAATGCAAATATTGAACAAATTGTATCTTTGCTGCTAATGGAAGATAAATTGGGTGGATTCCACTTCAATGATTCGAAATACGGCGATGATGATTTAACGGCTGGAGCTTTGAAACCATACCAATTATTCTTGATTTTTAACGAATTGGTTGAGGGTATGGATGCCAGAGGAATGAATCACGCCAAAGATTTAGGCTGGATGATTGATGCTTCGCATAACATAAAAGATCCTTTGGAAGATTTATTGCAGTCTGTTGAAGCGATTATGATTGCCTATGCTCAAGCACTTTCTGTAGACAGAAAAGCTTTGGAAAATGCACAAGAAGAAAACGATGTGGTAAAAGCTCAGGAAATTTTGCAGAATGCATTCCGTACCGATGTTCGTGCCTTAGTTGCCGAAGCTCGTTTACGTAACGGTGCAGCAATAAATCCAGTTGCATTGTATCGCAATTTGAATGTAAGAAAAGAACTTATTGGAGAAAGAGGACTTAAAACAATGGCTACAGGCTTATAAGTTATGATTAAGGTAAATGCAGTATTTGATATTGGGAAAACCAATAAAAAGTTTTTTCTTTTTGACGAAGACTATAATGAAGTATATCGCGATTATGTAAATCTTCCGCTTACGGAAGATGAAGATGGTTTTGAAACCGAAGATTTAGAAGCATTAAGGCATTGGATAAAAAATACTTTTGATTCCATTTTAGAGGCCTCTGAGTATGATGTAAAAACATTAAATTTTTCGTCGTATGGAGCAAGCTTAGTACATCTGGATTATAAAGGCAAAGCATTAACGCCGCTTTATAATTATATAAAAGAAATTCCTCAGGAAATTTTGGATGAATATTATAAACAGCATGGAGATCCTCTTACAATAGGAGCCGAAACGGCTTCGCCGCAATCAGGGATGCTAAATTCGGGTTTGCAGCTTTATTGGATTAAGAAAACGAAACCCGAAATATTTGCTCAAATAAAACATAGTCTGCACCTGCCACAATATCTTTCTTATTTATTTACGGGTATTCCGGTAAGTGAATATACTAGTATCGGTTGCCATACTAATTTATGGAATTATGAGCAGGAAGATTATCATAAATGGGTGCATGATGAGGATATTGATAAGATATTGCCTCCAATTGTTCCTACTTCTGCCAGTATCAATACAATATACAGAGATAAGAAGATAAAAATAGGAGTAGGAATCCATGATAGTTCATCGGCCTTGTTACCTTATATTTTAAGTAAGAAGAAACCATTCCTTTTACTTTCTACAGGCACTTGGAGTATTGCTCTAAATCCTTTTAATTCAGAAAATTTAAATAAAGAAGATATTTCAAATAATTGTTTGAATTATCTGCGCATTGACGGCAAAAGAGTTAAAGCTTCCCGTTTTTTTATGGGTAATGAATACCGTTTGCAGGTTGAGAAACTTTGCGAATACTATAAAAAGGAATACGGCTATCACCGCGAGGTAAAATTCGACCAAAATATTTACTTGAATTTAATTGAAAAACCAGCTGTTTACTTTAAATTTGAAGGGATTTCTTTGCAGCGCCTTCCACAAAAAACAGAATTGAATTTATTCGATACTTTTGAAGAGGCTTATCATCAGTTAATGATTGAATTAATGGAGCTGCAGGTGGATACTATCAATAAAGCTATTGGGAACAGTAAAATTAAAAAGATATTTATTGACGGAGGATTTACAGATAATGATGTCTTTATGAAATTGATGTCACATCATTTCAGTTCATTTAAGGTTTTATCGACACACTCACCATTAGGCTCAGCTTTAGGAGCGGCAATGGTTATTTCAGACAAACAAATTACATCCCAATTTCTTAAAGAAAATTACAGGATGAAAAAATTGGTTCCTTTATTATTTTAATATCGGAGACAATAAAATTATAAATCTCTATGAGATGAATCTTAAGAAATATCGTTGTGCGGTATTTTTAAAAAAAGTATTTCCTTATGAAAGTTGGACTTTTTATTCCCTGTTATGTAGACCAGTTTTACCCAAAAATTGGTATTGCTACACTTGAGTTACTGCAAAAATTAGGCTGTGATGTTGATTTTCCAATGAAGCAGACTTGTTGTGGACAGCCGATGGCTAATAGTGGTTACCAGCATTTAACCGAGGGATGCGATGCCAACTTTATTGCCAATTTCACCGGTTTTGATTATATCGTCTGTCCTTCGGGAAGTTGCGTAATGCACGTAAAAGAGCATTTACACAGCGATACTGACAAAGAACTGGCTGCAAAACTTAGAGCAACTGTTTACGAGTTAACTGAATTTATTACTGATGTTTTAAAAATTGAAAGTATTGAAGGTGATTTCCCGTTCAAAGTAGGAATGCATCAAAGCTGTCATGGGCAGCGGGGATTGAAGCTTTCGCAAATGAGTGAATTAAATGCTCCGTTTTTTTCAAAACCGGGGCAATTATTAACCAAAATTAAAGGGATAGACTTAGTATCCCTGTCCCGAAAAGATGAGTGCTGCGGTTTTGGAGGAACTTTTTGTGTTACTGAGGAAGCCATTTCTGTAAAAATGGGGAAAGACCGTATCAAAGACCACGAAAACCATCACGTTGATTATATTACTGGCGCAGATATGTCTTGTTTAATGCATTTGGAAGGGATTTTGCGAAGACAAAAAAGTCCAATTAAAACTATTCATATCGCAGAAATTTTAAACACTTTAAAAGGGTAAACACAATGAAAAAGATCATTTCAATTTTATTTATCGTTTGTGCCTTTTGTTTTTTTTCATTTAATGCTGAAAAAGAAACGGTTACTTTAACTGGAATAAAAGTGAAAGCTCCATTTGAAATGCCTATGATTTACATTCCAAATTTTAAGAATTGTAAAAAGTTAATCATTACCGATTTTGGTGCGGTACAAGGTGACAAAAATAAAAATTCACAAGCTATAGCTAATGCCATTGATAAAGCAAATAAAATGGGAGGCGGTATTGTAGTAATCCCAAAAGGCGAATGGATTACAGGTAAAATTCACTTCAAAAGCAATGTCAACCTGCACTTAGAAAAAGGTGCTGTTCTTTTATTTTCAGATGATCCTAGTGATTATCTGCCTGCTGTACATACTACATGGGAAGGACTGGAATGCTATAATTATTCGCCGTTAGTTTATGCTTATAACTGTAAAAAAATTGCAATTACCGGTGAGGGTGAATTAAAAGCAAAAATGGATGTATGGGAAAAATGGTTTGCAAGACCGAAAGCTCACATGGAAAGCTTAAAGCGTCTGTACTATTTGGCTGGCTATAACAAACCAGTTGAAGAACGCCAGATGGTTAATGATACGGCTAATTTTCGCCCGCAATTTATTCAGTTTAACCGTTGTGAGAATATTTTAATGGAAGGCGTTAAGGTAACTAACAGCCCGTTTTGGACTATTCATCCATACTTGTCCAAAGATGTTGTGATTCGAAATATTCAAGTATATGCTCATGGACATAATAATGACGGCGTTGATCCCGAAATGGCACAAAATGTATTAATCGAAAATTGTATTTTAGACCAAGGTGACGATGCTATTTCAATTAAATCTGGCAGAGATCAAGATGCTTGGCGTTTACATACTCCTGCAAAAAATATTGTTATTCGAAATATTACTGTAAAAAACGGTCATCAATTACTGGCTTTAGGAAGTGAACTCTCTGGAGGAATTGAAAATGTTTTTATGGATAACTGCCATGTTGTTGATGGAGCAAAATTGAACCATCTGTTATTCATTAAGACCAATGAACGAAGAGGCGGTTATGTAAAAAATATTTATACTCAAAATATCACATCTGGAAAAATTGCCGAAGGAGTTTTGGGTATTGAAACCGATGTTTTGTATCAATGGAAGGACTTGGTTCCAACTATTGAAGTAAAATTAACACCTATACATGACATTTATTTAGAAAATTATAAGGTTAAAGATGTGAAATTTATCGCAAGAATACTGGGGCAGAAAGAATTGCCTGTAGAGAATATTTTCCTTAAAAACATTAAGGCTGATATTATTACCGATAAAAAATATATTACCGAAAACGTATTGAATTTTTCTGATAAAGAATAAAACAAGCAAAATGAGTTCAAATAAAACGATTCCGCATAGTGAAGCCGCAGCCCTTTTTAATAAAAATGAGGAGCGCGTCAATTGGCACGATGAAACACTTTGGTTTGTTCGTGAAAAAAGAGATCGGTCTGCACATCAGATTCCAGAATGGGAATTGCTTAGAGAAACAGCATCACAAATAAAATTCAACGTACTTTCAAATATTCATGATTATTTGGTTGAATTTGAATCCAATGCTCAAAAAAATGGAATTATTGTTCACTGGGCCGCAAATGCCGAGGAACACAATGTTATTGTTCATTCGATATTAGAAAAGCATAACATCAAACAAATGGTGAAATCAAAATCGATGCTTACCGAAGAATGTCATTTGAATGATTATTTGACGAATCGGGGCATTGATGTTATTGATTCTGATTTAGGAGAACGTATTGTACAGCTTCGAAACGAGCCTCCGAGTCATATTGTTTTGCCGGCGATTCATCTAAAAAAGGAAGATGTAAGTGAAACTTTTCATGAGCACCTTGGTACCGAAAAAGGGAATATTGATCCGCAATATTTAACTGAATCGGCCCGCCAGCATTTAAGAGATGTTTTTTTGACGCGCAAAGCCGCCTTGACAGGAGTAAATTTTGCAGTTGCCGAAACCGGCGAATTTGTAGTTTGCACCAATGAAGGAAATGCAGATATGGGCGCGCATTTAGCCGATGTTCATATTGCGTGTATGGGATTTGAAAAATTAATTCCGCAGCGCGAACATTTAGGTGTTTTCTTGAGATTACTAGCAAGAAGCGCCACTGGGCAGCCAATAACTACTTTTTCCAGCCATTTTAAAAAACCAAATGACGGAAAAGAGATTCATATTGTCATAGTTGATAATGGAAGAAGTGAGCAGTTAGGGAGAGAAGATTTTAGAAATTCATTAAAATGCATTCGCTGCGGTGCCTGCATGAATACTTGTCCAGTGTACAGACGAAGCGGTGGACATAGTTATCACAATGCGGTTGCAGGACCAATAGGTTCGATTTTGGCTCCTAATCTGGATATGAAAAAAAATGCCGATCTGCCTTTTGCCAGCACTTTATGCGGTTCCTGTACCAATGTTTGTCCTGTAAAAATTGACATCCATGATCAGTTATACAAATGGAGACAGGTTTTGGTTAAAGAGGGTTATACTCCAAAAGTTAAGACAATAGCTATGAAAACAATGGCTACTGTTTTAGCCAATCCAACAGTGTTTGAGATTGCTGGAAAAGCGGGCCGTTTTACAATGAAGAATTTACCTGGTTTGGTAAATAATAAATTGAATAAATGGTACGACCAACGCGAAATGCCCGAAGTTCCAGAAGAATCTTTTAGAGAATGGTACAAGAAAAATGGTAAAGCAACTAAAGGAAAAAATGATGAGCAGTAAAGAATCTATTTTACAAAAAATAAAACAAAATCAGCCAAAAGAATTGAATGAACTTCCTAATTTAGAGCCTTTGAAAGAATCTGAATTAGATGTTTTAGAACAATATAAATCGGTTTTAAAAAGTATTGGCGGTGACTTTGTTGAAGTATCCAATTATGCTGAAATTACTGATTTTGTAAAAGAAAAATTCGATACCAGCAAACGCATACTGACCACTCTTCCAGAACTTTCAGAAGTGGCCAATTTGGATTGGACTAGCGATGATCCTCATTCTTTGCAGGATGCCGAACTTATTTTGGTTAAAGCACATTTTGGCGTAGCCGAAAATAGTGCGCTTTGGATTACCGACGAGGTTATGGGACAACGGGTTTCGACTTTTATTCCGCAATATTTGGCAATAGTTGTCAATAAAAAGGATATTGTTGCCAAAATGCACCAAGCTTATGACCGCATTGGAAATCAGGAATATGGTTTTGGAACATTTATAGCTGGACCTTCAAAAACAGCTGACATAGAACAGTCTTTAGTTTTAGGGGCACACGGAGCAAGAGGATTGACCGTTTTTTTGATGGAATAAGTTCATGTTTTTTTCGATACTGTAAAATACATAATTGATATATAAATAATAGCTTTTGTATATTAATTGAATTCAGGTTTTCATAAATTTTCCATTTCCTGAAAGTTTATGAATTTAAATTATTTTTAAATGTTTTCTTAAACAGTGTTTTCAAGTTATCTTAATAATAAAGTTTTTTTGATCCAGTAGTGCTTTTAAGGCTGGTGCTTTTTTTATTTGGAGAAATTTCCTTTCTTAATAAAATCCGTATCTTTCGCGACTGGAATTAAAAATACTAATTTAAAACAACCAAAATTGAAAACAGATTTCTTATTAAATGATAAAGTTATTGTTGTTACAGGGGCTACAGGAATTTTAGGAGGAGCTTTTGTGAAAGGAATTGCCGAGGCTGGAGCAACAGTTGGCATCTTAGGCAGGAACGAAAAAATAGCTAATGAACGAGTAAAGGCTATTGTTGATAAAGGAGGAAAAGCAATTGCTTTAATTGCTGATGTTACCAAAGAAGCAGATTTAGTTGTTGCTCGTGAGCTGGTTCTTTCTAAATATGGAAAAATTGATGGTTTGGTTAATGCCGCTGGCGGGAATATGCCCGATGCAGTAGTACAGCCCGATCAAGATATTTTTAAATTGAATATGGATGCTTTACAGCAAGTAATGAATCTTAACTTGTTTGGAACGCTTTTGCCTACTCAGATTTTTGGAGAAGCCATAAAAGATACTGTTGGTAGAGGAAGTATTGTAAATATTTCTTCGGTATCCACAGTGGCGGCAATGACAAAAGTACTAGGATATAGTTTGGCAAAATCAGCCATTGATTCTTATACTAAATGGTTTGCTGTAGAACTTGCTAAACGTTATGGCGATAAAATTCGTATGAATTCAATTGCGCCAGGCTTTTTCTTGACAGAACAAAATAGAACTTTATTGACCAATACGGACGGAAGTTTGACTGAAAGAGGAAATTTGGTAATTCAAAATACTCCTTACGGCCGCTTCGGCAGTCCAGATGAATTAGTTGGAGGATTGGTTTGGCTGTTGAGTGATGCATCTAAATTTGCAACTGGATCAAAAATTACTTTAGATGGAGGTTTTACAATTTTTAGCGGAGTTTAATATTTTTAAAGAAAGCAATTATGTATAAAATGAAACAAACGTGGAGATGGTTTGGACCAAATGATCCCGTAAGTTTATCCTATATCAAACAGGCAGGTGCAACAGGAGTGGTATCAGCGTTGCATCATGTTCCTCATGGTGAAGTTTGGACAATAGCAGAAATCAATAAAAGAAAAGCTGAAATTGAAGAATCTGGTTTAGTATGGGATGTGGTAGAAAGTATCACAGTACATGAATCCATTAAAACCAGAACAGGAAATTTTCAGGAATATATCGATAAATACAAAGAAAGTATCCGTAATGTAGCAGCTTGCTGTATTCCGGTAATCACCTATAATTTTATGCCGGTAAACGATTGGACTAGAACGCAATTGGATTACAGAATGCCAGATGGGTCAGAAGCTTTGTATTTTAACTGGATTGATTTGGCAATTTTTGATATTTATATTTTAAAAAGAGAAAATGCCGAGAAAAGTTTCCCTGAAAATATTGTAACCAAAGCCAAAGAACGTTTTGTTGCTATTACTGAGCAAAGATTACAAGAAATAGCAGATACAGTGATGTTTGGAATTCCTGGAGAAAAAAAGATAACTGTAGAGTGGATGCGCAATGCATTGAAGGCCTATGACAACATTGACAGAGATGCTCTAAGAAGTAATCTGAGTTATTTTTTAAACGAAATCTGTCCCGTTGCTGATGAATGCGGCGTGCAGTTAGCCATTCATCCAGACGATCCTCCATTTGATATTTTAGGCTTGCCAAGAATTGTTAACTCAATAGAAGATTATGATTATATCTTGTCTAATGCGCCATATAAATCAAACGGAATTTGTTTTTGCACGGGTTCTTTAGGTGCTTCAAAAGCAAATGATTTACCCGAAATGGTTAAAAAATTAGATGATAAAATTCATTTTATACATTTAAGAAATGTTCGCAGCGATGAAGAAGGAAACTTTTTTGAAGCCGATCATTTAGATGGAAATACCGATATGTATGCGGTAATGAAAGAATTATTACTGATTCAGAAAAAATACAAAATTTCAATTCCGTTCCGTCCCGATCACGGACACCAAATGTTAGATGATTTAGGTAAACAGAATAATCCTGGATATTCGGCAATTGGGAGGCTTAGAGGATTAGCAGAATTAAGAGGTTTAGAAGAAGGAATTATCCGTTCATTATAAAAAAAAAACTAGAGCTTAAAGGCTGAGGCTGTTCATTTTGGACAGCCTTTTTTATATTCTAGAATTCTGCCTTTTTATTATTTAAGCTAAAATTTTATGTAAAATAAATAATAAAATTAAGTTTCTTTTAAACGAAATTTTCTTATATTTCGCAAATATTTTTTTATGACCTACAGATTTTTTTCAGCGATAACTATTTTTTTGTTATTTACTACAACTCTGCTTTTTTCTCAAAAACCTGATTACAGTGCTCTGACTATTTCCGACAGTCTCAAAGAAAATGCTAATGCTATTGTTCGTTTAAACCAAACGGATATTTTAATTGCCTCTCAGCGCAGCATGAATATCAAGAAAATAAGAATAGTTACGGTGCTTAATGAAAAAGGCCTTGAAGCCATAGGAGCAGTCGCTGGTTATGATAAAAGGTCGAAGATTAGAAACATAGAAGCAACCGTTTATGATGCTTTTGGAAAGGAAATTAAAAAAATAAAAAAAGGTGATTTTAGAGACGTTAGTGCAGCAGATGGATACTCTATTTTTTCTGATGATCGAATTATTTTTACAAATTATACACCAATACAGTATCCTTTTACTTTTGTTTATGAAAGTGAATTTGAAACTTCAACTACGGCACATATACCAACTTGGAATCCAATTTCTAATTATTTTGTTAGTATAGAAAAAAGCATCATAAACGTAACTTACCCTTCTATTCTTGGTTTTAAAAAGAAAGAGTTTAATTTTTCTAATTATAAAATCAAAAAAACAATAGATAATGAAACTCAACTTTCTTATTTGGCTACAAATATTTTTGCTCAAAAATATGAAGCAAATAGTCCAGAGTCAAAAATTTTCCCAAAAGTGATGATGGGATTGGAAAGTTTTAATCTTGAAGGTGTTGATGGAACCGCTAAAAATTGGAAGGAATACGGACAATGGTTCTCCGAAAACATTTTGAAAGGAACAGATAATCTAACTGATGAAACCAAAGTCAAAATTAAATCGTTAGTTGGAGATGAAACCGACCCAATAAAAAAAGCAAAAATTGTGTATAAATATATGCAAGAAAAATCTAGATATATTAGTATTCAAGTTGGTATTGGCGGGTTTAAACCAATGCTTGCTAGTGATGTTGATAGATTAGGTTATGGCGATTGTAAAGCACTGTCCAACTATACTAGAGCATTATTGGAAGTTGTTGGCGTTCCATCATATTATACCGAATTATTTGGAGATAGTGATATAGAAAATATACAATCAGATTTTACATCTCTACAAGGCGATCACGTTATTTTATGTGTTCCAAATGGGGAAGAGAAAATATTTTTAGAATGTACTAGTCAAAATAATCCTTTTGGTTACCAAGCTAATTTTACTGACGATAGAGACGTATTGATTATAAAGCCGGATGGTGGAGAAATTGTTCATACAAAAATCTATGAAGATAAATCTAATAGTCAAATTAGTAAAGGAACTTATGAAATTTCTGAAAAAGGAGATTTTGGAGGGAAAATTACGATAGTATCAGAAGGTTCACAGTATAGTAAAGCGAAAATTGAAAATTGGCAACCTACAGACAAAGAAGAACATTATAAAAATTATTGGAATAATATTAATAATTTAAAAATAGGAAAAATGTCATTTTCGAATGACAAAGAAAATATTCGATTTACTGAAAATATTACAATAAGTGCTGTCAATTACGGAAACGTATCTGCTAACAAAATGATGTTTGCTCTAAATGCTTTTAATCCATTAACTCAAAGTGTAAAACGAATTCGAAACAGAAAGAATCCGTTAGAAATTCAAAGAGGATCTGTAGATGTAGATGAAATCGAAATTGCTATACCAGCTAATTTTTCAATTGAGTTTCTTCCAGCTAATGTTGAGATTAACGGGAAATTTGGGGAATATAAAACTGAGATTATAAAAAAAGATAATGTGACTATCGTTTACAAGCGAAAATTCTTTTTGAAAAAAGGATTGTATACCAATAAAGAGTACGACGAATTTCGTCTTTTTATGGAGCAGATTTCTAGAAATGATAATGCTAAAATAATTTTAACCAAAAGCTAATTGCCAAATGAAAATCAAATATTTAACTTTTCTGTTTCTTATTGCCCTATTTTGTTCCAATGTAAATGCTCAAGAATTTAAATTAGGAAAAGTCTCCATAGCAGAATTAGAACAAAAAGTGCATCCGAAAGATTCAGCTGCGGTAGCTGCCATATTGTTCAAAAAAGGACAAACCAGTTTTGTATTTTCAGAAAACGAAGGGTTTATTGTAGTTTTAGAGGTTACCATGCGTATTAAAATCTATAAAAAAGAAGGATATAATTGGGCAAATAAGCAGGTAGCCTTTTTAGTCGGAAATGGTACTAGTAAAGAAAAAGTTGCCTTTTCAGATGCAGTAACTTATAATTTAGTAGCAGGTAAAATAGAAAAAACAAAGCTTAAAAGTGAGGGCGAATTCACAGAAAAAGTTAATAAATATTGGAATAGGAAGAAAATAACTTTGCCGAATGTAAAAGAGGGTTCTGTGCTAGAATACAAATATGAAATACGAACAGATAATATTGGAATGTTGAGAGAATTTGATTTTCAAACAGATATTCCTGTAAATTATTCAGAATATATAACTCACATACCCGAATACTTTGTATATAACACTAAATTAAAAGGTTTTATCTCTCCAAAAATCACAACAGAAAAATCGAATCAGTCCATTACTATTAATAGCAAAGAAAGATCTGGAGGAGGATGGACTGCTAGCAGTACTAATTTTACAACGGATAAAATTGATTATCTTCAAACAAAAACAACCTATGTTATCGAAAATGCTCCTGCTATGAAAGACGAGGCATTTGTAAATAATATTGACAATTTTACTACCAGTTTGGTTCAGGAATTATCGATGACACAATATCCAAATAGACCTATTAAGCCTTATTCTACAGACTGGAATTCTGTTGCAAAAACTATTTATGAATATGATGATTTTGGACCAGAGTTGAATAAAACCGGATATTTTGAAGAGGATTTAAAAGCAGTTATTGCAGGTTTGTCATCTCAAGATGAAATTATTACAGCGATTTTAAATTATGTAAAAGCTACTGTGAAATGGAATGAAAATTATGGTTATTCTTGTGATGAGGGTGTTAAAAAAGCTTACAAAGACAAAGTAGGAAACGTAGCCGAAATTAATTTAATGCTTACTGCAATGTTGCGTACTGCGGGCTTAAAGGCAAATCCTGTATTAGTGAGTACCCGATCTAACGGAATTTCAATTTTCCCTAATAGAACTGCATACAACTATGTGATTGCTGCAGTCGAAACACCTCAGGGCATAATACTATTGGATGCTACAAATAAATATTCTACTCCAAATGTATTGCCATTTAGAGATTTAAACTGGATAGGAAGATTAATTAGAAAAGACGGGTCATCTGATGAAGTCGATTTAATGCCAAAAATGGCTTCAACTGATCATGTAACAATGTTGTACGCTATTGACGCAATAGGGAAAATTACAGGAAAATTAAGAAGACAGAGAACCGCTCATAATGCAATGAGTTTTAGGTCGAAAATTGAGAATGTAAAAGAAGAAGACTATCTGGAAAAGCTGGAAAATGAAAATCAAAAAATTGAAATTGCAGATTATTCCAGAACTAACGAGAAGGATTTGAAATTACCCATTATGGAAACCTGTTCTTTTACCGGAACTAATTTATGTGAAGTTATAGGGGAAAAAATATACATTAATCCATTATTGTTTTTTACCAAAGAGCATAATCCTTTTAATAAAGAAACCAGAGAATACCCTATTGATTATGGTTTTCCATTTATAGAAAGTTACAATATTAATATTGATATTCCTGAAGGATATGTTGTAGAGACATTGCCAAAATCGGCTCAGTTAAATATGGAAGAAAATATAGGCGGATTTAAATTTAGAGCAAATGCTTCTGGAAATAAAATACAGCTGATTATTTCCCATCAAATAAATACTCCAATCATATCTTCAGAATATTATTCCATGATGAAAGATTATTACCAAGGAATGATTACGAAGCAAACCGAGAAGATTGTGTTGAAAAAAGTGTAAACAATGAAAAAAAGCAAAGTGTTTTTGGTATTGTTCATTTTATTTTCTTTCGTAAAGATAAATGCTCAAAACTTTGAATTAGGAAAAGTATCAATTGCAGAATTAAAGGAAAAAGTTCACCCCAGAGACACAAGTGCTGTTGCAGCAATATTATTTAAGAATGGTAAAACTAGATTTGAGTACACTAGGGATAAAGGATTTGTCGCAATTACTGAAGTTTCGATGCGAATTAAAATTTATAAGAAAGAGGGCTATGATTGGGCTAATTTTACGGTACCGTATTATGTAGGGTATGAAAATTATAGTGATGATGTTGTCACATTTTCCAATGCTGTAACCTATAATCTGGTAAATGGTGCGATTGTAAAAACTAAACTCAATAGTGAAGGCAGTTTTAAGAAAAATGTGAATGAATATTGGAATGAAGCAACTATAATGTTGCCAAATGTAAAAGAGGGGTCGGTAATTGAATTTAAATATGTTTTGAAAACGGAAAACATTGTTAAGTTTCCTGTTTTCTATTTTCAATATAAAATTCCAGTAAATTCAGCTGAATATACGACTAATATCCCTTATTTTTTTACGTATAAACCTATTCAGATTGGTTTTATAGATCTTAAAGTCGATTCAAAAGTTACAGATGGAAGTCTTCATTATGATGATCAATATCAACATTCAGTTTCGTTGAGTTTCAATCAGATAAAAAGTAAATATAGTACAGAAAATATTCCAGCATTAAAAGAAGAAAGTTTTGTTGATAATATTCGAAATTACCAATCGTCATTGCATCATGAACTTGAAAAAACAAATTTTCCCGATGATAAAGAGAAAAATTTTTCAAAAGATTGGGATGGCGTAGCCAAAACTATTTATGCAGATAAAGATTTTGGGAAAGAGTTAGAAGAGAGTTCTTATCTTCTAGACGATACTAGATTGATTTTAAAAGGAATTGATTCTAAGGAAGAAAGACTAGCAGTAGTTTTTAAGTTTGTTCAAGAACGGATGCATTGGAACAATGATAATGGATACTACACAGATAAAGGAGTAAAGCAAGCCTATACTGCCAGAACTGGAAATGTTGCCGAAATAAATTTTATACTTATCTCAATGTTAAAACTGGCAGGTTTTGATGCAAATCCAGTACTGATTAGTACAAAAGATTATGGAAGACCGGTTTTTCCTAATAGGACTGGTTTTAATTATGTTATAGCTGAAGTGAATATTGATGGGAAGCAAATTTTATTAGATGCTACTCATAAATACACAACCCAAAATATTTTACCCTTGAATGTTTTAAACTGGAAAGGACGGCTTATTAAGCAAGATGGAACTTCTCAGGAAGTGGAGCTAGTGCCGACAAAGAGTTCAGGTAAAAATTATACGCTGATGGTAAAATTGGATAAATCCGGAGGAATGGAGGGCAAGTATAGATCTCAGTTAACGGATTATGAAGCATACAATTTTAGAGATAAGTATGCAGAAATGGAAACGGACAACTATCTCGAGAAATTAGAAAATAATTTAAACGGAATTAGAATTCAAGGGTATACCATAGATAATAAAAAGACTAATCTTGCTAATCCTGTTATGCAGACTTTTGCTTTTTCAACTAATAATCATTCTGAGATTATTGGAGATAAAATATATATCAACCCAATGTTATTTTTTACGGAATCTCATAATCCTTTCGTTCAAGAAAAAAGAAAGATGCCAATCAATTTTGAATATCCAAAATTTGAAAAATATAATATAAGTTATGAAATTCCAGAGGGTTATGCTATAGAATCGCTTCCTAAACCCTTAAAGATTTCAACAGAAGGTGAAGAGCTGTCCTTCTCTATGAATGTGAATTCGCAAGATAATAAAATACAGATTGCTGTAATCAAAGAGATAAATTTTGCTGTCATTTCAGGTGATTTTTATGGATCAATTAAAGACTTTTATCAAAAAATGATTGACAAGCAAAATGAAAAAATAGTCTTGAAAAGAATATAGTATGACTTTGTGCATTTGTATATTTGCCATAAAAATACCGCTATGAATCTAAAAAATGCCCAACAAGACGTAGATACTTGGATCAAAGAACACGGAGTCCGTTATTTTAATGAACTGACTAATATGGCACAGCTTACCGAAGAAGTAGGTGAAGTAGCCCGAATCATTGCGCGCCGTTACGGAGAACAATCCGAAAAAGAAAGCGATAAAAACAAAGACCTTGGCGAAGAATTGGCCGATGTTGTTTTTGTAGTGCTGTGTTTGGCTAATCAGACAGGAATCGATCTGCAGGCCGCCTTTGATAAGAAGATGGATTTGAAATCAGTAAGAGATAAAGACCGCCACAAAAACAACGATAAACTAAAATAATGTTATAAGTGAACGCAAAGCTTTGGTACATCCTTTTTTTAAAATAAATTTGCCAAACATACCTTTTCAACTTATCCAAAATGAATTTACTAGTACAGACTTCCCAACCCGATTTACAAGACCAAATTGCAATTACAGGATCCAAAAGTGAAACAAACAGACTTTTGCTGCTTCAAGCATTGTTTCCTAATATCACTTTAGAGAACACTTCAAATTCAGATGACAGTGAGGTAATGCAAAAAGCATTAAAAGGGAATGACGAAATTGTAGATATTCATCATGCAGGAACTGCAATGCGTTTCTTGACTGCTTATTTTGCAGTCAATGAAGGCCGTGAAGTTGTCTTGACAGGATCTCAAAGAATGACCGAACGCCCGATTAAAGTTTTGGTGGAGGCTTTGGTACAATTAGGAGCAAAAATCACGTATGAAAATGAAGAAGGTTATCCGCCTATTCGAATCATTGGACAAAAAATAACGGCTCACAAAGTCAGTATTCCTGCTAATGTGAGCAGTCAATATATATCGGCATTGCTTTTAGTAGCGCCAAAATTAGAAAACGGAATTGAACTGACTTTGGTTGGCGAAATAACTTCTGTTCCGTATATCAAAATGACTTTGACTTTGCTAAATGATTTAAATATTGAAACGAGTTTTGTTGGAAACGTAATAACTGTAAAACCAAAGAAAGAAGTAGAAACCAAAGTAATGACTGTTGAGTCCGATTGGAGTTCAGCTTCCTACTTTTTTAGTTTAGTAGCTTTGGCAAAAACAGCTTCAGTTTCTTTAACGAGTTATAAAGAAACAAGTTTGCAAGGAGATTCGGCTTTGGTTGAAATTTATAAGAAGTTGGGAGTTTCTTCACAGTTTGAAGGAGATAAGCTTACATTGACAAAACAAGAAGGTTTCGATTATAAAGACATCACTTTCGATTTAAACAATACACCAGATATTGCCCAAACTATTGTAGTTACTTGTTTAGGATTAGGAATTGGCTGTCACTTAACAGGCTTGCATACCTTAAAAATTAAAGAAACTGATAGATTGGAAGCACTTCGAATAGAATTGACTAAACTAGGAGCCAATATTTCAGTAACCAACGACAGTTTGACATTGGTGGCAACAGAAAATATTAACCCAGAGATAAGAATTGATACTTATAACGACCACAGAATGGCGATGGCTTTTGCTCCGCTAGGACTAAAAGTTCCAATTATTATCAATAATGCTGATGTTGTATCAAAATCATATCCAGATTTTTGGGATGATTTAAAAAAATTAGGCTTTTTAGTTGTTCAAAAGTGGTCATTTACCTAGACTCTTGTTCAGTTTGTTGTCAATTCATTTTTGTTTAGCGTTTAGGTGAGTAAAAATAAACACCTAAACACTTGACAACGCCTATCTCACAATCGTATATTTGCACCCGAAAGATTTTTAAGTTCAGGCTAAACAGCTTGCAACTTGAAATTTTAAACTTTTAAACAAACAGCAAATGAAATTATCACACTTTCAATTCAATTTACCAAAAGAACTTCTTGCAGAATATCCAGCCGAAAATAGAGATGAGTCTCGTTTGATGGTTATTGATCGTAAGAAACAAACGATAGAACATAAAATGTTTAAAGATGTTATCGATTATTTTGATGATGGTGATGTTTTAATCCTAAATAATACCAAAGTTTTCCCAGCCCGTTTGTACGGAAACAAGGAAAAAACCGGAGCTAGAATTGAAGTGTTTTTATTAAGAGAACTAAATGCAGAACAAAGACTTTGGGATGTATTGGTAGATCCGGCACGTAAAATCAGAATTGGAAATAAATTATACTTTGGAGACGACGATTCATTAGTGGCTGAGGTAATTGACAATACTACTTCTCGTGGTAGAACCTTGCGTTTTCTTTATGATGGTTCTTATGAAGAATTCAGAAATAAATTGACCGAATTAGGAGAAACTCCTATCCCAAAATATATTAACCGTGAAGTGACGCCAGAAGATGCTGAACGTTACCAAACAATTTATGCCAAAGAAGAAGGAGCTGTAGCGGCGCCAACTGCTGGTTTGCACTTCTCTAAGCATTTATTGAAAAGATTAGAAATTAAAGGAGTTAAATTTGCCGAAGTTACACTTCACGTAGGTTTAGGAACTTTTAATCCAGTTGAGGTTGAAGATTTATCTAAACACAAAATGGATTCTGAAGAATTGAAAATTACTCAGGAAGCCTGTGATATTGTAAATACTGCAAAGGCGGCTAAGAAAAGAATCTGTACCGTAGGAACGACTTCTATGCGTGCTGTAGAAAGTTCAGTTTCTTCACAAGACACGCTAAATCCTTATGATGGATGGACAAATAAATTCGTTTTTCCTCCTCATGATTTTAGTATACCGACCTGTATGATTACTAATTTTCATACGCCAAAATCTACTTTGTTAATGATGGTTTCTGCTTTTTGCGGACATGATTTAATGAAAAGAGCTTACGAAGAAGCAATCAAAGAAGAATATAAATTCTATTCTTACGGAGATGCAATGTTGATTATCTAATCGCATTCAAAATTATAAATATAAGTCTCGTCAGCAATGGCGAGATTTTTTTTACCTGCAAACTAATTCCACAAACTGAATACTGCTATCTGAACAGTGATGACTGCCTTCTGAATATGGGCGTATTACGGGTCATCCATTACAAGTTTTGACCAGAAATCAAAGTAATACTAGCACTGTGGGAGCTTCCGTTGGTCGCTTCCTCGTTGCTGTATTACTAATGGCTTCAAGTAAAAACTTTTCATTTTTATCCCTAACGCAATTTCTTTTCCATGAAAATTTCGTTGCTTTAAATATAAAATTTAGCTCCCAATGGATTGATTTTTTATTGAATTATCTTTTTATAGGACTTAAATACTTTCTTTTTTCTATTTTTACTGCATAAATAATAAAAAGATGGATTTCAAAAACACACTGAAATTTGCACAAAAACTGGATGCTCAAGATAATTTACATAAATATCAAGACGAATTTATTTTTCCAAAAGTCAATGACAAAAAGGTAATTTATTTTACTGGTAATTCTTTAGGATTACAGCCAAAAAGATCCAAAAAATATATTGATGAGGTAATGGATGATTGGGCAAATTTAGCCGTTGAAGGTCATTTTTATGCAAAAAAACCTTGGTGGGACTATCAGGAGCGTTTTACTAATCCGTTGAGCAAATTAGTGGGTGCATTGCCGTCAGAAGTCACAGTGATGAATACGCTGACAGTGAATCTTCATTTATTGATGGTTTCTTTTTATAGGCCAACAGCAAAACGTTTCAAAATCATTTGCGAAGAAAAAGCATTTCCTTCAGATCAATATATGTTTCAGAGCCAAGTGCATTTTCACGGTTATAAACCAGAAGATGCAATCGTAGAAATTAAGCGCCGTGACGGGGAACATAACATTCGGCTGGAAGATATTCTGTCAACAATTGAAGAAGTCGGAGAGGAGCTGGCTCTAGTTTTAATAGGTGGCGTAAATTATTATACAGGCCAGGTTTTTGACATGAAAACAATTACCGAAGCTGGTCACAAACAAGGCGCTTATGTGGGTTGGGACTTAGCTCACGCCACAGGAAATATTAAATTAGAACTGCACAATTGGAATGTGGATTTTGCCGCATGGTGCAGCTATAAATACATGAACTCAGGACCAGGAAATGCTTCGGGCTGTTTTGTTCATGAAAAACATCACAACAATAAAGAACTGCCTCGTTTTGCGGGTTGGTGGGGACATAATAAAGAACGACGCTTCAAGATGGAACCGGTTTTTGATCCTGTTCACGGAGCTGGTGGCTGGCAGATAAGTAATCTACCAATTTTATCTTTAGCACCTTATTTAGCTTCTGTTGAAATGTTTGATGAAATTGGAATGGATCAATTAATCTTAAAAAGAGATAAAATAACTTCCTATTTAGAATTTATCCTAAACGAAATCAGCATAGAAGTGCAAGGTTCTTTTGAGATTATTACACCGGCTAATTCTTCTGAAAGAGCATGTCAGTTATCTGTTTTTTTGCATGGAGAAGGGCGCAGGCTGTTTGATTATTTAATGAAAAATGGTGTAATTACAGATTGGCGTGAACCCAATGTAATCCGATTGGCGCCAGTTCCATTATATACCTCCTATGAAGATATGTTTCACTTTGGGCAGATTCTGAAAAGAGGAATATTGGAGAAATAAAAAAACGTGAATAGTTCTAAATGCTGTTCCCGTTTCCTTTTAATTGTAATTTCTTATTCTTTGTCTTTCCTGAAAGGTTTTGTCGGAACGTCCTGCTGAGCCTGTTGAAAACGGTCAATCAGTTTTGGTAAAAAATAACCGTCAGTACCATTTAAGGCAACAACATTTCCTTTGTCTAACTGCAGCCAGCCGTCTTTATGTTCTAATGCTTCGTCATAAAAAATACTTTCGATGGAAGCGATGATGTGTATAGTTCCGTTTTCTTTGATGTTATATTCATTCACAAATTTGCAGTAGAGCTGTACAGGGCTTCCTTTTACAAAAGGGATACTGATTCCTTCTTTATACTCTTCTTCCAAATTGGTTTTGTCAAATTCGGAAATTCCTGATTCATAATTAGCAGATGTGTGATGAGCATCAGTAATCATATCAACTGTTATATGGTTTACAGTGAAGTAGCCGGTTTCCATGATGTTTTTATAAGTATCTCTTGGAGTAGTGGTTGGACGTACAATGATTCCAATTAACGAGGGACTGTTTCCTAAATGGGTAACACTGCTGAAAATAGCAACATTGGTATTGCCCTCAATAGATTTTGTGGCAATCAAATTAGCAGATTTAAATCCAGTACATGAATTAATTAAATTTAATTTTTCAATCTTATCCATCTGTGAAATGGTTTCTTTTGAAATGCTTTTCATGTCTTTTTTGAATTTAAACAAATATAAGAAACGGTTATTTAATACTATAAAATCTTTTGTAAAAATCTTATTTTAGATATTCATTTTTAACTTGTGAGCAAGATATTCTTTGTTTTGTAATAAAAAAATGACAATAATGCTAAAAGCAGTTATAAGCATGGTTTGTTTGTATTTGATAAAAAATAATTCTTTTTTAAAAATGTTTTAGGAAATGGATGTCAAAATATAATGATTTTTATATAAGTTTGAGAGGATCTATTAAAATTGCTTCTGATGAGAATATTAAAACGAGTCTTGCTTATTTTTATTTTTTTGCTAATTGCGGTACTAATTTTATTTGTAATATATAGGGCATATCAAAAGCCTGAATATGAAGGAGAAATTTATTTAAAAAATATTCAAAAGGAAACTATTGTTTATTTTGATGAATTTGGCGTGCCTCATATTTATGCAAAAAATTCCAAAGATGCAATGGTGGCTTTGGGATATGTACATGCTCAAGATCGATTATGGCAAATGGAATTGCTTAGACGAATAGTTCCTGGTAGGCTGTCCGAAATATTTGGTTCGGTAGCTTTAAAGAATGATAAATTTTTTGCTGGTTTAGGAATTGAAGAAGCTTCCCAAAAAGCAATTGCAGACTTGGATAAAAAAAGCCCAGCCTATCAATTGATGATGGGATACCTTGATGGAATTAATCAATATATTGACGAAGGACCAGCTCCTGTTGAGTTCAAATTGTTAGGAATTAAAAAAGATAAATTTACGGTACAAGATGTTTATAATATTTTTGGGTACATGTCTTTTAGTTTTGCAATGGCTCAAAAAACAGATCCTTTACTTACCGATATTCGTAATAAATATGGGATGGATTATCTGAAAGACTTTGGTTTAGAAGGGCAGTTTAATACAACTCAAATTAAGAATGCAAAACAAAGCACACAAGAATATGCTGTTATTTCACAATCTATTGCTTCATTATTAGATAAATCCCCAGTTGCTCCTTTTGTAGGGAGTAATAGCTGGGTTATTGCTCCGCCGAAAACAAAAAATAAGAAAGTGATTTTTGCCAATGATCCTCACATTGGATTTTCGCAGCCGGGAACTTGGTACGAAGCTCATATAGAAACTCCAGATTTTGAACTATATGGCTGTTATCTGGCAGGTGCGCCGTTTCCTTTGTTGGGGCATAATCATGAATATGCTTATGGTTTGACAATGTTTGAAAACGATGATGTGGATTTTTACCAAGAAGAAAATAATCCAGAAAACAGTAATCAGTATAAAACTAAAAACGGATTTCAAGAATACGAAATCAGAAAGAAAATAATAAAAGTAAAAGATTCTGCGGATGTGGTTCTGAATATAAAAATAAGTCAGCACGGTCCTGTTATGAATGATTTATTAGTGGGTTTAAAAAGTGATAAGCCAGTTGCTATGTCTTGGATTTATACACAGCATCCTAATCATAACATTGAAGCTATTTATGCTTTATCACATTCAAAATCTGTTTCCGAATTTGAAAAAGGAGTGTCACTTATTCATTCGCCGGGACTTAATGTGATGTATGGTGATGCCAAAGGAAATGTGGGTTGGTGGGCAACAGGGAAATTATATAAGCATAGAAATAGTGCAAATACTAATTTCATATTGAATGGATCTGAGGGTAAAGATGATAATCTGGAATATTTAGATTTTTCTAAAAATCCTTCAGCTTTCAATCCAAGCTGGAACTATGTTTATTCTGCAAATAACCAGCCGGAAGCAATTGATGGCTTTGTGTATCCGGGATATTATCTTCCTGAAGACAGAGCCAAAAGAATTACACAATTATTAAATTCAAAATCCAATTGGGATAAAAGTTCAGTTGGTGAAATGATTAATGACAATACCTCTGCAATCGCTCCCGAAATGGTTAAAAAGCTGATTTCAAATTTAAATCTTAAATCACTTTCCAAAACAGAAAAAGAAGCAATAATTGTTTTAAAATTGTGGAAAGGAACTAATAATTTAGAAGATGTTGCTCCTGCGATTTATAATAAATGGATTTATTTGTATTTAAAGAATACTTTTCAAGACGAATTAGGAGACGAAAAGTTTAAACAGTTTCTTGGAACTCATTGTATGAAGCAAATTACCACAAGACAGATTTCTAGCAAAAATTCACCATGGTGGGATGATATTACTACCAAAAACAAGAAGGAAACTAGAAGTGAAATAGTGACAAAGTCATTTGAGGAGGCAGTAATAGCCTTAGAAAAACAATTAGGAAGTTTATCTTCGGAATGGAAATGGGAAAAAGTTCACACAGTAGAATATCAACATCCAATAGGGAAATTAGCATTATTAAGACCTTTTTTTAATGTGGGCCCTTATGAAGTCTCTGGATCGAATGAAGTGATAAATAATCAATTTTTTGATTTTGCTGAAGATGGTTTTTATAAAGTAAAAGGAGGCCCATCAAGCAGAAGAGTAATAGATTTTTCAGATATTGAAAATAGTTGGGGAATTTTACCAACGGGTCAGTCTGGGAATCCATTCAGCAAGCATTACAATGATCAGGCTGAACTGTATAATTCAGGAAAGTTCAGAAAAATGAAATTGAATAAAAAAGAAATTATACAGTCTTCTACAAAGCTGGTTTTTTATCCTGTAAAGAATTAATCTTAATCCCAAATGTATTTCCAAGAACGGTCTTTTTGTTTTTTCCAAACCGTATGAAAAATACCTTTTGAAATCTGCTCCTTTCCAGAGGAATCTTTTGAAATCCAGACATATTTGCCGTAGCTTGAAGCCATATCGCCAGCATAGGAGACGGTTACAGCATCAGGAGACCAGGTTACGGTTACGTTTTGATATCTAGGATTGGAATAATAATTTTTAATATTGTTTTTTCCAATGATTATAGTGTCGTGTTCTCTTTTGATAACGGCACAGGAATCTGCAAATTGGTAAAAGCCTTCTGCTGGTCCTTTTTCGGCTACTAATTTTTCAAAGTCCTTTTCGGTTTTGACAATTTCTAATTTGATATACGCCGCATTTTTAGTTTCTGACTTTGGCGAACAGCCATTCAGAATTAACATTAAAATAAAGAATTTGAATACTTTTTTCATTGTGAATTATTTTTTAAATATAAAATAAACGGCTAAAATTAAACATATAAAACCAATGAAATGATTCCATCTCAAAGTTTCATTTTTAAAAAAAAGCAAGGAGAACAACACAAAAATAACTAATGTGATTACTTCTTGAATTACCTTAAGCTGTAATAAAGAAAAAGGACCGCCATTACCTTCGTAGCCTATCCTGTTGGCAGGAACTTGAAAAAAATATTCAAATAATGCCAAGCCCCAGCTTATCAATACGACAGTTATTAATCCTGTATTTTCAAACCATTTTAATTCCTTGAATTTAAGATGCCCATACCAAGCCAATGTCATAAAAATATTTGACAACAGTAATAACCCTATAGTAGCGTATGCTTTCATGTTTTGTTTTTTGAACCAAGAATAGTAATTATAATTGCTATTTTAATATTGAAAACTGTGGAGGTTTATTTTTTGAGTATTTTAGAGAGTATTCCAAATGCGCCTCTGATGAAAGTTGCGCTGGTAACAACCTTTAAAACCGATTTTGTGACAACACTTGCAGCGCTTGGTTCATTATTTGCTTTTTTTGTTTCCTCAATAACAACTGCTTGTTCTTGTGCAGATTCTATTTTTTTAGTGAGCATCTCATAAGCACTTTCGCGGTCGATCACTTCACTGTATTTTTTGACTAATTTGGACTTGTTGTTAATCTCCTGAATTTCAGCATCCGTTAAAATGTCCATTCGGCTCATTGGCGCACGCATCATTGTAGCCACAAGCGGAGTTGGAATTCCTTTTTCGTTTAAGGCTGTTACAAAAGCTTCGCCAATTCCTAAACTGGTCAATAATTCATCTGTTTTGTAATATTCGGATGAGGGGTAATTATCCGCTGATTGTTTGATTGCTTGTCTGTCATTAGCAGTAAAAGCTCTTAGAGCATGCTGTATTTTTAATCCGAGTTGTGCCAAAACGCCACTTGGAATATCCATTGGATTTTGAGTGATAAAATAAACACCTACTCCTTTGGAACGAATTAACTTTACTATGGTTTCTATTTGTTCCAATAAAGTTTTGCTGGCTTCATTAAAAATCAAATGGGCCTCGTCTATAAATATAACTAATTCGGGTTGGTCTGCATCTCCTTTTTCAGGCATTTGCTGGTATATTTCGGCTAATAAACTAAGCATGAAAGTAGAGAATAATTTAGGTTTATCTTGAATATCTGTTAGTCGGATAATATTGATGTACCCTTTTCCGTATTCATCAATACGCAGTAAGTCATCAATTTCAAAAGACAATTCTCCAAAAAACAAATCACCGCCTTGCTGTTCCAGTTCAATTATTTTTCTTAAAATTGTTCCTGTAGTCGAAGTAGATATCTTGCCGTAACTTTCTTCAATTTCGTCTTTTCCCTCGTCGGTTATGTAATTAATGACTTTTTTAATATCCTTTAAATCTAACAGGGGCATTTTATTGTCATCACAATATTTAAAAATAACCGAAACAACTCCAGCCTGTGTGTCATTTAAATCTAAAATTCGGGAAAAAAGTACAGGTCCAAATTCTGAAACTGTAGATCGAAGCCTTACGCCTTCCTGTTTAGAAAGTGTCATTAATTCGACTGGGAAACCCGATACAGCATAGGGGATATTTAGTTTTGAATGCCGTTCTTTTATGAAATCTTTTTCTTCTCCTTCTTTGGCAATACCGCTAAAATCACCTTTTATATCCATCATTAAAACAGGAATGCCATAAGAGGATAACTGTTCAGAGAGAACTTGAATTGTTTTTGTTTTTCCGGTTCCAGTAGCGCCAGCTATCAATCCATGTCTGTTTAATGTTTTTAATGGGATTTTTACAGGAGTGCTTGCTAATACTTCACCATCTAGGATGGAGACTCCAAGTGTTATGCTTTCACCTTTGGATAAATAGCCTTTATTTATGTACTGAATAAAATTTTCTTTGTTGCTCATTTTAACGGAGTTTTTGAAATGAACTGCAAGATATTAAATATTATCCAAATGGAATAATCAAGTGTTTCTTATAAATAATATCACAAAAAAAGATTAATTTGATAGAAAATGTAAGTTTTTTAATTAGGCAATTCTTTGAATAAAAATACTCGGAATGCTTAAAACGTCTTGTTTTTTTAATAATTTTGAAAGGTTTTTTAAAAAAAATATTCAATTATTCTTAAAAAACCTTACAGTACTGTTTTAAGAATAAAATAAATTGTTAGAATACTTAAAAAAAAGTTTTTTTATTTCAACTAAAAAATTAAATTTGCTCCTATACAAGTTTATTAAAACTAAAATAAATATTTAAAATTTAAAAAAATGGCAAACGTTAAAGTTAAAAAAGAAAGCACTTCAAATGGTGGAGGAATGGTTTCAGGAATTATTATCGCATTATGTATTTTTGTAGGTTGGTTAGTTTGGTCTCAAGTGATGGGAGACCCATCGAATTTTGAAGGTGGAGATACAGAAAAAGGTCACCCATTAAATACATTAGGACAAGTTTACAAAGGAGGATTTATAGTACCGGTATTATTAGGTATGTTATTAATGGTTATTGTTTTCTCTATTGAAAGATTTTTTGTTATTACAAAAGCTGCTGGTAAAGGAAATTTAGATAAATTTATGAAAGCAATCCAAGTAAGTATCAAATCAGGAGATATTGATGGCGCTATTGTTTCATGTGATAAACAACAAGGTTCTGTAGCAAACGCAATTAAATCTGCATTAGTTAAATACCAAGAAGTTAAAAAAGAAGGATTCAACAGTGAAGAAGCTGCTGAAACGATTCATAAAGAAATCGAAGAGATTACAGCTCTTGAAATGCCAATGTTAGAAAAAAACATGACTATTATTTCTTCTTTAGTTTCATTAGGAACACTTGGAGGATTATTAGGAACGGTATCAGGGATGATTAAAGCGTTTGGTGCTTTGGCTTCTGCTGGAACTCCAGATCAAGCAGCTCTTGCGGTTGGTATCTCTGAGGCTTTGATTAACACGGCTACAGGTATCTCTACTTCTATTACTGCAATTGTTGCTTACAATTTCTTTACTTCAAAAATTGATGATTTAACTTATTCTATCGATGAGGCTGGAACTACAATCGTAAATACTTACAGACATTTTAGAGGTAGTTTAAAACAATAAATTAAATTTTGATATTTTTTTTATAATATCAAATAAAAGATAAAAATAATGGGAAAAATAGTAATGAAAAAAAAGTCCACATCTACCGATATGACGGCGATGTGTGATGTTGCGTTTCTTTTGCTAACGTTCTTTATTTTGACTGCCACTGCTAAAACACCTGAAGTATTACCAGTTGATACTCCGCAATCTACTGTTCAAACTAAATTGCCTGCAGATAATCTGTCGACATTGACGATTGGTAAGGTACAAGGAAAATCAGTTGTATTTTTTGACCTAAAAGGAAAAGATGTTCGTAAAAAGGCACTTGAATTTATGGCTGATAAATATAATATTTCCTTTACTGAAAAAGAGTCGGAAGAATTTGGATTAATGGAAAGTTTTGGTGTGCCAATTCAAAATTTAAAACAAATTTTGAATATGAAAGCAGCAGATAGAAGTAAAGCGGGACAGCCTGGAATACCTAAAGATTCTTTGGATAACCAGTTGAAGGATTGGGTTCTTTATTCTCGTAAAGCAAATATTGAGGTTAATGACAAAGAATTGAATTTTGCAATAAAAGGAGATGCGAAGGAACAATATCCTGCAATTAAGCAAGTAATGGATGTTTTGCAAGATCAAAAGGTCAATAGCTTTAACTTGGTTACAGGTTTAAGAGGAAAGAATTTTTAATTAAAAAAGACACACAAAATGGCTGAATTAAATACCGACAGTGGCGGTGGCAAAAAAGGCGGTGGTAAAGTAAGAAGTAAAAAACAAAACTCTAAGGTAGATTTAACTGCCATGGTGGATTTGGCCTTCTTATTAATCACATTCTTTATGCTTACTACTACCTTGTCAAAACCACAATCCATGGATTTGACGTTGCCAGATAAAGAAAAAGATCCAAATGTTAAAAGTAATATAAATGTTGATGAGAATCGTACGATGACTTTATTGCTTGGTGAAAATGGAAAGTTGGTGCGTTATGTTGGAATGTTGGAAAAACCACTTGCGGCTCCAAAAGATTTTTCTTACGGTAAAGATGGGATTCGTAAAGAATTACTCGATAGAATGGATAAAGTAATCGCATATTCTACTGCTAAAGGGAAACCAAAAGATGGTATGATTGTAATTATCAAACCAAGTAAAAAATCAACTTATCGTAATTTGGTTGATGTTTTGGATGAAATGGCAATAGTTGGGGTAAATAAGACTGGTTCTTATGCAATAGTGAATGAATTTGCACCTGAAGAAGTGAAATTGTTAGAAGTAAAAAAATAATTTTTTTTACTAATAACCTAATAATTATAAAAAATGAAATTAGATTTAATAAAAAATCAATGGATTGAGATCGTTTTCGAAGGGCGTAACAAACTTTATGGTGCGTACGTACTTAGAAAATCGAATCGTAAGACTTCTATGCGGGCTCTTATCATTGGCAGTGTTCTTTTTAGTCTAGCTATCAGCGCTCCTCTTATTGCAAGTTACTTGCCAAAAGGGGGTGATGATGACACAATTAACGAAAAGATTATTGCGGTTAAGATGCCTCCTAAGAAGAAGGTTGAAGCTCCTAAAGATCTTGCACCGCCACCACCACCTCCACCTAAACAGGATCAGGTTAAATTCGTTAAACCTGTTGTTACTAAGGCTGAGGATGTTACTGAGGATCCGCCAAAAATGGATGATATCAAAGATAAGAAAACTGGTGCAGAAACTATTAAAGGAGATCCAGATGCTCCTCTTACAGTTGAAGAAGTTGGTAATGGCCCTGTAGTTGAAGTTATTGCAGAGGACACTAGTGTACACTCTTTAGCGGGTATTGAGCAAAAACCTGAATTTCCGGGTGGTATTGAAAAATTTTATGCTTTTGTAGGTAAAAATTATACACCACCAGAAGAAGAAGGTCTTAAAGGAAAAGTTTATGTGACATTTGTTGTTGAAAAAGATGGAACTTTAACGGATATCAAAGTAATTAGAGATATTGGTTATGGGACTGGAAAAGAAGCAATCAGAGTTTTGAATAAATGCCCGAAATGGCTTCCTGGGGAACAAAATGGTAAAAAAGTTAGGGTTTTATATTCTCTTCCAATTACTATTCAATCAGCAGAATAATGTTAAATAATTTATTTAACAATTTGAAGAAGAAATCGCTTATTGAGCGATTTCTTCTTGTTATAACCATATTGGTTTTCTTAGCTTATTTCTTTTTAGGAATAATGGTTATTTTTTGGGATAAATTTCCATTTGACATGCAAATGCACTATAGAATAGCTTTAGGCTTTGTGTTAATTGCCTATGCTATTATTAGATTTTTCCGCGTATATAATGCTAATAAAGAATAATTATGTCCAGATTTAGTTTTTATTTGATTTTTGGATCCTTTATTTTTTTCTTTTTTAATTGCAAAAAGGATGAAAATAATGTTCTAAATGATGAAACGATTTTAAAAGGTAAGGCTACCATTTATGTTGATGAGACAGTTACTCCTATTGTTGAAGATGAAGTTATGGTGTTTGAAGGTTCTTATGACGCAAAATTCACTTTAATTTCTGAATCTGAATCTGAAGTCTTAAACTCGTTATTTAACAAAAAGGCCAGTATCGTTGTATTAGCTCGGAATTTATCAAAAAAAGAGTTAAATCTTTTTGAACAAAGAAAAATAGTTCCTAAAATAACTAAATTTGCTATTGATGGCATAGCTTTTGTTTCTAATAAATCTAGTAATGACACATTAATTGCATTGAAAGATGTAATTGGTTTTATGAAAGGAGAACGCAGCTCTAAAATAAAAGGTATCGTTTTTGACAATCCAAATTCAAGCACTGTGAGTTATATGAATAATTTGGCTGGTTTGAATAATTTGCCAGAGAATGATATTTACACTTTTAAAACTAATAACGAAGTTTTAAAATTTGTTTCAGAAAATAATGGAATGATTGGTGTTGTTGGAGTAAATTGGCTGTCTCAGCCTGTTGCATCAATGGAATCAGTTATTAAGAATATAAATGTTTTAAGTGTTAAGGGCTTAGATAGAGAAGGGTATTATGCTCCTTCACAAAATAATTTTGCAGAAGGGACGTATCCTTTATTGAGAGATTTATATATTGTGAATTGCCAAGGGTATTCTGGTTTAGGAATGGGGCTTTCTTCGTTCGTTGCAGGTGATATTGGACAACGAATTATTTTAAAATCTGGTTTGTTGCCATATACGATGCCCACAAGAAAATTAAATATAATACGAAATAAGTCTGATATCAAAAAGAAATAAAATAAATTAATTTAATGAAGATGAATAAAATTAAAATTTTAAGTATTGCTCTATTGGCAGTTGTGGCAACAGGCCGTGCGCAAGATCTTAATCAAGCAAAGAAAGCTATCGATGCTGAGCAATTTGAAAGTGCAAAAAACATATTAAAATCTATAATTCAAGCAAAACCAGCTAATGGAACTGCAACTTTTTATTTAGGAAATGTTTATTTATTGCAGAATAATGCAGATTCGGCAAAAATCTATTATCAAAAAGGCCTTGCTGGTTCAGAAGGTGTAAGACTAAATAATATTGGTTTAGGTTTAATCGATTTAGATAAGGGTAATGCTGCGGAAGCTGAACAAAAATTTGCGTTAGCAACCAAAGATTTAAAAAAGAAAGATATTGAAGAGTATATTTTTATAGGTCGTGCTTATACATTTTCGACCAATCCAGATTATAAAAAGGCATTAGAATATTTGAATAAGGCTAAATTGGTTAATCCTCAAGATGCGCAATTAAATTTAGCATTAGGGAATGCCTATTTCGGTGATAAAAATCAAAACGAAGCTTATTCAGCTTATAGAAACGCTTATACTATTGATAATACAATGATTAGAGCAAAAATGCAGTTAGGTGTTTTGCTGAAAGGCGCTAAGGCTTATACAGAAGCAATAAAAGCCTTTGATGAAGTTATTGCTATCAATGCAAATTATGGTCCAGTTTATCGTGAGTTAGCTGAAACGTATTATTTATGGGGTAGAAATGAACCTTCTAAGTATAGAGTGTATATTGAAAAAGCCCTGCTTAATTATGAAAAGTATTTGAGTTTAACAGATTATTCAGTTAGTTCGAGAATGCGTCATGCTGACTTTTTGGTTTTGGCTGGTGAATATAAAGCGTTAGAAGCTGAAGCAAATAAAATGGTTGAGCTGGATAAGGTTAATCCTAGAATTTTACGTTATTTAGGAATTTCAGCTTATCAAAATGGAAATTATGATGTCGCAATAAAATCTTTAGAGAGTTTTATTTCTGAGGCTACTAATAAAGTAATTGCTTTTGATTATCAAGTTTTAGGTTTTGCTAAAATTAAAAAAGCAATTGGCGAAGATGGAAAAAATCTTGATATTGTTTTGTTTGATAATGGTATTCTTGATGTGAAAAAATCGGCAGAGATGGATGCTAATAGTTTGGCTGCGAATATTAGTGATATTGGTAAAAAGTTATACGAGTTAAAATTATTTAAGCAAGCTAGTGTGATTTATGAAATCGCTGTTGCAAATAAAGAATCTAAAAACTATACATTAGATAACTTCTATTTAGGAAACAGTTTGTATTTTGACAATACGAAAAAAGATGTGAAAGCTGATCCAATTGCTTTACAGAGAGCAGATTTAGCTTATGGTGCCGTAATTGAGGCTTCTCCTAAAACACAAGATGCTTACTTGTACAGAGCCAGAACTAATAGTTTATTAGAAAATGATGAGATGACAATAAAATATTATAATGATTACGTTAATATAGTTACGGAAAAAGGACCAGAAGAATTGGCAAAACCTGCTGTAATTAAAAAATTAATAGAAAGTTACAATACTGCGGGAGCTAGTTATGCAAATTCTGACAAAACAAAAGCTATTGAATATTTTAATAAAACATTAGTTATTGATCCAGCTAATGAATATGCTTTGAATTCATTGAAATCCTTAAAGTAATTAAAATAAAATATTTTTTAAAACGACAATTAGAAATAGTTGTCGTTTTTTTTATATTTTTTTTTGGTGTGTTTCCTGCTCATTTTGATTGTGTTTTTTGTTCATTATTTAGGTTTCTTTTAATTGCGTATATTTGTACCCTAAATTTATATAATGTTATCTAAAGAAGTTCAATTAGAAGTTAATAAAGGGACTATGCTTCCGTTAATGGAAGAGTTTTATACTATTCAAGGAGAAGGGTTTCATACGGGTACTGCAGCTTATTTTATTAGAATAGGTGGTTGTGATGTTGGCTGTCATTGGTGTGATGTTAAAGAAAGCTGGAATGCTGAGCTACATCCGCCAACCAAAATTGATTTGATTGTAGAGAACGCAGTTAAATATGCTGATACGATAGTTATTACTGGAGGAGAACCTTTAATGTGGGATATGAGCCTTTTGACTCAAAAATTAAAAGACCATGATTTAAGAGTTCATATTGAGACTTCTGGAGCATATCCCTTAAGCGGTAATTGGGATTGGATTTGTCTTTCGCCAAAGAAAAATAAATTGCCAACAAAAACAGTTTATGATAATGCTAATGAACTCAAGGTAATTATTTATAATAAGCACGACTTTATTTTTGCTGAGGAACAAGCTGAAAAGGTTAATTCTGACGCAATTCTTTTTCTGCAGCCTGAATGGAGCAAAAAGGAAGAAATGACTCCTCTAATTGTTGAATATGTCATGAATAATCCCAAATGGCGTGTGTCATTGCAAACGCATAAATATTTAAATATCCCTTAATATAGACTTTCGTTTATATTACAGTCTTTTTTGAGAATATTGTTAATTGCCAAGATGCTAGTTGGGTAATTAACAATATTTTTTTTGATTTTATGGATTACTTTTTTATTTGTCTGTAAATTAGATGGTTTGGTCTTTTTAGAAAAACAATCGTTGTAGTTTTTTCTTATTAAAAAATGTTTTTTTAATATTTCAAATTTTTTTTGAAACAAATTGTTAACTTTAAAATATAATTTTGTGGCGATGTGTTAATTTTATTTGATTATTTTTATTCAATCTGTTTTTATAAGTATATTTTTTTATATATTTACCAAAACCTACTTTTTTAAAAACATATAATTGAATTAGCCCATGAAAAGAATTTTACTTTCTGTAATTACTTTGTTTATTGTGAATTTTGTTTCTGCACAGGTAACTGCCACTATTGTTGATGATGCTCCTTACAGTTATGAAGAGGTAGAAGTGAGACCGGAATTTCCAGGCGGAAACAATGCATTCATGACATTTATTAGCACCAACTTTCAAATGCCGTCTGATTATGATGGTAGTGGAGGGACTTTAAAAGTTGCTTTTATTATTGAAATTGATGGTACGGTAACAAATGTTAATGTTGTTAAAGATCTTGGCGGAGGCACTGGTGCTGAAGCAAAGAGAGTTATTAGTAAGTCTCCTAAATGGACATCAGGAGAAACTAGAGGAAAAAAAGTTAGGGTTCTTTATGAGGTGCCTATTAAAATTGCTGGTCAAGGTTAATTTGAGTATTTAAAATATAAAGAATCGTTGTTGTAGAAAACCAAATGTTTTTCAGCATTTGGTTTTCTTGTTTTTTAGATTGAAAGTTTGGCTAAGTAGTCATAATGTTCTCCTTCAAGAAGTATTTCACATTGAAGTCCATTTGCCAAAGCTGCATTTTGCAATGTATTATAGTCTAGGAATAACCAGTCCAAAGGCTTCTCTTTTTCTCCTTTATAGGTGATGCTGAAAATGGTTTCTCCATAATATTCATTTTCTGTTGGAATCCATTTTCCGCCATCTTCATCTTCATCAAACATATAAATGATATCTGAGCTGTCCATTAATATCTGCCCTCCATCGTTTAATAGAGATTTTAATTTCAATAGAAATTTGGAGAGGTTTTTTAGTTTACCGCAAATTCCCGGTCCATTCATTAGAACAATAATGGTATCGAACTTGTCATTTTCTAAAGTCATCAAATCTTGAACTTTTGCGTTTTTTAGTCCGCGAAGTTTGCAGGCTTGAATTGCATTTTCCGAAATGTCGATGGATGTAACATCAAGCTGTCTGTCGTTTTGCAAAGTCAGACTGTGGCTTCCGGCTCCACATCCCACATCAAGAACTTTTCCTTTGGCTAGTTGTAATGCTTTTTGTTCTATTTTAGGCATCTCGGTATAGCCTCGAAACAGATAGGCTACACTCATTTCGTCTTCTTCTGAAATAGAAGTTTCGGTTATTAAATCTTCAGGTTTATTGTTGGTTTGGTAATCAAGTATTGCTTTTCCAAAAAGATCTTTCATAAAATTAGTTTCAAGTTTAAATTTCCAAGTTTAAAGTTTATTACTTTTGCTGATTCAACATCCAAATTTAAAAATTGAAACCAGCTTTAAACGAATTAGGAAAACTTGCCAAAGATAAGCATATCGAAAACAAAAAGTATTTTGATAAGCTAAAAAAGAAAACACCTAAGAATTTGGATTATATAATGCAGGATATTCATGATGCTGAATTCAAAAAAACAGATTGTTTAAAGTGTGCTAATTGCTGTAAAACTACTGGTCCATTATTTACTTTAGCAGATATTGAGCGCATTTCAAAACATTTGAAACAAAAGCCACAGCAATTTATTGAGCAATATTTGCGTATCGATGAGGATAAGGATTATGTCTTGCAAAATGTGCCTTGCACTTTTCTGGATACTGATAATACCTGTTTTATATACGATGTTCGTCCGAAAGCATGTCGGGAATTTCCGCATACCGACAGAAAGAAGTTTCAGCAAATTACAGATTTGACACTCAAAAATATTGCAATATGTCCGGCAGTATTTAATATTGTCGAAGAAATGAAAAAGAAATTACCGCTTTAAGATTCTGGTTTGTTTAGCCGATTGTTATTCAAATAGTGCAAAAGGTTAACAAGACCTTAAATAAAACTTTATGTATATTTGCTCTGTTCCTCAAAATAAATCAATTTGAATTTAGAATATTTTATAGCCAAACGGCTCATAACTGCCAAAGATTATAAAAGCAGTATATCGGCTCCAATAATTAACATTGCTATAGCGGCTATTGCTATTGGTATGATTATGATGATTATTTCTGTTGCTACCGGAATCGGTCTTCAAAATAAAATCCGCGAAAAAATTGCTGCTTTCAATGGGCATATTATAATTTCGAATTACGATAATAACCAATCCGAAATAACATTATTACCTATTGATAAGAATCAGAATTTTTATCCAAAGTTTAATGCAGTGCCAGAAGTAAGTCATATTCAAGCAATAGCCAGTAAATCTGGAATTATTAGAACTGAAACTGCATTTGAAGGAATTATTTTTAAAGGAGTAGGTAATGATTATCAATGGGGAAACATAAAAGAGTATCTTGTTTCTGGAGGATTGCCTAATTTTTCAAAAAATGCCCAAGAAGTTGTGATTTCTCAGTTTTTAGCCAATCGGCTACAGCTAAAAGTTGGTGATTCTTTTAATACCTTCTTTATTAAGGAAAATCAAAATCAATTGCCAAATGTTCGAAGATTCAAAATAGCAGGTGTTTTTAATTCAGGATTCCAGCAATTTGACGCTACATATATAATAGGAGATATTAAGCATATACAGCGAATCAATAAATGGAGACCAAATCAAATTGGAGCATTCGAGATTTTCGTTAAAGATTTCAATACAATAAAGGAAACGGGAGAGCAGGTATATAAAAAAACATCTTCAACTCTGGATACCAAGACAATCATCGAAAAGTATAGTTATATATTTGAGTGGTTACAACTTTTCGATTTCAATATTATTGTAATATTAGCAGTAATGATACTGGTGGCTACCATCAATATGGTAGTTGCTTTGTTGGTATTGATACTAGAACGTACCCAAATGATAGGAATCCTTAAGGCATTAGGAGCTCATAATTGGTCGATTAGAAAAATTTTCCTCTACAATGCATTCTATCTTATAATAAGAGGATTGCTTTGGGGTAATGGTATTGGGATTTCATTGTTGTTATTGCAGCAACAGTTCGGAATTATAAAATTAAATCCCGAAAACTATTATGTAAACCAAGCGCCGGTATATCTTAACTTGGGATATATCCTGGCGTTAAATTTCCTTACGGTAATAATTTGTGCAGTAGTGTTATTGATACCATCTTATATAGTCACAAAAATTTCCCCAGTAAAAGCTATTCGATTCGATTAATAATAGTATAATATTTAGGAGCTTAATCCTGCTTTCCGTTGCAATCTTGTGTACCGAACCCCGGTCCACAAGGATTTCCACTGCTATCAGGGCTAGGGCATTTGTTTACATAAGGGCAGATGTTTAAAATCACTCCTTATATATAGTATAGTAGCATTAAAAAAATCCGTTCGATCCGTTACATCTGTGTGCCGTGCCAGCGCAATACACCCGCATTAAAACCAAAAAACGGCTTCAAATCTCAGCAAAACGGCAAAAACGCGCAGAAAACGAACTTTTAAATTTAAAAATCCTCAAAAGGTTGCATTGTAACGAACGACAAACCAATACATTAAAAAATAAACAAAAAATAGTTAAGAAAAGCTATTGTTTTACTGAATAAACTATCTACTTTTGCACCCGCAACAACGCGGACGTTCTTTAAAACACTGACATGCCAAATGAATTAAAGCGAAAATAAGTTTTCAAAAATAATTCAAAAAAAGCTTGTGAGATTTAAAAACGGATGTTACTTTTGCACCCCGCTAAATGGGCAAAGTTATTTGACAGACTGCTAAGAAAAAGAGAAGAAAGGGGAAATAAAATTTTCCAAAAAAAACTTCAAAAAGTTCTTGCCAGTTAGAAATAAATTGCTACTTTTGCACCCGCTTTGAGAAACAAACGAAAGGCGAAAAGCGTAGAGATTCACTGTTGTGAATCTTAACAAAAAAAGAGAAGACAACGTTCCTAGACATATTGAATTGACAGCCGTTTTGGTCGAAAGATCAGAACAAAAGAAATAAGAGTAATAGAATCGGAAGATTTGAGAAAAGACCACTAGAATTTGAGTCGCATAAAACAGCTTAATTTATTAAGCGCACAATATACGATGAAGAGTTTGATCCTGGCTCAGGATGAACGCTAGCGGCAGGCTTAACACATGCAAGTCGAGGGGTATGCTTCTTCGGGAGCAGAGACCGGCGCACGGGTGCGTAACGCGTATGCAATCTACCTTTTGCAGAGGGATAGCCCAGAGAAATTTGGATTAATACCTCATAGTATTATGACTCGGCATCGAGATATAATTAAAGTCACAACGGCAAAAGATGAGCATGCGTCCCATTAGCTAGATGGTAAGGTAACGGCTTACCATGGCTACGATGGGTAGGGGTCCTGAGAGGGAGATCCCCCACACTGGTACTGAGACACGGACCAGACTCCTACGGGAGGCAGCAGTGAGGAATATTGGACAATGGGCGCAAGCCTGATCCAGCCATGCCGCGTGCAGGATGACGGTCCTATGGATTGTAAACTGCTTTTGCACAGGAAGAAACAACATTACGTGTAATGTCTTGACGGTACTGTGAGAATAAGGATCGGCTAACTCCGTGCCAGCAGCCGCGGTAATACGGAGGATCCAAGCGTTATCCGGAATCATTGGGTTTAAAGGGTCCGTAGGCGGTTTGGTAAGTCAGTGGTGAAAGCCCATCGCTCAACGGTGGAACGGCCATTGATACTGCCAGACTTGAATTATTAGGAAGTAACTAGAATATGTAGTGTAGCGGTGAAATGCTTAGAGATTACATGGAATACCAATTGCGAAGGCAGGTTACTACTAATTGATTGACGCTGATGGACGAAAGCGTGGGTAGCGAACAGGATTAGATACCCTGGTAGTCCACGCCGTAAACGATGGATACTAGCTGTTGGGAGCGATCTCAGTGGCTAAGCGAAAGTGATAAGTATCCCACCTGGGGAGTACGTTCGCAAGAATGAAACTCAAAGGAATTGACGGGGGCCCGCACAAGCGGTGGAGCATGTGGTTTAATTCGATGATACGCGAGGAACCTTACCAAGGCTTAAATGTAGATTGACCGGACTGGAAACAGTTTTTTCGCAAGACAATTTACAAGGTGCTGCATGGTTGTCGTCAGCTCGTGCCGTGAGGTGTCAGGTTAAGTCCTATAACGAGCGCAACCCCTGTTGTTAGTTGCCAGCGAGTCATGTCGGGAACTCTAACGAGACTGCCAGTGCAAACTGTGAGGAAGGTGGGGATGACGTCAAATCATCACGGCCCTTACGCCTTGGGCTACACACGTGCTACAATGGCCGGTACAGAGAGCAGCCACTGGGCGACCAGGAGCGAATCTACAAAACCGGTCACAGTTCGGATCGGAGTCTGCAACTCGACTCCGTGAAGCTGGAATCGCTAGTAATCGGATATCAGCCATGATCCGGTGAATACGTTCCCGGGCCTTGTACACACCGCCCGTCAAGCCATGGAAGCTGGGGGTGCCTGAAGTCGGTGACCGCAAGGAGCTGCCTAGGGTAAAACTGGTAACTAGGGCTAAGTCGTAACAAGGTAGCCGTACCGGAAGGTGCGGCTGGAACACCTCCTTTCTAGAGCTTTAGTGTTAGCTATATGCACGCTAAGGAAAGAAGACGATCTGACTATTGGTTACAGATAATAAGATTATATTACTCTTGCTGTTAATTTAAAAAAAAAGAAAATAAATTATTTTAAATGATGAATTATAAATTATAAATGACGTAAAGGCATTTAAAATAAAAAAATTCAAAATTCAAAACAATTTTAAGAGTGTCTCGTAGCTCAGCTGGTTAGAGTACTACACTGATAATGTAGGGGTCGACAGTTCGAGTCTGTCCGAGACAACCAAAAAAGTATTAAGTACTTAGAATTAAGTATTAAGACAAAAACGTTCATAGAAACAGATTAAAAGGAAATTCTAGGGTTGAAAGATTACGAATTACAACAATTCATAATTCATAATTCACAATTCATAATTAAATTGGGGGATTAGCTCAGCTGGCTAGAGCGCCTGCCTTGCACGCAGGAGGTCAACGGTTCGACTCCGTTATTCTCCACAGGAAAGTATAGAGATAATAGTACAAAGAATTAAGACAAAATCTTAATGCTTAATACAAAAATCTTGATACTTATTAAAGTTCATTGACATATTGAGATAAGAAATAATAAAAAGTAGAAAGAACATGATAGTATCAAGACGGTAGTATCAAGTATTAAGAGTAATCTTGATACTTAATACTTAAATCTTAATACTTTGTAAGTACAATAAGCAAAATAAGGGCGTATGGGGGATGCCTTGGCTCTCAGAGGCGATGAAAGGCGTGATAAGCTGCGAAAAGTTACGGGGACGAGCACACATCGATTGATCCGTAAATACCTGAATGGGGCAACCCGCTATGTTGAAGACATAGCACACCGATAGGTGGGCAAACCCGCTGAACTGAAACATCTAAGTAGGCGGAGGAGAAGAAAACAAAAGTGATTCCGTAAGTAGTGGCGAGCGAACGCGGATTAGCCCAAACCAGTGCTGTTACGGCAGTGCTGGGGTTGTAGGACCACGAGATTTTATGCACAAAGAATTAGAATCTGCTGGAAAGCAGAGCCATAGAGAGTGATAGCCTCGTATAAGTAATAAGTGTAATAGATAGTGGTATCCTGAGTAGGGCGGGGCACGTGAAACCCTGTCTGAATTTGGCGGGACCATCCGCTAAGGCTAAATACTCCTGAGAGACCGATAGTGAACCAGTACCGTGAGGGAAAGGTGAAAAGAACCGTGAATAACGGAGTGAAATAGATCCTGAAACCATACGCTTACAAGCGGTCGGAGCCCTTTAGTGGGGTGACGGCGTGCCTTTTGCATAATGAGCCTACGAGTTAACGTTGCTGGCAAGGATAAATGGTTAAGCCATGGATCCGTAGCGAAAGCGAGTCTGAATAGGGCGCTTTAGTCAGTAGTGTTAGACGCGAAACCGTGTGATCTACCCATGGGCAGGATGAAGCGCTGGTAACACAGTGTGGAGGTCCGAACCGGTTGACGTTGAAAAGTCTTCGGATGACCTGTGGGTAGGGGTGAAAGGCCAATCAAACTCGGAAATAGCTCGTACTCCCCGAAATGCATTTAGGTGCAGCGCTGTGCATAAGTTATATAGAGGTAGAGCTACTGATTGGATGCGGGGGCTTCACCGCCTACCAATTCCTGACAAACTCCGAATGCTATATAATGTTTCACAGCAGTGAGGGCTTGGGTGCTAAGGTCCAAGTCCGAGAGGGAAAGAACCCAGACCATCAGCTAAGGTCCCCAAATATATGTTAAGTTGAAAGAACGAGGTTTGTCTGCCCAGACAGCTAGGATGTTGGCTTGGAAGCAGCCATTCATTTAAAGAGTGCGTAACAGCTCACTAGTCGAGCGGACGAGCATGGATAATAATCGGGCATAAACATATTACCGAAGCTATGGATTTGTATGTAAATACAAGTGGTAGGGGAGCATTCCAGCAGGGTTGAAGGTGTATCGTCAGGTATGCTGGACCGGCTGGAAAAGAAAATGTAGGCATAAGTAACGATAATGCGGGCGAGAAACCCGCACACCGAAAGACTAAGGTTTCCACAGCTATGCTAATCAGCTGTGGGTTAGTCGGGACCTAAGGCGAACCCGAAAGGGACAGTCGATGGCCAACGGGTTAATATTCCCGTACTACTGATTACTGTGATGGGGTGACGGAGTGATGAAAGCGCCGCGAACTGACGGAATAGTTCGTTGAAGTACCTACCTATAAGACCCGCAGGCAAATCCACGGGTTTTGGGGAAATACGATAGTACTCGGAGTCTTCGGACAAAGAGATAGTGCGCCTAAGGGCTTCCAAGAAAAACCTCTAAACTTCAGGTAATTAGTACCCGTACCGCAAACCGACACAGGTAGTCGAGGAGAGAATCCTAAGGTGCTCGAGAGATTCATGGCTAAGGAATTAGGCAAAATAGACCCGTAACTTCGGGAGAAGGGTCGCCCCCAGTAATGGGGGCCGCAGTGAAGAGGTCCAGGCGACTGTTTATCAAAAACACAGGGCTCTGCAAAATCGTAAGATGAAGTATAGGGCCTGACACCTGCCCGGTGCTGGAAGGTTAAGAGGAGATGTTATCTTCGGAGAAGCATTGAATTGAAGCCCCAGTAAACGGCGGCCGTAACTATAACGGTCCTAAGGTAGCGAAATTCCTTGTCGGGTAAGTTCCGACCTGCACGAATGGTGTAACGATCTGGACACTGTCTCAGCCATGAGCTCGGTGAAATTGTAGTAACGGTGAAGATGCCGTTTACCCGCAGTGGGACGAAAAGACCCTGTGCACCTTTACTATAGCTTAGTATTGACCTTGGATAAATGATGTGTAGGATAGGTTGGAGACTTTGAAGCGGCGTCGCCAGGCGTTGTGGAGTCATTGTTGAAATACAACCCTTTGTTTATCTGAGGCCTAACCCCGCTTAAGCGGGGGACATTGCTTGGTGGGTAGTTTGACTGGGGTGGTCGCCTCCAAAAGAGTAACGGAGGCTTCTAAAGGTTCCCTCAGTACGCTTGGTAACCGTGCGTAGAGTGCAATGGCATAAGGGAGCTTGACTGAGAGACATACAGGTCGATCAGGTACGAAAGTAGAGCATAGTGATCCGGTGGTTCCGCATGGAAGGGCCATCGCTCAAAGGATAAAAGGTACGCCGGGGATAACAGGCTGATCTCCCCCAAGAGCTCATATCGACGGGGGGGTTTGGCACCTCGATGTCGGCTCGTCACATCCTGGGGCTGGAGAAGGTCCCAAGGGTTGGGCTGTTCGCCCATTAAAGTGGCACGCGAGCTGGGTTCAGAACGTCGTGAGACAGTTCGGTCTCTATCTACTGTGGGCGCAAGAAATTTGAGTGGATCTGATTCTAGTACGAGAGGACCGAATTGGACTAACCTCTAGTGTATCTGTTGTCCCGCCAGGGGCACCGCAGAGTAGCTACGTTGGGAAGGGATAAGCGCTGAAAGCATATAAGCGCGAAACCCACCACAAGATGAGATTTCTTTTAAGGATCGTGGGAGATGACCACGTTGATAGGCTATAGATGTAAAGGCAGTAATGTCATAGTCGAGTAGTACTAATAATCCGTAAGCTTATGTACGCCACCTCCCCCTTCCCCTCCAAAGGAGGGGGGACGGAACTTTCTAATACACTTTTTATATTCTTTATCTCAGTATGTTAAGATATTATTTTAATTATTAATGGTTAATGATCACACGAGGCGAAAGCCGAACTGAGCGTAGCTAATTATTAATTAAAAAGTTGTCCAAAGCAACTAACGGCCTTAAGGTGGTTATTGCGGCGGGGCTCACCTCTTCCCATCCCGAACAGAGTAGTTAAGCCCGCCTGCGCAGATGGTACTGCAGTTATGTGGGAGAGTATGTCGCTGCCTTTCTTTATTAAAACCCTGTTTCATACCGAAACAGGGTTTTTTGGTTGCAGTAAATTCATGAGAAGAAGATGGGATTATACCGGATCAGGAGCAAAAGTTGGGGAGGAAATGTTAAAAGATTGGATAATCTGAATAAGAAGAAATCTATATTTCTCACTCCTCTAAACTGACTTCTAAAAGCTTTTATTTTTGCATTGAAAGATTCGGCAGAAGCATTTGTGCTTCTATTGTCAAAATAGTTTAAAATTGACTGGTAGTTAAAAGTTATAGTATTGAGCAGAATATTAAAGTTTTTAAAGCCTGATTCCTCTACATTTCTATACCAATGCGCCAGTTTGGTCATGGCAATGTGTTTGTCATTGTTGTTATTGTAAATCCCTCGAAGTTGTTGATTTAGATTATATGCTGTCTTTATATCGGGGTATAATTCAAATAACATTTGAGCCCTTTCTTTTTGATTTTCAGTCCATTTTTCGCGAGATTTATAGAGTAGATACCTGCTTCTGGCCAAAAGTTGTTTTAGAGAATCTCCATTAGGCAAGAGCTCTGGGATATATGTTTTATTCTCTCTTTTTGCCTGCAATATCAATTGATTCTCAAAATCCATAGCTTCCCATCGATGCTTGATTCTAATCTCTTGTAAAGCTTCCAATGCTAATTTTTGAACATGAAACCTATCGGTCACTTGTATTGCTTTTGGAAAGCATCTCTTAGAGATTAGTTTCATGGAATTAGCCATGTCAAGTGTTATCTCTTTGACACAGCTCCTCTTCTTATAATCAATCTTACTGATGTGTTCTATAACCTGATCAGCCTTGGTTCCAGCAACAATAGCAACTAATGAACCTTTTTTGCCTTTGAATTTCTTGTTGGTTACAATAGTATAAAGTTCACCCTGAGATAAAGCTACTTCGTCAATTGATAAATGAGTACCTATATTTTCAGGATAAACAATCCATTGATGTGCATGTTCTCGTGGATCCCAAGTATTAAAGGAACTCAAGTGCTTTTTGTATTGTCTTTGGAGCTTCTTTCCGTTTACTCCGAAAAAACCTCCAATGGTATGACAATCGGTAGCGCTGTTATCTATTAATTTCTTTTAAAAAAGCCGCAAACTCTTGAGTCATGCGGGTTCCTTTGGCAACTAAATTCCAATCTCTTTTAATAATTTCTCCTGTGGTTTTATTAGTCCAGCGACGTCTTTTGATATGCAAATACACAAACTTACCTCTTAGAGGAAAATCCTGAATAGTGATCTCATCCAAAAAGCCCTTTGATACCAGTTCAAATGTATTAAACTCTTGTGGAGGCTTAATTTTTTCCTCAAAATACAAGTGTAATATTTCTTCTGTATTAGTAGTAGAAACCACTTCAAAGTGGTCTACTAAAAAATCAGGCAGCATCAATTTTAAAAGGTCAATAGGAGTCATCTCAAATTATAAGATTACAAAGTTCTTATTTTATTTTAACATTTCCTCCCCAGGTTTTGTTCTTGATCCATTATACCGGATCAGGAGCAAAAGTTGGATCAGTAGCAAAAGTTGGGGATTATGCAAAAAGATTGGATAATCTGAATAAGAAGAAATCTATATTTCTCACTCCTCTAAACTGACTTCTAAAAGCTTTTATTTTTGCATTGAAAGATTCGGCAGAAGCATTTGTGCTTCTATTGTCAAAATAGTTTAAAATTGACTGGTAGTTAAAAGTTATAGTATTGAGCAGAATATTAAAGTTTTTAAAGCCTGATTCCTCTACATTTCTATACCAATGCGCCAGTTTGGTCATGGCAATGTGTTTGTCATTGTTGTTATTGTAAATCCCTCGAAGTTGTTGATTTAGATTATATGCTGTCTTTATATCGGGGTATAATTCAAATAACATTTGAGCCCTTTCTTTTTGATTTTCAGTCCATTTTTCGCGAGATTTATAGAGTAGATACCTGCTTCTGGCCAAAAGTTGTTTTAGAGAATCTCCATTAGGCAAGAGCTCTGGGATATATGTTTTATTCTCTCTTTTTGCCTGCAATATCAATTGATTCTCAAAATCCATAGCTTCCCATCGATGCTTGATTCTAATCTCTTGTAAAGCTTCCAATGCTAATTTTTGAACATGAAACCTATCGGTCACTTGTATTGCTTTTGGAAAGCATCTCTTAGAGATTAGTTTCATGGAATTAGCCATGTCAAGTGTTATCTCTTTGACACAGCTCCTCTTCTTATAATCAATCTTACTGATGTGTTCTATAACCTGATCAGCCTTGGTTCCAGCAACAATAGCAACTAATGAACCTTTTTTGCCTTTGAATTTCTTGTTGGTTACAATAGTATAAAGTTCACCCTGAGATAAAGCTACTTCGTCAATTGATAAATGAGTACCTATATTTTCAGGATAAACAATCCATTGATGTGCATGTTCTCGTGGATCCCAAGTATTAAAGGAACTCAAGTGCTTTTTGTATTGTCTTTGGAGCTTCTTTCCGTTCACTCCGAAAAAACCTCCAATGGTATGACAATCGGTAGCGCTGTTATCTATTAATTTCTTTTAAAAAAGCCGCAAACTCTTGAGTCATGCGGGTTCCTTTGGCAACTAAATTCCAATCTCTTTTAATAATTTCTCCTGTGGTTTTATTAGTCCAGCGACGTCTTTTGATATGCAAATACACAAACTTACCTCTTAGAGGAAAATCCTGAATAGTGATCTCATCCAAAAAGCCCTTTGATACCAGTTCAAATGTATTAAACTCTTGTGGAGGCTTAATTTTTTCCTCAAAATACAAGTGTAATATTTCTTCTGTATTAGTAGTAGAAACCACTTCAAAGTGGTCTACTAAAAAATCAGGCAGCATCAATTTTAAAAGGTCAATAGGAGTCATCTCAAATTATAAGATTACAAAGTTCTTATTTTATTTTAACATTTCCTCCCCAGGTTTTGTTCTTGATCCATTTAGACATATTGATCAGTCTAATTTAAACATGAAAATAACTAAACCCACAGAGGTTTTTTGTAAAAGATTTTGTAATCATCGTTTTTACAATCTGATTTAATTCGAATTTAAGATCATCCATTGTTTTGAAGATTTTATTTGTTAATTTTCTTTTTATGTTAAACCAGACAAGTTCTGAGGGACTAAGTTCTGGAGAATATGGTGGAAGAAAAGCTAATGCAATATTTTTGGTATTTCAAGAGATTTCCCCTTATGGAAAGCATCATTATCTAAAACTCGTTGGGATTTTACAGGAGAGTTCACTTAAAAATATTTGGAAATTCTGTCCATTGCATTGTGATAATTCCATAACCAAACTGTCTCCATTTATTGGGGAAAATGCGCCAAAAATATAAGTGGATTGGAATATGTTTTGATAACTACAAATCGGTTTTACCCCCTCTTGCTGTTAATGCTTTTCCGTTACGGGTAAATAATCCGAAACGGCTTTCACCTTGTACATAAATATTAAAAGAAGTATATATTTCTTCAGGATATCTTAAAGCGCTTTCTAAAATTATTTTAAAGTTTTTTTAAAAGCTTGTACGGCATTTTTATCTTTTTTCGAATGACTTTTACGTGTTACTTTTAACTTGGCGCCAAAATGTCTTTTTACATATTTATTTACGGTATGATAATTTATACCCTCAGGAAGGTAATTTTCTACAATCCAATTAATTAAATCTATATAAGAAGTAAATGCGTCTTTAGGAGAAGTTAGTCTTTGTTCAATAGCTTGGTGCATCTCCTTGCTGATAATTGATGGTTTAAAACCAACCCTACCATCTGATAATAGTGCATCAATACCTTTCTCGCAATACGTTTTTCTCCATCTTTGAGCGGTATTGTGATTTATCTTTAAAATGTTCGAAAGTTCATTCTTACTCAATGAACGCTCACTGCGTTTAAGAACCAATAACATCTGAACACGATTCCTTAAGTGAATAGGTTGTTGTCTCAATAATTTCTTAAGTTCAACTTTGTTTTCTTTTACTGATATACTTTTTGATTTTGCCATGCGCTAATATACAAAATTAGATTTATAAATTAGTCTAATAATTGAAAAAAATAACCTGAAATTAATCAGGCTATTTTATATTTCTAAATGGTATTAAGACAACTTTAGTATACTCTAAACTTAAAAAAATTAAAATGAACCACAAGTATTACCTGTGAACGTAGCACCTGCACCACCAGAAACATCTGCTTTAACCGCTGATGCTGCAAGTGTTGGAATTGTATAAGGAGGTGTAAAAGCGGTGTTGCTTCCTGCAGTATTTCCTGTAACATTAGTGAAAATATTTCCAACAGCTGTAACCGCCGTGTAACCTGTCATTAAATCAATAGGTTGTTTAACATTTTCGAATACATTGCTTTCGACACGGATACTCGCTTCAAAACCAGCAGCAATACATTTGTTGCTAACGGAACTGTTAAAATAGCTGTTTATAATGTGTATTTTTCCAAAACGCACTCTTGGCATTCTTTCTCTACAGCCACTAGCCCACCAACAACGAGCAAATGTAATTCTTAATTTTCCGCGGTCTCCAGTTGCACCATCACTAGAACCAATTAAATTGGAATACCTGTGATCATCTGATCCTCCCGAGCCGCCAGCTTTTGGAGCTTTAAGATAGGCAAACTTTGTGTACGAAACCGTAACATAATCCGACATGTTTTTTATGTCAAAATTACCGTCGACACCGTCTCTAAATTCGCAATGATCTACCCATACGTTTTGGCAATTGTCTAAAGTTGCATTATCCCAACCATCAGTATCATAGGCACCTGGTCCTTCGAAAATTAAATTTCTAATAATGATATTGGTACACCTTTTAATGTAAATGATACCGGAATTTGCTTTCGTTTGATCGGTGGAAACAATTTTAGCACCACTAGCGCCATATATTGTTTTTCCAGATTGATCCTGAAAAGCTAATCTTCCCGTAGAAGTTGCTGGTATTGTAATTGTACCCGAAACTTTAATCACTTTTACAGCACTGTTCTCAATTGCCGATTTTAATTGTGCATAAGTAGTTACTACAGTTTCAGTAGAACTTCCCCCTCCAGTTGTTCCCCCATTTTGTGATGCCCATCCTGGAACTTGTGAACAAATCCCAACTTTTGCAGTTGAAACTTTTTGAAATGTCACTTCTTCATTGTTGGTAATACTTGTTTGATCTTTTCCGGTTCCGTTAAGATCTTCATTTGTGCAACTTGCAAAACTGAAAAAAATGGCAACCAAAAACATTGATAATTTAGATTTCATAATTTTTTTTTATGGTTAATGTAACTTATAACATTGCAAATTTGTTAAAAGTTTACTGTAAAAAGATTGAACTTGTTCAACTTTTTGTAAAAAAAAAATTGCTTTTAATTTTTTATTAACAATATTTTTATTAGCATTATAATTTTTCATACTTTTGCGCAATCGATTACATTTTTTTGCGCACAAAAATGTATTACAAATCTTAGAAAAATTTAAGCACATATAAAACCCCAATGACATGTACGAATTACTAAGGAAAAATATAGAATATAAAATTCCGCTTACAAACAGTGAATGGAAAACAATAATTGAGAAAACTGAATTTATTAAATTGAAGAAAAATGAGTTTTTACAAATTCAAGATTCTAGCAGTAAATATGAAGGTTTTATTTTGAAAGGATCTTTTAAAATTTATATATTAAAAGAAGATGGGGCGGAAAGCGTTTTGTTTTTTGCATTTGAAAATGACTGGCTCTCAGATATCGAAAGTTTTTACCATCAAAAGCCAGCCAAATACAACATAAAAGCGCTGGAAGATAGCGACATATTGGTTATCAACAAAGCAAATAAAACTTTCTTATACCAGCAAGTTCCAAAATTGATTCAATTTCATACCCTAATGGTCGAACGAACTAATATCGCTATGCAAGAAAGACTTCTGGATGTGCTAAACAAAACATCTAAACAACGATATGCAGATTTTATAAAAAAATACCCCCACAAAAGCCATAAAATCAACAACAAAAATTTATCGTCTTATCTTGGCGTTTCGCATGAGTTCTTATCAAAAATAAAAAAAAAATTTATTTAAAATAAAACCGATTGATTTTTTTTGACAGAATCTTATTGATTGCACTAAATATATTTTCTCATTGAACTGAGAAAAAGAATAGGGATTAATCTTTGTTTTTATTTTGTTCAGATTAGTTGAATTTTCTGAGTTTAACAACAAAATAATCTTCAATTATCTCTTCAAAAGTTAGAATATTATTTTTTAGTATTTTATTGGTCTCAAAAATAGTTAAAACTATGCTCTTTAGTGCATTTCGCTTTTAGCTTCTGAAAATATTTAAGCCACAAATTACACCAATTTTCACAAATTAATTGGTGCAAATTTGTGTCTAATAAATAAGTACTGCAACCTTGCAGACTTTCAGTCTGCTAAACCATTATGGACTGAAAGGCCAATAATGGTTTATTTTGTTTTAGCAATTTTTTTAAAACTAAAAAATCCCGTTCTGATTTTACTCAAAACGGGATTTCTATTATAGACTAACAAGCATTAAGCAAGCATAGTTACCGGATTTTCAATGTATTGTTTTAATGTTTGTAAAAACTGTGCTCCTGTTGCGCCATCAATTGTACGGTGGTCGCAAGCTAATGAAAGCATCATAGTGTTTCCAACTACAATCTGTCCATTTTTTACTACTGGTTTTTCTACAATAGCACCTACAGATAGAATTGCAGAGTTTGGCTGGTTTATAATAGAATTAAATTCAGTTATGCCAAACATTCCAAGATTAGAAACAGTGAAAGTGCTTCCTTCCATTTCTGCTGGTCCAAGTTTTTTGTTTTTAGCTCGTCCTGCAAGATCTCTAACACTTGCTCCAATTTGAGATAAACTCATTGCATCGGTAAATCTTAGTACTGGAACTACTAATCCATCTTCAACAGCTACAGCTACACCAATGTTAACGTGGTGATTGATGATGATAACATCTTCTTTCCATTGTGAGTTGATTTTTGGGTGTTTTTTCAATGCTAATGCACAAGCTTTGATTACCATATCATTGAAAGAGACTTTGGTATCTGGAATGGAATTAATAACAGTTCTTGATTGCATAGCATCATCCATTGCAACTTCAATTACAAGATTGTAATGAGGTGCAGTAAATAATGATTCAGCCAAACGTTTCGCAATGATTTTACGCATTTGCGAATTTTTGATTTCTTCCGTAAAAACTTCTCCTGCTGGTACAAAAACTTTTGGAGCTTCTGCTTTTGCAGTTTCTGAAGTTTTTGGTGTGTTATTAGTGCTAGCGACAGCTGGCGTAAAGTTTTCAATATCGCTTTTTACGATGCGTCCGTTTTCACCTGATCCTTTTACTTGTGTTAATTGAATTCCTTTATCGCTTGCTATTTTTTTAGCTAATGGTGATGCCAAAATTCTTTTTCCGTCGCTAACAATTTCAGTTACTGGTGCAGTATTTTCGGCAACCGGTGCTTTTGTATCTTCTTTCGCTGTAGTAACAGTAGTCGCTCCTCCTGCTTTATAGTTTTCTGCGATTCCGCTAATATCTGTTCCTGCAGGTCCTATGATAGCTAAAAGACTATCTACAGGAGCTGTATTTCCTTCTTGAATTCCAATGAATAGCAAAGTTCCTTCATTGAAAGATTCAAATTCCATTGTTGCTTTATCAGTTTCGATTTCTGCAAGTATGTCACCTTCAGCAACTGAGTCTCCTACTTTTTTCAACCAAGAAGCTACTGTTCCTTCGGTCATAGTATCACTCAAGCGAGGCATTGTTACTACAATAACTCCTTTTGGTAAAGATGCTGCTGGTGCAGATGGTGTTGCTTCGGCAGATTTTACTTCAGTAATTGCAGGTGTTGAGCCTGCTGCCGCTGGTGCAGTAGCTCCTCCAGCAATTAAAGCTGAAACATCTTCACCTTCTTTTCCAATAATTGCTAATAAAGAATCTACAGGAGCAGTTTCGCCTTCTGGGATTCCAATATATAAAAGTGTTCCTTCATTGAAGGATTCAAATTCCATTGTTGCTTTGTCGGTTTCAATTTCTGCTAAGATATCGCCTTCGCTTATTTTGTCTCCTACTTTTTTAAGCCAAGCTGCTACCGTTCCTTCTGTCATAGTATCGCTCAAGCGAGGCATTGTTACAATTGTTGCCATAATTGATTTATAATTTATGAGGTGTGAATGGATAGTTTTCTTGGTCGTACACTACATCGTATAATTGTTGGATTTCTGGGTAAGGAGATTCTTCAGCAAATTGAACGCATTCTTCAACTTTATCTTTTACTCTTTGGTCAATTACTTCGATTTCTTCTTCTGTAGCGTATTTTTGATCTAAAATCACATCCAAAACTTGAGTGATTGGATCTATTTTTTTGTATTCTTCAACCTCTTCTTTAGAACGGTATAATTGCGCATCAGACATTGAGTGTCCTCTGTAACGGTATGTTTTCATTTCAAGAAATGTTGGGCCATCACCACGTCTAGCTCTGTCAATTGCTTCTGTCATTGCTTCAGCAACTTTTACAGGATTCATTCCATCAACTGGTCCGCATGGCATTTCGTATCCTAAGCCTAGTTTCCAAATATCAGTATGGTTTGCTGTTCTTTCAACAGAAGTTCCCATTGCATAACCATTATTTTCTACTATGAATACTACAGGAAGTTTCCATAACATTGCCATGTTGAAAGCTTCGTGCAATGAACCTTGGCGAGCAGCTCCATCTCCAAAATAAGTCATGGTAACTCCGCCAGTTCCATTGTATTTGTCTCCAAATGCTAAACCAGCTCCCAATGGAATCTGACCGCCTACAATTCCATGTCCGCCATAAAAACGGTGTTCTTTTGAAAAGATGTGCATTGATCCACCCATTCCTTTAGATGTTCCAGTTGCTTTTCCTAAAAGTTCTGCCATTACGCGTCTTGGGTCGACACCCATACCAATTGGCTGAACGTGATTTCTGTATGCAGTAATCATTTTGTCTTTTGTCAAGTCCATAGCATGTAAAGCTCCTGCTAAAACAGCCTCTTGACCATTATATAAGTGTAGAAAACCTCTAACTTTTTGCTGAATGTATAATGCTGCAAGTTTGTCTTCAAACTTTCTCCAAAGCAGCATGTCTTCATACCACTTTAAATAAACTTCTTTTGTAACTTCTTTCATCTGAAATAATTCTTTTGCTTAAGTGTTATTGTTTTATCAATCATGACCTAGTAACGCAAAATAGTTTCCTCACCACAAATTTGCGCCCCAGAGGGGTCGGGATGCAAAAATAAGACATTCCTACTAAGAACTAAAATTTAAAAGCTAATTTTTAGTTCTTTTTTAAAGTAATTTGTTATCAAACATAAAAGGGAGTAAATTTTTTAGGGAATCCGATTGATGTATTTCTCCTGTTTCACCCATATAATATATTTTTATGGGGGTGTTCTGACGAATTTCATATTCGGCAATTGATTGTCTGCAGGCTCCGCATGGAGGAACAGGAATTGATGTAGAATTGTTGTCTGAAGCTGCGGTAATTACTATTTTTAATATAGCAGCTTCAGGATACACAGATCCAGCATGAAATATAGCTACTCTTTCTGCACAAAGTCCCGAAGGATATGCAGCATTTTCTTGATTGGAACCTACTACTATTTTGCCGTTGTCTAACAAAATAGCTGCTCCAACCTTGAATTTAGAATAAGGAGCGTAAGCTTTTTTTCTAATTTCAATAGCTTTTTTCATTAAATTTTGTTCCGTTTGAGGTAATTCTTGAATGGATTCAAAAATATTAATTTTTGAAGTAATCGTTATTTCTTTCATTCGAATATTGTTTAAATGATTCTGTATAATTAGAATAGAACTTTGTAATTTTTGCTACAGCAAATTATCTGTCAATTAAAAACCAAAAAATCCAAACTTCATTATTTTGAAGTTGGATTTTTTGGTTTTTAACTATTCAAAATTATACTAATAGTTTTCATATTTTTCTCCAAAATTGAATGATAAAGAGAAACGTAAAGTATTTTCTAAAGGGTTTTGTACTTTGGATGTGGAGAACAGGTAGGAAACATCTATTTTCACAGTACTGTATTTAAAGCCTGCTCCAAGTGAGAAAAATTCTCTTGCTCCTTTATCTGGACTTTCATGAAAATATCCAGCGCGAAATGAAAAAGCATCCTGATAGATATATTCTGATCCAATAGAGTAGGTGACTTCTTTTAGTTCTTCGCTAAATCCGTTTGGCGCGTCGGTAAACGATTGAAACATTCCTGAGAACCATCCTATTGAATTGTATTCGTTTTTAGCAAGATCATTATCTGTTTTGTCAACTATTCCGTCTCCATTCATGTCAGATCCTTGATAGTTGTCGCCATTATAAGATACTTGAGGAGTAGGAACCATTAATTTACTAAATTCCAAATTAACACCGATTGTGCTGTATTCATCCAGAATGAAATCAAAACCTCCTCCAAGTTTCATATTTGAAGGCAAAAAATTAGCATTTATGTCGTCGTTATCGTAGCTCATTTTAGGTCCCATATTCTGAAAATTAAACCCAGCTCTCCATCTTCCGTTAAAATCGCTGTACGCAATTTCTTCAGACTGATAAAATCCGGAAACATCGACGGCAAAACTGCTTGAAGATGAAGCGTCATTATTGTCTGTTGCTACTTTAAGATTAGAATTAATGAACCTTCCTCCAACTGCCATTGAGAATTTTTCGCTCAATTTTAAAGAATAGGATAAATCAAGCGCAAACTCATTTGGAGATACAGTTTGAACAGGGCTATCAAAATCTTGTCTTAATTCAATATCCCCTAAACCAAAATAACGGAAACTAGCAGCAAATGCACTTTTGTCGCTGTATTTATTGTAATACGTTAACTGCGCTAATGAAATATCATTCACTAAGTCTGTTAAATAAGGAGTGTAGCTTACTGAAAAACCTTGCTGATCGGTGGCAAAGGCATATTTGGAAGGATTCCATTGCTGCGAAAAGGCATCTGGAGAGGATGATACTCCATTGTCTGCCATACCAGCAGCTCTAGCATCTGCAGCTACTAAAAGAAAAGGAACTGCTACTGTAATTGGCCTTTCTTGTGCATGCGTGAAATTAAAAATATAGAAAAATACAATTAATAAAGACGTTTTTTTCATTATAAAAAAAAAATTAAATTGGCATAAATATACTATATTATTAGAGAATAACAAGTTTTTCAATCTTTTCGACTTTCTTATTAGATAAGGTTGCTTTTACCGTGAGTCTATAAACATAAACTCCTTTACCAATTCTATTTCCAAAATCATCTCGAGTGTCCCATGTTATTTCTCGCGATAAAAAACCGGATGTCGTAATAGTTTGATTTTTTGTCCAAACTATTTTTCCAGTAATTGTCAATACTTGAATTTGAACTTCTAATGGCTCATTTGGTTTATTATGTGTAAACCAAAACTCTGTATAATTTACACATGGATTTGGGTAATTTAATACATTTGTTACTGTTACTGTTTCATTGCCAACCACTAAAAATTGTATTTCAGAAGTTGTAGCATTATTATAAACATCCCAAACAGTAAATGTAATTGTATGAAGACCAATTTTTAAATTTCTCAACGGAAAATGTAAATTACCAGTAATATAGCTGTCCAGTTCTGTTTGATAATAGTCGTTCAATATAATAGGATTACTTACATCTCCATCTAATACAGCAACTATATCATGACCTATTCCTCCTGCTGTATTTATACCGCTTTCATCCTCCATATAGGCAATAAAAACGGGAGATTCATTGGTTATGCCTCCAGAAACAAAAGTTTCAGCATTCATATATAACTTCACTTTTGGGCTATTATTGTCTGCTACAGCATTTTCATTTATTCCGCCTACTTTTATAGTTGTATCATATCCGGTTACATCTTCCAATAATTGATTTTTTTGAGCATAAAAACTTATTTTTCCATTGTCCAAAGGAATACGGATATCTTTGGGCACTATAAAACTGCATTCAAATTGTCCATTAGATACGGATGCATTTCCTCTAAAAATAGCTTCACCTAATGCTGTGAAGTTTATTGCTGGGCTATATCCGTCATTATTTAAAGTTCTTTTTGTTATTTTTTTATCAAATAAGACCGCAGACAGAGAACCATTATAATTTGTAATTGGAATATTGTTTTCATCGGTTATTTCTCCTGATATTTTCATTTTAGCTAATGATTTAAAATCAGGGATTGATTGATTGACAGGGATATCGTTTACTTTTGTGAGTATTACTTTTGGTTTTGGAATAGCGAGAAATAATGCAGGATCTCCTATATATAGGACTACATTTGTTGCAGCATTTGGATTTTCATTTTTAGATATTCTTAAGGCTTCAGCAATAGAGACATATTGGTTTGAACCATAAGCGAAAAGATTTTTTGCAAAAACATCATTAAAATTCTCAGCACTATATTGCCCAATCTCTCTAATAGTAGAAATTAGAGAGATTGCACCTCCTTTTGAATTCCAATAAATATATTCTCCGGCAGTGGGTCTTGTAGGATTGTCAAAACGGGAAAACTCACAGGTTATGGTAATGAATAATGGATATTTGTATTGGTTGCTTAGACTTTGACTGTCGGCTTTGTCCCAAATCCGTTCACTTGATAAACCGTCTTCTCCCCCATGTCCTAAATAATTAAAAACTAATGCCCCTTTTTCAAATTCGTTAAAAAATTCGGATTTAGCTTTAGGATATCTTTCACCACCTGCAGTGGCTTCTTGTGTATAAGAATCTAAAAATATTTTGGATACATTCAAAAATGGTTTTTGAATTTCAATTTCGTCAGCTAAAGTATTTTGTCTTGACTGCAAAGTGGCATCTGTAGATTTATCAGAATCATCTGCAAGAGTTACATAATTATTTCTCCAAGAACCGTAAGCTTTTTTGTTGTAATATTCGATAATTTTGTTGACCATTTCATCGGCTTGAACGGTATTGTTAACTAACATTCGGCCAACGGCTATATCAGAACCTCCATAATTGTTTGTGATATTTCCTTCGGTATCGTCCATTAATCCATAAAAATCATCAGATGCAAAAGAAGCTTCTCCAATGGTGTTGCTAATTAAGGCTTCATAAATAGGGACGATGTTATTGTTATTAGCTATTCTGTTTTTATAATCGAAAGAGGCATCTCCAAAGAGATTTAGATATCGTACTTTTTTGTCGTTGGAAGAAGCATTATTGTAAATGTATTTAATACAGTTTCGGATTCCGGCAATATCTTGTTTTCCAGAAGCAAATTCTTGATAAATAGATTCTAAGGTAATAACTTTTACGTTTAAATTAGAATTTACCCGATGAAAACCTGCCAATTTTTCTGCCTGAATTCTTAATAATTCAGGGGTGATAATTATATAGTCAATGTCTTGAAATTGCCCTTGGGCATTTTTGAATACTGTTCCTTTTATATTTGTATTGGTTATTTTAGATTTACTTTCTTTTAGAGGAGTATAGTAATCATTTGGATCAATGGCAATGTATTTTTGAAGTTCTCCAAGATTTGCTTTAAATGAAAATGTATTTACGTTATTGTTTTCTGCTTTTGTCACATTATAAATGTCAGTTATATTCCAAACTTGAGAAATAGAAGATGCGTTTGTGAAATTATATGCAATCACGCCAAGACTTGAATTGGCTAAATCATATTGAAAATGGAATTGTTTTCCAAAACCCTGTAATTTACTTTTTGCTTTTAATTGGATAAAATCCAAAAAACCCTTAGAACCTGGAACGCCATTGTTATTATAGGTCAATTTGATCTTTATATTTGAAGTGCCTGTAAATGTTGTATTGGTCAGTCTATTATTGAAATATTGTATTTCTGAGCCTGTATTCAAAGAGGCAAATGAAACAGAGCCAACATCCTGTCCATTGGCAGCAACTTTAAAAGAAGTGGGTGTATAAGCTGCAGATGCTAAAAAAACATTTAAATTTACAGGAATTGAGGAATCAATATTTGGAAAATCAAACGAGAATTCCTGGGTGTCATTAATTTCAAATGATTCTCCAACCCATTGCCGGCCGAGTTGGGCAATATTTGTTTGATCTACTTCATGAAATTGGTAATCGTCATACGATGTAAGAGAAATAGTATTCGAAGCAGTTGGCTGTGGCATATCCAAAATTCTTTTTCCATCATCTCCCTGCACTGTTATGTAATAATAGGATTTTGTATCGTATAAATTAAGATAGGTTTGGCTTTCTTCGTTCCAATTTGAAGTTCCTTGTCCATAGAATAAAATATAATCCTCTGAATTGAAAACACCATCGCCTTCTCCTTGAATTTGAATAGCATTTTCGGTTAAATCGGTTGGGTAATAGTCGCTATTTGCCAAAGGAAGCATTTTGCCACCGTTGCCGTAAATTTTTATTTTTTTTGGATTAATTCCGTTTAAATTTAATCCCAGCTGCTGTAGAAAATCTTTTGAAATTTTATAAACTCCGGATTTTTCGATATAAAATCGATACCAATCTCCAGAACTCAAAACAGAATTGGTAATACTAGTACTGTTTTTAATTGAGGAGATTTTTTTTGTAGATCCATTATTAATGCTATAAGTGAAGGATTTTATTCTTTTATATCCTGAATTGTCTTTAATTATTGGAGAAATATTTAGAAAATTTTGAATTTTGTTTCTAGATTTTGTACTGTAAAGATTCGTTTTTATTGTGAGTGGAATAATTGCGGGATTTAAATTTCCAATGAAAGACGCTGCTATTGACTCATAAATTACATTACTAATTTGAATGCTTTTTGCGTCTAAATCAGTATTGTTATTTAGATCTAAATTATAATAAAGCACTTGATTAAAACTGTCATAAAAGTAGCTATTTCCTTTAAAAACTGGCACTTGCGATTTGTTGTGAGTAGGTGATGTAGTACTATTTTCTATCCAGTCTATAACAACATCATCTTTAATTTGAGAAAATGTTATTATGGGGAGAAGTAAGGTGAAGTAAAAGACTAGATTTCTCATGGAAACTGATAACGATTTGTGGTGTAAATATTTGATAAAAGTAAATAAAAAATTTTAAAAGTCTTTTTCCTTGTTTTGTGTAATAAAAAATATATTTTTGCGTTTTAATTATGTCTAAAAAATCGTTAAAAATTAAATTAAAAAGGGTTTTGCAGTTTAATTTTAATTATTACATTGCACTACCTAAATTTTAATAATTACCTACCAGAAACTATGAGAGTAAATAAGACTATTCCGTTAAAAATAATGCTGTCCCTTGCATTAATATTAGGATTAGCTAGTTGTAGCAAAAAAACTAAATCCGACAGTGCATCAAGAGGTACGGGTTGGAACGTAAGCAGTTCTAAAGGAGGCTTTGCTAAAGGAACAGCTGGTAAACCACAAGAAACTGGTCCAGGATTGGTGTTTGTCGAAGGCGGAACTTTTACAAAAGGACTAGTTCAAGACGATGTGATGCATGATTGGAATAATGTGCCAAGTCAGCAGCATGTTATGTCTTTTTATATGGACGAGACAGAGGTGACCAACTTAATGTATCTTGAATATCTTGAGTGGTTGAAAAAAGTGTATCCTCCAACAGAAGAAAATTATAAAAATATTTATGAAGGAGCTTCACCGGACACACTTGTTTGGAGAAATAGATTGGGATATAATGAAACAATGACCAATAACTATTTGAGACATCCTGCTTATGCTAATTATCCTGTTGTAGGAGTAAATTGGGTTCAAGCGGTTGAATTTAGCAAATGGAGAACAGATCGTGTAAACGAAGCTGTACTTGAAAAAAATGGTTATTTAAAGAAAAACGCCAAAACATTAGATGTTTCAGCTGAAAGCAATTTTAATACTGAAACTTATTTGGCTTCTCCAACATCAACTTATGGAGGAAATGAAGAAATTCTTTTGAAAGGGAGAGGAGCTTCTAAAAAAGCACCAAAACCAGACAAGGATGGAAAGGTTGTTGAAGAGAAAAATGTTTATGCGCAAAGATCTTCAGGAATTATATTGCCAGAATACAGACTGCCAACTGAAGCCGAGTGGGAATACGCAGCAGCAGCTGATGTAGGACAAAGAGAATATAATATCTATAAAGGCCAAAAGAAATATCCTTGGTCTGGAAGCTATACACGTTCAGGAAAAAGATCTAATAAAGGTTTCCAATTAGCCAATTTCAAACAAGGTAATGGTGATTACGGCGGAATCGCAGGTTGGTCTGATGATGGAGCAGATATTACAAATGAGGTTAAAAAATATCCAGCAAATGACTTTGGTCTATACGATATGGCTGGTAACGTGGCAGAATGGGTTGCTGATGTTTACAGACCTATAGTTGACGTTGAAACTAATGACTTCAATTATTTCAGAGGAAATGTTTATACCAAAAATAAAATTGGTAAAGATGGAAAAATTGAAATTATCACGAATAAAGACATTGTTTATGATACTTTAAGCAATGGTAAATTGGTTCCTAAGTTTTTACCAGGCGAAATAGCACAAGTGCCAGTTGATGATAATGAAACTTATTTGAGACAAAATTTCAGTACTAGTGATAATATCAATTACAGAGATGGTGATAAGCAGTCTAGTAAATATTATAAGTTTGCTAGTACAGATGCTGATGCTGGAAAAAAATCTGACAAAGAGATTATGTATAATTCACCTAAACAAAATGTAAGAATCGACAGTTTAGGAAATATGGAAAGAAAATACGATAAGTCTACTAAGAGAACAACTTTGATAAATGATGCAGTTCGTGTGTATAAAGGAGGATCTTGGAGGGACAGAGCTTATTGGTTGGATCCAGCACAAAGACGATTCTTTCCTCAAGATATGGCAACAGATTACATCGGATTTAGATGTGCTATGTCTAGAGTGGGGTCTAAATCAAATACCAAAAGAACACCAAGAAATTAATTTTTTTAGATAATACCAATAAAAAGCCCTTTCATAGGGCTTTTATTTTTTAAACTATATTTATATGGATATTAATTACATTCATAATTTGTTTTTGAAATGCAGTTCAGTTTCAATTGACACTCGTAAAATCGGTGTAAATTCCTTTTTTGTTGCTATAAAAGGAGATAATTTTGATGCAAATACTTTTGCTAAGGAAGCTTTGGATAAAGGAGCTTCATATGTATTGATTGATAACAAAGACTATTTTATTGACGAAAGAACTATTTTGGTTGAAAATTGTCTAACGGCTTTGCAGGAATTATCCAAGTTTCATAGAAATTATTTGAAACTGCCTATAATTGCTCTTACTGGCAGCAATGGAAAAACGACTACAAAGGAATTAATAAACGTTGTTCTCTCTAAGAAATTTGTAACTAAGGCTACAGTTGGAAACTTAAATAATCATATTGGAGTGCCGTTAACATTATTATCTTTTAACGAACAAACTGAGATTGGGATTGTGGAAATGGGAGCCAATCATAAGAAGGAAATAGAGTTTCTTTGTGAAATTGCGCAGCCTGACTATGGTTATATTACTAATTTTGGGAAAGCACATCTTGAAGGATTTGGAGGATTTGAAGGTGTTATCCAAGGGAAAAGTGAAATGTATCAGTATCTTTCAAAAAACAATAAATTGGCATTTGTGAATTTTGATGATCCTATTCAAGTCGAAAAAATAAAAGATTTAAAATCGTATTCTTTTGGAGTAAACAGAAAGAATGTAGATATAAATATTAATCATATTGAAGCGAATCCTTTTGTGGTTGTTTCTTATTCTCAAAATCAAATTTTTTCTCATCTAATTGGCTTGTATAACGCAAATAATATAAATGCTGCAATTGCAATAGGTAATTATTTTGGTGTTCAAAATGACGCTATTAAAGAAGCTCTTGAAAGTTATATTCCTGAAAATAACAGGTCGCAATTAATTACTAAGGGAACAAATAAAATCATTTTGGATGCTTACAATGCCAATCCCAGCAGTATGAAAGTGGCTATTGAAAACTTTCTGCTCCTAGATAAAACTAACAAAACTCTTTTCTTGGGAGATATGTTTGAATTGGGAAGTGAAAGCTTGGCAGAACATAAAGGAGTGTTAGATTTGTTAATAAATCAAGATGGTATTGACTGTTTTTTTATTGGTAAAGATTTTTACAAGAATAAAATAACAAAGCCAAATTTTTTCTTTTTTGAAAATTTCGAAAACTTTTCTGAAGCTATTAAAAGTAAAAAATTTGACAATAATATGATTCTTATCAAAGGGTCTAGAGGAATGGCTTTGGAACGTGTTTTAGAGCTAATTTAATAATGAAGCCAGCAAAATTTATTGCTGGCTTTTTATTTTAAATACTCATTAAAAACCCTATTAGATTTTCTTTTTTATTTAATCCTAGTTTTTTTCTAAGCCTGTATCTTGCTAATTCTACTCCTCCAATAGAAATGTTCATTATCTCTGTAATTTCTTTTGTAGACATATTCATTAATAAATAAGTTGATAAATCTAATTCTCTTGGTGATATCGTTGGGTATTTCTCTTTAAGTCTTTTTAGGAAATCGAAATGGACATTTTTGATGTGCTTTTCTAAATCTTTCCAACTTTTGTCATTATTAACTTCTTTTATGATGCTTTTGTTTAATCTAGTAACCTGAAATTTAGTAGGTTCATCTAAAACCTTAATGTCAATTTCTTTTACTTTTTGTAAGATTCCATTTAAAACTTTATTTTTCTTTACTACTTGCAGAGAGTTTGTGACTAATTCTTTGTCTTTAGCAAGAATTTGAATCTGCAGGTTGTCATTTTTTAATTTCTCAATTTCTTTTTCTAATTCATGCTGTTCTTGACGTATTTTAGATTCTTTTTCTAGATACAGCCTTCGTTGTTCAATGGTTTCGTAATATTTGTTTTTTCTGATTTTTAGTTTTATCCTATTGTACACGATGTAAACTGCTATTATAACTAGTATGAAATAACTCAAATAGGCTAAAGAATGTCGATACCATGGTGGAGAAATTGTAAAATATAGTTTAGCTGGTTCAGATTCAACTCCATAATTGTTTTTGACTTTAACTTTCATAATATAGTCGCCTTCTCTTAAATTGGTGTATTCCTTCATTGAACTGGAAGTCCAGTTTGTCCAATTTTCTTCAAAAGGTTCTAATTTATAGGAATAGGTTGTGTTTTGAGAATTTTCATAAATAGGCGACGAAAATGTAAATTTTACTTGATTTGAGCTGTAGGATAAATTATGATTTTCATTACTATTAGATAGATTTCCTGTTATAATTGTATCTTGAAGCGAGCTAAAACTATCTATATAAACTTTTGGTTTTGTGATGAAATTGTTTGGAATAGTAGAATCATAATGTGCTAAGCCTTCTGTGAGCCCGATAAAAACATTATTTGGATTTACAGAGTTAATAGATATGTAATCGGTAACTAAATTACCTGATAAATTAGTGAAAGGAGCTTCTTTTTTGATGTAATTGCCATTTTTATTTTTTTCAAGCACACCTAATGTTGTATTATAACGATACCATAAGTTCCCAAGTCTATCTTCTATTATTCTATTTAATGGTAGAGTATTTTTAAATAATGATGATATTTTTCTGTCCTCAAAAAAAATTTCCTGTTCTTTAGAATATCTGTAAAAATGGTTCTTTGTTTGAAAATATATTTTACCGTCTAGTTTTTGAATGCTTTCAATTCCTTTATATTTTTCACTAATTTTTGTGTGAATTGTAATTTTTTCAAATTTTTTTAAATCATCGGATAATTTCATTTGATATAAAATGGAACTTTTTTTAACCCAAATAAAATTATCATCTATAAATGTTTCTAACATATTTGCTGCTTCATCAAAACCTGCTACAGAATTTTCAAATTCGAGTATATTGTTCTTTTTTTTGAATATTGAAAAGCCGTTGTAATTTTCTCCAATAATATAATCTGGGTGATTTGGAATGCTCAAGAAACCAAAATAGCCCTGATGGTTAAGCACCTTCGCGATTTTATTGTTTTCAATTAACAATGCTCCGTTATTACTAGCACAAAGTAATTGTCCGTTAATCAATTGAATGTTCCATGCTTGTGAGATTGTGCCTTCAACTCTATTAAATGGTTTGTCAAAATGTATTTCATCATATTTTTGATAAAAAAGACCTTGATTTGTTGCGACATATAATGTGTTTTTGTAAACCAAAGAAGCATAAACGGTACCCATGTTATAGCTATAATCAAAATAAGTGAAGGGAGAATTTTCAGTTACAAAAGCAATTCCATTATCTAAACCTAACCAGAGATTATTTTTTTTGTCTACAAATGATTTTAAGACAGTATTGTTTTGGATACCTTTTTGTCTATTTAAATGTTGAATTATTTTTCCATTTAAGTCAGAAATTATAATTCCATTCAGAACTGTATTGAATACAATGAATTTATTTTTAATCATGCATCCACCTAAGGATGAGTTTTTCTGAAGGTAATTATTGGCTTCGGTTTGCCATGGACGTATTGAATTATTGTCATATACAAATAGTCCGTTTTCTAAAGTGGCTATTATCAATTTGCCGTTTGGAAGAGGAAATATAGTCCATATTTCTGAATTATTTAATGCGGTAGTTCCTTTTAACGGTGTGAATTTCTCGTTTGAGTAATATAATAAACCTAATTTTTTATCTTGAAAATAAAGTTTGTTATTTACTAAAAATGAAAACTGAAAATTGTTTTTACATTCATAGTAACGTAATTTATTTTTTTTTAAAAAAAATACTTTTGTAAAGGATTGAAAAATCACTTCATCTTGGTAACAGTGAATTTTCCATATCAGATTAATGTTTTTCGTAATTTTTTTATTTTTTATAAAGTTCTGGGACAGTGAGTGATAAACTAGATTTCCCTTTTGATTATTTAAAAAATATCCAAATTCATTACTTCCGCCCACATATATTCTGCCTGAAGCATCAATTTTTAAACTTTGTAAAACGGTGTTGGGCATCGAATATTTATGCCAGCTTGTTCCGTCAAATTTTAATAGTCCACTATTGTTGGCAAAATATAGATTTCCGTTTTTGTCTTGGTCGATATCCCAATTTTGAGTTCCTCCTTTATATTCGTTTCTCTTGTAATTTTTAATATCCGGAATTCCTAGTTCTTTGACTTGTGAATAACTCGCTTGAACGAGTGAAATGATCAAGATTAGAGATATCGTAAAGATTATTGATTTCGTAAATTTCATCTAATTTTTTAATTATTCTGTATATACTCAGGTTTTATAGGGCTATTGAAGATATTTAGACACCTTAATTTTCTTTAAAAATATTGGATTTTAGTATTTTATGTAAATGTAGGTTTATTTTTTTAATTAACATATTAATAACAATTGATTTGTATTTGTAAAATATTGATTTAAAGTTATTTAAAATAAAAACGATGTGTTTTTGTAATATTTAAATTTTGTATTTGATGTGTTTTTGTCATGTTTATTTTTTATTAATTTCATTTTTTTTAACTTATTATTGCATCAAATTACTAATTAATTAACCAAAATTTTTAGAAAAATGAAATTAACAAAATTACTTATTTTTTGTGTTTCAGCTTTGTTTTTCTCAGTAGTCCTGCAAGCCCAGGACGTAGCCATTACTGGAAAAGTAAATGATGAAAAAGGGATGCCAATCCCAGGAGCAACTATTTTAATTAAGGGGTCGACAACTGCTACTTCCTCGGATTTTGATGGAAAATTTGAAATTAAGGCTCCTTCCAATGGTGTCTTGGTAATCAGTTTTGTGGGCTATTCAACATTAAATGTGCAAATAAGCGGGAGAACGCAAATAACAGCACTATTAAATCCGGAATCGCAAAACTTGAACGAGGTTGTTGTAGTTGGATACGGAACCCAAAAGAAGATGTTAACTACTGGTGCAAGTCTTAGCCTGAAAGGAAAAGATATTGCCGCATTGAAAACAGGTTCAGCTATGGAAGCGCTTCAAGGGATTGCTCCAGGGGTTAGTGTTACACGAAACAGCGGTGCTCCGGGCGCAGGAACAAAGGTTACGATCCGTGGATTAGGAACGGTAGGAAATTCTAATCCATTGTATATTGTTGATGGTGTGTCTGTAGATAATATTGATTATTTAAGCCCATCAGATATTGGTTCTATTTCTGTATTAAAAGATGCGGCTTCTGCGGCTATTTATGGTTCTAGAGCAGCTAATGGTGTTGTTTTGGTTACTACTGTAAAAGGAGTTAAAGACCGTCCAGCGAAGATTAGCTACGATTATTTCTTTGGTATTCAAAACATATACAAAAATTTGGATCCATTGAACGCTCAGGAATATATGTATATTATGGATGAAGGAATGGTTAATGATGGTTTAGCGCCAAAAGACTGGCATGGTATAATTACCAATAATTCTTGGCTAAATACTAATTATCCGGGAACAGGCGGACAGCCAGGAACAGGTACACAATACGGTGAAGAAATTTGGAATAAGCTTCAAAATGGTTGGGAAGGAACCAATTGGATTAATGAAATGACTAAGAAAGATGCTCCTGTGGTAAGCCATGCTTTAAATATTACAGGCGGAAGTCAGGATGTTACCTATTCTATGGGTATTTCTTATTATGATCAAGACGGTGTTTTGGGTGGAAACATTATTGATGCTGGGTATAAAAGGTTAACAGCAAGGATGAATACTGATATCATTTTGAAGAAAAACAGCAGTCATAATATTATTACTGTGGGAGAAAATTTTACTTATACTAATACACAAAATAGAGCTGTAGCAACTGGAAATATTTATTACAATGATTTGCACAATGGACTAGTGCAAAATCCTTTAATGCCAGCTTATTGGCAAACATCGATAGACAAGAATATCAGTGAATTTGGTTTCTCTCCAACTTTGGATGGATTGTCTACAGGTCAAACTAATCCTTTGGCTGTTATGTATTATCGTAATAATTACAACTATGGTAAAGGAAATAGTATTACTGGAAATGTGTATGCAGAAATTGAACCTCTTAAAGATTTGAAATTTAAATCAGTTTTTGGTATTACATCTTGGTTTGGACATAGCAGATCAATGAATCCAACTTATCATCTGGGAGTGTTATACAATGATAATGTTGATGGTGCTTCACAAGGAGAATACATGGGCGCAAGCACGACTTGGACTAATACACTTACCTACAATAAGAGCATAGGTGACCATAATATTACAGGTTTAATCGGGACTGAATTAATTAGAGATGATTTAAATGATCAAGTAGGCGGTTCTAGAAATGGGTTGCTTTTTCCAGGTGATCCAAAATATGCTTACATCAACAATACAAAAAGTGCAGCAACGATAGGGGATATTAGCAACTATGGTGCTGATTATGCCGCGGGAGGCGGTGCTACACAGTCTTTTATGGCAAGAGTACAATATGATTATAAAGAGAAATATTTATTATCAGCTATTTTGCGTGCTGATGGTTCATCTAATTTCGGAGATAATTATAGATGGGGTTATTTTCCATCGGTTTCTGCTGGATGGGTATTAACTAAAGAGGATTTTATGTCTGGTACTTCAGGATTTTTAGATTTTGCCAAACTAAGAGCGAGTTGGGGACAAAATGGAAACCAAAGAATACCTAACTTCATTTACTCCTCTCAAATAGCGTATGCATTTCCAGGTTATTTCTTTGGAGATACCAAACCAGTATCTGGAACTACATCATATCCTCAAAAAGTTGTTAATCCAAATGTTAAATGGGAAGCTTCAGAGCAATTGGATTTTGGATTAGATGCACAGCTTTTTAATTCAAAATTGGGATTAACTTTGGATTGGTATAACAAAACGACCAAGGATTGGTTGGTTGAGGCCCCTATTTTGGGTACTTTTGGTGCAGGACCGCCATATATTAATGGAGGAGAAATTGAAAATAAAGGATTTGAAATTTCGGTTAGCTGGAATGATAAAATAGGTGATTTTAAATACGGTATAACTCTTAGCGGAGCTCAAAATAAAAATACAGTTACCTACATAGCTAATACTGACGGAATAATTCATGGACCAAGTAATGTGTTATCACAAGGAACATCAGAAGTTTCGAGAGTGCAAGTGGGACAGCCTATTGGTTATTTTTATGGTTTTAAAACTGCAGGAATTTTGCAAAATCAAGACGAAGTTGATGCTTATGCAGGTCCTGATGGAAAACCTTACTTTAATGATCAGCGTCCTGGAGATGTTCGATTTGTCGATTTAAATAATGATGGAGTTATTGATGAAAAAGATAAAACGTATCTAGGTAAACCAAATCCTGATTTTGAATTAGGTTTGCAGTTGAATTTTGAATACAAAGGAGTATATTTAAATTCAACATTAGCTGGAAAATTTGGTATGCAGGTAATGCAATCTTATAGATCATTTGCAGATAATCCTGCTCAAAATTACACATCGGATATTTTTGATCGCTGGCATGGTGAAGGAACTTCAAATACAATGCCTAGATTGAGTTCAGTATCTAACAGAAATACTAATTTTGTTTCGGATATTTATATGCATGATGCTGATTATTTGAGAATTAACAACTTGACAATTGGTTATAATTTTAATGAAATATTGTCTAATGTTAAATTTATTTCTAATCTAAAAATGTATATGGCTGTTAATAACCTTTACACTTTTACTAATTATAAAGGAATGGATCCAGAGGTTCGTTTTGGACATGATGCAGGCTGGGCTTCTGGAATTGACCTTGGTTTATACCCACAGGCAAGAACAGTAATGTTTGGAATGAGTGTTGACTTTTAATTAAAAAAACTTTGAAAATGAAAAAATTAAAATATTTTATAGCTGTTTCAATAATTTTTGTTGCAACTAGCTGTACGGATTACTTGGATACAGAAAATATTTATGGAAAAAGCTTAGAAACTTATTATAAGACTCCAACCGATATTACTGAAGCAATGTCTGGTGTTTATAATGCTATCTATACCAATAGTCCTAATAGTGAAGAGTCTATTGCGGCTAATCTAATGGATAATATGATGCTAGGCGGAGGAGGACCTGATGATAAGGCGGCTAAATGGACTGATGCTTTTGAAGATCCTACAGAGGATACTTATCGTGATATGTGGGTTCAATCTTATAATGGTATAGCAAGAGCCAATGCGATTATTGAAAATACTGCCACGGCTGATTTTTCTAAATATTTCGCCAGTAAAGCAGAAGCAGAAGAGTTTAAACAAAATGCAATTGGAGAAGCTACCTTTATGAGAGCCTTTTTCTATTTCCGATTGGCTAAGTTTTTTGGAGGTGTTCCTTTGATTGTAAAGGTAAGTGACCCTAAAGATGTTGCGAGAGCTACTTATACAGAAACATTTGCACAAATTGCGACTGACTTAAAAACAGCTATAACGATGTTACCAGCAAAGCCTTTTCCCAGCATTCCTACAGCTGATTATGGGCATGCCAATAAATGGGTTGCTGAGGCTTATATGGCACGTGTTTATTTAATGTACACTGGTTATATGACCAATATTGAAAAAAAGGCTACAAATGATTTACCAACAGTAGGCGGTGCAAGTTTGACCGCTGCCGATGTTGCTGGTTACTTAAACGATTGTATGAGTAAAAGCGGTTATGCTTTAGCTTCAGATTTCAGAAATATTTGGCCTTATTCTAATGTAAATAAGAGTGCAGGAACAAATGTATTACCATGGGCCGCTGCAAATAACTTAGCTTGGATAGGTCAAGATGGTTCTCACCCAACTTTTGGCACAGGAAATTATGAAACTATGTTTGTACAACGATTTTCATTTGGGGATTGGGGCTGGACAAATGGTCAATCATATACTAATAGATACGCTTTATTTACCTCACTGCGTGGCAATTCTTTAAGACCTTTTGGAGAAGGATGGGGATGGTGTACGGTAAACCCAAAAATATTTAATGATTGGGCTGATACTGATCCAAGAAAATTAGGTTCTATACTACAAGTAGGAAAAGCAGAGCAAGGTACTGATGGATATGCCTCAGATAAAGGAGATCATGAAACAGGTTTATTTAACAAAAAGTATACTTCTTTGCAGCATTTCGTTCCAGGCACAACTACTGTTAAAGGAATGTTTGTCCAAATGTATGCTTGGTCTAATGCAGATATGCAGTTAATGCATGCTCAGGATTTTATTTTCATGCGCTATGCTGATGTATTACTTATGCACTCTGAAATTACGGGTACTGCAACTGGTTTAAATGCAGTAAGAGCAAGAGCAGGATTAGGAGCCGTTGGTTATTCTCTAGCAGCTTTGAAAGAAGAACGTTTACACGAACTTGCTTTTGAAGGTTTGCACTGGTTTGATTTAGTGCGTTGGGGAGATGTTGATACAGCTTTTAGTGGCTCTTTTCCAGTAAGAAATTCTGGCAGTAATGGAACTTATACGTTAAAGTATAGACCTGAGACTAAAGGATTGGCGCCAATTCCAGAAACAGAAGTAAGATTGTCAAGTGGAGTTTATAATCAAAATCCGGGGTGGTAAAATTGATAACGATAAATAATTATAACTATGAAAATTAATAAAATAACATATCTCATTATTGCTTCGTTAATGCTAGTTTTTTCAGCTTGCGAACCAATTGTAGAGGAAGAACATTTAGAAAATTCGACAAATGTTGAGGGAGTTAAATTAGTAGCAACCCAAAGTACAACAGGCGGTAATGAAATTACTATTGAAATGGTAACTCCTGGTATTACAGGGTATTGGGATTATAATTTAGGAAAAGCTCTAACCAATAAAATAAAGTTTATTTATCCTATTCCGGGAAAAGCAACATTTACTTATACGGGTACTTTAGGAGCAGAGTTTTTTACCAAAACAATAAATGTTCAGGTAGATAAACTGGATCACGCACTGGATCAGGATTGGTATGACTTGGTTAGTACAAACACAGCAACTGGTAAAACCTGGGTTTTTGACAATACTGGCAGCGGTTCATTGTGGTGGTTTATGTCGCCTCCAGGCAGTGCAGATGGGGCCATGTCTGTTTGGTGGAATGCAGGTGATTGTTGTGGTCCTAGTGATGCAAATGGAAAAATGCATTTTGATTTAGCTGGCGCAGCAAATTATACTCACTATGAAACTAAAACGGGGACAGGTGTTAAAGGTAGTTTTGTCTTGGACGTAGCGAATAAAAAACTGATTGTTAAAGGTACAACTATGTTAGGATCCGCTGCGGGGAATAAAGATGGTGTATATACTATTGTAACGCTTACTACAGATAAAATGGTTCTCTATTTAAGTAATAGTGAAACCTACGGTACTGGCTGGACATTTGTATTCAGACCAGAATAATCTGAATTAGTTTATTTTCGAAAAAGGAAGATAAAAAAAGCTTCCTTTTTCGATTTTAAAATTTTTAAAATACAGCTATTATTATATGATGATTTAAAAAAATGGATAACTGCTTTTTTGTTCTCAAATTATATTTTTAAATATAAGCCATAAGACTTTAAAGTTTTTTAAATCTTATTGTCATATTAAAATCTAAATCTTGATTCCTTACTTTTTACAATGAAAAAAAATATTACAATAATATTGATGGTGTTAAATTGCTTGGTCTGTCTTTCCTGCAGTAAAAACTCAGATGATTCAACAGATTTAGTAAGCATTACAGGACCAGCAAATTTAAATGTTACTGCAGCTATAGCAGGAATTACAACTGAAAAGCCAAATGGAGATGGAAGCGGAAATGTGAATTTTACCATAAATGCAACTAATGCCACATCTTATAAAATTGATTTTGGGAATGGTGAAATAAAAACAGTGAAAGAGGGCAGCTTCAATTATAGTTATTCAAATCCTGGAACACAAACGTATACTATTCGCGCATTTGCTTATAATCTAAATAAAGAAATTAGTACTATCATTCCAGTGACTCTATTTGTTGCATCAAAAACTATTTGGTCTGATGAATTCAATGTTGACGGTGCACCAAATAGTACTTATTGGGGGTACGATTTAGGAGCAGGTGGCTGGGGCAATAATGAAGAGGAGTATTATACCAATAGGCCAGAAAATATAATAATTAAAGATGGCGTTTTGAAAATTAAGACAATTAAAGAAAATTATCAAGGCAGCAAGTATACGTCTGCTAGGATTTTAACAAAAGATAAATTTTCATTCAAATACGGAAAAATTGAATTTAAAGCTAAACTTCCTATAGGTGGGGGAACTTGGCCGGCACTTTGGACGTTGGGAAATAATATAAGTACAGCTGGCTGGCCTGCATGTGGAGAAATGGATGTAATGGAACATGTTTATAATCAATTGAATAAAATTCATGGGACATTCCATTATCCTGGGCACTCAGGAGGCAGTGGCACTACAGCATCTAAAATCATTGCAAATGCTACCACTGAATTTCATATTTATTCGATGGATTGGAGAGCAGATTCGATTAAAATATATGTAGATAATGAAAAAATTATAGAATTTCCCAATACGAATGCTACACCATTCAATCAGGACTTTTTTATAATTATTAATTGTGCAATTGGCGGCAATTTTGGCGGAGCAATTGCACCTGATTTTACTTCTTCAACTTTTGAAATTGATTATGTAAGGGTTTATAATTAATGTTTAGTTAAGTTAAGTTAGTAGTTTGTGTTTGTTCTTCAGTAAAGGTTTTTATTTGGTTAGTTAATGAAAACCTTTGCGAAGAATGAAACAATCAGTATTAAAACAAAAAAGCAGTTTGTTATTGCAGTTCTAAATTTTTATTTCCTAATTTATTTATAGAGAGCGTTTTGAAGCTCGCATAATAATAGCATTTTAAGTATTTAAAATGGCTAATGGGGAATTATTTCTGTATACAAACGTAATAAGTGAAGAAATTTTATTTGAGCAATAAATGAAAATGTTTGAGATTTTTGAGATTTAAATTTTAAAAAACAGCATAAGAAAAATGAAAAAAAATAGTTTAAAAATTTTCTGTCTCCTGTTAGCGTTTAATTGTTTTTCGCAACAAAATAAAACTAGTATTGGTAAAACAATTCAAGTATTTACAACTGCAGAAAATTCAAATAATCGTTTATCTTCTTCTGCAAATATAGTTTTTGAAGCCAAATCTCAGCCAGTTGAAACAGAAATTTCTGTAGTGGTGGAACCTAATATTAAATTTCAAAAATTTATGGGTATAGGCGGAGCTATTACTGATGCAAGCGCTGAAGTTTTTGCGCAGTTATCCAAAGAGAAACAGCAGGAAATTTTAAACGCTTATTATACCTCGGATAAAGGAATTGGCTATACATTATTGAGAACAAGCATTCACAGTTCTGATTTTGGAAGCGGAAGTTATACCTATATCAAAGAAGGAGACAAAGATTTAAAAACATTTTCCATAGGACCGGATCGAAAGTACCGCATTCCAATGATAAAAAGAGCTATCACAACGGCTGGAGGAAAATTACTTACTTATGTAGCTCCTTGGAGTCCGCCAGCTTTTATGAAAAGCACAAACAATATGCTTAAAGGAGGAGTGTTATTGCCCGAATATGACCAAGTATGGGCAAATTATTATGCCAAGTTTATCAAGGCCTATGAAAAAGAGGGCATTCCTATTTGGGGAACTTCAACCCAAAATGAGCCACTAGCAACGCAGACATGGGAATCCTGTTTGTATACTGCAGAGGCTGAAAGAGACTTTATAAAAAATTATTTAGGCCCAACATTAAAAAAAGAAGGGTTGGGAGATAAAAAAATTATTGCTTGGGATCACAATCGTGATTTAATGTTTCAAAGAGCCAATGTAATTTATTCAGATCCTGAAGCTTCAAAATATGTTTGGGGAATGGGTTTTCATTGGTATGAAACTTGGACTGGTGCTGAACAAAATCTTAATAACGTTGCTAAAGTTCACGAAGCTTATCCAGATAAAAAAATAATGTTTACCGAAGGATGCATTGAAAAATTTGATGCTGCAAAATACCAATTTTGGCCAAATGCAGAACGCTATGGAATTGCCATGATTAACGATTTTAATAATGGCGCAACAGCTTGGACGGATTGGAATATCTTATTAGACCAGCACGGCGGACCCAATCATGTTGGTAACTTTTGTTTTGCCCCAATACATGCAGACACAAGTACAGGAGAATTAATATACACTCCTTCATACTATTACATTGGCCATTTTTCAAAGTTCATAAAACCAAATGCCCAAAGAGTAAGTTCGGCAGTAAGCAGAACAACTTTGTCTAGCACTTCATTCATTAATACAGACGGGAAAGTAGTAACAGTTGTCATGAATGCAACTGATGCTGCTATTGATTATAGTTTATATGTGCATAATTCAAATGCTAAATTGCAGATTCCTGCACATGGAATTCAAACATTGGTATATTAATCGAATAAAAATAGAAGGTTTAGCATCTTCTGAAAAGTAATAAAAATGAAAAAGAAAGTTTTATTTATTTGCGCTTTGTCTTTTTACAGCGTATCGTGGTCGCAGACATCAAATGTTCAATTAGCCGAAATTAATTCTAAGGTTTCTGAATTGATTTCAAAAATGACTTTGGAGGAGAAAGTGGGTCAAATGACACAAATTACCGTTACGATATTTGAAAAAGAAGGCAAGAAAGGAATATTAGATCTGGAAAAATTAAAAGACGGAATTCAAGCCCACCATATTGGTTCGATATTGAATGTGCCGAATCCAGGCGCGCCAACTTTGCAAAAATGGCAGGAAACCATGAACACCATAACAAACGAAGCCAATAAATCTAGACTCAAAATTCCTATTTTATATGGTATTGATGCCATTCATGGAGCAAGTTATACGGCAGGAGCGACTTTGTTTCCACAGCAAATTGGTTTAGCGGCTACTTTTAATACTGATTTGGTAAAGAGAGGAGCACAAATTTCGGCTTATGAAACCAGAGCTTCTTCAATTCCTTGGGTTTTTTCGCCCGATTTAGATTTTCCTAGAAATCCCGCTTGGTCAAGAATGTGGGAATCTTTTGGAGAAGATGCGTATTTGTCATCTCAAATGGCTACGGCATTGGTTGATGGTTTTGAAGGAGATAATAATGTTGGTTCTAAATATAGTGTAGCGGCTTGTATGAAACATTACATTGGCTACGGAAGCACAACAACTGGGAAAGACAGAACGCCAAGTATTATTCCGGAACGTATTTTGAGACAATATGATTTGACCATTTATCAGGCAGCGATCAAAGCTGGCGCAAAAAGCGTGATGGTAAGTTCTGGAGAAATTAATGGAACTCCTGTGCATGCGAGCAAACATATCATTACCGATATTCTTAAAAACGAATTAGGATTTACGGGTGTAGTACTAACAGATTGGCAGGATATCATTTATTTGCACACTCGTCACAAAGTGGCAGAAACCAATAGAGATGCTGTGCGTATGGCTGTTTTGGCGGGAATTGATATGAGCATGGTTCCTGAGGATTATTCATTTTACACTGATTTAATAGATTTGGTTCAAAAAGGAGAAGTGCCAATGTCACGTATTGATGATGCGGTTTCTCGTATTTTAAAAATGAAATTCGAAATGAATCTGTTCCAAAATACAATTGCTAATTTAAAAGACTATCCAAAATTTGGTTCTGCTGAACATATTGAAGAAGCTTATAAAACTGCTGCTGAATCCATTACATTGCTAAAAAATAACAATGCAGTTTTGCCTTTAGATAAAAATGAAAAAATTTTAGTAACAGGAGCAACTGCCAACAGTATGAAATACTTGAACGGAGGCTGGTCTTACACTTGGCAAGGCGAAAATTCAGATACGTATGCAGCGGATAAATTTACCATTTTAGAAGCTTTCCAAAATAAATTAGGCAAAGAAAATGTATTGTACACAAAAGGAACCGAGTTGGGAACTGAAAATGATGCAGAAATTCAGAAAGCAGTAGATTTAGCCAAAAATGCTTCTAAAATTGTGTTGTGTCTGGGTGAAAAAAATTATACAGAAACACCAGGAAATATCAACGATTTATACATGAGTAAATCTCAAGTTAAGTTAGCATTGGCTTTAGCGAAATTGAACAAGCCTATTGTTTTGGTTTTAAACGAAGGAAGACCAAGGCTGATCAGCGATTTTGCAGATCAAATGAGTGCGATTTTACAATGTTACTTGCCAGGTAACGAGGGAGCAAGGGCTTTGGTTGATATTCTTTACGGTGATGTAAACCCAAGCGGAAGATTGCCTTATAATTACCCAAAATATCCAAATTCATTAGAAAAATACAATAGAAAATATACTGAAAGCATTGCTGAGGATGAACAGAATGACGATGCAAAATACGAAAAAAGCTATTCGCCGCAATTTGAATTCGGTTCAGGGTTGTCTTATACGACTTTTAATTATTCGAACTTAAAAATTGATAAAACTGAAATTTCAAGTTCTGATGAGGTAAATGTTTCGGTTACTGTTACAAACGTTGGAGACAAAGCTGGTAAAGAAACTGTTTTATTATACCTGACGGATAATTATGCGAGTATAACACCAGAATTTAAATCATTAAAAAGATTTCAAAAAATCAGCTTAGCTCCAAATGAATCAAAAACAGTGACTTTTACTTTGAATCAAAAAGATCTGCAGTTTGTAGATAATGATTTGAAATGGGTTTCAGAAAAAGGAACATTCACTGTTCGAATTGCCGATTTGAATCAAGATTTTTTATTGAAATAAGGAATAGCAAAAGCTGAAAATCTCAAAACAGAGAAACCATTAATTATCGCTTAATTTAAGGTTAAGCGATAATTTTCAATATAAAAATATGGTATTTTCCTGAGCGTTTAGCAGATGTTATGTTAGGGTTATCTAATTAATAATTTGGTCTGATTTTTTTCAATTTTAGAAGTTCATGTGTATAAATTGCATAAATTTATTTGATGAAATAAATCCCTAATAATTGAGAAAATGTTTGGAAAAAATATTGCTTTGCTAGTTTGTTTTGGTTTGATGAGCCATTTTTTGAATGCACAGACTTTAAAAATAATGACTTATAATATCCGTCTGGATGTTGCTTCGGATGGAGAAAATGACTGGACACATCGGAAAGATTTTTTTACTGGACAGCTTCAGTTTTATGCTCCGGATGTTTTTGGAGTTCAAGAGGCAAAACCAAATCAGGTATTGGATATCGCGGTGGCACTTCCGCAATACGGTTATGTAGGAATAGGAAGAGAAGGAATTGGAAAAGGAGAATCTTCGAATATTTTTTATGCTAAAGAAAAGTTTAAAGTATTAGAATCCAGTACTTTTTGGTTATCCGAAACACCGGATGTAATTTCAATGGGTTGGGATGCAGCCTGCAACAGAGTTTGTACGTATGCACTTTTAAAAAATGTGCAGAATAATAAGCTGATTTGGGTTTTTAATACTCATTTGGATCACATGGGCGAACAAGCCAGAACCAAAGGATTAGAATTGATTTTGTCAAGAATCGAAAAATTAAACAGCAAGAAGTATCCCGTGATTTTAATGGGAGATTTTAATTCGGAACCCGAGGCGGAGCGGATAATTGCTTTGAAAAACAGAATGAATGATTCCAGAACGATTTCGAAAGAAAAGCCTTTTGGGCCCTATGGAACTTTTAATGATTTTAAATACAATGAAGCAACTTCACTTTTGATAGATTACATTTTTTTATCCAAAGGTAAAGCTGTTACAGTTAATAAATATGCTGTTTTATCGGATGCTAAGGACTTGAAATATCCATCGGATCATTTTCCTGTTTTTGTCGAAATTAATTATGAATGAAGGTGTTTTGTTTAAGATAGAAAAAACAAAATAGCGAAGTGTCTTATCTGAGCATTAAAATTTCTGCATTAATTTAAGAGGCTGTTTCATGTGTGAGACAGCCCTTTTTTTTCTATTTTATACTCATAAAATACCCAATTAAATTTTCTTTCTGATTTAATTCCAGTTTTTTTCTTAATCGGTATCTGGCCAAATCTACTCCTCCTGTTGATATATTCATGAATTCAGCAATTTCTTTGGTAGACATATTCATTAATAAATAAGTAGCCAGATCCATTTCTCTCGGAGTAATGGAAGGGTGTTTTTCCTTTAATTTTTTCAGAAAATCGAAATGAACATTTTTTAGGTGTTTTTCAAGATCCTTCCAGCTTTTGTCGGTAGTGACTTCCTTGATGATACTTTTGTTTAGTTTGGTAAATTGAGTCTTTGCCGCTTCGTCAAACGAACTCGTGTTGATATCTCTCAGCCTTTGAATAATTCCGTTTAATATTTTATTTTTCTTTACTACCTGTAGCGTGTTGTTTACCAGCTCCTTGTCTTTGGATAATATCTTTATCTGTAATTTGTCATTTTCGAGTTTTTCAATTTCTTTTTCTAATTCATATTGTTCCAGCCTGATTTTAGTTTCTTTTTCTAAGTATAATCTTCGCTGTTCTAGCGTTTCAACATATTTATTTTTTCTTATTTTCATTCTTATGCGGAATCGGATGTAATAAACTAAACCAGTGGTCAGTAGTAAGTAAAAAAAGTAGGCTAATGAATGTCTGTACCATGGCGGGAATACTCTGAATTCAATTGAGGTTTCGTCCGATTGAATCCTAAAGCTGTTTCGTGCTTTTACTTTCATTTTATAATTACCTTCTTTTAAATTGGTATATTCTTTTATGGTGTTGTTAGACCAATCACTCCAATTTTCATCAAAGCCTTCCAGCTGATAGGAGAATTCAATGTTTTCTAGATTTTCGTATGAAGGGGATGAAAATGTAAACTTCACTTGATTTGAAGAATAAGGGAGTTCATATTTTTCAATTTTATCCTGCTTGTTTCCCAGATAAATGGTGTCACCGGGAAATGTAAAGCTTCTTATATGAGCAATGGGTTTTAATACAGATTTGGTTTCAATAGATGCATCATAATGTGCCAAACCATCTGTTAAGCCTATAAAAGTGTTTTTGGAATCAATAGTATTTATGGACATATAATTAGCTACTAATTTTCCGGTTAAGTTTGAAAACGGAGTTATGACATGTTTGTATTTACCGTTGCCTGCTTTTATAAGCGCTCCCATTGATTCGTTAAAGTTGTACCAAAGATTTCCATTAGTGTCTTCTGTCAGTTTTTTGATTTTTGGAATTGACTTGAAGATATTGGTCATTAGAACATTTTCTGTAAATGTGCCTTGTGTTCTTGAATACGTGTAAAAAATATTATTAGATTGAAAAAAAACTTTATTATTTATTTTTTGAAGACTTCCAGTACCAGAATTTTGTTCAGAAAATTGAGTAAAGGTTTTAACGGTGCTGGCTTTTCTTAAATCCTTATTCAGGACAATCTGATGTATGTATTGGTCTTTTTTTAACCACAAATAATCTTTATCAATTTCAAATGAATTGGATGATTTGTCGATGCCTTCTATTTTATTTCTGAATTTTATTCCTGAACCTGTCTTTTCAAAAACAGAAAACCCATTGTAATTTGCCCCTATAAAAAAGTTAGGATTATTAGGTATTGATTTAAACCCAAAGTATCCTTTGGGATCTAGATTTTTAATCATTTTTCCATTCTGTATAAGTAAAGCTCCTTTGTTGCTGGCACATATCAACTCGCCATTTATTATCTGAACATTCCATGCTTGGGTAGTAGTTCCTTCAATAAGCTTAAAAGAACCTTCTTTAAAATCGGTATCCCAAGGATGGTAAAAAACACCTTGATTGGTTGCAACATATAAATTGCCTTTATGCACAACAGAAGAATAAACGGTGCCTAAATTATAGCTGAATCCAAAATAAGTTAAAAAGGAGTTTTCGTTTACGTATGCAATTCCATTATCTAATCCCAGCCATAGATTATTGCTTTTGTCTATAAATGAAGTAAGAACCGTATTGTTTTGAAGCCCTTTGCTGCGGTCGATATGCTGTATAATATTTCCGTTTAGATCACAAATGATAATACCGTCAAGAACCGAGTTGATTACAACGTATTTGTTTTTATAAAGAATGCATCCTAGAGAACCATTCTTTTTTATAAAGGTATTGGCCTCTGTATTCCATGGAAGTGCCTGATTGTTTTTTATTATAAAAAGCCCTTTGTCTAAAGTTGCTGTTAAGATCCTATTCTTTTCTAATTCGATCATGCCCCAAACTTCAGAATTATTCAAAGCGTTTAGTCCTTTAAGATAATTCAGTCTGCCATTTTTATATTCTAAAATTCCGGATGAGATGTCCTGAATGTACAATCTGGAATTGGTCAGAAAAGAGAATTGAAATCTTTTTGGGGCATTTATGATTTTAACTTTATTGTTCTTGTAGATATAGATGTGGTCGAATGACTGAAAAATTACCTCATCTTTATAAAGGTGTATTTTCCAGATAAAGTCAATTATGCCTAATGTTTTTTTATCTAATGAATTGGAAATAGAAAAGTATTCGAGTTTTCCTTTTGAATTGGCTTTAAAATAACCAAACTCATTATAGCAGCCTACATATATTTTTCCGGATGAATCTACTTTTAAACATTTGATTGCATCAGAGTTTTTGGCTTTGTATGTATTCCACTTCGATCCGTCAAATTGCAAAAGACCGTCATTGTTTCCAAAATAGAGATTGCCATTTTTATCTTGGTCAATATTCCAGTTTTGTGTTCCTCCCTTGTAGTCTGTTCTGCTGTAATTTTTAATAAAGGGAAGGCCAATTTTTTTTACCTGTCCAAAAAACAGTATAGGCATGTTAAGTAAAATAAACAGTAAAAAATGTCTAGTCAATTTCATGTATGGTTCTTTTTTATTATTTGGAATTGTATATAATTTGATGTTATTATCTGAAGTATGATAAAGTGCCTTTTAGATGTCTTTTGTGCTGAATTTCACGGCTATTTTGCAGATTTTGAGCTAAAGTATCTAATTTATAGTAATTGTAATGATTTTTTTTAATTAATATTTTTTTAAGTAATGTTTTTTTGTTTTTAAAATATTCATAATCATGTAATTATATTTTTTTTGATAATATTTTGTAATACTGGTTTAGTGTGACTGATGTGATTTTGTAGTGATTATTAATTCTGAAATTAGGATTTTTAGATATACTATTGCATCAAATAACTAAATAATTAACCAAAATAATTAGAAAAATGAAATTATTAAAAGCATTTATTTTTTGTGTTTTGTCAGTCTTATTCTCAGTTTATGGGTATGCGCAGGAAGCATCCATTAACGGAAAAGTGATTGACGAGACGGGGATGCCAATTCCAGGGGCAACCATAGTTTTAAAAGGAACATCATCATCGGTAGCAACAGATTTTGATGGTAAATTCCAAATTAAAGCTCCTAAGAATGGAGTTTTGACAATCAGTTTTATAGGCTATAAAACTGTTGAGACTGCTATTAACGGTCAAACATCAGTGCAGGTAAAAATGTATGCTGCATCACAAGATTTAAATGAAGTTGTGGTAGTAGGATATGGTACCCAAAAGAAAAGCGTGACAACAGGTGCGATTTCAAGCGTAAGAGCCAGAGATCTGGAAAAAGTTCCAAATGGACGTATTGAACAAGCATTGCAGGGTAGAGTATCTGGAGTTACAATAGCCGCCAGTTCTGGTCAGCCGGGTTCTGCATCAACAATCCGTATTAGAGGTATAACTACTTTTGGCGAAGGAGGAAATGATCCGCTTTGGGTCGTAGATGGTGTGGTTGTAGATGCTGGAGGCATTGGTTACCTTAATCAATCGGATATTGAGTCTATGGAGGTTCTTAAAGATGCGGCTTCTGCTGCAATTTATGGAACTCGTGCTGCAACAGGCGTAATTCTTGTTACTACCAAAAAAGGAAAATCTGGAAAAATCACTGTTAATTACAATGGATTTGCCGGAGTTTCATCGCCTGCAAAAAAATTAGATTTATTAAACTCTACTCAATATGCGACTTTATTAAATGAGAAATCAGTTGCTGGGGGCGGAGCATTAATCTTTTCAGATCCTGCCGCATTAGGTAAGGGAACTGATTGGCAAAAAGCTATTTTCAACACAAGCGCTTTTCGTTATTCACATGAATTGAGTATTAGCGGAGGAAGCGATGTTTCAAACTTCTATGCTTCTTTTGGAGTTCAAGACCAAGAAGGGATTGTTTCTACTGAGATTTCAAATTATAACAAGAAGAGTTTCCGTTTGAATTCGACTCACAAAATATCCAAAGTATTCACTTTCGGACAGACTTTTGGTTTTACAAGACAAAAAAATGTTGGTATCGGTAATACCAATAGCGAATTTGGAGGCCCGCTAAGCTCTGCAATTAATTTAGATCCGACAACTCCAATTATTGAGACAGATCCAGTTTTGGCTAATTCAGCTCCATATAGCACAAATCCTGTAATCAGAGATGCAAACGGTAATCCTTACGGAATTTCCAGCTTAGTTGGTCAGGAGATGACTAATCCATTAGCGTATACTCAAACAAGACTGGGAGGTTACGGCTGGTCTGATGATTTAGTTGGAAATGCTTATTTGGAGGCAGCTGTTTCAAAACACTTCAAATTCAGAACAACATTTGGAGGTAAAATGGCGTATTGGGGGAGTCAGGGATTTACTCCAGTTTTTTATCTGAGTGCTACTTCGAACGTGCTTAAAAATAATTACGGACAAAGCGAAAACAGCAGTTTTGCATGGAATGTCGAAAATATTGCTACTTATTCCAATTCTTTTGGGGATAATAATTTAACTGTTTTATTAGGTCAAGGGGCTTATGTTGAGAATATTGGAGGTGGTTCAAGCGCCACAATGTATGGTTTGCCTATTACCAGCTATCAGGATGCTTCTTTTAACTTTGATATTCCTCAGGCAGATAGAAGCAGCGGTACTTATGATATGACGGAGCATAAATTAACCTCTTTATTTTCCCGTGTTAATTATGATTTTAAAGAAAAGTATTTATTAACCGGTATTATTCGCCGTGATGGATCTTCCCGTTTTGGAGCCAATCATAAATTTGGTGTTTTTCCTTCTTTTAATTTAGGATGGGTAGTTTCAAAAGAAGAGTTTTGGAAAGAGAATGAGGTAATTAATACTTTAAAAATTAGAGGAGGTTATGGTGTTGTTGGAAATGATGCTATTCCAAACTTTAGATACCTTTCTTTAGTAGAAGGCGGTTATAACTATTCTTTCGGTAATACAGGTGCAATCACTACCGGTTATGCAAACCTTACTTTGGATAATCCAGATTTGAGATGGGAAGAAACTTCTCAGGCAAACATTGGGTTTGAATCAAAATTTTTCAATGATCTAAGCCTTACCGTAGATGCTTATAATAAAAAAACTACAGGTATTTTACGTCCAATAAACATTCCGGGTTATGTTGGGGTTGTTTCAAATCCAACTGGAAATGTTGCTGATATGGAAAACAGAGGTATTGAGTTTGAGTTAGGATACAGAAAACAATTGGGCGATTTTAATTTTTCAGCAAGTGCAAATTTAGCTTATTTAGAAAATGAAGTAACCTATGTAGCTTCTGATTCAAATTATATTACTGGAGATGCGTCTTTCCAATCTATGGGAGCAGTAACCAGAACTCAAGTAGGTCAATCGTATAATTCATTCTATGGATTAAAAACAGCTGGAATTTTTCAAAATCAAGCAGAAGTTGATGCTTATAAAAATACTTCAGGCGGTTTAATCCAGCCAAATGCACGTCCGGGAGATTTCCGTTGGATTGATACTGACGGCAATGGATCTATCAATGACGATGACAAACAGTTCTTAGGAAGCAATATCCCGAAATACACATTTGGCTTTACATTAAACTTGGATTATAAAAACTTTGATTTTATGGCATTTGCTCAAGGAGCATCAGGAAATAAAATTTTCCAAGGTTTAAGAAGATTAGATATCGGAAACGCAAATTATCAAACTGAAGCTTTGGGACGCTGGACTGGTGAAGGAACATCTAATGATTATCCAAGACTAACATCTAATGATACTAATGGAAACTTTGGTAAGATGTCAGATTTCTACTTGGAAAATGGAGATTATTTACGTTTAAAAATAGTTCAATTTGGTTATTCATTACCAGCAAATGTAGTTTCTCAAATAGGAGCAAGTAAAGTCCGCTTTTACTTAACAGGTGAGAACTTGTTCACTTTGACTAAATATACTGGATATGATCCGGAAATTGGCGGAGGTGTATTTGGAATAGACAAAGGAGTTTATCCACAGGCAAGAACATTCATGTTTGGAGCTAATCTACAATTTTAATAAAATTAAAGAATTATGAAAACGATAAAATATAAATACTTTTTTATAGCAATAGCAATGATTTCTTTAGGGTCTTGCTCTGAAGATTTTGTGGAGGTAACACCAAAAGGATCTTTTCTTTCGGATAATTATTATTCAAATGAAGGACAGGCTACAGCCGCACTTGTTGGGGTTTATGATCCGATCAGAAAAAATTCGGGCGGTTTTGAAAATATAATCGCAATGATGAATGCAGGATCTGATGATTTCTATGCAGGCGGAGGCGGTGCTACAGACGGAGATGGAATTCAAAATTTTTCGAAGCATTCCCTTTCTTCAACCAGCATTCCAGGCAGTTTTTGGAATGACCATTATCAAGGAATTTTCAGAGCCAATACATTACTTGTAAAATTGCCGGATGTTGATATGTCCGATGCTTTAAAAGCTAGATTTACGGCTGAGTCAAAAGCTTTGCGTGCGATTTATTATTTCAATTTGGTGCGTATGTTTAAGAACATTCCATTATTGTTACAACCGCTGACTGCTACGAATATGTATGATGCAGAACAGGCAGCTCCTGAAGCGGTTTATGCTCAAATTGAAAAAGATCTGACTGAAGCAATTCCTTCTTTGCCTGCATCAGTTCCTGCCAGTACTGAATCTGGCCGTCTTACAAAAGGTGCTGCTCAGGCTATGCTTGGAAAAGTATATTTATTTGAAGGTAAAAAAACGGAAGCGGCAGCGGTTTTGGCTCAGGTAAACGGTACTCCGGGTGCAGCGAATCAATATGGAAATAAATTATTGACCAATTTTAATGATTTATGGGTTGTTTCGAATAAGTTCAACACAGAATCGCTTATTGAAGAGTCTCATACAAGTGCAGGAAATTCTGATTGGGGATTTTGGGGTTCAGGTCGAGATGAAGGAAATTCATTGAATGTAATGGTAGGACCTAGAAGTTATTCAAAACCAGCTGCATCACCAGCTCCAGATTTACCGTCAGGATGGAGTTTTAATATTATAACACAAGATTTATATGATGCGCTTAAACCAGATCCAAGATTCGGAGCTACAATATTAGATGTTAAGGCATTGAAAGCTGCAGGTGAAGCAGATTATATAGGAGGATATCAGGATACAGGCTATTTCTTAAATAAATTCCTTCCTCGTAAAACTGATGTTCGTACTGGCGGCGGTGCAGCCGAATTAAATTACAAGCAAAATACATATATCATAAGACTTGCCGATACTTATTTAATGGAAGCAGAAGCATTAGGTTCTGGAACCAGAGCGCAAGCATTGCTTGATGCTGTGAGAGCAAGAGTTGGTCTGCCTTCCGTTCCGGTTACGCTTCAAGCTATCAAAAAAGAAAGAAGAATGGAATTTGCAGGTGAAGGACTTAGATTCTTTGACTTAGTAAGATGGGGAGATGCTGCTGCTGTTTTAGCCAATAGAGGTTTTAATGCAGGTGTAGATGAAATTTTCCCTATCCCAACCAGAGAACTTCAAGGTACTAAATTGAAACAAAACCCGGGCTATAATTAAAAGCTGAGGTTGGTTCAAAATCCAAATTATTAATATTAAAAACACACATATTATGAATATAAAAGTAATATTGAACAGATACATTTATCTAATGTTGTCTATTATAACATTAAGTTCATTAGGAAGCTGCCAGTCTGAAGATATCGGAGACAATGGATTGTCAGATGTGAATGTAGATCCCTCTTTTACAGTTACAGCTGTAGACGGTTCTGCTAATAAATTTATTTTGACTGCTCAGACAAAAGATGTACTGGGTTCCAAATGGGACATGGGTGATGGAGCAGGAATGGCTGCTGGTAAAATGACAGAAACTGTTTTTCTTCCTGATGCCGGGACTTATACCATTACACATGGTGCTATTGGCCGAGGAGGAATTGTAAAAACTGCAACTAAACAGATTGTTGTAGCTGCTCCGGATCCAGTGGCAGGAAATATCCTTAAAGGAGGAAGATTAACTAATAGCGATGACTGGTCTAAATGGACAGTTACAAATCCAGCTTCTAGCGCCAGTATTGTTTTTGGAAGCGGTTGGGCTACTTTGACAGCAAGCGGTTGGGCAGGTAACGGAATATATCAGGCAATTAGTGTTGTAGCAGGAAAAAAATACGTAATCGATATGGTTACTTCTTCAACAACAGGCTGCAGTAATACTTGGTTAGAAGTGTATTGCGGATATTCTGCGCCAGTAACAGGAACTGATTATTCCGAAGGAGGAAAATTAAGAGCTTTAAGTACTTGGGACGGTTGTGCTACAGCAGCTTTTTCAGGGAAAATTTCAGTTGTGGGCTGTAAGCCAGAAAACAATTTAGGAATCTTCACAGCTACTAAGACAGGTACAGCTTATCTAGTAATAAGAGGTGGTGGCGAAGATATGAAGGCTGGTATTAAAATTCAAAATATTGAAATGAGACCGTCTTTGTAATTGTTTTAATTAAAGAAATTAATTAGTAGTTAGTTAGGTTGAGTTGGTAGAATGGCTCATTCTCTATGATTATGGGCCATTTTTTAAGTGGAATGTTTTAACGAATAGTAAAAAAATGAAAAAATATCTTTCTAGAATTAATTTAGTTATTGTGCTGAACTGCTTTCTGTTTATTTCCTGCAGCGGTTCAAATTCAGACGAGCCGGCAGCTGAAAATAAAGCACCAGAAAACTTAAAAGTTACAGCCACAATTGTTGGGGCTTCAGTGCAAAATCCAAATGGAGATGGAACCGGTGTGGTAAATTTTACTTTATCGGCAGCAAATGCAACATCATATAAAATTACTCTTGGAAATGGAGAAACAAAGGAAGTGACAAACGGCAGTTTTTCGTACACTTATACGGCATCGGGTGCTAATACTTATGTGTTATATGTGTCTGCTTATAATGCTGGAAAATTTGTCAGCACCTCACTCTCTATTACCGTTTTGGTAGAATCCAAGTTAATTTGGTCTGATGAATTTAATACTGATGGCGCACCAGATGCTTCCAAATGGACTTTCCAAATTTGGGATCCTGGGAATGTTAACAGCGAACTTCAGTCGTATACCAATCGTCCTGAAAACACAATTGTTCAAGGCGGTGTTTTGAAAATAAAAGCCATCAGAGAAAAATACGGAAAGGGAGACTTCACTTCTGGAAGATTAGAATCCAATGGAAAATTTGATTTTACTTATGGCAAAATAGTGATTAGAGCAAAACTGCCTACTGGAGTTGGAACTTGGCCTGCAGTTTGGATGCTGGGCAGTAATATTGGCAGTGTTGGATGGCCTGCATGCGGCGAAGTTGATATTTTAGAATCAGTTGGAAAAGAGATGAATGTCAATCATTCATCGTTGCACTCTCCTGGGCGTTCAGGAGCTACTCCAGATACAGGAACTATAAACGTACCAAATGATAATACCGAATTCCATATTTATACCGCAGATTGGAGAGCAGGCTATATAAAGTTTTATGTAGATGACAAGCTGTATTACACTTTTGTAAATTCAGATAAATTCCCTTTCAACAAAAACTTTTATCTAATTGTCAATTTTGCTATGGGGGGAGTTTGGGGAGGTCCTGTAGATCCAAATTTTACATCTTCAACTTTTGAGGTGGATTATATTAGAGTGTATAACTAAGGAACAATTATCTCCAACGGTTGAAACCTTTGTCTATAGTTAAAGCCTAGATTTTTTTTGAATGATGGCAAAAAAGCCCAATCTTTCCTTTTAGCCCCGATTGCAGTGGAAATCCTTATGGCCCGGGGTTCGGGACATAAGATTGTAACGGAAAGCGGGACGATACTTGCTGAAAAAGCCCAATCTTTCTGCTCCAAAAATTAATAATTAGCCTTCAGGTTATCAAGAATAGAAAATTAAATAACAATAATTCAGAGTCCAAAACAGATCATTATCCAGTTTTTGTCGAATTAATTACAAATAAATAATGAAAAAAATACATCAATTAGGCCAGCTGTTTTTCATAATAGCTTTTTCAGCAATACACATCAGCTGTTCCTCTTCGAATGATGGAGGCGGTTCACCAGATCCAATTCCTACGACACCTCCAGTAGCAAAAAATGAAGTTGATTTTTGGCTTACGACAGGAAATCAATCAGCACTTTTGAAAAAACAGACAAGTGTTTTAGCTTTTGGGAACAAGGCAAATATTTATCCAAGTATTGAAATTAATGAGACTCAAAAGTATCAGACTATTGATGGCTTTGGATTTACATTGACTGGCGGAAGTGCACAAGTGATTAATCAATTGACTGCGCAGAAAAAGAAAGACTTATTGCAGGAATTGTTTGGTTCAGGCGATAATTCTATTGGATTGAGCTATTTGAGAATCAGTATCGGAGCTTCCGATTTGAATGCTGCTCCTTTTACTTATGACGATATGCCAACAGGACAGACAGATATTAGTCTGGCTAATTTTAGTCTGGCTCCTGATATGACCGATTTGATTCCGCTGCTGAAAGAAATTCTGGCGATTAATCCTAATATCAAAATAATGGGTTCTCCTTGGTCTGCACCGCTTTGGATGAAAGACAATAATAATTTTGTCGGCGGGAGTTTACAGCCTAAATATTATGAAGTATATGCTCAGTATTTTGTAAAATTCATTCAAAAAATGAAAGCTGAAGGAATTGTAATTGATGCAGTTACTCCACAAAACGAGCCTTTACACGGGGGTAACAATCCGAGTATGGTAATGACTGCTCTGCAGCAGGCCGATTTTATAAAAAATAATTTGGGCCCGGCATTTAAATCTGCCAATATTGTTACAAAGATTATTTCTTATGATCATAATTGCGATAACCCCCAATATCCGATTACGATTTTAAAAGATGCCGCAGCTTACCCTTTTGTAACTGGTTCAGCATTTCATTTGTACGGAGGTGATATCAGCGCACTTTCTACCGTTCATGATGCATTCCCGGATAAAGATGTTTATTTTACGGAGCAGTATACTTCATCTACAGGCGCATTTGACGGAGATTTAAAATGGCAGACTAAAAATGTAATTATCGGATCAATGCGCAATTGGAGTAAAAACGCACTGCAGTGGAATCTTGCCAATGACGGTTCTTTTGGTCCTCATACAGATGGAGGATGTACAACCTGTAAAGGAGCAATAACAATAAACAGCAGTGAATCATTGAGCCGTAATGTCGGGTATTATGCAGCAGCTCATGCGTCCAAGTTTGTGCCTGCGGGTTCTGTTAGAATTGGAAGTGCTGTTGTAGGCAATCTGCATAATGTTGCTTTCAAAACTCCTGAAGGGAAAAAAGTATTACTGGTTGTAAATGATGGAAATGCTACCGAATTATTTAATGTTAAATACAACGGAAAATGGATTACTACTTCACTGGAAGGGGGAGCTGTAGGAACCTATATTTGGCAATAGGGTATCAAAAAAACAAAAAATGATCACCTTACAGATTATAAAAAAATAACGGCCGCCGTATTAGTACAGGCTTACGACTCTGCCTAATGCAATACAGACTTTGGTGTACTAATTTTAAATCGGCTTAACCTCTTTTTCCTAATTTTGATAACATTCAAATTTATAGTTAATAATGATAAAAAAAATAATAGTATTTTCTTTTTTGTGTTTTGTCACTGCTTCATTTGGGCAGGGTTTTTTGCATAGGGACGGACAAAATATTGTGGACGGAAATGGTAAAAATGTAGTTTTGCGCGGTTTAGGTTTAGGCGGCTGGATGGTACAGGAAGGATATATGATTCAAACAGGTGCTTTTGCCGGATCACAATATAAAATCAAGCAAAAAATTACTGATCTGATTGGTAAGGAAGCTACCGAAGAATTCTATAAAGCATACAAAACTAACGGAATCACAAAGAGAGATATTGACTCTTTGGCAGCATGGGGATTTAACTCCATCCGTTTGCCAATGCATTACAATTTATACACTCCAGCAATCGAAAACGAAAAAAATGGCCAAATTATTTGGTTAGAGGAAGGTTTTAAAATGACCGATGATTTAGTAAAATGGTGTGCTGCCAATAAAATATATTTAATCTTAGACTTGCACGCTGCTCCTGGAGGCCAAGGGAAAGATGCTGCAATATCAGACTACGATGATTCAAAACCATCACTCTGGGAGAGTACTGCAAATCAAGATAAAATGGTGGCGCTTTGGGAAAAATTAGCCCAGCGTTATAAAGACAATCCGTGGATAGGAGGTTATGATATTATCAATGAACCCAACTGGAATTTTACTGGAACTAATCAAAACGGCTGTGATGAAACATCAAACGCTCCTTTGAGAGCGCTGCAGCTTAGAATCACAAAAGCTATTAGAACTATTGATGACAATCATTTAATTATCATTGAAGGAAATTGCTGGGGAAATAATTACAGCGGAATATTCCCGCTTTGGGATGAAAATATGGCGCTGAGTTTTCATAAATATTGGAATAACAATGATACAGCTTCTATTCAGACTATGCTAAATTACAGAACACAATATAATGTGCCAATTTGGTTGGGCGAAAGCGGAGAAAATTCTAATGTGTGGTTTGAAGAAGCCATTTCATTAATGGAATCCAATAACATAGGCTGGGCTTTCTGGCCAATAAAAAAAATTGAAAATTTAGCAGGAGTAACTTCGGTTACAAAACCAGCAGGCTACGATAAAATATTAGAGTATTGGAAAAATGGAGGCGAAAAACCAAATTCTGATTTTGCAAAAAAAGTACTAATGCAAACGGCTGCCAATTATAAAATAGACCATCTTACTATAAGACATGATGTGATTGATGCCATGTTTAGACAAGTACAAACCAATGATACCAAAAAATATAAAAACCATCAGCTTCCAGGAAGAGTATATGCGACCGAGTATGATTTAGGTCAAAACGGTTATGCTTATTCGGATAAAGATATTGCCAATTATGACGGAACTAAATTTACGCAATGGAATAAAGGTGGAAAAATGAGAAACGATGGGGTTGATATTGAATCCTGTACAGATAAAGAAACCAACGGTTTTCAAGTCTCTTTCATTGAAGATAAAGAATGGCTGCAGTTTACTGTTGATGTAAAAAAAGAAGCAAACTTTGATGTTGAAGTTCGATATTCAAGCGAAAAAGCAGGTGGAAAAATATATTTGGAACAAGATGGCAATAGAATTTCTGAATCAATAAATCTTCCCATTTCGGGAGGATTAACGACTTGGAAAACAGTTACAATTAAAAATGTTACCCTCAAGCAGGGCGTAAATAAAATTCGTGTTAACTTTGAAGGTGGGAATTTTAATCTTAATTTTCTGGAATTTAAAAAGCACTAAAACTAAAATAGTGCATTTCAATTGAATATAAAATTTGTAAAATGAAAAAAACAGCTACACTACTATTAGTATTCGTTTCTTTTTTTGCTTTTTCACAGCAGCAAACCATAGATCAAAAAGTTGAAGCCTTATTGAAGAAAATGACTTTGGAAGAAAAAATCGGGCAGATGAACCAATACACAGGTGACAATACTGTTACGGGGCCAATTACCATTAATGTTAATAAACAAAGCGAAATCAAAAAAGGCTTAATTGGTTCGATGCTGAATATCATGGGTACAAAATACACAAGACAGTACCAAGATTTAGCAATGCAGTCGCGTTTGAAAATTCCGTTGTTATTTGGTTTGGATGTAATTCATGGCTACAAAACTACATTTCCAATTCCACTAGCCGAAGCGGCAAGCTGGGATTTGTCTGCGATTGAACTTTCAGCCAGAATTGCTGCTACCGAAGCCGCTGCTTCTGGAATTCACTGGACATTTGCTCCAATGGTTGATATTTCTCGTGACCCGCGTTGGGGCAGAGTGATGGAAGGTGCTGGAGAAGATACCTATTTAGGATCCAAAATTGCGTATGCAAGAGTTAAAGGATTTCAAGGAAATTTAGGCGATGTAAATTCGGTTATGGCATGCGTAAAACATTTTGCCGCTTATGGAGCAGCAATTGGCGGACGCGATTACAACTCGGTTGACATGAGTAACAGAATGCTTTGGGAAACGTATTTGCCTCCTTACAAATCGGCACTAGATGCGGGAGCGGCTACTTTTATGAATTCGTTCAACGATCTAAACGGAATACCAGCCACAGGAAACAGTTATTTATTGAGAGACATCCTGAAAGGCAAATGGAATTTTCAGGGTTTTGTAGTTTCCGATTGGGGCTCTATTGGTGAAATGGTGAATCACGGTTACGTAAAAGACAATAAAGAAGCTGCTCTTGCATCCATAACCGCAGGAAGTGACATGGATATGGAAAGCAATGCCTATCGCTATAATTTGGAGCAATTGGTAAAAGAAAACAAAGTTCCTGTAGCTTTAATCGATGACGCTGTAAAAAGAATTTTGCGCAAGAAATTCGAAATGGGATTGTTTGATGATCCCTATAAATTCTGCAGTCCGGAAAGGGAACAAGCAGCATTAAATAATCCGGAACATACCAAAGCGGCAAGAGCGATGGCTGCAAAAAGTATTGTCCTGCTGAAAAACGAAAGAGATGTTCTGCCACTTTCGAAAGGGCTAAAAACAATTGCATTTATTGGACCAATGGTAAAATCGAAAAGAGACAATCACGGATTTTGGGCTGTAGATGTAAAAGATGTTGATTCGACTTATATCGTTTCACAATGGGAAGGCTTGGAGAATAAAGTAGGCAAAAGAACCAAAATTTTATATGCCAAAGGCTGTGGTGTTGAAGACAAAAGCAAAGAAGGTTTTGCAGATGCGCTGCATGTTGCCAGCCAAGCTAAGGTTATTATTTTGAGTATTGGAGAAAATTTCAATAAAAGCGGGGAAGCCAAAAGCAAAAGCAATCTGCAGTTGCCAGGCGTTCAGGAGGAACTGATTAAGGAGCTTCAAAAAACTGGGAAGCCAATCGTTATTTTGATTAATGCGGGAAGACCGCTTGTTTTTAATTGGATTGCCGATAATATGCCAACCATTGTCTACACGTGGTGGCTGGGATCAGAAGCTGGAAATGCCATTGCCGATGTGCTTTTTGGCGATTATAATCCATCAGGAAAACTGCCAATGACTTTCCCTAGAACCGAAGGGCAGATTCCAATTTACTACAACCATTTCAATACAGGAAGGCCTTCTGTCAATGAAGATAAAAATTACAAATCGGCTTACATCGATTTGCCAACGACACCTAAATTTCCATTTGGATACGGATTAAGCTATACCACTTTTGAATATTCAAATTTGAAATTGTCCAAAAAAGCAATAAAAAATAATGAAACAATTACCGTTTCCGTAAACATAACCAATACAGGAAGTGTGAAAGGGGAGGAAGTGGTTCAATTGTATTTGAGAGACAGAGTAGGTTCTGTAGTTCGCCCGATAATCGAGCTGAAAGATTTTCAGAAAATCATATTGAATCGCGGAGAAACAAAAACAATTCAGTTTACAATTGACAATCAAAAATTGTCGTTTTACAACAACGCATTAGAGTTTGTTTCAGAACCTGGCGATTTTGATTTAATGATTGGTTCCTCCTCGGCCGATATCCGTTTGAAAGACAGTTTTGAATTGGTGAAATAAACCTGCTTTATTTTGATATAGAAAAGCGATACCATTATTTAGGATGGTATCGCTTTTTTTGTGAAAGGAATAAGGAGCATAAATTTCCGTTTCTTCATCAGCATCACTCCTGCTGTCCGCTGTATTCCCGTCTCGTCCAAAAAGACGAGACGGGAGATGTCGCTTCCATCAGGGCTAGTTTACGGGTTTAGTTTTTCATAATAAATTTTAAAAAGAGACATACGCACTGCAACCAAGCAACTCTCGCTGGTGCTCGTTTGCAACGAGTACCTACTTAAATTAGAGAACAGATTGTAGCGTTTGCAACGCGGGTTGCTAAAAACTGAAGCTGTTACATTAGCGAGAGATTCTAAAACCTTCATTGTAATCTTTTTATATGAGTTGCGTTGCAAACGCTTTATTTAAGTTCATGGAGTAAGTAGGTACTCGTTGCAAACGAGCACCAGAGGACGCTGTGTGATGATTTGTAATAAAAATATTAATTATATATTTGTTGTAATACGTTACATATTAGCGACTATAATATTCAAAATTGAGTGGATTTTATCTATTTTGTAGCGGAGTATGTATAAATTGGGGTTAATGTTATCACAGAAATAAAACACAGACTATGAATGAACTTGAACAATTTTATGAAAAACTAAATAAAAGTGATTACGATCATCGCTCAAGTCACGATATAAATTCTGAATTACAAAAAATTTCAACTATACTAAACGAAAAAAAAGATTATAAAACTCTAGAAATTTCAGAATTAGAGAGACAAGCTTTTTCAATTACAAAATCTTTCAACAAAGTTGAGGATTCCGACAAAGGAACTATTAATGGATTGAGTTGGAAAATGTCAGGAACTCAAACTTTTGAGGATGGTTCAACTGGATCATTATATTGGCCTGACGTAAGAAACTTAAAGAATGATGATTTTCAATATTTCGAAAATAGATATAAGACCTGTGAAAATTTGTATGCTAAAACAGAATTCGGTCTTTTAATGTATTTTGGAACTCAAACAGCATACTCAAAACATATTGATTTTAAAAAATCTCTTTTTAAAGACCTTTTTGATTTAAGTCAATATTATTTAAACAAAGCTAAAAAGCCAGATGATAAAAACCATTACATATTAGACTATTATACCACTTTTAAAAATGCATTTTTAATCGCTTATAAATCCAAATTAATAGAGGAACTCGAGCAAATAGTAAAATCAGTTTCTGAAACACATAATGGATGGGATATAAGAATGGATGGCACACTTCGTGTACTAATTGATTTGTCTAGTTTAACATCTGAATATTTTAAAGTTTTCAAAGATAAAGTTGATTATAATAAAATTTTACTTAAAAATAAACAAGGAGCGGAAGAAATAGAAAAAAATCATATATGGGGTGCAATTTATGTAACTAATGCTAATATTGAAATCGCTAAAAAAACAAATAAACAGATTGATAGCTTTTTAGAATACAAAGCCGAACTTTATCTTAAACTTTCTGATGATGCCGAGAAAGGTGGAAATATGGCAGCTGTTACTTTTACTGAAAATGCTTTAAGAATTTATCAACAAGTAAAAAATAAAGAAAGAGTAACAGAAGTTGAAAAAAAATACTCAGAACAAAGAGGGAAGTTTAAATTAGCTACAATTCGGCAGGATTTTCCAAAAGAACATACAGATAAAATAACCCAAAATATTAAAGAAACTGTATCTGCAGTAAATGAAAATGATATTATTCACTATCTCATAATAACACCTTGGTATAATAAAATTGAGAGCATTAAATTAATGGCGAATGACACTAAAAAAAGAAGTCTTTTAAAGTCATTATTTAGCTCTTCCATTTTGGATAAATACGGTAATACTATAGATACTTTTAATACTGAAGAAGAAAAAGATGCCTTCAATTTTTGGCAGTCATATGGTTATAATTTTCAAATTGGAACTCAAACGATGTACCAATTTTTTATAGAAGCATTTAAAGCTGGAAAAATAAGTTACAATTCAATTTTAATGTATTTAGAACAGACCTGGTTTAATGAACCCATAATAAGAAATTATAATGGAGAAGCATTTGGGATACTTCCAATCGATTTGATAAAACCCGGTATAAAAAGAATGTTTATAGAACTAGATTCTTTCTATGCTGACAATGATTATGAATTAGACTATGTGACTATTGTTGATAGCTTGGTCTTAAAGATTGAAACCCTAATCAGAAATTTTTGTGAAAAAATCGGAATAGCTACTTTTAAAACGAGGCAAAAAGGCAATGACAAATTGGTAATGGAGAAATTATTAGATGATTTACTTGCCGATGTTAAAAGTTCAGATATTAATCATACTGGTTTTGATGAAGAAGACAGGATTTTTATCAAATATGTTTTATCTGAAAAAGCTGGATTAAATTTAAGAAACCAAGTAGCTCATGGATTAATGGATATAAACGAATATTCTTTGGATAACATTATTGTAATATTGTCTATAATACTTAAAATCAGTAAATATTCATTTACTAAAAAATAAAATATTGAGTACACAAAACACTACCGCCCATCGTTTGACAACATAGCGGGTTTAGGCTTAATTTAAAGTTGGTTCTGTACTTGAAAGATTAGTGTTTAATTGAAATTTGTGCTTTATTTAGTTGGCACATCGCCAAACGACAATCCTTTCAGTTACCTCTAAAAGCGTAACGTAAACCAAAAAATAATAACTGAATTATGACTTTAGAATTTAGAGAAGTAACAGCTCCCAATCTTTAATTTGATGGAACAAGATAAAACGCCACAAAATATAAATGACCTTGTAAGCGAAATTGGAGAACGAATGATTTTGTTCAAATTGTATTCAACCATTTACAAAAAAGAGTATTTGGAAATTTTTAAAAATTATTCGGAATCAGGTTATGACATAGGAATTAGAAATACTAAGAACAACAGTAAAGTAAAGATTGAAGTTAAAACAAGACAACATTTAGTTACGACAACTGCCGAGAGAAGTAAAAACACTTGCCATTTTACTTTGACTGAAAACGAATGGAAATGTGCAGATTTTTTAATCGGTTATTGGATTGACTACAACGACTTTTTTATTGTGCCAACATCGAAATTGACAAAAACAAGCAGCGGAAAGAAAACCCTTTATAAACTTGTCTTTTCAAGGCTTAAGAAAAAAAGTATGGATGCGAATATTTATTCAGAAAGCTGTACTCCTTTTTTAAATGATTGGGCAACAATTTTAAAATTTGTAGACACCGACAGCCTGAAAAATGACAGCCATTAACATATGCCAGACTGGCGTTCGTTTGAAAAAAATACCTACTTAAATCAGAAGTTTAATTATATCGTTTGCAACGCAATTGTGGACAGTTCATCTTTCATAAAAACATTTTAAATCCCCTAATTAATGGTTCTTATACCATCCTTAGCATTAATTCATCCCAAGAAACTTTTTAGTATTAATTGAATTAATGATGAAAGAATCACTATTGATTTTTTGGAAGTCTAATGGTTTTGCTTCATTTGTAACATTACTTTCAATAATTAATTCCAGTTCGGCTATTTCATCAGATATTGTTCTTTCAATGCAAAGCGGATAGATTTTATCAGAAGCCGTATTCTCTGTAATTAAATCAGATTGAGCAATTATTTCACGCATTGATTCTTCATATTCCATAAAATCTAAATCATCAGAAACTGAAGCCTCAATGATTTTATTGCCTTCGGTAATAGTTTCTTCTATTGTTTTTGGATTATAAGCAATTACAGTTTCAGGATTGAATATAGCAGTTTCTTCGGCTAAAAAAGGTTTTTCAAATTTTCCTGTCACATCGTTTTGTATTTCTGCACTATCGTCAGATTGAATAATGCTCTCAAATGAATGGTATGGTAAGTTAACTGTGTTTTTTGCATTAGAAATAGTTGAAAATGATATTAACGCAACTCCTAAGATTAAAACTGAATTTTTCATGATTAATGGTTTTTTGATTGATTGATTGATTGATTGATTGATTGATTTTTTTTTAATGAGACACCATTATAAATGATGTCTCATTTATTTTTTTACTATTTATTGTTTTAAAAGCGCTATAGCTTCATTAGCATTCGATAACTCAGCATATTTTAATGCAGTAAATCCGTTTTCATCTTTTGCATAACGGATAGCTCCTTTTGCTAATAGAAGTTTAATAATTTCGGTTTGGTTGTAACGGGAAGCTACCATCAAAGGAGTCATTCCGTTTGATACTTCATTTACATCGGCACCATATTCTATAAACTTTTTGACAATGTTTACATCTCCTTTGCTGATAGCAATGCTCAGTGGAGAAGCTGTTTCAGAGGAATTAACTTCATGTAAAGTATTCGAAAATGAATACAGATTTGATGCTGATAAAGTACTTGTTGCAGTGATTAAAGCAACTCCTAAATAAATGATTGATTTTTTCATAATAATTAATTTTTTGATTGATGATTGATTAAATAATTTGGATCATATAATAATATCCTATGCAAATATATATCTTTAAAAAGGTATTGTGTATCACATAGTACTTTAAATTAACTTTTAATTAACAAATTTAATTATTTTATTGACTTTGTGGGTTAATATAAAAGAAGGGTATGATTGTAGAAATAGTAAGAACCTGAACAAGATTGTTATTTGCATCAACGTTCTAAACCGTAGACTATATTAAATCTTGGATTAGTTTTTATTGAATGATGGCAAAAAAGCAAAATCTCTCCTTTTAGCCCCGATTGAAGTAAAAATCCTTATAAGCCGGGGTTCGGCTTATAAGATTGTAACGGAAAGCGGGACGATATTTGTTGAAAATGCCCAGTCTTTCTGCTCCAAAAAATAATTATCGCCTTCAGCTGATATAAAAAAAGCGATACCATTATGTAGGATGGTATCGCTTTTTTGTAAATGCATAATAACTTTTATTTCATCAATAATTTTACATTATTGTTTAGATCTTCACCTGTAATATTTAATATGTAAACACCGGGTAAATTCTTTTTTGTCAAATGAATTTTGAAATTTCCTTTACTGTTGCCATTGCTTTCCAGTACTTCTTTAAGGATAATAGTTCCTGTTCCATCCATTAAAGTGGCTGTTATGTTTGGCGAGTTGTAAGAAGGAATGTTAATATTTATCTGTTCTTTTACAGGATTTGGATGTATGACAATTTCATTTGTCGTTATTCTGAAGCCCCATGTATCTCCTGTTGTTGTCCCATAATCATTTGAAGCGTCCACTCTCCAATAGTAATACACTCTAGAATTTAAAGCTGTCGGCAGTTGGTATGATGGATTTTCCGAATAAGAAACATCAGATAGTTTGCTTAGGTTTTCTGGGTCGGTACCAAAGTAAACACTATAATTTGTTGCATCAGTATTACTTTCCCAAGCTAAATTAAAGTTTTGGGTAGGCAGTTCTAAGAAATAAGTTCCATTTGCAGGATTAGGATTAATCGCTTTTATTGGAGCTGGAGCCGCTTCTGTAGTTGCTTCAAATATTTCGCTGTAATTCGAAGAATCGGTTTTGTTAGTTGCTTTTAATCGATAATAGTATTTAGTGCTATGAACTACATCGGTATCTGTATAAGCAGTTGTATTGGCTGCAAGTTCTGCTATTTGATTAAAAGAAGAACCGTCTAATGAGCGTTCTAATATAAAATTAGCTTCGTTATTTGAATTGTCAATCCAATTTAAAATTGCTGTAGTCGAAGCTAATGGTGTAGCTGTTGTGTGGCTTTCGAAAGTTAAATTCGATGGAGCATTGATAACTGTTGTGTTATATATCGCTGTAATTTCTGAAGCAGATAAAGCGTAGTTAAATATTTTTAACTCATCTAATTTTCCTTTGTAAGGAGCAGGAGTAGTGTTTGCATACAGCTCAAGTGTTCCAATATTACCAATTACTAAATCAGTTGGTTCACCAATACCCACAGCTGTTCCAGTTGCATCAGCCTTCTCACCAGTTAAAACACCATTAGTATATATTCTCAATTTTGCTGCAGTAACATCTCTCATAATAACTACATGTACCCAATTTCCATTAAAATAACTAGTTGCTGCTAATGTTGAATTAAGTTCTGTTTTAGTTTTATCATCGTCTATAGCAAATCGGAATTGATTACTTTTAATTTCTATATTAAATCTTCTTCCTGTTGCACCTGTTGTGGCATTTTTTGTCATCGAGCCTTTGCACAATATATAAGAACTCAAAGTTGAACCTGCGGGTATTAAGCTAGCATCTGCCTTCATCCAAAATGAAACAGTAAAAGAACTTTTGTCAAATAAGAGGTTTTCTTGATGCGGAATGCTTACCATAAGCTTGTTTGGTAATAATGTTCCAAAATCTATTGCATTATTTGCTTTTCCAGATACTCTAACAGCAGCATTATCAAAAGCAGCATCTAATCGGCCATTATTAGTATAACTTGAAATATCCGCAATTTGATCTCCATCTCCTGCGGTTTCCTTAAATGGCCAATGACCGACAAGTTCTGGATTTAGCGCGCGAAAATTCCATAAATCGCCAGTCACAACTCCTTTAGCATTAGAAGCATCAATTCTCCAATAATACGTTGTTGCTGGACTTAAACCAGTAAGTGAATAGGTTGGAGCCACAACATAAGCTACATCGCCTAATTTTGTCAAGCTGTCAGGATTTGTTCCAAAATAAACAGAATAAGTTGTTGTATTTGAACTGCCTGTCCATTTTAAAGCTAGAGCACCATTTAGCAGTTCTACGGCATTCAGTCCTGTTGCAGGTGCTGGAGTAGCTGCTTTTGTAGGAGCCGAAGGAATTGCTGGCGTAGTAATAGAATTTACATCACTGTAACTCGAAGATTCAGTGGCAGTTTTAGCTTTTATGCGATAATAATATTTAGTGTTAGTGATTAAATTTGCATCGGTATAAGTAACTGTATTTGCTGCTGTCTGCGAAATTTCGGTAAAAGAAAATCCATCTGTTGAACGCTCAATTACAAAATTAGTTTCGTTATTTGAATTGTTTGTCCAATTTAAAATCACTTTGCTTGAGGGAGTTGGTATTTCAACTGAACTTGCATTGAAAGTAATCGAAGTTGGGGGGATAATAAAATCCGGAGGTGTTTGATTTGTTAAACCATTAATGTACACTTCAATATTCAAATAGGGTACCTGTGTTGTGCTTACTGCCAAAGCATCGGCACTGTTTTTATTCAGCCCGTTTGCATCTTCCCAAGCATCTGGCATACCATCATTATCGGTATCCAAAGGAGCTGGAGCTCCATAAACATGTCCTGCTCCACCGTTTGTAAAACCAAACTTTGATGTTAAATCGGTTTGAACATAAACATAGGTTGCGGTTGTTCCTTTAGACATCAAATCGGAAATCATTAAATTCTCTACCTGATCGCGTCTCGGGTACGATGCTCCTACATTTGACACAACTTTATTATAAGCGTCTTGAGCCGTTAAGGGTGTATTTTTCATTGGATAATCATAAGGAGCTGACAGGATCGTTGCTATATCTCCAGTAGGATATCCCGTTAAATCTTGAGGAACTAAAGTACCGTCTAATACCCCATTTTTATTATTGTCAAAATAGTTGCCCGCACCATATAAAGAAAAATTATCATTTCCTCTGTTAAAAGGCGTAGTAACTGAAGCATTTGTATTTGGTCCTCCAATAAAATAATTATTAATAATATTTACATCTGAGTTTCCTGCAGAATCTCCTCCCATGATGTATGCGTCTCCAGATTCAGCATGCCCATAAGTATTTCCATAGTTCCCCCAATTATAAACCACGTTGTTTACAAACTCGTTAATTCCCTTTATTTTATTGTTACGAGTTTTGTTGCAGATATATAAATTTCCAATTAAACTTATTTTACCACCCACAGGAGGCTGCATCAATCCTCCCGCAGAGTGATTGTGACGGTGTAATCCTTGGCCAATAATAGAATTCTGAATCGTTATGTTATCAGGACTTGTGCCTTTGCTATCCCAGTTAATAGAAAACACTTCATCTGTACCCCAGGTAAAAGACATGTGGTCAAAAATCATGTTTGCGCCATTTGCAATACCTGACGCGTCTTGCCCTTGGGTTGTAGTTCCATACCGAATACGGAGATATCGGGCTATAGTATTATTTGAACCTGTAAATGTAACCTTTGCACCTAGAAGAACAATTCCTTCCCCAGTAGCCGTTTGTCCAGCAATGGTGGTGTTTTTTGCCACTACAATTTGAGATAGTGTGTTGATTATCCCTCCAACCTTAAATATTACAAATCGGCCTTCTTGACTAACTGCATCGCGAAATGAGCCCGCTCCGCTGTCATTTAAATTGGTCACAAAATAAATTTGAGGATTAGCAGCTCCTCTTGCTCCGGTTGTATACCTGCCAAATCCCGTAGCTTCAGGGAAGGCTAATGTTTGGGAATTTAAATTCCCGAAACTTAATGCAAGTCCGCAGATCAGCAGGGCTTTTGGAACTTGTCTAAAAAGTAAAGTTTTTAATTTCATAATGTAATTTGGTTTGATAATTAAGGTTAATTGTCTCAAAGCTATTTATTTAACATTTTATTAGTGTCCTGCTGTATCCTGTTATTTATTAGTAAATTATTTATAAATCCGTCTATCTTTTTGGGCTCACTCTATTTTTGGAGAGTCTCTTGTTGTCTGTATGAACTAGTCTGCAGACCATTTTTTGCAGAATTTAAAGAAGCTTTCAATAAAATAGGGTTGCAAAATCCTTTCTGTTTCAATTCGAAAAAAGTAGTTTTGCACTACTAATCTTTTGTTTTATAGAGAGAAGACAATATCAAGTTAAATAAAATGGAAGTGGAAAAAGTGGAAAATGAAAAAGCAAGCTGGGCTTTTTGTCCCGAATGTCAGGGACGCGGTAAAAAAAGTCAAAGGCTCAGCAAGAAAGTGAGACTCCGCTACCAGATGGAACTCGATCAATTTGAAAAAATGAAAGAAGGGACAGCTCCCGTTCGTCCTAAGGCTCATTTATCTTTATGTTTGAGCTGTTCCGGATCTGGGCTGATTCCTTCTGCCAGCTTTCCTGTAGCGGATAAAGAAAACTACCCACACGTTGCTATTATTGGCGGTGGAATAGGAGGTGTGGCTCTGGCTGTGGCTTGTTTACACCGCGGGATTCCTTTTACACTTTATGAACGGGATAACAACTTCGAAGCTCGATCTCAAGGCTACGGACTTACTTTGCAGCAAGCCAGTAAAGCGATCGAGGGGCTGGGTATTTTTTCGTTAGAAGAAGGAGTGATTTCAACAAGACATCTGGTTCATACTACAGAAGGAAAAGTAATCGGTGAATGGGGCGTCAGAAAGTGGATACCGACAGCTGCGAAAACTTCTCAGAAACGTTCAAATGTTCATATCGCACGGCAGTCTTTACGCTTAGCGCTGCTGGAACAGCTCGGCGGACATGATGTGGTACAATGGGGATACCAGTTAATAGATTTTAAGGATTCTAAGGATGAAGGTGTTGATTTAAGCTTTCAAGTAGATGGAGAGATAAAGAGCGCCAAGGCAGATCTTGTGGTTGGAGCCGATGGTATTCGCAGTTCGGTGCGGAGGTTGCTCATTGGTGATGATATTACCCCTTTGCGTTATCTGGGTTGTATTGTAATATTGGGTATTTGTCCTTTGAGTGCTATCGAAGGGGTTAACAGTTCATTGCTGGACTCCGCTACTGTATTTCAAACCGCCAATGGTAATGAGCGGATTTATATAATGCCTTATACATCCAACTCGGTGATGTGGCAGCTTAGTTTCCCTATGCCCGAAGAAGAGGCTAAGGCGTTAAGTGCTCAAGGACCTCAAGCACTCAAGGAAGAAGCTTGCCGAAGAACTCAATGGCACGATCCTATTCCTCAGATTTTAGAGGCGACCCTGATAGCTCAGATTTCTGGTTATCCTGTGTATGACCGGGAATTACTCAAATCAGAATTATTGGCAAAAGGTAAACAAGTGACTTTGATCGGAGATGCGGCTCACCCAATGAGTCCATTCAAAGGACAGGGGGCAAATCAGGCATTGCTGGATGCGCTCTCGCTCGCTCGGGGGATTACGAGAGGATGCAGACCTTTATCTCAATGGAGAAAAGCTGGACTGAGGGAAAGAGTATTAACTGAGTTTGAGTCAGAAATGTTAGCACGCTCTGCTGTCAAAGTGAAAGATTCTGCAGAGGCAGCGCAGTTCTTGCATTCCGAAATTGTGCTTCATGAGGGCGATGAGCCGAGAGGGCGGTGTTTGAAGAGAAAAGAGGAATAACAAGGTTTAGATATAACTTAATAGTTTGTTACGTTTATTGACTAAATAACCATTTTCAAAAATTATTCTATGTAATTGCTTTCATATCAAAATGTATTGCTTTACTTTTTATTTAAGATCATCTTCTTTTAAATCACTTATTGCGTTAATCTGATCAAGTATATTAGTTTGATTTGGCGAAATGTGGTTTTTGGTCTCTGGAATGTTTTCTTTTTTAAATAATAATGTCAAAGCATTATGAAGTTTTAATAATACGTCTTTGTCTTCTTTATCAATATCTACAGCAGTATTGAAATCAAATATGTAATTATTTGAATTTCGTACTTCAATTTTTATTGTTTTAGGCGTGATTTTAAATTTTACTATATCCATTCTTAGAGGAATATTATTAGTTTTTGTAAAAAAAAGACAAAAAAAAACTTCCCAATTTCTTGAGAAGTTTTGTGGGCGATGAGGGGTTCGAACCCCCGACCCCCTCGGTGTAAACGAGGTGCTCTGAACCAGCTGAGCTAATCGCCCTATTTTACTAGGTTGCTATCATTTTGTGATTGCGAGTGCAAATATAAGCTAGTTTTTCGCTTATGCAAAACATTTTCAAATAAATTTTGCTTTTTATTTTGGAAAAATATTCAGTTTACTGGTATTTAGTGTTTTAAAAAGTAAAAAAATCCAATAAAAATGATTTTAATTCGGAAAGTGGATGCTAAGAGACTAAGTTGCTAAGATTCTAAGCTGGAAAAATTGATAAATAACCAGCAAAAGCCTCGGATTTTCATTGAATTTTTTGAGCAAGAGATAAAAAATCTGTGCAAATCCGACTGATAAGTATAATCTGTGGGTATTATTTCATTGGAGTTAATCCTTTTTGCTGTTTTTGGCTTCAATCCAGCGTGCCATGTATTTTGTGCTGGTTAAAGTGTGGTGCTGCAGCAATGCTCCGAAGAAATTGTTCAAACGATGCTGTGGTAAATTAGAAAGCAAAAATTGTATTTGGTCTGCAAAATCATTCTCAAACAATCCTTTCGAATACCGTTGATTAATAATGACGATTCCGTTTTGCTGTGCTGCTGTCCAAAGTTTTTTATCTCGGTACAATTCTACGGCCGTTGCTGTAAATTTGTTTACATCATCAGTTACAAATCCATTCCATGGCAGATTTCCATGCATCGATTCGGCACCGATGGTGGTTGTAATACTCGGCGTTCCGCATTGCATGGCTTCGATCAGCTTTCCTTTTATGCCTGCTCCAAAGCGCAAAGGAGCTAAAACAATTCTCGCTTTTTGCACTACTTCGTTGGCATCAGCTGTACGTCCTTTGATGTGGAAACCTTCTTTGGGCTGGTGTAGCTGCATTACTTTTTGTGATGGATAAGCGCCATAAATATGAAGTTCAATTTCGGGTAATTGTTTTCTTAGTAACGGCCAAATGGTTTCTTTCAGATACTGAACGGCGTTCCAATTGGGTTCATGAAGAAAGTTTCCAATAAAAATAAAATCATTTCTTTCCTCAAAAGCATGGAGCTTTTCAAAAGCAGTTTCCGTAAGCGGTTCTAATAAAAAAGGCAAATAATACAGTAATTTTTTGTCTATTTTAAAAGTGGCTTTCAATAATTCCATTTCAAACTCAGAAATCATTAAGGAAAGGTCGCATCTCAGAATACTGGCGATTTCCCTCTTGGCAACTTCTTCTTTTAAAGTGTCCGCAATTGTGAAATCGCGATGTGCCTTGAATGCTTTTTGCCTTGCCAGTCGCAAACAATGCAAGTCTTCGGTGTCTAATATTCGTAAAGCATCAGGGCAATTTTCGGTAACGCGCCACCCAAATTGCTCTTCAATCATGAACCGGTCAAATAAAACAACAGCAGGATTCAGTTCTTTGACAAAAACATCAAAACTGGAGCAATTTAATGCAATTGATTTTTTATCGATATTCAGTGAGGCTAAATCAGCCATAAAATCACTATCCATAGCCGGACTGGCAAATGTTATGCTAAATCCTTGTTGTCGGAACTGTTTAATCAATTGCAGCATTCGGCCTCCTGCCGCCGAAGAATTGGGTTCTGGCCAAACAAAACCAATGATTAAAAGCTTTTGAATTGAATTCATGATATTGAGATAATGGTGCAAAATAATGCAATTTAAGCGGTTAAAGCATCATTTTTAAAGGGAAATCAACAGGAAAAACACTAATTTTGCAGGATTAAATCATTTGACATGCTTGGATTGAAATTAGTTACTGACCCGCGTTGGGTAAATATAGTAGAGAGTAATATTGAAGAAATATTGACCGATCACGCTTGGTGCGAACAAAAAGCGGCTTCGAACGCTATTAGTTTGATTACGTACAATTCGGAGTTGGAGGAACTGGTAACCGAATTATTGGTTATTGCGAAAGAGGAATTGGATCATCTGCAGTTGGTTCATAATTTAATAAAAAGCAGAGGATTAACATTGGGAAGAGAACGCAAAGACCATTACGTAAATGAGCTTTATAAATTCATGAAAAAAGACGGCAGCCGTAAAGATGCTTTGGTTGATCGATTACTGTTTTCTGCAATGATAGAAGCCAGAAGCTGTGAACGGTTCAAAGTGTTGTCAGAGAATATAAAAGACCAGGAATTAGCTAAGTTTTATCGTGATTTAATGATTTCTGAAGCAGGACATTATACCACTTTCCTTGGCTTTGCCAGAAAATATGTAGACAATTTTGATGTCGATAAGCGTTGGCAGGAATGGATTGAGTTTGAAACTTCGATTATTGTAAATTACGGTAAAAACGAAACTGTTCATGGTTAATATTCCGTAAACTGCTTATTTTTAAATTTTCATTTTATTAATTCATTTATCAAACACATGCCGGCGACCAATTATAAAACAATTTTTCTTAAAATTTTAAAATATACAGGCATAACGCTTGCGGTTTTACTGGCACTGATGTTTACCACGCCTTTAATTTTTTCGGATAAAATAAAAGAACAAGTAAAGAAAACGGCCAATGAAAAATTAAACGGAGAACTGAATTATACTGATGCGCATGTTTCTTTTTTTGCGCATTTCCCTTCCTTAACTTTGACTTTAACTGATTTTAAACTCAACGGATCAGCTCCTTTTCAAAATGAAAAATTAGTTACTGCGGATGAGATTGCTTTTGGAATTAACTTAAGCAGTTTGGTTTTTGGAGAAAGTATAAAAATTGATCAAATTTTCCTTTCAAATTCATTAATTAATGTAAAAGTCAATAAAAAAGGGGAGGCAAATTATAATGTGTATATCGCCGATAAAACTACTGCTCCAAAAGAAGAAGAAAAATCAAAAACGGGATTAAAATTAGAGGAAATCGAAATTAATAACAGTAAAATTATTTACGACGATCAATCTACCAATGTCCACATAGATGCAATAGGTTTCAATTATTTGGGTAATGGAGATTTGAGCGAAGCAATTTTTGCGTTGCATTCGAAAGCAAAAATCGAAAAGCTGAATGTCATTTATGAAAATGAACCTTACTTGATGAATAAAAAAGTGGATGGGGATTTGATTACCAAAATAAACACCAATTCACTGTCTTTTGTATTTGAACAAAATGATCTTTTTATAAACAAACTATTAGTCGATTTTACTGGGAAATTCGATTTTTTGAAAGATGGATACGATATTGATTTCAAATTAAAATCAAACAAAAGCAATCTAAATGATCTTTTTACTGCTTTTCCGCCCAAGTATATTACGTGGCTCAAAGACACAGAGTTAAAAGGTAATGTAGATTTGTTGCTTACTGTTAAAGGAAAATACATTGCTTCGCAAAACATAGGGCCTGATTTAAGTCTGGATTTTAAATTAAAAGATGGATTTGTGAATTATAAAAAGAGCGCTTTTCCAGTTTCTGATTTTAATATGAATATTGCTGTCAAAGTGCCTTCGCTGAATCCGGAACTTTTACTGCTGGATGCGAAAAGTCTTTCTTTAAACATAGAAAAAAATTACCTCAAGACACAATTGAAAATGAATGGAATGACTACGCCGGATGTTGATTTGGTATTGAATTCCAATATTGATTTAGAAAAATTAAATCACGCACTCGGAATTCCGGATATTGAATTGAAAGGAATGCTTGTGAGCGATTTGAAAGCCAAAGGGAAATATGACCAAAAGCAAAGACTTTTTCCAAAAACAAACGGAAAACTGGATTTGAAAAACGGATTTGTAAAAACCCAATATTACCCAAATCCAATTACTGATATCAATATTGTATCCACGATAACGAATCAAAAAGGGACTTATGATGATCTTTCAGTAGTGCTGAAACCTGCTGGTTTTACTTTTGAAGGACAGCCTTTTTCGGTAAAAGCTAATTTGAAAAATTTTGATGACCTGAATTATGATATTAAAGCCAAAGGAACTTTAAATATCAGCAAAATATATAAAGTTTTCTCCCGAAAAGGATTAGATGTCGATGGTTTCATCAAAGCCGATCTGGAATTGAAAGGAATTCAAAGCTATGCTGAAAAAGGAGATTACAGTAAGTTACAAAATAAAGGAACTCTTGAACTTAGAAACATCAATATTCAAACGGAATATTTGCCTAAATCACTGTTGATAAAAGAAGGAATCTTCAGGTTCAATCAAGACAAAATGTCGTTTAATACCTTTTTTGCTTCTTATGGACAATCTGATTTTAAGCTGAATGGTTATTTGAAGAATGTGTTTAATTTTATGTCTTCCAAAAATGGGATTTTAAGAGGATCGTTTACTTTAAACTCAAAATACATTAATGTTGATGAGTTTATGTCCAGTACTCCAGTCGTTCCCGCAACTGCGGAAACTAAGGTAGCTAGTACTACTGCACAAAAGACAGGTGTGATTCTTATTCCGTCTAACCTTGATCTGCAGTTTTATGCTACAGCGCACAAAATCAATTATCAGGGATTGATACTGCAGGATGGAAAAGGGGCGGTAAAAACCAAAAACGGAAAAATAGTAATGCAGAATACCGGCTTCAATTTAATTGGCTGTAATGTGGCCATGAATGCCGCTTATCAAGGAATGACTCCCGAAAAAGCAGTCTTTGAATATGAAATTAAAGCCAATGATTTTGATATAAAACGAGCTTACAAAGAAGTTAAGATGTTTAAGGAAATGGCAAGCGCCGCCGAAAATGCTGAAGGAATTGTATCGCTCGATTACAAAATAAAAGGAAGGTTAAATCAAGAAATGATGCCAGTTTATCCATCATTAATTGGCGGAGGCGTACTGTCCATAAAAGACGTGAAAGTGAAAGGTATGAAAATGTTTAATGCAGTGAGCAGTTCTACGGATTATGAATCGATAAAAAATCCGGAATTGTCCAAAGTAGCTATCAAGTCAACAGTAAAAAACAATATCGTTACCATTGAAAGGTTTAAATTTAAGTATGCAGGTTTCAGACCTCGAATTGAAGGAACATCAAGCCTTGACGGTAAACTGAATATCAAAATGAGGTTGGGATTACCTCCGTTTGGGATTATTGGAATTCCCCTGACTGTTACAGGAACTAAGGACAAACCAAAAGTAAAAATGGGCAGTAAAGGAGAGGATATTGAGGAAACTCAAGATACTGAATAAGAAATAATTGTTTTGTTCAATCAGAACAAAGTATAAATAAAACAGCACAAACCGCATTAATGACATTGTCAAAGCAGTTTGTGCTGTTTGCTTTTTTATTTGGAAACTCCTGGTAAATTGTGATAAATATAATCTCCATGAACACCTGTGAATGCTAATTTTAACTGATCAAAAAAAGCTTTGCTGTCGGTTTCGTTCGGCCATGCAGTTTTTACTAATTCATCTTGTTTTTGGCCTGATTTTTCTATGTCGGCGAAAGAGTCATAAAAATAGGCTTCCATAAAATCCCTGCTGTCCGATCCCCACGAGTGGCGAAATGGATAATATCCCTTGATGAAAGGGTCTTTCAGGGTAACTTTTTCATTGTATTCCTTCATGCCTTTTCCTTTGCCGGACATTGACATTTGCGATTTTCGGATGTAAACAATCATGGGTTCTTTGGTGATAGCTTTGAATTCTTTCATACCAATCGTTTCGATGGAGGAATAAATTTCGTCTGAGTGTATTGGAACATAATAGCTGTTTTGTTTGTCAAAAAAAGCGGTTCGTGCTTTTTCATCAGGCCAAGCTTTTTTGGCAAGCTCGTCTGAGAGTTCGCCAGCTTTTTCAATGTCTTCCCAAGTTTTGAAAACATTGACCAAAATCACTTCAGAGCTATTTTCGGTGTAATAATGGGTCAGAATTTCCGAGCCGATTATTAAATCATTTTTGCTCGTTACTTTGTCAAAGTACTCTTGTTCCGTTGCCTTCCAATCTTTAGCATCCGTATTTAAATTTCTGTGTAGGGTAGTAAAAGTAATAAATACAGGTTTGGGGGGATCTTGTGCATGAATATTCATACTGAACAGGAATGTTAAAATTAACATTCTCAACGAAAAAAAAGCGTTCTTTCTCATAATAAGACTAAAATTAAATTATTAATTAACACAAAACTCTTATAAATTTAGTAAATTGTTAATCAGGTAGTTATGAAATTTTAATTTTTTTTCAGAGAAAAAGAAAAGTATTTTTAAAACTCTTTATTTAACGGTAATTCAGCCACGACAAAAGTGCTTCCGCCTATATAAATAAAGTCTTCTTTTGTAGAATTATTCTGAGCCTTGCTGTAAGCTTCTGTTACAGAACTATATGTGTTTCCGTTCAGTGCAAACTGCTGTGCTTTTTCTTGTAACATAGCAGCATCAAGTCCCCGCGGAATATTCGGTCTGCAAAAATAATAAGTTGCGTTTTTTGGAAATAAAGGCAAAACTTCACCGAGTTCTTTGTCATTGACAACTCCCAGCACAATATGCAGGTTTTCAAAAGTTTCTTTTTGTATCTGTTTCAAAACAATTTCGAGACCGTTTTTGTTGTGAGCTGTGTCACAGATTACTTTTGGGTTTTCTCCCAATTGTTGCCATCTTCCCAGTAATCCTGTGTTTTTTACTACCTTGAGTAATCCCAATTGAATGTTTTTATCGCTTACTTTAAAATTGGTTTGCTCGTTTAAAATTTTGAAAGTTTGAATAACCGTTTTTTTATTGTGTTCCTGATAATCTCCAATTAAATCTGAAGGGTATGTTTCCGAAATCAAATCAGAAGCAAAATAAATTTCGGCTTTATTTTCTTTGGCTTTCGCTAAAAAAACAGGCTGTGTTTCAGGAATATATTCGCCAATAACAACGGGAATTTTGGGTTTAATGATTCCCGCTTTTTCGGTTGCAATAGATTCCAGAGTGTTGCCCAGAAACTGAACATGATCAATGCCAATATTAGTAATTACAGATACTAATGGTGTGATAATATTGGTGGCATCCAGTCTTCCTCCCAGTCCCACTTCGATAATAGCAATATCTATTTTTTCTTTTGCAAAATAATCAAAGGCTAATCCAACAGACATTTCAAAGAAACTCATGTCATTGGCTTCAAAAAAAGTTTTGTGCGTATTTATGAATTCACATACAAAATCTTCTGAGATTTCGGTACCGTTAATTTTGATTCGCTCCCGAAAATCTTTTAAATGCGGAGAAGTATAAAGCCCTACTTTGTATCCCGCTTCCTGAAGGACAGAGGCCAGCATGTGTGAAGTAGAACCTTTGCCATTAGTTCCTGCAACGTGGACACAGTTTAACTTTTCATGGGGATTATCAAGATGTTCCGCTAGTAAATGGATGTTGGTTAAATCTTTTTTATAAGCCGAAGCCCCTTGCAGTTGATACATTGGAAGCTGGTTAAACATCCAGTTTGTGGTTTCTTGATAATTCATTAATTTTTGATAAAAATAGTTGTGGATTGAAATATTTTTTGCTTTTTTTAGTTTAATATTACAGTGAAAATAGATCAGTTAATGTTTTTTGGTTTCTTAATGCAAAATTGAAATATTTTTTAGAATTAATGATTATAAACCCAGAATAAAATATGTTTAGTCTCATACAATTACAAGCTGATACTCTTGCCACTGCTGCGTCTAATGTTGTTATCGAAAAAGTGGCAACCAATAATGAAATCTCCGTTTTAGGATTCATTCTAAAAGGAGGATTTTTTTTAATCCCAATTGCGATATTGTTATTTTATACCTTTTATTTGATTATAGAACGCTATTTGTTTATCAATAAAAAAGCAAAAGTAGATCCGCTTTTAATGCGTGATGTGAGAGATCATCTTACCGCCGGAAATTTTGATTTGGCGCGTTCCATCACCGAAAGAACCAATACGGCTTCAGGAAACGTGATTAAAGAAGGAATTACATTGATTGGTCGTCCCATTGCCGAAATCGAATCCAATATGGATCGTGCCGCCGATATCGAAATCGCCGAAATGGAACAGCATCTTGGACAATTGGGACTTATTGCCGGTATTGCACCAACACTTGGATTCATCGGAACGATTTCTGGAGTAATTAAGATTTTCTATAGCATCTCGGTAACCGAAAATATTAGTATCGGTAATATCTCTGGAGGTTTGTATGAAAAAATGATCAGCAGCGGATCTGGGTTAATCGTAGGGATTATTGCTTACAGTGCCTACCATTTACTAAATGGGAAGATTGATAATTATGCTTTGAAAGTACAAAAGCAGATATTAGAATTCGTCAATATTATTCAAAAAGCATAAGTCATGTCTATCAAAAGAAAAAGAAGATTTCACGCTGAGGTCGCCACTTCGTCCTTGAGTGATATTATGTTTTTTTTGTTGCTGTTTTTCTTGATAATCTCCACTTTGGCCAACCCGAATGTGATTAAAATGACGCTGCCAAAGTCAAAGACCAACGAGAAAACCAACAAACAATACATCAGTTTATCGGTTACCGAAGACAAGAAATTCTACATCGACAAACAGCCCGTTGCTTTCGAAGAGCTCGAAGCTACTTTGATGTCCAAAATAAACACTCAAAAAGACCAAACGGTTGTTGTTAGGATTCCGTTCAATCTGCAGGTTCAGGATTTGGTCGATGTATTGCAGATAGGAGTGAAGAACAACTTAAAATTTGTCATCGCCACGAGTCCGAAGTAAAATTATAAAAATCAGTTGGGCGTGACCACAATAAAAAATGAGGCTGCTTTAGATTATCTAGAGTCGCCCCATTTTTTATTGCGGTCGGGCTATCCATGCTACTTCGGTAGCTAGCTTCTATCCCTCACGCAAATTGCCGAAACATGACATGTTTAGTTTATCCTAACAGGTTTTTTTAACCTGTTAGGTATCATTTTCGACTATTCTTAAAGAAGATTTTAATACCTAACAGGTCTTGAAGGCTTGTTAGGAAGTAAAACTACACAAACTGAGTCATTGGGAGGAACTACGCAAACTCACTCCGTCTATCCATCACCATAATTAATAATCCAAAAAAAGCAAAAGCGTAACATTTTCAAAAAGAGTATACTAATAAATTTAAGAATTAACTTAAAGGTATATTTTATGAAAAACATTTCAAGGCGGTCTTTTGTTAATAAATTTGGTTTAGGTGTTGGAGCAACTGTTGTTATGACAGCACTTCCTTCATACATAACACAATCAGAAAAGTTCCAGAAGCCATATACAGGGAAGGAGTTAAATATAGCGCTCTGCGGTTTAGGAAATTACGCAGCTATGTTGGCGTCAGGAATTGAAGCTTCCGAATATTGCAATTTAGCGGGTATAGTAACCGGGTCACCTGAGAAAGCTGTAAAATGGAAAAAACAATACAATATCCCAGAAAAGAACATTTATAATTATCAAAATTTCGACGAAATAGTCAATAACAAAGATATAGATTTAGTGTACGTTGTTTTGCCAAATGGCCTGCACAAAGATTTTGTAATTCGTTCAGCAAAAGCAGGAAAACATGTAATTACAGAAAAGCCAATGGCGATTTCTGTTGCCGATTGTGAAGAAATGATAAAAGCCTGTAATGATAATAATGTTCAATTGGCTATTGGTTATCGCCTGCATTACGAGCCAACACATTTGGAAATTAAAAGATTGGGACAAGAAAAAGTTTTTGGTCAAGTACGATTTATAGAAACATCGCTTGGCTATAAAACCTATGATACTCTTGATAAAAAAACAATCGTTGATAAAAACAGCCAAAGTGAATGGAGGCTAAACAAGAAATTATCAGGCGGTGGCCCTTTAATGGATTTAGGAATTTATTGCATTCAGGTGAGCCGTTATGTTTTAGGCGAAGAGCCAATAGCTATTACGGCACAATTCGGTACGGTGAATGATAAAAACAGGTTTTCTGAGACTGAGGAAAGCATATCTTGGCAAATGGAATTTCCGAGTGGTGCAGTTTCAAACTGCAATACTTCATGCGGCTACAACATTGATAGGTTTTACGCAACTGCCGACGAGGGTAGCTTTGAATTAAGTCCAGCATTGAGTTATGGACCCTATAAAGGTAAAACATCTGAGAAGGAATTGAAATTTCCTGAAATAAAACAGCAAAAAACACAAATGGATGAAATTTGTAAAGTATTGTTAGAAAATAAAAAATTACCCAATCATATCACAGGCGAAGAAGGATTAAAGGATATGAAAATTATTAATGCAGTTTATAAATCAGCGAAGACAGGAAAGAAAGTTTTCTTAACCTAGAAGATAAAAAGTTTTTTGCGTAAACTGAGTAATTCCTGCCAGAACACGAATGATTTGTGTTTAGATTTTAGGAAAATAACCTTCTGGAAATTTAAACCCGTAAACTAGCCCCGATGGAAGTGGCATCTCCCGATTTAGAAAAACAAGGCTTTTTTGCCGTAGTTTTTGTTAATCGGGAATATAACGGACAGCGGGACAACTGCTGATGAAAGACGAAAAAGTCCTGCTCCTAATTCAGATTGAAGTTGTAAATAATCTTGCCTATTTGTTTTACGGGAGCGTCAGAGCTGGCATCCCATTTGGTGTTCATGGCTGCAATTCGGGCTTGGTCGAGCAGGCATTTTGCGGTGTTGGTTGTGCCTTTTATACCCGCAACGGCATTCATGGTATTTCCGTTTCTGTCAACAGAAACTTCGACAACCACTTTCCCAGATTCGTTGCAAGTGTATTTGGGAGCTGGCTTGGAGAGCGCTTTTCGGTTTCCGAGAGAATAGCCGGAACCGCCTCCTGCACCACCGCCAGAGCCACCACCGCTACCTGGGCCGTAACCGCTGCCATTGCCAATACCGTTGCCAGTTCCATTTCCGCCACCGGTTCCTCCGCCAGAACCGCCTGTGCCATAATAGCCGGTTGCGGTTAAACTTCCATTGGATTTTCCTTTGTTGCCGGCGGTTTTATCATTGCCGTCACCGCCTTTGTTAGAGCCTTTTAGGATGCTCGCCAAGGCGTCATTGGTAGAATTGGAAACTTTAGGTTTAACGACTTCGGGTTTCGGAGTTTCTTTGACAACAACTTCGGTTTTTTTAGGCTTTTCTTTTTGAGGAATAACTACGCTTTCTTCGGTGGCATTCTCTTGAGATAAAATGGCTTCGTCGGGAGTGCTTTTGGCTGGCGCTTGTTTCACATGGTTTTGAACATTCAAGACTTTGCTTTGCGTGTTTTTCCCAGATCCTAAATCGCTGTCTCCAAAGTTTAAGGTAACTCCACCGCCACCACCGCCACCAGCAAGTGCTACGTTGTTTTCGGGATTATATGGAGGCCAGAATCGGATGAAAAATAACAGCAGCAATAAGGATGCATAAATGAGTATGGATAGGACTAATGATTTCTTTTGATCGTTGGAAAGTGTAGAACTCATTGCGGAAATTGAATTAAAAAAGTATACTTATAAAAACGTTGAAAAGTACTAAAAATTGTCAAGAATAAAAAATGAGCGAAGTGTTAAAGGTGTAAATAGAACAGGGCGAAAGAAAAAAAACTTCTTTTAATGTGTTTTAAATAAACTGTCTGCGTTCAATCAGGATACTCAAAAAAAAAGACTTTCTTAAATTTGTGAGTCTATCATAAATAAGACCTATTAAAAACCAATTTTATTTTAAATAAACCATAACCACTACTGATGAAGCGAATAAAACAATTTTTAATTTTAGCACTTTTTCTTTTTTCGTTTATTAAAATTACTGCTGCAAACCCAAATGCACCTTTTAATCTGCGCAGTTTTGACAAACAAAATCCTATTGGCACAAATGATAAACCTTATTTTGGATGGTATGTAAGTGATGCTGACGCAAACGAAATACAATCGGCTTATCAAATAATTGTTTCCTCCAGTCTAGTCAATCTTAAAGCCAACAAAGGCGATATCTGGGATAGCAATAAGACCAGTTCCAGAAAACAAAATTATGTTTATTTAGAAAAAAAGGCTCTGAAATCAATAACTACTTATTATTGGAAAGTTCGCTGTTGGGACAAAGATGGAAATGTGAGTTCGTATTCGAATCCCGCTAGTTTTACAACGGGTTTATTAACCAATAAAGATTGGGCAACAGCACAATGGATTAAAAGAGATTCCAAGGACAACGACGATTTTACTTATTTCAGGAAAAAAGCAAATCTTCCTAACAAGACCATCAAAAAAGCAATCGTATATCTTTCCGCTTGTCATAGTTATGAATTATATGTGAACGGGCAATTTGTTGGAAAAGGATTCAATAATCACTACCCGCAATACAGCTATTATAACGCTTGGGATGTTACCGCTTTATTAAATAAAAATGCCGAAAATCTGCTAGCGTGCCTTACGCACTGGTATGGAGGCGGTCAAGGACGCGCAACAGGAAGCCGTGGCATGATTCTAAAAACTATTATCGAATATAACGATGGTACGCAAACCGTTATTGGTTCTGACAAATCTTGGAAACAATCGCAAGCAACGCAATGGCTTCTAGGACAGCCACAACGAAATGGGGAAGGTGTCGGGAGAGTAGAATCTGTTGACAGCCGCAAAAATATTGCTAATTGGAATACGGCAAAACTAGACGACTCCAAATGGAACAGTGCCACCGAAATAGGTTCTCAGCCTGTTGCTCCATGGACAGGCACTTTAAGATCCGACTTAACTCGAGTTGTTGAAAAAGAAATCAAGTCTAAAACAATACAAAATTTAGGAAATGGCAAATATGTTATTGATTTAGGCAAAATATATGCTGGCAGTTTTAAAATAATTTTTAAGGAGCGCTTTCCAGGAGATACCATCAAAATGTCAGGTGGATTTGCTCTAAATGATGATGGAACTGTTTCGCTTAAATTCAACCAATCTACCAATTTAAGCTTTAAATATATTCCGAATGGAAATAATTCTGTTTTTAATCCTAATGTTTATTTTGGAATGCGTTATCTGCAAGTTGACAATGCGCCAAACGAGCTGAATCAAAATAACGTTAGTTTTATCAGCCGTCATTTCGAATTAGATCCTTCCCGATCTTCATTTGAAACATCGAATGAAATGCTGAATAAAACTTGGGAGTTAATGGCGCATACGCTAATTCTTGGTGCACAAGAAGATTTTGTTGACACGCCCACAAGAGAAAAAGGAGCTTTTTTATTAGACAGCTGGTCACAGGCAGTTCCTTGCATGAGCGTGATGTATGATCGAACGATGAATATGCGTGCGCTGAACGAATTTTTAGAATCCCAAGACCAATATTGGCCTGACGGACGATTGAATGCAGTATATCCAAATGTTGACGGCGGAAGAGATATCCCCGATTTTACGCAAGCTTACCTAGTATGGGTTTGGGATTATTACACCCAAACAGCTAATATTGAATTCTTAAAATCCAATTATTCCCGTTTGAAAAAAATTGCCGATTATGTTGACACTTATAAAAATGACAGCACTGGATTAATCCATCAGCTAAAAGGAGGAAAAGGACCTTATGAATTTGGAATTATAGATTGGCCGGCAACCATGCGTTATGGATACGACATGACTGCTGATTCAAGAACGGTTATTGACGCTTATGCTTTTGAAGATTTCAATATTCTCTCAAAAATTGCCGAAGCCATAGGTAATTCTGCAGATAAAACACTTTATATAAATAAAGCCGAAGCCATCAAAAAAGCAATTAACTCCCAGCTTATCAATCAAGAAGGCGTATATATTGACGGAATACACAATGATAAAAATGTGAGCACTCATGTTTCGCAACACGCTAACATTCTTCCTTTTGCTTTGAATATTGTGCCGGAAGCAAATAAAAAACAAGTTATTGAAGAAATTAAAAAACAAAAAATGAATATCGGAATGGTATGCCTGCGTTGGTTGCCGGAATCACTTGGTCTAGCTGACGAAGGAAATCATCTTATCGATTTATATACTAATCCTGAATGGGAAGGCTGGGCAAAAACCATTAGCCAGGGAGGAACCGCAACTTGGGAATCCTGGGATGCGAATACAACCAATCAAAGCATGTCGCATCCATGGGGAGCGGTAGGATTGCTAGCCATGCAAAATTACATTTTAGGAATAAAAGCATTAAGCCCGCAACATGAGAAAATCCAAATTAAACCATTATGGTTTGGAGAGAAACTAACTTATGCCAAAGGAACTTATCCAACTGATAAAGGCGATATCAAAGTAGATTGGAACTATATAAACAATAAGTATAGTTTAAAAATCACTGTTCCTGATAATTGTACCGCAAAAGTGTACCTGCCAAAATGTGGAAAAACAGGAATTGCAATTAAATTTGATAAAAAAGAAGTGGTGGCGACCGAGGAAGGAAACTATCTGTATTTGGACAACATTGGGTCTGGAGAACATTATTTTGAGAGATAATTTATATGAATAAGCAAATTACATCAGCTTTATTGCTATTCTTTTTGGGAATTTCTATAACAGGAATTGCACAGAAGAAAGAAAAAATAAATGCTATTTATTCTGGTATTCCTTGGCATGACAATAAAGGGAATGTGGTAAGTGCTCATGGTGCAGGACTTATAAAAGACAACAATAAATACTATCTTTTTGGCGAATACAAAAGCGACTCAACTATTGATTTTACAGGTTTTAGCTGTTATTCTTCCTCTGATTTATACAACTGGAAATTTGAAAAAATTGCCCTTCCTGTTCAAGAATCAGGAAAATTAGGACCCAACCGCATTGGCGAAAGGCCAAAAGTGATGAAATGCCCTAAAACCGGCGAGTATATTATGTACATGCACACAGACGATCTAAAATATAAAGATCAATGTTTAGGCTACGCGACCTCTAAGACTATTAATGGAGTTTATACATTTCAAGGTGCTTTACTGTTTAATGGAGAGCCGATCAAAAAATGGGACATGGGCATTTTTCAAGATACAGATGGGAGCGGTTATGTTATAGCGCACTCTGGAAATTTGTACAAACTTAGCGATGATTATAAAAGTGTAACCGAACAAATTGTTAAAGATATGACCAAGCATTGTGAGGCGCCAGTTATTTTCAAAAAAGACAATATCTATTTTTGGTTAGGCTCTGGTCTGACTTCTTGGGAACGAAATGATAATTATTATTTTACTGCAGCTTCTTTAAAAGGCCCATGGAAATCACATGAGAATTTCGCACCCAAAGATTCATTAACTTGGAATTCACAATCAACATTTGTGCTTCCTATAGTTGGCACAAAAGATACTACTTATTTATTTGGAGGAGATCGTTGGGCTTTTCCACGTCAAAAAGCGGCAGCAACTTATGTATGGCAGCCTTTAGTTGTAAAAGGCGATTCGATTTCTTTACCTGATTATAAGGAAAATTGGCAAATCAATACCACAACTGGAGAATGGTCTAATCTAACTTTGAAGGGTACAATCATCCGAAATTCAGATACTGGAAAAATAAAATATTCTGATAATTGGAAAACGGAATCAGTAATAACAGATTCTTTCTTAGACAGTAGTTCTAATGTCAAGGGAGCTTTTTTTTCGGTGAATTTTAATGGTTCCCAGATTGGACTCTACGGGGTTGCTCGTCCAAATGGAGGATACGCTCAAGTTGAAATTAAGGACCATAACGGTAAAACAATTCAATCGAATCTAATTGAAATGTATTGTAAACACCCCGAATCCTCCCTAAAATATTTAAGTCCAATTTTAAAAAAAGGCGATTATAAACTTATTGTAACTGTTGTGGGAGAACATGGCAATTGGTATAAAAAGGACGGAACAGGATTTGGCAGCACTGGGAATTTTGTTTCTGTAGATAAAATAATAGTTAAATAAAAAAACGAATCAAAATAGATTAAAAACCTAATTTGATTCGTTTTGAACGAAGCATAAACTAGGTTACACTAATTGTTTCAGAGCAATTTCAAAAGCAGTTGCACTGATATTTGTTTTAGATGAATTCAAAGAATGCGTTTTTTCAATAGCATTTTTTATGATTTCAGAAGTGTCATGAAAAATGGCTTCGTCTGTCATTTGCACTTTCTTTTCCATGAAATAGGCAAAAACTCTAGCCATACCACAATTGGAAATAAAATCAGGAATCAAGCTCACTTTATGGTCTACTTCTTCCATAATGGAACCAAAGAAAATTTCCTTATCGGCAAATGGAACGTTGGCGCCACACGAAATCACTTCCAGTCCATTAGCAATTAAACTGTCTATTTGATTTTGTGTAACCAGTCTTGAAGCGGCACAAGGAGTGAATATTTCGGCACCGATAGTCCATATCTTTTGATTGATTTCTTCAAAAGGAATCATGTTTTCGGCTACTAATTTGTTTCCGTCTTTGGCAAGGAATAATGCTTTTATTTCTTCAAAAGTAAAACCTTCTTCATTAATTAATCCGCCGTCTCGGTCAATAATCCCGATGATTTTGGCTCCCATTTCGGCTAGATAGAAAGCAGCGGCCGATCCTACATTTCCAAAACCCTGAACAATGGCTTTCTTCCCTTTTACAGAACGACCATAAATATCATAGAAATGACGTACAGCTTCGGCAACACCATAACCAGTAATCATGTCTGCTATCGTATATTTTCGGGTAACATCTGGTGAGAATCTCGGGTTTTCTATTACTTTAATTACTCCTTGTCGTAATTGCCCGATTCTATTGATTTTGTCGGCTTCGGTAGGTTTAAAGTGTCCATTGAAAACACCTTCCTGCGGATGCCAAACACCGCATTCTTCGGTCATTGGGATTACTTCGTGAATTTCATCTACATTCAAATCACCCCCAGTCCCGTAATAGCTTTTTAATAAAGGAGAAACGGCTTTGTACCAGCGTTGTAAAACCCCTTTTTTGCGGGGATCATTAGGGTCAAAATTTATTCCAGATTTTGCCCCGCCAATTGCTGGGCCAGAAACCGAAAATTTAACTTCCATGGTTTTTGCCAAAGACAAAACCTCATTCATGTCAAGTCCTTTTCTCATACGTGTTCCTCCGCCTGCAGCCCCTCCCCGAAGAGAGTTTATGACTGTCCAGCCTTCGGCTTCGGTTTCGGAATCTTTCCAGTTGAAAATGATTTCAGGAGCTTTATTTTCAAATTTCTTTAACAAATCTTTCATATTGTTGTGATATGTTTATTTTTGACAAATATATAAAAGGTTTTATGAGAAATATGTATCCGGTAGATTTTTTTTGTATTTGAGTATTTTGCATAAAAAAAGTGCTTTTCTATTTTTTGAATAGATTGAAAAGCACTTTTGTATTCAGGATAATTTTGAATTAATAATATAAAATGAATATTCTTTTTTTAATTAAAATGAGCATAACTTCATTGGTATTGGCAACCAACTTCAATCGATGCTCATTTTGTTATTGTGGTATTAATGGTGTTTCAGGAATAATGATACTTAATATTAGATGCCTAATAAACTGTTTTTTAACTCTTCATCGACTGGTTTGTCACCTAACCATATACCGAAAAATACTTTTTTGAAATCAAATCCGGGAACTTTTCCTTTCAGCTCACTATTTTTTACAACCCAAACTGAAGAGTCTGCTGGATTATAAGTTAATTCAAAAACATCTCCTCTCTTGATTTCATCAGCCAAGTAGCTTTTCAATAATTCCATTTTTGGTTTTAAAGCATCCAAATTTTCACCAGCCGATTTTTCGAATCCTGCATGTAATGCTCTGGTTAATTTACCAGATGAAACTAAAGCTGAGGTAATTTCAATCCGAATGGACATTTCCACATTATCATTAATAATTTCTTTTGCATTTTGAGATAATTGGTTCAAATATAAGGCTTGTATATAAACTTCTACCCACATTTTAGATCTTGATCCTGCACCATTTAGCTGTAAAATTTTGTTTTCAAATTTCATTGTTCTAGGAATAGTTACTCCTTCAAACACGATTTGTTTTTGGGCTTGAACTTCAGAGAATAGGGCAGTAATAACTAACATTATTACTAACAGTATTTTTTTCATAGTTAGGCGTATTTTTGCAATTTTGTGCAAAATTAGTGCTAAATAGTTAGAAACTACATGCCAAATCGATGTTATTTTGTTAATTGTTCAAATTACAACGTTGTAGTTGGTTATTTTCTTATAAAAATGCAATCATCTAGTAAATAATCACTTACGTGCAAAGAAGGAAAATGTCTTTAATTGTATTTCGCAATCGGGAAAGAATTAAAATGTTATTGTGATTTTTTGAAGATTGCACAAATTTTTTTCGCTTTTAAGGAGTATAAACAGCTCCAGAACTATGATCATATTTAGCGCCGGTTACGCTTTGAAGCGCATTAACTTCTTCCCGAATTTTTAAAACGCCCAGTAAGGCAAAAATTAATGCTTCTTTGAATTCCAGAATTTTTTTCGAAGGAATAATAACATTCATTTCAGGCAGGTAAAATTGAATTCTTTCGATTAGAAAATCATTATAGGCACCTCCGCCAGTGGTGAGCATACTTCCTTTTTTCTTTGGCAAAGCCAATGCTATTTGGATTGCTATATGTTCAGTGTATGTGTGTAATTTATCTTCGATGGAAATGGGATACTTTTCAATTATTGGTAAAAGAGTTTCTTTCACAAATTCGAATCCCAATGATTTTGGATGCTTTTTTTGGTAAAAATCCAAAGAGTTCAGTTCGTTTAATAAATCAGTATTACAATTGCCGGTTTTAGAAATTTTGCCCTTGTCATCATAATCCAAACCCAATTGATTGGCATAAAAATTAAGAACGGTATTTACGGCCGAAATGTCAAATGCAATTCGGGTATTGTTTTCTTCAAAAGAGACATTCGAAAAACCGCCTAAATTCATGCAGTAATCATATTCTGCAAATAGGATACGGTCGCCGATGGGAACTAATGGCGCACCTTGCCCCCCTAATTGAACATCTTGTACCCTGAAATCGCAAACTATTTTTTGCTGCGTCAATTTGGAAATCTCAGGTAAATTACCAATTTGAAGCGTAAAGCCGTTTTGTGGCTGATGTAAAATAGTATGCCCATGTGAACAAACTGCATCTAGATTTTCAAGAGCACGTCTGTTTATAAAATTTGTAATGATTGAGGCGAGTAACTTTGTATAATTTTTATTTAACTCGATTAGTTGATTTTCGGTATAATCGACAGCAGTTTTTAAGATGCTGATCCAATTAGAATCGTAAGAAATGGTTTCGCATTCTAAAATTTCAAATGACCATTTATTATTTTTTATTACAAATTGAATATGAGCCAAATCGACTCCATCCAGCGAAGTTCCTGACATCACTCCGATAACGTTATAGTAATCTTTTTTCATAGGCCAAATTTACGATTCAAAATTGAAAATTTCATAATTAAAAATTACCTTTGAAAACATTTTTTAAACAAAAACCACACTTTATTTTATATTATTATGGATTTTAATCTAACCGAAGAACAATTAATGATACAACAAGCAGCGCGGGATTTTGCTCAAACTGAATTGTTGGAAGGGGTAATCGAAAGAGATGAACACTCCAAATTTCCTACTGAGCAAGTTAAAAAAATGGCTGAACTTGGGTTTCTGGGGATGATGGTTGATCCAAAATATGGAGGTTCTGGATTGGACAGCGTTTCTTATGTTTTGGCGATTTCAGAAATTGCTAAAATTGATGCTTCGGCAGCAGTTATCATGTCAGTAAATAATTCTTTGGTTTGTGCAGGATTAGAAAAATATTGTAACGAAGAACAGAAGATGAAATATCTTGTTCCGCTTGCCAAAGGAGAGGTAATTGGAGCATTTTGCCTGTCTGAACCAGAAGCAGGATCAGATGCAACTTCACAAAAAACAACAGCGATTGATAAAGGAGATCATTATTTGTTAAATGGAACCAAAAACTGGATTACCAATGGTGGAACAGCGTCAACTTATATTGTAATCGCCCAAACGGATATTGAAAAAGGACACAAAGGAATCAATGCTTTTATTGTCGAAAAAGGATGGGCTGGATTTGACATTGGACCAAAAGAAAAGAAAATGGGTATTCGTGGTTCCGACACGCATTCTTTATTATTTAATGATGTAAAAGTGCCTAAAGAAAATAGAATTGGTGCCGATGGTTTTGGATTTAATTTTGCCATGGCGGTCTTAAACGGGGGACGCATTGGTATTGCTTCGCAGGCTTTGGGAATCGCAACAGGTGCCTATGAATTGGCTTTGAAATATTCGCAAGTGCGTAAATCTTTTGGAAAAGAAATTTTCAAACACCAAGCAATAGCTTTTAAATTGGCTGATATGGCGACTCAGATTTCGGCGGCCAGATTGTTGTGCTATAATGCGGCTTACCAAAAAGATGCCGGAATGGACATTTCGCAATCGGGAGCAATGGCCAAATTATTTGCTTCTCAAACCGCGATGGATACCACTATCGAAGCCGTACAAATTCACGGCGGAAACGGTTATGTAGCCGAGTATCATGTGGAACGCATGATGCGCGACGCCAAAATCACACAGATTTATGAAGGAACTTCCGAAATTCAACGTATTGTAATTTCAAGAACCCTTATTGCATAGTTTTTTTAAACGCAGCATATAAATCCAAACCTGAATTTCGAGTTTGGATTTTTTATTTAAAGGACATGCTTTTTAAATCGACTTTGTTTATTTTTACACTAATTAGAATACATTCATAAATAGTTATGTACGACGAATTGAAATATTGGTACCTTCGGGATCACAAATTATTTTGGACATTGAGTATGTCACAAATCAAGCAGTTGTGTATTATCACGGGTTTTAAAAAAGCCAAAAAAGGAGATGTTATCTATTTCTCTTCTTCAGATGTGCCTCGGGTTTTTCTACTAAAAAAAGGAAATATTAAAATTGTTGCTGTCGATGAAGACGGAAATGAAACCATCAAAGACATTATCCAAAAAGGCGATTTGTTTGGTGAATTGACATTAGAGAATGATGTTAATTCCAATGAATACGCAAAAGCATTGACGGATGAAATCATTATCTGCAGTTTTTTATTATCCGATTTTGAAAATTTATTGCTTCAAAATCCTAGTTTGGCTTTGTCTTATACCAAGTTTGTAGGGTTGAAAATGAAACGCATTAAAAATAGTTATGCTAATTTGATTTCGAAAGATGCTAAAACCCGGCTGTATCAATTCCTAAAAGATTGGGCCGAGAGAGAAGGGAAACTTACCGAAAATAGAGTTGTTCTTGAAAATTATCTAACTCAGAATGATATAGCTCAAATTATTTGTACTTCCAGACAAACTACTACGCAATTGCTAAATGAAATGGAGGCAAATGGATTATTGTATTATAATAGGAAAGAAATTATTATTGAGGACATTACTAAATTATAGTTTTTGAAGAGGGAAAATCGTCCATCACCTTGCGTTTATTGTCCATTTTATAACTTTTAAAGCTGTCGCATCTTTGTAATGTCAATAAAGACAAGCAATTTTAAAATTAAATAAAATGACTACTACAACATTTTCAGTTCCAACAAGATCAGAAGTTTCAGAAAACAACCAAGTAATTTTTGACAACCTGCAAAAAGCTTTAGGATTTGTACCTAATTTATATGCTACAATTGGATATTCAAAAAATGGATTAGAGCGATTTTTAGCTTATCAAAATGCTAAAACTACTTTATCCAATAAAGAAAAAGAAGCAGTAAATTTAATCGTAAGTCAAGTTAACAACTGTACATATTGCCAAAGTGCCCACACCGTTATTGGGAAAATGAATGGTTTTACAGATGAGCAATTATTGGATATCCGAAGAGGAAAAGCTACTGATCCAAAATTGAATGCATTGGTTCAATTGGCCGCAGAAATTACTAAAACTAGAGGAAACGCTAATTCTGATTTAGTTGATGCTTTTTTTGTTCAAGGTTATACTAATGAAAATCTAATTGATTTGATGCTTTTAATAAGTGATAAAACTGCAATGAACTATTTGCATAATTTAACACAAGTGCCAGTTGATTTTCCTTTGGCACCAGCTTTATAATTGTAATTTGTGTTCAAAAAGGTTAGATCAAGATGATAAAGAAACATTAATCAAAAGCCCCAAAAAAATAAATTTTGGGGCTTTTGTGTGTTTTAATTATTGGTAGAGTTTGACTCTACCGACATTAAATTGAGATAGTAGCATTAAAATGGTAATTTTACTGAATTAGAAATTAGTTAACTCTAATCGTGACAATTCTATTTGCAGGGAAAATTGTCCATCATCTTACGGTTTTTATCCATTTTATTTTTGAGTTTCATATCGCAACTTTGTACCGAATTAAAACAATACAACTATGACAACGGAAAATAATCTTAGCTCCATTACAAATTTAGAATACAAAGCCTACTTTCAAAAAGGAATAAATTACAATGAATACAAGGAACACATGGCAGATGATTTGGCTGCTAATTCTGATGTCAAAATAAAAGAATACATTAGCATGAATCAGCATCGTATGCATCGTGTGGAAAAAACATATGTTGTTTCAAATAAATTAATGAAAGAAGTACAACTTTTAAAAAACAAGACCTATTGGTTGGTTTTAACTGAACATTGGTGTGGTGATGCTTCGCAGATATTACCAGCATTGCATAAAATAGAGGCAGAGAGCGAAGGGAAAATTGAAATGAAATTAGTTTATAGAGATCAGAATTTGGAATTAATGGATCAGTATTTAACCAATAACGGTCGGTCAATTCCAAAATTAATTCAATTGGATTCTAATTATAATGTAACTGGTATTTGGGGGCCAAGACCGGAATTTGCGCAAAATTTAGTTAAGGTGTTAAAGTCCGATCCAACAACGGCAGACACCTACGCAAATCAGCTTCATTTGTGGTATGCAAAAGACAGACAGAAATCTTTAGAAATTGAAATATCGGAACTTTTAGCGCAATCTGCTTTATTGCAAATAGGCGCTTTATCTTAATTTAAAATTTTAATTATCATGGAACAAAGACATCCACTTCCTCCATTTAATATGGAAACTGCTTTGCAAAAAGTACAATTGGCCGAAGATGCTTGGAATAGCAAAGACCCGGAGCGAATCGCTTTGGCATACACTGTAGATACCGAATGGCGCAACAGAACCGAATTTATTAACGGGCGTGAAGCTGTTAAAGAATTTTTAAAAGGGAAATGGGGAAAAGAACTCGACTATAAACTCAAAAAAGAATTGTGGGGTTTTCGTGAAAACCGAATGGCGGTTCGTTTTGAATATGAATATCGAAATGCGGCTGGACAATGGTTTCGCGCTTACGGAAATGAAAATTGGGAGTTTGATGAAAATGGTTTGATGCGCAAGCGTTTTGCCAGTATCAATGATTTGCCAATAGACGAAAAAGACAGAAAATTTAAATAATTTCTCATGGCTAAAAATTTTGCAGAAATAGCATTTTCGAATGCTGTCAAAGCACTACAAGAAAAGCATGGTAGTCGAAAAGGGTATGAACGAATGGAAAAATTCAATATCATTGACGGTTTATCCGAAAATGAAATGGGTTTTATAAGCAATCGGGATAATTTCTATTTGGCATCCATTGGCGAAAAAAACTTTCCGTACATTCAGCATCGAGGCGGTCCCAAAGGTTTTGTGAAAGTCTTAGATACAAACACTATTGGTTTTATCGATTTTTCAGGAAACAAACAGTACATATCTGTTGGGAATTTTGCGACCAACAATAATGTAGCGCTAATTATGATGGATTATCCGGGAAGAGCGAGACTGAAAATTTTTGCCAAAGCCGAAATTATTGAACTCAAGGACAATCCAGAATTACTGTCTAAACTCGATTTAGATGAGTATCAGTTTCGTTCAGAACGGATGATGCTTTTTCATATTGAAGCTTTTGACTGGAATTGTCCTCAGCACATCACACAACGTTTTACTGAGGAAGAAATACAAATAGCTTTTGAACCGCAGCTTCAATACATTTCAAAGTTAGAAAAAGAAATAGAAAATCTTAAAAACAGACTAAAAGAATCTGGTTTAAACTAAATTTGTTTATAAAAATAGCATAGTATGATAGATCAATCCACGTTTACTTTAGTCAATCCACAAAACGGAAATTTGGCTTTCAAACTTTTTTCTTTTGAAAGCATTTCTTGTTTTGATCATATTCAACGATTGAATTACTATTCCCTAATTTGGATTCAAAAAGGAAAAGGTAAAGTAAAAGTAGATTTTTCAGAATATGATTTTTCAGAAAATCAATTACTGGCTTTTGCACCCTATCAGCCTTTTATGTTATCCTCTGATGATGCCATAGAAGGGAAAGTAATTCATTTTCATCCTGATTTTTTCTGCATTATGAAACACCATGATGAAGTAGCTTGCAATGGGGTTTTGTTCAATAATATTTATGAACCTCCGTATGTGTTGATTGATGAAGCGGCTAGAGCTACATTCAATATGGTTTTGGAACAAATGAAGATTGAAATGCAAAATCCTGCGTTAGCACAATATGAATTATTAATATCCTATTTGAAAATTTTTCTCATTACCGCCTCTCGATTAAAAAAAGAACAGCAGCCAAAAGAACTTGTACCAATAGAAGAAAATACAGCGCCATTTATTCTTCAAAATTTAAAAAATTTCATTGAACAGAATTTCAAAACCAAACATTCTGCCAGTGATTATGCCGATTTACTGAATATTTCTCCAAAGGCTTTAGCAAAAATTACCAAAAATCACTTCAATAAAACGTTGACCAATTTAATTGCAGAACGCATTATTATCGAAGCCAAAAGGGAATTGTACTTAACGAATAAACCCGTAAAAGAAATTGCCTATGAACTCGGTTATGATGACGAGCATTATTTTAGTCGTTTCTTTAAAACCAATGCTGAAGTTTCTCCACAAACTTATCGTGAAACCGTTGGTTTTGCTAAAGCAGTGATTTGATTTACAGAAATTTTGCTTCCAATGTAAACTATCCGACATTTAGCCTTTTTTTACTGCTTTATATTTGTAATGTCAAAATCAATAAAAAAAGCTACCATGAAAAGAGTAATTGTACTGCTGTTGGCTGTCTTTGCATTCTCAGTAACATTTGCGCAAAGTTCTGTCCAAAAACTATCCGAATATAATTTAGAAAAAAGAGTTGCCATTCAAGGCTATGATCCTGTTGCATATTTTAAACAAGGTAAAGCTATAAAAGGCAAAAAGGAATTAATCGCTGCCTATGAAGGTGTGATTTATCAATTTTCTTCAGTGTCAAACAAAGAACTCTTTACAAAAAATGCTTCAGCCTATGAGCCACAATACGGAGGTTGGTGTGCCTATGCGATGGGAAGTTCCAGTGAGAAAGTCGAAATCAATCCTGAAACTTTCAAAATTATAGACGGTAAATTGTATCTGTTTTATAATGCCTATTTCAACAATACCTTAAAAAGCTGGAATAAGGATGAAGCTGGTTTAAAAGCAAAAGCAGATGCTAATTGGAAAAAATTCATAAAATAAGAAATCATGAATAAATCAATACTAATTTGGATAGTTCGGCTAACGGCAGCAGTTATTTTATTGCAGACACTGTATTTTAAATTCACTGGAGCCGAAGAAAGCGTCTATATTTTCTCGACATTAGGAATGGAGCCTTACGGAAGAATTGGATCTGGAGTGGACGAGTTAATCGCTGCCATTTTAATCCTGATTCCCAGAACAACTTTGTTAGGTGCTTTGATAGGTGCTGGGGTCATGCTTGGCGCTATTTTCTCGCATCTTTTTGTATTGGGAATCGAAGTAAAAAATGACGGCGGAGAGTTATTTGCTTTAGCAATAATTACCTTTCTTTGTTGTGTTGCATTGATTTATTGGGATAAAAGTAAAATTATAAACCTCTTAAAATTGAAACTGTAATATGCTAATTCCATCTGTAAATAGTAGTCTGAACGAATTAATTGAATTGCTTCGTCAATTGTCCGAAGAGGAATATTCAAAAGCTTGTTTTGAATTGAGTGGTTCCAGCATAGGCGAACATACGCGGCATATCGTTGAAATGTTTCAGTGCTTAGTTCGAAATTATGATTCCGCAATCGTGAATTACGATAAACGAGATCGTAATAAATTGATAGAAACAAATACCAGTTTTGCGGTGCAAATGATTTTAGATATTAAAAACAGTATTTTGAAGGAAAATAAAAATCTAGAATTGCACCAAAACATTGACGGTAAATCGGTTAATATTCAAAGCAATTATTACCGAGAATTATTATATAATTTAGAACATTGCATTCATCATCAGGCATTAATTAAAGTCGCGATTTTGAAATGTGAAAGCGTAGCTGTTGATGATAATTTTGGAGTGGCTCGTTCTACAATCGAATACAGAAAACAATGTGTACAGTAAGTTTTGTTTGTTCCAATGATAAAATTATCATTACTTCCAATCGTGATGAAAAAATAATCCGACCAAATGCGATTCCGCCCAAAAACTATACTCTGAACGGGAAAAATATTATTTATCCAAAAGATTCCAAAGCAGGTGGGACTTGGTATGTGGTGGACGAAAACGGAACCGTTTTGGTCTTGCTCAATGGAGCCGATGAAAAACATGAAGTACAATTACACTATCGAAAAAGCCGTGGTTTGATTGTGCTTGAGATGATTAGTAGCGCTTCTCCAAAGCAATTTTGGGATGAAATTGATTTAAAAAATATAGAACCTTTTACCTTAGTTTTGTTTCAGGAAAAACAGCTTTTTCAATTGCGCTGGAATGGAGCCGAAAAATTAGCTTTAGATTTAGAGACTGATAAAAATTATGTTTGGTCTTCGTCAACTTTGTATTCCAAAGAGATTCGGGAACAACGGGCGAGTTGGTTTTACACGTTTTTGGATCTAAATCCCGAAATTACAGAAGAGAAAATGCTTCATTTTCATCGGTATACCGAAGCTGATAACAATCAACATGGTTTGGTAATTAATCGTAATAATGAATTGAAAACATTAAGTATTACCCAATCGTTTATTGAGAAAAATAAGGTAACCATGAATTATTTGGACCTGATTGCCGAAAAAGAATATTCTAAAACGTTTATTTCCATTTAATAAAGCTTAATAAATAATTACAATATTGAAACTATTCATTCATAAATTGACCCACTGGGAATACTGGCCTTTTCAAATCGTTTATATTCCGATTTATTTTCTATGGGCGTATTATTCGATTAAGGCAAAATCTATTTTTTTCTTCAATGCTTCCAATCCAACTATTAAAAATGGTGGTTTTATGATGGAGAGTAAAAAGCAGATTTATAATTTGATTCCTCAAAATTATTATCCCAAAACCGAATTGGTGAAAGCCAGAACTTCTGTTGAAGACATTAATAAAGTATTAGAAGATGCAGGAATTAAATATCCTTTTATTGCCAAGCCCGATATTGGTCTTCGAGGTTCTGCCGTTAAAAAAATAGAAACTCCAGGTGATTTAAAACAGTATTCCGAAAGAGCTCATTTTGATTTCATTGTACAGGATTTGATTCCGTATGAAAATGAAATTGGTGTTTTTTACGTACGTTATCCAAACGAAAAGGAGGGGAGAATTACGGGAATAGTTGCCAAGGAATTTCTAATCATAACCGGAAATGGAGTAGCAACTATTGAAGAATTAATAAAAGAAAATCCCAGATATGAACTGCAGTTAAAAGCACTTAAACAAGAATACGAAACTAAATTGCAAAAGGTTTTACCTTTGGGCGAAAAAATGAATCTCGTGCCTTATGGGAATCATGCTCGTGGAGCCAAATTTATAGACGGAAGTCATTTGATAACACCAAAACTTACTTCAATTTTCAATGAAATGTGTATGCAGATTCCCGGTTTTCATTTTGGAAGATTGGATATTATGTATGATACTTTTGAAGGATTGGAACAAGGAAAAAAATTCTCGGTTGTAGAACTGAATGGTGCTGCGAGTGAACCAACACATATTTATGATCCTAAACATTCTTTATTATTCGCATGGAAAGAATTGGCGAGACACATTACCTACATGTATGAAATTAGTGTAGCGAATCATCAAAAGGGCTTCCCATATTTAGCGCACAAAGCAGGAATGAAAGAATATCGTTTGCATCAAATGCAGAATATGAAAATTGTAAATTTTCAATAAATGAAGGTCTTCAAAAACATAATGGCGGGATTCATCGTGAGCTTTGTAGGTTCCCTGCCTCTGGGTTATTTAAATATTATTGGAGTTGAGGTTTTTTCTCAACTTGGAATGGATTCTCTGGTTTCTTATTTGCTGGGAATAATTGTTGTTGAAGCTGTTGTAATTTATTTTACAGTTATTTTCTCAAACCAATTAGCAGAAAATAAAAAATTAATGAAGAGCATTGATTTTTTTGCGGTATTTTTTCTTTTATTATTGGCCTATTTATTTTATGCTAATTCGGATCAAACTAACGAAAAGCATAATTATTTATCAGGCTATGTTCAATATTCTCCTTTTTTAATCGGAATGGTATTGTGTGGTTTGAATTTTCTTCAAATCCCTTTTTGGATGGCTTGGAATTTGTATTTAATCAATGCTAAATACATAACACTATCCAAAAAATTTAAATTCCATTACATTTTTGGGACTTTAGTAGGGACTTTTTGGGGAATGTTGGCAGTAATCGTTTTGTTGGATTCGTTGTCTCAAAAAATATTAGATTATTCAAAATGGATTATTCCAATTGTTATTCCTCTGTTTTTTGTAGTCTTGGCTTTCTTCCAAACTTTCAAAGTTTATAAAAAGTATTTGAAGAAAACTATTCGATAGAAGGTTGATTCATGTCGTATGCCAAAATAAAATAGTTGTTATTGTTGAATTGAAAATCGCCTATAACAGACCATTTTAGTTTTTTAATATGTGCTTTTTGTGAAGGAATATTGGTTTTATTGATGAAAGTAATGCTTACTGGAAACCTTTTCAAAAGATGGATTCTCATAAAGTCAAAGAAAGGATTGATTAACCCTTTGCCTCTGTATTTTTTGTCAATGCAAATTGGTCCGTATTGAAAAGTATTAGTGTCGGTCATTTTAAAATTTTTGAAAACAAGTCCAGGAAGCATTGGAGTCATGTGATTAAAAATTGCCCACTGGCTAAAATATTGCCAGCTGGCGGCAAAGATATAAGCGATAGTTTTGCCATTGTCTTTGGCAATAAACAAACCTTCTTGAAGAATCACCTCCTGCAGCTGCTCAACAGTAAAAGGAGTCGTTACAAATCCTGAAGCTTTTTCTTCTTCAGTCATGTTGGATACCAAATAAATGTTTTGCAATGCAATTACGCCTTCAATGTCAGTGCTTTTTGCTGTTTCAAATCCAATATTCTCAATCATTACTATAAATTATCGATTGTTTTTTTGCAAAAATAGGTAAAAGGAGGATGTGATTTTTTAAGTATGCAATGAATATGATTTTTGAAATTTAAAAGCATAGTTTTTTAACTGTTTTGACTATTTTTGCTCCATGAAACCAGTTGGGATTTTAAAATAAAATATAAACGAAAAATGGTTATACCATTTTCTGTTAAAAAACAAATATTATTCTCGAATGAAAAACATTATTATTACAGGAACAAGCAGGGGAATAGGTTTTGAACTGGCTTTGAAGTTTGCCAATGCAGGCCATCAGGTATTGGCCTTATCGAGAAAAGCTCATCAAGAATTGCTTTCTCATAAAAATATAACTTTTCTTTCTGTTGATTTGTCCAATGAAACAGAATTACAGCAAGTGACAGAATTTTTGGCAGCTACTTGGCAACAAATTGATGCCATTGTTCATAATGCAGGGAGTTTATTATTAAGACCTTTTTCTGAAACGACGCAGCATGATTTCGAAAACATCTACAAAGTCAATGTTTTTGGAGTGGCCAATTTAACCCGTATTTGTTTGCCTTATTTGCAAAAAGGCAGTCACGTAGTGACTATTAGTTCTATGGGAGGCGTGCAGGGAAGCTTGAAGTTTGCAGGATTGGCGGCATACAGTTCCAGTAAAGGTGCCGTAATTACTTTATCTGAGTTATTGGCAGAAGAATATAAAGAAGAAGGAATTTCTTTTAATGTTTTGGCCTTAGGTTCAGTTCAGACTGAAATGCTGCAGGAAGCATTCCCGGGATATCAAGCGCCACTTTCAGCAAGTGAAATGGCCAATTATATTTATGATTTTACTCTTACCGGAAATAAATATTTTAACGGTAAAGTATTGCCAGTTTCATCAACTAACCCATAAGAGTTATAAATTATGAATTATAAGTTATGAGTGAAAGCATTGTCAAGAATAAGAGTTTTGAGTTAGCCATAAGTGGTGTTAATTTTTATAAATATTTGGTTTCCGAAAAGAAAGAATTTGTAATGGGCAAACAATTTTTGCGCTCTGTAACTTCTGTGGGAGCAAATGTTCGTGAAGCGGTAAATGCTCAAAGCAAAGCCGATTTTATTCATAAATTATCTATCTCACAAAAAGAATGTGATGAAACTATGTATTGGCTTGAACTTCTAAAACAAACAGATTACATTTCTGAAAATGAGTTTAATTCAATTCATCAACAGAGTAATGAGGTTTTGAAAATCATTAGAAGCATAATAATCACTTCAAAGAAAAACTTATAACTCATAATTTATAATTCATAACTTTACCTTGAGCGAAACACTTTCAAAATACCTTCCAGAACACGCTGTCAAACCTGTTTTTGAATTAATTGTAGCGAATCAAGTTCATCTCAAAATTGTCAATGAGAGACAGACACGTCATGGCGATTACCGAAAAGGTTTGAGCGGGAAACATGAAATCACGGTTAATTCAAGTCTTAATAAGTATAAGTTTTTAATTACGCTGATTCATGAAATCTCACATTTGGTGGCGTTTGAAAAATTTGGGCGACATATTAAGCCACATGGAGATGAATGGAAGTATTCTTTTCAAAAGATGATGGTGCCGTTTATTCGGCCAGAGATTTTCCCAAATCATTTGTTGCCTTTGATAGCGAGACATTTTAAGAATCCATCAGCAAGCAGTGATACAGATGCTACGTTAGCACTCGCTTTAAAACAATATGATAAACCAAATGATAAAAATTATATCTTTGAAATCCCTTATGGAAGTGTTTTTAGAATTTCAAATGGGAAGATTTTTAAGAAAATAGCAATACGAACCAAGCGATACGAATGTTTGGAAATAAGCTCTGGACGCTTATATTTATTTAATCCAAATGCAGAAGTAGAGTTACTATCCAGTTAAAATGGTTCTACGGAATGATTATTAAAAAAAATAAAATGAATAAAAATTATTACGCAATATTAATGGCAGGCGGCATCGGTTCGCGATTTTGGCCAGTAAGCACAAAAGAGTTCCCAAAACAGTTTCATGACATGCTGGGTTCTGGAGAGACTTTAATTCAGAAAACATTTAGCCGATTATCACAAATCATTCCGAAAGAGAATATTTTGATTTTGACGCATGAGAGTTATAATGATTTGATTTTGGAACAATTACCGATGGTGAAGCAGGAGCAAATTGTTTTGGAACCAGCAATGAGAAATACAGCACCTTGTATTTTGTATGCCTCGTTAAAAATTAAAAAATTGAACCCAAATGCAGTGATGGTTGTCGCTCCAAGTGATCACTGGATAGAAGATGAAATGCAGTTTGTAGCCAATTTGCAGCGTTCTTTTGATCTGTGCGAAAGAGAAGAATCTCTGATGACTTTAGGGATTTTGCCAACAGCTCCCAATACGGGTTATGGATATATTGAATTTGATAAATTAGATAGCCGCTCGATAAAAAAAGTTGTTCAATTTCGAGAAAAACCAGATTCTAAAACTGCTAGACGATTTATACAAAGCAGAAATTATTTGTGGAATGCAGGTATTTTTATGTGGAGCGTTAAATCTATTTTGAAAGCTTTTGAAGAATTTCAGCCAGAAATGTATGCTCATTTTATGAAAGGCTTTGAAGTATATAATTCAGAGAATGAACATGCTTTTATACAAGAGAACTATCCAAAAGCAGAAAATATTTCTATAGATTATGCTATTATGGAAAATGCTCAAAATGTCTATGTGCTTCCTGCAACTTTTGACTGGAATGATTTAGGAACATGGGGTTCACTGCATGAAAAACTGCCAAAAGACGATAATAATAATGCGGTGGTAAATGCGAATGTATTATTGCAGAATTCTTCTAATAATATTATCAGAACGGCTTTAGGAAAACAAGTGATTGTTGATGGATTGGATGATTATATTATTGTTGATAAGGATTCGGTTTTATTGATTTATCCAAAAAGTAAAGAACAGGAAATAAAAGGAATTGTTTCTCAGCTGAAATAATTTTGGAATATAAAAAAAGGCAACAATTTTGTAAAAATAATTGTTGCCTTTTTTATGTTTTGCGCCCGAATGAACTTAATGTCTTATACTTATGGTGTTTACTCTTTTAAATAAGCTTCTCTTACTTTTTTAAACAATTCTGAAGAATACACAAATTCTACAATGGCTTCATTGTTGGTTCTGAAAATTTCTTCTTTGCTTCCCTGCCATGCTTTAACTCCATTTTTTAGAAATAAAATATTATCGCCGATTTCCATCACAGAGTTCATATCATGCGTATTTACAACTGTTGTGATATTGTATTCAACGGTTATTTCTTTGATAAGATTATCAATTAAAATTGCTGTATTTGGGTCTAATCCTGAATTGGGTTCATCGCAAAATAAATACTTAGGATTGTTTACGATGGCTCTGGCAATGGCAACTCTTTTTTGCATTCCTCCCGAAATTTCCGAAGGTAATTTTTTATGAGCGCCCACAAGATTTACTCTTTCTAAAACAAAATCAACTCGTTTTTTAATTTTTAATTTACTGTCGTTAGTGAACATTCTTAAAGGAAAAGCGACATTTTCGGCAACAGTCATGCTGTCAAAAAGTGCACTTCCTTGAAAAAGCATTCCTATTTCAGTACGAAGGTCTCTTTTTTCATCGGAGCTAAGCTCAGAATAAATACGGCCGTCAAAAGAAATAGTACCTACTTCTGGAGTATGGATTCCTAATAATGATTTTAATAAAACAGTTTTACCGGATCCGCTTTGCCCAATAATCAAATTTGTTTTACCCGCCTCAAAAACACTGGAAACTCCTTTTAGAATCTTGACACCGTCAAACGATTTTTCTAGGTTTTTTATTTCTATCATTTTGTTAAGAGTAATTGGGTAATAACGTAATTCAGTAAAATAATAGTAACCGATGTCCATACAAATGAAACAGTACTGGCTTTACCAACCTCAAGAGCGCCGCCTTTCATATAATAGCCGTGAAAGGAAGGAATCGTTGCTAACAGCATTCCAAAAATAAAAGTTTTGGTAAAGGAGTATATAACGTGAAACGGAATGAAATCTCTTTGAATACCTTCAATAAAATCAACATTAGCACCAAAACCGCCGTAAACGGTAGCAATATAACCGCCTGCGATGCCCAGAAACATTCCAATTCCAATAAGGAAAGGATATAAAAGCAACGCAATTATTTTTGGGAAAACCAAATAATTAAGAGAGTTAACCCCCATAACTTCCAGCGCATCGATTTGTTCGGTAACACGCATAGATCCTATGCTTGACGTTATAAAAGAGCCCATTTTTCCAGCCATAATGATAGACATAAACGTTGGGGCAAATTCTAAAATCACCGATTGACGAGTCGCATATCCAATAAGGTATTTAGGGATAAATGAGTTGGTTAAGTTCAATGCAGTCTGTATAGAAACAACGCCGCCAACGAAGAAAGAAATGAATGCAACAATTCCTAGTGAATCAATAATTAAATCATCGACTTCTTTGAAAATTAAACCTTTCATAACAGACCATTTTGTTGGCTTTTTGAAGATTTCTTTCCACATTAAAAAATATTTCCCAATTTGGGATAAATAGCGAATGAGCATCATTTTTTTAGGATTCAGTTTACAAGTTGCAGTATTCAGAAAGGAATACAGGTATGCAAAAATACTTTATTTAGTTGGAATTTTAGATTTTGTTTTTAATTACAAAAGCATAATTTATTAAAACAATTTCTCTTTCATTTTTTGTAAACGATAACTGCGTATGAATTTTGCCTGTTCATTAGTAACCAACAAAGGAGTTTTTGCTGATTTTGCTTTCCAAAAACCTTTTATGTAATCAAGGAAAAGTAATGGTTTCTTTTTCATCATGGCTAATTTGGCCGATGCAATTGCTGTAATCCAAAATCCGTAACCTAATGTGTAAAAAGCTTCGCCTTGTTTATAACGTGCTGTTTTGTTGTAATTAGCGCCTGTTGGTTTGAGGTGTTTTACGTGCAGACTTTCATTAGTTACTACTTTCCAATTGTAGAATTTGCAGAGCAGTTCATCAACGGTGTCCCAGCCCATTGCTGGTTTTAAACCGCCAATTTGTTTGAAAGTCTCTTTTCTATAGGCTTTCAATGCACCTCGAATATGGTCTTTGTCGGTTAGGTTTTCTAAAACCCAATCGCCGTTTTTCTCAATGTAGCAAAATCCGCCGGCCATTCCAATTCGGTTATCTGATTGAAAATGTTTGATTATGGTTTCGAAATAATTAGAAGGAAAAATCAAATCGGCATCTATTTTTACGATTAAATCGTAATCTTCATCCAAAGTTTCAAATCCTTTCTGAAAAGCTTGAATCACTTTGCTTCCAGGTAAATGTATTGCTTCAGAAGTTTTGTTTACCAAAGTAATATACGGATTTTCTTTGGCGAAAGCCAAAACAATTTCGGCAGTTTTATCAGTAGAATTATCATTGACAACTACTACTTTTTTGGGTAAAACAGTTTGAGAAACTAGTGACTGCAAAGTCAAAGCAATAAATGCTTCTTCGTTATAGGACGGTATGACTATGTAATATTTCATAAGGCTAATCACTATTTACTGATTACTAGTCACTTTCTCTGCATAAACTATATAATATCTCGGCGTGAAAAATCGCAGTAGTGGGCGGAAACCGATTTTTTTAACCGGATGGGTAAATTTTTTCCTGTCGATGATTTTCCAGCCTGTTTTTTCTAATAACCAGTCCAATTGCCAGTCTTCAAACTCATGATAATGTCTGTCCCACATGTCAGTTTTACTTCTATAAGCAGAAGAAAACCAAAGGCGTAACGGAATTGATATCAATAATTTATCTGATTTTATTTCGCTTAAAATGGTATAAGGATTGAGTAAATGTTCAAAAATTTCAAAAGCAGTTACTACATCTTGTTTTTCTTCTGAAAAAATACCTTGATTCACGTCCAGATCTTCACCAGTAGTATTGGTAACAGTGTAGCCTTCGGCTTTCATGATTTTAGAAAAAGGATTGTCAACGCCAAGATCTAATATGGTTTGAGAAGGGGAGATGTGTTTCTTTAAAAATTCTAAAGTATGCTTGAATCTTTTATTGGGAAATGTTTTTTCGTACATGATTTTAATTTTTGACTAACGCTTTTGTTTTAGCGTCTGCAAATATAAAGATTCTGTTTCTTATACCGTTTGCAATTACAAAATTGTCTGATATTATTTGATCTTTAAAGTGTAGATTGCTGCTTATTTGTATTGAAAGCGAAAACCCACAACACTAATAAAAGTGATGTGGGCTTGCATATAAACGTACAGGTAATCTTTAATAGCGGTAGACAAAAGCATTGATATTCATTCCTGCGCCTACTGAGGCAAAAATGACAACATCTCCTTTGTGTATTTCCTGATTTTCAATTTGACCTCTAATGAGCAGGTCAAAAAGAGTAGGAACGGTTGCAACACTGCTGTTTCCTAATTCGTGTATGGACATTGGCATAATGTTTTTTGGAGGAGTTTGTCCGTGTAATTTGTAAAAACGGTGAATAATAGCTTCGTCCATTTTTTCGTTAGCTTGGTGAATCAGGATTTTTTTGACATCCCCAATAGCTATACCGCTTTGATCCAAACAGCTTTTCATAGCTGCAGGAACTTGGCTTAATGCAAATTCATATATTTTACGCCCATACATTTTGATGTACTTGGTGTCTGGATCTAACTCTGGATTGTATGATTTTCCGAAGTAAAGGAAGTTGGCTTCTTCTGCAGCATAAGTTGCACTTTCATAAGATAACATTCCAGTTTCGTCATCTGAGGCTTCTATAACCGAAGCACCAGCGCCATCCGAGTAAATCATTGAATCTCTATCGTGGGCATCTACTACTCTGGATAAAGTTTCGCCACCAATGACAAGACATTTTTTGGCCATGCCCGATTTGATAAAAGCATTGGCCTGCAATACGCCTTCAATCCAGCCTGGACACCCAAAAAGAATATCGTAAGCGACGCATTTTGGATTTTTTATCTGCAATTTATGCTTGACTCTTGTGGCTAAGCTTGGAATAATATCAGATTGGCTTGTGCCGTATTTTACATCGCCAAAGTTGTGCGCAAAAATAATATAATCTAGAGTTTCTGGGTCAATGCCTGCATTTTCTATGGCTTTTTGAGATGCAAAAAAAGCCAAATCCGAAGCGGTGTAATGATCCTCGGCATACCTTCTTTTTTCAATACCGGTAATACCTTTGAATTTGTTAATTACAACTTCGTTTGGATAGGCAAACGGAGAGCCGTCTTCGTTTAGAAAAACATGCTCGCTAAAATCAGTATTGCTAATCTTTTTCTCAGGAATATAGCTTCCTATACCAGTTATTTTTATTTTCATTTTGATAATTTCCAGAATAAATTTCGGCTAAATTAATTATAATAAATGTATAATAGACAATATATTTATTATGCATGCATATAATTATGAAATATTAAATATATAGCAAAAATATTGAATATATTTTATTGAAAATGATTAAATGCGCCATTTAATTCTTAGATTAAGTATAAATAACAAAGCGAGGATTTTTTGTTAGAAAGTTGATTTTGGAAATTAAAAGGATTAATATCATTTTATTTTAAATAAAAAGGATGGTGGTTTAAGGACACTAATTTGTGTAAAATTGAAGTTGCATTTTTAGTGAATTTTAAATGCATAAAAACCCCTGACGGGATGTTAGGAAAGGTGTGAAAATGAGAGGTGTTCTTGCTTTAATAACCCGTGTTGCAAACACTACGATATTTATCTTCTAATTTAAGTAGATGCTCGTTGTAAACGAGCACCAGTTTAGGATACATGCAAGCAGTTAAAATTCAAAAATTTGTGATGCAAATGGATTGTCTACCAGCCATAACCAAATTCCTTCGTCGTTTTTCTTCATCATGCAACTTGTTGCACCATTCATTTCAACAGGGCTTCCGTCGGGCATTGTTGCTTTTAACGACCATTTGTCGACCCAAATAGCAAGATTCCCTACGATTGTTACCCTATGGTTACTTCCTATTATTTCAGGTCTCCACGTGCAAAGATGTTTCATTGATTTTTCAATATTGTCTAATCCTCTAATTTCTTGTCCGTCTCTCTCAATGTATGCAGCATCTTTGTCGAAACAGCTTAAAGCTCCTTGTAAGTCACCATTTACAATACAACTGCGAAAATATTTTACTGCGTCAGCTGGAATTGTCCTCCCGAATTTTTCTGTCATTATTTTTATTTTTGTTGTTTAATAAAGTATCCTTGGTTTTTCAGCAGGATGGACTATTTTTCGTCTGTTAATTTCATTAAAGCGTCAATAAATTTGTCTAATTGTTTTTTGGTTTCATTGTCAATTAAATTTCCTTGTTCGTCAAATTTTCCTTTTATTCCTTGAATAAGCAAACAAGTTTCGTCTGTAAATTTTGCCATTGCAGTTTTCATTATAAGCTGCAATTCTTCGTGTCCTTTTTGTCCGCTTGCAGAAGCGGTTATGAGTCCACTTGGTTTGTCCGAGAAAATTGTTGTCGAGATACACCATTCGATAGCGTTTTTAAGTCCGCTGGGAATACTAAAAACATATTCTGGTGTACAAATAATTAGTCCGTCAGATTTTTCGATTTCGTTTCTTAATTCTACAATTTGTTTGGGTGGATTGTCAGTGGAAAGTTCTGGGTCAAAATGTGGAAGTGATTTTAATTCGTCATAAACTCTCAAGTTTAATTCATTCGCAGTCAAACGAGCAATTTCTTCAACAAGTTTTAAGTTTGCAGAATTTGAACTTGCACTTCCAATAATTACAAAAATATTTTTCTTGTCGTTCATTAAGTTTAGTTGGTTTTTTTGTCTGTAGGCAGTGAGTTGGTGCAGTGACTGCTAACGTTCGTTGCCACAGCGGGTTTGGAAAAAGTACGCCTAAATTTTTGGTTAATCACTAATCTTTAAAACACAAAACAATGCTTAAATTAAGCCAAAAACCCAAATCTATTGTAGCAAATGTTAGCGGTTTGAACTTTTATTTCTTCTATCTAAGTTTCAACATTTAATGTCATAGAAGTATAGTCGTAAGAAATATTGTCAATTCTATACATATCCTTTGTTAAGCTCAATTGCTCAAAATTCATTTTTTCGTAAAGTTTGGTTGCTGGGATATTATTTGTCAAAACTTGCAAATCAATCCAACTAATTTTGTGATTATCTCTACAATAGTTAATAATGAATTCTAATAACTTATGACCAATTTTCAAATTACGAAAATTACTGTCAACTCCCATTCCAAGTAATACTCTATGTTCTGTATTTAACTGATTTTGGGAACGAATGTCAATATGTCCAACAATATTGCTTTCTTCATTTACTGCAACCCAAACTTTCCTCCATCCAATTTCGTCATTTTTTTTATTCATTCCGTCCTCAAATTTTGCCTTCCATTCGTTGGAAAGTGTAGATTGTTGTTTAGAAAGTGGTTGAAAAAGAGCTGTTTCGTTTTGTCCGTTTTCAGAAAGATGAATTGTCAAGTATTGAATAAAACCGTCAAGATTATCTTTATTTAATTCTTTAATTGAGATCATTTACAAATTATTTTGATTAAGTCAACGTCTGTTTTTTGTCGTTCTAGCCTGATCCATAACATTTTCTTGCTACAAGAGGTTTGAGGTTAAATTAAGCCATGTTTTCGGATTTGCTAAATCACCCCAAATACAAAACCATCTTTCCATTAAGCCCAATGCCCAAATCCGTTGTAGTGGCTGTGTGTGCCTTGCATGCACTTCCAATTCCTCAAAAGTAGGAATTTTATCTAGAGGGTGCAAGTCCCTTATCGGCAAGTTGTTGAAATTATATTGAGCCGATTAGCACGAGGCAAGCTGGTTTGGAGTAATCCATGCAGTGAAGGAAGCCCAACGGCAAAAGTCTGTACCGAGGAACACAAAGCGCATAAGAGGCTAGCTAAATTGGGTAAGCATGCACAGCAATGCAAAGCCTAGAGACAACAGGTTTAGTTAGTAGATGCGTCGGGGATAGACGGAAAGAGGAAGTGCTTACCGAGGGAGGTCTTTACAACCACGAGCTGTTTAGGTGGAGAAGTCAGCAGAGGTCATAGTACTTGGGGCAACGAGTTACCACTAGAAAGGTATAGGACTCACAAACAAGGAAGGACTGAACGCAAATGGTTCTTAATTTCTAACGGAATAACGCAAGTTATAGCCCTAGAAAAGCGGAACAGGAAGAATTTAATGTAAAACAGCAAGCATGATTGCACAAGTAACACATCCTTACAATCTCCAAAAGGCGCTACGTCAAGTAGTAGTCAACAAAGGCAGTGCGGGCGTTGATGGACTAAAAACCACTCAACTGGCGGATTATTTCCGTGAACACAAACCAGCATTACTGGAAGATATTAAGAAAGACCGTTATACCAAACAAAAATATAATAAATACCAATTTTGATAATTGTTTTTTTTAAATTACATTTGGACTATATTATAACAGTGATCATGGCACATCCAAAAATTTTGGTAATTAAGGAAACTGAAAAAGAGATTAAAAATCTACTTAAGCAATCTATTCCATTTATTGGACAACGCTTGAGAGTACTTTTAATTTTGAAGCAAAATGAAGAAACAGGGATTTCTAGACGTGAAGTTGCTAAATTAGCAGGGGTTGCCCCAAACAGTGTTCAGAAATGGCGGACATTATACCTCAATTCTGGAATTGATGGTTTGATTAAACATGGAAAAACAGGCTTCAAGCCATCTGTTTTTAATGCTGCTGAACACACGATGTTGGAAACAAAACTCAATAACCCTCAAAATGGGCTTCAAGGTTATGTAGAATTAAAAGATTGGATTGAAAAAGAAACTGGAAAAAGCTTTAATTACAACACCTTGCTTTATTACTGCATCAGAAATTTTAAATCAAGTGTAAAAGTTGCCCGCAAAAGTCATGTCAAAAAAGATGAAGACCTAGGAAGCTCTTTTAAAAAGACTTCGGAAGAATCTGTCAAGAAACAGCACTAAATGCTGTAGGCGATTTTAGCTCTGTAAATTTATATTTTCAAGATGAGTCACGTTTTGGCTTATTTACTCGAAATGGAAAATCAGTTACTGCAATTAGGGTTAAACCAATTTGCACTTTCCAACAAGTTTTTAAATCAACATGGCTTTCTGGGGCTTTTTCGCCCATAACAGGGGATCATTTTCAATTAATACTTCCACATTGCAACACTGATAATTTTCAAATTTTTCTAAATAATTTTTCAAAAGAAAACCCCAAAGAACTCAAAATAATGGTATTGGATAATGGGCGATTCCATAAGGCTAAAAGATTGATCGTTCCAGAAAATATTGTTTTGGTTTTCCTGCCACCATATAGCCCGGAACTTAATCCAGCCGAAAAAATGTGGGCAAAATACAAAAGAGAATTTTCTAATAAATTTTATAATTCAATCGAAGATGTAGAAGATTTCATTATTACTGCAGTTAAAAACACAAGTAAAAAAGAGGTAATGAGTATCTGTGGTTATGCCTACGTCTTTTTAGATCAAATTTGGTCTAAAAATTAAATGCGTTTGGTATTACTTACCGCAACCTATTCTTGGTGTGGAGATTCCAAAAGGAGGCGGAAAGTTCCGACTCTTGGGAATCCCAACAGTAGTGGACAGACTGCTTCAACAAGCCGTGTCGCAAGCGATGATGCCTAGATTTGAAAAGGATTTTAGTGAAAACAGCTTCGGATTCCGTCCCAACAAAAATGCCCGCCAAGCGGTGGGCAAAGCCTTGGGAAACATTCACGAAGGCTGCAATTATATTGTAGACATTGACCTAAAGACCTTCTTTGACGAAGTAGATCACTGCTTGCTGATGAACCTAATTTACCAAAGGGTAAAATGCCCAACGACTTTGCGATTAATCCGCAAATGGTTGCGAGTGCCGATACTCATCAAAGGCAAACTGGTCAAACGCAGAAAAGGTGTTCCTCAGGGAAGTCCGATTAGCCCGCTTTTGTCAAATATTTTGCTCCACGAATTGGACAAAGAACTGACACGAAAAGGCTTGAAGTTTGTCCGTTATGCCGATGATTTCAGTATTTACACCAAATCGAGATATCAAGCCAAAACGGTTGGAAACGCTGTCTTTCTATTTTTGAGAGACAAGCTGAAACTGACCATCAATCTGGAAAAGAGCGGGATTAGAAAACCCATTCAATTCACGATATTGGGATTTTCATTTGCATCAACCTATCAAAAAGGGGTAAAAGGGAGGTATCAATTAACAGTAGGGGACAAAGCTTGGGCAAAACTCAAACAGAGTCTAAAAGAAGTGACTCGCAAAACCGCACCGAGAAGTTTCGAGGAACGCATTCGTAAAATCAATGAGATTCAGCGAGGATGGTTAAACTATTTTCGAGGGACAAGTATTCAAGGAAAGTTACGAGATATTGATGGTTGGCTGCGTAACCGCCTGCGCTACTGCATCTGGACGGACTGGAAGAAACCCGAACGCAAAAGGAAAAACCTGATGCGTCTAGGTGTTGATAAAGACCATGCTTATGCGTGGAGCAGAACCCGAAAAGGAGGCTGGCGTATTGCCCAGAGTCCGATTCTAAACACTACAATTACCCTGCAACGGCTCAAGAAGAAAGGCTATCAATCGATGCTGGAGATTTACATGGAACTCAACCCATCATTTTGCGAACCGCCGTATACGAGACCCGTATGTACGGTGGTGTGAGAGGCGCACTCCGTCATTACTGGCGGAGCCGTCTACTCGATTGTATACTGGCTTTTTTTAAGCTCTTGTGACAATTTTCATAAACAAAAATGAAACGGTTTTCAATATAAAATCGAATTAATTATTCATTCAGCATTTTCCATAATTTGTCTTTCAATTCAGTCAGCCCTTGTTGAGCAACCGATGAAATAAACATATACGGAACATCCTTGAAAACAACATCTAATTCAGCTTTCAATTCAGCTTTCAATTCATCGTCTAACATATCGCATTTTGAAATGACTAACAAACGTTCTTTATCAAGCATTTCCGGATTGTATTTTGTCAATTCATTCACCAAGATATCATATTCTTCTTTGATGTTTGGAGTATCAACAGGAACCAAAAACAATAAAGTCGAATTACGCTCTATATGACGCAGAAAATAATGACCAAGTCCTTTTCCTTCGGCTGCACCTTCGATAATTCCAGGAATATCAGCAATTACAAAAGATTGAAAATCTCTGTAAGCTACAATTCCAAGATTTGGTTTTAAAGTTGTAAAAGGATAATCGGCAATTTTTGGTTTTGCAGATGTCAATACCGACAATAAAGTTGATTTTCCAGCATTTGGAAAACCTACCAAACCAACATCGGCTAAAACTTTAAGTTCCAAAATCACATCCATTTCAACACCTGGCAAACCTGGCTGGGAATAGCGAGGCGTTTGATTCGTTGAACTTCTAAAATGCCAGTTTCCTAAACCTCCTTTTCCTCCTTTACAAAGAACTCTCTTTTCGCCATCATCTGTAATTTCAAATAATGTTTCGCCAGTTTCTTTATCTTTTACAACTGTTCCCAATGGAACTTCGATGTATTTATCTTCACCATCGGCACCAGTACTTCTATCTCCACTTCCATCACCACCAAAACCTGCTTTGATATGACGGGCAAATTTTAAATGAAATAAAGTCCAAAGTCCTTTATTTCCCACTAGATAAACATGTCCTCCTCGTCCACCATCACCACCGTCTGGCCCGCCTTTTTCAATAAATTTTTCTCTATGCAAGTGCGTAGACCCCTTTCCTCCTTTACCGGACGAAACATAAATTTTTACGTAATCTACAAAATTCCCTTCTGTCATATTCTTTTCTTTAAAGTTTAAAACTTAGATTTAACTTTAGCTGAATCCAACTAATTTAAACACTTAAGTTTTTAAACCATTTTTTTAAACCTTTAAGGCTTTCACCATTACTTTATCAATCTTCACGCCATCCATATCGATGACCTCTAGCACAAATTTTTGCCAAATCAGCTTTTCTCCTTCTTTTGGGATTCTAGATAATTCGGTCATTATTAATCCACTTACTGTGGTCACTTCATAATCATTTATCAAATCATCCAACTCAAAATAAGTAAGGAAATCATGCAGTGAATAATGCCCATCTACCATCCAAGTTCCATCTTCTCTTTCGATTAGCTTAAAATCATCTTTATAAAAATCAGATGCATTTCCAACCAGAGCTTCAAGAATGTCATTTAAAGTAATTACCCCTTGAAAAATTCCGTATTCATCTGAAACAAAAGCATAATGAATTCCTGTTCTTTTGAATTGTTCCAATGCTTTATAAGCCGTTGTTTGTTCCATCATAAAAGGAGCTTCGGTCATGATTTCAGACAAGTTGAAACTGTCACTTTCAAAATGAGCGAAGATGTTTTTCAAATTTACAACACCAACAATATCATCATAATTCTCTCCATAAACTGGGTAAATAGAATGCAGTTCTTTTAGCATAAATTCTTTTACCTTATTTTTATCGGAATGCAAAGGTAAAAGCATCACCGATTTTCTATGGGTCATCAGCGAATTGATTTTTCTATCGCCAATATGAAAAACACGTTCTACTATATCTTGCTCTATTTCCTGAACTTCTCCTCCTTCAGTGCCTTCTTTAATGATGGCTTTTATCTCTTCCTCGGTTACTTTTCCGTCAGCGGTAGGCTTTATTCGCAAAACATCCAGTAAGAAATCGGTCGATGTGGTTAACAGCCAAATAAAAGGAGCTGTTATTACAGAAATTATTTTCATTGGCAATGCAACGGCTTTTGCAATGCCTTCGGGATAATTCAATCCAATTCTTTTTGGAAATAATTCTCCTAGTACCAAAGAAAAAAATGTCAGCACCACAACTACAATCCCAACTGCTATTGAATGTGCATAAGGAATCAATATCTGAAATCCTTTTACAAACGCTTCGACATCGGCCGTGATTTTATCACCACTGTAAATCCCTGTAAGTATCCCGATAAGAGTGATTCCTATTTGTACTGTCGACAGAAATTTATTGGGCGAATTGGCCAAATCTAAAGCGGTTTGGGCATTTTTATTTCCTTTTTTTGCTGCGGTTTCCAATCTGTTTTTTCTGGCCGAAATCAATGCAATTTCAGACATAGAGAAAACCCCATTTAAGAGTATTAGAAAAAATATTATTACTATTTCCAATGTTTAGATAATTCGTTTATATATTGGATTTTATGAAAATCCTTTTGTTGTGTAATCTTATTTTAATAGCCCAGATGGAGGTGAAAAGCTCACTGCTATAAAAAACTAATTTTTCCTGTTATAAAAGAACGACTCCTCACCCCAACCCTCTCCAAAAGAGAGGGAGAAAACAGGATGATTCCTCTTTACTTCTCCTTTTATGACATAGAAAAATAGTTATTTTATGGCTGTGACTTGAAACGTACAGCTGGAGATTGCTCCTATAAATTATCGATAACTGCGGTAAGTCTTTCTGTAATTTCCCGAATAGTTCCTATTCCGTTTACAGCGTGAAACTTATTTTGATCCTTATAATATCCTATTAGCGGAGCCGTTTTATCATTGTATTCCTGATAACGATTTCTAATTTTTTCTTCGTCTTGATCGTCTACTCTTCCGCTGGTTTTTCCTCTTTCCAATAATCTAGCCACTAAGATATTGTCATCGGCTTCCAGAGCAACAGTTGCATTTACTCTTGAGCCAATAGTTGGCAAAAAGGCATCCAAAGCTTCGGCTTGAGCGATTGTTCGTGGATATCCGTCGAATAAAATTCCGTTTGAATCCAAGTGTTTGTTCACCTCATCAATAAGCATTTTAGTCGTCAATTCATCTGGAACTAAATCTCCGGCATCCATAAAAACTCTTGCTTCTTTACCTAACGGAGTGTCATTTTTCAAATTGTAACGAAAAACATCTCCAGTAGAAATATGTGTTAATTTATATTTTTCTTTTAAAAATTCTGCCTGAGTTCCTTTTCCAGCCCCCGGCTTTCCAAATAAAATTATATTAATCATTCCTTTGTTATATTGTGGTTTTTACTATTTTAGTTTCTCTTTTGGTTATTCTTTTAACTGATACACTTCGGGTAAATTTCGACCTAAACCATCGTAATCCAATCCAAAACCAACGATGAATTTATTTGGAATTCGAATTCCGACATAGTCAATTTTCAGGTCTTTTTTAAATGCATCCGGCTTGAAGAAAAGCGTGGCAATTTTAAAATGCTTTACATTCTGGCTTTTAAACAATTTTTTTAATTCTTCCAAAGTATTTCCTGTATCAATAATATCTTCTATAACAATTACTGTACGCCCCGTTAAATCTTGATTTAAACCAATTAATTGCTTAACGGATTCTGTAGAAGATGTTCCTTCGTAGGATGCTAATTTAATAAATGAAACTTCACAGGGTTTTTTGTATAATTTTAAAAAATCGGAAACTACCATAAAAGAACCGTTTAGGACTCCAATAAAAATTGGCGTTTCGTCAAAAAAATCGTCTTCTATTTGTGCTGCCATTTTTTCAATAGCGAAGTTTATTTCTTTGGCTGAAATAAACGGAACAAATTGTTTATCGTGTAGTTGTATCACAGTTTTATATTTTAAAATATTTGGCAAAGATAGGGATTTCACTTTTGACAATTGTCAATTGATTTGTACTTTTAAATCAAAAACAGAAATGATGGTCACCGAATTCCAAAAAAATTTAGATTATGTAACTGGACATAGAGCCAATAGGCAAAAATATGCCGATGAAGTCCTTAACAATCCCGAACTTTTCCCTGAGTTAATCCAACTGTGTTTTCAGATTTCGAACAAAAATTCATCCAAAGCCTATTGGATTCTGGAATTTGTATGTTACCAAAAATTGGAATGGCTTACAGCACATTTGGATTTTTTCTGTTCTCAAATCAAAAACCTTAAAGACGAAAGTGCCATACGCCCAGTTGCCAAAATCTGCCAGCTTTTGGTATTTTCCCATTATAAAGAAAAGAAAATAATTCTTTCCGAAAAGCATTTGGAAGAAATAACAGAAAGCTCTTTTGACTGGCTGATTAACGATACCAAAGTAGCTTGCAAAGCGTATTCGATGCGGACTTTATATCTTTTGGGAAAGCATTATGACTGGATTCATCCCGAATTAAAAATCATAATTACCAAAGATTTTCCAAATCACAGCGCTGCTTATAAGGCTGTCGCCAAAGAAGTTTTAAAGAAAATAAAATAGCATTTTCTACAGCCAAAAATAAGCAAAACAAAAAATATCCGTACATTTGTAAAAACTATACGTACATGAAATGAGCATGACCTTAAATTGGTTGCAAATGCCAATAAAAATATGCGAATTACATTTGACCGATAAAAAACAATAAATATCTACAAATGAATACTAAACTCACATTATCGTTAGAAAAAACCGTTATTGAAAACGCTAAATCGTATGCAAAAAAAACGGGAAGGAGTTTGTCTGAATTGGTGGAAAATTATTTCAAAAATCTTACCGAAAAGTCAGAAATACCAGATGATATACATCCAAAAGTAAAAAAACTGATTGGTAGAATTACGCTTCCACCCGATTTTGACGAAGAAAAAGTAAAAGAAGAACATTACAGAGAAAAATATGGGTTTTAAACATATTTTTCTTGATACCAACATATTGGTTGACATTGTTGCTGACCGATTTCCATTTTCAAAAAATGCAATTTTAATTTTCGATTATTGCCAACGGAACAAAATCAAAATGTATTCTTCATCCCATTCTATTGCTACGATGCATTATATAGCAAAAAGAGTAGTTGACGAAAAAGAGTTACGCTCAATTATTGAAGATTTATTAGATACCATTTCAATAATTGCTGTTACGGAATCAATTTTAAAAAAAAGCCTGAAATCCAGTCACAAAGATTTCGAAGACGCTATTCAGATTACCGCTGCACAATCAATAAATACAATGGATTGCATTATAACTAGAGATTTGAAAGATTATAAATTTTCAGAAATCAACGTTTTTACTCCAGATGAATTTTTAAATACAATAAACTAAATGAACTATTTTTCATCCCATTTCAAATTAGGCATACTCGGTGGCGGACAATTAGGCAAAATGCTGTTGTTTGACACCCGAAAATTTGACATTCAAACGTATGTACTCGATCCAAGTGACGAAGCTCCCAGCAGAATAGCCTGTAATCATTTTTTTCAAGGTGATTTGATGGATTTTGAAACGGTTTACAATTTTGGAAAACAAGTAGATGTTTTGACTTTCGAAATTGAATTAGTGAATCTTGATGCATTGGAAAAATTGGAAAACGAAGGCAAAAAAGTATATCCTTCGCCAAAAACGCTGAAATTGATTCAGAACAAAGGCATTCAGAAAGATTTTTATATCAAAAACAATATCCCAACAGCTCCTTTTAAAAGATATGCCACTTTAAAAGACTTGGTGGTTGATTTAGTAGAATCTAATATTCAACTTCCTTTTGTATGGAAATGTACCGAATTTGGATACGATGGCAACGGTGTAAAAGTCATCAGACAAACATCTGATTTGGAAAATTTACCAAATGTAGAGTGCATTGCCGAAACGATGATTCCTTTCAAGAACGAATTGGCCGTAATTGTATGCCGCAATCCGCAGGGAGAAATAAAAACATATCCTGTAGTTGAAATGGAGTTTCACCCCGAAGCCAATCAGGTTGAATATGTTATCTGCCCTGCTCGAATAGACGACAAAGTGGCCGAAAAAGCCAGAGCGATTGCATTAAATGTTTCTCAGCAATTTAATCATGTTGGTCTTTTAGCAGTTGAAATGTTTCAAACCGAAGATGATGAAATCCTAGTAAACGAAGTTGCTCCACGCCCTCATAATTCAGGTCATTTCTCAATTGAAGCCAGCTTTACTTCACAATTTGAAAACCATTTGCGTGCCATTCTAGACTTACCTCTTGGAAACACCGACAGTAAAGTGGCAGGAATTATGGTAAACTTAGTGGGAGCCGAAGGTTTTTCGGGAGATGTCATTTATGAAAACATTGAGAAAATATTAGGCTGGAATGGAGTTACCCCTCACATTTACGGCAAGAAAGAAACCCGCCCTTTTAGAAAAATGGGACATGTCACGATTGTTAATGAAGATATAAACGAAGCGAGAAGGATTGCCGAGGATGTGAAGAATACGATTAGGGTGATTAGTGTTCAGTAGGCAATATTCAGTAAAATAATTAGTAAATTAATTTTGCTAAATTTGTAAAAAACCAATAAATGAAAATCTCCAAATTACATATCGATCAGTTTAGACATTTAGAAAATCTAGATTTTGATTTTACGTATCAAAGTGGCGAACGCAAAGGTCAGCCTTTGGATAAGATATGTTTTATTGGACAAAGTGCCACTGGGAAAACTAGTTTATTGGAGTTGATTAAAGAACAACACATTGCAGTAAACAACACTATAGTAATTGATAATTTTTTTTCATATAAAAGTGGTATAGAAATAATAAACGGAAGTGTTACTTTTAATTTAAACAATAATTCATTTGAAATTAATAATGAAAAATTAAATTATAAAAACAACACATTCAAATATATAGTATCGGGTAGTTTTTCGAATTTATTAACCGAAGAGGAAAAAAAATATCTTTATTATTTTAAAGCTAATTTAATTTCCGACAAAAACATTGATCTTTTTACAAAAAACCCAATTGACTTATTTGAAAAACATCCAGGATTAAACGACAAATTCAATTTCAACAACTTCTATTCCAAAGAAAATTCTGTTATTTTTGACGATACCGTTGAATCTGATTTATGGCTAGTTTTACTGAAGGAAATTTTGCAATATAGAAAAAAATTCAACCAAAAAATGTCAGATTTAATCCACAAAGGGTTATTAGCAAATCAAAAAAAGTTGAGCGCTGAATTTGAAAAATGGCAGAAGGAAAATCCTAACAAGTTGGAACTATTTGCAGAAAAATTAAATCCCATCTTAGAAAAATTAAATTTAGAAGTTGATGTTTTTAACACAGAATATTCCATTCCAATAAAGAACAAAAGAACAGATGAAATAATTCCAATCCAAAATACAAGCACAGGAACAAAAGGGTTATTATTATCGTTTTTACCCTTATTCAAACTAGACACAAAAGACTCCATTATTTTAATTGACGAACCAGAACGTTCCTTGTATCCTGATATGCAAATGGATTTAATGGATCATTACAAGCGATTAGCTACCGAAGCACAATTTATTGTTGCTACTCATTCTCCATTTATTGCTGCATCGTTTGAACCGGACGAAAGATTTATTTTGTATTTTGATGAAGAAGGAAAAGTAGCCGTGCGAAGAGGAAGTTCTCCAATTGGTGATGACCCGAATGATATGCTTTATAACGATTTTGGAATTGATTATATAAATAAATATGGTAAAAAAGTCTATAATGAATATCTTGAAAAGAGAAGACAATTGCTATTTGAAAAAAATGAAGAAGTAAAACAAAAACTTCAAAACGAAATTGAGTCTATTGGAGATAAATATAATTTTTAATGAATGAAAAGAGTTTTAAAATCTTCAACTTCTCAAATTATTTCTGATAATCTAACTTATAAATCCAATCGAGATAATTCTAAATTGGGTACAATTCTTCTAAAAGAACAAAAAGGATTTTGTGCCTATACAGAACACTATATTGGATATGATGATGCGAATGATATTGAACATTTTAACCCAAATTTAAAAGACCAGCTACAAGATGATTATTACAATTGGTATAAAGTCAAACATCTTCCTAATCAAAGAAAAACAAATAACTGGGTAGAGCCAATATTAATGCCTTATGCAGAAGATTTTGAAAGTAGAGTTATCTATTCTGATGGCGAATATTTTGCAAAACCAAATGACGATGAAGCTAATAATCTAATTATCCTATTAGACTTAAATAATCAAAAAAGAGTTGAAGACAGAAAAAACTACATAAAGCGAAGAAGAGAATCAATAAATGACAGAAAACTTCAAACAGATATAGAGATAAAAAAATATTTTCAAGACAAAATTGATAACGAAATTAAATCAATATCCTATTTAAGAGCCATTCAAGAAGAATTCAAAATAAACATTTGGGAGATGATTCCAGAACCACAATAAATATAACAAACAAATGAGCAAAGTAGCCATCATAATGGGAAGCATTTCAGACATGCCAGTCATGCAGGATGCCATAGACATTTTAAAAGGATTTGATATAGCTGTAGAAGTCGATATTGTTTCGGCACACAGAACACCGGAAAAATTATTTGATTTCAGCAAAAACGCCCATACTCGTGGAATCTCGGTAATAATTGCTGGAGCTGGCGGTGCAGCGCATTTGCCAGGAATGGTGGCGTCAATGTCTCCTCTTCCTGTAATTGGAGTTCCTGTAAAATCAAGTAATTCTATTGACGGATGGGACAGCGTTTTATCTATCTTACAAATGCCTGGAGGCGTTCCTGTAGCAACTGTAGCCTTAAATGGAGCTAAAAATGCCGGAATCCTTGCTGCTCAAATTATTGGCAGTGCCGACAAAACAATTTTAGATAAAATCATTTCTTACAAAGATGGTCTTAAAGAAGCTGTTTACAAATCTTCTGAAAATTTGAATAAATAAAAAAAGCTCCTAAAAAATGGAGCTTTTTTTGATATTGTAAAATTCTAAACTTGGGGGAGTTTAATTTTATCAATATCATAGTGGTATTTAATATAAATTTCTTTTGCGATTTGGGGACAAAAAGAGTTTTAATTTCTGGCTGAATTAACTTAGTGTTAACTAATTATTCGGCAAAAGTATACAAATAATCGATTAAATACACGCTTTTTTAAGATTTTAACATATTTTACTTATTTTTAGCCTTTACACAAAACTTTTTACGGTCAATCATTTGAGATAAAACAGAACAAATAATTATGAATATATTACTACAAAAATTTGACACCAAGCTAGATACTGCGCCCTTTTCAAAGATAAATAACGAAGATTATCTTCCTGCTTTTCAAGAAGCAATTGTCCTAGCCAAAGCTGAAATTGACGCCATTGTCAACAATACAGAAAATCCTACTTTTGAGAATACAATTGAAACTTTATCTTTCAGCGGAGATACTTTAGACCGAATCTCAAGCATCTTTTTTAATCTAAACTCGGCTGAAACGAGTGATGAAATGCAAAAAATTGCTCAAGAAGTTTCTCCTTTATTATCTGAATTTGGAAATGATGTTACATTAAACGCAGATTTATTTGCAAGAGTTAAAACTGTTTATGAGCAAAGAAATTCTTTGACCTTAAATCCTGAACAAAAGACACTTTTAGACAAGCAATATAAAAGTTTTTCCAGAAATGGAGCAAATTTAGCTGAGGAAAAAAAGAACCAGCTTAGAGAAATTGACAAAGAATTATCAAAGTTGAATTTGCAATTTGGTGAAAATGTTTTGGCAGAAACCAATGCTTTCGAATTGCATTTAACTGATGAAAAGGATTTAGCAGGATTGCCGGAAGGTACAATCGAAGCCGCTCATTCATTAGCAAAAGCTCAAGAAAAAGAAGGCTGGATTTTTACTTTAGATCACCCAAGTTATATTCCGTTTGTGACTTATGCAGACAACCGTGAATTGCGTAAAAAAATGGCTATTGCTTTTGGAGCCAGATGTTTTCAAAAAAACGAATTTGACAATCAGGAAATTGTTTTAAAAATTGCTAAACTGCGTTTTGAAAGAGCCAATCTTTTGGGTTATAAAACTCACGCTCATTTTGTTCTTGAAGAGCGAATGGCAGAAAGTCCAGAGAAAGTGTTATCCTTTTCCAATGATTTATTAGCTAAAGCCAAACCAGCTGCACAAAAAGAATTTGAACAATTATCGGCTTTCGCCAAAGAACTTGATGGCATCGAACAGCTTGAAAAATGGGACGGTGCTTATTATTCAGAAAAATTGAAACAGCAATTGTTCAATCTGGATGATGAAAAATTGAAACCGTATTTCCAATTGGAGAAAGTATTGAATGGCGCTTTTACTATTGCTGGAAAACTGTACGGACTAACTTTTAACGAAGTTTTCGATATCGACAAATACCATGAAGAAGTTACCACTTATGAAGTAACTGATAAAAACAACGAATTGGTCGCTGTTTTCTACGCCGATTTCTTTCCGAGAAAAGGCAAACGAAACGGTGCCTGGATGACTTCTTTCAAATCGCAATACATAAAAGACGGCAAAAACGAAAGACCGCATATTTCTAATGTCTGCAACTTTACAAAACCAACCGAAACCAAACCCTCACTTTTGACATTTAACGAAGTGACGACTTTGTTTCATGAATTTGGTCACGGATTGCACGGAATGTTAGCCGATACCGTTTACCCAAACCTTTCGGGAACATCGGTTTATTGGGATTTTGTGGAATTACCAAGCCAGATTATGGAAAACTGGTGTTACGAACCAGAAGCTTTGGCTCTATTTGCACATCATTATGAAACCGGTGAAGTGATCCCACAGGAATATGTAGAAAAAATCAAAGAAAGTGCCAGTTTCCAAGAAGGTTTGGCAACAATGCGCCAATTGAGTTTTGGATTATTGGATATGGCTTGGCACGGACAAGATCCAACGAATATTACTGACATAAAATCTTTTGAAACCGAACAATTTGCTTCGACACAATTATATCCTGATGTAAAAGAAAACGCAATGAGTACCGCTTTTTCACATATTTTTCAAGGAGGCTATTCTTCTGGATATTACAGTTACAAATGGGCAGAAGTTCTCGATGCAGACGCATTTGATTATTTCCTGGAAGAAGGAATATTTAATACTGAAGTAGCCGAAAAATTCAAAGAAAATGTACTTTCCAAAGGCGGAACGGAACATCCTATGCTATTGTACAAACGTTTTAGAGGGCAGGAACCAAAACCAGATGCTTTATTGAAGAGAGCGGGATTGTTATAGATTTTTAGAAATTTATAACAATAGAAAACCGAAGCATCTCTACTTCGGTTTTTTATTTCAAACAAACTTTCATTTATTTTTGAAAGTTTAAAAACTTTTACTTATCTTTGTTTCAACAAAGGAAATAAATCCAAAATGGAATTCAAAGAAGCAAAAAATAAATTCGTACAAACCTGGGGAGCATTAGGTTCTCAGTGGGGAATCAATAAAACCATGGCACAGATCCATGCTTTATTGATGGTTTCAAACGAAGCAGTTTCGATGGAAGATATTATGAATGAATTGCAAATCTCTCGTGGCAATGCCAGTATGAATTTAAGAGCTTTAATGGACTGGGGAATTGTTTATAAAGAATATAAAGCAGGCGAACGCAGAGAATTTTTTACTGCCGAAAAAGACTTGGATGAATTAGCTTCCAAAATTTCCAGAGAAAGAAGTAAAAGAGAAATTAAACCAGCTCTTAAAATTTTAAAGGAAGTTTCATCAATCGAATCAAAAGATTCTGCAGAAGAAAAACACTTTGTTGATCAAACCACTAAATTGTATGATTTCGTTTTAAAAGCAGATAATATGCTAGATAAAATGACCGAATTTAATGAAAACTGGTTAGGGCGTTTGGTTCTAAAAATTATGAAGTAAATTTCAAACTAAAAAAATTTAATCAAAACTTTCATTTTTTTCTGAAAGTTTAAAACAAAATAAAATCATGAACCTCAACATCATTGGGTATTTTATTTACCTCAGCATTACGGCTTTTATTATTCTGAAAGTTGGTGAAATCTGCTATAAAAACGGAAATGTTTATGTCGCTGAATTGATTCCAAATCATAGTGATTTGTGCCAAAAAATAAACCAAATATTACTATTGGCTTATTATCTTCTAAACATTGGTTACTGCGCAATGACTTTGATTTCATGGGAAAAAATACTTTCAACAAACCAACTTATTGAAATTATCGCTATAAAAACGGCAGCCATTGTTTTTATTATTTCAGCATTGCATTACACAAACATTATAATCATTACCAAATACATTCACAAATTAATTAAATAACACTTAAACACTTATTATCATGGAAACTACAAAAATTCTAATCGGTTACGCAATCTATTTACCAATTGCAATTTTCTTAACTTATTATGTTTCAAAAACATTATTTCAAAACGGAAAAATATACATGTTGGACATTTTTAGAGGCAGAGAAGAAATCGCAAATGCAACAAATAAACTTTTTGAAACAGGATTCTATCTTCTTAATCTGGGCTTTGCATTAATGATTTTACAATTGAGTATTTATGACAATAGTTATCAATCACTTATTGAAGCATTGAGTTATAAAATTGGAGGTTTTTCTATCTATCTCGGATTAATGTTATTCCTGAATTTATATTTCTTTTTTAGAGGAAAAAGAAAAGCTAAAGAAGCTCAAAATGAAGAAAATTAGTTTTACCATTTAAATTTATAAATTGCCTTGAATCCTGCTTCAATAACAAAAGTAGCTTTCAAGGCTAATTCTAAAACCATGACCAAACTCATCATTGCAGCAGGAACTGGCTTTTTAGGCCAAAGCTTACTAAATCACTTTCAAGATAAATTCGCCCAAATTGTAATTCTTACTAGAGGAAATAACCGAACGACTGGCTCTCTAAAATACGTTAACTGGAATGCCAAATCTTTTTCTGACTGGAAAAGTGAACTAGAAAATGCAACGGTTTTAATAAATCTCACTGGAAAATCTGTTGATTGCCACTATACGAAAAAGAATAAGAAAGAGATTTTGTTGTCCCGAATTGAAAGCACGAAAATTTTAAACAAAGCGGTTTTAAACTGTAAAAATCCACCGAAACACTGGCTAAATTCGTCGACTTCTACAATTTATCATTTTTCATTAGACAAGCAAATGGACGAAATAAACGGCGAAATCGGAAATGATTTTCCATGAATGTTGCTCAATCTTGGGAGAAATCATTCTTTAAAACTGAAACTCCAAATACTTTAAAAACCGCTTTGAGAACTTCAATAGTTTTAGGCAAAAATGGCGGAGCATTTATTCCGTTGAAGACTTTAGCTAAAATGGGTTTTGGCGGAAAACAAGGAAAAGGAAATCAATTTATAAGTTGGATTCATGAAGAAGATTTTGCAAGAGCAATCGAATTTATAATTGAAAATAAAATAACCGGAGCTGTAAATATTGTTTCCCCAGAGCCAATTGTCAATAAAAGCTTTATGTCATTATTGCGAAAAGCGGTTGGGATTCCGTTTGGGATTCCAATTAGTGAGCCGTTATTAAAATTCGGGGCTGCGCTCATTGGAACAGAAACTGAATTAGTCTTAAAAAGCAGAAATGTAATCCCGAAACGCCTTTTAGAAAATGGCTTTCAATTTAAATTCGACACTTTAGAAAAAGCATTAAAAAATCTAGTATAAAATGACAACCATAAACCTTACAACAAAAATTAAAGCTTCAATACAAACTGTTTTTGACGTATCTCGAAATATAGACATTCATCAGCAATCAGCTAGCAAATCAAAAGAGAAAGCAATTGCCGGCATCACTTCAGAATTAATAAACTTCAACGAAACAGTAACCTGGCAGGGGAAACATTTCGGATTTTATCTCACACACAAAAGCAGAATTACAGCTATGTCCTTTTACAATTATTTTGTTGATGAAATGGAAGAAGGAAAATTCAAAACCTTCAAACACGAACATTTTTTTGAAGAAGAAAACAGAATTACTACAATGACGGACAAATTGCAATATGAAACTCCATTTGGTATTATTGGAAAATTATTTGATTACTTTCTTTTAAAAAATCACCTAACTAATTTTCTTTTGAATAGAAATAATATACTTAAACGAATAGCAGAAAATTAAGCAACGTATTTAAAACCGAAGCAGCAATACTTTGATTTTTTATTAATACAAACAAAAAAAAGATTACCCGGTTTAGGCAATCTTTTTAAGCAGTTTAGTAAAAATTTGATTTATACCAATTCTTCTTTTAATTTTTTTGCCGCTGTAACTGGTACATTTTCAATTTGGTGTTGGTAGTAAGAGAAGCCTCCTTTTCCGTTCCAAGCATTATCAATAGCCAAATGAGCATTGAATTCTGCTAAGAAAGAACCAATTGCAGGTGGAGGAACAGAATGTACGTATTGTCCTTGTAAGCTCACTACCTGAGTATAGCTTCCAATTCCTGTAGAATATATTCTTCCTTTTACCTGAACAACGATATGGCTATCAGGACCATTTATTGCTTGTGTAATTACAACTGTACCTGATACCGAGTGCTGTGATGGCACAACTACTAAACTAAATGCCGCGATAGGAGCACCTGGTGTTCCAACATTTCCGATTGTGCCTTTTGCTAAATAAGCACCTGCTAATAAATCTGACATATTTTTCTGTATTTCTATTTTTCTTACTCGTATGGCTTTTCAGAACCGCCTCGTTTTTTAAAGTGGGTTCTGCTCCACTTTCTTATCTTAAAATTATACCAAATAGATAGACTTAAGTAAGAAAATGTTACAAAATGAAGATTGTACGCTACAAGAGAAAGAAAAGAAGCTATAAAACAGTTACTTTTTTTTAATCTGTTTTATCAAAAAACCATAATTAACCATAAATAAGGATACATTTTAAACAAAAAACCAAATCGATAAAATCCACAAACACATGACCGTCATATAATTATATTCGAAAAATAACTCAATAAAGAATATAAACTTTTTTAAATTCACTCATAAAATCCAAACCAAATAATAAATTTCCACAACTATTTTGCAGATAAATGGAAGTGAAAAAATAAAAAAAGGAACATTTTCCTGAAGAAGAAAATGGAATTACTGCTATGAAAGACAAACTGCAGTATGAAACTCCGTTTGAGATTTTTTGGAAAGTTGTTTGAAGTTTTGTTTTTGAAAAGACATCTTACACAATTTTTTAGAAAGAAATAAAACTTTGAAAAATATTTCCAAAAACTAAATCTTCAAAAACTCCCTAAAATTCTCTACAGTCACAACTGTAAAACTCCCTTTATAATTGTCCGAAAAAGTTTTAGACAATTTCACTTTTTTAGCTTTCCATTTGAACTCATAGGCATTGACTTCATCGGCAACGGTTTCGATATAATCAATTTCTTGTTGTTGTGTGGTACGCCAAAAATAAGGTTTCGCTACACTGTTTTGATAACTCAATACTTTCATTCGCTCTGAAATTAGGAAGTTCTCCCAAAGCGCTCCTTTATCCTGACGGAACTCCAAAAAATTAAAATTCCCTATCAGCATATTCCGAACACCATTGTCATAGAAATATATTTTTCTGTTGGATTTAATTTCATTTCTAACATTTCGGCTGAAACTGTTCAGTTTAAAAATCACAAAACTTTTTTCAAGCAAATCAATATAATTACTGACTGTATTTTTATCAACACCCACTAATTGTGCAATTTCGTTGTAACTCACTTCGCTTCCAATTTGCAATGCCAAAGCCTGCAGAATTTTTTCTAATACTTCGGATTTTCGAATACCAGTCAAAGCCAGAATATCTTTGTATAAATAACTCGACACCAAGTTTTTCAGAATCTCATACTCATTCCCAAAATTATTGATTACATCCGGATACATTCCGTATAACAACCGCAATTCCAATTGCTGTTGTGCTTTGATGTAACCCACATTATTTTCAAATTCTGTCCAAGAAATAGGAAACATTTGGAATTCAAATTTTCTTCCAGTGAGCGGTTCCTGCGTCAGATTGTGAATATTCAATACCGAAGAACCGCTCACAATCACCTGAACATCTTTTATTTGATCCACAATGATTTTTAGTTTCAAACCAATGTTTGGAATACGCTGTACCTCATCAATAAACACATATTTGTAATCACCTATAATGCTCTTTAAAGTTTCTGTATTAGCATTCGATAAAGTATCCATTACCACCGAATCATCTCCATCCAAAAACAAATACGAAATATCCTTTAACAAAGCATTTATCAAGGTCGTTTTCCCCACCTGACGAGGCCCGACAAGAACAATAGCCTTTCCTTTATTCAGCCTATCCCTTATTCTATCTATTAAACTCCTTATTATCATCCCATAAATTTTAAACAAATGTAATAAAATATTTTATATTCACCAATTATTATGCTTTTTAGTTATTATGTTCACCAGTTATTATGCTTTATTAATGATTATATTCACCAGTTATTATGTTTTTAAAACAATAAATAGTGAATTTCAATGAAAATAAAAGAATCCCTCAATCGAATCAGTGCATTAAAGAAAGAGAAATCCACCAAAAAATCGGCACTGCTTCAACCCAAAATGAAGTATAATATTTAGATCTGTTTGTAGCAGCAAAAACAATAAACAAACTCAACATTGCAACCATAATCATATTAATAAAAAGATCTTTATAATTGAATGTTGATATCAATAGTTCTAATAAACAAAACGGAACGAGCAATAACAATCCCAAAAGTTTTGTTTTTTTTACGCCTATCGTTTGCGGTACAGTCTGCAGATGCGGATCATCATTGGCTAAATCGAGAATCTCAAAAACTAAAATAAGTACAAAAACCAAAATAAAACGCTGTATGCATTTTATAAAAAAATCTGCAGTAAACGGAATCCCAGCATTTATTAAGGGCAGAACCAAAGTCGCTCCCACCCAGCAGACAGCTACAATATAAATTTTTACTCCCGCCCAGTTTCGGGCATTTTTTCTGTTTGGGAAAAACGGAAGCGTGTACAATGCCGTTATGGCAAGAATTCCAAAAGAAACTATTTGAGTAATTCTTTCTAATTGAAAAAAATAATAGCCTACTAAAACCAAAGAAACCAAACTCAAAAGTGCAATGATTTTTAACTGATTTCTTATTGGCTTTTTTTTCACGCGGACTAAGGCATCATATTTAACAAAATTATACCCCACAATTGTTCCAAAAAAAACAAACAAAGCCATTGGTTCATCATACTGAATATGAAACACATGAAACGTAATCCGCACCAGTGCATAGCAGGACAAAGCCACATGAATACTGCTATTCAAATAAAAATTCAATATATGTTTCAATAGTTTCATTTCTTAAACCTAATCAATTATTAACAAATCAACTCTTTAGTTATAAATTTCACAAAAATTGACGCTAAAAATACCCATTAAATTATTAATAATACTTAATTTTGCGCCACAAAAAAACAACACATTTACTGTAAAATGTAATAATCCTGATATAAACTTAATTTAAATTAAAGAATATACTTTGCTAATTACATTTCTTTTTTAAAAAATAGATAGCTACAAATGAGAACAGATGCTTTTGCTTTAAGACACATTGGTCCAAGAGAAACAGATCTTCAACACATGTTAAAAACCATTGGAGTTGAATCGATCGAACAACTTGTTTACGAAACACTTCCGGACGACATTCGTTTGAAAGCACCTTTAAACTTAGATCCGGCAATGACCGAATATGAATTTTCAAACCATATTCAACAATTAGGAAATAAAAATAAAATCTTCAAAACCTACATCGGATTAGGATATAACGCAGCAATCGTTCCTGCAGTTATCCAAAGAAATGTTTTTGAAAACCCAGGTTGGTACACGGCATATACTCCGTATCAGGCTGAAATCGCTCAAGGCCGTCTTGAAGCAATCTTAAATTTCCAGACTACGGTTATCGAATTAACAGGAATGGAAATCGCAAATGCTTCTTTATTAGACGAAGGTACTGCTGCTGCCGAAGCAATGGCTTTATTGCTGGACGTTCGTTCTCGTGATCAAAAGAAAAACAACGTAAATAAATTTTTCGTTTCCGAAGAAATTTTACCTCAAACCCTTTCTGTATTACAAACTCGTGCTACTCCAATCGGGGTTGAATTAGTTATTGGAAACCACGAAGCATTTGATTTCTCTGCTGAATTCTTCGGAGCTATTTTACAATACCCTGGAAAATACGGACAGGTTTACGATTATACCGCTTTTATTGAAAAAGCTGCTGCAAGCGAAATTAAAGTAGCCGTTGCTGCTGATATTTTAAGTTTGGCAAAATTAACGCCTCCTGGAGAAATGGGAGCTGCAGTTGTAGTTGGAACAACACAGCGTTTCGGAATTCCGTTAGGATACGGCGGACCACACGCTGCTTATTTTGCAACCAAAGAAGAATTCAAACGCTCTATGCCGGGAAGAATCATCGGTGTGACTGTTGATACTAACGGAAATCGTGCATTACGTATGGCACTGCAGACTCGTGAGCAGCATATTAAACGTGATAAAGCAACTTCAAATATTTGTACAGCGCAGGTTTTGCTTTCTGTTATGGCAGGAATGTATGCCGTTTATCACGGACCAAAAGGACTGCAGTATATAGCTAATAAAGTACACGCATTAGCGGCTACTTTGGCAAACGAATTGCAAAAATTAGGTGTACAGCAAATTAACTCAGCTTTCTTTGACACAATTTTAGTTAAAGCTGATGCTAAAAAAGTAAAAGCAGCTGCCGAGGCTAACGAAGTGAATTTTTATTACGCTGACGAAAACACAATCTCCATTTCATTAAATGAAACCACAAGCGTTTCTGATGTAAATGACATTATTTCGATTTTTGCGGAAGCATTATCATTAGAAGCAACAACAATATCTGAATTAACAGAAACTAATCATTTCCCAGAATCATTAAACAGAACATCCGCTTTCTTGGAGCATGATGTTTTCAATAAACACCATTCGGAAACTGCTTTGATGCGTTACATCAAAATGTTAGAGCGCAAAGATTTAGCACTAAATCACTCGATGATTTCGCTGGGTTCCTGCACGATGAAATTGAACGCTGCAGCCGAAATGCTACCGTTAAGCAACCCCAACTGGAACAACATTCACCCTTTTGCACCACTTGATCAAGCACAGGGATATCAGGAAATGCTAAAAAAACTAGAAGAGCAGTTAAACGTTATTACTGGTTTTGCTGGTACAACTTTACAGCCAAATTCTGGTGCGCAGGGAGAATATGCAGGACTTATGGTAATTCGAGCCTACCACTTATCACGCGGAGATGATCACAGAAATATCGCTTTGATTCCATCATCTGCTCACGGAACAAATCCTGCTTCTGCAGCTATGGCCGGTATGAAAGTGGTGGTTACAAAAACGCTGGAAAACGGAAATATCGACGTAGAAGATTTACGCGAAAAAGCAATTCTTCACAAAGACAATTTATCTTGTTTGATGGTAACGTATCCATCTACGCACGGTGTTTTTGAAAGCGCTATTCAGGAAATTACACAATTAATTCACGATAACGGCGGACAAGTTTATATGGACGGTGCCAACATGAATGCACAGGTTGGATTAACAAATCCGGCAACTATTGGTGCAGACGTTTGTCACTTAAACCTACATAAAACATTCGCAATCCCTCACGGTGGCGGAGGTCCTGGAGTTGGCCCTATTTGCGTAGCACCGCAATTAGTTCCTTTCTTGCCTGGAAATCCGGTAATCCCGACAGGAGGAGAAACAGCTATTACGGCTATTTCTGCAGCTCCTTGGGGTTCTGCTTTGGTATGTTTGATTTCTTACGGATATATTTCGATGTTAGGTGCCGAAGGCTTAAAGAGCGCTACAGAACACGCCATCTTAAATGCAAACTACATCAAAGAAAAATTAAACGGTCATTACGACACCTTATATTCTGGCGAAATGGGTCGTGCTGCTCACGAAATGATTTTGGAATGCCGTCCTTTCAAACAAAAGGGAATCGAGGTTACCGATATCGCAAAACGTTTGATGGATTACGGTTTCCACGCACCTACAGTATCTTTCCCAGTTGCTGGAACTTTAATGATCGAGCCAACCGAAAGTGAAAACCTTGAAGAATTAGACCGTTTTTGTGACGCCATGATTTCAATCCGAAAAGAAATCGAAGCCGCAACAATCGAAGACAGTAATAATGTATTGAAAAATTCTCCTCACACCTTAGCAATGCTAACAACCGAGACTTGGAATTTCCCTTACACTAGAGAACAAGCCGCTTTCCCATTAGATTATATCGCCGAAAACAAATTCTGGCCTTCTGTGCGCAGAGCCGATGACGCTTACGGAGACAGAAACCTAGTTTGCAGCTGTGCACCAATCGAAGCTTACATGGAAAGCTAAAATTTTAGACTGCAGGTTTCAGTTTGCAGACTTCAGATTACACAAAACCCTTTCAGTTTTTTTATTGAAAGGGTTTCTTATTTTTATCAGAATCCGAAAAATTAGGAGCAGCAGTTTTCTGTTTTTTCATCGGCTTCACTCCTGCTGTCCGCTGTATTCCCGATTAACAAAAACTACGGCAAAAAAAGCCTTGTTTTCTAAATCGGGAGATGCCGCTTCCATCAGGGCTAGTTTACAGCTTTAGTTTTTCATAAGACATTTTCAAAACATTGTGGTGAAAAACAGAAATGGGGCTAAAAACCCAACTTGCCGAGAATGAAAAGCAAATAGAGTAATTGCAGCATGCAGATAAAAAGTCCCTTTGATGATTTGTAAGGATTAATATGTACATTTGGTTTTGAGAAAAGTGTGTATTTTATCACACTTATACACCCGATTTTGGGTGGATATGTGTGACTGTGTCACACATTATACTAGTTAGTGGCAAGCTTCCCTGAAAACGAAAAATTTAATCTAAAATAAAATGTTTTAAAAAATAAATAATGATTTCAACAGTTTCAGATTTTATAGAGGAATTTAAAAAAAAAGCTTTATTAAAAATTAAACAAAACGAAAATGACATTACGCATCGTCCAACTATTGGGAATATATTTGAAGGGTTAACAGCAAATATATTAAACAAAGCAATTTTTAAGGATTTAAACTTAAAAATAGTAAATAATGCGAATCAAGGGTTGAAAATCAATTGCCAAGGCGACAAAATAAGAAAGAAATAACTTTCAAATAATTTGTTTTAAAGTCTGAAAATCGGTACATTTAAGGTGTATTCAACGCACTTTTAAACATATGATTAACCAGACTAAAGCCCTAAAATTAGTACATATTTATTTAACAATCTGTGATAGATTTGAAAAAGATTTAAAATATACTTGTGAACGATTCAGCAACAACGATAAGCCGGATTTAACAGATGAAGAAATTATGACCATTTATTTATTTGCAATTGAGGAAGAACAACAATTTACCGTAAAACAAATTCACAAATTTGCCGGTGACTATTTGCGTCTATGGTTTCCAAATCTAGGCTCTTATTCTGCATTTTCAAATAGATTAAATAGATTATCAGAGTCTTTCAAACATTTAGCTGCTAACTTGATTTCAGAACATTACCCCCAAGAATGCTATTCTGACCAAAGCTTACTGGACTCAATGCCTATTTTACTTGTTCTGGAAAGCGTTCTGGAAAAGTTGCCAAAGACATACAGATAAAGGATATTGTTCTACAAAAAGCATGTATTACTATGGGGTAAAACTTCATGCGTTAGCTTTTAGACGAGAAAATAGAATTCCTTTTCCCGAGGAGATACAAATTACTCCAGCATCTGTCAATGATTTAACCGTATTCAAAGAAGTATGGTCAACTAAAGAAGATAGAATCTTTTTTGGTGATAAAATCTATCAAAATAAAGAGTTCTTTTCTGATTTTGAGAAAGAAAAAAACTCTGTTTGAATCCTTTTTTAATTGGTTGATTGAAAAAACAAATATTCAAAGAGCAGGCAAAGTTAGATCCACTAAAGGACTATTAGTACATCTATTTGGGAAGATCGCAGCTGCCTTTATAAACTTAACTTTTTAACCCTTGATTCGCATTAATCATTATAAGTATCAAATAAAAACTGCAGGGTTTCATTGATATTATTGGCTTTCATGGTTGGGTACTTTATTGGCGAATCTAGCCAGCTTTCGATGATTAAATCGAAGTCATCGCCAATATCATACAATACTGGAACGCCCAGTTTTTTGAGCGCCGCCACATTGCATTCTTGCTCATAATGTTTTCGGATAGGAATTGAAAGTATTTTTTTGCCCAGATATAAGGCTTCAGCAGGTGTTTCGAAGCCTCCACCTGTGATAATTCCTTCACAGTTTATAAGACTTTTGTTGAAGAATGCTTGATTTACAGGGTAGTAAGTAATGTTTTTTATGGTGTGCTTGGTTTGTACGCTATTTAAAAACCAATGAAATTTTAGATTAGGAAGTTTATTGAAGGCTTTTTCTAAACAATCCTGCTGAAACGATGGCAGATAGACACTGATATGGCCTTTGTTTTTTGGATCGGCATTTACAATTTCGTCTTTGATAACGGGAGGGAAAATAAAATCATCATATTTATCAAAATGCAAGCCAATGTTTTTTGGCGAAGGGGCATAATGTTTTAGAATCATTTCGCCCATAAGGTTTTTTTTGTTGGGTCTGGGAGTTAATGGCGATTGAAAACTGGCTTGATGTCCAAATTGTACGGAATGTACTTTTTGCATTTTGCACGCCAGTGACGTGATGGAATCAAAATCATTGATGACTACATCATAGTTTTTTAAAGGCAGTATATTGGCGTCTTTATATATTTGCCTTGGCTTTACATTCTTGGCAATATCCCAGTAATTCAAACCACCGCATTTGCTGTAATGCAGACTGCATCCCTCGCTTTTGAATTTTATCGGCAAATTAATATCAAGACTGGCATTGTTGCCGCTTAAGAAAAAATCAACCTCCCCAAATTTTTGCAGATAAGGATATAATTGTATGGCCCTGCTAATGTGTCCGTTGCCTGTTGCCTGAATTGCGTAAAATATTTTCATTGCTTGCTGTTTAGGGTTCTCAGGAAAGAATTTTGTTGACAATGTCATTTATCTCTTTTTCCTCAGTAGAATCAGAGCCTGTGTAGTGTTCTTTTTTATAATGGTAAAGGCTCCATTTTTGTTTCTTATATTCTAATGCCGTAAGGTTTTCTATCCAATCACCGCTATTTAAATACAATACTTTTCCGTGTTCATTTTCAATTTCTTTCATTTGAGGTTTGTGAATGTGTCCGCAAACGACATAACTGTATTTCTTTTGGATGGCGATTTCAGCAGCAGTAGTTTCAAAATTAGATATAAAGGAAACAGCCTTCTTCACGCTGTCTTTAATCATTTTAGAATAGCTTCTTTTCTCTTTGCCTAAGAGTCCCAAAAACCAGTTTATCAGACTGTTAATCAGAATTAATAAATCATAGCCTTTTCCGCCTAGTTTGGCCAATATTTTAGCATAACCCTGAGTCGAAGAATCGAATACGTCTCCGTGAAAAATCCATGTTTTTTTTCCGTCTAAATCCAGAATAAGTTTATCTACTAATTCGAAATTACCTAGAATAAAATCGGAATATTTACGTAACGCTTCATCGTGATTTCCAGTAATATAGATTACCCGAGTGCCGAGGTTTGACATTTTTATAATCTGTCTCAATACATTCATGTGTGATGCCGGAAAATAGCTTTTGGTAAAACTCCACATGTCGATGATGTCTCCATTTAAAACCAATGTGTGAGGGTTTATTGATTTTAAATACTGCAGTAATTCTTTGGCTTGGCATCCGTAAGTTCCTAAGTGGACATCACTTAAAACTACCAGCGGAATTTTTCTTCGTCTTTTCATTTTTAGTTTTTACGAAAGTAAAACCGCTATGTTATCCCAATGTGTTCTCAGTATTATTTGTATATAAAAAAACCGTCAGGTTGAGACGAGACGGTTGATGAAAAAGTTTGACGATACTTATTGAGTGGTTTTTAACCGAATCCCCTTAGTATGACTGGTAAATTCCGGTGCATACATACTTTCGATAGTTGAAATTCCGTTAGAGAAATTTCCTGTGTTATTCACTCGGATATCATATTCCAGCACATAAGTCCCTTTGTTTATTTGATCAAAAAAGAAATGTGTTGCAGCGTCTTTGGTGCTTTTATAAAATCCTAAACCACCTTTATATTCGAATCCAGATAATACATCTACAGGCTCAAAACAGGAAGCTCGCATATCTTTTAAGTGAACAAATTCCATATCCTCTTTGGATGTAATGAGTATTCGAACGGTAACTAAATCTCCAATTTTCAAAACATTCGAAGCTGTGATTTTTTGTAATTCAGGGCCTTTGTCTGTGTTTTTCTTGACGTATAATTCTTTTGCAATAGACAAATTAGTTCCCGAATTGGTTTTTATTTTGTCCAAATCCTCAAAATATTGCCAATAAACTCCACCGTATCCAGGTACTTTCGATTTATTGGTAATAGTTATTGTGGCCATATCTTTTTTGATTTCATCTGCTTTCCAGTTGAGTTTGATGTAACCTGTTTCGGCTTCTTTTTCATTTTCGGACAGTTTTTTGCTCACTATTTTCTGCTCTCCAATTTGGAAAGTTGTGTTGTCTTTTACGCTCAGCCAATCAGAACCCTGCATCAGTAAAGCATAAACTGCTTCGGTGGTTGCTTTTGTGGTTGACCAGTTTTTGGTTTGTTTGTTCTTGATTAACCAAACTTTCATTGCATCGACAGATTTTGTATCGTTATTAATTTCTGAAAAAGCTTCAATCAGTAATGCTTGAGTTTCTATAGGCGCCTGATACCAATACCAGCCTGCTTTGTTTGCAATCCAATACATGCCCCAATCTTCGTTATTGGAAGCCGTTTCTTTTAGACTTTCAAGAATTTTTCTGGAAGCAGTTGTCTCTCCAAAACGATTCAATACCAAAGCAGTCATCCCTTTTTCATACAAAGAATAGTTTAGCCAATTTTCCTTGGCAGTTTCTAAATAGCGTTTGGTTACTTTCTTTAAAGTATCGGAAAGCGGATAGTCTTTTAGATAAAAACTGCGCGTATAGAGATAATGCAAATCAGAATTAGGATTTATCCAAATCAATTTATCAGTTGCTTTCAAGTTTTTGGTTCTTGCGTTATGATATTCTAAAAATTTGCTGTCTATAAACGGAATTCCTTTTTTGGAAATCTCATCTATTTTTTCAATAGTTGCATCATCAGAATTTAATTTTTTCAAATGCCCTAATCCAGCTAAAATATGTCGGGTGATGTATTCGTTTTCATCGCTTCCGTCAAACCAGGCAAAACCTCCTGAAGGTTTTTGTTTTTGTTTTAATTTGTCAAAAGCGGCCTGTTGCGAAGTTTTCATTTTTTCTAAATCAAAGAGTAAAGCCAGATTTTTTTTCTTTTCGTCTTCACTTTGTGTATCGTTGAGCCAAGGCGTTTCTGCAAGAATAATTGATTTTAGTTCTTCATTTTCTTCCAGTTTGGAATTTAGTTTTCCATTTTTTCTCCAACTTTCAAAGACGGTAGCTATTTTTGGATTGCTATTAATGATTTTGTTAGCCAATGCATTTGCATAAAAACGAGCGAAAGTCTGTTCGGCACATTCGTGTTCGTATTCCATCAAGTAGGGCAAGGATTGAATCGCAAACCACGATGGATTCGATGTATATTCTAATGTAAATTGATGATTTTTTAAAGTGGTAGAATTGTTGTTTTTTAGATTATCAAACATGTATTCTTTCTTTGAATTCTCACGAACCCAAATTGGGATACTTTCGGTAACCAGCATATTGTTTGTCAAAACTGGCAAGATGTTTTCTTCTCCATCAGAGAAATTTCCAGCTTTTGCCAAAATTTTATATTGAACCCCTTGCAGTCCTTCGGGAATAGTAATTGTCCAACTGGCAGTTGTATTTCCGAAAGAAGCAATCGTAAAGTTTTTGATGTTTTTTGCATTCAACATTTTTGCATCTATTGGCTGCATAGTTGTCGCATCAAAAAGCAGTAAAATAGCAATTCCTGTTTTCGCTCCATTGGTCATATTCGAGATTTTCGCACTGATAACGATGGTGTCTTTTTCTCTAAAAAAACGAGGGAAGTTAGGCGTAATCATTAGTTCTTTTTGAGTAATAACACTTTTTTCCAAATAGCCAGTTACAGCGTCTTTGTTGTGTGCCAATAGACGAAGTTTCCAAGCCGTTAAAGCTTCTGGAGAAGTAAAACCAAAACTCACTTTACCTTTCGCATCTGTTTTTAGATTTGGAAGAAAAAAAGCAGTTTCAGAGAGGTTTTTTCTAGCTTTTACTTGAGTTAATGCTTCTAATGATTTTTTTGTTGTGATGATGATTACGCCGTTTGCGCCTTTGCTTCCGTATAAAGCAGTGGCTTTGGCATCTTTTAAAATATCTATCGAAAGAATATCCGATGGAGTTATTAATTGTACTTGTTCAAAAGGCATAGGTTCTCCATCTACAATGTACAGCGGATTAACATTTTTTCCATTAATTGATGTGCTTTTGATTGTGATCCCAGATGCTTTGTCTTCAAGGTTCATTTCTATGCCGGCTAAACTATGAACAGATGTGTCTTCTTCGATAACTTCAACAGTTGCCGCAGTCAGACTTTTCTTTTTCATTGCCCCATAACCTGTAACAACAACTTCTTGTAATGAAGAATCTTCTTGCTCCAGCTGAATTTCTAACTTATTGGAATAGACGCTAATGGTTTTTGTTTTAAGACCCATATAGGAAATTTTTAATATTTCTCCAATTGCAGCTTCAATTTCATAAAAACCGTCAAAATCGGTTGAAGTGATTCGTTGTGTTCTATCTATTGAGATACTTACCCCAGGTAAGGGAAGTCCGGTGTTATCAGTGATAATGCCCGAAATTAATTTGGCATTGAGCGGTTTTTTTGTTTTTTTAGTGAGCTGTTTTTGGTATTCTCTTTGCTGATGCACAGAATACGTTTCATTAAAGTCAAATCCAAACCAAATTAATTTGGTGGTTTCATTATTAAGTTCCACTCTTTTTAAATAAGGATTGAGATTACGGATTGATGAGCTGGTCTTGTCAAATCCTATAGGGTATCTATTATTCAATCCATTGTAGTTGTATTCATAAAAGGTTAAACTCTGCCAATTTTCTTTCGTAAATTGATCCAAAGAACTGTCATACATTGATGCCAGTATTTCGAATTCTTTTGCAGTATTGGTAGCATTAAGTTTAAAAGACCAATTTTCAGCACTTCCGGGCTGTATTTTGTTTCTGAAACTTTCTATGCTAAAATCTAATTTAGGTTCTTCTTCTTTTAAAGTAACAACTAAATTTTGGGTATAGGTTTGGTTTTCGAAAACACTATCAAAACCGATATTTACGAAATTTTTAAATTCATTCCCTAATGGAATTTTTACAATGGCTTGATTGTTTTTTAAAATTGTATTTTCTTCAAAAAACAGTTTACTATTGTAATTCCCAGTTGTGGTTAAGAAAAGTTCGGGAATGACGGATTTTAATTGTACCAATATAAAACCGTCTTTTTTAGGGTCATTATTGAGTTGTTTTAAAGTAATCAGTTTGCTCGGATTTAGAGTGTCTTTACTTTGGGCAATTTCAAAAATCGTACTGACAGTGATTGGGTTATCAAATTTATCTTTTGCCGTAAAATCAACTTTGTATTTTCCAGATTTGTAATCAGAAATGAAATCAAGAGGAATGGATTTGTCTTTTTCAGTATTTACGGATTTTGTAAAAACCAAATTGCCTTGCTCAAATAGGAAGTCTGTTTTTTCATTGATTTCGTAAGGGAAAAGATGATTAAAATCTTGATCAGAAATACTTTTTATTTCAGGGATACTCCAAACTCTAGGTTTGAATTTCGAACTATTTTCTTTTAGAAGATATAATTTTATTTCACCTTTAACAGCTATAAATTGTTCATTTAGATTAGAGCTATTGAGCAGGATTTCATTTTTGTCTTTAGTTTCTATTCTTTTTGGGATTGTAGCTTTTAGTTTCAAAGCGTGATATCCAATGTTAATTTCAAAAAGGGTTGAATGAGTTTCTCCATTCAAATCAGTAACATCTATCTTTACTCGATATACAAAAATAGGCAGTTTTTCTTTATTCACCTGGTCATCTGGTACTGCATTAAACTTAATATAGAATTTACCTGTGGAATCAGTTTTTGTTTCTCCGGTAGCGATATTAGCCGAAAGCCCTTTCCAAGTATAACTCACACCATTTGTAGTATATGTTTCTCGAATTATGTGATAATTTACTTTGGCATCCGTTATGTTGCTTCCTGCAAACGCTTTTGCACTTCCATTTATAGTAATTATCTGGTTGATTTGATAGCTTTCCTTGCTTTGGTCAAATGTGACTTCAAACTTTGGTTGCTTGTATTCCTCCACTTTGAATACTTGTCTCGAGGACTCAAAATTCACATTGTCCCAAAATGGATTTTCATCTTTAGTTTTGATGAGGATAAAGTAATTTTCTGAATTTTCTGGTTTTGTTGCTTCAATGAAAAAATTCCCTGTTATCCCTGTTTTTGGCAAAACAAATTCTCCCCAAAAGGAACCAAAGTCATTGGTTGTAACTTTGATTGTTTTAATTTCTTTGTAGTTGGCATCTTTTAATGTAACCTTGAAATCGGTCTTTGGGATGATAACTGTTGTATTTTGTCTTTTCTGAATGGCTATTCCTTTGAAAAAAACGGTTTGCCCTGGGCGATAAATGGCTCGGTCTAAGTAGAATTCTACTTTTCCTTTGAAGTTTTCATCTTCGTCTTTTTTAGAATAATCAATGCCGTATGCAACGTAGTTTTTACTAATTAAAATGGTGTCATTAGCAGTGGTTAATAGAATAGGGAAATTATTGGAATAGCTGTTGGTGCCCTCTTTTTGTTTATATGTTGCCAAACCGTCAGTATTGGTTTTCATTTCAAAATAGGCTGATTTTAAAATGACATTTTCCATCGGTTTACCTGTTTTTCTGTCGAGAACAGTGTAGTATTCAGTACCAGCTTTTGCATTTGCCAGGACCGAAATATTAGAAACGGTGATGGTTTCGTAGCCATAACCTTTTTTGTCTTTGGAATTGGTTTCGCTTTCAAAATAAACCAAATAACTGCCAGTTTCTAACTGTGGTAAAACGACTTCGGTGGTATATTCGAAATAATCTTTTTTGTCAATGAGTTCGTAACTTTTTTTGATTAATGGCTTTTTATTAGTTACAATTTGGGTAGCCAAACTGTCACGTTTGTGGGGTATGTTATAGAATTCGGCAATTTTGCTGTAATTTATTTTAAAAATAGAAATCGTTAAATTGTTTGTGTTTTTATATCGAATAAAAGCTCTAGCGTTTTCTTTATTATAAATGTATTTTTGAAGTTCAACTTGAATGTTTTTTGAAAGCAGTTCTTCTTTTTTTTGAATAGCCAATTTGTAGGCGTTCGAATTATTTGTAATTGTCAAAATACTTTCTAATTCAGAAATCGCTTTGGTGTTGTAATCAGGATGAATTTCTTTGGAAGCTAATTTGGCGTAAACAGTTGCTTTTTCTAATTGAATTTTTTGCAGTTGAATTGCTTCTTTTGTTTCTTTTTCCAAAGTAATTAGAGCATTTAACAACTCTTCATTTGATTTTATGAGGAATTGTGAACAAAATAAAATGCGTTCCAATTTGTTTTCGAAAGTTGGAGAATCAGTTTCTAATTTTTGATAAAAGGAAAGTACTTTTTTTAGGTCTTTATCTTTGATGAAATCCAAGTTTAATTTTGTGAATTCATCAGTACTCCCCAAAAGAGTGTTTTTTTGACCTTCATATTCTTTGGGTTGAAACTGCCATTCATTTATTTTGGATTTATAAAAAACAATGTTTTCTTTTAGCAAATAATCATACAGATTTTCTTTTTTGAATTTTTCTAAAGTTAAAAAATCAAAAATTGCTTCGTAATTGGTTAAAGGAGTTGCTTTTAAAACAGCTTCGTTTTCAAGTGTTTTTTCAAAAGTTAAATTAATTTGAGTGTTAAAATCGTTTTGGTTCCATGTCAAAAAATCTTCATCCAGAATGGTTGTGTTAGTCCTGCTCCGAATAGTGTAGCCGTTTCTGTCAAGATACTCACTCAAACATTTCCCATAAACGAAATTCAAAATTGCTTGCGAAGGAATGCTGACTTGCTTGATTTGCGTTTTTAAATTATTTAAAATTTTGGCTTGCGCATTTTCATCAACTACTTGTAAATATTTGGAAGAATAAAAAAAACATTTAATGATTTGTACTTCCTCTTTTTTGGAAACTGCCTTTTTGTAGATTTTGGCAACAATTTCATTGGCAGTTTTTATTTTGCCTTCATTTTCGTTCTTGACAACCTTATTCCAATCCTTTTCATATTGTTGGGCAAATAGTGAAGTTGATATAAAAAGAAAGGCTAAATAAAAATTTTTCATGAGGGATTTTATCTAAATGATTTTCGTACAAATTACTGCTTTTTTGGTTAAAACCAAATGATTATTTTTTCAATATCTTTGAGACTCCCAGTTTTTGTTTTCTAAGAAATGCAGTTGTATTTTCTGTCTGGCAAAAGCAATTTTTAGTAATCGATAAATGAACAATATGAATCCTAAAGTTGATTTTTATTTTAGTAAATCTGAAAAATGGCAGTCGGCATTGGAGCAGTTAAGAAGAATTGCTCTGGAATGTCAGCTGACCGAAGAACTGAAATGGGACACTCCCTGCTATATGTTTCAGGGAAAGAACATCGTTTTAATACACGAGTTTAAAGACTATTGTGCTTTTTTGTTTTTCAAAGGTGCTTTGTTAAGTAATGCCGATGGTATTTTAATCCAGCAATCGAAGAATGTACAGGCGGCGCGCCAGATTCGTTTTACAGATGTTAGGGAAGTAATTGAGCAGGAAGCTATTTTGAAAGCTCATATTTATGAAGCTATTGAAGTAGAAAAAGCCGGTTTGGAAGTGAAATTCAAAAAGACAGAAGAATTTGTCGTAGCCGAAGAATTTCAGAAGAAATTGGACGAATTACCTGTCTTGAAAACGGCGTTTGATGCCTTAACTCCAGGACGCCAAAAAGCCTATTTACTCCATTTTTCGGCGCCAAAACAATCCAAAAAGAGAGAATCACGAGTGGAGAAATGTATGCCTCAAATTCTTGTTGGCAAGGGATTGAATGATCTGTAAAGAGATGAGTAAGAATGAAATTGTTAAAGAAAAAATGTCTGAAATATTTAAAAACCATCTGCAAAAATTTATTGAAATAAACGAAGAAGAGTTTTCGGGTATTTTATCTTTTTTTCAAGTAATACAGGTTAAGAAAAAAGAAAATTTGCTTGTGCAGGGACAAATTTGTAAATCGCATTATTTTGTACTGAACGGCTGTTTGCGGAAGTTTTTTCTCAACGAAAAAGGGATAGAACTCACCATCGAATTTGCCATAGAAAATTGGTGGATGACAGACAATTTTGCTTACGAGCGGGGCTTGTCTACAAATTTCTATATTCAGGCGGTCGAAAATTCAGAAATTTTAGTGATCAATAGCGAGGCACAGGAAAAATTATTGATAGAATTTTCTAAAATGGAACGCTATTTTAGATTTGTCTATCAGCGGGCTTATGCGGCTACACAGGTAAGATTGAAATATCTGTATGATTTTTCTAAAGAAGAATTCTACGATCATTTGCGCAATTCATATCCTGAATTTGTAGAGCGGATTCCGCAATATTTAATTGCTTCTTTTCTTGGTTTTACACCAGAATATTTAAGTGAAATCAGAAATAAAAAGCGTTCTTAAACTGGTTTAAGTTTTTTCCATTATCAGTTCCCGAAATTTGCCCTGTTAATTTAAAACAAACAAAAAAATGGAAAAGAGAATAGACATCAACGAAATTGAACCGCAGGCTTTTAAAGCGATGTATGCTTTGGAAGGTTACTTGGCAACAGCCCAATTGTCAAAAACATATAAAGAATTAATAAAAATCCGAGCTTCACAAATTAATGGCTGTGCATTTTGTATCGATATGCATACCAAAGATGCGCTAAAATATGGTGAAACTGCTCATCGTATTTTTTTACTGAATGCTTGGCGTGAAACTGAATTATTTACTGAGGAGGAAAAAGTGATTTTGGCTATTACTGAAGAAATTACGTTGATTCATAATCACGGCTTATCTGATGGAACGTATAAAAAAGCGGAACAGTTTTTTGATAAAAATACTATCGCCCAGATAATAATGGCTGTCGTTACCATAAATGCCTGGAACAGAATTGCAGTAAGCACACAGCTGGAGCCAGCGAAATAGAGGTTGTTATTAAGTATACAAAAGCGTAAGAGTCAGTAACTTTTGCGCTTTTTTTGGTTAATTTGAGATCGATAATGGCAAAAAGGAAAAATCTATCTCCTTAGCTCCGATTGCTTCGCCAGCTCGCTTAGCTCGTGTGCAGTGGAAATCCTTATGGCCTGGGGTTCGGGCATAAGATTGCAACGGAAAACGGGACAATGCTTGCTGAAAAGGCCTAATTTTTCTGCTCCAAAAAATATTAATTGAGTTCAGATTATTAAAGTCAGTAGTTCGCAAAATTTATTGCTGTGAAAAATTTAATTCCATTCCTATTTTTAAGTTAAAAGACTTCTATTCTTTTAGAAATTCTTTATTTTTGGAGGATGAAACAACTGCTAAACTTCTTTTTGTTATTCCCGCTATTATTGTTTTCTCAATCTTTTGAAAAAGGAGAAAAATTGTTTGTTGACAAGAAATTCGACCAAGCTCAAGTAGTTTTTGAAAATTACTTAAAAAGCAATCCAAATCATCTCAAAACTATAGAATATTTAGGCGATATTGCTGGTCAGGAAAAATCTTGGGACAAATGCATTGGCTATTATAAAAAACTGAAAACTTTGAAACCTAATGAGGCTAATTATTACTATAAATACGGAGGCGCTCTGGGAATGAAATCTTTGGAAGTAAGTAAATTCAAGGCATTAGGAATGATTGGCGAAGTGCGGTCTTCTTTTGAAAAAGCCATCGCTTTAAACCCAAAACATATTGAAGCACGCTGGGCATTAATCGAACTGAATCTGCAGCTGCCTGGAATTGTGGGCGGAAGCGAATCCAAAGCCATCAAATATTCGGGTGAATTAAGGGAATTGTCACCAGTTGATGGGTATTTGTCACGCGGCTATATCGAGGAATATTTTAAACGATACGCCAGTGCCGAACAGCAGTATAAAAGAGCCATTTTGATAGGAGAATCCAAAGTTTGTTATCAAAAATTGGCCGATTTGTATAAAAATAAAATGAAGCAGCCTGAGAAAGCTAATAAGGTTTGGGAAGAGTATAAAAACAAAAAATAACGGTTACTCGACAGCATTTTATCGATTAAACCTACTAACGAATAAACGGATAAATATAAATGAAAACACATTTCATTGCCATAGGCGGAAGCGCAATGCATAACTTAGCATTGGCATTACATAACAAAGGATATCAGGTTACGGGAAGTGACGACGCGATTTTTGAACCATCCAAATCCCGTTTGGAGAAAAAAGGAATCTTGCCAGCAGAGTTAGGCTGGTTTCCAGAGAAAATCACTGCCGATATCGAAGCTGTAATCCTTGGAATGCACGCCAAAGCTGATAATCCTGAACTTTTGAAAGCACAGGAATTAGGATTGAAAATTTATTCGTACCCAGAATTTTTATATGAGCAGTCCAAAAATAAAACGCGCGTAGTAATTGGCGGTTCTCACGGGAAAACGACTATAACTTCAATGATTTTGCATGTGATGCATTACCACAATATCGAAGTGGACTATATGGTTGGAGCGCAGTTAGAAGGTTTTGATACTATGGTTCATCTTACCGAAGAAAATGATTTTATGGTTTTGGAAGGAGACGAATATTTGTCTTCTCCAATTGACAGAAGGCCTAAATTTCATTTGTACCAACCGAATATTGCTTTGATTTCGGGAATTGCTTGGGATCATATCAATGTTTTTCCAACTTATGATTTTTATGTGGAGCAGTTTGAAATTTTTATTGATAAAATTACAAACGGCGGTATTTTGGTTTACAATGAAGATGATTCAGAAGTAAAGCGTGTTGCCGAAAAAGCGGCTAATCCTATTCGAAAAATACCTTATACGACTCCAAAATATGAGGTAAAAGACGGCATTACACTTTTGGAAACTCCCGAAGGATTTATGCCTATTGAAGTATTTGGTGCGCATAATTTAAATAACTTGGCAGGAGCCAAATGGATTTGCCAAAATATGGGAGTTGATGAAGCCGATTTCTACGAAGCGATTGCTAGTTTTAAAGGGGCTTCGAAACGTTTGGAGAAAATTGCCGAAAGCAAAACCAAAGTGGCTTACAAAGATTTTGCCCATTCGCCAAGTAAAGTGGCAGCAACGACCAAAGCGGTAAAAGAGCAATATCCAAACCGTACAGTTGTAGCTTGTTTGGAACTGCATACTTACAGCAGTTTGAATGCCGAGTTCTTGAAAGAATACGAAGGCGCACTAGAATATGCTGATGTTGCCGTTGTTTTTTACTCGCCGGATGCTGTAAAAATAAAGCAATTGGAAGAAGTGACCTATGAGCAAATTGCGAAAGCTTTCAATAGAGAAGATTTGATTATTTATACGAATCCAAATGATTTTAAAGACTACCTGTTTAATTTAAATCTGGAAAATTCGGCTTTGTTATTGATGAGCTCTGGAAATTATGGAGGATTGAATTTTGATGAGGTAAAAGGATTGGTTGAATAATTTTATGGAAAACTTAACTTTTGATAATTATCAGGACATTGCTCTGAAGACCGTTTTTGCAAAAGCAAAAAAAATGCAGGCAAGAGATATAGAGGAAATCTCTCCTAATAAATTCGTAGCTTATGTTGATGATGAAAAGGAAAGCTACGATGTTACAATTGAATTTGATAAAAAAAATATTTTAGATATAAGTTGCGACTGTCCAAAACACACGACCTTTTGTGTACATAAAATTACTTTAATTAATTTTTTTAAAACTAAGAAACCTGCCAAGGGGATTGTTTCTGTAAAAAGAAAAAAAACAGAATCTGAAGTTATACTGGAACAACTAGATGAAAGTACATTAAGATTGTGGGCATCTGAATTATTTAAAAAGAACAAAGATATTGAGTTCTTATTTGTAAATGAGTTTTCTAAATCTGAAATTCAATATACCAAAAAAGAAGTTAGTGCCGTTGTCGATAAAGCCATAAGGTCGGTAATTAAGAATAAAAAGAAAATTGATGCTACTGAACTCAAACGAATAATAGACACATTAGATTTGGCTTTGGCACCAGTTTCAGAATATTGCAAAGAAAATATTGTTTTGCCAGAGACGAATGAGCTTTTTTTATTTTCTAACAGTATTTTGTTTGAATTTCATAACAATATGAATTTGAATTCAATAAAGTTAATTCGCTTTATTGAAAAAAGATATAAAGAAATTAATTTATACATACACAGTATTCAAAATAGAAAACATTGGGAAACGATAGTGGATGAAAATATTAAATTCCTGTTGCTTGAAAATAGTATGTATGGAATGCAGATGGAAACTGTTTTTGATCTTTATGAAAGTATAGATACAAAGGAGAGAAGAGCTTTTTTTTCTGGCGTTCTTTTTGAGATACATACAATTACTGTTAATAAAGGTACACGTTATATAAAAGAGATAACACAATTTTTCCTGAAAGTGTTTTCAGAAAATGATATGTTTAGGAAAGTATATAAGAACTTTAAGCCAATACGTTATGATAATGAATACAATGTTTTTTTAATTGAAAAATTAATCGAAATAGAAATGCTAGATTTGGCAGAGACCATAGCAATCCAGCAAATTGAGGGTAATTACCAAGAGAGATACAATGTTGGCTATTACCAGTTGTTGTCTAAAATTTATACAATTTCTGCTGATGAAAAGAAAATGGCTTTACTTCAAATGAAGTTGATTTTTTATAACTTTTCACTGGATTCATACAAACTTATACAGAAACATGCTGAGGTTGATGTGTTTAAAAAGTTTAGAATTAAATTGTTGACGGCATTTAAAAGGGATTTTTATGGAAGCGACAAAGCGGTTCAAGCTTATTTTGAAATATTATATTTTGAAAAAAAGTTTAAAAACATGATTGATAATATTTCCGAACATACATCGTATGAACTAATTTTTAATTATAAAGAAGATTTATTTTTATTTGATAAACTATCTTTTTTATTATCACTTTTGAAGATTGAATGGAAATCATTCTATTACAAGGAAGATAAATTAATAGCTGAGCACAGAGAGAAATTTGTTGATTGGATAAAAGAAAAATATGACAATATAACAATTCAGACAGTTGTTGATAGTAGAAAAAAGTATGGAATTTCCAAATTAATAAAATCTTTAGAAGTATAAATAGGGTGTTTTAAATATGATAATTTATTAAATGGAACCAGATGATTTCCTAACAATGAATTGGCACATTTTCATTTTACATATTTAAAATGCCCCACAATTTCATAGCTGAACAGGCAATCCTCCAAAACCTGTCCGTAGCCAACATTGTGAACGATAAGATTTCGTTTCCCATCGGTTGATTTTTTGTTCGTAATGATCCCAATGTGTGGTAACTTTCCGTTAATCATCCAAGTTACTATTTCTCCTGTTTTATAGTCGTTTGCATTTTCAGTAACGGCCAATTTTATTCCCTTTCTTTCGAAGAAAGCTTCCAAATTTGGCACTCTTCGATGGTCAATATTCGTGTCCGTTTTTGTCATTCCCCACTTTTTTAAATTTGGATATTGCGAAAAATTGGCTTTCATATCTTCATGAACTTCTTTTTGCAAATCAATGCCAAGTTTTCGGTAAGCCCGTATCACTACATCGGTGCAAACGCCTTTGTTTTTTGGAACATCTCCATTTGGATATTTTATCGAAATATAAGCTGGGTCATAATCTATGGTTGGATCAATTATGGAGATTGCCACTCTGGATAATTTTTCTTCAAAAGTTGTAGCTGCAACTTCAGTATTTACTGCCTGAATTTTATTTTTTTCTTTTTGGTCACAGCCTAAAAATAATATTGCGATTAATAATACGGCTATTGATTTCATGTTTTTGTTTTAAAAATAGTCATTATAAAAATATGAATAAATTTTATTGTGTGATTTTTCTCTTTTTTAATATATTAGCAAAAACTAAGACTATAGATTTATGGACTCAAAATTAAAAGTTGTAAAAACAACCAGTGAAAATCCTGATTTTGTGTCTTTGATAAAGACCTTTGATAATTATTTGTGGGAACGTTATTCAGAATTAAAAACCAATTATTGGGGAAACAATGTCATAGAATTGAATCCAAATGTTGTTGTTATTTATTTGGAAGAAAAACCAGTTGCCTGTGGTTGTTTTAAAAGATTTGACAAAAACACGATTGAGATAAAACGGATGTTTGTTTCTCCCGAAGCCCGCGGTTTGGGTTTGGCTCAAAGAGTATTGCAGGAATTGGAGCTTTGGGCACTGGAATCTGACTATTCAGTTTCTGTTTTAGAAACATTGTATAAACAGGAAGAAGCAATTAGTTTGTATCAAAAAGTTGGATATTCAATTATCGATAATTACGGACCTTACGTGGGTTTAGATAAGAGTGTTTGCATGAAAAAAGAAATTTAAAAAGATAATCTATGTCTGAAACTTCATTTTGTCCCATTACCAATTGGTCTGAAGACGATAAGCCTCGTGAAAAATTGATGCTCAAAGGAAAAAGTGTTTTGAGTGATGCTGAATTAATTGCAATATTAATTGGCTCCGGCAGTCGAAATGAATCGGCAGTAGATTTGAGTAAACGGATTTTGGCCAGTGTTAATCATAATTTGAATGCATTAGGGAAGTTGTCAATCTCTCAATTAATGAATTTTAAAGGAATTGGCGAAGCCAAAGCGATTTCGATAATTGCTGCAATGGAGTTGGGGAGGAGAAGGCGAAGTGAAGATGCAGTAGAGCTGAAAAAAATCACATCTAGTAAAGCGGTTTTCGAAGTGATGCAGCCCATAATTGGAGAATTGCCCCATGAAGAATTTTGGGTTCTGTTTTTAAATAATTCCAATAAAATACTTTTCAAATCACAGTTGAGCAAAGGCAGCATGACGGGAACAATGGTTGATGTCCGAATTGTTTTTAAAATAGCATTTGAGCAAAATGCAACCGCAATTATTTTGGCACACAATCATCCTTCAGGAAAGCTGCAGGCCAGCGATGCCGATATTCAAATAACCAAAAAGATAAAAAATGCAGGACAGCAATTAGATATTCCTGTTTTAGATCATATAATTGTAACTGAAACTGGTTATTACAGTTTTGCTGATGAAGGAATATTTTAAAAAATTTGCTCATACAAGACATTTGACTTATATTTACAGTCAAATGTCTTTTTATGGAAGCAATAAAATTAAAATCAGGAGAAGCTATTGACAAAGCCGTTAGAGTTTTAGTTAATAGGGTAGAACAGGAGAGAGGATATAAGATTTTGAATAAGAACATCACTTATGAAGAGTTTTTGAAGAATAGGATGTTGATTGTTCATGCTATCCGTGAAGGAATTCCCTATGAACTTTTTAACCTGATAAAGGAAATAACGCCTTTTAATGAAGATGATTGGGCCTCTTTTCTAGGGATTTCTACAAAATCACTGCAGCGAAATAAAATCAAAGAAGATTTTATTTTCAAACCTTTACAATCCGAAAAAATATTAGAATTAGCCGAAGTTACTTCACTAGGAAATGCAGTTTTTGATACCGAAGCACAATTTTATATGTGGCTGAAAACACCTTCGTTTGCACTAGGAAACCTCCAGCCTATTGAATTGCTTAGAGATTCTTATGGAAAAGAAATGGTAGTCAATGAGTTGAATAAAATTGATCAGGGAATTTTTGTTTAATGAAAGTTTTCCGATTAGCACGCAAAAAATATCCTGTAGAATTATCAGGAAAAGGTGCGTCAATTTCAGGTGCCCGTTGGAATTCAAAAGGAACTGAGATTATTTATTGTGCCCAGAGCAGGGCATTGGCAATGGCGGAAGTTTTGGTTCATCTTTCATTGGCGACATTGCCAAGCGATTTTGTGATGCTTACAATTGAAATTCCGGATGATATTTCTGTAGAAGTTTTAGATACTAATAAATTATCTATCGATTGGAATGTTTTTCCTTGTACCTTTGAGACACCGCTTTTGGGAGACGATTTCATAAGGAAAAATGAAGCCTGTGTTTTGAAAGTTCCATCAGCGGTAGTAAAAGGAGATTTTAATTTTTTGATTAATCCGTATCACACGGATTTTTATAAAATTAAAATTATAGAACAGGTTGATTTTCCTTTCGATAAACGAATTTTTAAATAATTGCATTACATGTTATCTTCTAAAATAACCGATATTTTCTTTGATTTAGATCATACGCTTTGGGATTTTGATGTCAATTCTGAACTGGCTTTTGAAACTATCTTCAAGAAAGACCACCCTACAATTGAAATTACCGATTTTATAGAAAAATATATTCCTATCAATCAGGCCTGTTGGAAATTGTATCAGTACGATAAAATAACCCATGCTGAATTACGTTATAATCGTCTTAAACATACTTTTGATGCATTAGAGTATTTCGTTTCCGATGATCAAATTGAAAGTATTGCGCATGATTATATTCAGCTTTTGCCTGAAAACAACCATTTGTTTGACGGAACGATTGAAGTGCTGGAATATCTGGAAAAAAAGTATAAATTGCATATTATTACCAACGGCTTTGCCGATGTGCAGTACAAGAAAATAAACAATTCGAATATTGCGGGATTTTTCAAGACAATTACCAACTCGGAAATGGCAGGTGTTAAGAAACCCAATCCCATTATTTTTGAGCATGCCCTTAATTTGGCGAAGGCCAAAAAAGAAAACAGTCTGATGATTGGAGATTGTATGGAAGCTGATGTGCAGGGAGCTTTAGATGCTGGATTAGATGCCATTTTTTTTAATGACAAAAACATTGAAGTAGAACAAAATATTAAGCAAGTAACACATTTATTAGAACTAAAAAAATATTTATAAATCATGAAGTCAAAATTTCTATACCTATTATTGCTTGTCTCAAGCTTTGGATTTTCTCAATCAATTAATGATTATACAGGAGTGATTATTCCTTTGAAATATGATTTTCTTAAGTCTGAAAACCAATACCGTCTTGCTACTCTAACCAAGGTTAATTTAAAAAAAGCTGGTTTTGAAGCTTTTTATTCGAATGAAACTTTCCCTGGAGGGTACAATGACAGATGCAGTTTGTTAAATGTGGATGTAATAAGAGATAATGCATTTTTAGTAACGAAACTTTACGTTGTTTTTAAGGATTGCAGCGGTAAAGAGATTTTCAAATCTCAAGTGGGGAAAAGTAAAGAGAAAGATTATGAGGTAGCGTACTCTGAAGCATTGAATATGGCTTTTGAATCAGTATATGCATTGCATTATAAATATGATGGTACACCAGCGGTAAATAGTGCAAATACAGCAGTAGCAACTCCTGCGGTTGCTTCTGTTGCCGTTCCAGTGACAGTTGCTGCCGTAGCAGTGAATGTACCTAGCAGCAGTACCGAGCCAGATGGTTCAGTATTGTTTGCACAGCCTATCAAAAATGGATTTCAATTAGTGGATAGTACGCCAAAAGTGGTTCTTAAAGCTTTTAAAACTACAAATCCATCTATTTATTTAGCATCTAAAGGTGATCTACAAGGAACGCTAGTTCTAAAAGATAATCAATGGTACTTTGAGTATTACGAAAAAGATACTTTAATGTCGGAGAAAATTAAAGTGAAGTTCTAATCTCTTAGGATTAAAAATTATATAGAAAATTGTTCACAATAAAACCTCGGGTGCTCTGCTCTGAGGTTTTTTTATTAACTGTAATTGGACTTTCTAAAATCTGGAATTCAAAATCTTAATATCCGTATTTGTTCTTCCAACGATTTTTCAAGAATTCGCGAGTCGTATTTTCTCTGGAATTCGCGCCTGGAATATAAATAGGGGTATTGCTTAAGGCTTCTGGCAAAAATTCCTGCTCGGCAAAATTGTTGGCATAATCGTGTGAGTATTTATAATCTTCACCATATCCCAATTCTTTCATTAATTTGGTAGGAGCATTACGCAAATGAATAGGTACTGGTAAATCGCCAGTTTGTTTAACCAATTGTTGAGCGGTACCAATAGCCAAATAGGAAGCATTACTTTTGGGAGAAGTGGCGAGATAAATAGCGCATTGGCTCAGAATAATTCGACTTTCAGGATACCCAATTGTAGAAACGGCTTGAAAAGCATTATTTGCCATTATAAAAGCTGTCGGATTGGCATTACCAATATCTTCGCTGGATAAAATCAACATTCTTCGGGCAATAAATTTTACATCTTCACCACCTTCAATCATTCTGGCTAGCCAATAAACGGCTCCGTTGGGATCACTCCCTCGAATCGATTTTATAAAAGCCGAAACAATATCATAATGCTGTTCGCCAGTTTTATCATATAAAACTGTATTTTGTTGCACTAATTCGAAAACACGATCATTTGTGATTAAAATTTCGTCATCAGCAGAAGCGTTTACGACCAGTTCAAAAATATTTAATAGTTTACGCCCATCACCGCCAGAAAGACGCAAAAGTGCTTCTGTTTCTTGCAGTTCTATTTTTTTGGAAGCCAAATAACTGTCGGCTGTCATTGCTCTTTGCAATAAATGTTCTAAATCTGCCTTGGTGAAAGCATTCAAAATATAGACCTGACAACGGGACAATAAAGCGGGTATCACTTCAAAGCTCGGATTTTCGGTCGTAGCGCCTATGAGTGTAATCCATCCTTTTTCAACAGCTGCCAATAATGAGTCTTGCTGCGATTTACTAAAACGATGAATCTCATCAATAAACAAAATAGGATTTTTGGCAGTAAATAATCCGCCACTTTGTTTTGCTTTTTCAATTACATCCCTAATATCCTTGACTCCTGAATTAATAGCGCTTAATATATAAAATGGACGATTAGACTCTTGAGCAATGATTTGTGCCAAAGTTGTTTTCCCCGTTCCTGGAGGCCCCCAAAATATTAAGGATGGAATAATCCCTTTCGCAATTTGTTGTGTCAACGATCCATTGGAACCAACCAAGTGGGACTGACTGATGTAGTCTTCTAGTTTTTGTGGGCGTATGCGTTCTGCTAAAGGTGCTTCCATTTTGTAAAATTACACATTTTTCAGTTTTTATGAGTATATTTTCAGGAGCTGTTTCCTGCTGTCCACTATATCTTTTGTGCCTCGTAGAAAAACGAGACACAAAAGGATGCCGTTTCCATCAGGGCTAGGGCATTCGTTTTCAAAACAGAATTATTTTATATGACAAAATAGCATTAAATTGCTTTTGGATACATTTTTGATTTGTTTTCAAGAGCCAATTTTCAAGTTCTAACAAATTAAGGGTCTAATAATCCTGTACTCTAAAAAAATGGAAGAAAATCATTTTAAATTTACCAATACTGTTTTAGGAGTGCCGCTTTTTTTTGTGCTGTTCCTGTGGTTTGTTTATTGGCTGGAAATCCGATTTGGATTTGATTTTGATGAGAACGGAATTTTGCCGAGGACTTTTTCAGGATTGCAAGGTGTGATTTTTAGCCCATTTATTCATTCGAATATAGAACACCTCTATAATAACTCTATACCATTACTAGTGCTTTTGGCTGCTTTGTTCTTTTTTTATCGAAAAGAGGCAATGGGAATATTGGTATACGGAATTTTATTTTCAGGTGCTTTGACATGGCTTATAGGAAGAGAAAGTTACCATATTGGAGCCAGTAGTCTAATTTACGTATTGGTTTCTTTTATTTTTTTTAAAGGCTTACAAACCCAATATTATAGATTGGTAGCCTTATCTCTAACAGTAGTTATTCTTTATGGCGGAATGGTTTGGTATGTTTTTCCAAAAATTGATGAAACTATTTCTTGGGAAGGACATCTGTCAGGTTTAATAGCGGGTTTTGTATTGACTTTTTTTTACAAAAAAACAGAATTCAGGAAAGTGATAAAATACGATTGGGAACGCCCTGATTATGATCCATCCGAAGATAAATTTATGCAGCGGTTTGACGAAAACGGTAATTTTGTCAATCTCCCAAAACCTGAAATTATTGAAGAAGTTCAAACAGAAATGAATCCTTTTTTTATATCGAATTCAAATGTTGTGTATGATTATGTTGAAACACAAGAGTCTTTAAACGAAAAAAATGAATCAAAACCGGAGTCTTGATTCATTCTATTTTGATAATTTATTATAATCTAGGGTTGTTTAACTGCAATCTAAAATCTGCAATCTGATTTCTAAAATTATTTAGCTTCTTTGTCTAACTGCTTCATATAAAAAAGCGCCACAAGCTACAGAAACATTTAAAGAGCCAATAGTTCCAAACATAGGAAGTTTTGCTTTCTCATCTACAATTTTGAGTACAGATGGGTTTACTCCACGGTCTTCAGACCCCATAATAATTGCTATTGGTTCGTTTAAAGAAATATCATAAATGTTTTGATCTGTTTTTTCGGTAGCGGCAACGGTTTTGATACCGCTCGCTTGTAAAAGAAAAATAGCATCTTTAATATGTTCTACTTTACAAATAGGAATATTAAATACTGCACCCGCCGAAGTTTTAACCGTGTCTCCATTTACAGGAGCGGAACCTGCTTTTTGAACGATAATACCATTAACGCCTGTGCATTCTGCTGTTCGGATAATAGCACCAAAATTACGTGCATCTGAAATTTGGTCCAAAATTAAAAACAAAGGTTTTTTTCCGTTTTCGACAACGGTATCTATCAGAGTTTCTAAGTCAAAAAACGAAATAGGAGAGATGCTCGCTACAGCACCTTGGTGATTATTGGGAGTCAATCGGTTTAGTTTTTCTACGGGAACATAAGAAAAATTAATATTGCCACGTTTCATCACCTTCATTAGGTCTTTCATTAGTTCGCTGCTTGCTTCCTTCTGAATATATACTTTATCAACTGTTGCGCCCGCCTGTATAGCTTCAATTATTGCTCTAATCCCGAATATTTGGTGTTCTTTTTCCATGGCGCAAAGATAGTTTTTTGTTTCAAATTTTAAGTAGACTTGAGTTAAATTCTAGCTATGTTTTGGTTATGAGTAATAAATAGACATATTTAAGATTGAACTTGTTTAAAAACTCTTAAAATAACGGTTTACAAAAAAGAATGTATACCACATTTTGTTTAATTGTTTTTTAGATATTAATAAAAAAAACCTATTCAAATGAATGAATAGGTTTTCGATACCAATTTAATCTATTTTATTATTGAAAAACAAATAAATTCTTAAATAAAATATTGATTATTATTTAGTAAGGTTGAAGGTATATGGACCTGATCCATTAAATATTAATTTTAAATTAATATCACCAGTACAATTGCTTACATTTCCAGAACCTGTTAAAGTATACACTTGGCCTGGTCCATAATTGAATCCTTCATTTGAAGTCACTGTAACAGCTCCTGTAGCTGGGTTAATAGTTACAATTATATATGATGTTGAATAGTTAACTAGGTATGGATTATTAGTATTTAAAATTTTAAATTTTAATGTTCCAAACGCTGCTTCATATACAACAGGAATAATGTCTCCTTTAGAATAATCTTGCCAATCATCTTGTACTACTTTGTAATTCCCATTAAAGGTTGCAGCATTTGTTATGGGACATGCCATTATATAGGTTTGTGATGCTGTAAACTGTAAAGAGTTGGATATATCTGCACCAAATTTTTTAACCCCCTTATCAGTAAACATGTTAATTACAGTACCATTTTTTAGAGTTATATCAGCACTTATTACTAAGTTATCTGTAATTCCAAAATCATTTGAAGTATTTAAAATAGTAAAAGCTTTGTAAAGGTCAGCTTCTGTATAAGTTACATTAGCTGGAAAGGTTGTTACTCCAGTTGTTAAAACAGCTTTCTCAACAACAGTACCTTTAGTATAATAACCCACAATGTTCATTGACGCAACGTCGCCTCTTGCAACACTCATAGTTACTCCTATTTTAATGCTTCCTCCGCTTTTTAGAGCAGCATAGTTTAAGGATGCATCTGTGCCAGGTGTTTTTACAACATTAGGAACTGCGCCTTCAATAAATTCAGTTACTGAACTACCCCCATCGTCTGTGCATGATGTTATCATCATAAGTGCCAGAATAAGAGTTACGGCTATATATTTGATTTTTTTCATTTTTATGTGTTTTAAATTATTTAGCCCAAAAGATTTTATATGTTCCTGGGTTTTTCTGAGCTGGTGCTTTTGAATTAGAGTTTAGCTCGTCTTGAGGCCAGAAGAAAGATTGTTGGAATGGGTTGTTAAGAACTGTTTGTGCATCATTTATTAGAAAACCATTTCCATTATCTAACTGATATTCTTTAGTTGTGCTTAGTGGATTTGCCAAAATAGGAAATCCAGTTCTTCTATAATCAGTATATTGATCCATAGGATCACCATAAGTTGCAACCCATTTTTGCGTCATAATTATTTCTAATTTCTTATCAGCACTAGCTGCTGTATATTCTGCTATTACTTTATTGGTGAAAGTGGTAACTGATGTAGAACCTATCAATACAGGTATAGTTTGAGCAGAGCCGTTTTTTGAAACTACTTGATCAACTTTTGCAAAACTTGCATTTAAAGCTTCTTGGAATTTTGCAGTAACATCACCACTTAATTTTCCAACTTGCATTAACTCTGCTTGAACATATAAAAATTCAGCGTAAGTAAATATTCTGTGAGGTGCAATACCGGTTGCAAGTTTAGGATCAGCACTCATGATTCCTCCTTTGTTGTCATCATACCTTCCTCCTGCTGGAAAAATACCTGGGTATGTGTAAGAACTTTCAGCACTTCTATCTCTGTCTGGTCCTGTACTACCAAATCGAATACTAAAGAAGCCCGTTGATTTATCCCAATAATCTGCATTAGGGTTTCCTGTAGTTGTATTACCTTGATCAGGTGGGAATTGACCATCTTTTAACTGATTGAAGAAATAGTAAGGAAGACGAGGATCTGGATTTCCACTATGGATATTTGGATTCATACCTTTTAGGATTTCATAAAACCAAGGGCTTTGATAAGTGCCAAATTGTGTACTGTTGTAAGATTCAAGAAAGTATGAATTTCTTTCATCAGTTGGAGAAAGATTTTTAGTTTGATTAAATTGAAAGTCATCAGTAAGTGAAGTGAAAAAATTGTTTTCAGCAATTAAGGCATTAAATCCAGCTTGATCGAAAGCCGAAGTTAGTCTAACTTGATTATATAGTTTTAATTGAAAAGAGTTAGCAAATTTTATCCATTTGGCTGTGTCTCCTTCATAAAACAAATCATTTTTTCCTGGTTTTTGATTGCCTGCACCTGTAGCTATATTTTTTTTAGCTTGTTTTATTAATTCGAAAATAGAAGTATAAATTACCTTTTGGTCATCGAATTTTGGGCTAATTATTCCGCTTTTCAATTGTCCCGCTTCTGAATAAGGAACATCTCCCCATAAGTCGACTGCGATAGACATTAAATAAGCTTTCTGCATTTGCCCAATACCTAAATAAACTAAGTCTCCAGTTTCAGTTGATTGTTTAATTAGGGTTTCTATGTCATTCAGGGTTAAATATATTGCATTCCAATCATTTGACATGTTAATGTTGTCAACTCTAATGCCGTATTGATCCTGTTCTTCTCTCGCAGTTGTTTGATGAGTATAGACAGATAGAAGGCTAGCAGTATAATTGTTATAATTATTTACATTGTTTATACTTACTTCTATGTTTGTTAATAAAAGACTTAAAGGGGCAACTGTTGGGTTGTCAGTGTCAGTATCAACATCTAAATAGTTGGTACAACTCATAAAAAGAGTTGTAACTAATAACAAAACAAGACTGTTTTTATTATTTTTTATTTTTTTTAAAAGTTTCATATTTTTTTTTTTAGAATGTTAAATTAAGTTTAACTCCAAATCTTCTTGCTGTTGGAGCTGCTGAAACTTCAATTCCTTGAATGTTAGTCGAGCCATAGCTGGTAGTATCTGGATCAAAATTAGTATGTTTAGGAACATTTGGCGCAAAATACCATAGGTTACTGCCTAGCAAACTAATTGAAACTTGTCCGAAAGGTGATTTTTTTAACATCTCTTGTGGTAAACTATAAGTTAAATTAACATCTCTCAATCTAAATACTGTCCCATCATATATATCCGCTTCATCAACACTATTGATAGCAAAAGTATTACCTCCGGCAGGAGAGAAGTACAGCTCATTCATACTAAGTTGAACGGTATTTGGAATTTTATTTCCTGAAGCATCAACTATAGCAACTCCATTGCTGTCTCCATAGTAACCAGGGATAATGTATGTTTTTTCTCTGTCTTCTGTGTCTTTAGTAACACCTCTTCCCAATAACGACTCAATTGTAGAAGAAGAAATATCTCCACCTTTTCTATAGTCAAATTGGGCTGTAAGAGTAAAGTTTTTATACTTAAATGTGTTTATAAAGCTCATTTTAAAATCAGGATTTGGATCACCAATAATACCAGGTGTAGGATCTGCTATGATTCCACCACCGCTTTGGTTGATTAAGAAGTTTCCTTCGTCATCTCTTGCAAATTTACTGCCATAGAACACACCATAAGCTTCTCCTTTTTGTACATATGCTACTGTATTGGCTTGCAAATTAAATCTATCTAATCCATCCTTTAATTTAGTAACCTCATTGTCATTTTTAGTGAAAGTACTGAATAGTGTCCATTTAAAATCATTTGTTTGAACAGGAACCAATGTTAATTCAATTTCAAGCCCTTTGTTCACCATAGCACCTAAGTTAGTATTATAGGTAAGATATCCAGTAGACGTAGGAACTGTAATTGGAGTAATTAAATTAGTCGATGTTTTTTTATACACACTTAAACCTAGTGCTATTCTTTTTTTGAAGAATTCTAAATCAGTACCAAACTCAATTTCTTCGGTAAATTCAGGTTTAACATTTTGGTCCCCTAGGTCAGTTGGATTTGCAATTGTTGGATTTCCATTATATGAATTTCCTAAGGCATATGTTGCGCTTGTAAATTCAGAAACAGCATCTTTCCCTACTTTTGCCCAGCCCCCTCTAATCTTAGCGAATGTAAGTATATCGTTGTCCATATGTAAAGCATCTGTCAAAATAAAAGAAGCATTTACACCTGGATAAAAATAGGAGTTATTGCTTTTTGGTAATGATGAACTCCAATCGTTTCTTGCTGTAGCATTTAAAAATAAATAATCTTTAAATGAAAATGTTACATCTGCAAAAAGACCTATATTTCTTTTTTCAAATCTGTAATCAGCAAGATTAGAGACATTTAGTGTGTTTCCAAAGGTAAAAACATTTGGGACACTAAATCCTTTTCCATAAAATGCAAGTCTTGAGTTGTTATTTTGCAAAAAGTTTGCACCTAAGATTGATTTCATGCCGAAATCATCTGATAATTTATAATCAAAGTTAACTAGTAACGTAGATTCAATGTCTTCATTTGTAAATTTATCATTTGTCAAAGAACCTACACCGCCATCTGCTCTTGAATGTAGATCACGAATCTGATTTCTGTCTAATGTATATCTATTCATACCAGCTCTATAGGTAGCTGAAATATTTTCGTTAAATTCATAATTAAGATTAACGCCACCTACAGTTCTATTTGTGTGTGTGATAATTTGATCATGTTTCCAAGACCAAAGGGGGTGGTCAAATTGTGTTCCATTTGGTGTTACGGAAGCTCCATTAGCATCCTCATAAGGTAGATTCATATCCCAGTTTCTTGCTAAAAACATTGTTCTAGCAAATGATGAGGCTGCTCCATCAAATTGATTTTCTCCAAAAAAAGCACCAACTTGTTTTGTGCCAGAATAACTCATGTTTGCGCCTACAGTTAATTTATTGGCTAATTTAAAGTTACCACCTACAGAAAATCCAGTTCTGTCATAAGTATTATAAGGTATATACCCATCCTGCGCCATGTTTGATATTGTAGCATTAAAACTGCCTTCTTCTCCAGAATAATTAAATCCTACCGTGTTATCTGTTACAGTTCCAGTTCTAAATAAATCTTTTACATTGTTTGGTTTTGCAACATATGGTACAGTTGGTCCAAATTGTGATGGAAATGCTGCTAATAATGTTGGCCAAGTCGGGATTGTTGCTAATGAATCAAAACGTGGACCCCAAGAACCATTTGAATTTGAATAGTTAAAATTTGACCCAGCTCCGTAGGTATTTTGAAAATCAGGTAAGTTATTAACGTTTTCCAAATAAGCTGCACTACCAACGTTAACGCTTAGTTTATTTGTCTTTTTTGAACTCGGAGATCCAGATTTAGTTGTAATAACAATTACACCATTTACAGCTCTTGAACCATATAAGGCAGCTGCTGAAGTACTTTTAAGGACGTCAACAGAAGCAATATCATTAGGGTCTAAACTTGATAATGCAGACTCATATCCACCACCACCAGTTACTTGGCTAGAGGTTGTAACTTGCGGATCACTATAGGCTATACCGTCAACAATTATTAATGGCTGATTATTTCCTGAAAAAGAAGTAACACCTCTAATTGTGATTCTGTTTGCAGCACCTGCGACACCAGTGGAAACACCAACATTAACACCAGCAACTTTTCCATTAAGGGATCGCACTAGATCTGGCTCTGCATCATTAGTAATTTCTTCAGCTTTTATAGAACTTACAGAATATCCTAAATCTTTAGGTTTTCTTTTAATACCAAAAGCTGTAACGACTACGCTCTCCAATTGTGTGGCACCGCTTGCCAGTTTAACATTAAGTGTTGTTGTGCTTGCTGATTTCTCTGAAGGTTTCATCCCAATATAGCTAAATACCAATACGTCTGTTGGTTTAGCATTGATGGCATATTTTCCATCAAAATCTGATTGTGTTCCATTCTTTGTTCCCTTTACTAACACACTTACACCCGGTAAAGGCATGCCTGCATTGTCAGAAACAATTCCTGAAACAGATCTTTCTTGCGCAAAGGTTAATTGCGCTACTAGTACTACTAGGAGTACTAAGAGTCCATTGAACTTTAGTTTCATTTTTATATATTTTGAATTAGTTTAGTAAAAATCATAATAAATTGTTAATTATCCTAATATATGAAACCCTTTTTTTTGGCAAGGCCTAAATTTAACATTATAACTTATTATTATTTTTATGTTATAAAATTATTTTATATATCTTAGAATCAGTTTAATGAACTGTTTGAAGTTTATTTGAAATATCGAGGCAATTCAGTTCTTTTATTTGATTTTTGTTTTTTGACAATAGTTTTATTGTTAATATTTTATGGATTCAATAATCTGGAGCATTAAGATTTGTTAAACTTTAATTTTAGTATAGGTTTATAGAGAATGTTCTATTTTAAGAGTTCAACGTAAAGTTTGTTGGGGTTTTATTAAGATTTTTTATCTATAGATCTGAATTTTCGTATAAAAATATATAGACATAAAAAAACCATCAGCCTAGCTGATGGTTTTCATTTGAATTATATGTTGATGTTAATTAGTTAACATCCCAAAATAATTTAGTTTTTAATTTATCTCCTCCAATTGAAGTTGATGCAGCTTGGTAATTAGTAGCATTTAAAGTTTGCTCTCTAATAGGGTAAGTCATTCTTGAAGGCACTTGACCTTCAGCGGCTTGGTCTGCTGTTGCTGGTGCAACAAGTACTGGGAAGTTTAATCTTCTTGTAGATGTCCATCCTTCAAAACCTCTATTGAATTTTGCATACCAAGATTGCTCACCAATTCTTTGTTGCCATGTACCAGTAGCAGTTGCATAAGCAACAGTTGGTTGTGCTAAGTATGTAGCAGTAGCAGTAGCAGAAATTCCCCAATCTTCCATTGAAGCAGTAATTGCCTTAGTGTAGTGTGATTCAGCAGTTCCACCAACAGCAACTCCTCTTTCAACAGCTTCAGCTAATAAAAATTCTACTTCAGAATAATCTAAAAGTGTTCCTGCAAAAGATGCCTCCTGAATATGGTCACTTACGTGTGTGAATTTCCCATAAGAGTTTTTAATTCCAACTACTCCTCCTTTATAAGGCGTTAAATTATCATCAAAATATACCACAGTTCTTGGGTCATTTTTTGCTACAATGGCATCAACAAAAGGTTTTGCTGGAACAAAATCATGTCTTCCTGAAAATACTAAATCCTCATAGATAGGGTTAGTATTTGGTAGGTTGTTCATGTATGTTAATTTAGCATTATCTTTATTTGAAGTAAAACCTCCTGCAGCTCCTGTTAGGATAGCATTATTTGCAATAGCAGATTCTAGCCCTGAAGCTTTAAGATTGATACCCAATTTTAATTTAATACTGTTTGCGAATTTTAACCAAGCATCTAAATCATCACCGTAGATTACATCGGCTGTGCCAAATGCAGTAGCACCGGTATCGATTGTAGCGATGTCCTTATTCAAACGAACAATAAGATCTTTGTAAATATCAATAGCTTTGTCATATTTAGGTAAATAATCTCCTGAACCTTGTAACGATTCTGTATAAGGTACGTCACCAAAAGTATCTACAATTATTTGATACGTGTAAACACTTAAGATATCAATTAAAATTAATTGATTTTTCTTTGCAACTGTTTTTGTAGCGTATTCTGGATCATTAGCTAAAATTTCAGAATTTTCTATGCTTTTTTTAGCGGTCATTAAATTAGCTAATGGTCCTACATACAATTGATTCCAATGATTATCTGAAATTTTTCTAGCTGTCCAATTGTAATTAGACTCGTCTAAATAAGTGGTTTCTGTCCATTGTTGGTTAACTAATCTGAAAATATTTTTATTAACATTTGAGTTTACCAATTGGTCTGTCAGTGATTTTTGAGCACTTGTAAATAAAGTAGATGGTGGAACCGATGATGGGTTTTTTTCATCCACATTTAAGTCTGTAAGAGCATTATCGTCACAAGATACTGTGAGGATAAGAAGTCCTAAGGCATATATTATTTTTTTCATTTCTCTTTTTGTATTAAAATTTCAATGTTAAGTTAAACCCAATGTCTCTTGTTGTAGGAAGTGATCCTACTGAATATCCTCTTGAGCTATTTCCTGATGATAATCCACTTTCAGGGTCTGCATAAGGTAGGTTTTTGCTAATAATCCATAGATTTGAGCCTAACAAACTTAATGAAGCACTGTTGACAAATGTTCCTTCAAACATAGTTTTAGGGAAGTTATAAGTAATAGAAACTTCTCTTAATTTTACATAAGATGCATCATATACAAATGCTTTGTTTGGTTCTACTAAATAACCGTAGTTATTAGAGAAAGTGCCAGGATTTTTTACTACAACTGTATTTGGAGTTCCATTAGGAGCTACACCAGCATTTAAAATACCATTTTCTCTGATGTTATCAACTGCAGTTTCTTTGTATAATCCTGTTGCAAGACCATAATACATATCTAAAGAGAAAATATCTCCACCTTGCTGAGTGTCAATTAAGAATCCTAAAGAGATGTTTTTGTAAGTAAATTTATTTCTAATACCGCCCATCCAATCTGGAGTAACGTTACCAATGTTGTTGGTAGCAGAGGTAGTAATTAAATATTTACCAGTAGCTTGGTCTATTGTTTTTTCACCATTTGTATACACGTAGTCAGTACCTTTTAATGTACCGTATGCTTCACCAGGTGTAGCATTTACTGTAACACCACCTTGGAAAGATCCTAATTGTAAGTTGTCTACACCATCAGGTAATGAAACTACTTTACTTTCATTGTTAGACCAGTTTACAGTGATATCCCAGCTAAAATCTTTAGTTCTGATAGGTGTTCCAGTTATTTGTAGCTCTAAACCTTTGTTTTCGATGTTACCACCATTTACATAAGCGTTTGTTACTGCTGATGCAGATGAAACTGCAGCTGCAACGATTTGATCTACAGAGTTAGTTTTGTAGTAAGTTGCATCAAAACTTAAACGTCTGTCAAAAAAGCTACTCTCTAAACCAATTTCAAATGATTTTGTTCTTTCAGGTTTAAGATTTGGATTGTTATTGATGCTGCGGAATGGATTTGTTAATGCATTCGTGTAAACAGGTTGGTCTTGGAAGTTTGGATTTCTATTGTATGTGTTTACCAAGCTTAATGCAGGAGCATCATTACCAACTTCTGCATAATTTACTCTAACTTTTCCTAAGTTTAACCAATCAGATTTAAGTACATTAGAAAAAACAAATGATCCAGAAACTGCAGGATAAACGTATGAGTTGTTTCCTTTTGGTAATGTAGAAGAAGCATCTCTTCTGATAGATGCGTCAATAAAATAAGTATCTAGATACCCAACAGATCCTTGTGCATAAATACCATTTACACCAGCATTAATTATTTGCTCTTTAGGGAAAGGTAGTTCATATCTAGAGTTTGATAATGCATAAATACCAGGAGTTACTAAACCACCAATTGTTGAAGCAAGCACATTGTCTTTATCTGTTCTTCTAATACTTCCACCTAATACTCCATTTAAGCTAATGTTTTCGCCAATTTTTTTGTTAAAGTTTAACATTAAATCATAGTTAACCTCTTGGAAGTTAATGGTATTTCTTTGATATCCTGAAGCTTCATCTGCGGGTGAAAGTCCAAATGCTGAAGGGATAGAACCCACGGCTCTTCTTTCTTCTTGAAGTTGATTATAAGTGTCTAAGGAAACTCTGCCTAGAGCACTCATCCAATCTGTAATCTTGTAATCAAGAGATGCATAGCTGAATAAACGTGTTCTTTCGTCTGAAGAATAATTTTGATAACGTGTGAAGTAAGGATTATCCCAGTAAGCAGGTGTTAATCCTTCAGGAGATGTTGGGTCAGACCAGTTCCATGTTACATTTTGACCTCCTGAAGCTTTGTAGACTTGCTCCAAAGATTTAATGTCTGTGTTAGTTTGCCACCATTGTCTAAAATTACCCATGATGTTGTCGTTGTAACCTGTTGAGTTTCTACCTATAGTATTTTGTAGTGTTACGGCAGCATAAACATTTGCAGTTAATTTATCTGTAATTTTTTGACTGAATCTAGCACTTAATTGATTTTTTTTCAATTCACTATTTGGCAGGATTCCAGTTTGATTAGTATTTACATATGACATAGATAAACTAGATCTGTCAGTTGATTTCTCAAGGGAAAGACTGTTCGTGTAAGTTTTAGCGTCATTGAAAAATGTAATTGGACCATTTTTGGCAGCTGTCCAAGGAGTAGCTTTTCCAAAATTTGGAGAATATGGAGTAAAAGCATCCCATTGATATACTGGTGTACCATCGAAAGCATCTCCATATGAAGCGTCATTTGATGTATCTACTGTATCGGGTGTTCCAGTTCCTAAAAATGAACTTCCGAAACCATAACCTGATCCGTATTTGTTTTGGTATTCTGGAAAAGTTGATTTGTCTACAGTACCAATAGATGCATTACTAGAAAAAGTGAAACCAACTTTATTATCTTTAGTTGCTTTCCCTTTTTTTGTAGTAACCATTACTACCCCGTTACTTGCTCTTGAACCGTATAGTGCTGTTGCAGCAGCTCCTTTAAGAACGTTGATGCTTTCAATGTCTTCTTGATTAATATCAGAAATAGTGTTACCGTAGTCGTAGCCACCTCCACCAGTTAATTGAGCTAAAGCATTTGAATTTGAATTATCAACAGGAACCCCATCGATTACCCAAAGTGCTTGATTGTTTCCTGTTAAGGATTTGTTACCTCTAATTACAACATTTGTAGAACCGCCAAAATTTGTGTTTCTTGATACTTCAAGACCTGCTACTTTTCCTGAAAGTAAGTTTGCCACATTTGGTGATGCGGTACCTCCATTTAGGTCTTTTCCTTCAACTTGTTGGGAAGAGTATCCAAGAGATTTTTTCTCTCTCTTAATTCCCATAGCAGTAACTACTACGCTTTCTAATTGTGTTGCATCACTTGCTAGTTTAACATTAAGCGTTGTTGAGCTTGCAGATCTCTCTGTTGTTTTCATGCCAACATAACTAAACACCAATACATCGCTTGGTTGTGCTTTGATAGAGTATTTCCCATCAAAATCTGATTGTGTTCCATTTTGTGTCCCTTTTATTAATACACTCACACCAGGTAAAGGTACGCCTGCATTATCAGAAACAACTCCTGAAACAAATCTTTCTTGCGCAAAAGTAATTTGCGCTACTAGCACTACAAAAAGTGCTAAGAGTCCATTGAACTTTAGTTTCATTTTTAAATATTTTGAATTAGTGAGGCAAAAATCATAATAATTTGTTAACCATCCTATAATATTTAAATTTTTTTATGCATGCATATTTAATTTACATTTTTAACTTATATATAGTATAATGTTATGAAAAATATTAAATTTTCATCAATAAAACTTTTTATTAACATAATAGCCAATTAAAGTTACAATATCATTAAATTTTACCAATGTTAATATTTAATTTTCATAACAAATAAACAGTTTAATGTTATAAAAATAAATATATATAATGTTAAAATTTAACATTATAACTTATCGTTATGTTTATGTTATAAAATTTAATATTAATATTGATGTTGAGAAATAGTAATAATAATTTAAAGTTTATTTTCTTTATTTCGACACAAGTAGTTGAAATTCAGTTTATTTAATTTGATTAAATGTATTTTCTTGTTATTAAGTATGTTTTAGTTAAGAATAAAAGAATCTACTTAATTAAAATTGAACATTTAAAAAAAAGTATGATTTTTTTAACCGTTTATTATTGAGTAAATACTTTCTTTTTTATTAATAATAACAGTTTCGAGTATAAAATCCTGTAATTTATTGCAGTACTTTAGTAATGCAATAAAACTTTATCTTTAGATTATGAGTACAGATTTAAGATTAGGTTTGGCACAGTCACAGACTAACAACTCATGTTGTTATAGGTTTAAAGTTTTGAAAGATGATGTTCAAAAGTGTTGCCATGAGATTCTGATACAGATCTGTTAAGCTGAAGGTGTTGAAATTTTAAAAGAAGTTGTTATTTCAAACCATGTTTACATGCATATAAAAGACGCCCCAATGCATAACTTCAGTTCAATTTAAAAAAAAGTTTCAAAGGAAGAACTTCAAGAAATTACAAATGGAATTTCCCGAATTGAAGGAGCGTTTTTGGGGACAATTTTTTAGGCAGGTGGTTATGATGTTTTGAGTACTGGAAATATAATGGTAAATGAATATTTTGAACATTATAGTAGAAAAGAGGGGTATAATAATTTAAATTTCATTCGCGATTGGAATAAATGAGGGACTGCAAAATAATCCTTTGCATTTTCAGTGGAGTGGTTTAGTCACTTGTTCGAAAAACCATTTCGAGCATTGTTTTTAGTGGTTTTCTCTTGCTTATCGAAGTCTAAATGGGTCTCTTTTACTTTGAGTGTTTTTTTTAATACTCGCTTTTGTAGTAGGGCTAAAAAGATATAAAGGTCACCACCTGTTTTGAATTACTTCAAAAATTAGGTGATATTTTTCTATATGTAGTTTAATATTTGTTTGTATTTTGAATTTGTATATTTTCATTGGAGTTAGCAATAATTTTGATTATGCTTGTTTGTTTGTTTTCAGAATATATAGCGGACATATTTATGTATAAAAAAACCACCCCGAAATGGGATGGTTTAAAATTTATATAAATTTAAATTAGATTATTTGTAAAAAGTATTAACGAGTTCCTCCAGCCCACCAAACTTTTTCTGAATAGACATAAGTTCCGTCGCCAAATGCTGCTTTAACATTTGGATTTGTAGATACATCAGAATTTCCATAAGGTAATCTAAGCGGAAATTGAGTTGCATTCTTAGGATTTGCCAATTGTATTGGATGTGCAGCCACAGATCCATACATTGCTAATAAACGTCTGTAGTCATTGTATGCTTCAACAGTTTCGTTTTCATAGAAAGAGAAATATTTTTGTACTGCAATCTCTTTTAATAAATCTGCATTAGTTAATATGTTTAATCCTGCTACATAGGTAGTTGCATTTGCAGTTGAAAAGTTTTTAACTTCATCTTTGTTAAATGCGGCATTTACAGCAGCTGTCAAACTAGTTGTACTTGTTACAGCTGCAGAGTTTCTTGCTTCAGCTTCAGCTTTAATGAACAATAGTTCATGGTAGCTTAACATAAATATTGGATTACTTGCATTTAATAGCGCTGAGTATGAATAAGTTTGACTTTGAGGACTAACACCATTAACATAAAACTCGTAGGTAAAAGGTGCTCCTTTTGATATTTGAATTTTTTCAAAATAACCTGTAGTACGAGGGTCATTAGCTCTAGCGTTTAATTTGTCAAATAAACTCTTACTTGCGAATAAGTAATTTCTGTCAATTTTGAATTGAGAATAAGGATTTGGAATACCAGCGTTTTTCATTTTAAATTCTTCGCTTTTATCCGTAAACGACTTACTTACATAAGTTAATACCTTAGCATAATCAGGATTTTTAAAAGATAGGCGTAGCGTATAACGAGCCAACAAACCATTGGCTGTTTTTATCCATTTAGAAATGTGTACTGGTTCAGTATCTGTTAACTTATAATATATTATATCCTGAGTTCCTAAAACTGGATAAGATGATGTTTTTCCTAAATTTACTATAGCATCTTCTAGAGTTGCGAAAATAGTTTTGTATAGGTCTTGTTGACGATCCAATTTAGGTTGGAAAATTACTCCAGGTTGAAAAGCCTCAGAGAAAGGAACATCTCCATACATATCTGTTAGCATAGCTAAATTGTATGCATATAGAATTTGTGCTATTCCTAATGTGGTATAGTTGCCTTTTTCTGCACCAGTAGAACATTTTTCAATTATCAACTTTAGGTTGTACATTGTTTGATATTGACTGTTCCACGGGTTGTTGAAAGTGGTTTGATTTTGTGGCTCACCATTTCTTACCTCTGCATTGTACATTTGACCAAAACCTCCTGCGTTTAATTCTACATAAACACCGGTATAGAAAGCTTGCTCTGAAGCAGTATTGCTAAATGCAGTACTCGTCATAGCATCAGTAATAGCGTAACGAGTTGGCACATCTGTTGGATTGTTTACATTGGTGTTGATATCGTCCATTACATCTTCTGAACAAGAATTTAATGAAATCGACGCAATCACCAAAAGTAATATGATTTTATATTTTTTCATGATTTTTTGAATTATATTAATTAATTGTTAGATTCATTCCAAGTCCAAAACTTGTTGTTTGTGGAATAGATAATCTTTCAAATCCTCCAGCTATATTATTATTTCCTTGTGATGATTCTGGATCTAAATTGGGTATTTTAGATGAAAGCAAGATGTTTCTTGCAAATGCAGAAAGTCGTACGTCGAATCCTTTTGAAAATTGTGGCATAGTGTATCCCAATGATAATTCTCTTAGTTTCACGAAAGAAGCATCATATATAGCAGTTTCAGCAATATTTGAATACCTAGTATAAGTATCTTGTTTTGTAGCTCCTTTTGTATTTACAGCTCCAGATTCAGTTACACCTTCTTGTATCATTAATTCATCGCGGTTTCCTGTTTTAGTACTTAATCCGTAAGTATCAAGCAATGAGTTTGTTCCGCTATACATTTTTCCTCCATTTTTCCAATCAAAAGTGGCAGCAAGAGTTAATTTTTTGTATCTGAAAGATGTTGTTCCTCCTAGGTTAAATTTTGGAGCTACTTCTCCAAGTGATTTAGTTTCTCCAGATAGAGCCAATCCATTAGCATCAACTATAATGTTTCCTTTGTCATCTCTTTTAAAAGCTGTTCCGTAAATAACAGGGAAACGTTCTCCTATGCTTGCTCTAACTTGCGGTGTTGTAAATCCTCCTAAGAAAATATTTGGAACTCCCTCTTTTAATTCATCTACATAATTGTCTATTTGTGTGTAATTTGCAGAAACATTCCATTCGAAATTGGTAGTTTTAACTGGAGTAATACCTACTATTAATTCATGGCTATTGGTATGAATTTTTCCTCCATTCATCACTAAAGTAGCTGCACCTGTAGAGCCGGCTAATGGCACTTGAAAAATTTGGTCAACTACATCTTGTCTGGAAAATGTATAATCTATACTTATAAGATCCTTAAATAATCGTAATTCACCACCTACTTCATAAGATTTTGTGTTTTGTGGTTTTAAATTCGGATCATACATTACATTGTTTGGTGTATAAGAATTTACACCTCCAAGTGGATAACTTACAGGGCTGTTTTGCCAGAAACCACCGCTATAGCTAGGCACTGAGTAGAAATTTGCATAGTAAGTTCCGGCTTGGCCAACTTCAGCCCAAGATCCTCTTAGTTTTGCAAAAGATAGTATTGAGTTTCCTTTTAAAGCTTCCAATTCAGTTAATACTAAACCTAATGATACGGATGGATAAACAAATGAACGATTATCTCGTGGCATTGACGAAACAATATCTTTTCTTATTGTAGTCCCTAGAAAAATAAAGTTTTTGTATGAAAGATTTAGGTTTCCAAAAAGACCAAAAGTTCGGTTTTTAGCAATGTTATCTGAGGCAATTGTTTGTTTAGTGTTTTTTAAATTAGGCCAACCACCAAAGTTAAGGTCATTTCCTGTCATGCTATATGATTTTTCGTATCTATCGTTGATCTCATTACCAGCCAGAGCTGTTAAATTTAAATCATCTGAAATTTTATATTCATAATTTACTGTAAATAATGAATTTACAGTTCTAGATGTGATTCCGTAAATTTCTAAATGACCTGCCGTTGTTTGTGCGTTTCCGAATTCTTTTATATCTCTATAATCAGTGGTATAAGCATCAGCGCCTAGCTGGTAACGGAATGATATTTTATGTATATCGTCTGTTGATATCTTCGGAGCAAATTCAACATAACTATTTCCATAAAAACGATCTGTTTGTTCGTCAAATTTATTGTGTGCAGCTGCCCAATAAGGGTTGTTGAATCCATTTGGTCTGTAATAAATTTGTTTATATGGATCTGTAGGATTTTCGTATCCGTTTCCTTTTAAATCATAGCTTCTCGGACTTGCAAATGCACCTGCAACAGATGAATCATTTGCACCTGTAGCCTTTTCAATTTTAGTTTGAACATAGTTACCCACGAATCCAGTCTTCCAATCGTTTCCTAACTTTGTGCTAAATGCTCCTTTTGCATTATAACGATCAAAACCAGTTGCAGGTATAAAACCATTTTGATTTGATGAACCAAAAGTAAATGCGTAATTGCTTTTTTCAGTTGATTGTGTTAAGCTAAAAGTATTGTTAACCGTGATTCCTGTTTTAAAAAACTCACCAAAATTGTCATATACTTGAGGAGTTACCCATGGGTCTAAACCTGCTGTAGCTCTTTGCGGTACATAATATTTACCTGCGTGTGTCGTTATGTCCCCGCCATTCAAGGCATTAGAAACGTTGCCGCCATATCCCGTGCTATTTGGTAATTCTGAAATTTTAGGACCCCAAGTCAGTGAACTTGTAGGATTGAATAGATTACCTGATCCTTGTGCATATTCATTTTGATAATCAATCTTTCTAGACACATTGTCTGCAGTAATGGAGCTAGAGAAATTTATTGTAGGTTTGCCATTTTTAGAGGTTCCTTTACCACTTTTTGTGGTAATCACTATTACTCCATTTGAGGCTCTAAGTCCATAAATTGCTGATGCAGCTTGTCCTTTTAGAACGTTTATAGATTCAATATCGTTTGGATCAATATCTACCGCTCTGTTAGCACTGTCTGATCCGGTTACACTGTTTCCAGTACTGTAATCAGCTGTCGATGCTATTGGCATACCGTCAACTACATATAAAGGTGTGTTGTTTCCAGTGAAGGAACGTGCTCCACGGATTACAATTTGAGAAGAGGCTCCAGGAGCACCACTTGATGGTGTGATAGTTACCCCTGCCAATTTTCCTTGAAGAGCTCCAGCTAAGCTATTGTTGGATCCTTTGGTTAATTCTCCAGATTTGATTTCTTGTGTAGCATATCCTAACGCTTTTCTCTCTCTCTTGATACCCATTGCTGTTACAACTACACTTTCTAGTTCTGTTGCGTTACTAGTTAATTTTACATTCAGTGATGTTGAGCTTGCTGATTTCTCTGAAGATTTCATACCAAGATAGCTGAATTGCAATACATCGCTTGGTTGTGCTTTGATAGTATATCTCCCATCGAAATCTGATTGAGTACCATTCTTCGTTCCTTTCACTAATATGCTTACACCTGGTAAAGGCATGCCTGCATTGTCGGAAACAATTCCTGAAACAGATCTTTCTTGCGCAAAAGTTAGTTGCGCTACTAGTACTACAAGAAGTACTAAGAATCCATTGAACTTTAGTTTCATTTTTTTAAATATTTTGAATTAGTGGGGCAAAAATCACAATAATTTGTTAACAATCCTAATATCTGAAACTCTTTTTTTTGTTAGGCCTAAAATTTAACATTATAACTTATAGTTATGTTTGTGTTATAAAATTTTATTTCTTCTTTTTTTGTCTTCCCATTTGTGATGGCAAATTTTAATAGCCCATTTGGAGTTTGTGCGCCCAAACCGAGTCCAATGCCTAGAAGTTTTTCATTGTTTTTTTTTATTGAAGAAATTGTTGGATCTTCGTAATAACAGTAGTCTAGAATGGAATTGAAGAATAAATTTGGTGAAACTAAATATCTGTATTCTGTCATAAGAGCGATCATTAAATTTGCTTGTAGGCTGTTTTCTGAGAATCCTCTTATGGAGTTTATTCCTCCAAAACGATATAATTCATTTGTGATATAATTTTGGCTTTTTAAAAAATAATTTTGGCTTTTTAAGTTTATAATGTTTTTTTCATTAATATAAAAATCATTCATTATGTTAAAATTTGCAAAATTTTGTTTTAGTGATGGATTTTCTGTTGTTGTTCTATTTCCGGTTCCAATAGTTAAGTTTAGAAATGATTTTATTGGGAACAGTTTGTTTTTTGAATTGTTTTTTTTGAATTCTAAAGAAGTGGTATAGAAAGTGTTCTTATAATCAGCTAAACTTTGACTATTTAGATTTTGAATATCACTAGATTCCGTAGATTCGAATCCGAGGTAAATGCGTTTGTTGTAATTTAAGAAATATCCTAATAGCAAAGCAGTCTTTGTGTTTTGAAAAATACTGTCTTGCTTAAAAATATTGATTTGTGCTTTAATAGCTAATGGGCTGTTGAATAAATAAGGGATATTTAAATTAGCATTAAAAAGTTTTTGATTATTTCCGTCATTCTTCCAGTAAATAGATAATTCTTCTCCGTTTCTAAGTGCGTTAATTAAGGTTAGGTCTAAATATCCGTTAAATTGAATTTTTTTATTTTCTGAATTATTGAACCCTAAGTAGCCATCAAAATTATTTGCTTTCTTTTTTTCTAAATAGACAAATACTTTGGTACTGTCCTTGGTGAATAATATTTCTGGAAATTTAATTTGATTTACAAATCCAAATTCTTCAAAATCATGATTGATTTGTTTTACTGTCTCTTGGTTGAAAATTGAGTTCTTGTATTTTTTTATGATTTGTTTTTCTGCTCCTTTTGGGAAAAGCTTTTTATGCTGTTGATTGGAGTATTTTATTTCTATCGTGTTTAAATTTCTTTTTCTGTCTGTTGAAATTGATAAGTCAGCATATAATAGATTTTGGTTTTTCTGTTGTAAATTGATGAGTTTTACTTTTGCAAATGCATAGCCATTTATTTCCAAATTTTGCAGAGTATGTTTTAAAAACGGTTCTATTTGAGAATATGATAATATTATAGAATCTTGTTTTGTTTCATAAAAACTGTCTAAAAATAAATTGTTTTTTATACCTATATATATATGTATATTTTTTATTCTTTTTTTAAGTGAAAGTTTGGTAATATAACTGCTGTCATTTTCTTTTTTTCTTCTAATATTTGATTGTTTATATAGCCTAACTCAGTTAGTTTTTTGGTAACTAAATTTATTTCTTCAATTATTTGTTTGGCATTTTGTTTTTTTATTGAATATCCAATTGAATCAATTATTTTGGTTTCAATTGATGTTTTTCCAATTATTTTTAATTGAAGGGTCTGACTTTCGGAAGTCAAATAATTAAGAAAAAAAAATAGAATAAGAATTTTGAGTTTCACTTTTAATTTCTTTATGATGAAAGTAACGCAAATATCTGTTCTTTGTTTCAATAATCATAATGTTTGTCTTTTGAAGTTGTCTTTGTTGATGTTTCTTTTTGGTTCATTAAGTAACTGTTTTTTGTAAAGATGTATTTTGTTCGAACACAAATGTTTACTTCTTGTGAAAATAAATCAATTATGGTTTGTAGAGTGAAAATTAATTTATACATTTGCAACCCCGTAAAAAGCGGGATTTTAATATAATAAGAAATTTTTAGTATTAATTATGCCAACAATTCAACAATTAGTAAGAACAGGAAGAACTCAGATAACTAAGAAGAGTAAATCGGTTGCTTTAGATTCTTGTCCTCAAAGAAGAGGGGTTTGTACGCGTGTTTACACTACAACACCAAAAAAACCAAACTCTGCAATGCGTAAAGTAGCGCGTGTACGTTTGACAAATGGTAATGAAGTGAATGCTTACATCCCTGGAGAAGGACACAATTTACAAGAGCACTCGATAGTATTAGTTAGGGGTGGAAGGGTAAAAGATTTGCCAGGAGTTAGATATCACATCGTTCGTGGTGCGCTTGATACGTCAGGAGTAGCAGGAAGAACGCAAAGAAGATCTAAATACGGAGCAAAACGACCAAAAGAAGCGAAAAAGTAATTTAAAAAGTTATTCCTGTGATGGTGCGATTTATTGTGCTAGTATGGGTGTGAAATTTTATTAAAAAAAAGACATGAGAAAAAGAGCGGCAAAGAAAAGACCACTTTTACCAGATCCAAGGTTTAACGACCAGTTGGTAACGCGTTTTGTGAACAACTTAATGTGGGATGGTAAGAAATCAACAGCTTTTAAAGTTTTTTATGATGCAATTGATATCATTGAAACTAAAAAGCAAAATGAGGAAAAAACTTCATTAGAAATTTGGAAAGATGCTTTAACAAACGTTATGCCTCACGTAGAAGTACGTAGCCGTAGAGTAGGTGGAGCTACATTTCAAATTCCGATGCAAATCAGACCAGACAGAAAAATTTCTATGGCTATGAAATGGTTAATTCTTTATTCAAGAAGAAGAAACGAAAAATCAATGGCTCAGAGATTAGCTTCAGAATGTTTAGCTGCGGCTAAAGAAGAAGGAGCTGCTGTTAAGAAAAGAATGGATACTCACAAGATGGCAGAAGCTAATAAAGCATTCTCTCACTTTAGATTTTAATTCTTAAGAAATGGCTAGAGAACTTAAATATACAAGAAACATAGGAATTGCTGCTCACATTGATGCTGGTAAAACAACAACAACAGAGCGCATATTATTCTATACTGGAAAATCACATAAAATTGGTGAAGTACACGATGGTGCTGCAACAATGGACTGGATGGCACAAGAGCAAGAAAGAGGTATTACAATTACTTCTGCCGCTACAACTTGTGAATGGAATTTTCCAACTACTCAAGGTAAAATTTTACCTGAAACATTACCTTATCACTTTAATATTATTGATACCCCGGGACACGTTGACTTTACAGTTGAAGTAAACCGTTCTTTGCGTGTACTTGATGGTTTGGTTTTCTTATTTAGTGCTGTTGATGGTGTTGAGCCTCAATCGGAAACTAACTGGAGATTAGCAGATCAATACAGAGTACCGCGTATTGGATTTGTTAATAAAATGGATAGACAAGGATCTAACTTTTTGATGGTTTGTCAACAAGTGAGAGATATGTTGAAATCAAATGCTGTTGCAATCACTTTGCCGATTGGTGAAGAAAATGATTTCAAAGGTGTTGTGGATTTAGTAAGAAACCAAGCTATTGTTTGGGATGATGCTGGTATGGGAGCTACTTATGAAGTTGTGCCTATTCCGGAAGATATGCTTGAAGAAGTGAAAGAATACAGATCGATTCTTATTGAGGCAGTTGCTGATTATGATGAGAATTTGCTTGAGAAATTCATGGAAGACGAAAGCTCTATTACAGAGGAAGAAATCAACATAGCATTAAGAGCTGCTGTAATGGATATGGCTATTATTCCTATGATTGCCGGTTCTTCTTTCAAAAATAAAGGAGTTCAATTCATGTTAGATGCAGTATGTAAATATTTGCCATCTCCAATGGATAAAGAAGGTATCGAAGGGATTCATCCTGATGATGCTGAATTATTAGAAGAAGATCAAACTAAAATATTGCGTAAGCCAGATGTTAAAGAGCCATTCGCTGCTTTAGCTTTTAAAATTGCAACTGACCCATTCGTAGGTCGTTTGGCTTTCTTCCGTGCTTATTCAGGACGTTTAGATGCAGGTTCTTATGTTTTGAACACTCGTTCAGGAAACAAAGAAAGAATTTCTCGTATCTATCAAATGCATGCTAACAAACAAAATCCAATCGAATATATTGAGGCTGGAGATATTGGAGCTGCTGTTGGATTTAAAGATATCAAAACTGGAGATACATTGTGTGATGAAAAACACCCAATCATTCTTGAGTCAATGAAATTTCCTGCACCTGTAATTGGTATTGCTATTGAGCCTAAAACTAAAGCTGACGTTGATAAGATGGGTATGGCTTTGGCTAAATTAGCTGAAGAGGATCCAACTTTTACAGTTAGAACAGATGAGGCTTCGGGACAAACTATTATCTCTGGTATGGGTGAGCTTCACTTAGATATCTTGGTTGATAGAATGAAACGTGAATTCAAAGTTGAAGTGAATCAAGGTGAGCCTCAAGTTGAATACAAAGAGGCATTTACTAAAAAAGCACAACACAGAGAAACTTACAAAAAACAATCAGGTGGTCGTGGTAAATTCGGTGATATCGTATTTATTCTTGAGCCAGCAGATGAAGTTGACGGTAAAGCTCCAGTTGGATTGCAGTTTGTTAACTCTGTAAAAGGGGGTAACGTACCAAAAGAATATATTCCTTCTGTAGAAAAAGGTTTCCGTGAAGCTATGAAAACTGGTCCTTTAGCAGGATATCAAGTAGATAGTTTGAAGGTTACTTTATTGGACGGATCTTTCCACCCTGTGGATTCTGATGCGCTTTCTTTTGAGTTAGCGGCAAGAATGGGTTATAGAGAAGTGGCTAAAGCTGCTGGAGCTATAATTCTTGAGCCAATCATGAAAATGGAGGTTATTACACCAGAAGAAAACATGGGAGATATCGTAGGTGATATTAACCGTCGTAGAGGTCAAGTAAATGACATGGGAGATAGAAATGGTGCTAAAACTATTAAAGCTGATGTGCCATTATCTGAAATGTTTGGATATGTAACAACTTTAAGAACTTTGTCTTCAGGTCGCGCAACATCTACAATGGAATTTTCGCACTATGCAGAAACGCCTTCTAATATTTCGGAAGCAGTAATCAAAAAAGCAAAAGGAAACGCTTAATTTTAAGAAAATGAGTCAAAAAATCAGAATAAAACTAAAATCTTACGATCACATGTTGGTGGATAAGTCTGCTGAAAAGATTGTAAAAACAGTAAAAACTACTGGTGCTGTTGTGACTGGTCCTATTCCATTACCAACACACAAAAAACTTTTTACGGTATTGCGTTCTCCGCACGTAAACAAAAAAGCAAGAGAACAATTTGAAGTAATGTCATATAAGAGATTAATTGATATTTATTCATCTTCTTCTAAAACTATTGATGCTTTAATGAAACTTGAATTGCCAAGTGGAGTTGAAGTTGAAATCAAAGTATAAGTACTTTAAGAGTAAAAAGGAACGCCGTTTTTAGGTAAAAAATATTTTTTTGGTTTGTGTGTAAATAAGTTATACATTTGCACCCACTAAAAAAATAGGATTTGCTTAAAAGCAGCGTTCTATATTTATATTTAATAATTAATAATTAATATTTATGTCTGGGTTAATTGGTAGAAAAATCGGCATGACTAGTATTTTCGACGAAAACGGGAAGAATATTCCTTGTACAGTAATCGAAGCTGGACCATGCGTTGTTACCCAAGTCAGAACCAAAGGTGTTGACGGGTACGAAGCGTTGCAACTTGGTTTCGATGACAAAAACGAGAAACATTCCACAAAAGCGGCTGTAGGTCACTTTAAGAAAGCTGGAACTGTTGCTAAGAAAAAAGTCGTTGAATTTCAAGATTTTGCAACTGAACAAAAATTAGGAGATCTTATTGATGTTTCTATTTTTGCTGAAGGAGAATTTGTAGATGTACAAGGTGTATCTAAAGGTAAAGGTTTTCAAGGGGTTGTTAAACGTCACGGATTTGGTGGTGTTGGACAAGCAACTCACGGTCAACACAACCGTTTAAGAGCGCCAGGTTCTGTAGGAGCTTCTTCTTATCCATCTAGAGTATTCAAAGGAATGCGTATGGCTGGAAGAATGGGAGGAGATAATGTAAAAGTTCAAAACCTTAGAGTTTTAAAAGTAGTTTCTGAAAAGAACTTACTTGTTGTTAAAGGATGTATTCCTGGTTGCAAAAACTCTTATGTAATCATTCAGAAGTAATGGAAGCAAAAGTATTAGATTTCAACGGAAAAGATACTGGAAGAAAAGTTCAACTTTCTGATTCAGTATTCGGTATAGAGCCAAATAATCACGCAGTATATCTTGATGTTAAGCAATATCTTGCTAATCAACGTCAAGGAACGCACAAGGCTAAAGAGAGAGCTGAAGTAGCGGGAAGTACTCGTAAGATAAAAAAACAAAAAGGAACTGGTACTGCTCGTGCGGGTAGTGCAAAGAATCCATTGTTTAAAGGTGGTGGAACGGTTTTTGGACCAAGACCAAGAAGTTATTCATTCAAATTGAATAAAAGCTTGAAACGTTTGGCTAGAAAATCTGCTTTCTCAATTAAAGCAAAAGAATCGAATATTATCGTTCTTGAAGACTTCAGTTTTGAAACACCAAACACTAAAAATTTCATTAATGTTTTGAAAGCTTTAGAGTTAGAAAATAAAAAATCGCTGTTTGTGTTGGGTGATACCAATAAAAATGTATATTTGTCGTCACGAAATTTAAAAGCGTCTAACGTTGTAAGTAGTTATGAATTAAGTACTTACGCTATTTTAAATGCTAATAATTTAGTGCTTTTAGAGAGTTCTTTGGAAGTAATTGAAGAAAATTTAAGTAAATAAATAGGATATGAGCATCATAATTAAACCTATAGTAACGGAAAAAGTAACCAAAGAAAGTGAAGTTTTAAACCGCTTCGGATTTGTTGTTGACAGAAAAGCAAACAAAGTACAAATTAAGAAAGCTGTTGAGGCTGCTTATGGAGTAAATGTTTTGAGTGTTAATACAATGAATGTGAGACCGGACAGAACTACAAAATACACTAAAAGTGGTTTAATCAGTGGAAAGACTAACGCTATTAAAAAAGCGATTGTTCAAGTACAAGAAGGAGAAACAATTGATTTTTACAACAATATCTAAGATAAAATGTCAGTAAGAAAATTAAAACCTATTACCCCAGGTCAGCGATTTAGAGTTGTGAATGGTTATGACGCCATTACAACTGATAAGCCGGAACGCTCTTTGATAGCGCCGATAAAAAACTCTGGAGGTAGAAATAGTCAAGGAAAGATGACCATGCGTTATACGGGTGGTGGTCACAAGCAGAGATATCGTATTATTGATTTCAAACGTACAAAAGAAGCAATTCCAGCTACAGTGAAATCTATTGAATACGATCCAAATCGTACTGCGTTTATCGCTTTATTGGCTTATGCCGATGGTGAGAAAACATACATTATTGCTCAAAACGGATTGAAAGTTGGACAGAAAGTAGTTTCAGGACCAGAAGCTCAACCTGAGATTGGTAATACATTGCCTTTAAGCAGAATTCCTTTAGGAACTGTTATTTCTTGTATCGAATTGAGACCAGGTCAAGGAGCTGTAATTGCTCGTTCTGCTGGAACATTTGCTCAATTAATGGCAAGAGATGGGAAATATGCAACAATTAAAATGCCTTCAGGAGAAACAAGATTAATCTTGTTGACTTGTTCAGCTACAATTGGAGCAGTTTCTAATTCAGACCACCAATTAGTTGTATCTGGTAAAGCAGGTAGAACAAGATGGTTAGGAAGAAGACCTAGAACAAGACCTGTTGCAATGAACCCTGTTGATCACCCAATGGGTGGTGGTGAAGGTCGTTCTTCTGGTGGGCATCCACGCTCTAGAAACGGTATACCTGCTAAAGGTTATAGAACACGTTCTAAGAAAAACCCGAGTAACAAGTACATTGTAGAACGTAGAAAGAAATAATAAGATATGGCACGTTCATTAAAAAAAGGACCTTTCGTTCATTATAAGTTAGAAAAGAAAGTTGAAGAAAACATTGCCGGTGGTAATAAAGGAGTGGTTAAGACTTGGTCTAGAGCTTCTATGATTACTCCAGACTTTGTTGGACAAACTATCGCAGTTCATAACGGTCGTCAATTTGTACCAGTTTACGTTACAGAAAACATGGTAGGTCACAAATTAGGAGAATTTTCACCAACTAGATCTTTTAGAGGTCATGCTGGAGCAAAAAATAAAGGTAAAAAATAAGAAGCAATGGGAGTTCGTAAAAGAGAAACAGCAGATGCGAGAAAAGAGGCTAATAAGTCTATAGCTTTCGCAAAATTGAATAACTGCCCTACTTCACCTAGAAAAATGCGCTTAGTAGCGGACTTGGTAAGAGGTCAGAAGGTAGAGAGAGCACTTAACATATTAAGATTCAGTTCGAAAGAAGCTTCAAGAAAATTAGAAAAACTATTATTATCTGCAATCAATAACTGGGAGCAAAAAAATAGTGAAGGTAATCTTGAAGAAGCTGGATTATTTGTTAAAGAAATCCGTGTTGATGGTGGAATGATGTTGAAAAGACTTCGTCCAGCGCCACAAGGTAGAGCACACAGAATAAGAAAACGTTCAAATCACGTTACAATCGTGTTAGGAGCTATCAATAACACACAAAGCAATTCTTAAGCAGCATGGGACAAAAGACAAATCCAATTGGAAATAGACTTGGTATCATCAGAGGATGGGACTCAAACTGGTATGGTGGAAATGATTACGGTGATAAATTAGCCGAAGATCAAAAAATCAGAAAGTATATCCACGCTCGTTTATCAAAAGCTAGTGTATCAAAAGTAATCATCGAGAGAACTTTAAAACTTGTAACCGTTACTATCACTACTGCAAGACCTGGTATTATTATTGGGAAAGGCGGACAAGAGGTAGACAAGTTGAAAGAAGAACTTAAGAAAATTACTGACAAAGAGGTTCAAATCAACATCTTTGAAATTAAAAGACCTGAACTTGACGCGTATCTAGTTGCTACAAGCATCTGTCGTCAAATCGAAAGCCGTATTTCTTACAGACGTGCAATCAAAATGGCTATTGCTGCTTCTATGCGTATGAACGCTGAAGGTATCAAAGTTTTGATTTCTGGTCGTTTGAATGGTGCTGAGATGGCTCGTTCAGAAGGTTTCAAAGAAGGTAGAATTCCTCTATCAACTTTCAGAGCTGATATTGATTATGCTTTGGCTGAAGCTCATACTACTTATGGTAGAATGGGAATCAAAGTGTGGATCATGAAAGGTGAAGTTTATGGAAAGAGAGATCTTTCTCCGCTTGCAGGTATGGATAAAAAGCAACCTGGTGGTGGTAAAGGCGGAGATGCTCCTCGTGGCAAATCTAACTTTAATAAAGGTGGAAAACCAGACGCTCGTAAAAGAAAGTAAATTTTTAAACTAAAGAAAAATGTTACAGCCTAAAAGAACAAAATACCGTAAGGTACAAAAAGGTAAAATGAAAGGGAATTCTCAAAGAGGACATGAACTTTCTAATGGAATGTTTGGAATTAAATCTGTACATGAAGATGGAATGTTCTTAACCTCTCGTCAAATCGAGGCTGCGCGTATCGCTGCAACTCGTTTTATGAAAAGAGAAGGACAATTATGGATTAAAATATTTCCAGACAAACCTATCACAAAGAAACCTCTTGAGGTACGTATGGGTAAAGGTAAAGGTGCCGTTGAATATTGGGCTGCCGTTGTTAAACCCGGAAGAATTATGTTTGAAGTTGGAGGAGTTCCTTTGTCAGTTGCTAAAGAGGCATTACGTCTTGCAGCTCAAAAGCTTCCAGTAAAAACTAAATTCGTTATTGCTAGAGATTTCGAAGCATAATCTATATTATATTATGAAACAATCAGAAATAAAAGATCTTTCTGCAGCGGAGTTGCAAGAAAAACTTAGCCAGACTAAGAAGGCATATGCCGACCTAAAAATGGCTCACGCTATTTCTCCAATTGAGAATCCACTTCAAATTAGAGGTGTAAGAAGAACAGTTGCAAGATTAGCTACAGAACTTACTAAAAGAGAGTTACAATAATTGTATTCTGCTGAAAGATGGAAGAAAAAAGAAATTTAAGAAAAGAAAGAGTTGGGGTTGTTACTTCAAACAAAATGGATAAATCCATTGTGGTTGCTCAGGTAACTAAAGTAAAACACCCATTATACGGTAAGTTCGTGTTGAAAACAAAGAAATTTGTTGCACATGACGAAACAAACGACTGTAACATTGGAGATACTGTAAGAATTAGCGAAACGCGTCCTTTAAGTAAATCAAAATGTTGGAGATTAGTTGAAATCCTAGAAAGAGCTAAATAATTATGGTACAACAAGAATCAAGACTAAAAGTAGCAGATAACACAGGAGCTAAAGAAGTTTTAACTATCCGTGTTTTAGGAGGTACCAAAAGAAGGTATGCCTCTGTTGGAGACAAGATTGTAGTATCTATTAAAGATGCAACACCTAACGGAAACGTTAAAAAAGGTGCTGTTTCAACTGCAGTTGTTGTACGTACCAAAAAAGAAGTGAGAAGAGCTGATGGTTCTTATATCCGTTTCGATGATAATGCATGTGTTCTTTTGAATGCTGCAGGAGAAATGAGAGGAACTCGTGTTTTTGGTCCGGTAGCAAGAGAACTTCGTGAAAAACAATTCATGAAAATTGTATCATTAGCACCAGAAGTGCTTTAATTCGTTTTTAAGATGATAAAGCTAAAAATAAAATCAGGAGACATCGTAAGAGTAATTGCTGGAGACCATAAAGGTGCTGAAGGTAAAGTTTTGCGTGTATACCGTGAGAAAAACAAAGCAATTGTTGAAGGTGTAAACATGGTTTCTAAACATACGAAACCTAGTGCAAAAAGCCCTCAAGGTGGTATTGTAAAAAAAGAAGCTTCTATTCAAATTTCTAATATTTCACTTATTGATCCTAAAACTAAGGAAACAACAAGGGTAGGTATTAGAGTTGAAGGAGATAAGAAAGTAAGATTTTCAAAAAAATCTAATCAAGTACTATAGTAATGGCATATATACCTAGACTAAAAGAAGAATATAAGAGTAGAGTTATCTCTGCTCTTAAAGAAGAATTCGGTTACACAAACGTAATGCAAGTTCCAAAATTGGAAAAAATCGTTTTGAGTAAAGGAGTTGGTGCAGCAGTATCTGATAAAAAATTAATTGACTATGCAGTTGATGAGTTAACAAAGATTACTGGACAGAAAGCAATATCTACAATTTCAAAGAAAGACGTTGCGTCTTTCAAATTGAGAAAAGGAATGCCTATTGGAGCAAAAGTTACTTTGCGAGGTGAAAGAATGTATGAGTTTTTAGATAGACTTATTACTTCTGCGTTACCACGTGTTAGAGATTTCAGTGGTATTAAAGCAACTGGTTTTGACGGTAGAGGAAATTATAATTTAGGTGTTTTAGAGCAAATCATTTTCCCTGAAATTGATATTGACAAAGTAAATAAAATATCTGGAATGGACATTTCTTTTGTAACTACTGCAAAAACAGATAAAGAAGCAAAGTCATTGTTGGCTGAATTAGGTTTACCTTTTAAAAAGAATTAAGATATGGCTAAAGAATCAATGAAAGCCCGTGAGGTTAAGAGAGAAAAAACGGTGGCTAAGTATGCTGAGAAAAGAAAAGCTTTATTAGAAGCTGGAGATTTCGTAGGTTTGCAAAAATTACCGAAAAATGCTTCTCCAGTTCGTTTGCACAACCGTTGCAAATTAACAGGAAGACCAAGAGGGTATATGCGTCAATTCGGAATTTCACGTGTAACTTTCCGTGAAATGGCTAATAATGGACTAATTCCAGGTGTTAAAAAAGCAAGCTGGTAATAAATATTATTTGCGATTTTGATATTTCAACAGATAGTTGTAAGTTTGCCGGATTTTTGTCGGTAAATTGACAACTATCTGTTGATTAATTAATAAGTTTAATGGTTTCAGGTTCTTCCGGAAAGTCCGGTAAGAAAACCAAGACCACAATTTTATACATATGTATACAGATCCAATTGCAGATTATTTGACGAGAGTTAGAAACGCTGTGGCTGCAAACCACAAAGTTGTCGAAATTCCAGCATCTAATCTAAAAAAAGAAATAACAAAGATCTTATTTGATCAAGGTTATATCTTAAGTTACAAGTTTGAAGACAACTCTGTTCAGGGTTCAATCAAAATTGCTTTGAAGTATGATAAAGATACTAAAGAGCCTGTAATCAAAGATATCCAAAGAATTAGTAAACCAGGTTTACGTAAGTACGCAGGTGCTTCTAAAATCCCAAGAATCCTTAACGGATTAGGAATTGCTATTGTTTCAACTTCAAAAGGGTTGATGACAGGTAAACAAGCCAAGCAATTAAATGTAGGTGGAGAAGTAATTTGTTACGTATACTAATTTTAAAGACTATATAAGATGTCAAGAATAGGTAAAAGCCCAGTAACAATACCAGCTGGTGTAACTATTACAGTTGCAGACGGTATTATTACTGTAAAAGGAAAAAACGGTCAACTAACTCAGGAGTTTTCGGACGTAACTGTAACGGTTGAAGGAGATCAAGTTCAAGTAGAAAGATCTTCTGATCATAAAGACCAAAGAGCAAAACACGGTTTGTACAGATCTTTAATTAATAACATGGTTATTGGTGTAACTGAAGGTTTTACAAAATCTTTAGAATTGGTTGGAGTTGGTTATAGAGCTTCAAATCAAGGGCAAAAATTAGATTTAGCACTAGGGTTTTCTCATAATATTATATTAGAAATAGCTCCTGAGGTAACTCTTGAAACTATTTCTGAAAAAGGTAAAAACCCGATTGTGAAATTAACATCATTGGATAAACAACTTTTAGGTCAGGTTGCGGCAAAAATCAGAGGTTTCCGTAAACCAGAGCCGTACAAAGGAAAAGGTGTTAAATTTGTAGGTGAAGTATTAAGAAGAAAAGCAGGTAAATCAGCTTAAAAAATAAGATTATGTCATTAACAAAACCTGAAAGAAGACAACGTATTAGATTCAGAATTAGAAAAACGATTAGTGGTGTTGCTACTAAACCGAGACTATCTGTTTTTAGAAGTAACAAAGAAATTTATGCTCAATTAATTGATGATGTAAATGGAGTTACTATATTAGCTGCTTCTTCAAGAGAAAAAGAAATTGGAAACGGTACGAATGTTGAAGTTGCTACTGCAGTTGGAAAACTTATTGCGGAGAAAGCTTTAAAAGCGGGTATAAATGATGTTACTTTCGATAGAGGAGGTTATTTATACCACGGTCGTATTAAATCATTAGCGGAAGGCGCGAGAGCGGCTGGACTTAAATTCTAAGATAGTATGTCTAATAAATACAAGAATATAGAGTTAGTAAAACCAAGTGGTCTTGAATTAAAAGATCGTTTGGTGAGTGTAAATCGTGTTACTAAGGTTACAAAAGGAGGTAGAGCTTTTGGTTTTTCTGCTATTGTAGTTGTAGGTGATGAAAATGGAGTTGTTGGTCATGGATTAGGAAAATCTAAAGACGTTTCTGAAGCAATTGCGAAAGCAGTTGAAGATGCTAAGAAAAATCTTGTGAAGATTCCTTTGAATGGACAATCAGTTCCTCACGAACAAAAAGGTAAATTTGGTGGTGCACGTGTATTTTTAATTCCTGCCTCTCATGGTACAGGAGTTATTGCTGGTGGAGCTGTTCGTTCAGTTCTTGAATCAGTGGGAATTCATGATGTATTATCTAAATCACAAGGATCTTCAAATCCTCACAACGTAGTGAAAGCAACTTTTGATGCTTTATTACAAATGAGAAGCGCTTATACTGTTGCAAAACAAAGAGGTGTTTCTTTAGAAAAAGTTTTTAAAGGTTAATTCAAGGAAATTATGGCTAAATTATTAGTAAAACAAGTTCGAAGCAAAATCAACTGTCCTCTTACTCAAAAAAGAGGTTTGGAAGCTTTAGGCCTACGTAAAATGGGACAAGTTGTAGAGCATGATTCAAATCCTGCTATCCTTGGGATGATAAATAAAGTTAAACACTTAGTTTCTGTTGAAGAAGCTAAATAACAAATACTGTTATGAATTTAAGTAACTTACAACCTGCTGAGGGTTCTACACACAATCAAAACAAAAGATTAGGTAGAGGTGAAGGTTCTGGTAAAGGTGGTACCTCTGCAAGAGGACACAAAGGAGCAAAATCTCGTTCTGGTTATTCTAAAAAGATTGGTTTTGAAGGTGGTCAAATGCCACTTCAAAGACGTGTGCCTAAGTTTGGTTTCACTAACATCAATCGTAAAGAATACGAAGGTGTTAATCTTGATACTCTTCAATTATTGGTTGATAATGGAGTAATTACAGATACTGTTGATATGACAGTTTATGTGGCTAATCGTCTTGCTACTAAAAATGAAATCGTTAAGATTTTAGGTAGAGGAGAATTGAAAGCAAAATTAAAAGTAACTGCTCACAAATTTACTGCCACTGCAAAAGCTGCTATTGAAGCTGCTGGAGGAGAGGCTGTAATCATGTAATTCCTAGAATTAAGATGAAGAAATTTATTGAATCAATAAGTAATGTTTGGAAAATAGAGGAACTAAAGAATAGAATTTTAATTACTTTAGGTCTGCTTTTAGTTTATCGTTTTGGTGCCCATGTTACGTTACCAGGAATTGACGCAACTCAATTGACTGGATTAGCTGGACAAACCAAAAACGGATTAGGATCTATTCTGGACATGTTTACCGGAGGTGCATTTTCTAAAGCTTCAGTTTTTGCTTTAGGGATTATGCCTTATATTTCTGCATCTATTGTTGTGCAACTTATGGGAATTGCTATTCCTTATTTGCAGAAACTACAAAGTGATGGAGAGAGTGGTAGAAAAAAAATCAATCAAATTACCCGTTGGTTAACTATTGTTATCACTTTGGTACAAGGACCAACTTATATCTACAATCTTTACAGAACTTTACCTAGTTCAGCTTTCATTTTGGGATTTAATTCTTTTGAATTTTTATTTTCTTCAGTTGTTATCTTAGTTACTGGTACAATTTTTGCCATGTGGTTAGGAGAAAAAATTACTGATAAAGGTATCGGAAACGGTATTTCCCTTTTGATAATGGTTGGTATTTTGGCTAGGTTACCGCAAGCTTTTATTCAAGAATTTACGACAAGAGTTACTAATAATAATGGAGGGCCAATGTTATTGGTTGTCGAAATCATTATTTGGTTACTTGTTATTATTTCTTGTGTGTTACTTGTGATGGCAGTTAGAAAAATTCCAGTACAGTACGCTCGCCGTACAACATCTGGTGATTTCGAACAAGATATGATGGGTGGTAACAGACAATGGATTCCATTAAAGCTTAATGCATCTGGTGTAATGCCAATTATATTTGCACAAGCAATTATGTTTATTCCTGCTGCTGTTGCTGGTTTGTCTAAATCAGATGCTTCTCAATCTATTGTTGGCGCTTTTAGTAATATGTTTGGATTTTGGTATAATTTCTTATTTGCAACATTAATTGTTGTATTTACTTTCTTTTATACTGCAATTACAGTTCCTACTAATAAGATGTCTGATGATTTAAAGAGAAGTGGAGGTTTTATACCAGGTGTTAGACCAGGTGTTGAGACTTCAGATTATCTTGATAAAGTGATGTCTTTAATAACTTTTCCAGGATCTTTATTTCTTGCTTTAATAGCTGTGTTCCCAGCCATTGTTGTAAGTCTTATGGATGTTCAACAATCTTGGGCTATGTTTTTTGGAGGGACTTCATTGATAATTATGGTTGGAGTTGCAATAGATACTATTCAACAAATCAATTCATACTTGTTGAATAAGCATTATGATGGTTTGATGAAAAGTGGTAAAAATAGAAAAGCGGTAGCTTAACTTATGGCAAAACAATCAGCAATAGAACAAGACGGATCGATCATTGAAGCATTATCAAATGCGATGTTCCGTGTAGAGTTAGAAAATGGACATATTGTAATTGCTCATATTTCTGGAAAAATGCGAATGCATTACATCAAATTATTACCTGGTGATAAAGTGAAACTAGAAATGAGTCCTTATGATTTGTCAAAAGCAAGAATTACTTATAGATATTAAAGGATATTCACTATGAAAGTTAGAGCATCAGTAAAAAAGAGAAGTCCCGAGTGCAAAATTGTGCGTAGAAAAGGGAGATTGTACGTAATAAACAAAAAGAATCCTAGATTTAAACAAAGACAAGGATAATTATGGCAAGAATAGCAGGGGTAGATATCCCAAAAAATAAGAGAGGTGTTATAGCACTTACCTATATCTTCGGATTAGGAAGAAGTAGAGCAATTGAGATTTTAGAAAAAGCTCAAGTTAGCCAAGATAAAAAAGTTCAAGATTGGAATGATGACGAAATCGGAGCAATTCGTGAAGCTGTTGGAACATTCAAAATTGAAGGAGAATTACGTTCTGAAGTTTCTTTGAACATCAAACGTTTAATGGATATTGGATGTTATAGAGGAATTCGTCATAGATCTGGTCTTCCATTAAGAGGACAAAGAACTAAAAACAACTCTAGAACAAGAAAAGGTAAAAGAAAAACTGTTGCGAACAAGAAAAAAGCAACTAAATAATAAGTAATATGGCTAAAGCAACTGCAAAAAAACGTAAAGTTATCGTTGAATCAACGGGAGAGGCTCATATTTCTGCTACCTTCAATAACATCATCATTTCTTTGACTAACAAAAAAGGTGAAGTTATTTCTTGGTCTTCAGCTGGTAAAATGGGTTTTAGAGGTTCTAAAAAGAATACTCCATACGCGGCTCAAATGGCAGCAGAAGATTGTAGTAAAGTAGCTCTTGAAGCTGGACTTAAAAAAGTTAAAGTTTATGTAAAAGGACCAGGAAACGGACGTGAGTCTGCAATTCGTTCTTTGCATAATGGTGGAATTGAAGTTACAGAAATTATTGATGTTACTCCAATGCCTCATAACGGATGTCGTCCTCCAAAAAGACGTAGAGTATAATACTCAAACAAATTATAGTATAATAAAGGTAGAATAACGATTATCGAAGGATATGACCTGAATTCATAATCTCTACCTTAAATTTTTTTAAAATGGCAAGATATACTGGTCCAAGTACAAGAATCGCACGTAAATTCGGCGAAGCAATTTTCGGAGATGATAAAGCTTTCGAAAAAAGAAATTACCCTCCTGGACAACACGGGATGGCAAAAAAAAGAGGAAAAAAATCTGAGTATGCTGTCCAGTTAATGGAAAAGCAAAAAGCTAAATATTCTTATGGAATTTTAGAAAAACAATTCAGAAATTTATTCGAAAAAGCATCAGCTACTAAAGGTGTTACTGGTGAAGTTTTATTACAATTATGTGAAGCTAGATTAGATAACGTAGTTTTCAGAATGGGTATTGCTCCTTCTAGAAGAGGTGCTCGTCAAATCGTTTCTCACAGACACGTTACTGTAAACGGTGAAGTGGTTAATATTCCTTCTTACCACCTTAAGCCTGGTGATAAAGTTGCTGTTCGTGAAAAATCTAAATCATTAGAGGCTATCGAACGTTCTTTATCAAATTCAAGTCATGTTTATGAATGGATTACTTGGAATCAAGATCTTAAAGAAGGAACTTTTGTTTCTGTACCTGCAAGACTTCAAATTCCAGAAAACATTAAAGAACAATTAATCGTAGAGTTGTACAACAAATAATAATTGACTTAGTCGAAATTTATGGCAATATTTAATTTTCAGAAGCCCGATAAAGTTATCATGATCGATTCAACCGATTTTGAAGGTAAATTTGAATTTAGACCTTTAGAACCTGGATATGGATTGACTGTTGGTAATGCACTTAGAAGAGTTTTGCTTTCAGCATTAGAAGGTTATGCAATTACATCTGTTCGCATTGAAGGTGTAGATCATGAGTTTTCTACTATTTCAGGAGTTGTTGAAGACGTTACCGAAATTATCCTTAATCTTAAACAAGTACGTTTCAAACGTCAAATCGAAGATATCGATAATGAATCAGTTACTATATCAGTTTCTGGTAAAGATCAATTAACAGCTGGTGATTTTCAAAAATTTATTTCAGGTTTCCAAGTTTTGAATCCAGAGCTTGTTATCTGTAATTTAGATAGTAAAATTAAATTGAATTTTGATTTAACTATTGAAAAGGGCAGAGGATATGTTCCTGCTGAAGAGAACAAAAAACAGAATGCTGCAATAGGAACTATATTTACTGACTCAATTTTTACTCCGGTAAAAAATGTTAAGTATGCAATCGAAAATTTCCGTGTAGAGCAAAAAACAGATTATGAAAAATTGGTTTTTGAAATAAAAACTGATGGTTCAATCAATCCTAAAGATGCTCTTACTGAAGCTGCAAAAGTTTTAATTCACCATTTCATGTTGTTTTCTGATGAAAGAATTACACTTGAGGCTGACGAAATTGCACAAACAGAATCGTATGATGAAGAATCATTACACATGAGACAATTGCTCAAAACTAAGCTTGTTGATATGGATCTTTCTGTTAGAGCATTAAATTGTTTGAAAGCGGCTGAAGTTGATACACTTGGTGATTTAGTATCGTTCAATAAAAATGACCTAATGAAATTCCGTAATTTTGGAAAAAAATCTTTAACTGAGCTAGATGAACTAGTTGCGATTAAAAATTTAACTTTCGGAATGGATTTGGCAAAATACAAACTAGATAAAGAATAATCTAATCCCGATTAATCGGGGTTAAATTTCATAAAGCAATGAGACACGGAAAAAAATTCAATCACTTAAGCAGACAGACTGCACATAGAAGTTCTATGTTGGCTAATATGGCTTGTTCTCTTATTGAGCACAAACGTATTAACACTACTGTTGCTAAAGCTAAAGCGCTTAAACAATTTGTTGAGCCGCTTATAACAAAATCAAAATCTGATACTACTCATAATCGTCGTATCGTTTTTGCTTACTTACGTAGTAAATATGCAGTAACTGACTTGTTCAGAGATGTTGCAGCTAAAGTAGGTGACCGTCCAGGTGGATACACTCGTATCATTAAAGTTGGAAATCGTTTAGGAGATAATGCTGATATGGCAATGATCGAATTAGTTGATTTCAATGAACTTTACAACGGAGGTAAAAAAGAAGTTAAAAAAGCAAAAAGCCGTCGTGGTGGAAAAGCTAAAAAAGCAGATGAAGCTACTGAGGCTCCAGCTGCTGAAGCAGAACCTACAACTGACGCTGCTGAATAATTATGAAAATAATCATTCGATAATAATCAAGGATAAACTATTTATAGTTTATCCTTTTTTTTTGTAAAATAAATAAATATTTTTTGTCAAAGCTAAAGAAAAATGACAATGGGAATTGCACGTTGTTTTTTAGAATATACTTTTTTAAAACATTTTAATGTCTTTTTGTTACTCTGGTATTTACAGTTTTAAATAGATATAATTATTCTTGAAAAACATTGCGTCCACTGTTTTAAAAATTTAAATTTGCACAATATTAAATTACATATGAAATATACAACACGAAAAAGCGCTATTCTTTTGTTAAGTGACGGAACCATATTCCACGGTAAATCAATTGGAATCACTGGAAAAACATTTGGTGAAGTTTGTTTTAATACAGGTATGACTGGGTATCAAGAGATTTTTACAGATCCTTCTTATTTTGGTCAATTAATGGTTGCTACAAATGCTCATATTGGAAATTATGGGGTGAACGATAAAGAAGTTGAATCCAATAGTATAAAAATTGCTGGATTGGTTTGTAAAAATTTTAGTTTTAATTACTCTAGAGTTGATTCATCAGGTAGTTTAGAAGATTATTTTGCTAAACAAAATTTGATTTGCATTTCGGATGTTGATACACGTGCTTTGGTGAGTTACATACGTGAAAATGGAGCCATGAATGCAGTTATTTGTACTGATGATACTTCTGTTGAAGAATTAAAAGCTATGCTGGCTGAAGTTCCAGATATGAAAGGTTTAGAGCTGGCATCTAAAGTGTCTACGATTGAGCCTTATTTTTATGGTGATGAAAATGCTACTTATAAAATTTCAGCTTTAGATTTAGGTATAAAAGAAAATATACTGCGCAATTTAGCCAAAAGAGATTGTTACATCAAGGTTTTTCCATATAATGCGTCCTATTCCGATTTAGCTTCGTTTAATCCAGACGGCTTTTTCTTATCTAACGGTCCTGGTGATCCAGATCCTTTGGATGGTGCGATACAAGTGGCTAAAGAGATACTTCAAAATAATAAACCTTTGTTTGGTATTTGCTTAGGTCATCAAGTTATTGCTTTGGCAAATGGCGTTTCAACTTACAAAATGTTCAATGGTCATAGAGGTATTAATCATCCGGTAAAAAATATAATTACTGGTCGTGGTGAGATTACTTCCCAAAATCATGGTTTTGCTGTGAATAAAGAAGAATTAGATCAACACCCGGATTTAGAGATTACTCATTTGCATTTGAATGACGGAACAGTAGCGGGTATGCGAATGAAAAATAAGAATTGTTTTTCTGTGCAATATCACCCAGAAGCTAGTCCTGGACCGCACGATTCTTCTTATCTTTTTGATCAGTTTATAGAAAATATCAAATCAGTATAAGACTAAAACGTTATCGTTAATAAATAAAATTATATTAGCGCTTTAACAATGAAGACTAATGAATTTTTTTACTTAATTTTGAGTAAAATACAAATTAATAACATAAAAAATAAGAATAATGAGTATTATTGTTAAAATTCACGCAAGACAAATTTTCGATTCAAGAGGAAATCCTACAGTAGAAGTAGATGTAGTAACAGAAAACGGAGTTTTAGGAAGAGCTGCTGTTCCGTCTGGAGCATCAACTGGTAAATTTGAAGCTGTTGAGTTACGTGATGGAGGAAAATCTTTCTTAGGAAGAGGTGTTTTAAAAGCAGTTGAAAATGTAAATACTAAAATTGCTGAAGAATTAATTGGTTTTTCAGTTTTTGAACAAAACTTGATTGATCAAGCGATGATTGATTTGGATGGTACGCCAAACAAAGCGAATTTGGGAGCAAATGCTATTCTTGGAGTTTCTCTTGCTGTTGCAAAAGCTGCAGCTAATGAATTAGGATTGCCTTTATATAGATATGTAGGAGGTGTTTCTGCAAATACATTGCCAGTTCCTATGATGAATATCATCAATGGAGGTTCACATTCTGATGCGCCTATCGCATTTCAAGAATTTATGATTTTCCCAGTAAAAGCAACTTCTTTTACACATGCTATGCAAATGGGAACTGAGATTTTTCACAATCTTAAAAAAGTATTACACGATAGAGGTTTGAGTACTGCTGTTGGTGATGAAGGAGGATTTGCTCCAAACTTAGCTGGCGGAACAGAAGATGCTTTAGATACTATTAAATTAGCAGTTGAAAAAGCGGGTTATTCTTTTGGAGATGAGATCATGGTAGCTTTAGATTGTGCATCATCAGAATTTTATGTTGATGGAAAATACGATTATTCTAAATTTGAAGGATCAACTGGAAAAATTAGAACTTCAGCGGAGCAGGTTGATTATTTAGCTGAATTAGTTGCTAAATATCCAATTATCTCTATCGAGGACGGTATGGACGAAAATGACTGGGATGGATGGAAGTTGTTAACAGAGAAAATAGGTTCTAAAACACAATTAGTTGGGGATGATTTATTTGTAACCAATGTAGAGCGTTTGTCTACTGGAATTGAAAAAGGAATTGCAAATTCTATTTTGATTAAAGTAAACCAAATTGGAACTTTAACAGAGACTATTGCAGCTGTAAATATGGCTAAAAATGCTGGATATACTTCAGTTATGTCTCACCGTTCAGGAGAAACTGAAGATAATACAATTGCTGATTTAGCTGTTGCATTAAACTGCGGTCAAATTAAAACAGGTTCTGCTTCACGTTCTGACCGTATGGCAAAATACAATCAGTTATTAAGAATTGAAGAGGAATTAGGGAATTCTGCATATTTCCCTGGTCTAAACGCCTTTAAAATAAAGTAATTGTAATGAATTTATAAAATTTGAGCCATTCGTCTATGATGAATGGCTTTTTTATTGAATATTTAACAAATTCAATGTTTAATTAGTTTTTAAATTAATGTGGAATTCCTTAGATTTGGTAAATTATAAATTAAAATTTATTTCATAAAAAAGTATGTCAAAAATAGCAATATTAGAAATAGACGGTGAAAGATTTGAACTTCCGGTTATTATTGGAAGTGAAAATGAAGCTGCCGTAGATATTAGTAAATTACGTGATATCTCTGGAGTAATCACTCTTGATCCAGGTTATAAAAATTCAGGTTCTTGTAAAAGTGAGATTACTTTTTTGGATGGCGAACTTGGGATTTTGAGATATAGAGGGTATTCGATTGAGGAATTGGCTGAAAAATCTCATTTTTTGGAAGTTTCGTATTTAATTATTTTTGGAGATTTACCTTCTGCAGAAAGATTAGAACAATTTGAAAACGATATCAGAAAGTTCACTTTAGTTAGTGAAGAAATGAAAATAATATTGGACGGTTTTCCAAGAACAGCCCATCCAATGGGAGTATTGTCTGCTTTGACTAGTGCTTTAACAGCATTTAATCCTAAGTCTGTAGATGCTGATAATGCAAAAGATATGTATGATGCTGTTTGTAAAACTATTGCTAAATTTTTAGTTATTGCTACTTGGACTTACAGAAAAAGTATGGGATATCCTTTGAATTATTATGATAATACAATAGGATATGTTGAGAATTTTATGAATTTGATGTTTAAGCTGCCTAACGGACCTTATACGGCAAATCCTATTGTTATAGATGCATTAGATAAATTATTTATTCTGCATGCAGATCATGAGCAAAATTGTTCCACATCTACAGTTAGAATGGTAGGCTCTTCACACGCTGGTCTTTTTGCTTCAATTTCTGCAGGAGTTTCTGCTCTATGGGGACCTTTACACGGAGGTGCAAACCAAGCGGTTCTTGAAATGTTGGAAGAGATTCATGCAAATGGAGGAGATGCGGATAAATATTTAGCGAAGGCAAAAGATAAAAATGACCCTTTCAGATTGATGGGCTTTGGTCATAGAGTTTATAAAAATTTTGATCCTAGAGCAAAAATTATTAAGAAAGCCGCGGACGAAGTACTTTCTACTTTAGGGGTTAATGATCCTATTCTTGAAATTGCCAAAAAGCTAGAAGTAGCAGCATTGCAGGATGAATATTTTAAATCAAGAAATTTATATCCAAATGTTGATTTTTATTCAGGGATTATTTACAGAGCTTTAGGAATTCCAACGGATATGTTTACAGTATTGTTTGCAATTGGAAGATTGCCAGGCTGGATCGCTCAATGGAAGGAAATGAGAGAAAATAAAGAACCTATTGGCAGACCAAGACAAGTTTATACGGGCTATCCTTTAAGAGAATATAAGAAATAATAATTCTTAACAGATTATCAAAGCTTCACTTTACTAGTGGAGCTTTTTTTTTATCTTTGGCAAAATTTATAACAATGCTTAAATTAAATGTTAAGAATGAAACTTCAAGATTAAGGGCGGTAGTATTAGGTTCGGCAGTGAATAATGGACCAACTCCAAAAATTGATGAAGCTTATGATCCTAAATCGTTAGAACATATTTTAGCCAATACTTATCCAATTGAAGCTGATATGGTTGTTGAAATGGAAGCTTTTAATTCTGTTTTTAAAAAATATGGAGTAACTGTTTTACGCCCGGAAATGATTGAAAATTACAATCAGATATTTGCAAGGGATATTGGTTTTGTGATTGATGATTTATTTATTAAATCAAATATTTTGCCAGACCGAGAAAGAGAACTCGATGCTATTCAATATGTGATAGATCAAATAAATCCTGCAAATGTAATTCGACCACCAGAAGAAGTTCATATAGAGGGAGGAGATGTAATGCTTTGGAACGATTATATTTTTGTTGGAACTTATAAAGGAAGTGATTATGCAAGTTATATTACTGCAAGAACTAATATGCAGGGTGTTAATTTTTTAAAAGAATTATTTCCAAATAAAAGCGTAAAAGAATTTGATTTAGTAAAATCCAGAATTGAAGCACGTGATAATGCATTGCACTTGGACTGCTGTTTTCAGCCAGTTGGGAAAGATAAAGGAATTATTTATAAAAGAGGATTTAGAGAAGAAGCAGATTATATGTTTTTAGTTGATCTTTTCGGTAAAGAGAATTTGTTTCATATTACAAGAGAAGAGATGTATAATATGAATTCTAATGTGTTTTCAATAGACACTAATGTGATTGTTTCTGAGAAAAATTTCACAAGATTAAATAATTGGCTACGTGCCAATGGGTTCATAGTAGAAGAAATTCCGTATGCCGAAATTGCTAAGCAAGAAGGATTATTAAGATGTTCTACTCTGCCATTAATAAGAGATTAATAGTGTGTTTTGAGCTTATATTGTTTAACTTTAAACAATACTTTTGAAACAATAAAACAATAAGAATATGACACAAACAACAAACTCCATTTTGATGATTCGGCCAGTTGCTTTCCGTATGAATGAGCAAACGGCAGTGAATAATTATTATCAAAAAGTTTTAGATGGTCTTTTGCCGGCTACAGTAAATGCAAAAGCACAACAGGAATTTGATGTTTTTGTTGAAAAACTTCGTGCGGTTGGGGTAGATGTAATAGTAGTGGATGATTTAGAAAATGCAGACACTCCAGACAGTATTTTTCCAAATAATTGGATTTCTTTTCATGAGAATGGGGATGTAGCACTTTATCCGATGTTTGCAGAGAACCGTCGCTTAGAACGCCGTGAGGATATTTTGGATATTTTGGAAGAAAAAGGATTTGTAATCAATAATATTATGGATTATACATCTGCAGAAGAAGATGGCTTTTTCTTAGAGGGAACAGGAAGCTTATTATTGGATAGAGAAAATGGCAAAGCTTATTGTGCTCTTTCTCCAAGAGCGGATGAAGAATTATTTATTGAATTTTGTGAAGATTTTGAATTTACGCCTGTAATCTTTGAAGCTTTTCAGACGGTTAATAAAGAGCGTAAATTAATTTATCATACCAATGTCATGATGTGTCTTGGAGATACATTTGCTGTTATTTGTGCAGATTCTATTGATGATAAAAAAGAGCGAAAAATGGTTCTTGATAGCATTAAGGGAGACGAAAAAGAAATTATTTTGATTACTGAAGAACAAGTGAATAATTTTGCTGGTAATATGCTCGAAGTAAAAGGTGCGGACGACAGAAGGTATTTGGTAATGAGTGCTTCGGCACATCAAAGTCTGACCAAAAAACAAATTGCACAATTAGAAGAGCATGTAACAATTTTGAGTTCAAATTTGGATACAATTGAAGCCTGCGGTGGAGGAAGTGCCCGTTGTATGATGGCAGAGATCTTTTTGCCAAGAGAGTAAAGATATAGTCCAAAAATCAAAATCCCAAATTCTAATGTTATTGGAATTTGGGATTTTTTATTGTATATTTATTACATCAAATTGCTTTTAATAATATTGATTAGTGCGCTAACAATATATTGAATGCCAATTGCGACAACTATAAATCCTACAATTCTTGATATCGCAACAATACCTGATGCTCCTAGAATTTGAGCTAAATAATGAGCACTTCTCAAAATAATAAAAATTGCAACAGCGATTGCCAATATAGCCAGACTGGCAATTATAAGTTCGTTAGCAGCATGATGTTCCTGATAAAAAGCAATTAATAGAGAAATAGAACCTGGTCCAGCCAGCATGGGAATCGCCAAGGGGGTTAAAGCAATATCATTTCGTTTTTGAGCATCGGTTTCTATCTTTTTATTGATACCTCGCTTTTTATTGAATTTACCCGAAAGTAAAGAAAATCCCGAGCTTACAATAATTAGACCTCCCGCAATTCTTAGGGAATCAATACTAATCCCAAAAAAGCTTAAAACATATTTTCCTATAAAAAATGAGATTATAAGGATCAGAAACACATTTATAGAAGTCCATAATGAAATTCTTGAACATTCTTGTTTGGAATCACCTTGTGTCAGACCTACAAAGATCGGAACGGTTCCAATAGGATTTAATACAGAAAATAAAGCAACAAATAAGTAAATAAATAAATCCATCCAGTCTTGATTTTTTGATTGTAAAATTACGATTTTCCCTATAACTAAGTTTAAAATAGCGTTAGATTATTGTTTGCTTCAATAAAGGGTAATGAAAATTGAAAAAAACTGTAAAAACGAAGGTGTTTTGATCGCAATCAATAGTACATCAAATTTCTAACGCAGAATGCGGGTTTAAAACAACTATTTAGTTAGCACTTACTGGTTTTTGATTACTTTTGCACTTCATAAAGATTTACAATGACAAAAAATAAAAAAACATTAATTATTGGTGCTACTACAAAGCCAGAAAAGGCAGCTTTTAAAGCAATTGAAATGCTTGTAGCCAAAGGGCATTCAGTTCTTGCATTAGGACAAAATACAGGAGAGGTTGGGGGTATAAAAATAAATACAAAAGCAATTCCAGTCAAAAATATCGATACCATTTCGTTATATATAAACCCTGCGCGTCAAAGAGATTATTATAATTATATCGTAGAAGTCAAACCCAAACGTGTTTTATTTAATCCAGGCACTGAGAACCCAGAGTTTTATCAGTTGTTAGAATTAAACAATATAAAGTTTGAAGCAGCCTGTACATTAGTTTTATTGACATTAAATAAATATTAATTGGTTCTGTTTACTTCGTCAGTTCGTTTTATTCGTGTTCAGTTGTTCGATATATCTGCGCAAAAAGATGTGGAATACAGCTTTCATCTGTGATAGCGCATAACAATCAATAGTTTTAAATTGAAATAATTTGCTTTTTTATTAAAATTGAATTTGTTTATTTAAATAGACATTGTCATCAAAATAGGTTTGATTTTCTAAATGACAGTTTGTCAAATTGCTTACTTTTGTACCCATGGAATTTTCTTCAAAATTAATAGAAAAAGCAGTTAATGAAATGTCTCAATTGCCAGGAATTGGTAAGAGAACCGCTTTACGGCTGGTTTTGCATATTTTAAAACAGCCCAAAGAACAAGCCGCTTTTTTGGCACAAGCATTGGTTACAATGCGGGAAGAAATTAAGTATTGCAAAAGCTGTCATAATATATCGGATAGAGAAGTTTGTGAAATTTGTAGTAATCCAAGCCGTAATCATCAGATTATATGTGTTGTTGAGGATATTCGGGATGTAATGGCTATCGAAAACACAGGGCAGTTTAGAGGGATTTACCATGTCTTGGGAGGGAAAATTTCACCAATTGACGGAGTAGGTCCAAGTCAGCTTACTATTACTACATTGGTAGAAAAAGCCAAGTTGGGACAAATCACAGAGATTATTTTTGCGTTAAGCTCTACTATGGAAGGAGATACAACGAATTTTTACATCTATAAGCAAATCGCTGATTTACCTATAGTAGTTTCAACAATTGCAAGAGGTATTGCTGTTGGGGATGAATTAGAGTACGCTGATGAAGTTACTCTAGGCAGAAGTATCTTGCAAAGAGTTCCTTTTGAGAAATCATTAAAAATCAATTAAACTGTTTATTAAGTATTATGTCTTTTTAAATAGTAATCTAAAAACTATATTTGTTATTAAATAAACACGAATGAACAAGCACTTAGTCTATCTTTTTTTATTTATCAGTGTATTATTTACATCCTGTATACCAGTAAAAGATTTGGTTTACCTTCAGAAAAAGGACAATTCTTCAAATGAAAATGCAATTACAATGGTTGAGTCTAAACCATATCGTCTGCAAACGCATGATGTATTGAGTATTACTATTAAAGCTTCAGATCCAAAACTAGTAACTATTTTCAACCCAACTGCCAGTGGTTCTCCATCAAGCCAATCAGAATCAGGACTGTATTTTGACGGCTTTACAGTAGATGATCATGGGAATATTCGAATTCCTGTTTTGGGAGAGATGAACGTGATGGGGTTTACTTTGGAAGAAGTTCGTATCAGTATTGAAAAACAATTGTTAGCTGAATATTTTAAAGATGATGCCAGTATTTTTGTAGTGGTAAAATTAGCAGGTTTTCGTTATACAATAAATGGAGAGGTGGGTAGTACAGGAACAAAAACACTTTTTCAGGAAAAAGTAAATATAATGGAGGCCGTTGCTAATGCTGGAGATATAAGTATTACAGGGGATAGAAAATCAGTAACTATTATTAGGCAAACTCCCAATGGTACCGAAATGAAAGACCTCGATTTGACCAATATCAATGTCATGAATTCACCCTATTATTTTTTACAGCCAAATGACTATATTTATGTAAAACCACTCAAGCAAAAAACATGGGGTACAGGCAGTACGGGAATTCAATCTTTGACAACGATTATTACACTATTATCTTTAGTTTCTACCACTTATTTATTGCTTAAAAAATAAAAATCAATCCCCAAAATATGTTAGATATTAAAGATTTTGCAGTTTTTGAAAATGTTCCAAGTTTTGATTTTAAGGGATTTTTACTTAAAATATTAAGCTATTGGAAATGGTTTTTAATATCTGTATTTTTTGCCTTAATGGTAGCTTATCAGGTTAATATACGCAAAGAAAAAATTTACAGTATTGAAACTTTAATTTCGGCCAAAGAAGAAACCAATCCTCTTTTTACCTCAAGCACTAATCTGGTTTTTAATTGGGGTGGTGCTTCAGATCAGATCCAGACTATTTTAACAACATTACAATCTCGTTCTCATAATGAGTTAGTTGTTGATAAACTGCAATTTTATATTGATTATCTGGTTCAGGGTAAGTATAATCTTATTGATGCTTACGGTGCAGTTCCATTTCATGTTGATATTGATAAAATGCAAGGGCAATTAGCAGGAACTCTAATCGGAATAAAATTTGTAAGTGAAAATGAATATCAAATAAAAATACTTTTCGAAGGATCTTCAGTTTCTGTAATTCATTATTCAGATAATAGTTATGCCAATACTTCTGTTGTTGAAGGAGAGTTTATTAAAAAGTACAAAGTTGGAGAACAAGTGTCCTTGCCTTTTTTGAATTGGAAACTGCAAATAAATGACAACCCAGGGCTTTATAAAGGGAATGAATACTTTGTTCGATTTAATGACTTCAATGGAACTGTTTCGGCTTATAGAAATCTGAATGTTAGAGCTGATGATAAAGGGAGTTCGATAATCACTTTGGGAATGCAAGGCACGAATAAAGCCAGGATGGTTGAGTATCTTAATTCTACGGTGAAGATGCTGATGAAAAGGCAATTAGATAATAAAAATCTGTTTGCAACTAATACTATTAATTTCATTGACAGTACGCTTGTTGCAATGGAATCTCAATTAAAAAAAACGGGAGATGAGCTAAAGTCTTTTAGAAAAGGTAAAAATATTTTTGAAGTTGAAGGAAATGGAGGAGCTAAGTTTTCGGATAAAATTCTTGATTTCGATGTAGAGAAGGATGCAGTAAACAGAAAAATAACTTATTATAATTCTTTAAAAACGTATTTAAAAAATAGTGTGGATTATTCAAAACTTCCGGCTCCCTCGGTTGCAGGAATTGAAGATCCAAATATTGTTGTCAATGTATCTAAGCTAATAGCACTTTCTACTCAAAGATCGGAAATGGCTTATGCAGTAAAAAGTGAAAAAATATTTCGGGATTTTGACAATCAAATGGAAGCCGTTAAGAATGTTTTATTAGAAAACATTAATACTGCTAAGGCATCTTTGCAATATGATTTAGCAATAGTTGAAAGTAAAATTAATCAGACAGAAAGTAAAATCAAGAACCTTCCGGATGATCAGCAAGAGTTAATTAAGATTAAAAGGAAATACGATTTGAATGATAATATCTATAGTACTTTTTTGCAAAAAAGAAGTGAAGCAGATATTGTAAAAGCGGCCAATCTATCCGATATTCATTTTATTGATCCTGCAAAAGATGTTGGCGGCGGACTTATAGGCCCTAAAACAGGAGTGAATTACATCTTGGCATTATTTCTTGGATTACTGTTGCCGTTGCTGGTAATTACAATTCTTTTTTTTGTAAATAATACTATTTACAATCCTGAGGATGTCAGCAAATTGACATCTATTCCTTTAATTGGTATTGTTGGGGTTGATCCGGATAAAAACAATCTAGCTGTTTTTGATAAACCAAAATCACCATTATCTGAATCCTTTAGAGCGATTCGGTCATCTCTTCAGTTTTTATACAAAAAGAATAATGTTGAAGGAGCCAAAACTCTCATGATAACATCATCAATTAGTGGCGAAGGGAAGACTTTTTGTTCTATAAATATAGCAACTGTATTTGCCTTAAGCGAAAAAAAGACTGTAATTGTTGGGATGGATTTGAGAAAGCCGAAACTATTTGATGAATTTAATTTGGATAATTCTGTGGGAGTTGTCAATTATTTGATTAAAGATAAAAGTTTGAGTGAAATTGTATATCAGACTTCAATTCCATTTCTAGATGTGATATTGTCTGGGCCAGTACCTCCTAATCCGTCTGAGTTAATTTTGAATGATGGGATGAAAGAATTGATGGATGAGCTTAAAAGCAAGTATGATTATATTATTCTTGATACACCTCCAATTGGTTTAGTAGCCGATTCACTTGAACTGACACAATATTGTGATGTTACTTTATATATTGTAAGGCAAAATTTTACAAAAAAAGAGATGATAACTTTGTTGAATAATAGGATTAGCCGAGGCGAACTTCATAATACAAGTATCATTTTGAATGGATTCGAAAATAAAGCTAAGTATGGAGGAGGCTATGGTTATGGCTATGGCTACGGTAATAGTAATTATTCAAATGGTTATCATGAAGTTGAAAAGAAAAAAAGTTTAATAGAGAAAATTGGGATTAAGAAAAAGAAATAGCTTACAATTAAAAATAATAATGTAATGACTGAAAATAATAGAAATACAATTCTAATTACTGGAGGGGCAGGATTTATTGGGTCTAATTTATGCGAGTATTTTTTATCCAAAAATTACAATGTAGTTTGTCTAGATAATTTTGCAACTGGTCATCGATATAATTTGGAAGATTTTCTTAATAATGATAATTTCTATTTGATTGAAGGCGATATACGGAATTTAGAAACCTGCCATCAAGCCGTACAAGGGGTTGATTATGTTTTGCATCAGGCAGCATTAGGCTCGGTTCCAAGATCAATAAATGATCCGATAACGACAAATGACGTTAATGTTTCTGGTTTTTTGAATATGTTAGTAGCCGCAAGAGATGCTAATGTTAAACGATTTGTTTACGCAGCAAGTTCTTCAACGTATGGAGATTCTTTGGGTTTGCCAAAAGTCGAAGAAGTTATAGGAAAACCGCTTTCTCCTTATGCTATTACAAAATATGTAAACGAGCTGTATGCTGAAATTTTCAGCAGAACTTATGGGTTGGAAACTATTGGTTTGCGTTATTTTAATGTTTTCGGGAGGAAACAAGATCCTAATGGGGCTTATGCGGCAGTAATTCCAAAGTTTGTAATGCAATTAATGCAGCATGAAAGTCCAAAAATAAATGGTGATGGGAATTATTCACGGGATTTTACGTATATCGATAATGTGATTCAAATGAATGAGTTGGCAATGACAACAGAAAATCCAGAAGCAATAAATACAGTTTATAATACAGCTTATGGAGATCGCAATACATTGAATGATTTGGTCGGTTACTTGAAAACATTTTTAACCGAATATGATTCTGAGATTGCAAAAATAAAAATTGAATATGGCTCTAATAGAGCTGGAGATATTCCTCATTCATTAGCCAGTATCGATAAAGCCAAATCAATTTTAGGATACAATCCTAAATTTTCCTTGCAAGAAGGTTTGAAGGAAGCCGTGAATTGGTATTGGGAGAATCTTAGCAGAAATAAAGGATAGAAGATAAAGATGATAATATGAAAATTACAAAAATTTGCTGTATTGGGGCTGGATATGTTGGTGGTCCGACTATGGCTGTTATTGCGCAAAAATGCCCTCACATTCAAGTAACAGTTGTAGATTTGAATTCAGATAGAATTGCTGCATGGAATGATGAAAATACGGACAATATTCCAATTTATGAGCCTGGTTTGGATGCTATTGTTGCTGAAGCCAGAGGAAGAAATTTGTTTTTTTCAACGGAAGTTGACAAGGCAATAAATGAAGCTCAAATCATTTTTATATCTGTGAATACGCCTACTAAAACGTATGGTAAAGGAAAAGGAATGGCGGCTGATTTGAAATATATTGAATTGTGTGCAAGGCAAATTGCAAAAGTAGCTAAAGACAATAAGATTGTTGTTGAAAAATCAACTTTGCCCGTTCGCACTGCTGAAGCTATTAAGAGTATTCTCGATACAACAGGAAATGGAGTTCAGTTTCAAATACTTTCAAATCCTGAGTTTTTAGCAGAGGGAACTGCTGTTGAGGATTTGTTGAATCCAGACAGAATATTAATTGGAGGGGATACTTCAGCTGAAGGAGAAGAAGCAATTCGATCTTTGGTTGATGTGTATTCTAATTGGGTTAGTCCAGAGAAAATATTGACGACAAATGTCTGGTCATCAGAGCTGTCAAAATTAACCGCAAATGCTTTTTTGGCACAAAGAATATCGTCTATCAATGCGATGTCGGAGTTATGTGAAAAAACGGGTGCCGATGTTAATGAAGTAGCTAGAGCAATTGGAATGGACAGCAGAATCGGGTCAAAATTTCTTAAAGCTTCGGTAGGATTTGGCGGTTCTTGTTTTCAGAAAGATATTTTGAATTTGGTTTATATTGCAAAATCATACGGATTAAATGAAGTGGCCGATTATTGGGAACAGGTAATCATTATAAATGACCATCAAAAGCGTCGTTTTTCAAATAATATTGTGCAAACACTTTATAACACAGTTGCAGATAAAAGAATTACTTTTTTGGGTTGGGCATTTAAGAAAGACACCAATGATACTAGGGAATCTGCAGCGATATATGTAGCTGATGATTTGATTAATGAGCAAGCAAAAATTGTGGTTTATGATCCTAAGGTTCCGAGAAAGAAAATATTAGCGGATTTAAATTATTTAGGAACTAGAAGTTCGGAAGAAAATAGTAATAGCATTATTACTTTTGATGATCCATATCGGTCTTGTAAAGATGCTCATGCCATTGCAGTACTCACAGAGTGGGATGAATTTATAGGCTACGATTGGCAAAAAATATATGACAGTATGCAAAAGCCTGCTTTTGTTTTTGATGGTAGAAATATATTAGATAAAGGGGCATTAGAAAAAATTGGTTTTATATATCAGGCTATAGGCTCATAACTTTATTGTTTTTGGTAAAAAGAGGCTTTAAATAATATTTTTCTTACCCTAAGGCTATTCACTAAAACTAGTTATTTTTTACTTTTATTAATGATTTTAAAAAAAAAGATTTTTACTGACTATTAGGTTCTTAAGCTTTTAGTAAGTAAAAATCTTTTTTTTTGGCTTTAATGGTGTTTTTTTTGGCAAAATTGGTTGCTTATTTTTAGTATCTTTGTCTCCTCTATTTAGAGGAAAATAGTATTTTAATTGTTAAAATGTTATTCTTTTAATCTATTTTATAATTGGAATTTAAAAGCCAACAATATACAAGAAGTTGAATAAAGACATAAAAATTGCAGTAATAGGTTTGGGTTATGTTGGTTTGCCTTTAGCTAGATTGTTTGCTACCCAATTTCCAGTTGTAGGTTTTGATATTAATCTGTCAAGAGTTAAAGCATTGCAATCGGGAATAGATAGTACTCTAGAGGTTGATAGTGAAACTTTGCAAAGCGTATTAGTTCAAAATGGAAGTCATAAAATCGGACTATTTTGTTCTTCAGAAGTAAAAGATATTGCAGACTGTAATTATTTTATTGTTACAGTTCCAACACCTGTTGATAAAAATAATCGGCCTGATTTGACTCCTTTATACAAGTCTAGTGAAACAGTTGGTTCTGTTTTAAAAAAAGGAGATATTGTTATTTATGAGTCTACAGTTTATCCGGGAGTTACAGAAGAGGAATGTGTACCAGTCTTAGAAAAAGTTTCGGGATTACAATTTAATGTAGATTTTTTTGCAGGATATTCTCCTGAACGGATTAATCCAGGGGATAAAGAGCATACCGTTGATAAAATATTAAAAATTACTTCAGGTTCTACACCAGAAATTGGGCAAAAAGTAGACAATTTGTATCAATCCGTAATTATTGCCGGAACGCATCTTGCTCCTTCGATAAAAGTAGCAGAAGCGGCTAAGGTAATCGAGAATTCACAGCGGGATATTAATATCGCTTTTGTCAATGAATTAGCAAAAATTTTCAACCTTTTGGATATCGACACAACAGCTGTACTTAAAGCAGCGGGTACCAAATGGAATTTTTTACCTTTTAAGCCTGGTTTAGTAGGCGGGCATTGCATAGGGGTAGATCCATACTATTTAGCACAAAAAGCCCAAGAAAAAGGGTATCATCCTGAAATTATATTAGCAGGTCGCCGTTTAAATGACAGTATGGGCGAATATGTTGCTTCTCAGGTAGTGAAGCTTATGATTAAAAGTGGGATTTCGATCAATGGTGCTAGTTTATTGATGTTAGGCATTACCTTTAAAGAAAATTGTCCAGATGTTCGTAATACTAAAATTGTGGATGTAATAAAAGCATTGGAAGATTATGGAATTCAGATTACTATTTTTGATCCATGGGCTAATCCAGCTGAAGTGAATCATGAATATGGGCTAAAAACCATAAATGAAAAGCCTGATGCGGTTTTTGATGCTGTAGTTTTGGGTGTTGCCCATGAAGAGTTTTTAAATTTAAACATCAATTTACTAAGAAAAGAGAATAGTGTGCTTTATGATGTTAAGGGGATTCTGGTTGATAAGGTAGATGGTAGATTGTGATAGATTAGATTTATAAAACTAAATAGAAGAAGCTTTAAATACAAAGTTTAAGTTAAAATTTAAAAAGCATTAAATTATGAAAAAAATACTTATTACAGGAGGAGCTGGTTTTATTGGTTCACATGTTGTAAGACGATTTGTGAATAATTATCCAAATTACCAAATTTTTAATTTGGATGCTTTGACCTATGCTGGAAATTTAGAAAACATCAAGGATATAGAAAACGAACCTAATTATACTTTCGTAAAAGGAGATATTACCGATGAAAATTTTATTGATAATTTGTTTCAAGAACAATTGTTTGATGGAGTGATTCATTTGGCTGCTGAGTCTCATGTTGACCGTTCTATTGAAGATCCTTTGGCTTTTGTGAGAACCAATGTGATTGGTACTATGAATTTGTTAAATGCTGCCAAAAAAATATGGTTAGGAAATTTTGATGGAAAACGTTTTTACCATGTAAGTACCGATGAAGTTTATGGTTCACTTGGAGCTGAAGGTTTGTTTACAGAAACTACTCCATACGATCCTAATTCACCTTATTCGGCGTCCAAAGCAAGTTCAGATCATTTTGTTCGTGCCTACGGTGAAACCTATGGCTTGCCTTACGTAATTACAAATTGTTCTAATAATTATGGTCCTTTCCATTTTCCGGAAAAATTGATTCCACTGTTTATTAATAATATTATCAATAACAAGCCATTACCCGTTTATGGAGATGGGAATTATACAAGAGATTGGCTGTTTGTAAAAGATCATGCTGTTGCCATCGACTTAGTATTCCACGATGGGAAAAATCATGAAACCTACAATATTGGTGGTTTTAACGAATGGAAGAATATTGATTTAGTTAAGGTTTTATGTGAAATCATGGATCAAAAATTAGGAAGAGTAAATGGAGAGTCTGCTCAATTAATTACGTATGTGAAAGACAGGCCAGGACATGATTTACGTTATGCTATCGATGCTTCAAAAATAAACACTCAGTTAGGATGGAAGCCGTCTGTAACGTTTGAACAAGGTTTAGAACATACTATTGATTGGTATTTGGATAATCAAGACTGGCTGAATAATGTAACTTCTGGAGCTTATGCTTCCTATTATGAAAAACAATATTCTTAGTAAAATTTAGATTTTAGATTTACTTGTATTAAAATTAAAAAAGAATGAACTGGTACGTAGTTTATACCAAGCCCAAATGGGAAAAGAAAGTTGCGGAACGGTTGAATGAAATAGGTATTATTGCCTATTGTCCATTGATGACTAAATTGAGTCAATGGTCAGACCGTAAAAAAAAGATACAAGTACCAATGTTTAATTCCTATATTTTTGTACAAATTGAAGAGAAACAGCGCAATGTTATTTTTGAAGTGCCTGGCGCTATCCGATATTTGTTTTGGTTGGGAAAACCTGCTATTGTAAAAGAAAAAGAAATTAAAATTATTCAAGATTGGCTGAATGAACCAAATGTCTTTGAGGTAGTGGTTGATAAATGGCAGCAAGGTGATAAGATTATATTAGAGTCGGGTCCGTTTTTGGCACAATCGGCAATTGTAAAAGAGATAAAACAGAATCATTATATACTTATTTTAGAATCTTTGGGATGTATTCTTAAAGTTAAAAAAAAATAGTTTAATCTTTTTGTTGACTTAAGTTATTTATTTAAAAGGGATTGTAAAATAATAATGATTAATTTATTATTAATAAGATTTGAGCCTCAAAAGAACAATCTAAAAGAGCGTATAAATCTTTTTTTTAATATAAATTTGCGAATTCTTAGAAAAATATAAATGTGAGTGAAAAATGGGACTCATAAGGGCGAAGCCGTGCTGATTTTTCTGTTAGATAAATAAAATAAAAATAAATATTTTAAACATTTGTTAAAATATCAACTAGATGTGTTGTAAAATAACTAAGAGTTCAAGTACTATATATAGGAAATTAAATTTAGTAATTTCATAGCCCAAAAAAATAAATTAATATTAGAAATGAAAAAAATACTTACAGTAATTATACTTATTATAGCTCTTTTTCAGACTAGCTCTATTTTAGCCCAAGATATTTTAAAAGGAAATGATTTAAGCACAGTAAAAGTAGATTATTTATCGGATGGAGATATCGTTAAAATAAAAACGCAGTTGCAAAGCAATAACGTAACAATTGATCAAGCGGAGTCTATGGCTTTATCTAAAGGGATGAGTGCCACAGAATTTGCTAAATTAAAAAAACGTTTGTCTCTTCTAGAAGCTCCCAAAGCTGAGGTGGATAAAAAAACGAATAAAAAGAAATTAAAAGATACAGATTCACAAGATGCGGAAGATGATAGTGAAGATACCCAACGTAAACAAGAAAAAATTGAAAACAAGAAAGTAAAGGACAGTTTAAATTCTCTGGTTTTTGGATCAGAATTATTTGATAATCCTACCTTGAATTTTCAGCCCAATTTAAAATTAGCTACACCTGTTAATTATGTTTTGGGGCCGGGAGATGAATTACAAGTGGGTGTTAATGGAGTGCAGGAGTTTAATGATAATGTATCTGTAACTGTAGAAGGAAAAGTGAATATTCAATATGTTGGGCAAATTTCAGTTTCAGGAATGACTATTGAAGCTGCAACTCAAAAAATAAAAGGAGCCATTTCTAGAATTTATAGTACAGTACGCTCTGGACAATCGCAGGTTACAGTTAGCTTAAGTCGCATACGCACCATAAAGATTACTATTATTGGAAGTAAGCAACCAGGAAATTATTCTGTTTCTTCTTTAGCAACGGTGTATAATGCTTTGTTTTTAGGAGGAGGACCTGGAAAAAATGGAAGCTACAGAAACATTGAGTTAATTAGAAATAATACAGTATATAAGAATATTGATATTTATCGTTTTTTGGTGAATGGAAATCAATCCGATAATGTGGGATTAAAAGATAATGATGTTATCCGTATTCCAGCTTATACCAATAGGGTTACAGTAGAGGGAGAAGTAAAGCGCCCCGGTATTTTTGAAATGAAAACAGGTGAGAATTTCTCAAATTTATTAGCTTTTGCCTCTGGGTTCAATGAATTTGCCTATACAGCATCAGTAAATGTTTTACAAAAAACAGGAAAGGAATTTAAAGTAGCCGACATACAAGCTTCGCAATATGGAAGTTATCAGCCGTTAAATGGAGATGTTTATCGGATTTCTAAAATTTTAAATCGTTTTGAAAATCGAATCATTATAAATGGAGCTGTGTTTAGACCTGATACTTATTCTTTTTATCAGGGAATGCGTATTTCAGATTTGATTCGCCAAGCCGAAGGATTAAAGGAAGATGCTTATCTTAAAAGAGCACGAATAGTTCGTTTGAAAGCAGATTTGACTTATGAAAATGTTAATGTTGATTTATCAAAAGCAATGGCTGGTGATTTAAATGCAGATATTCTATTGAAAAAAGAAGATGTAATAACTGTTTATTCAATTTTAGATTTTAAGGAAGAGTATAAAGTAACAATTGATGGAGAAGTTAAAAATCCAGAGGTATATGATTATCAGGATAATTTAACCCTTAACGATTTGATTGTTGCAGCAGGAGGCTTAACCGGATCTGCTTCAAAACGTGTAGAGATTGCCCGAATGATCCGCACTGAAGAAATTGATGAAACGAATCCAAACAAGGTAGAATTGTTTAATATTGAAATCACTCCCGAATCGAATGAGCAATCCACTAATTTTGAATTAAAGCCTTTTGACGTTGTCAATATTAGAAGAATGGCTGTAACAAACAAACCAGAAATGGTGACAATAACAGGTTCGGTTGCTTATCCGGGAAAATATGTTTTGGTGGGTAAGAAAGAAAAAATCTATGATGTTATACAAAGAGCAGGAGGATTAACATCCACGGCCAGTTTAAATGGAGTGAAAATTAAAAGACCAATAAAGAAGATCCAAATAGAAGAAATTGAAAATGTTAGCCTTAATTTGGGTAAAAAAGACAGTATTCAAAAGAATTTAGAAAAGAAACTAAAAGAAGATCTAAAGTTCGCAACGATTCCAGTAAATTGGAGTAAAGTAACCAAAAATCAGAAAGGGAGTTCCAATGTGACTTTATTGCCTGGAGATGAAATTGTGGTTTCTGCTTACAATGAAACGGTGAAAGTGGCTGGAAATGTGCTTTTAACATCTGAGATAGCCTACAAGAAAGGAAGGGGTTTCAATTATTATTTGGATGCTGTCGGAGGGATAGATGCCAAAGGCTGGAGAAAAAAAGCATATATTATTTATCCAAATGGTCAAGCCGCAGTATCACGTTCAGTTTTGCTTTTCTTTAGAACTAGCCCAAAAGTGCTTCCGGGTTCACAAATTGTAGTGCCAGAAAAACCAGAAGCGAAAAAAATGAGTGCTGGAGAATGGGTGAGTATTGCCAGTGTTTTGGTGAGTATGGGGGTGCTTTTGGTAACGGCTTTGAAGCCTTAATCTTTTTGGGTTTAAAATTGTTTAAGAGTTTAAATCAGTTTAACGTTTAAAAACAAAAATTTTCAGAATTAGGCTATCATTAGACCTATTATTTCTGAAAGCGATAACGAAAATATGGAAAAACCAATACCCAATGATGAAATTTCTTTAAAAGAGTTACTACAAAAAGTCAAAGAATGGTATGTTTATTTACTGTCTAAATGGAAAATTATTGTATTGGCAGGAATTGTGGGTGCAGCTTTGGGATTGACATATTCTTTTATTAAGAAACCGATTTATACTGCTACTTTGACTTTTGCATTAGAAGATGAAAAATCGTCTGGTGGTGGATTAGGAGGTGCTTTAGGTTTAGCTAGTTCATTTGGAATTGACCTTGGCGGAGGAGGAGGCAGTATATTTTCAGGCTCTAATTTGACTGAATTGTTCAAATCACGCACCATGGTAGAGCAGACTTTATTGACTCCAGTTACGGTAAATGGAAAAGTAATTTCTTTGGCCGAAATGTATATTCAGCTAAATAAATGGAGAGAGAGCTGGAACGACAATCCTAAATATAGCAAAATACAATTTTTACCTGATACTAAACGTAAGTATTTCACCAGAGTCCACGACAGTATTTTGGGAGTTATTTATCAAAATTTGTCTCAGACTTCATTGTCAGTGGCTCAAAAGGATAAGAAGATTTCAATTATTTCAATGGATGTAGCTTCGACTAATGAATTGTTTTCTCTTTATTTTTGTGAAGCATTAGCTAGGCAAGTTGGACGTTTTTATGTTGATACCAAAAGCAAAAAAGCCCGCATGAATATGGAAATTTTGGAGCGCCAAACCGATTCTATTCGTGCTGAATTGAACGGAGCTATTACTGGAGTTGCGGTTGCCAATGACAATACCTTTATGCTGAATCCCGCACTCAATGTACGTCGCGCCCCATCCGCCCGCAGACAGGTTGATGTGCAAGCGAATACTGCTATACTTACTGAATTAGTGAAGCAAACCGAACTGGCTAAAGTAACGCTCCGCAAAGAAACGCCTTTGATACAAGTAATTGATCGACCAATTTTGCCCTTACCTAAAGAACGTTTTGGGAAAGCCAAAGGTTTGGTGATGGGAGGGTTTTTGGTAGGTTTTTTGATGGTATTCGGGTTGATTGTTAGGCGATTGTTGAAGCAAATGACATCTTTGTAGTTTTGTCCTATGGAAGTTTTTTTTCAATACTTAATAGTAAAATAAGTAAAAATTTTTCACAAAAATATATATAATATGATTCTTGAAAAGAAAACAATTTTAATAACTGGAGGAACAGGTTCTTTAGGAAAAGCACTAACTTCTCATATTTTTAAAAATTACCCTAAAATTAAAAAACTAATTATTCTGTCAAGGGATGAGCAAAAGCAGTTTCAAATGGCTCAGGAATTTCCTGAAAGTAAATTTCCTCAAATTCGTTTCCTTTTGGGAGATGTTAGAGATGAACAGCGATTGGTGAGAGCTTTTCAAGGTGTGGATGTTGTGATTCATGCTGCCGCAATGAAACATGTACATTTGGCCGAATATAATCCAGACGAGTGTATAAAAACAAATATAGGAGGGGCTCAAAATGTAATTCATGCTGCTTTGCAAACTAGCGTTTGTAATGTAGTTGCACTATCAACAGATAAAGCCTGTGCGCCAATCAATTTGTATGGTGCTACAAAATTAACATCTGATAAATTGTTTGTAGCTGCAAACAATATCAAGGGAGCTAATCCAATTAAATTCTCTGTGGTACGATACGGTAATGTGATGGGATCTAATGGTTCTGTTATTCCATTCTTTATGAAAAAGAGAGCAGAAGGGAAGTTGCCAATTACCGACACTACAATGACTCGTTTTAATATTTCACTGCAAGGTGGTGTTGATATGGTAATGCATGCTATAGAACACGCTTGGGGCGGTGAAATATTCATACCAAAAATACCTTCTTATAAAATCACTGATGTTGCCGAAGCGATTGCTCCTGAATGTGCGTTAGATATTATTGGAATTAGACCAGGTGAAAAAATTCATGAAGAAATGATTACGTCTTCAGATTCCTATAATACATATGATTTAGGAAAGTATTTTACAATATTGCCATCTGTACCTCATTTTAATTTAGAAGATTTTATTTCTAGTTTTGGTGCCGTAAAAGTGCCTGAAGGATTTAATTATAATTCGGGAACTAATACTGAATGGGAATCCGTTATTGGATTGAGAGCATTAATTAAAGAACACGTAGATTCAAATATTTAGTAAATGATTGATAAAGTTATACCTTACGGTCGTCAAAATATTACACAAGAGGATATTAATGTTGTTATAGCAGCAATACAATCCGATTATTTAACGCAAGGTCCAAAAATTTTGGAATTCGAAAAAGCTTTTGCAGAATATGTTGGAAGTACTTTTGCAGTTGCGGTTTCCAACGGTACAGCCGCATTGCATTTATGTGCATTGGCATTAGATGTAAAAGAAGGAGATAAAGTGATTACTACACCCATCACCTTTGCTGCTTCTGCTAATTGTGTTCGTTATTGTGGAGGAGAAGTTGTTTTTGCTGATATTGATCCAGACAGTTATCTTTTGGATATTAATAAAGTGAGAGTTTTATTAGAAGCCTCTCCAAAAGGGACTTATAAAGGAATTATTCCTGTTGATTTTGCTGGAAGAGCGGTGGATTTAGAAGCCTATCGAAAATTAGCAGACCAGTATGGTTTGTGGATTATTGAAGATGCTTGTCATGCTCCAGGTGGTTTTTTTTCGGATTCTACTGAAGAAGCTCAAAATTGCGGTAATTCTAATTTTGCTGATTTAGCCATTTTTTCTTTTCATCCTGTAAAGCACATTGCTTGTGGAGAAGGAGGAATGATAACTACTAATGATGAAATCTTGTACAAAAAACTTTTAGCTTTGCGTACGCACGGAATTACTAAAAATGAAGATGATTACACCAATTCAGTAGATTTTGCAAATGCAATAGCTACAGAAAGCACTATTTATCCTGCTTGGTATATGGAAATGCAAACTCTCGGATTTAATTATAGACTAACAGATTTTCAAGCTGCTTTGGGTTTAAGTCAATTGCAAAGAGCAGCTGAGGGTATTGAAAAAAGAAGAAAGATTGCAACTACTTATGAAAAAACTTTTAAAGGAAAGTCTTTTATAAAAGGGCAATCAGGTATTGTTGAAGGGCATGCCTATCATCTTTATGTTATTGAAGTTGATGATCGTTTAGGTTTGTATAATTATTTAAGAGGAAATAAAATTTTCGCTCAGATACATTATATACCTTGTCATTTGATGCCATATTATAAGCAATTTGGGTGGAAAGAAGGTGATATGCCTAATGCAGAAACCTACTATAGAAATTGTTTGAGCTTGCCGATGTATCCAACTCTGACCGTTGAAGAGCAAAAGTTTGTTATTGATAAAATTGAAGAATATTATAAAAAATAAGTTATGAAAATTCATTATTGTTCTAAATGTTTGTTTCCTGAAACAAAACCTGATTTATTTTTTAATGAAGCGGGTGTTTGTTCCGCTTGTGTTGCAGCTGACCAAAAAGATAATTCAATTGATTGGAAGCAAAGAGAAATTGATTTTAATACGATTATTGATAAATATAAAAAAGGACCTAATGAAATTGGTTATGATTGTTTAATACCAGTAAGTGGAGGTAAAGACAGCACGTATCAAGCCTATTTTATGAAAGAGGTTTGCGGTTTAAATCCTTTGTGCGTTTGTTTCGAAACAACAAATCTGACGGAAGTAGGTCAAGCGAATATTGACAATATTTCTAAGATGGGTATTGATGTAATTTATTTCAAAAAGAATTACAAAGCTTATAAAAGTATGGTTGTTGAAGGATTTAAAAGAGTGGGTGACGAGATGTGGCCAAATCATTTAGGTATTTTTACGATTCCAATACATATAGCTGTTAAATTTAATATTCCGTTAGTTATTTGGGGAGAAAATCCACAACAAGAGTATGGTGGTCCAGTTGAATCTATAGAAAACAAACATCTAAACAGAAAATGGTTGGAAGAGTTTGGAGGTTTGTTAGGGAATAGAATCCAAGATATGGTAGGCGTAGATGGTCTTACAGAAAAAGATTTAACTCCTTATTTCTATCCTTCGGATGAAGATATTGATAGAGTAGGCGTGGTAGGATTGTTTTTAGGACACTATTTCTTTTGGGATGCTCAAAAGCAACTTGAAATTGTGAAAAGACACGGTTTCGCTGTAAAAGAAGATGGACCTGTTGAAGGAACATATACTAATTATGAGAATCTGGACGAAAAAATGCACGGTTTACATGATTATTTAAAATATGTTAAATATGGTTTTGGCCGTGCAACAGATCATGCATGCATTGATGTTAGAAATAACAGATTGACAAGAGAAGAGGGCTTGAAACTAGTTAAACAATATGATGGGAAGTATCCTCATTATGGTGTTAATGAATTTGTGAAATACTCAGGTATGACCAAAGAGGAAATAGATATGATTTTAGACTCTTTCACAAATCCTGTTTTATTTGCTCAAGACGAAAGCGGTAATTTCATTAAGGATAACCAAGGAAATTTGGTAAGAAACTTTGATTTTGAATAAATAATGGTAGCAATAATTGATTATGGAATGGGTAATGTAGCTTCTGTTCAAAAGGCTTTGAATTTTTTGAAAATTGAGAGTGTCATTACTGATGACCATAAGGTAATTAAAGAGGCTAAGACTATTTTATTACCTGGCGTTGGTTCTTTTGCTCAAGGAATGAAAAATCTGAACGATAGAGGCTTAGTTGAATTGCTTACCAATGAGGTTGTTGTGAAAAAGAAAAATTTCATAGGAATCTGTCTAGGAATGCAGCTGATTATGGAAAAAGGTATGGAGCCTTTTGAATGTAAAGGTCTAGGTTGGGTAAAAGGAAGCGTCGTTAAATTTGAATTGCAAGATTTGAATATTCCTCACATGGGTTGGAATAATATTCAGGTTTTGAATGACACTTATTATAAAGATTGCCAAACAGATGATTTTTACTTTATTCATAGTTATCATGTTGTTCCCGAAAACAAGGAAGATATTGCTACAACTGTAAATTATGGTTTTGATGTGGTTGCCAGTATTCAGAAAGATAATATTTTTGCTACACAATTTCATCCTGAGAAAAGTCAAAATGCAGGATTATCACTTTTAAAAACTTTTTTCGAAATAAATGCTTAAAGTACGAATAATACCTATTTTAACCTTTAATGGTTTTGGATTAGTTAAAACTAAAAAATTTTCTAATCCCAGAATGGTTGGTAATCCTGTTCAGTCGGCTAGAGTTTATAATAGCCGTGGTGTCGATGAATTAGTTTTTGTAGATATTTTTGCAAGTTCGCAAAAGCGAAAAATCAATTTAAAACTCGTTGCCGATGTAATAAAAGAATGTTATATGCCTGTGGCTATTGGTGGCGGTATTGAAACAATTGCGGATATAAACAATTTGCTGAAAATTGGTGCAGATAAAGTTATAATAAAAACTAAGGCTTTATTGGATAAAAAATTCATAGAGGAAGCTGTTGCTTTTTTTGGAAGTCAATGCATTTCTATTTCTATTGATGCTTATGCTACTCCTGATGGATACAAGATTTTTAATAAGTTAGATGTTGAGATTTCTCTTGAAGATTTTGTAAGCTTAATGATTTCTTGTAAAGTGGGGGAATTCGTTGTTACGAGCGTTGATAATGATGGTATGATGGATGGTTTTGACATTGATTTAATCAATCGCGTTACAGAATTGACCAATATTCCGATTATTGCTGCTGGTGGTGGTGGGTCGATGGAACATTACAATGCGTTGTTCTCTCAAACAAAAGTGCAAGCGGTAGGTTCTGCAAGTATTTTTCATTTTACTCAGTTTACTCCTCTGGATATAAAAAATGAATTGAAAAGTATTAATGTTCCGGTTCGAATATAAAAGTATAAAAATTGAAGAAAATTGCTATTATTCCTGCCCGTGGTGGAAGCAAACGTATTCCTCACAAGAATATAAAATATTTTTTTGGAAAACCTATTATCGCTTATGCCATTGAAGTTGCCCTAAAAAGTGGTTTGTATGACGAGGTAATGGTTTCGACGGATAGTGAAGAAATTGCGGAGGTCGCTAGAGAATATGGAGCGAAAGTTCCGTTTATTCGTAGTGCTGATAATAGTAATGACTTTGCCACTACAGTCGATGTATTAATTGAAGTTTTAGATTGGTATAAGGATATGGATTTGCAATTTGATTTTGCAACTTGCATTTATGCCTGTGCTCCTTTTGTAAATGCAAAAGTGTTACATGATTCTTTTGAGATGTTAATTAAAGAAAATTGTGATTGTGTATTCCCAATTCTAGCTTATTCACATCCAATTCAAAGAGCTTTAAAGCTTTCGGATATTGGGAAAATAGCCACTTTTGACGATTCTAATTCCAATGCAAGGACGCAGGATTTAGACAAAGCATTTCACGATGCAGGTATGTTTTATACTTTTGATGTCAAGAAATTAAAGGTAAATAAAAGTTTACGAACACAAGACACTTTTGCCATTGAAATTGACGAGCTTCACGCCCACGACATTGACACAGAAAATGACTGGGTTTTAGCAGAATTAAAATATAAATTGTTTTCGAATGAAATCATATAAGTGTTTGTCAAACCAGGTAATTGAATTTGATAATTTTAAAATTGTTCCGCTCCGTTACGAAGATCGTTTGGATATTTTGAAATGGCGTAATGAACAAATTTATCATTTACGACAAAATAAACTGCTTACGGTTGAAGACCAAGAAAATTATTTTAATATTATTGTTGATAAACTCTTTAATCAAGAACAACCCAACCAAATTTTGTTTTCTTACTTAGAAAAAGATGTTTGTATAGGTTATGGCGGTTTGGTACATATTAACTGGATTGATAAAAATGCTGAGATTTCATTTATAATGGATACAGCATTAGAAAAGGATAATTTTCATGCCAATTGGACTAAATATTTATCGCTTATCGAAAAAGTAGCTTTTGAGGATTTAAAATTACATAAAATATTTACTTACGCTTTTGACTTAAGACCACATTTGTATTTTGCGTTGCAAGATGCCAATTTTATTGAAGAAACCCGATTGAAAGAACATTGTCTTTTTGACGGTAAATTTATAGATGTAGTGATTCATTCTAAAATAAATAATAGATGTTAACTTTTCGAAAAGCGACTTTAGCCGATACTAAAGTCTATTTTGATTGGGCAAATGATTCGAGCGTTAGAGAGCAATCCTATAACACCAATACAATTGATTTTGAAAGTCATAAAAAATGGTTCGAAAGTAAAGTAGAAGACGACTCCTGTATGTTGTTACTTTTTCAAAATGAGGAAAAGTTAAATATTGGGCAAATTCGTATTCAAAAAGAAAATGAAAATCAGGCTCTGATTGGAATTTCTATAGAAGCGGAACATAGAGGAAAGGGTTTAGCAAAGGAAATGCTACTTTTGGCCTCCGATTTTTTTTTAGAAAACAACATAGGCTATTTAATAAATGCCTATATAAAGGAGCAAAATATAAGTTCGAAGCAAGCTTTTGAGAAAGCAGGATTTGAGTTTAAAAATATAATAAATTATGAAAACTGTAGTAGTTTTCATTTTACAAAAAAAGGTTAAAAATGCTAATAGGTACTTTTGAAATAAACAAAGAAAGCAAGGTTTTTATCATTGCTGAGCTTTCAGCAAACCATAATGGTAGTATAGACACTGCGATAGAAACTATTCGCGCGGCAAAACGTGCAGGGGCAGATTGCATTAAACTGCAAACATATACAGCCGATACTATAACAATTGATTGTGATAAAGAAGATTTCTTGATAAAAGGAACCATTTGGGAAGGTAAAAATCTTTATAAATTATACCAAGAAGCCTATACGCCTTGGGAATGGCATCAAGAAATATTTAAAGTGGCAGAAGAAGAAGGATTGATTTGTTTCTCTTCTCCATTTGATAAAACAGCGGTTGATTTCTTGGAAACTCTAAATGTCCCGGCTTATAAGATAGCTTCTTTTGAGATTACGGATATTCCTTTAATTGAGTATGTGGCTTCTAAAGGGAAGCCAATCATTTTATCTACAGGCATTGCAGAGGAAGCAGATATTGAATTGGCTTTAGACGCTTGCAGAAGAATGGGTAATACTGATATTGCCTTGTTAAAATGTACTTCTAGTTATCCTGCGCCGATAGAAGAAGCCAATATGTGTATGGTTAAAGATTTGGCCGAACGTTATAATGTTATCAGCGGTCTTTCGGATCACACTATGGGAGCAACTGTTCCTGTAGTTGCGACTTGTTTTGGAGCTAAAATCATCGAGAAGCATTTCATTTTGGATCGCTCCATAGGTGGGCCAGATGCTTCTTTCTCCATGAATGAGAAAGAATTTACGGCGATGGTTAAAGCGGTTCGTGAAGCGGAAAGTGCTATTGGTAAAGTTGATTATACCCTTACCGAGAAACAAGCCAAAGGGAAGGATTTTTCTCGTTCTCTTTATGTAGTTGAAGATATGAAAGCAGGTGATGTGATTACTGAGAAAAATGTACGTTCTATTAGACCGGGGTTTGGGTTGCATCCGAAGTATTTAAACAGTATTTTGGGAAAAAAGATTGAAAAAGATATAGAAAAAGGGGAAAGATTTTTATTAGATATAATTGGGCAGTAGTATGGAAATATATGATGTTTGTTTGCATATAGGTAACGGAGGGCAGTGGTTAGGAGATTTTTATGTGAAGATTAAAAAGCAATTAGAAGATAGAGGTTTGACGGTAGTATTTTATACGGATGTTCCTGATATAAAACAATATTTTGATAAAAATGGAATAAGTTCGTATGTTTTTTTGGATAAATACGAAGGAGAAATAGATCTTGATTTTGTGATGAATTCACTTACTGAATTAGGGCTTAATCCCAAGAGTTTATACAATAGTGAACAAAAGTTTTATGACATAGAAGAGAAAGATTGTATTCAATATTTTGCAAGATATGTACATTCTGTATTGAAATTAAAAAATATTAAAAAAGCTAGGTTTTATGTTACGTATGAAGGAGATGAAATAGATCACAATATTTTTAGAGTTCTTGGAAGATTAAATGGGGGTAAATTTATTTATTGGGGAATTTCTAATCTGGATACAAGGACTCATTTTCATGATGATGAGAAACGTTATTTTGAGACACCATTTGAGAACAATCAACCAATTACTGAAGATGAGAAGGTTTGGTTGGAAAAATATGTAGAATCTTATACTCAAAAAAAGACAAATTTATGGGGTGATCCTAAAAGAGAGGATGTGAAATTTAAGTTTGGGTATATAATTTCTGCATTAAAAAAAATTGGGAATAAGATAACTAATAGCGATTATGATCCTAGGAGAACATTTGGACATGCTTTTACGAGGTATTTTAAACGATTGTTAAGAAGACAATATGCCTACTTAAAATATAATACTAAATTTTCGTTTGATGATGGAATAGATTATTATTATTTTCCTTTACACGTTCCTTTTGATTCGCAGCTAACCCAAAGAGGATTGCCTTTTTATGATCAGGTTTCTTTGGTGCAAACAATTTCTAATTATTTGCCGTACTCATCTCGATTGATAGTAAAAGAACATCCGATGGGGAGGGGGTATTATTCTATAAGTGATTTGAATAAATTAGCAAAACTCTCTAATGTGATTTTATTGCCTGCATATTCTAATTCTCACGACATAGTCCCTAAAGCTAAAGGTATATTTGTTATAAATTCAAGCGTTGGTTATGAAGGGTTAATGTATAAAAAACCTGTAGTTACTTTTGGAAGGTCATTTTTTAGAAAGCAAGGTTTGACAATTGATATAGATTCTTTATATGAATTAGAAGAAGTTTTTGATAAGATTGAAAGACATGAAGTTATAAATGAAAAAGTTTATGATTTTCTTTGGAGAGTTAAAAAGAATACTTATCCTGTGGATTTGTATTTTATTAATGAAGGAAATTATAATGAAAAAATAGTTGAGTTTGTGAACGCTTTAGAAATTGAATTAAAAAAAAGGTTATAGTTTTTTATTGAAATATTATTAGTTATATAAATTATATTATGGCTGAGGTAAATAATAGATTTGGTTATGTTGATACATTGAGGGGGATCGCTATTTTTTTAGTTCTTTCTGTTCACACATCTCAGTTTTACCAATTAGGAAGTGAGTTATATACCTTTGCTAGGTATGGTCAATTAGGTGTACAATTATTTTTTGTTGCATCTGCTTACACTTTGTGTATTTCTATGTCAAATGTTGATTTGAATACTGAGAATTTAAAAAAATTCTATATTAGAAGGTATTTTAGAATTGCGCCCATGTATTATATCGGTATTGGTATGTATTTTGGTATCAACTGTGTTTTATATTTGTTAAAAAAAGCAAATTTTTTGGAATTGTATGATTTTAAAGGAATTTCAAGTAATTTATTGTTAATTCATGCATTTTTGCCTAAGTATAATAACTCAATAGTACCGGGAGGATGGTCAATTGCAACTGAGGTCTTGTTTTATTTTCTTTTCCCTTTTTTATATTCATTTGTTAAAAATTTTTCGTTTAGAAAAATTATTTACCTTATTGTACTATATACATTAATTCATGTTTTCGTTTTAATTTTTGCGGGAAAGTTTTTGCAATTTGAAAAAATTGAAAATAATTCTTTTTACTATTACAGCATAATAAATCAATTTCCTGTTTTTTTATGTGGTATAGCAATGTTTAAAGTGATAAAGTATAGTAATGTTAAAAAAAAGTTTTTCGGTAGTGTTTTTTTTATAAGTTTTATTTTACTTATATTCATTTGGCAATTTAATGAACTATTTTCATTTGTATTAATTCCTGTATTTTCTGGGATAGCTTTTATGTCTTTAGGATGTTTACTATCTATTATTGATTATAGATTTAAGCTAATTGAACTCATTGGCAAATTAAGTTATTCAATATACATTTTTCATTTTGTATTTTCATGGTACATAATTGTATTAATTGATAAAAAAATCTTCTTTTTAGGAATTAACATTTATTTACTTTATTCAATTTATCTACTTATTACTTTAGTTTTTTCAGTTTTAATTGGATTATTTACGGAAAAATATATAGAGCGCTATTTTGTTGGAGTGGGCAAAAAAATAATAAGTAATTCAATATAAAATAACTTGGAAGAAAAATTACACATTAAAATCAAACGTAGTTTTGTACAAATGTTTACAGGAGAAACTGTATCTTTTTTTGCGCTCTTTTTGGCAGGATATTTTTATGCTTTTATTTTGGGACCTAATGATTATGGTGTTTGGCAGACTGCTAAAGTTTTTATATCCTATTCGATAGTATTTACATTTAGTTTGCCTTTTGTTATGCGAAGAGATTTTGTCATGCTAAGAGCTGAAGGGAGACACGAAGAAGCAAAAAAAATTGCAGATTTGGTTTTTACTTATGAACTTTTTTTGACTCCTTTAATTTCTTTAGGATTAATACTTTATTCTATTTTTTTTATTGATAATTATTTGCTTAAATTATCAATGATAACAGTTGGTATGATATATGTGAGTCAATTTATAGGTGGCTACGGGAATTTACTTGCTAAAGGATTAAACAATTATAATTTACTCAAGAAGGCAAGTATTTTAAACGGTATTCTTACAATTCTAACGATTCCTATTGTTTATTTTTGTGGAATTAAATCTTTATTCGTTTCTACAGTTGTAATTGCTATAATAAATTCAGTTTTTTACTACATAAATAGGCCTTTCAATTTTAACTTATTTTGGGATAATAAACTTTTTAAAGCGCTACTTATTATTTCCTTTCCTTTATATCTACAAGATATTTCTTCTACAATATTTGATAGTGTTGATAGATTGATAATTGCCAAATATCTTAATTTTTCTGAAGTAGGGTATTATAGTTTATCGAGTTTGGTTATTATTCCTTTGCGCTTATTGATTTCAAGTTTTAGTGTTGTATTATTTACGCAATTAAACGAAAAATACGGTTTTTCAAATGCGAATCATGTAGTTGAAAAACATGTAATAATACCGCATAAAATACTGTCGGTTCTTTTTCCTCCTTTGTTAGGAGTTGCAGTAATTTTACTGCCTCCAATAGTTTCTTTTTTTTACCTAAATATACTTTAGGAATTGTTTCAGCCCAGATAGCCTTGTTTGGAATGTTTATTTATCTTTTAAATACTTTTTCTGCAAATGCATTATTTGTTGTTAATAAACAAAAAATTACTGCTTTTATCTATTTTTTTGTTGGAGTTTTAAAAACGATTCTCTGCTTTTTAAGTATGTTGTATGGATATGGTATTATAGGAGTTGCAATTTCAACTGTTATTGCTTTTCTCGTGTTAGATTTTCTTATGTTGAAAGTTGTTTTTAATCAGTTGCAAAAGAGTTCTAGAGAATTTTATATTTATTTTATTCAAGAAATATTTCCTATAATTTATATAGCTTCAATATGTTTTCTTTTTTTTACTTTATCTTCTAAATTAGTGACTTTTTTTAGTGATTTTATTATTACAGGTATTGGTGTTGTAATTGTATTAATTTTTAGCGTGCCTTTTTTGTAATTGCAAGGAAAAGGATCAAGGAATTATCCTCCCATATATAATATGTTTTTACTAATTACTTTTATTGGGATTTATTTATTTATTAGGGGAAACAAATATCAGAGTCTTGTTATATTTTTGTTTTTATTAACAGATGGTTTTCAATTTGTGCCAGAGTCTATTTTTTTATTTGGCTTTAATATTTACGGAAAGGATTATGCTCTAATTTATTCATTAGCAATTTTTATTTTGTTATTGTTTACAGGTAAAATATCATTTCCCTATAAATCGATAGTGTTTTTTTTATTGTTTTATTTTTAATTTTTCTGTTTTTTGCCTCTATTATTGATTTAGGATATTACAATCCATCCTTAACGGGATATCTTCTTATTTTTAGAGTTAATTTGTTTGTTTTAACTTATTTTTGGCTGAATAAGATCGATATTGCAATTTACAACAGGTTATTTGTACTACTATTAAAAATTACGATATTTCAATCAATCTTATGTGTTTTGCAGATACCTACTGGTTTGAGGCTTTTAACTGGTGGTGGGATCACCGATTTTGATGTTTTAGGGTTTACATGGACTAGGTATAGTAATTTACCTTACTTTTTATTTCCTTGTTTGTTTATACTATTAATGTACAAAGAATTAGTTGTGCCTTATAAAAAATATATCATATTATTATTTTTTATGGTGATATTCTTTACATTAACAAGAACGCTGATTTTAGGTGTCGTTTTTACGATTGGAGTTTCTGTTATGTTAGGTTTTTTTAAAAATCAAAAAAAGATGGTTTTATCATTTTTGATTATGTGTCTTTTATTTTTACCTGTTATTGGTGCAAGGATTTTGTCTTCATCAGATGATATTAATACGGTTGTTGCAGATGATGCAATAGATAATGGTACTGAAATGACATTTGCGTACAGAATTTTTCATATGGGAGAGCGATATTTATATATAAATAAAGATTTGAAACATCAGATTTTTGGTATTGGATTTATACATGAGCGTGATTTTCCTAGAGATGTATTTATTTTTGGACATAAAGACGAGAATAAAAATAATGCAATTATTCAATTGGATCAGGGAGATATTTCATGGTCGAATTTATTTTTACGCTATGGAATTTTTGGAACAGTATTGTACTTTGGTCTTTATCTGTCTTTTGTTATCTTTTTTTTTAGAAGTAAAGGAGAACCTATTGCTGCAGCAGGCTTTATGTTTATGATTATTTCAATTGTACTGTCTTTTGGGAGTGGTAATTTTTCGCAGTTTGATTTTTTTTGATTCCGATGTTTATTTTTTTCTATTTGCAAACAATCAAAAAAAGTTCTAATATATTAATTTTAAATACTTCGTATAATGAGTGATAGGGAAAAAGTAAAAGTAACAATTATTACGCCATCATATAATCAGGGACAGTTTATAGAAGCTACAATTCTTTCGGTGATAAATCAGACTTATAAAAATATTGAATATATAGTTTTAGATGCTTGTTCAACGGATCAAACTACTGAAATTTTAGATAAATATAAAGATAAAATTTCTAAAATAATTTGTGAAAAGGATCGAGGACAATCTGACGCTATTAATAAAGGGTTTAGATTATCAAATGGCGAATTGGTTGCTTGGATTAATTCTGATGATGTATTGTATCCTGACTGTGTTGAGAGAATCGTAAATTCTTATGAATTAGATTCTAAATATTCCATCTATTATAACAGTCAGTGTAATATAATTGATAAAAAAAATAATATAATAGGTTTAATCGATAGAAAAATAATCGACAGAAGTTTTCTGTTGAAGGAGAAATATGAAGTACTCCAACCGGGGTCTTTTTATTCTACCGAAAAAGTTAGAGAAGTCAATTATTTAGATGAAAATTGTCATTATTGTATGGATTTAGATCTTTGGTTGAAATTACTAAATTTAGGAGGCATAATTGATGTTGAGGGGAATCCTATTGCTGCTTATCGAGAATGGGAATTGACAAAAACAAGTACTGGAGCTGAAAAGTTTTATAAAAATATTTTTCAAATATTAAGGAAGCATGGCGCAAGTCTTTTTGATAAATCTGTTATTAATGTATCCATTTTAATTCTTAAAAATATAATAAAGAGTAAAATTAAAATTTAATAATGAAGTCATCTGTTCTTTTTTTTTGCCCATCATTTAGTTCAGGAGGTGTAGAGAAGGTGTTAGTTAATCTTGCTAATCACTTTAATACAAATGATTATTCAACTTCATTTTTAGTGTGTCAACATATTGGTATACTGGATTTTAATTTAAATAAAGGAGTTAATATTTTTTCATTGAATAATAGACTCTTTAAATCTTTTTTTCCAGCAATTTCTTTTTTTAGAAAAAACAATCCTGATGTTATTATTTGTGGACCCCAGTTTATAAATATTCTGTCTGTTTTAGTTGTTAAACTTATTTTAAGAAAAAAAGTAAAACTAATTCTAACGCATCATAGTTTTTACGATCTTGATATAAAAAGAATGCCTTTTTTGCATTTATTTTATAAATCATTTTTAAGGTTTTTTTATAGACATGGAGATATAATAGTTGCAGTTTCTAATGCTGTTAAAGAACATTTAGTTAATGATGTTGGACTTTCAAATAATAAAATTAAAGTTATATATAATCCTGTCATAGAATCAAATTTTGATGATTTGGCAAATGAGCCTTTTTTACATAAAAGTTTTATTGATGATAGAAATTATAAAATTTTAGTGTGTGTTGGTCGATTATCAAAAATTAAGAATCAAGAAGCTTTAATTAAGCTTATGCCACGTTTACTAAAAGAAATTAGTTGTAAATTGATATTAATTGGAGACGGAGAGGAACGAGATTTTCTAAAAAAATTAGTTTTTGACTTAGATTTAAGTTTAAAAGTAGAATTTATGGGATCAATAAGTAATCCACTGAAATATATTAAACATTCTGATCTTTTAGTATTGCCATCTCTTTCTGAAACTTTTTCGTTAGTTGCAGTTGAGTCAATTGCTGCGGGTACACCTGTTATTTCAACTCCTACTCTTGGAGTTAATGAAATTCTGAGAAACTGTGAGGGCTGTTTTTTTGAATCTATTGATAATGATAATGATTTTGTTTTTAAAATTAAACAAATTCTTAATTCTGAAAATATTTTTGTTGATGAAGGATTTGTTGAAAAATTTAGTACAGATAAAATTGGAGAGATTTATGAAAGCCTACTATGATATAATTGTTTCCACCATTTAGCTAATTGGGTTTTTAATAAGCGGGATATGTAAATGTTTTTTTTATACATATCTAGGGTCACTTTTTTGGATGGGGAAAGTGCTTAAATTAATAAATGTTTTAAAATTTTGTACAAGATAAGAATGAATATAATTCTTGACAATATCGTTTTTTCGCTACAAAAAGCTGGTGGTATTTCTACTTATTGGTTTGAGTTGTCTTCAAGAATTTTGCGTGATTATGGTAACGCCTTTTTTGTTGATAGAGAAAATGAAAATATAGTTTCTAAAAATCTTATAATAAGTAAGGAACGAATTCTAAAGTCAGGGATTTCTAATTTATTATTAGATCGGTTTATGAATATTCGATTAAATGGGGTAAGTGATAATTTTATTTTTCATTCGAGCTATAATCGTATTACAACAAATAGAAATGCAAAACAAGTACTAACAATTCATGATTTTGTCCATGAAAGGTTTTATACTGGAATGAGGAAATTATTACATAGTTATCAAAAAGGGAAAGCTATTAAAAATGCTGATGCAATTATTGTGATTTCTGAAAACACAAAAAAAGATTTGATGTTTTTTTTCCAAAGATTAATCCTTATAAAATTAATGTCATTTACAATGGCGTTTCTGACGATTTCTTTTCAATAAAAGAAAAAACCATCTCTAATAATTTCTTATTTATAGGGTCTCGTGAAAAGTATAAAAATTTTGATTTTGCAGTTAAAGCAATCGCGCAAACAAATAAATTTAAATTAAATATAGTAGGTTCAGTTTTAAGGGTAGAGGAAGTAGCAATGTTGAATCAATTAATTCCAGGGCGTTGGGAACTATTTAATAATATTGAAAATTTAACGTTAAATGAACTTTATAATAATGCTTACGCATTAATTTATCCTTCTTCTTGCGAGGGTTTTGGTATTCCTTTATTAGAAGCGATGAAGGCAGGTTGTCCGTTTATTGCATTTAATAGTTCTTCAATTCCGGAGGTTGCAGGAGATGCTGGCGTTTTGATTGATAGATTAGAAGTTTTACTTTTCAATGAATCTATATCCATAATTGAAAAAAATAGAGAGGAAATAGTAAAAAAAGGTTTCAATCAAGCTAATAAGTTTTCATGGGAAAAATGCTATCAAGAAACATTACAAGTTTATAAAGATTTATATAAATAATGAAAATATCAATAATTACTGTTGTTTATAACAACGAGAAAACGATTAAGGATGCGATGCAATCGGTTCTTTCACAAACTTATAAAAATATAGAATATGTTATCATAGACGGTAACTCAAAAGATAACACTGTCAATTTGATAAAGGATTACAATGAAAAACTGGGGTATTTCATTTCTGAAAAAGATAATGGTTTGTATGATGCCATGAATAAAGGGATCAAAGCTTGTACAGGAGATGTAATAGGGATATTAAATTCAGATGATTTGTATCAGGATTCAAATGTTATTTCAGATGTGATAAAACAATTTAATGATGATTCTGAGTTAGATATATTGTACGGGGATTTGGTATATGTGAAAAGTGATGATACCAATAAAGTAGTTCGAAATTGGAAATCAAAAAGTTATTACAATAATTTTTTTGAGAATGCTAATGTTCCACCGCATCCTGCGTTATTTGTTAGAAGTATAGTGTATAAAGAGGTAGGATTATTTGATTTGCAATATAAGCTAGCCGCAGATTATGAATTAATGCTACGAATGTTTAAAAAACACCATTTTAAATCTAAATATATTAATAGATTGATAATTAAAATGAGGTTGGGCGGAGCAACTAATCAAAGCTTTACTAATATAATTAACCAAAACAAAGAGATACTTAAAGCATGGAAAAATAATGACTTACAAGCTCCTTTATACTTAATGCCAGTACGAATTTTTAAGCGTTTGCTTCAATTTATTTAATATTTTATATGAAAATATTATTAACTGGTGCAACAGGTTTTTTAGGGAAAACCATAGTGAAAGAATTGTCTAAAGAGAATTTTATTTTTAGTTTATCTAGGTCTTCAGGTGTTTATCGGGTGGTTTTAGAAAATGAAGTGCCAATATTTGAAGAAAAATTTGATTTAGTTGTTCATGCAGCTGGTAAAGCACACAGTGTTCCAAAAACAGAGTATGAGAAAAGGCAGTTTTATGATGTGAATGTTGCAGGCACGGTAAACTTATTGAAAGGATTAGAAAAAGCTGGAATTCCGGAGCAATTTGTTTTTATCAGTTCAGTTTCGGTTTATGGTCAAGAAAGCGGTATTAACATTGACGAAGAGTATGCATTACAATCTAAAGATGCTTATGGATTAAGTAAAGTTGAAGCTGAACTTTTGGTGGTAGACTGGTGCAAAAAGAACAATACGGTTTGTACTATTTTGCGTTTACCACTGCTAGTAGGAGAAAACCCTCCAGGAAACTTAGGCGCAATGATAAAAGCAATCGATAAAGGGTATTATTTTAATATCGGAGGGGGAAAAGCTAGAAAAAGTATGGTGTTAGCACAAGATGTTGCTGTATTTATCCCTAAAGTTGCCGCTTTTGGAGGGATTTATAATCTGACAGATGGTTTTCATCCTGATTTTAGGGAGTTGAGCAGTGTCATTTCAAAACAGAAAAATAAAAAAAAGATTTTTAACTTGCCATTGGTTGTGGCCAAAGGAATAGGATTAGTCGGAGATTTATTGGGTAATAATGCCCCTTTAGATTCTATGAAAATTAAAAAAATTACTTCTGATTTGACTTTTGATGACACTAAGGCTAGACAGATTGTTGGCTGGAAACCACAAGGGGTTTTGGGGTGGTTTGAAAGAAATGAAATTTAAATTTTCTTAAATTCTGAGCGTTTGCAAAAGCTAACTGAAAATTATGTGGTTAGTAATTAAAAGATAATATCCGCAATTGGAAAGCCTTTACCAATACAATCTAAAGAAGGATTATTGCAAACCTTTCAATCTTTTAAAAAATTATAATAGAATTACAATATGATTATTGAAAAAACATTTATAGCAGACTTAGTAATTATAAATCCGACTGTTTTTGAGGACAGTAGAGGATATTTTTTCGAAGCGTATAATAAAGCTAGGTTTCTTGAAAACGGAATTGCTTATGAATTTATCCAAGACAATCAATCGTTTTCCAAAAGAGGAGTAATCCGCGGACTGCATTTGCAGATTAATCCTTTTGCGCAAGCAAAATTAGTGAGAGTGTTGGAGGGGGAAATACTGGATGTGGCTGTAGATTTGCGTAAAAATTCACCAACTTACGGACAGCATGTAGGTGTTGTATTAAGTGCGGCCAATAAAAAACAATTAATGGTACCTCATGGTTTTGCCCATGGATTTTCAGTTTTGAGTGAAACGGCTTCTGTAATGTACAAAGTTGATCAGTTGTATAACAAAGAAAGTGAAAGGGGAATTCGTTATGATGATCCTACTTTGGCAATTGATTGGCAATTGGGTACTGACGAGATTATTGTTTCGGATAAGGATATCATTTTACCGAGTTTTAATGAAATAGATTGGAGTTTTGAATAATAAAATATTAATTACAGGTGCCAATGGGCAATTGGGTTCGGAATTGAAAGTTTTATCTAAATATTTCAGCCAATTCGAATGGGTTTTTACCGATAGAGATGAGTTGGATTTGTGTGATTTAGAAAATTTAGAAGTTAAAATTACTCAAATAAATCCTGCAATTATTATTAATTGTGCGGCGCATACAGCGGTAGACAAGGCAGAATCAGAGTTTGAATTATCTGATGTGCTTAATCATAAATCAGTGAGTATTATGTCCAAATGGAGTCATGTTAATAATAGTAAATTTATTCATGTTTCTACTGATTACGTTTTTGACGGTACTGCTTCAGTTCCGTTGAAAGAAGATGCAAATACAGGACCGATAAATGTGTATGGTCAAACAAAATTAGCAGGAGAAATTGCTTGTATGCGTGAAAATCCTAATGCTATTATTCTTCGGACTTCATGGGTGTATTCTAGTTTTGGTGCCAATTTTGTAAAAACGATGTCCCGTTTGATGCAGGAAAGAGACAGTTTGAATGTAGTTAATGATCAAATAGGAAGTCCAACCTATGCAGCCGATTTAGCGAAAGCGATTCTTACTATTTTAATTCATCCAAAATGGCAATCAGGAATCTATCATTTTTCGAATGAGGGAGAAATAAGCTGGCATGAATTTGCCTTGGCTATTCAAGAGATTGGGAAATTTGATTGTCTGGTTTCAGGTATTCCTAGCAGTGCATATCCAACTCCAGCAAAGCGCCCACAATATTCATTATTAGATAAAACTAAAATTAAAAACACATTTGGAGTTGTTGTTCCTGATTATAAAGAGAGTCTAGCTCGATGTATGGAATTATTGAAAGAAGTTTAGTTTTATATTAACTCACTCCTCTTAAAAATATAAAAATATGAAAGGAATAATACTTGCCGGAGGATCTGGTACCCGTTTGCACCCACTAACGCTTGCCATGAGTAAGCAGATGATGCCTGTTTATGATAAACCAATGATTTACTACCCATTATCAACTTTGATGATGGCTGGGATTCATGAAATATTGATTATTTCGACGCCACATGATTTGCCCAATTTCAAAAAACTTTTAGGCGACGGATCGGCTATTGGCTGTCAATTCAGTTATGCAGAGCAAGCGATTCCAAATGGTTTGGCGCAAGCTTTTGTCATTGGCGAAGAATTTATTGGTTCGGATAGTGTTGCACTAGTGTTAGGCGATAATATTTTTTTTGGAGCTAATATGCATGAATTATTACAGTCTAATACAAAACCAGAGGGTGGAGTAGTTTTTGCTTACCATGTTTCGGATCCAGAAAGATACGGGGTAGTGGAGTTTGATGAAAACTTAAAAGCACTTTCTATCGAAGAAAAACCTTTGGAACCTAAATCAAATTACGCAGTGCCTGGATTGTATTTTTATGATAATTCGGTGGTAGAAATAGCCAAAAATATTAAGCCAAGCGCTAGAGGCGAGTATGAAATTACGGATGTAAATAAAGTGTATTTGGAAAAAGGAGCTTTAAAAGTTGGAATTTTGAGCAGGGGTACAGCATGGCTGGACACCGGAACTTTTAATAGTTTAATGCAGGCTGGGCAATTTGTGCAGGTTTTAGAAGAACGTCAAGGATTAAAAGTGGGCTGTATTGAAGAAATTGCATGGAGACAAGGATTTATAACAGAACAACAATTAAGAGATTTGGCAACTCCTTTAAAAAAATCAGGTTATGGTGAATATTTGTTGGGGCTTTTGAAACACAAATTATAATTAATTGTCTGCTGAAATTTTTAGGATTTCTAAAAAATTAAAAGCGGATATCTTAAAGTTAACGACAGATAATAGTATACATGATTTACATTGCGTTATTTTTTCTATTTATTGGAATTGAATTGATTTATTTTAAAGTTGCTGATTATTTCAACATAATAGATAAGCCTAATAGCCGTTCCTCGCACACTTCAATTACTTTGAGAGGCGGAGGGATTATTTTTCCTTTGGCAATTCTGGCAGCCTGCTTACTAGGATATGTTTCTTTAGCAATAACATTAGCGGTAATTTTGGTTGCTATTGTTAGTTTTATTGATGATATAAAGCCTTTGTCTCAATTACCTCGATTTGTTGCTCATGCAGTGGCTATTAGTTTGGTTTTTTATGATTTGGCATTATTTACCCAAGTGATTTGGGTTTTACCTATAATTTTTGTTTTGTTGATAGGTTGGGTGAATGTTTTTAATTTTATGGATGGTATTAATGGAATTACTGTTTTGTATGCACTTGTTGCTATTCTAAGTTTTTCTTTTTTAGAAATTAATAAGGACAGTTTACCATTATTAATCACTATGGGATTGTCTTGTTTTGTATTTGGTTTTTTTAATGTTAGAAAAAAAGCCAAAACATTTGCTGGTGATGTTGGAAGTATTAGTATGGCTTTGTTTTTGGGTTATTTTATGCTGAAAACAATTTTAGACTCTGGTCAGATTGGATATGTTTTGTTCATGTCTGTATATGGCATTGATGCAGTGATTACTATTTTTACCCGTATCAAAAAGAAAGAAAATATTTTTCAGCCCCACAGATCACATTTGTATCAATATTTGGCTAATGAATTAGGTTATTCTCATATTGTTGTATCCTTATTGTATTCAGGAATCCAATTGATAATCAATATTTTGTTAATTTATTTGGAACAAATAGGAGAATTATCGCTTCCAATTATTGTTTCTTTTTTACTATTTCAAATCTTATTTTATGTCTGGATTAGAAATAGAGTTATTCAAAAAATCACTTTTGGAATAATTTAATGATTTCCATAACTATAAAAGGACATCCTTTTTTTAAAATTATTTTCCATTGCAGCCGACAATAAAGCGTTTTTTTGATATTTTATTTGCAGCGTTGGCTCTTATTTTCTTTTTTTGGTTACTGGTTCCGGCTTGGTTTATAGCAATTATTGATACTCGAACTAATGGGATATTTACTCAAGTTCGTATTGGTCAATATGGAAAACGATTTAAAATCTATAAACTAAGAACTATGCAAGTAGATCAAAATTTGGAAGGATTGCAAGTATCTAGACTTGGTCAATTACTTCGGAATTTTAAATTGGATGAGTTACCCCAGCTTATTAATGTATTGAGAGGTGAAATGAGTATTGTAGGACCCAGACCTGATGTTGAGGGCTATTATGATTTGCTGGAAGGAGAAAACCGAAAAATTCTTGAATTAAAACCGGGATTAACTTGCCTAGCCTCTTTAAAATATTATGATGAATATGCATTGTTAAATGAGCAATCTAATCCTTTGGGCTATAATGATAATGTCGTTTTTCCAGATAAAGTAAAAATGAATTTGGAATATTATGAGCATCAAAGTTTTTTTAGTGATTTAAAAATTATTGTTGCGACCAGTAAATTTATCTTTAAAAGGATAAATTTTAGGCACTAAAATACACTGTTTGTTGATTTTCAAAGTCCTAGTTGTTATCCTTTATGTTAATTGCTTGCGAAGAGTTATTTAGTTTGTTTTACTAAGAAAAATAAGTTGTATTTTTGTAGCTATTAATGGATATTTTAAAAATTAAAACCATATAATTATGTCAAAAAATTCCATGGATACTGGATTTTTTTCTAGGGATAATTTAAAATTAAGTATACGTAATTTAAGTTATTTGCCAAGGTGGATCATTGTGATGATTGATATTTCAGTTTTGACAATAACTTTTTTCTTTACTTTGCTTATTTTTAGAGGGACTGGCTTAAAATACATCAATACAGTTCACGATGTGTTTTTTACGGTTTGTTTTTTTGCATGTAATATTTTCTTTTTTTGGCTGTTCAGAACTTATTCAGGGATAATCAGGCATTCATCTTATAACGATGCAGTGAAGCTGTTGTTTTCGCAAATGTCAGTTTTGGTAGTGTTTTTGTTTTTCAATTTTACCTATGAATTATTATATAATGAAAGAGTTTTTTTAACAACTGCTCTTTTTATCAATGTTTTGCTATCATTTTGCGGCTTGTTTTTATATCGTGTAGTTGTTAAACAGACTTTTGAATTGTATTTGTCTGATAAAAATGCAACTAAATTAATAAGAACAGTTATTTATGGAACGGATGCTAATGCAATCTCTGTTGCCAATGCTTTGAAATTTGAAACACCCAGCCGTTTTAAAATAGTAGGTTTTGTTGACAGAAACAATCAAAATGCTTCGAAAAGGATGTTGGATCTGCCAATATTAATCCAAAGAAAAAAATTACCTTCTTTAATGCGTTCTGTGGGAGCTGAGGCGGTTATTATGGCCGATAAAAGTATAGGTAAAGATGAGCAATTGATTATTGTGGATCAATGTTTGGAATTTAATTACAAAGTTTATACTGTGCCTTTGATTTCTGATTGGGAAAATCAGAAAGAAATTTCTCAAAAAGTAAAAAACATTCAAATTGAAGACTTATTAGAGAGAAAAGCAATAGTTTTAGATAAAAAATCTATTTCAAGACAATTAAAGGATAAGACAGTTTTGATTACCGGAGCTGCTGGTTCTATTGGAAGCGAAATTGTTAGGCAAGTATTACTGTTTAATCCTCATAGAGTAATTGTTTTAGATCAAGCCGAAACCCCCTTGCATCATTTGAGCCTTGAATTGGAACAAAAATTTTCGAAATCAAGAATTGAATATATTATTGCTGATGTTAGGAATAAAGATGCTATGGATAAGGTATTTAAAAGATATAAGCCTCAAGTAGTATACCATGCAGCTGCTTATAAACATGTACCTTTGATGGAAGAAAATCCGTCACAAGCAATTTTGACTAACATACTTGGAACTAAAAATTTAGCTGATTTGTCCTGTGCGTATCATGTTAAAAAATTTGTAATGGTTTCTACTGATAAAGCAGTAAATCCGAGCAATGTTATGGGAGCCAGTAAAAGGATTGCAGAAAAATATGTGCAGTCTTTGCAAATAAAGCACCAAAAGAGAACAAGGAAAATGCTACCAAATTCATAACTACTCGTTTTGGAAATGTTTTAGGTTCAAATGGATCGGTAGTTCCATTGTTTACAAAACAAATTGCTAATGGAGGTCCAGTTACAATTACTCATCCCGATATTATTCGTTATTTTATGACTATCCCTGAAGCTTGTCAGTTAGTTCTGGAAGCTGGAGCAATGGGTAATGGAGGTGAAATTTATATTTTCGATATGGGCAAACCTGTCCGTATTTTAGATTTGGCCAAAAAAATGATCAAGTTAGCCGGATTTATCCCCGATAGAGAAATTAAAATAGAGATAGTAGGATTACGGCCAGGAGAAAAATTGTACGAGGAGTTATTGAATGATACAGCAAAGACAGTACCTACTTATCATGAAAAAATAATGATTGCCCAAGAAATCCAAGATGAATTTGAAAACCTGCATGTAGATATTAACGAACTGATAGGGATAGCAAATTTCTTTGACAATGATGATATAGTGACAAAAATGAAAGTCATCGTTCCTGAGTTTAAGAGTATGAATTCAACTTTTGAGATTTTGGATAAATAAGATTTAAACAAAATACTAACAGAAAAGGTTTACAAGGTTGTTCTTGTGAACCTTTTTTAGTTATAATAGTTCTTATGGTTATATTAAAATTAATGATACACTTTTTTAAAATTATTTTTTGCTTTTGAAATCAATATATAATAACTCGTTGGGCGTATTTATAAAATTTTTATTAACCACATAGAAACATAGACTTTATTAAAAAAAAGAATGCTAAAAAGAAATATATTTCTTGCCACAAATTGCACTAATTTTCACAAATTAATTAGCTTTAATTGGTGTATGGTGTAAATTATAGATAATCAATTATGTCGTATACATTTAGTATTTTAAAGGTTCTTCGGGCATTTGACAGGCGATAATAGAAACTGTATTGCTTCTTCTGTGCAGGAGTGTGTATTTGGCGCGTTCTTTTTTTGAAAAGCCAATGAATAGAAATGTTAGCAGACAATGATTTTCTTTTGGAATACCGGAAGTGATCTGTATAGCTTGCTTCTCAGATTCTTTATCACAGATGATTTCTTCGCCATAGCAGGTGTCGAAATTGTCATTTGCAAAGTACCAGTTGGACAATGCTAATGACAGATGGACATGTGTTGCTTCCTCTGGCCAGTCTAAATGGATTTTGGGTATAAAGTCCGCTATTTTTAAGGTTCTTTGTTCCGGGAAATGTTCGAAGCCTGTATGCAGCACTTTTGATAAGGGCTTGTTTTTATTGCCTTCAAATCCAAGCAGAATTTCGTGCAGGAATGGCGATTTCATCCCTTCTTCCAATGTTCGTTTTCCTTTTGGATTTAAGCTGTCCTCTTTCAGGATTTCGAGTATTATTTTATTGGCTCTGCCTGCAAAGCTAACGTCTTTTGATTTTTTATAGAATTGCACTGCCAATAGACGGAATATTCTTGATTTGCGAGCGGCATATCCCATTTCTTTTCCATGTTCCCTGATCCGGTCGTAGATTGGATTTTCCATAAATTCTTTTGAAGTCATGAACTTTTCTCTTTTCATTCTGGCGATATTGCCATCGGGCGTGTTTACAAAATTGATATCGTCGAGAGTTCCTGAAAGTTTAAAAGGTGCGATTACTTTTGCCATATTTAATTATTTGAAATAAAAGTATGAAATTAATTACAATTTTTTATTTGTTGTCAAAAAATAAATCAACGATTCGGAAGATTTAATTCATTTTTAAGCATGGAAGACGGTCTGTCTAGTACGAAACAATTGATCCGTCCTGAAATAACTATACAGATTTTATTCTTTTTCATGGTGGTAAGCTTAAAATTTAACAGCGAAGTTCAATCTTTGAAAAGGATAAACTATTCTATATGTGACTATAATATCTGACAAAAGGATACTTTACGGGATATTTTTTTATCTTTGGAATTCAGACTTTTTAATCCAAATGGCTTTATCTTTGAGCCTTTAGAAAACGTTATTCATTATGGAACAAAAAATACATCAGGGAAGAAACGTAAAACGTTTCAGAGAGATGCTTGGCATCAAGCAAGAGGCATTGGCTTATGATTTGGGTGAAGACTGGAATCAGAAGAAAATTTCTATGTTAGAGCAGAAAGATGTTATTGAGGATAGTCTGCTAAAACAAATATCAAACTCATTAAGAATTCCTGTTGAAGCGTTTCAGAACTTTGATGAGGAACAGGCAGTAAATATCATTTCTAATAAGTTTGACAACGGTGCAATTGGCTATCAAAAGAATGATAATTGTACATTTAATCCAATTGATAAGATTGTCCAACTTTACGATGACAAGATAGCTTTATACGAGCGAATGCTGAAAGAGAAAGATGAAATGATGCAGCGACTTGAAAAACTAATTAATAATCATTTATAAATAATCTATTAATTCAAAAAAGAAAGAGCCCCAAAGGGCTCTTTCTTTTTTGGGTAATGTAGTCAAAAATAGTTGGCAGATTTTCATTTTAGATTGATTATGTTTCAAAATCAAAATGAAGAGGAAATCGGCTCTGCTGAGGAGCAATCCATCAGCTGTAGATTTGATGTATCTAATGGCTAAAAAAACCTATCCTAAGTTTGATTTCTATAATACAGCTGCCATTTGAGTAAGTTCTTGCAGTTTACCAAACTTAATCCTCTGTGAATATTTAGATTGCTCTTTAAATGCCCAAAAAATGATTCCAGAGAATTCGTGGTACCTGAGTATCTTGTCGTCTTTCAAGTACAGGAACATATTAGGCAGTGGCTTCTTTATTACATTTAGTCCTATTTACTTTTATTGTTTGTTTTTTCGTACACAAAAAAACTGTAATTGTCTTTTTTAATAATTAAACTCATAAGTTAATTTAAGTATATTTGCCGATAAAAAGTTCATTTGAATTCAACTGAGAATGTGAGTCTGAATCGCGAAGCTGTGCCGTTTATTTGAAGATTGTGTCTGGAAATTGTTTAAAAAAGGAATTCAAAAAAATCAGTTATTGTTTTTTGGTTTGGAGATCATAAAACGATTTATAGAATTTGTTCCATACAATAATTACACGCTACAGATAACATCACTCTTTTGAAAATTATACTTTTGCTTTATATATTAATGATAAATATTATGCATATTGTTTTTTGCTACAAATACTAATGAATAATAATACCACTCCAAATACCAATTGGCTGTTTGAAATAACTCCAAAGAATAAATTTTTTACTTTAAACCTTAAAGAGGTTTGGCAATACAGAGATTTGCTATTTCTTTTTGTAAAAAGGGATGTAATCACAGTTTACAAACAAACTATTTTAGGACCACTGTGGTATTTAATTCAGCCTTTGTTTACATCGGTTACTTTTACTATAATTTTTAATAATGTAGCTGGAATAGATACTGGAGTTGTACCTCCATTTCTGTTTAATTTGGCTGGAATTACTGTTTGGAATTATTTTACTGCTTGTCTAAATGGAACTTCTAACACATTCTCCAGCAATGCAGGTATTTTTGGAAAAGTTTATTTCCCTAGAATTATAACACCTTTGTCTATTGTAATTTCTAATTTGATAAAATTTGGGATTCAGTTTTTAATTTTTGTAGCTTTCTATATTTATTTTTATGTAAAAGGAGCCGATTTAAGTTTAAATATTTTGGTTCTATTTTTCCCAATTTTGATTGTAATGATGGGGATTTTGGGATTGGGATTAGGAATGTTAATCTCTTCTTTGGTAACCAAATACCGTGATTTTAGTAATTTAATTGGTTTTGGAGTACAATTGTTAATGTATTTGTCGGCAGTAATGTATCCAATGGAACTGATAAAGCAAAAACTGCCGGATTATGGCTGGCTTGTAGACTATAATCCGCTTGCTTATCTGATAGAAACTTCCCGCTACATGTTATTGGGTGTTGGAGAAATTTCAGTTTTTGGATTGGTTTATACTTTTTTTGTAACTGTAGGAGTCTTTTTTGTGGGACTATTGATTTTCAACAAGACAGAGAAAAGTTTTATAGATACAGTGTAAAGAGTAAAGAACAAAGAGTAAAGAACAAAGAGTAAAGAATAGGAATGAGTGAAGAACCGAGTACTCATACTGATAACTGATAACTGTGAAAGACATTATATTAAAAGCCGAAAATATCTCTAAGCAATACCGTTTGGGGCTAGTAGGTACAGGGACATTGAGTCATGATTTGAATCGATTGTGGCATAGCATTCGAGGGAAAGAAGATCCTTATCTAAAAATTGGAGAGGTGAATGATCGTTCTACGAAAGGTACTTCAGAGTATGTTTGGGCTCTTCAGGATATTAATTTTGAAGTGGAACGTGGTGAAGTGTTGGGCATTATTGGTAAGAATGGCGCAGGTAAATCGACTTTACTCAAGATTTTATCGCGAGTGACAGCACCAACAATAGGAAAAATAAAATTTGGCGGGCGTGTAGCTTCATTACTAGAAGTAGGAACGGGATTCCATGGCGAAATGACTGGGCGGGAAAACATTTTCCTGAACGGAGCTATTTTGGGCATGACTAAAAAAGAAATTGCCTCAAAACTCGATGAAATTATAGAATTCTCCGGCTGTGAACGTTACATAGATACACCTGTAAAACGCTACAGTAGCGGTATGTATGTACGATTGGCTTTTGCTGTAGCCGCCTTTTTAGAGCCAGAAATCTTGATTGTTGATGAGGTATTAGCTGTGGGAGATGCTGATTTTCAGAAAAAAGCCATTGGCAAGATGAAGGATATTTCTAAAGGGGGAGGAAGAACTGTGCTGTTTGTGAGTCATAATATGGCGGCGGTTGAAACGCTTTGTACACGAGTAATAAGTATGCAAAACGGTAGTATTATCGGAGATGGAAATCCTACTAAAATTATATCAGATTATTTACAAAGTACTTCTTTTTCTGAGAGAAAAATTATTTTTGATAGTATTGATAATGCTAAAGGAAATGAAAACATAAAAATTCTTTATGCCGCTGTTGAAAATGCTTCAGGCTTAGATAAAGATGAAGTAATTGATGTAACTTCGGCGATTGACTTTAGGATGAAAATTGTCAATCAAACCAATCAGGAGAGGATTTCTATTGGCTATGATTTGCGAACGATAAAAGGTGATGTGGTTTTTGGCAGTGGCGGAAAATTTGATTGTAGTATTGGAAAAGTTATAGAAATAAGCTGTCAAATTCCAGCTAATTTCTTAAACGATGATGTGTACCAAATTCACGCCTATTTTCATACGAATGCAATGAGCAATTTATACAGTGATGAAGAATTATTGACTTTTGAGGTTAAGGATGTCAAAAGAGAATCGGGTTATTTAGGAAAGGTGAACGGGATGATAAGACCTTCTTTGCCTTGGACTATTAATGCTAATGTCTCCTGATGAAAAAAATAGTAATAACCCAATCTAATTATATTCCTTGGAAAGGTTATTTTGATGCTATTGCATTAGCTGATGAGTTTGTGATTTATGATGATATGCAATTTACCCGCAGGGATTGGAGAAACAGAAATATTATTAAAACTCCTAATGGAAATAAATGGTTGACAATTCCTGTTGAAGTTAAAGGAAAATATTTTCAAAAGATTAATGAAACCAAAATTTCGGATAAAAATTGGAATAAAGATCATTGGAATACTCTTAAGCAGAATTATATTAAATCTAAAAATTTTATAGATTATAAGGATTTTTTCGAAGAATTATACTTAAATTCAACATCACTATATTTAACAGAAATTAATTTTCGTTTTATTAATGCTATTTGTGAAATACTTAAAATAAGAACAAATATTCGTTTCTCTTCTGAATTTGAACTAAAAGAAGAACGTTCTGAGCGGTTATTGGATATTTGTTTAACACTGAAAGGGACTGACTATTATTCAGGACCAGCTGCGAAAGCATATATGGATGAACAAATTTTTGATGAAGCAGGAGTAAAGATTAATTATTTCGATTATTCAGGATATACAGAATATCAACAATTATATCCACCATTTGATCATGGAGTTTCAATTTTGGATTTGATTTTTTGTGAAGGAGAAAATGCGGCTAATTTTTTAAAATCTTCTTATAATGAATAAAATAGAAGACCAGATAAAAGGGTATTATTCATCAAAAATTAAACAGTTTGGAGCTACTCCTCAAGGAGTTGATTGGAATTCCACTGCATCTCAGGAATTAAGGTTTGAGGTACTTTCAAATTTAATAAACGAAGAAGAACATTTTTCAATTCTTGATTTTGGTTGTGGTTTTGGTTCGATGTTAGCTTATTTTGAAACTAAATATCAGTCTTTTGAATATATTGGATTTGATGTGTCAGAAGATATGATTGCTACAGCATTAAATAAATTTTCTACGCAAGAAAATGTTAAATGGGCAACCAGTCTTCCAATAGAAAAAACAGACTATGTTATTGCAAGCGGTATATTTAATGTAAAACTTGAAAATACCAATGAAGATTGGCTGACTTATATTTTAGAAACATTAAAAAAAATTGATGAAAACTGCGTCAAAGGATTTTCTTTTAATGTTTTGACAAAATATTCGGATAAAGAGTATATGAAAGATTATTTATATTATGCAGATCCTTTGTTCATGTTTGATTACTGTAAAAAACATTTTTCAAAGAATGTAGCTTTATTACACGATTATAATCTTTATGAATTTTCAATAATTGTTAGAAAATGAAAACAAAAAAAGTAGTCATATTTGGAACAGGAGATATTGCTCAATTGGCAAAATATTATTTTGACATTGATTCTTCCTATGAAGTGGTTGGCTTTACAGTTGATAAAGACTATTGTTTAGCCCCAACTTTTGAGAATCTACCGTTAGTATCTTTTGAAGATGTTGAAAAACATTTTTCTCCTAATGAGGTTGAAATGTTTATTGCTTTAAGTTATGCAAAAATGAATAAGCTTAGAGAAATAAAGTATTTGAAAGCTAAGGAAATGAATTATACAATAGCTTCTTATATAAGTTCCCATTGCAGTTATTTGTCTCAATTCCCTCCTGGTGATAATGCTTTTATTTTGGAAGATAACACTATTCAGCCTTATGTAAAGATAGGCGATAATGTTACTTTATGGAGTGGCAATCATATAGGGCATCATTCTGTTATTGAAAGTCATAATTTTATTAGTTCACATGTAGTTATATCAGGACATTGTGTGGTTGAGCCAAACTGTTTTATAGGTGTTAATGCAACGATTGGGCATCAGGTAACCATCGCCAAAGAAACTCTTGTAGGTGCTGGAGCAATTATAACAAAGAATACAGAAGAAGCTTCTATATATGTACCTGCAAAATCGACAAAACTTGATAAAAAAAGCAATTTAATAAAACTTTAATATGAATGTTGAAAAATCATATGGGGTCAATAATCAAACGGAACTTAACAATTTAGTTGATTCGCATTTAGAAGAGTTGCAAATAAATGGTTTTTCGTTATTAGAAAATGTATTAGATTTTCAGGAGCTGTCAGAGTGCAGAATTCGACTTGATGCTGTTTATGAAAAACAAAAAGAAGAATTTGGTGAAGAGAAATTGAAAATGATTAATGAACAGAATTTAGTAAGATGTCCTTTAGTTTATGACGAATATTTTTTAAATCTTGCTATTAATAAAAAGATTCTTGAGGTAGTAGAAAAAGTTATTGGAAATTATTTTATTCTACATCTACAGAATGGTATAATAAACACAGAGAATGAAGAGCATCATCAAAGTTCTTGGCATCGTGATTTGCCTTATCAAAATTTTGTGATCTCTAAACCACTTGCGATAGGAGCATTATATTGTATTGATGATTTTACAAATGAATCTGGTGGCACATTTGTTTTGCCACATTCTCATAGAGTAGAATCAATCCCTTCATCTCAATATGTAGAAAAATATAGTAAACAAATAATTGCAAAAGCGGGCTCGGTAATTTTATTTGACTCAATGCTTTTTCATAGGGCTGGATTCAATTCTTCCAGTTTTACAAGAAGAGCAATTAATAATGTATATGTTGTTCCAATTTTAAAACAACAAATTAATTTATATACAGCTTTAAATGGAAAATATTCTGAGGATGAGTTTCTATCAAAATTCTTGGGTTACCAGTCTAACACTCCATCGAGTGATAAAGAATGGAGAAACAATAAATTTAACAGATGATTTTTAAATAAAATTTGAAGGAGTATTAATCTAAAAGATCATTCTCCTTTGCCAATAGTGTTACTAGATTAATAATATGAAATGGAATAAACTAGGTCAAATATATAAGGTTTCAAGTAGTTGTGAAGAAATTATTTCTCATGCCTCTAATCCACTTGCAATTCATCTTAATGAAAATGTATTTAGAATATTTTATAGTGCAAGAAATAGTTTAAATAAATCCTCAGTATCTTTTGTTGATATAGATATAGTTACTTTAGAAAACATTAATAATCCAGATGAAGTTGTTTTTTCTTATGGTAAAAAAGAAAGTTTTTATTCTCATGGAGTTAGTATAGGGAATTGTTATACTCAAAATAATAAAGATTATATTCTTTTTATGGGTTGGCAATTTAAGGATGGAGAACATTGGAGAGGAGATGTGGGAAGATTAGAAGTGATTGATAAAAAAACATTATTGTTAGATCCTGTTCATGCGTTTATGGAAATAGATGAAGAGGATAAAATAAGTCTGTCTTATCCTTGGGTCATGTTTCATGAAGGCATTTATAAAATGTGGTATGGTTCAACAATAGATTGGACTTCTGAGAATGAGGAAATGATACATGTGATTAAATACGCTACATCGATTGATGGTGAAAATTGGGAAAAACATGGAATAGCAATACCGTATGAAATTGGAGTCGCTCAAGCATTTTCTAAGCCTTCTGTATTAATTGTTGATTCAGGCTATCATATGTGGTATTCATATCGAAGTGGTGATGGAACTAAATATAGGATAGGATATTCTCATAGTGGCGATGGAATTCGTTGGGAGTGCAAGCATAATAAAGTTGGGATTGATGTATCGAAAACAGGATGGGATTCGGAAATGATTTGTTACCCCTTTGTATTTGAGCATAAGAACGATAAGTATATGCTTTATAATGGAAATGACTATGGGAAAACAGGCTTTGGTTTAGCAATTTTAGAAAAATGAAAGAAACAATTTATTTCCCAGGATTAAATGGTTTAAGATTTTTAGCAGCATTAACTGTAATTATACATCATATTGAGCAATTTAAATTAATAGCCAAAATGGATAATTATTTTCATTTGCCAGTAATTGAAAATATGGGCGGAATGGGGGTGACATTTTTTTTTACTCTGAGTGGTTTCCTGCTAACTTATTTGTTGATGTTAGAGAAAAAACAAAAGAGCAAGGTCAACGTTAAAAAATTTTATTTTAGAAGAATACTTAGAATATGGCCACTTTATTTTTTAATAGTCTTTATATCATTTTTAATAACACCCAACTTTTCATTTACAGCTGTTGGATTGAATTTTGATGGGGTTAATTTGAGTAATTTTTTTTATTTTATATCAATGTTAGCAAATGTTGCCCTTATAGTAAATCCAGCTGTTTTTGGCGCAGCACCATTATGGTCAGTTAGTTCCGAAGAACATTTTTATTTAATCTATCCTCATGTTTTAAATAAGTTCTCTGTATTATCGTCGAAAATATTAGTAATTGGGATTATTCTGTTTAATACAATCAAACTGATTGTTTTCTTTTTAGGGACAAAATGCCAATTGTCTTTTTTAATTTTTCTTTATAATTATTTTAATCTATTTCGAATTGATTGTATGTTAGTGGGAGGAATTGGTGCTTGTTTGTATTATCATAAGTCAGTTTATTTAAAAAATATTCATGCAAGTATAACATATCGAATTACTCTTTTATCTGTTTTTTTATTTTGTTTTTTTGATATCAAATTTGGAGAATTCACTCAGTTGGTTTACTCTGTTTTTTTTATTATCATAATAATGAATGTTGCAACAAGTAAAAGGAAATCATATATATTGGAAAACAAGGTAATGAATTTTTTAGGTAGAATATCTTATGGACTTTACGTCTATCATGGTTTAATCATAGGATCTGTGTTATTATATTTTAAAGTTAATAATTTATATTTCAATAATGTTATTTTATATTTTAGTGTCATTTTTATAACAATATTGTGTAGTGCTCTTTCATATTTTATTTTAGAGAAACCTTTTCTTAAATTGAAAAACAAGAAATATACAATTATAGCAACATGATTTACAAACACATTGGATTCAATAAACCCTATCTCACTGGAAAAGAAACCCAATATATTACCGATGCAGTTGCATCTGGTAAAATATCGGGCAATGGAAAATATACACAACGGTGTCAGCAGTTTTTTGAGCAAAAGTATGGTTTTGGCAAATGTTTGCTTACTACCTCATGTACAGATGCCTTAGAAATGGCAGCAATTTTAATTGATATTCAGTCTGGCGATGAGGTGATTATGCCTTCTTATACTTTTGTTTCTACTGCCAATGCCTTTGTATTGCGAGGAGCAAAAATTATTTTCGCTGATTCGAATGCCCAAAATCCGAATATAGATGTGAGTACACTAGAATCATTAATTACATCCAAAACAAAAGCCATTGTTCCTGTGCATTATGCAGGCGTGGCTTGTGATATGGATAAGATTATGGATCTGGCAAATAAATATAATTTATATGTTATAGAAGATGCCGCTCAAGCTATAGATAGTTTTTATATTGGGAGAGATGGAGTGCGAAAAGCTTTGGGTTCGATAGGACATTTAGCTGCTTTTTCTTTCCATGAAACCAAGAATATTATTTCGGGTGAAGGAGGAATGTTAGTTATAAACGATGCTCAATTTGCTCAACGGGGTGAAATTATATGGGAGAAAGGAACTAATCGAGCTGCTTTTTTTAGAGGTGAAATTGATAAATACGGCTGGGTAGATATTGGTTCCTCCTTTTTACCTTCAGAGGTTATTGCTGCTTTTCTTTGGGCTCAAATAGAACATTTAGACAATATCCAAGAAAAGCGAAAAACTATATGGAATCAGTATTATGAGGGCTTAAAAAAGGTTACAGTTAAGGGTAGTTTTAAGTTGCCTCAAATACCCAATTATGCGACAAATAATGCCCATATGTTTTATTTGGTTTTTGAATCTTTAGAAAAAAGGAACGGATGTATTAGTCGTTTAAAAAATAAAGGCATTAATGCGGTTTTTCATTATTTGAGTTTACATAAAAGTTCCTTTTACAATGAGAAATATTTAGGAAATGATTTGATTTTCAGTAATCAATATTCAGACAGGTTGTTGCGATTGCCATTTTATTACGAGTTGTCTGATGCGGATTTGGAATTGATTATAAATGTGATAAAAGAATAATTCTATGAACTACCACATAATGATTCAAGATAAGTTTTTGGATTCTTTTATTGCAGATGTGTATGCTATTGGGGAGGAAAATAATAATGTTTTTTGGTTTAGAGGAGATAAAGGAGAAACAAATTATTTAACAACGGATAAACTCATAGAATATCTTGGTCATGACAAATTAAGATTGAAGAATAAACTCCAATCGTTAAATCCAACAGATACAATTTTTATACATTGGTACGATAAGTGGATTGCTGATTTGGTTTATGATTTGCCTAATAAATTAATTGTTTTTTTTTGGGGAGGAGAGATGTACGAAGAACCTTTTTGGCATCATGCTAAATGGATTTATGATAAAAAAACGTATTCGATTATTAAAAAACAATCATATCCTAAAATTATTTGGCAAAAAAATATTTTTAAAACGATTCGTACTATAAAAAATGTTTTGAGATACCCTGTTATTGTGAGACAGCAATATGAACATAAAAAGAAACAAGTTGAGCGAATTGATTATATAATTTGTGGACAATTTAATACTGGTGAAATAGAAAAAGTAAATGAATTATATCCAACATTTAAAGCTAAACACTTGGCAGGTTATTATGATTTGAATTTTGACTTGGCTAATGAAATAAATATTAAAGCAAAAACTTCGGTTGTAATTAAAATTTTAGTAGGTAATTCTGCTACTGAAGCGAATAACCATTTGGAAGCTTTTGAGAAATTGAAAAGATTAAAGGATGTTGAAATTTATTGTGTCTTATCTTATGGGTCTGATTATTATAAACGAATAGTTATGCTGGAAGGGAAGAGAGTTTTTGGAAATTTTTTTCATCCAATAACCGATTTTATGCCAAGAAAAGAATATGTTGAATTTGTGAATGAAATGGATGTTGTTTATATGTATCATAATCGTTCACAAGCTTGGGGTAATATTGTTACTGCTTTAACTTTTGGGAAACCAGTGTTTATTAAAAATGAGAATGTTTTAAAAAAATATATTACAGCTATTGGTATTAAAACGTATGATGCTGATTTAATTGGGCAATGTAATTTGGAATCAATTATCACAGAGGAAAAGAAAAACTTTACTGATAACATAGAAAAGCTTAAGAAAACAATATCTAATGAAGTACGATTGAATAATCTTAAAGAAATAATGACTGTTTATGCTAGGTAACAACCCACTTGTTTCCATAATTATTCCCACATACAATAGAGCAGATTTAATTGGTGAGACGCTTGATAGTATCTTAGCACAAACTTATCAAAACTGGGAATGTATTGTTGTAGATGATGGCAGTACTGATGGGACTAATAGTTTAATGGATGAATATGTGAAACAGGACATTAGATTCAAGTACTTAATAAATGAAAGAACAAAAGGTGCACAAGGAGCTAGAAATACAGGTTTGTTAAATGCAAAGGGAGGTTTTATACAGTTTTTTGATTCAGATAATATTATGTATGCACATCATTTAAAGGTGAAAATGAGTGCTTTTCAACAAAATAAAGATTTTGACATTATAACCTCTTTTTCGCATGTAAAAAATGTAAATGATGAAATAATTGATATATTTACATGGAGGACAATAGGTGTTATTTTTGAAAAATTGATTCGCCAGCATACTTATGTAGATACTAATTCAGCACTTATTAAAAGAGAAATTTTTAATGATTATTTATTAGATGAAAACGTTCCTTCCTTTCAAGAATTAGATTTGCATTTGGAACTTTCAAAAAAAGCGAATTATGGTATGGTATGGGAATTCCTAACAGCCTATTATAGAAGGGATATCGATACTATATCATCAGATAAAATTAAAGAAAAAAAAGGGGAAATATATAATTTATTAAAATTTAAAACCGATTATATAAATTGTAGTGGTAAAAGTCAATTTAATAAACGAGTTGATAGATGTATTTCTTATAATCAAGAGATATTAAATTACGCATTGAAAGTTTTTTCAAACGATGAGAAAATGATTTTGGAGATACTAAAATCGGAACGAAGATTAAAAATAATTAATAAAATTAAAAACAAAATATACCGTGCTTTTTGAAAAAATTACAACAGAAAATCTTTTACTAGCCATAATAATTAGATCGGACTACAAAAAAGAAGGAATCGAGTTTTTTACAAACGATAATGACTCGCAACAATTGGGTTATATGAATAGACCCGAAGGCTATGTCATTGAGCCTCATCGTCATAATTTAGTCGCTCGTGAAGTGCATTTGACTCAAGAAGTTCTTTTTATAAAAAGCGGTAAAGTTCGAGTAGATTTTTATGATAATGAACAAAATTACTTTAAGAGCGCTATTTTAGAAAAAGGAGATGTAATCTTGCTTTCTGATGGTGGACACGGATTCAAAATGTTAGAGAAATCGGAGATGATTGAAGTCAAACAAGGTCCTTATTGCGGCGATATTGATAAAGTTCGATTTACAGCAGTAGAGGAAAAAGATTTAATTTTGTAAGTAAAATGGTTAATTTTCAGCAGTATAGCAAATATTATGATCTTCTATATAAAGATAAAAATTATAAAGAGGAATGTGATTATGTTATAAGTAAGATAAAACAATTTGATCCCAAAGCGATTCAAGTTCTGGAATTAGGTTCGGGAAGTGGTTCGCACGCTCACTATTTTTGTAAAGCTGGTTTTGAAGTGACAGGTGTTGAAAGAAGTCCAGAAATGGTGGCTTTGGCAAAATCAAAAAATATTGAAGGATTCAATCCAACAATTGGAGATATTTCCTCTTTTGAGATTTCTCAGCAATTTGATATTGCTTTGTCCTTATTTCATGTTATGTCTTATTTAACTGAAAATGAATCCTTGATTAATTGTTTTAAAAGGGTACATCAACAATTGAAATCTGATGGTGTTTTTATGTTTGATATTTGGTATTCTCCTGCAGTTTACCATCAGAAACCAGAAACCAGAATCAAGCGTTTAGAGAACGATACTATAGAAATTATTAGATTAGCAGAATCAAAAACGGAATCTGCTAAAAACCTAGTAGCCGTTAATTTTGATGTAATTATCAAAGATAAAAAAACTCAAATCTCAGAAACTATTACAGAGGAACATTTAATGCGTCATTTTTCGATTCCTGAAATCAAAATGCTGGCTGCATTCACAGGATTTGAAGTAGTTTTAACCGAAGAATTTTTAACAGAAAATACAGCTTCCGAAGAAACTTGGGGTGTGTTTTTTATCTTAAAAAAATATAGAAAATGATTCCCGTAAACACGCCACTCTTATCTGGAAATGAATTAAAATATGTTACCGAATGTATTGAAACAGGCTGGATTTCGTCTGAAGGTCCTTTTGTAACTCGATTTGAAACTGAGTTTGCTCAATATGTAAATAGAAGTCATGGAATAGCTGTTGCTAATGGTTCGGCTGCTTTGGATATTGCTGTCAAATCATTGGGCTTAGGTGAAGGAGATGAGGTTATTATGCCAACATTTACTATTATTTCTCCAGCCCAATCAGTAGTGACCGCAGGAGCTGTACCTGTTTTAGTTGATAGTGATCCCATTACTTGGAATATGGATGTAACTCAAATTGAGGCAAAAATTACTCCTAAAACCAAAGCCATACTTGTTGTTCATATTTATGGATTGCCTGTGGATATGGATCCAGTTTTGGCATTATGCAAAAAATATAATTTAAAACTTATTGAAGACGCAGCCGAAATGCATGGGCAAACCTATAAAGGGAAAATGTGCGGTAGTTTTGGAGATATTAGTATTTTTAGTTTTTATCCCAACAAACACATCACAACAGGAGAAGGAGGAATGCTTGTTTGTAATGATGAAAATATCGCAGAACAGTGCAAAAAACTTCGAAATTTAGCTTTTGAACCAAAGGGAAGACGATTTATCCATAATGAACTCGGTTGGAATTACAGAATGACGAATCTCCAGGCGGCTTTGGGTGTTGCCCAGTTGGAAAAAATGGATTATCATATTCAAAGAAAAAGAGAAATAGGTAAGCAGTATCACCAATATTTAAAGGATATAGTTGGTTTTCAGCTCCCTTTGGAAGAAACAGTATATGCAGAAAATATTTATTGGGTGTTTGGGTTAGTAGCAGATACTGAAGTGCAACAAGAATTAATGGTAAAAAAACTGGCTGATGCAAAAATAGTTACACGACCATTTTTTTGGTGCATGCATGAACAACCAGTTTTTAAAAAAATGGGCTTTTTTAAAAATGAAAGTTATCCTGTCGCTGAGAGGTTAGCCCGCAACGGATTTTACATACCTAGTGGGTTGGGATTGAGTGATAAAGAGTTAAGAATTGTTTGTGAAGTACTTTTGAGATGAGAAAATTAAGAGTAGGAGTTTGGTTATTGGATAATTATAAACCGGAACAGGGAGGAGGTTTTAGTTATTATTCTCAAATGATTCAATCATTAAAAGACTATGATTTTAAAGAGGCAGAAATATTGTTTGTTTCAAATAAAGTAAATGTTGCTTTTTTTTCGAAACAAAAAGTTTATGAAATACAAGCAAAAAGACATATTCCTAAAATTGAATTTTGGAAAAAAGTTTTAAGAAGAGTGGGACGAGTTTTAAACTTTGATTTTTTTGAGCCAGATTTTGTAAAAATTGAAGAACGTTATTTTGTGGATGTCAAGAGTGAACTAAATCATGTTATTGATGTCATGTATTATTTAACGCCTGTAGTAGTATTTCCTAATTTTCCTTTCATTTATACCTTGTGGGACATTGGTCATTTATCAATGTATGCTTTTCCTGAAGTTAGTATGAATGGAATCTATGAAAGTAGGCAGTCCGATTACAACAGTTACCCTCAAAAAGCATTAATGGTGTTTTGCGAATCTAAAGTAGGAAAAGCAGATGCAGAAAACTATTTGGGTATTAATCGGAATAGAACAAAAGTAATCCCTATGTTTCCATCAGAAATAATAAACAGTAAAATTGTTTCTCAACGACCAAAAAACACACAATCAGACGTAGAGTTTATTCATTATCCAGCACAATATTGGGCTCATAAAAATCATTATAATTTGTTGTTGGCATTTAAAGAAGTTCAAAAAAAGCATCCTAATTTAAAACTATTTTTAACTGGTTCAGACAAAGGAAATAAATCTTATATATTAAGTGTAATAAAAGAGTTGAATCTAGATAAAGAAGTGGTCGATTACGGTTTCGTTTCTAACGAAGAACTAAAATGGTTATATCTAAATTCTATGGGATTGGTTATGCCTACGTTTTTAGGGCCTACTAATATGCCGTTATTAGAGGCTGCTGCCTTGGGCTGTCCAGTTGCTTGTTCAGATTTAGCTGGACATAAAGAGCAATTAGGAGATTATGCTTATTATTTCAATCCTTTATTACCCGATGATATTACTAATGCTATTATTACGATGCTATTAGATAAAAATAATAATGTAAAAAGGCACTATAATAATACCTTTACTTTAGAGATTGCTATAGAGTCTATCGATGCTGTTTTTACTGAAATGAAGCAAATTAGATTTTGTTGGGGAATTTCAGATATATCATATTAAAAAAGATTAATATGTTTGAGTAGAACAAAAATCAATTCACAATGAATCATCCCAGAATATCCATAATTACCCCAAATTTCAACGGAGAAACATATCTTGAGGAAACCATACAATCTGTTTTGTCTCAAGACTATCCTAATTTAGAATATATTATCATTGATGGTGGTAGTACGGATAATTCGGTTTCGATTATTAAAAAATATGAAAGCCAATTAGCTTATTGGATAAGTGAACCAGATAAAGGTTTGTACGATGCTGTCCAAAAAGGATTTGACCAATCAACGGGCGAAATAATGGCTTGGATAAATTCAGATGATTTATATCACCCCAAAGCTTTTTTCTCTATAGCTGAAATATTTAAATTTAATGAAGTAAACTGGTTGCAAGGAATTCCGTCCACTTTTGACGAGATGGGTAGAACGGTGGATGTGAGTGGAATTAAAAGATGGTCTAAATTAGATTATTATTTAGGGAATTTTGAATGGATTCAGCAAGAATCAGTGTTTTGGAGACGCTCTTTGTGGGAAAAATCGGGGAGTAAAATTGATGTTGAAATGAAATATGCTGGTGATTTAGAATTGTGGCTTCGCTTTTTTAGATATGAAAAATTGTTTGTAACAAGTGCTCTTTTGGGAGGTTTCAGACAACGGGCCAAAGGGCAATTGTCTTTAGAATTTTTAGATCAGTATATGGAAGAGGCGAGAACTAAAATTAAAGAAGAATTGGAATGTAATCTGCCAAAAGAAGAACAAGATTTAGTAAGGAAAATAAAAAAATATAATGCTACAATAAGTAAGTTTCATTTTGTTTTTATAAAAAAAATCGCCAATAAAGTTTATTTTAAGGGAATTATTAAACAAAAAAAACATTATTTTGGTTATCCATCCGTAATCACTTTTGATAGATTAAGCCAAAATTTTAAAATTAATAAATAATGACTAAATTATCAATAATCACTATTAATTATAACAACATCGAAGGGTTGAAACGTACCATAGAAAGTGTGGTCAATCAAACTTGGCAAGAGTTCGAGTACATTGTTATTGATGGAGGTTCTATTGATGGAAGTGCTAGTTATATAGAAATTCAAAGTGATAAAATAGATTATTGCATTAGCGAGCCTGATAGAGGGATTTACCATGCTATGAATAAAGCCATTAAAGTGGCAAATGGGGAATATTTGCTGTTTTTGAATAGTGGGGATCATTTATACAACAATCAAGTACTGGAAAAATATCATTCCTTTGCAGGTGAATTTGATATGATATGTTTCGATGAATACAGGGTAGGTGATCAATTTTCTGAAATAGTTAAATACCCTCGTAAATTGACTTTTTCGGATCTTTATTTAAGTTCCTTATCTCATCCCAATACTATTATAAAGAAAAACTTGTTTGATAAAGTTGGACTTTATGATGAGAATATGAGAATTGTCTCCGATTGGAAGTTTTCTATATTGGCATTATTTAAATACGATTGTAGCTATTTGAAAGTGGATGGTGTACTTTCTGTTTTTTATTTAGATGGTATAAGTTTTCTGGAAGATAATTCTAACGAGAGAAATGAAGTCTTAAATGAGTATTTTGAGCCATTTATTACTGATTATGAAGAGTTGGTCCGGAATAGGAATGAGTTAAGTCACAACAGGGCAATATTGCAATCAAATAGATTCAAAATGTTGATGGAAATTGAGAAAACAAAATTGGGGATGAAGATAGTATCACTTTTTTTCAGAATCTTTATTGTTTTATTTTCAAAGAAAAAAATAAAAGATGTTTTGGATTAACATGAAAGTCTACTGTCAAATTTATTCTTGATCTATTAGAGGATTTTCTGGATTAAAAAGAATCCACTTTTTGGAAGTATTGAGATGTATTCAATACCATACAAAACACTGTGCTTTTCTGTTAGAAAAGGAATCGCTAAAATGATAAACATTACTTATATAAAGTAGTAAATTAAAAAGAATTAAATAAGATTTATGAAAGTGTTTATACCGCATCAAAAAGACCGAAACATATATCTTGACGAGATTATATCTTTTTCAAATTGTAATTTTATTTATGGAGATTTTACCGATTACAAAAGGTCTTATGAGATCGTAAATATTCAATTTCCCGAAGCTATTTTTAATGGAATTGTTCCAACAGATGATCAATTAATAAATTTTGAAAAAAGAATTTTGTTATGGAAAAAACATTCAAAAGTAGTTTTTACTTTGAATGATATTGAATCCCATTATGATCAGGAAAATAAGTTTATCGATTTGTTCCAATTAATACAAAAACATGTTGATGGAGTAATTCATTTGGGGAACTATTCTTTGCAAAATTACAGACATCTTTTTTCTACTGATTGTCAACATACCGTAATATATCATCCATTGTATGAAAGTTTGATTTCTGATTTTGAAACAGCGAGTTTTCAAGATAAATTTCAATTGAATCTAAAGGATAAATATGTTGTTTCTGTTATTGGATGTATAAGATCGCTTGAAGAGGCAAAACTGATTTTAAAAATTTTCAGAAAAATTCCTCTTAAGAATAAATTTTTAATTGTACCCAATATGTTTCAATTTGTAAACATGCCAATTTATTTTCCATATCGGTTTAGAAAAATTTATAAAAAAATTGCTGAAAAAATATTTTGCTTTCCGCTTCGCAAGAATCAATATTTTTTTGGGTTTAAATTCATAGATTATAGCTATATGGTTGATTTAGTAAAAAGTTCATCGTTGATTTTAATACCACGAATTAGGAATTTAAATTCGGGTAATCTGTATTTAGGGTTAACCTTTGATAAGCCAATGATAATACCGAAAGTAGGAAATTTAACGGAAGTTGCTGATTTTTTTGGTTTTCCTTTATTAGATTTACAAAAAGGGAATTATAATGAGTTAATAAAGAGTCAGTTAAATTTAAAAGAGATTTTTTTTTTCAGCTCTAATGCATATTTAGAAAAAAAAGAAATGTTTAAAGCCAGTGTTATTGCACAGCAGTATGAAGCTTTTTTTTATAAACTGATAAATAATTAAATGAATCCAATTGTTTCTGTCATAGTTCCATGTTATAATCAGGGTCAGTATTTAACTGATGCACTTCAATCAGTCAACGATCAAAGTTTTTCTAATTGGGAATGTTTAATAATTGACGATGGAAGTATTGATAATACCGCAGAAATAGCAAAATCATTTGTTACCAAAGATTCGCGTTTTATATATTTATTTAAGGAAAATGGAGGAGTAAGCAGTACAAGAAATGTAGGTATTGAAAAAGCTAAAGGTCAGTTTATTCAGTTTTTAGATTCTGACGATATATTGGACAATAGAAAGTTAGAGTTCTCATTGTATCAAATGGAATTGCATAAAAACAATAATGTAAAAATAGTTATTTCTAACTTTAGGATGATTACTGAAAATTCCGATGTTTCATTGCCTCCATTTTGTAATTTAAATGCAGCTCTTTTTAACGTTGAAGGATTCTTATTTCAGTGGAATGTTACATTTTCCATACAGATTCAATGTGGATTTTTTGATGCTAAATTATTTGAAGGTATTAGATTTTCTGAAAATTTATCAGCACAAGAAGATTGGGTCGTTTGGGTCAGTCTTTTCAAAACTGGATATCATGCTGTATTCATTGATGAACCATTGGCCTATTACAGAATTAACCCCGGCAGTAGAATGTCAACCATTGGTATTGATAATAATGAACTGAAAGTTTTGGGGATTTTTAAAGAAATACTTACTTATGATGAATATTATAGGTTGTCTATGCATTTGTTGATTCGATATTCTGACTCTTTTAAATTGTTTAAAAATAATTTAAAAGCAGTAAAAAAATCAAATGCGTATCAAACGGGTTTGATGATTCGAAAGATATTAAATGCATTGGGTTTGATAAAACCGTCTAGGAGAATTTTTAAATTCATTTTAAGATTTAAACCTTCATAAATTTAATTTTAAGCAAAGTAATGTCCAAAGTTTCTATAATAATACCGAGTTATAATCATGCTATATTTTTGAAGGATAGGTTTGATACTATATTAAATCAGACGTACCATGATTGGGAAGCAATTATTATAGACGATAAATCATCAGATAATAGTGTCGAATTTATTAATTCTTTTTTAAAAAACAACCCTAACTTTAAAGTAAAACACTTTGTTGTTAATGAATCTAATTCAGGAAGTGGTTATAATTCTTGGAAAAAGGGAATAGAATTAGTAGAAACTGAATATATTTGGATTGCAGAAACTGATGATTATTCTGAGCCAACTTTTCTAGAAGAATTGATAAGAATTCTAGATCAAAATGACAATATAGCTCTTGCGTTTTGTGGGAGTAATTATGTTGAAGACGATAAGATAATTTATGACTCAACCAATAGAGTAAAAGATTTGAATGTTGAGACAGGAGAATATAAGGTAATAAATAGCAGTGTTTTTTTTGACAGAATGCCTTTTGATACCTATATAACTAACGGAAGCTCAGTAGTGTTTAGGAAGTCCAAATTAGAAATTCCACCTGTATTGTTCACCTATAGATTATGTTCTGATATTTTTCTTTGGTCTTATTTGTTAAAAGGCAATTCCTTTGCATTTCTAAATAAAAATTTGAATTTTTTTAGAAGACATGAGGGTTCAACGTCTTCTTATTTACAAAAAAATAAATTAGAGAGCATCTATCACGAAAAAGCGAAATATTTAAATTATTTCGCTCAAACAGAAAAAAAAGATGAATTTATTGAGCATTATATAAAACACTATATTTGGAATAATAAAAAGAATTTTTAAATACTTCAAGTATTCAAAAGATTCAAACTGACAAGAATTTAAAAGTGCAATATTTTTATAAATTGGTTCAGTTTTTTATTTATAAACTTTTAAGAAAATGACTTTTCCTTTAGTTACTGCTATTATTCCGACATATAATCGTAAGGAGTACCTTGAAAATGCGATTCAATCTGTCGCAAATCAATCTTATTCTAATATTGAAATATTAGTAATTGATGATGGATCCTACAGTAATTATGCACAATCTATTTGTGATAAATTTTCAAATTGTTACTATTTGTATAAGGAAAATGGCGGATTATCCTCGGCAAGAAATTATGGAATTAATTTATCTAAAGGAGAATATATAGCTTTTTTGGATGATGATGATTTTTGGGAAAGTTCAAAAATTGAGAAACAGGTAAAAGTATTACTTGAAAATTCTTCGATAGACTGTGTGCATTCTTCTGCAGCTGTAGTAGATGAAAGTGGAATTCCGACGGGTGATTTGATAGGTGCTGCTCAGAATAAAATACACAAACGTTCAGGTTATGTCTTTTGGAATGCGCTGGGAACTTGGGTTGTTAAATCGCCAACTCCTTTAATTCGGAAGAAAGTTTTTCAGCCCGATTTATTGTTTGATGAGAGTATAAAAGTAGGAGAGGATGTCGATTTTTATCAAAGAATGTTTTATAGACATAAAGTTCTTTATATAAATGAACCTTTAGCTTTTTATAGAGAATATAATAGTAGTAAAAGACTTTCTGTTCATCTGGAAAAATATATAGGCATTGAAAAAAAAATGTATTTGAATTTTAAAATGATGGGGATTAAAAATCCGATCGTATTGTATAGAGTAGGAAGAAGATTATTGTGTAGTGCAATGAGAACCTGGAATAGAGTTCATAATCAAAATCCGATGCAATTAAGTTTTATTGATTTCTATTTTAGACCAGTTTTTTGTTTGAATAGTTTTTTTTGAATTAAAACTTAATAAACAGCATTTACTTATTAAATAAAAATAAATTACTAAAGATGAATACTACAATACTAATTACGGGAGGAGCGGGAAATGTAGGAAGTGCAATAGCAAATAGATTAGCAGAAGATGCAAATAATTTTATTGTCATAGTCGATAATTTGTCAACTGGTAATCTTGCTAAAATACCAAAAAAGGAGAATGTTGTTTTTATCAAAGCAGATGCTAATAATTATAATGACATTGTTCCCATTTTTGGCAGATATAACTTTGACTTTGTTTTTCATTATGCTGCGGTTGTCGGGGTTAAAAGAACTCTTGAAAACCCTATTATGGTTTTGAATGATATTGAAGGGATAAAAAACATACTTTCGCTTTCGAAAAATTTAGGTGTAAAAAGGGTTTTTTATTCTAGTTCGTCCGAAGTTTATGGAGAACCGTTTGAAATTCCTCAGAACGAAAAAACAACGCCTTTAAATTCTAGATTGCCTTATGCGATAGTAAAAAATGTTGGAGAAGCTTTTTTTAAATCGTATTATCAGGAATATGGATTGGAATATACCATTTTTAGATTTTTTAATACTTATGGACCCAATCAAAGCGAGGATTTTGTAGTCCCACGATTTATTAAAGCAGCACTTAAAAATGAGCCTATTTATTTATACGGAGATGGTTTACAAACTCGTTCTTTTTGTTATGTGGAGGACAACATAGACACATGCATAAAAGCATTGCATGAAGATAAGTGCGTAAATGATGTGCTTAATGTAGGTAGTGATATTGAAATGACCATTTTAGATTTAGCAAAAAAAGTAATTTCTATAGCCAATTCTGATTCAGAAATTATACATCTTCCCGCTTTGGAGGAAGGCGATATGCTAAGACGATGCCCAGATACTTCTAAAATGAAAACTATTTTAGGGAGAGAATTAGTTTCTTTAGAAAATGGAATCGCAAAATTAATACAGCATTATGAGAATAGGAATTAACCCTGAAAAAAATAATATAGACTTGATTATTGAAAATTACCACAGAGTAATAGTTCCTGTTTATATTCCTCATTTTGAAGGCTATTTTAAAGAATCATTCGAAGTGTTTAAACTATGTATAGAATCATTGTTAAAGACTGTTCATAAAAAAACAAGAATTACAATTTATAATAATAATTGCCATCAAATAGTCAAAGATTTTATTGACGAGCAATATGAAGAATCTGTATATATTGATCAAGTTTTTCATTCAAAAGAGAATTTAGGTAAAATCAATGCCATTTTGGCCTCTTCTAAAGGCAATTTAGAGCCGTTAATAACGATAACAGATGCCGATGTTTTGTTTAAACAAGGTTGGCAAGCCGCAGTGGAAGATGTATTTGTTAAATTTCCAGAAGCAGGTATGGTTAGTCCAGTGCCGAGCAGTAAAGCATTGATGAATCATACTTCGAGTACTTGGTTTTATGGTTTTTTTAAAGGGAAGTTAGCATTTCAAGATGTGCTCGATCCTGAGGCAATGCATAAATTTGACTTGAGTTTAGGGAATAAAGAGTTAATGTATAGGCCTATACATTTGGAAAAATATTTGGTACTAAAAAACAAAAGTAATTCAGGAGAAGTTGTAATGGGCTGTGGTCATTTTGTGGCTACACTTAAAAGAGATGTTTTTGACAAAGGAACTAGCGAACCTGCATTTATAAAAATAGTAGGCGGTGTTGAAGGTAAATTCATCGATATACCCAATGATAAATTAGGATATTTAAGAGTTGCCACAAAAGGTAATTTTGCTTACCACATGGGAAATAAAACAGAACAATGGATGTATGATATTGCTTCTAGTTTGAAGGTGGAAAGCTCTAATGGTATTGATAGTTCTCAAATTAAGGATAGGAAAATTGGTTTTTTTTCCAGAAAGATAGGTTCATTGTTTCTTAGATTAATTAGAAATAGCAAAACAAGACCTCTGCTTTTGAAAAATTTTGGCTTATTAAATCCTTCAAATTATTAGTGAAAATGAAAAATGATTTGCTAAATTATAAAGTGATTCTTATTTCTCAATTATCACTTCCTTTTTCAAAAATTGGAAGCTGGACAACTTTATATAAAAATTACATTTGTTCTGATTTTAATCAAATCGATTATATAGTTTGTGAACGGCCAAGTGTAGTGTTCAATAATGTGAAGTATAGTTTTGTAAAGAATAACCTCATAACAAAAATTTATAGAAAGTTTACAGATAAGAGGTATTTATCATATACTAGAGCCTTGGGCAAGATAGTCAATAATGAAGAAAAATATATTATTCAAATTGTAGATAATTTTGGAATTGTGAAGCATATTGTAGCTTTCTTAGAAAACATGAAAATCCGGGATAACTGTTATGTTCAATTTTTTTATCATGGTTTTCCGCCTTTTTTGGATCATCAAAAAAGTGATATTTTTTTTGAATCCATTAATGAAATGATACTTTTAACTCATGAGTCCTACTTAGTACATAAAAAATATTATAAATCTTTACCATGTAAAATTGAGATTTTGCACAATGGAATTGATCATAAGCGTTTTTATAAACTTGATGAAAGCAATAAGAATTTATACAAAAAAAGATTTAATGTAAGTGACAAGACAATCTTTGTTTGGTGCTCGCAGGATAGGCCAAAAAAAGGGTTACATATAGTTTTAGAAGCTTGGAAAAAAGTTTATAAAAAACATAAAAATATCGAATTATGGATTATTGGTTGTGAACCAAAATCTAAACAAGAAGGAGTTATATATTTTGGTGAAATTCCAAATGATAATATTGCGACATATTTACAAACTGCGGATTGTTATTTGTTTTCTTCCCTTTGTCAAGAAGGATTTCCTTTAAGTCTGACGGAAGCATTACATTGTGGTTGTTATTGTATAGCATCTTCTATGGGTGGTGTGCCTGAAGTTTTACAATATGGGAAATTAGGAAAACTAATAGAAAACCCCCATTTTGCATCGGAATGGGAAGTGGCAATTGAGGATTTTTTAAAGAAACAGTTATTTTTTGAAAAGATTCCAGAAAATTTATATAGTTCTGAAAGTTGGAATCAAGGTATGAAAAACATTATTGATAATGCTAAAAACAATATTGATGAATAAAAACATAGCCATAATTCCAGCCCGTGGGGGATCGAAACGTATCCCAGAAAAGAATATCCAGCTGTTTGGAGGATTACCTTTATTGGTGCATTCTATACAATATGCAATTGCAAATAGCGATATTATTGAGGAGGTTTATGTTTCTACAGATGATGCAACCATCAAAAGGATTGCATTGGAAAATGGAGCGAAAGTAATCGATAGACCAGCGACTATTTCGGGGATTTAGAACCTACCGTTTCGGCATTGAAACACGTTTTAGAATCAATTACAGAAAAGGTCGAAAATGTTATTTTATTACAGCCTACTAATCCTTTGCGTCCTGAGAATTTATTAAAAGATGCTTTTGATGTATATAAAAGTGGAAGTTATGACAGTCTTTTTACGGTTTCTAGAAATTATCAAAAGTTGGGCAAAATAATAGAAAACAAATTTCAACCCTTCAATTATATAATTGGACAGCGCAGTCAGGATTTAGATCCCTTATTTTTCGAAAACGGATTGTTGTATGTCACCAAAGCTTCTTTGATTTTACCTCTCGACTGCGCTCGAGTTGACAGTAAAATTATTTCAGAAAACGCGTTCCCTTTTGAAGTAAATCATATTTTTGCCAATATTGATATCGATACTCCAGAGGATTTGGAATATGGGGAGTATCTGTATCAAAAACTCATAATTCATAACTCATAACTTATTTTATGAATCCATACATAGAAATTGCAGGAAGAAAAATTGGGTCAGATTTTCCACCTTTAGTTATTGCCGAAATTGGAATAAATCACGAAGGCTCTTTGAAAGTTGCCAAAGAAATGGTTGATGCGGCGCTTAGAGCTGGAGCGGAAGTCGTAAAACACCAAACACATATTGTCGAAGATGAAATGAGCGGAGCCGCAAAAAAAGTAATTCCAGGCAATGCCGATGTTTCCATATATGAAATCATGGAGCGTTGTTCATTGAATGAAGGCGATGAATTGGAATTGAAAAAGTATGTGGAAAGTAAGGGAATGATTTTTATTTCAACTCCGTTTTCACGAGCTGCAGCCGAACGATTGAAAAATTTTGACATACCAGCTTATAAAATTGGATCTGGAGAATGCAATAACTACCCGCTATTAGAACATATTGCGTCGTTTGGCAAACCCGTTATTTTGAGTACAGGGATGAATACGATTGAAAGTATTAGCAAAGCAGTAGCGATTTTTGATAAACATAAAGTTCCTGTAGCCTTATTACATACCACAAATCTATACCCAACGCCAACGCATTTGGTTCGTTTTGGAGCTATGTCTCAAATGCATGAGGCTTTTCCTGATAAAGTATTTGGATTGAGCGATCATACCTTAAATAATAATGCCTGTTTAGGAGCTGTGGCTTTAGGAGCCAGTATTTTGGAAAGACATTTTACAGACCACATGCAGCGCACAGGCCCAGATATCGTGTGTAGTATGGATGAAGAAAGAACAGCTCAACTAATTGTAAGTTCCGAAGAAATTTGGAAAATGCGAGGAGGTATTAAAGAACCTGCCCTAGAGGAACAAGTGACTATTGATTTTGCTTTTGCTACTGTTTGTGCTATAGCCAATATAAAGAAAGGGGAGCAGTTCACGAAAGAGAATATTTGGGTGAAACGTCCAGGAACCGGAAAGATTCTGGCGGAACATTTTGATGAGGTATTGGGAAAAAAAGCAAGTAGGGATATTAATAATGATGAGCAATTAGATTTTAGTGATTTTGAATAATTCAGTGAAAAAAATTCTATTCCTTACAGGAACTCGTGCCGATTTTGGTAAAATAAAATCATTAATTGAAACTCTCGAAAAGCAACAAGACTTTGAGGTTTTTGTTTTTGTTACGGGAATGCATTTGCAAGAATTGTACGGCTACACCCTGATAGAAATCGAGCGTTGCAATTTTAAAAATGTATTTACATTCGAAAATCATACCCATGAATCGACTATGGATTTGACTTTAGCAAAAAGCATCGAAGGGTTTTCTAATTATTGTAAAGTCATCAATCCTGATATGATTGTAGTACATGGAGATCGTGTAGAAACACTTGCAGGAGCCATTGTGGGGTCACTCAATAACATTTTGGTAGCACATATTGAAGGAGGAGAAATCTCAGGAACCGTTGACGAATTGATTCGCCATAGCGTAAGCAAGTTGAGTCATATTCATTTTGTTTCTAATACAGAAGCTGCAAAGAGACTGCAACAAATGGGAGAAATAAAGGAGTCAATTTTCACTATTGGTTCTCCAGATATTGACATTATGTTTTCGGATAAACTTCCTGATTTGGCAGTTGCAAAGGAGTATTATCAAATTGATTTTGATTTGTTTGGAATAGTAATGTTTCATCCGGTAACTACGGAAATTGAATCGATGAAAGAATATGCTTCTAATTTTGTCGATGTATTACTAGCGGATACTCATAACTATGTAGTTGTTTTTCCTAATAATGATTTAGGAACTAAAACAATATTAGAAGCTTATGAAAGATTAAAAGCAAATCCAAGATTTCGAATTTTTCCTTCGTTACGATTTGAATACTTTTTGACATTATTAAAGAATTGCCAGTTCATTATTGGGAATAGCAGTGCAGGAATTAGAGAAGCACCTTATTATGGAATTCCAATTATAAATATAGGTACTCGCCAACAAAACAGGGCTGTACATGCAGATATTATTAATGTGGATTATGATAAAAATAGTATTTATAAAGCTTTAGAAATAATCGATTCGCACCAAGTGCAACAAACAGATACTGATTTTGGTCAAGGAAATAGCACTTCATTATTTTTAGAATCACTTCAGAAAGAGGATTTCTGGAAAATGAATCATCAAAAACAATTTAGAGACAGGTGATTTTTTAATTTTCTTTTCACTTCAAAATTTACAGTACATTTTTTTAAAATAAATTATGTTTTTCAATTCCTTGGCTTTTGCCCTTTTTTTACCGATAGTATTTTTCTTGTATTGGTTTGTTTTTAATAAAAAAAAAGTACTCAAAATGCACTGCTTATTATTGCCAGTTATTATTTTTATTCCTGTTGGGATTGGCGTTTCTTATTTTTGTTAGTTTTCTCAACGTTTTTAGACTATTATACTGGAATTCAAATTGAAAAAGGCACTAATGACAAAGGGCGAAAGTTCTGGTTTTGGCTAAGCATTATAATCAATTTGGGATTCTTGGGGATATTTAAATACTATAACTTTTTCTCTGCCTCTTTTGCACAAATGTTAACTTCAGTTGGGTTCAAGGCAAGCCCTGTTTTATTAGATGTCATCTTGCCAGTAGGAATTTCATTTTACACTTTTCACGGATTATCGTATGTGATTGATATTTATTATAAACGCATTAAAGCAGAGTATAATTTTATTGATTATTCTTTATTTGTTAGTTATTTTCCACTTTTGGTAGCTGGACCAATAGAGAGAGCAACGCATTTATTGCCAGAAATAAAAGTTAAGCGTGAGTTTGATTTAAACAAAGCCAAAGAAGGAATTTACCAGATTATTTGGGGATTGGTAAAAAAAGTTGTTATTGCAGATACGTGTGCAACTTATGCAAATGCAATCTTTGACAATTATCCTTCCATGAATTCCTTTTCATTAATTTTGGGAGCCATTTATTTTGCATTTCAAATTTATGGAGACTTCTCAGGATATTCGGATATGGCATTAGGAGTTTCAAAATTGTTTGGTTTAGATTTATTGCGAAACTTTAATTATCCATATTTTTCACGTGATATCGCTGAGTTTTGGCGTCGCTGGCATATTTCGCTATCGTCTTGGTTTCGCGATTATTTGTATATTCCTTTAGGAGGAAGCAAAGGTGGTCTTTTGATGAAAATCAGAAATACGTTTATCATTTTTGTTGTTAGCGGTTTTTGGCATGGAGCCAATTGGACGTATATCGTTTGGGGATTTATAAATGCAGTATATTTTCTGCCATTACTTTTATCAAACAGTAACCGGAATAATATGGATGCTATCCATTTGAAATTTAACTTTGATTCGGTAAAAGTAATCATGAATATTCTGTGTACTTTTTTGCTGACTTGTATGGCTTGGGTATTTTTTAGATCCAAAACTATAACTGATGCCTGCCTGTATTTGAAACGATTAGTAGTGAACAGAGAGTTTGTAGTACAATACCTTGCTAATGAGCGATATAATTATGAATTACTCTTAATGATTGGACTATTTGTTTTGGTTGAATGGAACAATAGAACCAAAGTCGAGCCTATTTCAGGGAAATACAATATGGTAAAGTTGGCTTTGGCAATAATTGCCATTCTCACTTTTGGAACCTATTCCGATTACAAAGAATTTATATATTTTCAATTTTAAGATAAAGCTTCTCGACTGTGCTTTACGTGACATACAGAGTATGGTTGTCAAATCGAGCGCAGTCGAGATTAACATTAAGAAATAGATTATGAAATTCTATTATGTTTATATTTTGTGTTGCAAGGATGATTCATTGTATGTAGGAGTAACTTCTGATATTGAAAGGAGACTTATGGAACACAATGCGGGTAAGTATTCAGAAGCTTATACACACTCTCGAAGACCAGTAAAATTGGTTTTTTGTCAGGATTTTATGGATCCAAATCAAGCAATTGAATTTGAGAAAAAAATTAAAAAATGGAGTAGAACCAAGAAGCAAGCTTTGATAGATGAAGATTTTGATAAATTGCAAAATTTATCGGAATGCAGAAATGCTACTCATTATAAATACAATCCAAACAGTGATGGCGCTATAGAGTAAAGTGTCTCGACTGCGCTCGACGTGACAAGAACTTCGACATAAAAGAGCAGTCCATAATTAATGAAAAAACAATAAAATTCTAATGAAAAAGTTTTTACTATTCACTTTAAAGACAGTAATCGTAGGCATAACAGTAGCTGTTGCCTTAGATTTTATATACACTGCTGTTTATCTGCAGTCAGGAAACAGAAGTAAAATAGATCATGTTTTTAACTCAAAAAGTGAAAATTTTGATGTGGTTATTTTAGGATCATCCAGAGCCAATAATCATTTTGTTGCCCAGATGTTTGAAGATAAAGGGTTAAAAACATTTAATTATGGTATGAGTGGCGGTCATTTGTTTGAAGCTTCTCTGCTTTTAAAATTAATGATGGAACGGCAATATAAAATTAAAAATGTAATCCTTGAGGCCGATTTAAATTTATCTAATATAAAGCGAGCAGAAGGAATTGCCTCAAAGTTTTTGCCTTACTTGCATAATTCAGAAGTTATTAGGGAACATTTTGAATTAGAAAATGATTTTTTGGAGTTGTACTATATTCCTTTTTATAGATACATAAAATTTGAAACAGTTATTGGGTTTAGAGAGATGTTTTTTCAGGGTATTCATAAAAGGACTTCACATTTAGATAATTTAGGATATTATTCTTTAGGCAAGAAGCCGAATGCGAATATGAGAAACAATATTGTTAATCTAAAGCCTCTAAAACATAACAAATACTACGAAGAAATTAAAAACATATGTAAAGCCAATAACATTAACTTTATCGCCATAATGACGCCAATGTGTGAAAACACTAAAGGGATGAATTATTTTGATAAAGTACAGCAATTATATCCTGAAATTCATAATTATGAAAATGTGGTGGTTGAAGATAAATATTTTTCCTCTTGCGGACATATGAATGATACTGGAGCAAGAATGTTTACTGTACGAATTTTAAAAGACTTTTTTGTAAAATAGCAAATCATGGAGAAAAGTAAAATTATGTTATTGTTTCCTGATGGAGTTGGAATTAGAAATTATCTTTATTCTAATGTATTCAATGAATTTAATAATTTGATATTGTTTCATAATTTTGATTCAGAGACAATATCGGTGATTAAAGAAAACACTTCAATTGCTGAAGAAATTTGTATTCCGCATTATAATGAATCGATTAAAGAAAAATTTTTAAGAGAGTTAATTTGCCTTTCAAGATTGTATTATAATAATTCAAAGGTTGATAATCCAACTTTATTATCTAATTGGAATTGGAAGCAAAAAACATTTTCAAAAAAAACATTTTATAAAACAATTGAGGTTTTTGTTCCTTTTTTTAAAAAATATTCCAGTATTTTAAAGTTAGAAAATAGATATCAGAAAGCCATTCGTCAAAATCCATTTTATGATGAGGTAAAAGATGTTCTAAACAGAATGCAACCTAGTGCTATTTTCTGTTCGCATCAAAGAGCATTAAAAGCTGCTACAATATTTGCTGCAGCTACCGATTTAGGAATCCCAACGACAACAGTAATTTATTCCTGGGATAATTTGCCTAAGGCCCGAATAGCTTTAAAAGCAAATTATTATCTAGTATGGTCTGAGTATATGAGAGAAGAATTAAACTTGTATTATCCTGAAATTTCTTCTGAAAAAATAGATGTTACTGGAACTCCTCAATTTGAATTTTATGGCGATCAAAAAAATATAATTGAAAAAGAAACCTTCTATAAAAGATATAATCTAGATCCTGAGAAAAAAATAATTTGTTTTTCGGGTGATGATACTAAAACTTCTCCCGATGATCCAAGTTATTTAAAAGATATTGCCGATGAGCTTATCAAAGCAAATTTGCAAGGCAAATATCAAATTTTGTTGCGACGGTGTCCAGTAGATTTTTCAGGGAGATTTGATGCGGTTGTAAATGAATATAAAAATTTAATCAAAGAGGCTCCTCCATTATGGTATTTTAGCACGTCAAAAGAATGGAATGCTGTTTATCCCTCTATGGATGATGTTAAATTATTGGTGAGTACAGCTTTCTATTCTGATGTTGTTGTAAATGTCGGTTCAACAATGGCTTTTGATTTTGCTATGTTTAATAAGCCATGTGTATTTATTAACTATGATCAGGAAAATAAGACAGCGAAAGATTGGTCCGTACAAACAATTTATCAATTTCAGCATTTTAGAAGTATGCCAAATCAAAACGCTGTGATTTGGCTGAATAGTAAAGAAGAGATAATCCCAAAAATTATTAATAAAGAGGATTATGATTCTGGTAATTGTATGAGAGAGTGGTTTAATATTGTTGTTGACAATAAACAAAATACTGCTTCTGCTAACATTTCTGCCATTATTAAAGGCAGTTTTAAAAGTTGAAATTATGATGATGAGTATCAGAAAACTGCTTTGGCGGATATTAGGCATTAATTACTATAATTATTTAAAAGGTAAAAATCATACTTATTTAAGAGATGCTGATTGGGCGGAGATTGGAAGTAAAACCTATGACAACGGAGCTTTTGTCTGGAAATGGTATAATAATTCGAGGTTACAAATAGGTAAATACTGTTCGATAGCAAATGATGTGAATTTTATTTGTGATTCAGGTTATCATACAGAAAGTCAAATCACTTCTTTTCCTTTGTTTCACGAAGTTTTAGAAAAAAATGATGAAGTAAAAATCAATAATGTATTGTATAAAGCGGGCGAAATAAATGATAAAATAAAACCTCAGAAAGCCAATATTGTAATAGGTAATGATGTTTGGATAGGTATGAATACTACAATTTTACCTGGAGTACGGATTGGAAATGGTGTCACGATTTTGGCTGGTACAGTAGTTTCTAAAGATATTCCTGATTATGCAATTGCTGGAGGAGTTCCTGCTAAAATAATTAAAATAAAGCATAATAATTTGATTATAAATACATTAAATGAAATTAGCTGGTGGGATTGGTCGGATGAAAAAATTAAATTAAACATAAATGATTTCTATTTGCCAATTGAAATTTTTATCAAAAAACATTTATAGATGCACGTTTGTTTCTTAACCAATGAATTTCCAAAAGAAGGTTTTCCACATGGCGGAATAGGCAGTTTTGTAAAAACATTAGCTCTAGAGTTAGTTAAAAAAGGGATTAAAGTATCCGTAATTGGAATGAATTATACTTTCAGTAATGAAACTGAAATTATTGAGAGAATTTCTGTTTATCGTTTGAAGAAAAGTACTGTAAAAGGATTTTTATGGTATTTTAATTCGAATGTAATCAATAAAAAAATAAAAGAAGTTCATAAAGAATATCCTATAAGTATTGTAGAATCCTCGGAACTTGGTCTTGCTTTTATAGCCAAAATTAAAGAAATTAAATATGTCATCCGACTCCATGGAGGTCATCATTTTTTTGCAGAAAGCGAAAATAGAGGGATTAATAAATGGAAAGGATTTCAGGAAAAGAGATCTTTTAAAAAGAGTGATGCTTTTATAGCAGTTTCTCTGTATGTTAAAAATCATACGGAAAAGTATTTAAGTTATAATAATAAGCCTATGGCTTATATCAGTAATCCTATTGATACAGAAGTTTTTCAACCAATTGCCGGAAAGGAATCTGAATGTAAAATTGTTTTTGCAGGTACTGTTTGCGAAAAAAAAGGGATTCGCCAATTAATACAGGCTTTCCCATTGGTTAAAAAACATTTTCCTTATGCAACTTTGGAAATTTATGGTAGAAACTGGTTTTTTCCAGATAAGAGTTCTTATATTCAAATGCTAAAAGAAAAAGAATTACCTTCATTAGGAGCTATTGCTAAAAATATTCATTTTCATGGAGCTATCGCCTATAAAGATATACCTTTGGCCTATGCTGAAGCCAAAGTCTGTGTGTTCCCATCTCACATGGAGACTCAAGGTTTAGTTGCACCTGAAGCTATGGCTATGGAAAAAGCTGTTGTTTTTACAAAATTAGGACCAGGACCAGAAACTATTGAGAATTATGAAACAGGATTGTTATGTGACCCGTATAATCCCAATGATATTGCTGAAAAGATTATATGGGTTTTTTCTAATAAAGCGAAAGCAAAAGAAATTGGTAAAGCCGCTAGGAAATTCGTTCTTACGAAGTATGGTCTCCAATATATTGTTAGTCAGAATGTCTATTTTTATCAGTCTATAATTGATAAAACAAATGTTTAAGAAGGGTACTGTCTTGAAAGCTAAATGTGTAATGAAACTAAAATAAGATGTTTTATCATTACTGTACTTTTGAAAATCATATAGTTTAGCAATACCTTTAAAACAGTAAAATACAAAGGAGTTTTACAAAAACATTGTGAAGAATAATTGATAGATGGAGTTTGAATTTTAGTAAACCAAAAGAGGAAAATGAAAACAATTTTTATTGCGCATAATTATACAGAAAATTCATTTGCATCTATGAGTTTTAATTTAGCTCATCATTTGGCTGATTTGTGAAATAAAATAATATTTATTTCTCATAGACCTTTTTTTAAAGAGCCAGAAATTATTAAGAAAGAAAATGGAGAATTAATTTTTTTGTCATGGTGTTCGGAAAAAAGGTCAACAACATTTAAAGATGTTTTTTGGTATATTAAGATTTATTTAAAATATAAACCAGAAGTAATCATTGGACATTTTGTTGGTATTAATATTTCGATTTTAGTTTCAAAATTATTTTCACTTGGTAGTGTAAAAACATTTGCTTATTACCATACTTTAAGAAAACAAATTTTGGCTGACGCAAAAAAAAGTACTATTAAAACAACCTTATTGTTTTTCAGAATTTTTTTTTATAAGCTATTTTGGGATGTAATTATATGTCCATCAAAAATTGCAAAAAATGATTTAAAAACTTTTTTTTCGACCAATAATGGTGTAGTTATTCTGAATCCAATGTCAGATAGATTTGTAAGTAAAGAGAGTAAATTCGAAAATAAAATTGTAATTCCTTATTTAGGACGATTAGACCCTTCAAAGGGAGTTGTTGATTTAATTAGTGCTTTTGATATTTTCAAAAAGAAAAATAAAAAATCAAAAAGCGTTATACAAATTGCGGGTACTGGAAGTCAAAAATCTGAAATCGAAGAGCTAACTACAAGGCATAATTCAATTAAATATTATGGTAGTTTGCCATACAAAGAAATTGATCAATATTTAAATACAAGTGATTTTACTATAATCCCTTCAAAATTCTATGCTCTAAATATGGTTGGAGTTGAGTCGATGATGAATTTTACGCCACTATTGATATCAAATTCCACAGGTTTGACAGATTATTTGATAGATGGGAAAGAGTGTTTTAAATTTGATTCAAATATTGATTCTATTGTTTCATTATTTGAAAAAGTTAAAAAAAATTTTGATAAACACGGACAAATGAGTAGTGATGCTAGAAATACTTTTTTGAATCTATTTAGCATGGATACGTATTGTAATGAATTTTCAAAGATGATTTTATGAAATTCACCATTATCACTCATGTTACTCACATTCAGTCAGAAAATCAGTATTTTGCATATGGACCTTATGTAAACGAAATGAATATTTGGGCGAAATATATTGAAGAATTAATTATTGTTGCTCCAATACAGAAAACAGAAATATCAGCTATCGATTGTCCTTACAATTTTAATAACGTTCAATTTGTACCAATTAACCAAATTAGTTTATTGGGTATGAAAGCTGTATTTAAAACCATTTTGAAAGTACCAAAAATCAGCTGGCAGATTTTCAAAGCGATGAAACGTGCCGATCATATCCATTTACGATGTCCGGGAAATATAGGATTACTAGGTTGTTTAGTTCAAATTTTATTTCCAAATAAACACAAAACTGCTAAATATGCAGGAAATTGGGATCCGAAAGCAACACAACCGTGGAGTTACCGTTTGCAGAAATGGATTTTGAGTAATGCTTTCTTGACCAGAAATATGCAGGTTTTGGTTTATGGAGAATGGGTAGGAAGCACGAAAAATATAAAACCCTTTTTTACGGCAACTTATTCAGAGGAAGATAAAACCCCTATTGAAATATTGGATTTGAAAGGAAAAATTAATTTTGTTTTTGTTGGGACTTTAACAGCAGGAAAAAATCCTCTTTATGCAATGCAATTAGTGAAATCTTTATATGAAAAAGGATATAATGTGACTTTAGATTTTTACGGAGAAGGTATTGAACGTAAAATTTTGGAAGATTTCATAGCTTTAAATAATTTAGAAAAGGTGGTACAATTAAAAGGAAATCAAAATAAAGAGACAGTTAAAAAGGCTTATCAAAACAGCCATTTTGTGATTTTACCTTCCAAAAGTGAGGGCTGGCCAAAAGCAATTGCCGAAGGGATGTTTTGGGGTTGCGTTCCTATAGCAACTCCTGTTTCTTGTGTACCTTTTATGCTCGATTATGGAGAAAGAGGGGTGTTGTTACAAATGAATTTGGAACAGGATGTTGAACAAATTGAAAATATTTTTGGAAATGAAATGGATTTTGAATCTAAAAGTATTAAAGGATCGGATTGGTCCAGAAAATATATAATAGATGTTTTTGAAAAAGAAATAAAACAAATGCTAAGTAAATGAAACATAATACAAAAACTAAAATTTTTAAGATTCTATCAATTTTGCCAAGCAAAATAGGATACAGTGTTTATCATTTTTTACAAAATATTGGAAAAAATAATTCTTTAGAGCTCAAAATAAAATCTACAAATAGTACCTATCATACAGTTGAAAAGATTTTAAATAAAAATAATATAAGTCTTGAAAATAAAAAAATTGCCGAACTAGGTTCGGGTTGGGTTCCAATTTTTCCTTATCTATTGATTGCTGAAGGCAAAGCTCAAAAAGTAGATACTTATGATATAAATGAACATTTTAATAAAAAAGAAATAGAACAATTAAATGCTTTGTATTCAAATAAGCAAGGAGTTGAATTTGAAAGAAAAGGTAACTATACGTTATTAAAAGAAGTTTGTTATTTTCCTGAAACAAATATTTGTAATGGGAAAGTCCAGGACATAGATTTAGTTATTTCAAGATTTGTTTTAGAACATATAACTCCAAATGTTTTATTAGAAATACATAATTTTCTATATTCAAATTTAAAATCAGGAAGTTTAGTTTTGCATTTAATTTCACCCAGTGATCATAGAGCTTATAGTGATTCTTCACTTTCTTTACAAGATTTTTTGAAATACAGCAAAGCGGAATGGAATAATATCCAGACTAAATTTGATTATCATAATAGGTTAAGATTACCACAATATTTGAATATTTTGAGTAAACATTTTGAAATAGTCTATTTTGAGCATGATAAAATTAATATTGATTCAGAAAGTTATAAAAAATTCAAAAAATTACAAGTCCACGAAGATTTTGTCGAATTTAATGATCAAGAATTGATGGCGGGTAGCGTAAATATTCTTTTGAAAAAGAAATAAAAATGAGAATCATTCAACTCATTGACTCTCTTGAAGCAGGTGGCTCAGAGCGTATGGCGGTTAGTTATGCCAATACTTTGGCTAACAAAATTGAATTTTCGGCACTCGTAGCTACTAGAAAAGAAGGGGATTTGTTACATCAGATTAATCAGAATGTTTCGTATTTGTTTTTGAATAAAAAGAAGCAACTTGATTTTGTATCTCTTTTTAACTTGCGGTCTTTCGTTATAAAAAATAAGATTACACACATTCATGCACATAGTACTTCTTTTTTCTTTGCTTCTCTATTAAAATTGATTTGTCCTTCTGTAAAGTTGATTTGGCATTACCATTATGGAAATAATAAAATATTGCCTAAAAAAAGAATCATAATTTTTAGAATAGTGATGCCTTTTTTTGGCGGAGTCATTGCGGTTAATCAAAATCTAAGATTATGGATTGAAAACAATCTAAAATCAAAAAACACCATTTATTTGCCTAATTTTCCTGTACAGACTAAAGTTTTCGAACATAAAACTCAATTGTTTGGAATTGAAGGGAAACGAATAATATCTTTAGCAAATCTAAGAGAAGATAAAAACCATTTTTTATTATTGGAGGTCGCCCAAAAGCTCAAAAAAACATATCCAGATTGGACTTTTCATTTGGTTGGAAAAGATTTTGGAGATGATTATTCTAATCAAATTAAGAAATTGATTGCAAAATATGGTTTAGAAAAGAATGTCTTTCTTTATGGTTCTAAACAAGATATAGGGAACATACTTAATCAGACATCAATTGCAATTTTAACTTCAAAATCTGAAGGATTGCCAGTTGCACTTTTAGAATATGGTTTGTATAAAAAAGCTGTTGTTGTTACTGATGTAGGGGAAATAGCAACAATAATTCAGCATGGAAAAAATGGATTCATTGTAGATTCAAATGAAGTTCATGTGTTTTATCAATCGTTATTAAATCTGGTAGAAAGTGAGACTTTAAGAACAGATTTTGGAGAGGCTCTTTTTGATACTATTCAAGCTGATTATATTGCTGAAAGCGTTATGGAAAAATATTTAAAGTGGTTAGAAATTAGCTAAAATGAAGAAAGAAGAATTATCATACATATACCTAATATTATTTCAAGCTTTTCTTGGTGTGTTGGTATTTCTATTGCCATTTGTTTCAAAAATGCTTACTTTATCAATATTAGCTTTTGGTGTTTATTATATTGTTAAAAGTAAAAACAGGAATAATGAAGCTTTGGTAATGTCTGCCTATATTGTAAGCATTGAAATACTTTTACGAATGACAGATGGGATACTTTTGAATGAATTTGGTAAATATTCTATTCTAATTTTTATGTTTTTAGGAATGATTTATTCAGGGTTTTCCAAAAATGCTTTGTTGTATTGGCTTTTTTTGCTGCTGCTGATTCCCGGAGTTATTTTAGCGACGCTTACTTTAGATTTTGAAACGGATATTAGAAAGGCAATTGCATTTAATATATCAGGACCAGTTTGTTTGGGAATTAGTGCTATATATTGTTATCAAAGAAAAATATCTTTTGATCGGTTATTGGGAGTGATTACAGCATTTTCGCTGCCTCTAATAAGTGTTGCTGTTTATTTGTTTTTATATACACCAAGCGTAAAAGCAGTGGTGACTGGAACTCAATCTAATTTTGAAACATCTGGAGGATTTGGTCCAAATCAAGTGTCAACTATACTAGGGCTGGGAGTTTTTATATTTTTTGTTCAGCTGGTTTTGAATTCCAAAAGCAGATTATTGCAGATAATAAATGGTGGGTTTGTTATAGTTTTTGCTTTTAGAGGAATCGTGACATTTTCCAGAGGAGGAATATTGACTGCAATGATGATGATTTTTATTTTTTTGGCTGTATTGTATTATCAGGCTAATTCTAATGCTAAATTTAAAATTGGAATGATTATCATGTTGTCATTTGTTGCTGGAATGGGCGTGTGGGGATATAGTTCGTTACAAACTAATGGATTGATCAATAAGCGGTATGCTAATCAAGATGCAAGAGGACGTGAAAAGAAAAGCCAGTTATCCGGTAGAGAGACTCTTATTGCTACAGAAATGCAGATGTTTTGGGATAATCCCATATTAGGTGTGGGCGTGGGAAGAAATAAGGAAATTAGAGAAAAGGAAACAGGAATTGTATCTGCTTCCCACAATGAAATTTCCAGAATGCTGGCCGAACACGGTTCTCTTGGATTGATTGATTTAATTATTTTATTATTGACTCCATTAGTTCTGTTCTTAATCAATAGGCAAAATATTTTGGCCCTTTCCTTTTTAACTTTTTGGCTGTTAACTATTAATCATGCAGCTATGAGATTAGCGGCTCCCGCTTTTGTTTATGCACTTTCATTGTTAAAAGTCTATACTGTTGAAGAACCTGCTATACATAGGAAATAAATTATCCGAGCATGGAGTTACTCCTACCACTATTGAAACTCTTGGACCACTCTTGGAGCAAGAGGGGTTTAATATACAGTATAGTTCTTCTAAAAAAAATCAAGGATTACGGCTAGTTGCTATGTTGTGGAGCGTATTTCAATGTAGAAAAGCTGATTGTGTTCTCATTGATACTTATAGTACTGCCAATTTTTGGTATGCATTTGCAATCTCTCAGTTATGCCGCTTATTACAGATCAAATACATTTCTATTTTGCATGGCGGCAATTTGCCTTTTCGATTGAAAAAGAATCCGAAAATATGCGGAATGATTTTCAAAAACTCTTTTCAAAATGTTGCTCCCTCACTTTTTTTAATTAACAAATTCAAAGAAGAGGGATATGATAATATAATTTATATCCCCAATGCAATTGAGCTGGATAAGTACCCTTTTTTAAAGAGGGAGAAAGGAGTTCCTAATTTATTATGGGTTCGTTCTTTTGCTAAAATTTACAATCCGATAATGGCTGTTGAAGTTTTTGCTTCCTTAAAGAAGAAATACCAAGAGGCTACTCTTTGCATGGTTGGCCCCGAAAAAGACGGCAGTTTATTAGAATCCAGACAAAGAGCTAAAGATCTTGAAGTTGATGTGTTTTTTACAGGAAAATTGTCCAAGCAAGATTGGATTGATATTTCTAAAAATTATTCTATTTTTATAAATACAACCCATTTTGACAATATGCCCGTGAGCGTGATAGAAGTTATGTCATTAGGTCTGGCTGTTGTTTCTACTAATGTAGGAGGTATTCCATTTTTATTAGAAAATGAAAATGATTCGTTATTAGTTCCGGATAATGATGTCGATAAAATGGTAGAGGCTATCGTTAGATTGATAGAAGAATCTGAATTATTTAGGAAAATTACCATTAATTCAAGGGGAAAGATAAAACAATTTGAATGGCAGGAAGTTAAGCTGAAATGGCTGACTATTTTAAAATAAAAAAGGTTTGTTTTTTATATAATAGCTATCTTGCGGTTAAATACAACTCTGTTGACAATGAGTAATTCAAAAAAAATGCATTTCGAAATATCTGAGCGTAAACTGCTTTTACGGATTTTTGATGTGGTTTTTGTATTATTAGGCCTGTATTGTTTAGGATTTTTTTTTAATTTCAATTATTTTCAATTTTCGGCAACCAATTACTATTGGGTTATTGTTTTGGGTATATATATCAATCTGTTTGGAGGTATTTTTGAAATGTACAATCTTCAAGTAGCAAGCAATAATTTTCAAGTATTGCGAAGTGCAATTTTAACGACAACTTCAACAGTTCTATCTTATTTGTTGACACCCATTTTGTCTCCGGAGTTACCCAAAAACCGTTTGCAGCTTGTGTTTTTTTACATAACGTTTTTTATAGCTTTATATGCTTGGAGAATGATTTATCTTCATTTTTTAGCTTCCAACAGGTTTGTTCAAAATGCAGTATTAGTATGTGATAAAGATCAAGTTGAAGAACTTGTTTCAGGATTAGAAAGTGTTGATCCTCATTATAAAATTATCGGATATATAAATCTTGATAGTGGTTCATCTTCCGATTTTGAATTTCAATATGTGAGACATATTGAAATAAAGGAGTTAATTTCATTTGTTGCTAAAAATGGCATTTCGGAAATAGTGGTGGCTTCTCAAAAAACGGATGGAATTACAGCTGATTTATACCACCAATTGCTTCAGTTGTTGGAATCGGGTAAGAGCATTAGAGAATATACACAAGTATATGAAAGCAAAACGCAGCGTATCCCTGTTCAGTATATTTCTAGAGATTTTTATCGTTTTTTTCCATTCAGCCGCAGTAATCAAAACAAACTGTACTTAATTATCAACCGTTTTTTTGAAATTATTTTGTCATTAATCGGATTAAGTTTTGGGCTTGTTTTGATTCCGATAATTCTTATTGGTAATGTTTTTTGGAATAAAGGAAGCTTGTTTTATACTCAAAAAAGAGTTGGTAAAGATGGTGTTGTTTTTAGAATAATTAAATTCAGGACTATGGTTAAGAATGCCGAAAAAACTGGAGCCGTTTTTGCTAAAGTTAATGATTCCAGAATAACTAAATTTGGAAAATTTTTAAGAAAAACCAGAATAGACGAGTTTCCGCAGTTTATTAACATTTTGAAAGGAGATATGGCGGTAATTGGACCAAGACCAGAACGACCTGTATTTGTGAATGAAATTGCTCAAATTATGCCATTCTATGAAACACGTCATATAATAAAACCGGGGCTTACTGGCTGGGCTCAGATCAATTATCCCTATGGCTTAAATTTAGAAGACAGCTTAATAAAACTGCAATACGACTTATATTACATCAAACACAGAAGCATCTATTTGGATTTAAATATTGCTTTCAAAACCATCTCAACAGTTTTGTTTTATAGAGGTCAGTAATATTAAATAATTATTGGAATACGCTTTTTGTTTTTAATGGCTAATCTTGTTAAAACAACTAAATTGGTTAACAATATTGGTGAAACAATGAGTAAATGAATTTTTGTGAACATTATACTGCAATAAACAATCAGTAGCAGGATATTGAAAACAGCTAATTTGTATGTCCATTTTGAGTTTTTTGTTTTAGCAAAATATAATACAATTAAGACAAAAGGGCTGAATAATAGTATATTGTAGTTATATCCCAATTCTTGATGGGAGGAATAAAATCCTAAAAAAACAAACAATAAACCTAATGAGGATATTATCGACAGATAAATATAATCAATACTTTTCTTGTTTATCAGAGTTACAAATCCTAAAATAAAGAGATAAGTATAACTGTTATTCCACCAAGAAAATGGAGCTTCTTCTTCAAAATTTAATATTGTTTTGTTCTCTTTGCATAAAGGCTGGTTTTGATATCGAATGAGTTTCAAGCTTTTTTGAAGTTCAAAAGGCAAAAATATTTTTGTCCCCATTTGATCCACTTTTGTTCCAAAAACAATACTTGTTCCCAGTTTCTCATAAAAATGATTGTTAAAATAAGGAAATAAAATAGATCTGTAAGTTTGGTCAGTGTCTACTTTTTTGGTAATTACTTTGGTTTTTAATGTTTTATTGATAACGTCTACAACCTTCGAAGTACAATTATTATCAATGAATTTATACTGATATAAGCGTTCATCAGATAACATGGACTGGGCTAAATTTTCAAATAATTCTTGTTTAAGTTCTAACGGAATGTTTAATTCCTGTTCGTAAACGTCTCTTTTTTCATAATTGTACTGATTAATAAAATCAATATAGCGATTGTTTACTATAAAATAATCTAAATCACCTTTAGTAAACTGCATTGCAAAATTTGGGGTATCAAAATCAAAGGCACCATAATTATAAACAACATCTAGATTGTTCTCAATATCATGAACTCTTATGGCTGTGTGCCCAAACAAGGAATAAAGTTCATTCCCAGTACCGCAAGTCATTATGCTGATAGCAGCGTTTTTGGATAATAAAACATTCTGGGCAAATGAATTATAAATCGAACTCAATAAAAGAATGCAAACGAATATTTTTTTTAATAAGGCAGTTTTCATTTTGCTATTTTTTTAGATATAAAATAAGACGTGTTTTTTAAATAATCAAAGTTAGTTTCTAAAAAGAGATAAATCAATTTTTAATGAAAAAACATTTGAATACAATGCAGTGCTTTGATTTCCTAAAGCGGTTAATGCATAATCGATAGCAATTCCTTTATATTTAAATCCTAAGCCAATGTTGGGCTGGAACCCTATTTTTTCGCTACTATCCAATTGTGTTACATGTTGGAAATTACCAATGCCAGCTCTCAAAAAGGCAAGATTAGTATAACCAAATTCCAAGCCGACGGCGGGATCTATACTAACAAAACTGCTTGAAATTAGATCATTAGTCTTTGTAAATTGCATATTCATATTTGCGGTAGTCAAAAGACTGTAATCCTCATGAAAAATAAATTTTTTGGCGGCTCCTAGTTGCGCTTTAGGAAGTGTAATCTCTGTACTTTCAGGTGCTTCTTGATTCTGGCCAGGAATAGCATCGGCTATTTTCTGATAAGCTTCTTCGTTAATATTCCAAACATTGTATGTTGTTGTAATATCCCGAAGCATCAATCCAAACTGCCAGTCATTTTTTTCAAACTGTAAACCAAAGTCAAATCCAAATCCCCAAGAAGTTGCAAAGTCACCAATTATTCGTCGGATAATTTTAGCATTTACTCCATATTGAAAGCCTGGAACAGGTAGTTTTACAGCATAGGAAAAAGTAAAACCGTAGTCGGCTGTTGAGAAGAGTTTGATTCTATTGTAATCGATGTTGCCTTCATTATCAATTAAATCAGTTGTATTCATAATATCATCAACCCCAAAACGGATTAATGAAATTCCCCAAGCACTTCGGTCATCAATAGGACTGGCATAAGCGGCATAGTCATATTTAGCAATATTGGCAAAATAATTAGAATGCATTAAAGAGATTTGATCATCTTCCAGATGCATTAGTCCAGCTGGATTCCAATAACAGGAATTAACATCAGAAGTAGAGGCAACAACTGCATTTGACATTCCTAAAGCTCCAGCATCTACACCAATATTCATAAACTCATTAGAGTATTTCCGAACGGTTTGGCAATAGATGCTATTTACAATGAAAAGGAATAAAAAAAGCTGTGTTTTTTTCAACGGATCTTATTTGTCGGTTTAAAGCGTTTTAATATTTTTCAAAAATAAAGTTTTTTGATGATGTAACTGCTTCAATTCAATTAATTAATAATTTTTGTTATTAATAATTTAAAATCTCTCAACAAAACGAGCAACACTTTCACTTAATATAGTAAATTTGCCAAGCTTATAATTCAATTTTAAACACTATGAACATCAAAAAACACATTCCAAATACAATTACATTATTAAACCTTTTGTGTGGCTGTGTCGCTCTGATATTTGTAAGTAATGATAAATTTGAAATGGCATTCTTTTTTGTTTGTCTCGGAATTTTTTTAGATTTTTTTGATGGTTTTTTTGCTCGTCTGTTCAAAGTTTCAGGTCCTTTAGGGTTACAATTGGATTCATTGGCCGATATGGTCACTAGTGGTGTCGTTCCTGGATTTGTAATGTTCAAAATGATGCAAAGCAGTTCGATTTATATGAGTGAAGGATATTTGCAGTTTTTTCCATATTTGGGCTTTATCATTACTTTGGGGTCGTGCATGCGTTTGGCAAAATTCAACATTGACACGCGTCAAACAGATTCATTCATAGGACTGCCTACTCCGGCAAATGCTCTTTTTATATTGAGTCTTCCGTTAGTGCTCGAACATTATTCGGGAGAGTCATTACTAGTACTTGAAATTTTGACAGAGAAATGGGTATTATTATTAATATCCTTGTTTAGTGCCTATATCTTAAATGCCGAAATTTCTTTATTTTCTTTAAAAATAAAAAAGTTTAATTTTAGGGATAATGCACTCCAGATAGTGTTTTTAATTATCGCTGTTTTATTATTGGTTTCTCTAAATTATTTAGCAATACCATTAATAATTATCTTCTACGTTTTACTTTCAGTAATTAACAATAAGTTTCTAAAAAAGTAGTTTTATTTTGAATGAAAAGTAAGAATACAAGAACTTCATATAATCGGAAAACAAAAAAGAAAAGCACTGTTTTTTCCACTAAATTTTTTGGCAATTTAATACTTGTTTTTTTGTTTTTTGCAGTGCTGTCAATTGCTTATCATTATCGTTCCAGTTTTGCTCATTATTTGGGTTTTAAGTCAAATTTAAATAACGATACCAATGTCTTTTCTGAAGCTCGAAATCTAAAGGTTTTAGAAAAAAATAATGGTAAAGTTGTAGGTATAGATGTTTCCGAATATCAGGGAAAAGTCCGCTGGTCGTATGTTGATACTATAGAAGAAAAATATCCCTTGCATTATGTTTTTATTCGTGCCACAGTAGGGAACGATAGAGTAGATCGTCAGTTTAAAAGAAATTGGCTTGGAGCCAAAGAAAATAAAATGATCCGCGGAGCCTATCATTATTATCGTCCAAACGAAAACTCTCTTGAGCAAGCTGAACTTTTTATTAAAACAGTAAAGCTGAAAAAAGGCGATCTGCCACCAGTTTTGGACATTGAGAAACTTCCGAAAGAACAATCTATTGAACGTCTAAAAGTTGGTTTAAGGCGCTGGCTAAAAGCTGTAGAATCGCATTATGGAGTTAGACCAATTATCTACACAGGAGAGAAATACTATGATGATTTCCTGAAAGAAGAATTTGGCGATTATCTTTTTTGGATTGCTAATTATAACTTTTATCGGGAAGAAATTCAAGACGATTGGCTCTTTTGGCAATTTACGGAGAAAGCTACTGTTCCAGGAATCGATTATAATGTAGATGTTAATGTCTATAATGGCGACTTACAGCAGCTGCAATATATTACGGTAGAATAATATTTTGATTACTTTTTGGTTAAAATAAAAAAGACAACCATTCCAAAAAAAGCCAAAGTGCCAAGTAAAGCCAATACCGATTTTGGGTTTGCGAAATTTATGGTACTACCTATTTCTTCACTTTTCTTAGGAGGAAAAATGCGTTGGTCTTCTTTGTTATAATAAAAAATTCCCCAAATCCAATTGTTTGGGTCGTTTTTCCATCTCTTTGAGGTTTCTTCAGAAGGTTCTTGGTTTAAGGACATTTTTAGTTTTATTTATTGTTTGTAACTGAAAACAAAAATATAAGCATCAAAAACTAAATTAAAATTCCAGTTTCTTTTTTCTCAATTCGAAATTTTGTCCAAGATAAACACGGCGTACCATTTCGTCTTCAACCAATTCTTCTGGAATACCTGCTTTTAGAATACCTCCTTCAAACATAAGATAGGTTTTGTCGGTAATAGCCAGCGTTTCCTGTACGTTGTGGTCGGTTATTAAGATTCCTATGTTTTTATTTTTCAACTGGGCTACAATTCTCTGAATATCTTCTACAGCAACAGGGTCAACTCCTGCAAAAGGCTCATCGAGTAAGATAAATTTTGGATCTGTGGCTAAACAACGGGCAATTTCAGTACGTCGACGTTCCCCTCCTGAAAGTAAATCTCCACGATTTGTACGAATGTGTTCCAAGCTAAATTCTGCAATCAAACTTTCCATTTTGGCTACTTGCTCTTCTTTAGAAAGTTTGGTTAGTTGCAATACGCTCAAAATATTGTCTTCAATACTTAATTTTCTAAAAACAGAAGCTTCTTGTGCCAAATATCCAATTCCTTGTTGAGCTCTTTTGTACATTGGATAATCGGTAATATTCAAATCATCCAGATAAATATTTCCAGAGTTGGGTTTTACCAAACCTACAATCATATAAAAAGAAGTAGTTTTTCCAGCACCATTAGGACCTAGAAGCCCTACGATCTCACCTTGATTTACTTCTACCGAAATCCCTTTTACAACACTACGGCCTTTGTAGGTTTTTATTAAATTTTCTGCTCTTAATTTCATCTTTTTAGTTTAATCGTTTAAACGTTTGATTTGTTTATTCGTTATAAATAAACGAATAAACGAATCAACAAATAAACCTATTAACAATTATTTAGTTTCTGTTTCCTCCAAGGCTTCCCAAAATTCATAAGCCCTGCGTAAATGCGGTACGACAATTGTTCCTCCTACAAGAGTTGCAATTCCCATAGCTTCCATCATTTCTTCTTTGGTAATTCCTTCTTTATAGCTGGTTTCTAAATGGTATTTTACGCAGTCATCGCATCGTAAAACAGCCGAGGCTACCAGTCCTAAAAGTTCTTTGGTTTTTACATCTAAGGCTCCAGGAGTATAAGCATTGGTGTCAAGATTGAAAATACGTTTTACGATTTTATTATTGTCGGCCAATAATTTTTCGTTCATTTTAGAACGATAGTCATTGAATTCTTGTACGATATCAGACATTTGCTTTCTTTTTATTTAATACTACAATTTTTGAAATCAATATGCTTACTTCATAAATAAGCAACATTGGAATAGCAACAATAGTTTGGCTCACCACATCTGGAGGCGTTACAATTGCGGCTACAATCAAGATTATTACAACGGCATATTTCCAATATTTTCTTAGAAATTCTGGGGTTACGAGTCCTAATTTTGTCAGGAAATAAATAATTATAGGCAACTCAAAGAACAATCCACTGGCCAGAATACTGGTTTTTACCATGCCGATGTAAGAGTCTAATGTAAATTGATTCTTGACAACATCACTTACCGTAAAAGTCGCCACAAAATTCACCGACATCGGAATAACAACGTAATATCCAAATAAAACTCCTAAAAAGAAAAGTAATGACGATGTAAATATAAATACTCTAGCATTTTTCTTTTCTTTTTCATACAAAGCAGGACTGATAAATTTCCAAACTTCCCATAAAATATAGGGAAAACTTAAAATAAATCCAGCCAAAATACACATCCATACAAAAATATTAACCTGACCTTCCATTTCAGTATTTTGAATGATAAAAGGCATTTCGGTTATGCAGATGCTGTCTGCAAAACCCAATTGATGTGATAATTCACAAAAATATCGGTAAGTAAAAAAGGTGGGTCTTGTTGGTCCAAATATAATAGTGTCAAACAAGTAATCACTTATAAAATAAGTAACAAAAGCCATAATAATTACAGCCGTTGTACTTCTAACTAAAAGCCATCTTAATTCTTCCAGATGGTCTAAAAAGGACATCTCGCCCAGATTTTTCTTTGCCATTATACAATCCCTTCTTTTAAAATATCATGTAAATGCAATACTCCTTTGTACTCTCCATTGTCAACAACGATTAATTGAGTGATTGAGAAATCCTCCATTATATTAAAGGCATCTACAACCATATTTGTTGATTGTACTGTTTTTGGATTTTTGGTCATAATGTCTTTTGCAGTCAAATCGGCAATCGTATCTCTGTCGTTTAACATTCTTCGAATATCTCCGTCAGTGATTATTCCAACTACTTTATTGTTTTCTACAACGGCTGTTACCCCTAAGCGTTTCTCCGAAATTTCAAAAATTGCTTTTTTAACAGGAGTATCAGGGCTTACTTCAGGTTTTAAGGTATGTTCCAGCATGTCTTTTACGCGAAGCAGTAATTTTTTACCTAAAGCACCACCTGGATGATAAACGGCAAAATCTTCTGCCTTGAAATTTCTCATTTCCATTAAACAGACAACAATAGCATCTCCCATAACTAATTGTGCGGTTGTGCTATTAGTAGGGGCTAGGTTCAATGGGCAGGCTTCTTTATCAACGGTTGTGTTTAAAACGTAATGAGAACCCTTGGCTAAAAAGGAAGTCATATTTCCTGTCATGCCAATTAATTTGTTGCCAAAACGGGTCAAAAGTGGGACTAATGCTTTGATTTCTGGACTATTACCGCTTTTTGATATGCAAATAACAACATCGTCTTTTTGCAGCATTCCTAAATCGCCGTGTATGGCTTCTGAGGCATGTAAAAATAAGGAAGGAGTACCTGTCGAATTGAATGATGCTACCATTTTTTGAGCGATAATAGCACTTTTGCCAATCCCAGTTACGACTAATCTCCCTTTGGAATTGTAAATACATTCTACCGCTTCCGCAAATGTATCGTCGATGAAGTCAATTAATTTAGCTATAGATTTGCTTTCTGATTCAATTGTTTTTTTAGCGTTAGCTAATATGTTTTCTTTTGTAATCAAAACAGATAATTTAAAATTTGTAAGTGTAAAAGAAAGTTGTATCTTTATGTGCCGCAAATTTATATAAAATACCACATATTAAAGAATGAATTCAAACGAAATTGACATAGACAAAGAATTAAAGAAGTATTTTGGCTTTAGCAAGTTCAAAGGCTTGCAGGAAAATGTTATAAAAAGTTTGCTTAATAAGCAGAATACTTTTGTAATTATGCCTACTGGCGGAGGAAAATCACTCTGTTACCAATTACCAGCTTTAGTTCAAGAAGGAACTGCCATTGTTGTATCTCCTTTAATAGCATTAATGAAGAATCAGGTAGATGCTATTCGAAGCCTTTCTTCCGAAAATGGGATCGCCCATGTTTTAAATTCCTCACTTACCAAAACTGAAATTACACAAGTTAAATCCGATATTACAGCGGGTATAACTAAACTTTTGTATGTAGCTCCAGAATCTTTGACAAAAGAGGAGTATGTTGCCTTTCTGCAGACAGTGCCTATTTCATTTGTTGCAATTGATGAAGCGCATTGCATTTCGGAATGGGGTCATGATTTTAGGCCAGAATACCGTAATTTAAAAAATATCATTAAACAGCTAGGGGAAGTTCCGATTATAGGACTTACCGCTACTGCAACTCCAAAAGTACAAGAGGATATCTTGAAGAATTTGGAGATGTCTAATGCGACAACGTTTAAAGCTTCATTTAATAGAGCCAATTTGTTTTATGAAGTGCGTACGAAGACCAAAAATATTGAATCGGATATCATTCGGTTTATAAAACAGCATAAAGGGAAATCTGGTATTATTTACTGTTTGAGCCGTAAAAAAGTAGAATCAATCGCCGAAGTGTTACAGGTAAACGGAATAAGTGCCGTTCCGTATCATGCAGGTCTGGACGCAAAAACAAGAGCAAAACATCAGGATATGTTTTTGATGGAAGATGTCGAAGTTGTTGTTGCTACAATCGCGTTCGGTATGGGAATTGACAAACCCGATGTGCGTTTTGTAATTCACCATGATATTCCAAAATCATTAGAAAGTTATTATCAGGAAACAGGCCGTGCCGGTAGAGACGGAGGCGAAGGACACTGTCTTGCTTATTACTCTTATAAAGATGTAGAGAAATTAGAAAAATTTCTATCAGGAAAACCGGTTGCTGAGCAAGAAATAGGTTTTGCCTTATTGCAGGAAGTTGTGGCTTATGCCGAAACTTCGATGTCTAGGAGAAAATTTTTACTTCATTATTTTGGTGAAGAATTCGACAGCGAAACAGGTGAAGGGGCAGATATGGATGACAATGTCCGTAATCCAAAAACTAAAGTGGAAGCCAAAGACGAAGTGCTGAAACTATTGGAAGTTGTCAAAAAAACCAAACATATTTATAAATCAAAAGAGATTGTATTTACATTAATTGGCCGTGTAAATGCAGTTATCAATGCGCATAAAACAGATTCTCAGTCCTTTTTTGGTTCAGGATCGAACCATGACGAAAAATTTTGGATGGCATTATTACGGCAAGTTCTTGTTGCAGGTCTGTTATCAAAAGATATTGAAACGTATGGTATTATAGAAATCACAAATGAAGGTTTGGCTTTTATGAAAAACCCAGAATCTTTTTTGATGTCCGAAGATCATGAATACAATGAATCTGAAGATGAAGCTATCGTAACAGCTGCAAAATCGTCAGGAACTGCAGATGAATTACTAATGTCAATGCTGCGTGAATTACGAAAAAAAGTAGCCAAAAAACTTGGAGTCCCTCCGTTTGTAGTTTTTCAGGATCCTTCTTTGGAAGATATGGCTTTAAAATATCCTATTTCTCAAGCAGAGTTGATTAATATTCATGGAGTTGGAGAAGGAAAAGCCAAAAAATACGGTAAAGAATTCATTGAATTAATAAACCGTTATGTAGAAGAAAATGATATTATACGCCCTGATGATTTGGTTGTCAAATCTACCGGGGTTAACTCGGTCAATAAGCTGTATATCATTCAAAATATCGATAGAAAACTGGCTTTAACAGATATCGCTTCCGCAAAAGGGTTAAAAATGGACGATTTGATAAAAGAGATGGAGCAAATCGTTTATTCTGGAACCAAATTGAACATCAAATATTGGATTGACGAAATGCTGGATGACGATCAGCAAGAAGAAATTCATGATTATTTTATGGATTCAGAATCGGATAATATTGAAAAAGCGCTTAAAGAATTTGATGGAGATTATGATATAGATGAATTGCGATTGATGCGGATAAAATTCATTAGCGAAGTGGCTAATTAAAAGTAAATTTCAAATAATATATTCCAAATTCCAAAACTCAAACGAGAAAAAAACTGGAATTTGGATTTTTTTTAGAATTTAACTTTCAGTGTAAACTTCCCCTCGATGCGGTTTTAAAGCATCACGTACTTGTATCATATTTTCTTCCATTACCACCATATATGCGATTGCATACATTTCATCTAAGATTTGAAAACCGGTAATATTTAACGGTAATTTCTCAATAGCGATGTATTCTTTTAAATGAATTTCATGATGTTCGGCTGTTTTTGCAGATGCAGAGCCACGAAAATCCCATATTAATTTTATTTTTCTGGACATTATATTGTTGCGAATTTGATTTGATTTAAGTGTGTAAAGTTACACAGACTTGTTGTAAATAAATATGATTTTGCATCGGATTCTTGTTTGATCAATTAGAATTGGATTCAAAATACTACTTTTGCAAACAGATTGTTTTATTTTTAATAGTCTAAAAATCGAAGTATTTAGAAAACATGCCACAAGAACTCCTATTACAAGTTTCTCCAGAAATTGCCTCCAACGAATCTTTGCTGAAAGATTATTTATCAAAACAAATAAAAATTTCGGCAAATGAGATGCAGCATGTTGTTGTTTTGAAACGCTCTATTGATGCCCGTCAAAAAGCAATCAAAATCAATTTGAAAGTTTCGATTTATTTAAAAGGAGAACCTTTTCAGGAACAAAAAATAGAACTTCCGGATTATAAAAATGTTTCGACAGCTCAAGAAGTAATCGTCGTTGGAGCAGGACCAGCTGGGCTTTTTGCTGCTTTGCAATTAATAGAGTTGGGTTTAAAGCCAATAGTTGTTGAACGCGGAAAAGACGTTCGTGGTCGTCGCCGCGATTTGAAAGCAATAAATAGAGATCATATTGTTGATGAAGATTCTAATTATTGTTTTGGCGAAGGAGGAGCAGGAACTTATTCGGACGGAAAATTATATACTCGTTCCAAAAAACGCGGAGATGTCACTCGAATACTGGAATTATTAGTTGCTTTTGGAGCAACTGGAGATATATTAGTAGATGCTCACCCTCATATTGGAACCAATAAATTACCCCAAATTATACAGGATATTCGAGAGAAAATCATCGAATGTGGAGGTCAGGTTTTGTTTGAAACTCGGTTGACCGATATTTTGATAAAAAATAATGAGGTTGAAGGGATTGTAATCCAAAGCGGTGACACGATTTTGGCCAATAAATTAATTCTTGCAACAGGACATTCGGCTCGGGATATATTTGAATTATTGGACAAAAAGAAAGTGCTTATCGAAGCTAAGCCTTTTGCCTTGGGCGTAAGAGCCGAGCATCCGCAGTCATTAATTGATAGTATTCAATACAGTTGTGATTATCGTGGCGAACATTTGCCACCGGCACCTTATTCTATAGTGAAACAGGTAAATGGTCGTGGAATGTATTCGTTTTGTATGTGTCCGGGAGGTGTAATCGCACCTTGTGCTACTAGTCCGGGAGAAGTAGTTACGAATGGCTGGTCTCCATCTAAACGAGATCAAGCAACAGCTAATTCAGGAATTGTGATCGAATTGAAGCAGGAAGATTTTAAGCCTTTTGCAAAATTTGGAGCTTTAGCAGGAATGGAATTTCAAAAAAGCATTGAACAAAAAGCTTGGCATTTAGCAGGTCAGACCCAAAAAGTTCCAGCACAGCGAATGGTCGATTTTACTCAAAATAAAGTTTCTTCCAGTATTCCAAAAACATCTTATGTGCCTGGAACCACTTCGGTAGAAATGGGACAGGTTTTTCCTAGATTCCTTTCTCAAATTTTGAGAGAAGGATTTACTGAATTTGGTAAATCCATGAAGGGATATTTGACAAACGAAGCTATTTTACATGCGCCAGAATCTAGAACTTCGTCGCCAGTTCGTATTCCTAGAGACGCTGTTTCCTATGAGCATTTACAAATAAAAGGATTGTATCCTTGCGGAGAGGGAGCAGGTTATGCAGGAGGAATTATTTCGGCAGCAATTGATGGTGAAAAATGTGCTTTGAAAATTGCTGAGGTATTGAAAAAATAAAGCTTCTTAATGGGGGCACGTCCAGATGATTTTTTAGCAATCAATGATCATAGCTTATCATTCTTGAAATTTTCCATTGGTTATTTACTTTTTTCCAAATAGCCATAAACTTAAAAGTCCCTATTTCTTCTTTCCCGTTTTCGATATGCCGAAATTGATGAATTCCTGTTTCTATAGCTCCAAAATCTTTTATGGGATGTATTTCAAGGCTTCCTTTGACCAATTGCCGAGTGAGTTTGTTTTCGTTTTTAAACATTTTTTCGAAATTAGTAAAAACGGTTTCATAGGAAAGCAAGCCTCCATTGTCTTGATACCATTCTAAATTTTCATCAAATAAAGGTTTGAATTTCGCCATATCTTTGGTATTGAATGCATCAAAAAGAACGGTATCCATTGCTGCAATTTCGTTGTATAGTTCCTGCGAAGTTGGAGCTACTTTTTTTTCTTGTGCCTGAGTTAAATTTAGCCCAAGAATCAATAGAAACGGCAAGAAAAAAGTTTTGAATTTGTGTGTTTTTTTGTCCATATTTTTTTTAGAAATTAAAGAGTAAAATACTAAAAATTAGCTTGATGTGGTTTAAAGGTAAGAAAAAGAATATTGAATTTTGTCAATCACAAGTTTTTTAATCTTTTATAAGGAAGAGTGATTTTGCACGGTTTAAATCTATTGATTGGTTAACTGATGCTTCTAAGAAATAATCCAATTGCCAGTTTTGTGTTTTTTGAGCTTGCCTGCTCGCAGTTATATTCCAAGGCGGATAAACACGAATAGCACGTTTTCCTTCTTTTTTATCCGAAACAATTTCTTTGGCTATAAGAACGGATTTTGGAAAAATAAACAGTCCAAAATGATTGTCTTTTCTGACGCTAACAACGAATAAATCAATTGGATCTGTGGAGTCAAAAGGCTGAATAGGACCTTGATTTATCCTTTTCCAAAGCGTAACAAACTGACCAGTTTTGGTAGGTGTGATTTTGGCAGTTCGAAACAGAATATTCGAATTATTTAGAATAAAGCGACAAGCTCCATATTCAGAACTTTCAGTTTCAGGAATGGGTTGTGTGATTTGGAAATTGCAATTGTCAAAAAGTATTTTTCGGATTACAGTTAAATCTTCAGGAATACTATCAGGAGTAATTTTAGGGGTCAGATCTTTTTTTTGTAAATTCATTCTATTTGTAAAAGGTGTAGAAAAAATATGAGGTAATTTAATTTTACCGATTAGGTACAATCTAATTTATTAATGTTTTTTACTGTTTGTCATATTCATATAATCAATCGTTAATTCAGTCATTACTTTCATCCCTAATACAAAACCACTTTCGTCAATATAGAAATCGGGTGTGTGATGACCTGCAGTTTCTGATGCTTGTTTTCCTTTTGGCATTCCGCCTAGAAAAATGAACAATCCCGGAATTTTCGCTTGGTAAAAAGAAAAGTCCTCAGCCCCCGTTACTGCTGTTGTCAGTATTACATTTTCTTTTCCGGCTGCATTTTCTAATGTAGCTAACATATTTTGTGTTAATGTGGGGTCATTATAAGTAATTAATGTTTTTTTAGTAATCGAAACATCTGCAGTTGCTCCCGCACTTTCAGCAATATTGGTTGAAATTTGTTTTATCCTTGAATGTATTAAATTTTGTGTTTTGCTATCCAATGAACGAATGGTACCATTCATTGTAAGTTCTTCAGGGATAATGTTATTTCGAACTCCTGCATTTATTTGCCCAACGCTGACAACGGCTGCAGATTCTGTGAGCTCTACATTGCGGCTGACTATAGTTTGTAAACCCAAAATGATTTGTGAAGCCGTGACAATTGGATCAATCGACATCCATGGATATGCGCCGTGAGATTGCTTCCCCTTTACATTTATTGTAAACCAATCTGAAGATGCCATCGTTCCTTTTGGACGGTATTTTATTTTTCCAACCTCAGTTTGAGCATTAATATGCAGTCCAAAAATAACATCTACTTTGGGATTTTCAAGAACACCCTCTTTGACCATCAATTCTGCTCCTCCTTCCTCACCTTCAGGAGGCCCTTCTTCGGCAGGCTGAAAAATAAATTTCACAGTGCCGTGCAGCTCCTCTTTAATTGATGCCAAAATTTCTGCCGTTCCCATCAAAATGGCGATATGAGAATCGTGACCACAAGCATGCATTACGTTTACGGTTTTTCCGTTATAATCCGCTTCGGCTTTTGATGCAAAAGGAATATTAACCCTTTCCTTTACAGGCAGAGCGTCCATGTCAGCTCTTAGCGCTACAACCGGGCCTGGTTTTCCGCCTCTCAAGATGCCTACTACTCCTGTTTTTGCAACACCCGTTTGTACTTCGATTCCTAAAGAACGAAGATGGGAGGCAATTTTTTCAGCAGTTTTGAATTCTCTGTTTCCTAACTCTGGGTTTTGATGAAAATCCCTGCGCCACGCAATGACTTTAGATTCTAATGAATTGGCTTTTTGTGAAATTTTTACTTTTAAGTTTGTGTTTTGTGTAAACGCTATTCCATTTATGAATAAAAAGATAGCAATGAGTTTGTTTTTTTTCATTCTAAGAAAAAGGTTTATTGATAAGTGCTAGTTTGTATAATCACCCAAATATAAATCTTTAAGTTGTTATTAAACAAATGGTTTGGTATAAAAAAAAACGTCTGTTTTATAACAAGACGGTTTAGGTTTTATTTTTTAGTTTTCAATTTATCTTTAAAAACCTTTTCAAATTTTTCAATTTTAGGCTGAATTACCATTTGGCAATAAGGCTGGTTTTTGTTATTGGCATAATAATTTTGATGGTAATCTTCAGCCTTGTAAAATGTAGTAAAAGGCTCTAAGGTAGTAACAATTGGATTTTCATAGACTTTTGCATTTTTTAAGGCAGCAATAATAGACTGTGCTTCTTTTTTTTGTTCGTCATCGTTATAAAAAATTACTGAACGGTATTGCGTTCCTTTATCTGCGCCTTGTCGGTTCAGAGTTGTTGGATCATGTACGGTGAAGAATACTTTGAAAATTTCATCAAGATTCGTTACGTTTTTGTCAAAAGTAATTTGAACTACTTCGGCATGACCTGTAGTGCCAGAACAAACTTCTTCGTAACTTGGATTGAGCGTTTTTCCTCCCGAAAATCCAGAAACGACTGATTTTACACCTTTCAAGTTTTCGTAAACAGCTTCTACACACCAGTAGCATCCTCCGCCAAGAGTTATAGTTTCAAAATTAGATTGTGTCATTTTTTAGTTTTAGTATTGTTTTGAGAAAATAACGTTACGGTAAATAATATACACGCTAAAATAATTGTTTTAGTTTTCATGTGAATCGTTTTTAATTTTTATTTAGCATCAGGGACAAAATCAAGTGCTATGGAATTCATGCAGTATCTTTTGCCGGTTGGAACTGGACCATCATCAAATAAATGGCCTAAATGACCACCGCATCTGCCGCAAAGAGCCTCGATTCGTTCCATTCCTATAGAATTATCATCTTTGAATACGACGCTTTTTTTGTTTTCCTGTTCAAAGAAACTTGGCCAGCCGCAACTGCTGGAAAATTTCGCACCTGATCGGAAAAGCAGGTTGCCACAGGCTGCACAATAATAAGTTCCTTTCACATCAGTATTCCAATATTTGCCTGTAAAAGGTCTTTCGGTATCTGCTTTTCGGGAAACCAAATAAACGTCTTCCGGCAGGATTTTTTTCCATTCGGCATCTGATAAATTAAGTTTTGCAGTATCGGTATGAGAGTAGTATGGATTCCCAGGTTTACTTTGATAAGTTTCAACTGAAGTCATCGTGTTACTCTTTGTTTCTTTACTCTGTCCACAAGCTTGAAAAATAAATAATGGAAGTAGTAGTAAAGTGCCAAAAAAAGATGTTTTTGTTTTCATTAGAAGTTAATATTTGTTTTTTAATTGAAAAAGTTATAGTCATTCTTCGATTTCAATTTGTGATTTTGGAATCATGACGATTTAATAGTATCTGTTTATTATACTTCAAAAGTAATTGACGAATGTAAATCGAAATGTCTCCCAGTTTACAATTTATATGCTATTTATGTAATTTTTAACTATTATGATATACGTTAAAAATATTTTTTTGGTTTTAAAAAGTAAATGAAACGAATAGCTTTTCTATAAATTCTTAGCTAAATCCGGTCTATAAATATACCAAAAACAGAGGTAAGGATTTCTATGTTTATGGTTCGAAAGTAAACAAAGAAAATAATTTTAACCAAAAAGCAAAAGAATCTTTAAGCCTTTATAAAGGTATCTTTTTTGTACTTTTGTTTTATCAATACAGAATATGGAAGAAGAAAAAGTAATATTAGTAAACGAATTGGATGAGCAGATTGGCTTAATGCCAAAATTGGAAGCACATGAAAAAGCTATTTTGCATCGTGCTTTTTCAGTTTTTGTTTTAAATAATCAAAATGAGATTATGCTCCAGCAAAGAGCGCATCAAAAGTATCATTCTCCTTTATTATGGACAAACACCTGCTGCAGTCATCAGCGGGAAAGTGAAACAAATATTCAAGCCGGTAACCGCAGATTGTATGAGGAAATGGGATTTAGTACCGAACTGAAAGAACTCTTCCATTTTATTTATAAAGCGCCTTTTGATAATGGCTTGACTGAGCATGAACTCGATCATGTAATGATTGGTTATTATGATGGCGAGCCTGTGATTAATATTGATGAGGTTGAAGCTTGGAAATGGATGAAAATTGAAGATGTAAAAGATGATATACTTTTGAATCCAGAAATTTATACAGTTTGGTTTAAAATTATTTTTGACGAATTTTATCACTTTTTAGAAGAACATGCTTTAGAGCAAAAGAACTAATCTGTATTTTTATTTAAATTCTAAAATCCCTTATGAGAGTAACCATATCCAGAAAAGCCCATTTTAATGCAGCACATCGTTTGTATCGAAAAGATTGGACTTTTGAACAAAACGACGCTGTTTTTGGCAAATGCAATAATCCCAATTTTCACGGACACAACTATGAATTAATAGTAAGTGTTACTGGAGAAATCGATAAAGAAACAGGGTATGTTATGGATGTGAAATTCTTGACTGATATTATTAAAGAAGAAGTTGAAGATCAAATGGATCATAAAAATTTGAATCTGGACGTGCCTGAATTTCAAGATTTAAATCCTACGGCTGAGAATATTGTAGTAATGATTTGGAATAAAATCAGAAAGAAAGTAAAGCCAGAACTGGATTTGGAAGTAGTTCTTTATGAAACGCCCCGCAATTTTGTAACTTATAAAGGAGAATAATGGAACTGAAAGTAGGAGATAAAATTCCAAATTTTACAGCAAAAGACACTAATGGGAATGATTTCAACAGCCAAGATTTAATAGGCAAAAAGCCTTTGATTATTTATTTCTACCCAAAAGATAATACTCCGGGCTGTACGACTCAGGCCTGCAGTTTTAGAGATCAGTACGAAGATTTTAAAGATCTTGGCGCTGAAGTAATAGGAATCAGCGGTGACAGTGTTGCCTCTCATCAAAAGTTTACCAGTCAATTTAAACTGCCTTTTATTCTTTTGTCAGATTCAGACAAGAAAATTAGAACTCTTTTTGGAGTGCCTTCCAATTTGTTTGGATTAATTCCAGGCAGAGTAACTTATGTAGCTGATAAAACGGGAACTATTATTATGGTATTTGACAGTATGAAAGCAAAAAATCATATTTCAAAAGCACTTGAAGCAATTAAAGAAATACAATCATAAAAGGACAAAATAATATTACCTTTTGACACTAAAAGTATAGAAATTTGTAAATAAAAAACATGAGTTCAAAAAATTATCCATTGCAGTTTAATGCCATTCTGAAAGAAAGAATCTGGGGGGGAGAAAAGTTAAAAACTATTCTGAATAAACCAATTACTTCCAATATTACAGGAGAAAGCTGGGAATTGTCTACCGTAGAAGGAGATGTGAGCGTAGTGGCAAACGGTGAGTACAAAGGAAAACTTTTAACGGAGTTAATTAATGAGTATCCGGATGAAATTCTGGGAACGGCAGTTCACGAGAGATTTGGAAAACAATTTCCATTGCTTTTCAAATACTTAGATGCTCGTGAAGATTTATCGATTCAAGTGCATCCTAACGATGAATTGGCAAAAAAGCGCCACAATTCTTTTGGTAAAACCGAAATGTGGTATGTTACTCAAGCCGATGCTGATGCTAGAATTATTGTTGGCTTCAAAGAAGATTCAAGTCCAGAGGAATATGTAGAACATTTGAATAATAAAACGCTGACCGATATACTTGATGACGTAAAAGCAAAACCGGGAGATGTTTTTTTCTTAGAAACTGGAACCGTTCATGCTATTGGTGCTGGATTAGTTGTTGCCGAAATACAGCAAACCTCTGATATTACATACCGTTTGTATGATTTTGACCGAAAAGATGCTCAAGGAAACACTAGAGAACTTCATGTAGATTTAGCATTGGATGCTATCAATTATAAAAAAGTCAATACTTTTAAAGAGTATGCTAAAGAAATTAATCAGTCAAACACAGTGGTTGATTGTCCTTATTTTACAACCAACTTTATTCCATTGGAAAATGTAAAAGCAGTTGAGAATTCAGGATTGTCTTTTACAGTGTATATGTGTATTGAAGGCTCTTTTGAATTGGAATATGATGGTGTAATTTATCAATATATAAAAGGAGATACAGTTCTTGTTCCTGCAGCAATCAAATCATATAATTTGAAGGGAAAAGCTTCTATTTTAGAAATTTATATTTCATAGTTGGGAATAGAAAGATTATGTGTACTTTTGCAAACGCAAATTAAATAAAAAATAAAATGGCAAACGTTAAGAATTTAAAGAAAGACATCAACTACGTTTTAGGTGATATTATTGAGGCAGTTTACTTGTTTGAAATTTCTACAACAGGAAAACCTACTGATGAAACGAATGCATTGATTGACGAAGCTATTGCTACTTTTGATGTTTTGATCACTAAAGTGAATGCTAAAAATGTTGAAAACAAAAAAGCACATTTCAAACAAATAAATGTAGAATTGGAACAAACTGCTAATCAATTGATTGGTAAAATCAACGATTTGCAGTAAAAAAAGGGCAAAAAAAGTTTGATTTTTTTTGGAAAAACGAAATTCAAGCTTATCTTTGCACCCGTAATGAGTCGCCAGCGTAGCTCAGTTGGCTAGAGCAGCTGATTTGTAATCAGCAGGTCGTGGGTTCGAGTCCCTCCGCCGGCTCAAAAAAAACCATCTATTTATTTTTAGATGGTTTTTTATTTGAGTTGACACATTACAAAACATATTGAGTCTGCCAGCGTAGCTCAGTTGGCTAGAGCAGCTGATTTGTAATCAGCAGGTCGTGGGTTCGAGTCCCTCCGCCGGCTCTTTATGAAAACCATCTAACTTTTGTTAGGTGGTTTTTTGTTTTAGGGTGGTTTGTAATTGGGATCAAGTTCAAAAAATGTAATTTAGCATAAACTTCGGATCAGTAGCAAAAGTTGGGGATTATGCAAAAAGATTGGATAATCTGAATAAGAAGAAATCTATATTTCTCACTCCTCTAAACTGACTTCTAAAAGCTTTTATTTTTGCATTGAAAGATTCGGCAGAAGCATTTGTGCTTCTATTGTCAAAATAGTTTAAAATTGACTGGTAGTTAAAAGGGATCAGGAGCAAAAGTTGGGGATTATGCAAAAAGATTGGATAATCTGAATAAGAAGAAATCTATATTTCTCACTCCTCTAAACTGACTTCTAAAAGCTTTTATTTTTGCATTGAAAGATTCGGCAGAAGCATTTGTGCTTCTATTGTCAAAATAGTTTAAAATTGACTGGTAGTTAAAAGTTATAGTATTGAGCAGAATATTAAAGTTTTTAAAGCCTGATTCCTCTACATTTCTATACCAATGCGCCAGTTTGGTCATGGCAATGTGTTTGTCATTGTTGTTATTGTAAATCCCTCGAAGTTGTTGATTTAGATTATATGCTGTCTTTATATCGGGGTATAATTCAAATAACATTTGAGCCCTTTCTTTTTGATTTTCAGTCCATTTTTCGCGAGATTTATAGAGTAGATACCTGCTTCTGGCCAAAAGTTGTTTTAGAGAATCTCCATTAGGCAAGAGCTCTGGGATATATGTTTTATTCTCTCTTTTTGCCTGCAATATCAATTGATTCTCAAAATCCATAGCTTCCCATCGATGCTTGATTCTAATCTCTTGTAAAGCTTCCAATGCTAATTTTTGAACATGAAACCTATCGGTCACTTGTATTGCTTTTGGAAAGCATCTCTTAGAGATTAGTTTCATGGAATTAGCCATGTCAAGTGTTATCTCTTTGACACAGCTCCTCTTCTTATAATCAATCTTACTGATGTGTTCTATAACCTGATCAGCCTTGGTTCCAGCAACAATAGCAACTAATGAACCTTTTTTGCCTTTGAATTTCTTGTTGGTTACAATAGTATAAAGTTCACCCTGAGATAAAGCTACTTCGTCAATTGATAAATGAGTACCTATATTTTCAGGATAAACAATCCATTGATGTGCATGTTCTCGTGGATCCCAAGTATTAAAGGAACTCAAGTGCTTTTTGTATTGTCTTTGGAGCTTCTTTCCGTTTACTCCGAAAAAACCTCCAATGGTATGACAATCGGTAGCGCTGTTATCTATTAATTTCTTTTAAAAAAGCCGCAAACTCTTGAGTCATGCGGGTTCCTTTGGCAACTAAATTCCAATCTCTTTTAATAATTTCTCCTGTGGTTTTATTAGTCCAGCGACGTCTTTTGATATGCAAATACACAAACTTACCTCTTAGAGGAAAATCCTGAATAGTGATCTCATCCAAAAAGCCCTTTGATACCAGTTCAAATGTATTAAACTCTTGTGGAGGCTTAATTTTTTCCTCAAAATACAAGTGTAATATTTCTTCTGTATTAGTAGTAGAAACCACTTCAAAGTGGTCTACTAAAAAATCAGGCAGCATCAATTTTAAAAGGTCAATAGGAGTCATCTCAAATTATAAGATTACAAAGTTCTTATTTTATTTTAACATTTCCTCCCAAGGTTTTGTTCTTGATCCTAAACTTCAAAAGTGTAATATAATTGTTAAAGCATCTATAAATAGATTTTATGAAATGGATTACTAGAGAACGCCCTAAAATTGATAGAATAGCGAGTCCTTGGTTGATAAAAAATTTTGTTGACAAAGAGGCTGAATTTATCTATGTTCCGTTCAATGAGGTTTTGGCTAAAGCAAAAGAATTAGACGCTATTCCGTTTGATATTCCCAATGTAGAATTTACACATTACAAAGAGCAAAGTACCTTTGACTTCATTGTGGAAAAATATGAAATTAAAGACCCTGCTATTCTAATTATTGCTGATATTGTACGTGGTGCAGACACTGACAGGCACGATATCGCAAAAGAATCGGCTGGGCTTTGGGCCATTTCAGCGGGACTTTCCTATAATATTACGGATGATCATAAATTATTGGAAACAGGTATGGTTCTTTATGATGTGCTGTACAGTTGGGCTACACATTTATACAAACAAAATCATTTGCAGAATAGCCCTTTTGAAGATTTGCTGCACGAAGTGTACCATAAATTTTTGAAGAATAAAAAAATAACAAATAAGAAAGCGCCTGTTTGGGTCAAAGATTTGAAAGCTATTATTCAGGATCAAATAGATACTCAATTTACTTTTGACCTAAAGAAAATTTCTAATGATTTAGAACTTAATCCTTCCTATTTATCAAGAGAGTTTTCCAAGTATTTTGAAGATCTTAATTTTGGCGATTACGTTAGAAAATTACGTATTGAAAAAGCAATTTCTCTTATTCAAAATTCAGCTTATACCCTTACAGAAATTGCCTATATGACCGGTTTTTCAGATCAGAGTCATTTTACGAGAATATTCAAGCAGAGTACAGGGAAAAATCCTTCTTCTTACCGGAAAAATTCACAAAAAAGTAATTCAGATACAAAAGGTAAATAGTATGCTATTTTTATTTTGCTAACATTCATAGTTTTGTTTTTTTAATTGAAAAACAGTAATGAAAGAGAACCCAACATACACTTTAAAAGAGTTAGCATTTTATTTTCTAAAGCTAGGGACAATTGGTTTTGGGGGCCCTGTAGCATTGGTTGGCTATATGTACAAAGATTTGGTTGAAAATCGAAAATGGATTTCAGAAGAATGTATGTCCCTGATATATGTTGACCACAAAAGTCAATTTATATGAAAGCAAATTTAAAGAATATTCGAAAGAATCGGCATTATTCAGAAGATTTTAAACGGGAAATAGTTTCTATTTTTGAAAGTGGCAAGTTTAGTGTTCCTCAATTGGAAAAACTTTACGGAATCAATAATGTTACGATTTATAAATGGATTTATAAATTTTCTACTTTTAACGAAAAAGGATTTAGAGTTATTGAAATGAAAGGAAGTAGTATTGATAAACTAAAACAGCTCGAGCTGAAAGTAAAAGAGTTAGAACAAATTGTTGGTCAAAAGCAAATTAAGATTGATTATTTGGAGAAAATGATTGACATTGCCAAAGATGATTTAAATATTGATATTAAAAAAAACTACAATACCCCACAATCGACTGGTTCAGAAATAATAAAGAAAAAGTAAAATTTTCCATGAATCAGCTTTATAAAATTGTTGGAGTTAGTAAACAAGCCGTAAGTCAGTATTCGAACAGACAAACTGTTTTTGATAAAAATGTCCATAATCTAATAATAGAAGCTGAGGAACTAAGGGAAGATCACCCTGGTTGTGGGGTTGAGAAGATGTATAGTAGCCTTAAACCCGATTTTATAGGCAGAGATAGATTTGTGGATTTGTTTATGGATTTGGGATTTAGGATAAAAAAGAAAAAGAATTATATGAGAACAACTTATGCGTCATCGATTTATTATCCAAATTTGATAAAAGGGATGAGTTTAAACGCTCCTTCTATGATTTGGCAGTCGGATATCACCTATATACATGTTGGCGATAAGTTTTATTATGCTGTATTTATAATCGATGTTTACACAAAGAAAATAGTTGGTTATCAAGTATCAAACCATATGAGAGCCACAGCCAATATAAATGCGCTAAACGAAGCATTAAAAGGTAACAAAGCGCCATTAATTCATCATTCAGACAGAGGCAGCCAATATATCTGCAAAGAATACAATGAATTGCTAAAGGTCAATAAAAGTAAAATCAGCATGGCTCTTTCTGGACAAGACAATGCTTATGCCGAAAGAATAAATAGAACAATAAAAGAAGAGTATTTGGATTATTGGACTCCAAAAACATTTGAACAATTAAAAAGATGTGTCGAAAAAGCTGTAAATCATTATAATAACAAAAGACCTCATAACAATATTGGAAAATTAAGTCCGATAGAATTTGAAAATAAGTGGTTTAATGATGGCTCATTTTCTAAACCGATTTTAACTATTTTTGATAATGAAAAACAATTAAAAATCGGTCAACACTAATCAGGGAAGTTCAGAAGAATATAAAGAAGGTCTAGCTTTAGCTCAATTAGCACCCGGTCCATTAGCGGCACAATTAGCAATTTACCTTGGATTTGTACATTACAGTTTTTTAGGAGCAACTTTGATTGGATTTGCCTTTGTTTTGCCTTCTTTTATAATGGTGGTGCTATTGGGAATCGTTTACAAATTATATGGTGGATTGTCTTGGATACAAGCCGTTTTTTATGGTGTTGGTGCAGCTGTTATTGGTATTATTGTAATGAGTTCTTATAAGCTTACGTTAAAGTCTATAGGGAAATTTAATTTGACTTCTTTTAAAACGAATTGGTTATTGTGGCTATTTTTTATAGTTGCGGCGGTTATAACATTGGTTACACAGCAAGAACAAGTTTTGTTATTTGTGTTTGCCGGGCTTTTATATATGTTTGTCAAAGTGCCTCCAAAATGGTTTAATGGTAAAACGGTCAATTCTATTGTTCTATTGCAAATGGGCTTTTGGAGCTATGACAATTCCACTCTCATGAAAATTGCCATCTTTTTTGCGGAAGCGGGAGCATTTGTGTTTGGCAGCGGACTGGCAATTGTACCCTTTTTACACTCAGGGGTTGTGATAGAGAATCAATGGTTGACGGAACATCAATTTGTTGATGCCGTTGCCGTTGCAATGATTACTCCTGGACCAGTTGTTATTACTGTTGGCTTTATAGGCTATTTAGTTGCGGGTTTTCCGGGTGCTTTGATAGCTGCTTTAGCTACTTTTTTACCGTGTTATTTATTTACGATTGCTTTGGCTCCATCCTTTAAAAAAATTGCACAAAATAGATCGATCAAAGCTTTTGTTGATGGAATTACTGCGGCTGTTGTTGGTGCTTTGGTTGGAGCAGTTGGTGTTATTGCATCCAGAAGTATTTTGGATATTCCAACAACGCTAATAGCTATTGCAACAATTTTTGCTTTACTTTATATCAAAAAAATTCAAGAGCCTTATATTATTGTTATTGCAGCAGTTGTAGGAATTTTTATAAAATTAATACTATGAACAGAAAAGATTTTTTAAAATCGAGTACATTGTTTGGTGCTGCGGCATTAGTGCTTCCTACTACCAATGCGTTTGCTGAAAATTTAGCCGATAATTCAATTGACAAATTGGTAGATGCTAATGGTAATTATATTCAGCAAACTTTGCCATATAGTGAAAGTTTTCTGGAACCCTATATGGATGCAGAAACCTTGCATCTGCATTATACTTTTCATCATGGGGGAGCGGTAAAAGGAGCAAACAAGGATTTGCAAATGATTAAAAAGGCATTGGACGAAAACAATTTGGAAACGGTTGATTTTTGGACAAAAAAACTATCATATCATTTTTCATCTCATATCTTACATTCCATATTTTGGACAAATCTCACGAATAAAAGCACCTTGCCACAAGGCGATTTATTAAAACGAATTGAGAAAAGTTTTGGCAGTTTTGATAGATTAAAAGTATTGATTGCTGCAACTGCTAAAAATGTTGATGGTAACGGTTGGGGAATATTAGCCTACCAACCTTACAGTGATAGCTTGGTAATTTTGCAATGTGAAAATCATGAGAAACTTACACAATGGGGAGCAATCCCAATATTAGTTATTGATGTTTGGGAACACGCCTATTATTTAAAATACAAAAACAAACGCACTGATTTTGTTGATGCCCTTTTTAATATTATCAATTGGGATAATGTCGAATTACGATTGAATGATGCTTTGAAATTAACTAGATAGTATAAAAAAAGTTATTCAAAATGACGTTTGCTGTAATAGACAAATGTCCATTTTTGTTTTGAATAAAATTTAATTTCTTCCACTATTGTTAATGGCTATAGACTTGCGGTCTCGCCCACCACAAGCTTTAGCGAACAGATGGAGTAAATACTTATAAGCACAAAAAACCGCCTTGATGATGAGGCGGTTTGGATATGTAAAAAAGATTAAACTATTTTGTTTCGCTTTTCTTGATGTCATTCACATATTTAGTCAATTTTTTGCCATAAAGAGATTTGGCAACTTTTGGAGTCATTGATTTTTGAATGGTATCCAAGTACTTAATATTGATATCATAGATTTCGGCCAAAGCAATATATGGAGACACTTCATGATCTTTATTGTTTACTGCAAAATTGGTAGCATAAAGATATTTACGCTTGATGTTGTTTTCCTGGGCAGCCGTAATACTGTCTATTGCTACAGTGTTATTGCTTTTTAAAGCTTTGAATTTTTTCTCTATCAGAGTTAGATTTTCATCATTGAAGCGAGAGTTTATTTTTTTGTATTCTTCATATAATTCTTGATTTTTAGAGCCAGTAATTTTTGCGCTTGAAATGAATGAATCTAAGTTGGTGTCAATATTAATAGTACCTGCTTCTGCAAAAAACATGATGTTATTGTCAAGAGAATTGGTCACGCCTCTGTCAAGATACAAGTATAGCATTTCAGGAGATTTTAAATCAATATTACTTTCAAATGCTGATTGTCCGTCAATTTTGATGGTGTCGATGGCAATAAGAGCAGTGTCATTATATTTTTGAATGTATAAAGTACCTTCCTTTAGTCCTTTGATATTTCCTGTGATGTGCAGATTTGTTTTGGATTCATTTTTGTTACACGCAGCCAAAAGAAGTAGGGAAACAAAAGCAATAATAGAATTTTTCATGTGTAAGTAAATTGGTTTTTTGGGAACATAAAATGCTATTCTGCAATGTTGAAGAACAGCAATTTTAGTTTTGTTTATTTTTGCGCAAAATAAAGAAAATTGTTGAAATGAATGGTTTAATGAGAGTGAATTTCAAAATAAAATCCCATTCGCTGCAGCGAATGGGATTTTATAGAGGTTATTAGGATTATCCTTTCAGCCAAGCTGTTCTTAAAGCAGTTTTTGATGCATCTGTAGCTTCAGGACCTTCTGAATCTATATAAGGAAATTTTACGTTTCCTTTTATTATTTGTTCTTTTCCATCACGTTTGATCTTGATAGAAATTGGATCGTTTTCTTTCCATTTTTGACTATCGCTAATCATTTCGTAAATATTGTCAAGAGAATAAGGTTTGTCATTGATGGCAAGGATGATATCTCCACCTTTCAGGTCTAATGCTGTATAGAAAATATGTAATTCTTTGTTTGGAGCAACAAAAATTTCTTTATTTTCTTTGTTTACGCCAATATATGGAACTTGTCCTTTTAAAAATATACCTTCGGGTGTTTTTTTGATGACTTTTGTTATACCTACTTTTGCTAAATAGTCATAATATGGTATTGGAGTTGACCCTGAAACGTATTTGGTTAAAAATTCACCTACTTCAGGGGAAGTTAATGAAGTTATTTTTGCAAATAAATCGGCATCATTAAATGGTTTTGATACTCCATATTCATTAGATAATTGATGCATTAAATCTAATATTCCTTTTTTCCCATTACTGCTTTCTCTAATTTGAATATCCAGACACATTCCGATTAATGCTCCTTTTTGATAAACATTCAGATATTGAGCTTTATACGGTTCAGTTAAAACATTTGCGCTCATTGTTGTGAAAGGCATGGTGTCGTTCATAGCATTAGCTCCTTGTATTTTTTCGCCTATACGGGAATAAAATTCGTTTTCGTCAATTAGTCCTTGATTAATTTGGAATAAATTGGCAAAATATTCTGTTACTCCTTCATACATCCATAAATGCTGAGACATTTTTGGAGCGTTATAATCAAAATATTGAATTTCTTTAGAGTGAATCGTTAAAGGAGTTACAATATGAAAGAATTCGTGAGAAACTACGTCTTTCATTTGTTTTACCAATTCGTCTTTCGGCATCATCTCGGGCATAACAACTGTAGTAGCTGTAGGATGTTCTAATGCTCCAAAACCTTTTGCATCGGTTGGAGACATTGTAGAAAGATATAGGATAACAGTGTATCTTTTGGTAGAATTGACTTTTCCTAAAAATGTTTTTTGTGCAGTCATCATTGTTTTCATTTCAGGAGTAATACTCTCTGCGGTAAATTTCCCTGATGGTGAATAAACTGCAATTTCAATATCCATTCCATCTACTGTAAAAGTAGTGTAATCTGACTTAGAATACATAATTGGGTTTTCTAATAACTCTGAATAAAGAGGCATTTCAAAAACATCTGATGTAGATGTTCCGTCTTTATCAATCATTGATGTTGCACCAAAAAGCGCTGCAGGATGAGGTATGGTAACTTTGTATGGCATTTCTTTTTTGTCTTGAAAATAACCCACAAAACCATGTAAGTTTAGCATGAAATTTTTACCTGCGTCAATGTTTGTACCTGCTGGTGAGAAAACATCGTCTTGTCCAAAACCTCTTCCTTTTTCAGTATCGAATGTGTCGTTTACTAAGTAAGTGATTTTTACTAATGATTTTGCATTTTTGATTACCCAAGTGTTATCATCTGTTTTTGAAACAGTCAGTAAATTGCCTTTTTGGTCATAGGCTTTGAAATCGGCAATATATTTTCCGTAGTCATCAACTGAATAGGTTCCAGGAACAGTCTTTGGAAGACTATAGGTAATATCTTCTGTTTTAATTTTTGGTGCTTTTACAGTAACCAGAACTTGATCCTCTTTTACATCGGTAAGATTGATGTTGACCTCAATTTCTTCTTTTTTTGGATCTGCATTTTTTGGAGTGTTTGCTTTACTTGTCCAAATTAGAGAAGAGAAAGCAAGTGCAAAGATTATTTTTTTCATTTTGTAAGTGTTTGTTTCTGGATTAGTATTTCGAATTCCAAAAAAGTTACAAAAAGAGGTTAATAAAGTTGTTTAAGTTAAAAAAAAGCGGAAGTGTTTTTGTTTGGATGATTTTTTAAATAAAAAAAACTCCTGTACATCAGGAGTTTCAATATTGGTTAGTCCAATTTATTTTTAATATAATATTTGCCATCTAAATCTTCATCGAAATCATCGATTTTTAGAGGTTTTGGCTTTGGTTTACTAGCGATTGCTTTCTTTTTCCACATTTCATATTTTTCAGCAGGCATTTTCTTTTTCATAATTTCAAGAACCTCCTTCTCAGCTAATCCAAATTCTTTATGAATAATTTCAAATGGATTTTTTTCTTCTTGGGCCAATGCAATCAGTCTTTCTGTTTGTTCCCAGTTTAATTCTTTACGGTTACTCTTTTTCATCACGTGAAAATTAATTCAATTTGGTTTAATGATTAATAAATTTGATTTTAAATCTTATACCAATATTAATAAAAATTATAATTACTTTTTATTTTAAGTAAAAAAAATTCAATTTTTTTACGTTTTTAAATTAGTGCTATTTTTAATTAAGAATATTGAGAATTCTTTTATTAAATTACTCTAAAAGTAAGGTTTATTCGAGAGCCAATAGTTTTTGCAGTCTTTGGGATTTGATGCTTCCAGAAATGTTGTGTTGTGCCTTTCATCAACAGTAAACTGCCGTTTTCTAAAATAATATTCTTTTTTTGAGCGGTATCTGTATTATGCTTCAATTGAAAATTCCGTTCAGCACCTAAACTCAATGAAGCAATTATTGGATTCATGCCCAATTCTTTTTCATTATCGGCATGCCAGCCATTACCGTCATTACCATCTCTGTAATAATTCAATAAAACGGTTGTGAAATTTGTTTCAGTAGCACTTTCAACAAGGGATTTTATTTTTTGCAATAGGAATGTCCAGAAATGAGGTTGCATTTTTATATTAGAATAGGAGTAGGGCTTTCCTTCGTTTCCATATAAAGCCGTTAACCGTGGCTGTAAATGTTTTTTCCCATAAACCGTAATTTCATCCTGTTGCCAGGGAGTGTTTTTAAGCAATTCTAAGAAAAGAGAATCAGCTTCCTCTCTTGAAAGGAGAGCAGGAAAGTAAATGATTTCGGCATCGGGTAAATCAAAAACGATGGGTTCGGATTGAAAAAGTGAATTCATATTGCAAAAATAAAGAGAAAAATGAAATATTGAAATTTCATTTTTCTCCTTAATAATTTATTTTGTGTTGCAAAATTTAAGCTTCAGAATGGTCTTGTAGTAAAGTTTTGTAAATAAAGCCAGCTACGATAGCGCCTAAAATTGGTGCAGCCCAAAACAGCCAAAGTTGTGATAATGGTTCGCCACCAACAAAAATGGCTTGTGATAATGATCTTGCAGGGTTTACAGAAGTATTTGTAATAGGAATACTGATTAAATGAATAAGTGTTAAGCTAAGTCCAATGGCAATTCCGGCAAATTTCCCATTGGCAAATTTATCGGTGGCACCAAGTATTATCAAAAGGAAAAATAAGGTTAGAACAAATTCGGCAATAAAAGCAGACTGTAAAGAGTATCCGTCTGGAGAAAAAGCGCCATATCCATTAGAGGCAAAAGCTCCGGCTTTAGTATTATCAATCATAAATCCAGCTTTTCCGGAGGCAATAGTATAGAGTGTTCCAGCAGCAGCCACAGCACCTACACATTGTGATATTATATAAGGAAGCAATTCTTTAGCTGAAAATCTTCCTCCAGCCCATAATCCCAAAGAGACAGCGGGATTAAAATGTCCTCCTGAAATATGCCCGACAGCATAAGCCATTGTCAAAACGGTCAAGCCAAAAGCTAATGAAACTCCCACAAAGCCAATTCCTAAATCAGGTATGCCTGCGGCAAATAGAGCACTGCCACAACCTCCAAAAACTAACCAATACGTTCCGAAAAATTCTGCAAAAAGTTTTTTCATGATAAAAAAATTTAGTTAATAGATTATTAGTTAAAATGAATCAAATAGTAATCCTATACAATGCCGTTGTGATTTAGTAAGAATTGTATGGTTTACGAATTTATAAAAAAATAACATATAATTATTATAACTCTAATATTTTAATGCTGATAATCAGTAATATTGCTGTTTTTTAAAGTTTACATTCATTATTACTATGGCTAGTATAATAAGAAGTATTCCAATCCATTGTATTATAATAACATTTTCGTGCAGAAGAAAGTAAGCCATTAAAACAGAAACAGGAAGCTCTAATGCCGAAACGATACTTCCTAATCCTATACCGGTAAGAGGAAACCCTGCATTCATTAACATTGGTGGAATAATAGTGCCAAACAGCGATAGTATAATTCCCCATTTTAGGAATATTTCAAAATTGAATGGTGTGTTTACGGTGGTAATCGCAAAGATGAAAACAATTACGGCACCTCCTAAGAGCATGTACAGACTACGTTGGGCTGATGATATTCCTAGAGCCACTCGATTAGCAGTAAACATAGTAGTTGTGAAAGAACACGCTGCCAATATTCCTAAGAGGAGTCCTCTCCAGTCCAGCTGAATTTCATTTTTAAAAACATTTGTTGCCAAAAGGGTTCCTATTAAGACTACAAGCGAGGCTATAATTTTTTGTACTGAAGGGATTTTCTTTTCCAAAATCATTTCCAATAATAAACCAATCCATACCGTTTGCATTAATAGTATGATAGCGATAGAAACTGGAATGTATTTTACTGTCAGATAATAAAACACGCTTGTTAAGCCAGTAGATGTTCCGGCAAGCATCAATTGAAATATGTTTTTTGGTGTAGCTTTCACAATTACATTCTCGCTTTTAGCCTTTTGAAATCCATTAATAATAAGGATTCCAGCTATGCCTAAAATAAATTGGGAAATGGTAACTTCGGCTGTGGTATATCCTTCTGTGTAAGCCATTTTTACAAATGTGGCCAGCATTCCGTAGCTAGTTGCCCCAATTGCCACCAAGAAAACTCCTTTAAGTGTGTTGTTTTTAAACATTATTGAGATGAGATTATTTATAAATGTGAAAAAATTATTTTGATTCAACAGTAGAATGTTGCTCTTTTTCAAGTTCTTTATGAGTCAAATCGCTCAAATGCAAACGCAGTGCATCAACCGAAATATTAATCTCCCAAAAACACAGAGCTAAAGAGATTAATAGGGCAAGCAAACTGAAACCAAATAAGTAAATTCCAGTCAATTGATAATCTAAAAATAACACAAGCATTGTGAAAACAGATAGGAATAAACTCAGTACGCCTGCCATTTGCATAAAACGAATAAGAGTCAGCCTCAGGTTTAGGTTTTTTATTTCCAGTAAAATCATCCGGTTCTCCTTTTCTTTATAGGCTTTCTTTAGACCGCGAATAATGGTGGCAAGTGTCAAAAATCGATTGGTATAAGCCAATAATATTAATGAAGTAGCCGAAAACAGTAAAGCTGGGGTTTCAATATGAAGTGTCATTAATGTAATATTTAGAGTGCAAAGTTCGTTCTTTTTAAGGAGTAATAAAAACTGCAGGCATAGTTTGTAAAGTTTTAAAACGGCTGATTTAATATCAAGGGAATAAAAAATTCAAAAATCAATAGCTATTTCCCACTCTCCGTTACAATCTTGTGGACCGAACCCCGGTCCACAAGGATTTCCACTTCTATCAGGGCTATGGCATCAGGTTTTCATAAGAAGAAAATATAAAACACATACCTTAAATATATAGGATATAAGTTTTAAAAGATAAAATCTGCAGGAATCGGTGTCTTTGCTTTAGTAAATTGATCTGGTTTATACCCCATTCAAGGGCTGGCAGCTTTCAGCTAATCCCTAAAACAGGATAAAATTGATTAAATCATCAGAAAAGGCATTTCGAAATTTACAAATCGATAAAAAAGGGGGCTTGTAAATTTCGATATATCAATGTGTTAAAAAATAAATGTAAAAATAAAGTAAAATAGTTAAGAAAAGCTATTGTTTTACTGAATAAACTATCTACTTTTGCACCCGCAACAACGCGGACGTTCATAGAAATCCTGACAAGCCCACTAAATCGAAACGAAAATTTATTTTCAAAAAAGATTAAAAAAAGCTTGTGAGATTTAAAAACGGATGTTACTTTTGCACCCCGCTAAATGGGCAAAGTTATTTGACAGACTGCTAAGAAAAAGAGAAGAAAGGGGAAATAAAATTTTCCAAAAAAAACTTCAAAAAGTTCTTGCCAGTTAGAAATAAAATGCTACTTTTGCACCCGCTTTGAGAAACAACGAAAGGCGAAAAGCGTAGAGATTCACTGTAGTGAATCTTAACAAAAAAAGAGAAGACAACGTTCCTAGACATATTGAATTGACAGCCGTTTTGGTCGAAAGATCAGAACAAAAGAAATAAGAGTAATAGAATCGGAAGATTTGAGAAAAGACCACTAGAATTTGAGTCGCATAAAACAGCTTAATTTATTAAGCGCACAATATACGATGAAGAGTTTGATCCTGGCTCAGGATGAACGCTAGCGGCAGGCTTAACACATGCAAGTCGAGGGGTATGCTTCTTCGGGAGCAGAGACCGGCGCACGGGTGCGTAACGCGTATGCAATCTACCTTTTGCAGAGGGATAGCCCAGAGAAATTTGGATTAATACCTCATAGTATTATGACTCGGCATCGAGATATAATTAAAGTCACAACGGCAAAAGATGAGCATGCGTCCCATTAGCTAGATGGTAAGGTAACGGCTTACCATGGCTACGATGGGTAGGGGTCCTGAGAGGGAGATCCCCCACACTGGTACTGAGACACGGACCAGACTCCTACGGGAGGCAGCAGTGAGGAATATTGGACAATGGGCGCAAGCCTGATCCAGCCATGCCGCGTGCAGGATGACGGTCCTATGGATTGTAAACTGCTTTTGCACAGGAAGAAACAACATTACGTGTAATGTCTTGACGGTACTGTGAGAATAAGGATCGGCTAACTCCGTGCCAGCAGCCGCGGTAATACGGAGGATCCAAGCGTTATCCGGAATCATTGGGTTTAAAGGGTCCGTAGGCGGTTTGGTAAGTCAGTGGTGAAAGCCCATCGCTCAACGGTGGAACGGCCATTGATACTGCCAGACTTGAATTATTAGGAAGTAACTAGAATATGTAGTGTAGCGGTGAAATGCTTAGAGATTACATGGAATACCAATTGCGAAGGCAGGTTACTACTAATTGATTGACGCTGATGGACGAAAGCGTGGGTAGCGAACAGGATTAGATACCCTGGTAGTCCACGCCGTAAACGATGGATACTAGCTGTTGGGAGCGATCTCAGTGGCTAAGCGAAAGTGATAAGTATCCCACCTGGGGAGTACGTTCGCAAGAATGAAACTCAAAGGAATTGACGGGGGCCCGCACAAGCGGTGGAGCATGTGGTTTAATTCGATGATACGCGAGGAACCTTACCAAGGCTTAAATGTAGATTGACCGGACTGGAAACAGTTTTTTCGCAAGACAATTTACAAGGTGCTGCATGGTTGTCGTCAGCTCGTGCCGTGAGGTGTCAGGTTAAGTCCTATAACGAGCGCAACCCCTGTTGTTAGTTGCCAGCGAGTCATGTCGGGAACTCTAACGAGACTGCCAGTGCAAACTGTGAGGAAGGTGGGGATGACGTCAAATCATCACGGCCCTTACGCCTTGGGCTACACACGTGCTACAATGGCCGGTACAGAGAGCAGCCACTGGGCGACCAGGAGCGAATCTACAAAACCGGTCACAGTTCGGATCGGAGTCTGCAACTCGACTCCGTGAAGCTGGAATCGCTAGTAATCGGATATCAGCCATGATCCGGTGAATACGTTCCCGGGCCTTGTACACACCGCCCGTCAAGCCATGGAAGCTGGGGGTGCCTGAAGTCGGTGACCGCAAGGAGCTGCCTAGGGTAAAACTGGTAACTAGGGCTAAGTCGTAACAAGGTAGCCGTACCGGAAGGTGCGGCTGGAACACCTCCTTTCTAGAGCTTTAGTGTTAGCTATATGCACGCTAAGGAAAGAAGACGATCTGACTATTGGTTACAGATAATAAGATTATATTACTCTTGCTGTTAATTTAAAAAAAAAGAAAATAAATTATTTTAAATGATGAATTATAAATTATAAATGACGTAAAGGCATTTAAAATAAAAAAATTCAAAATTCAAAACAATTTTAAGAGTGTCTCGTAGCTCAGCTGGTTAGAGTACTACACTGATAATGTAGGGGTCGACAGTTCGAGTCTGTCCGAGACAACCAAAAAAGTATTAAGTACTTAGAATTAAGTATTAAGACAAAAACGTTCATAGAAACAGATTAAAAGGAAATTCTAGGGTTGAAAGATTACGAATTACAACAATTCATAATTCATAATTCACAATTCATAATTAAATTGGGGGATTAGCTCAGCTGGCTAGAGCGCCTGCCTTGCACGCAGGAGGTCAACGGTTCGACTCCGTTATTCTCCACAGGAAAGTATAGAGATAATAGTACAAAGAATTAAGACAAAATCTTAATACTTAATACAAAAATCTTGATACTTATTAAAGTTCATTGACATATTGAGATAAGAAATAATAAAAAGTAGAAAGAACATGATAGTATCAAGACGGTAGTATCAAGTATTAAGAGTAATCTTGATACTTAATACTTAAATCTTAATACTTTGTAAGTACAATAAGCAAAATAAGGGCGTATGGGGGATGCCTTGGCTCTCAGAGGCGATGAAAGGCGTGATAAGCTGCGAAAAGTTACGGGGACGAGCACACATCGATTGATCCGTAAATACCTGAATGGGGCAACCCGCTATGTTGAAGACATAGCACACCGATAGGTGGGCAAACCCGCTGAACTGAAACATCTAAGTAGGCGGAGGAGAAGAAAACAAAAGTGATTCCGTAAGTAGTGGCGAGCGAACGCGGATTAGCCCAAACCAGTGCTGTTACGGCAGTGCTGGGGTTGTAGGACCACGAGATTTTATGCACAAAGAATTAGAATCTGCTGGAAAGCAGAGCCATAGAGAGTGATAGCCTCGTATAAGTAATAAGTGTAATAGATAGTGGTATCCTGAGTAGGGCGGGGCACGTGAAACCCTGTCTGAATTTGGCGGGACCATCCGCTAAGGCTAAATACTCCTGAGAGACCGATAGTGAACCAGTACCGTGAGGGAAAGGTGAAAAGAACCGTGAATAACGGAGTGAAATAGATCCTGAAACCATACGCTTACAAGCGGTCGGAGCCCTTTAGTGGGGTGACGGCGTGCCTTTTGCATAATGAGCCTACGAGTTAACGTTGCTGGCAAGGATAAATGGTTAAGCCATGGATCCGTAGCGAAAGCGAGTCTGAATAGGGCGCTTTAGTCAGTAGTGTTAGACGCGAAACCGTGTGATCTACCCATGGGCAGGATGAAGCGCTGGTAACACAGTGTGGAGGTCCGAACCGGTTGACGTTGAAAAGTCTTCGGATGACCTGTGGGTAGGGGTGAAAGGCCAATCAAACTCGGAAATAGCTCGTACTCCCCGAAATGCATTTAGGTGCAGCGCTGTGCATAAGTTATATAGAGGTAGAGCTACTGATTGGATGCGGGGGCTTCACCGCCTACCAATTCCTGACAAACTCCGAATGCTATATAATGTTTCACAGCAGTGAGGGCTTGGGTGCTAAGGTCCAAGTCCGAGAGGGAAAGAACCCAGACCATCAGCTAAGGTCCCCAAATATATGTTAAGTTGAAAGAACGAGGTTTGTCTGCCCAGACAGCTAGGATGTTGGCTTGGAAGCAGCCATTCATTTAAAGAGTGCGTAACAGCTCACTAGTCGAGCGGACGAGCATGGATAATAATCGGGCATAAACATATTACCGAAGCTATGGATTTGTATGTAAATACAAGTGGTAGGGGAGCATTCCAGCAGGGTTGAAGGTGTATCGTCAGGTATGCTGGACCGGCTGGAAAAGAAAATGTAGGCATAAGTAACGATAATGCGGGCGAGAAACCCGCACACCGAAAGACTAAGGTTTCCACAGCTATGCTAATCAGCTGTGGGTTAGTCGGGACCTAAGGCGAACCCGAAAGGGACAGTCGATGGCCAACGGGTTAATATTCCCGTACTACTGATTACTGTGATGGGGTGACGGAGTGATGAAAGCGCCGCGAACTGACGGAATAGTTCGTTGAAGTACCTACCTATAAGACCCGCAGGCAAATCCACGGGTTTTGGGGAAATACGATAGTACTCGGAGTCTTCGGACAAAGAGATAGTGCGCCTAAGGGCTTCCAAGAAAAACCTCTAAACTTCAGGTAATTAGTACCCGTACCGCAAACCGACACAGGTAGTCGAGGAGAGAATCCTAAGGTGCTCGAGAGATTCATGGCTAAGGAATTAGGCAAAATAGACCCGTAACTTCGGGAGAAGGGTCGCCCCCAGTAATGGGGGCCGCAGTGAAGAGGTCCAGGCGACTGTTTATCAAAAACACAGGGCTCTGCAAAATCGTAAGATGAAGTATAGGGCCTGACACCTGCCCGGTGCTGGAAGGTTAAGAGGAGATGTTATCTTCGGAGAAGCATTGAATTGAAGCCCCAGTAAACGGCGGCCGTAACTATAACGGTCCTAAGGTAGCGAAATTCCTTGTCGGGTAAGTTCCGACCTGCACGAATGGTGTAACGATCTGGACACTGTCTCAGCCATGAGCTCGGTGAAATTGTAGTAACGGTGAAGATGCCGTTTACCCGCAGTGGGACGAAAAGACCCTGTGCACCTTTACTATAGCTTAGTATTGACCTTGGATAAATGATGTGTAGGATAGGTTGGAGACTTTGAAGCGGCGTCGCCAGGCGTTGTGGAGTCATTGTTGAAATACAACCCTTTGTTTATCTGAGGCCTAACCCCGCTTAAGCGGGGGACATTGCTTGGTGGGTAGTTTGACTGGGGTGGTCGCCTCCAAAAGAGTAACGGAGGCTTCTAAAGGTTCCCTCAGTACGCTTGGTAACCGTGCGTAGAGTGCAATGGCATAAGGGAGCTTGACTGAGAGACATACAGGTCGATCAGGTACGAAAGTAGAGCATAGTGATCCGGTGGTTCCGCATGGAAGGGCCATCGCTCAAAGGATAAAAGGTACGCCGGGGATAACAGGCTGATCTCCCCCAAGAGCTCATATCGACGGGGGGGTTTGGCACCTCGATGTCGGCTCGTCACATCCTGGGGCTGGAGAAGGTCCCAAGGGTTGGGCTGTTCGCCCATTAAAGTGGCACGCGAGCTGGGTTCAGAACGTCGTGAGACAGTTCGGTCTCTATCTACTGTGGGCGCAAGAAATTTGAGTGGATCTGATTCTAGTACGAGAGGACCGAATTGGACTAACCTCTAGTGTATCTGTTGTCCCGCCAGGGGCACCGCAGAGTAGCTACGTTGGGAAGGGATAAGCGCTGAAAGCATATAAGCGCGAAACCCACCACAAGATGAGATTTCTTTTAAGGATCGTGGGAGATGACCACGTTGATAGGCTATAGATGTAAAGGCAGTAATGTCATAGTCGAGTAGTACTAATAATCCGTAAGCTTATGTACGCCACCTCCACCTTCCCCTCCAAAGGAGGGGGGACGGAACTTTCTAATACACTTTTTATATTCTTTATCTCAGTATGTTAAGATATTATTTTAATTATTAATGGTTAATGATCACACGAGGCGAAAGCCGAACTGAGCGTAGCTAATTATTAATTAAAAAGTTGTCCAAAGCAACTAACGGCCTTAAGGTGGTTATTGCGGCGGGGCTCACCTCTTCCCATCCCGAACAGAGTAGTTAAGCCCGCCTGCGCAGATGGTACTGCAGTTATGTGGGAGAGTATGTCGCTGCCTTTCTTTATTAAAACCCTGTTTCATACCGAAACAGGGTTTTTTATACTAAACTTATTGAGTATTAGGTACCTTAGCTCAGATGGTAGAGCAATGGACTGAAAATCCATGTGTCCCTGGTTCGATCCCTGGAGGTACCACTTTAATGCTCGGATGGTGAAATTGGTAGACACGCTGGACTTAAAATCCAGTGAACAGCAATGTTCGTGGATCAGGAGCAAAAGTTGGGGATTATGCAAAAAGATTGGATAATCTGAATAAGAAGAAATCTATATTTCTCACTCCTCTAAACTGACTTCTAAAAGCTTTTATTTTTGCATTGAAAGATTCGGCAGAAGCATTTGTGCTTCTATTGTCAAAATAGTTTAAAATTGACTGGTAGTTAAAAGTTATAGTATTGAGCAGAATATTAAAGTTTTTAAAGCCTGATTCCTCTACATTTCTATACCAATGCGCCAGTTTGGTCATGGCAATGTGTTTGTCATTGTTGTTATTGTAAATCCCTCGAAGTTGTTGATTTAGATTATATGCTGTCTTTATATCGGGGTATAATTCAAATAACATTTGAGCCCTTTCTTTTTGATTTTCAGTCCATTTTTCGCGAGATTTATAGAGTAGATACCTGCTTCTGGCCAAAAGTTGTTTTAGAGAATCTCCATTAGGCAAGAGCTCTGGGATATATGTTTTATTCTCTCTTTTTGCCTGCAATATCAATTGATTCTCAAAATCCATAGCTTCCCATCGATGCTTGATTCTAATCTCTTGTAAAGCTTCCAATGCTAATTTTTGAACATGAAACCTATCGGTCACTTGTATTGCTTTTGGAAAGCATCTCTTAGAGATTAGTTTCATGGAATTAGCCATGTCAAGTGTTATCTCTTTGACACAGCTCCTCTTCTTATAATCAATCTTACTGATGTGTTCTATAACCTGATCAGCCTTGGTTCCAGCAACAATAGCAACTAATGAACCTTTTTTGCCTTTGAATTTCTTGTTGGTTACAATAGTATAAAGTTCACCCTGAGATAAAGCTACTTCGTCAATTGATAAATGAGTACCTATATTTTCAGGATAAACAATCCATTGATGTGCATGTTCTCGTGGATCCCAAGTATTAAAGGAACTCAAGTGCTTTTTGTATTGTCTTTGGAGCTTCTTTCCGTTCACTCCGAAAAAACCTCCAATGGTATGACAATCGGTAGCGCTGTTATCTATTAATTTCTTTTAAAAAAGCCGCAAACTCTTGAGTCATGCGGGTTCCTTTGGCAACTAAATTCCAATCTCTTTTAATAATTTCTCCTGTGGTTTTATTAGTCCAGCGACGTCTTTTGATATGCAAATACACAAACTTACCTCTTAGAGGAAAATCCTGAATAGTGATCTCATCCAAAAAGCCCTTTGATACCAGTTCAAATGTATTAAACTCTTGTGGAGGCTTAATTTTTTCCTCAAAATACAAGTGTAATATTTCTTCTGTATTAGTAGTAGAAACCACTTCAAAGTGGTCTACTAAAAAATCAGGCAGCATCAATTTTAAAAGGTCAATAGGAGTCATCTCAAATTATAAGATTACAAAGTTCTTATTTTATTTTAACATTTCCTCCCCAGGTTTTGTTCTTGATCCATGTTCGTGCGGGTTCAAGTCCCGCTCTGAGTACAAGGAAAAACTTCATTTGGCTAAGCTAAATGAAGTTTTTTGTTTTTAATTATACCTATTAAGATTTTTTTGGGATCAGGTGCAAAAGTTGGGATTATGCAAAAAAGATTCGATAATGTGAAGAAGAAGAAATGGATCATATCTGAAAGTTATGACTTAATAATTGAGATTGTTTCTTACCTCGCTATGACCCGTACACTTTCTTACGATGAGCTGAGGGATTCTAAACCGATTCTAAAAAAAGTAATTTTAAAAACTATTCTAAATTACCTGAGTTGTATGCTGTGTTGTCTGGATATGTAATACATCGTTTTCGTAAGGTTAAAATAGCATCTGCATCAGAAAAAACAGTTGTGTTTTGGTTGGAATTATGATGTTACTTTAGCAATAGAAATTATTACTAATTTAAAACGGCAGTATCATGAAAACGATTTTAAAATTAAGTCTGGTAGTATTAATAGCTTTGACGAGCATCAATACGTACGCAATCAACGGTGATTTTTTGCTTCATGTAAAAAAAGAAAACGGAAAAGAAATCAGTTTTTCGGTAAATGAGATTCAAAAAGCTGATGTAACGATTTATGATCAGTTTCATCATGTGATTTATAATGAAACCGCAACAGGAAAAGAAGGAATTGCAAGAGCATACAGCCTTGAGGAATTTCCGGAGGGAGTTTACTTCTTGGAAGTGGAAACCAATCTGAAGAAAGTCACCCACGAGATTGTGGTTACAAATGAGGAATCAACATTGTCCAGAAAAGCGGTTGCTGAAGTGTATAAAGGCAATCTGAAGATGGAAAATAAAAACATTGCAACGGTGAATTAATTGGTTGCATTTTGGTTAAGTTAGGATTTTGAGATAACAGCTCTTCTTTGGGCTGTTTTTTTTGTTTAAATACTTTCAGATTAGCCAAAATGCTGTTCTGAAAACATATTTGCATGAGGGATGGAAATGGCATCTCCCGGTTTAGAAAAATAAGGCTTTTTTGCCGTAGTTTTTGTTAATCGGGAATATAATGCACAGCCCGACCCTTGGGGCATGCCAAAAAAAGAATCTATTTAGAAAGTTTTGTGAATTTAAATTTTTGAAACTTCTGGTTTATGATGTAAATAATCAGAATAGTATCCTGACAATATTAAGGCAATAACTGTGGTTAATCCAAAAAAAGGATTAATATTAATGAGTGAATCTTCGGAATTGACTACTACAAATGAACCATAACCGAGGTATCCGTATATTGATGATAAAAGGGCAAACATAGAGGCTAAGATAGATACTCCTCTAATTCTAAAACGGAATGTCGCCCATAATAATATTATGATGAACAGATATTGATCATTTGGATGGTCATAAGCAATTAGGACACAAACCAAAACTGTTGCTAATCCTAATAAAATTGCTTCTAAAAGTGATGTCGAAATAATTTTTATGTGATGACGATAGAACCAAGACATTAGAAAAGGAGTTATAAGTATAGTGCCGATTAAATCACCTTTCCATAGAGTTGTCCAATTTGAAATAAAGTGGTTTGGAGTACTTAATCCCCAAAACGAAATTGCTGAAACGCAGAACAAAGAACAGATACCGCAATATAAAGTGCTAATTGTTAAAAAGGATATAACCGATGATCCTGTTTTTAATGGATATTCGCCTTTGTTGATTAAATTGATTAAGTAAGCACTAACAGTTACTCCGATTGCTACTCCTGTAGCTACAGATGCTGATGAAAGTATAGTTTCGAGTAATGATTTGTCCAGCATTTTGCAGACATCCCAAAAGGAAAACATATTTGCTATAAATGAACCAATCCAAATTCCGGCTATAGCTTTTCGTCCTATAATTAATACTGCTGCAAGTGCAAATCCCACATCCGGGAAAATAGGTGAGAGATTATCTGGGGAGACGGTTATCCTAAAGCTCAAAAAAGCAAGTACATTGAAAACAATTGCAACCAATATAATTTTAAAAAGTGAAGATTTTAAAAAGAGTGGGGTGTAATAATCATTTATATCTAACTTGTACATAATGAGCTGATTTTATTATTATTCTTTTGTAAAAAGAATGATAATTAATTTAACAAATTTAATATTTAAATTTTAATTGCTAATTTTTTTGAAATTTAATTTTGTGGTAAATGGATGTTTGTTGGTCATTGATTGCGAAAAAAAGTGATTTTAAGGGTATATGATTTTCTCTGTGGTGAAACATATATAAAAAAAGAGACTGCCTTTTTGGGACAGTCTCGGGAGATTTTTTTATCTGTGATTTTACATAGTAAAAGGGAATACTATTCCGTTTTGTGTGTAAGCTGCATCTTTGTCACAGTCACCATTACCGTAGTCGATAGTTCCATTTAAAAGAACACTTTCTACTTTCAATTTTCCTTTCGATACATAATCGCAATTATAATTTTTGACTAATGTTTCTAAAACAGTTAAAGTGATTTTGGCTCCGTTTTGTTTGCTAACAGAATGCGTTCCTTCTGTCATTTCGTATGTATTGTCATCTAAAGTGAGTGTTGAAACTCCTGCTGTTTGTTTTATAGTATGAGTACCTGAGTTTAAATATACTTCTCCCTTAGTATCTGTAAATATTCCATTGGTAACTGTTCTTGTCCATTGAGGGGTGTTTGCACTTACAGTTGTATTTTTGTACTCAATTTTCCCTTCCGCTTTGTTTCCATTTACATAGTAGTTTACTCTTTCAATTGTCATAATACTTCCAGTTTGAGTAATATAATTTGAAAAAGTAACTTTTAATTTTCCTTTTCTTGTAATGCCATTTGTCGTGCAGCCTGTTCCAAAATCAATATAGAATGTCTTAGGAAAAGCAGATGTTACAGGATCCACAGTTACTGTCGCGCATGAAGCTGTTAAGGATTTGCCAGTTTGTTTTCCAGTTAATTTTTCAAATGATATTTGATTTCCCGTTTTAATATCCAGTTCGTTCACTAAATCAATAGAGGCAGAGGCTACAACCGGACTATTATCTGTTGCTGCCAAAGAGTCTTCCTTGGTGCATGAAATAAATGAAAAGAAAGTAAATGCAAAAGCAAATAATAATGAGGATCTGTTTTTCATAAAATTTAAATTTGGTTAAGTTTTTTGTTTGGGTAGCCAAATTTATTATTTTATGGGAATTAATTATTATTATGATTGTTAAATTTTTAAAGATAGTTTTTATTTGTGCGTATTAAATTATAAATCTGGTAAATTTAAGTAAGCACGACTATGTTAGTATTATAACTCAATAGATGATGATGGAAAAATCACATTAATGAGTTTTGAAATAACTTGAAACATTTGGTAATTCGGCTAAATCAAGTTCTAGTTCAGTTAAACCATTATCAGCAAAAGCTCCTATGGTAAATGAGCCGTAACTATAAAAATTGAGTTCGGCAGATTGGTTGTCGACTTTCACTAGTTTGAATGGTGGATTACCAAAGGTATTATGCAGAGCAAATAATATATATTCTCCATTCTTGAGAGGATTGTTTTTTGGGTTTGTAGAGACGACTTGTAAGTTAATTTGATACAATCCTTTGGTTTCCTCTGTAACAGTTGCTTTTAATTCTCGTTCATTGTTAATTGCTTTGGATTTCCATTGTCCTTTTTGAGGGTCGCTATTATTTAGAATTAAGCCTTTATGTAGTTTTAGTTTGGCTTCGTCTATCATTTTATCTACATCCGATTTTATGTTTGTATTGTCTTTTTTTATTTCGTCAGAATTAATTATTTCCTTGACAACGGTTTCAAAAGCAGTGCTTGATATTGAGGGTTCATTAATCTTAGTTATTAATGATTGTGCCAATTGGTCTTTTTCCTGAATTATACTTTGGCTTTGGATAATTTTTATTTCCTTTTCTTGAATTGCTTCTTTTACTTCATGAATTTTTTCATTTGCCTTTTCTAGTTCCTTTCTAATCATATTATCGTCGGCATATTTATATTTATTTGATAAAACGAGCCTCATGTAATTGTATCCAATATACAATCCTAAAAAACCGAAATAGATTACTATTCCTATACTGTAAATATTCAGCAGCTGGCCATCATATTTGGAAGATGTTCTTACGTATTCTCCCAATGAAATCAGATAGCCTGGAATTTCTTTTAGATTGACTAATCCAAGGCCAACAATTATTTTGGTTAACCAATCGGAAATTTCGACCAAACTGTTGTTTAGGGAATAAACGCTTTCTTTTTCATTGTTTCGCTTGGGCATTCCAAAAAGTGTTCCCATGAAAAAAGAACTTACAAAAGCTGCTATTCCGAGGATTATTCCAATAAAAAGAATCTTGCCTCCCATTTCCGGAATGGTGATAGGAAAACCAATTACAGGAACCATTCCTAAAAAAATGCCCATATATAATGTAAGCAAGATTGTGGTTTCAGCTTCTTTTATTGTGTTTTTTTCTTTCTCTAATTCTGTTTGATTTTGGCTTTTGAGTTCGTTATTTTCCATATTACTTAATTTTAAATTAGGGACTATTTCAATTAGTAATAAAATTATTCTGCAAGCTTATTTTTAAAACAAAGGGAATGGTGCGTATTTCAGAAAAAAAACAAATCAAATCCATTTTGTAATTCTTAAAATTAATCAAAAAAGTAATATGAAATAGGTATAAGGGTCTATTTTTCAACATTATGACTGTTAGTTTTTAATTTCCTTTTGAAAGATTGGACCAATTAGAAAATAAAAAACCCTGCAAAGTTAGATTTGCAGGGTCATTAGTCTTCAGTACTAATTTGTGAGTAATACTCTTGGAATTATTTTATCAATTCAAAACTTCTTTTTACAAAAGCGGTTAATGCTTCTCCTTTTAATAAGTTTTGAGACAATTTGGCCAAATCTAATGCTTGTTTTACCAAGTTTTCTTGAGCAGATTTGTCATTATTATTTAGGATGCTGGTAGCCAAATCGGAGTTTGTATTTACAACCAAATTGTACATTTCCGGCATATTGCCCATTCCAAACATTCCGCCACCGCCTGTTTGACTCATTTCTTTCATTCTACGCATAAATTCTGGCTGCGTGATAATGAATGGAGCAGCTTCGCTGTCTAAAGCTTCAAGCTGTACTGTGTAAGTTTGTTTTGGAACAATAGTTTCAAGAACGGTTTTCAGGCTTTCTTTTTCTTCATCAGATAATTTAGAAATAGCAGATTCTTCTTTTTTGATTAAATTATCAATATGGTCAGAATCCACACGCACAAAATGCAATCCGCTGTTATCGCCTTCAATTTTTTGAATTAAATGCGAGATAATCGGTGAGTCTAAAAGCAATACTTCGTATCCTTTTTCTTTTGCAATTTCGATATAAGAATGCTGTGCTTCTTTATTTCCTGCATATAAAACAACCAGTTTTCCGTCTTTATCAGTTTGTTTTTCTTTTATTTTCTCTTTTAATTCTTCAAGAGTAAAGTAAGTATTATCAACTGTTGGGTATAATACAAAAGCTCCTGCTTTTTCATAGAATTTATCTTCAGAAAGCATTCCGTATTCCAGAACGATTTTAATGTCATTCCATTTTTGTTCGAAATCTGCTCTGTTTTCGTTGAATAAAGATTTCAGTTTATCAGCAACTTTACGAGTGATGTAGTTAGAGATTTTCTTAACCGCACCATCAGCCTGCAATCCTGAACGGGAAACATTCAAAGGAATATCTGGCGAATCCACAACACCGCGAAGCATCATCAAGAATTCAGGGACAATTCCTTCTACATTATCCGTTACATATACTTGGTTTTGGTACAATTGAATTTTGTCTTTCTGAATTTGCAAGTCAGAACCCAATTTAGGGAAATACAAAATACCAGTTAAATTAAAAGGATAATCTACATTCAAATGAATATGAAACAATGGTTCTTCAAACTGCATTGGATACACTTCGCGGTAGAAATCTTTGTAATCAGCATCCGATAAATCTGTTGGCTGTTTGGTCCAAGCTGGGTTTGGATTGTTGACGATATTGTCAACTTCAACTGTTTCTGCTTTGTAATCTTCTGGAGCGTCTTCTGGCTTTGGAAGCGTTTGAGATTTTGTTCCAAATTTAATTGGAATAGGCATAAACTTATTGTATTTGCTCAATAAGCCAGAGATTTTAAATTCTTCCAAGAACTCAAGAGAATCTTCGGCAATGTGCAAAATGATTTCAGTACCTCTAGTCGTTTTGTCAGTCGGTTCCAATGTGAATTCTGGGCTTCCGTCACATGTCCAGTGTGCAGCTGGTTCGTCTTTGTATGATTTGGTGATGATTTCCACTTTTTCGGCAACCATAAAAGCGGAATAAAAACCAAGTCCAAAGTGACCAATAATACCCGAATCTTTAGCAGAATCTTTGTATTTATCCAAGAATTCTTCAGCACCAGAAAAAGCAACCTGATTGATGTACTTTTCTACTTCATCAGCAGTCATTCCCAATCCTTGGTCAATGATGTGGAGTTTTTTGCCTTCTTTGTCAATTTTAACTTCAATAATTGGCGTACCATATTCAACATTGGCTTCTCCAATACTGGTTAGATGTTTTAATTTTAAAGTTGCATCGGTTCCGTTAGAAATTAATTCACGCAAGAAAATTTCGTGATCACTGTATAAGAATTTCTTGATTAAGGGAAAGATGTTCTCAACCGAAACATTAATTTTACCTGTTGTCATATTTTTTTATATTATTAATGGTTTTACAATCGGAAAAGTAACTTTCAAATAGAATACCAAATACTATAAAAGTGACAAATTGTCGTAAGTGAATTGTATGAACCAAAGTTCGATCTAATTTATTTTGGAGCAGAAAGATTAGGCTTTTTAGGCAATATGGTCCCGCTTTCCGTTACAATCTTTTGTGCCGAACCCCAACACAAAAAGGATTTTCACTGCAATCTGAACTAAGGGGAAGTATTTTGCATTTTTGCAAACGAGCACCAGATGAGTATTATAATTGTTTTAAATATGTAAATTTTTTTAAGGAGCAGACATTTCAAAATTCTTTTAAAAAAAAACATTGTCAATCTTTTATATTATGCGATTTATGATGCAAATTGTCTTTCAAATAGAACCCAATTTGTTACACAAATACCACATTGCAGCTACTTGTCGTAAGGAAATTATATAAATAAAAAAATAATTTTGAACGAAATTCATACGTACCTTTGTAGCTAAATTAATTTTAAATCGAGAAAAAATGAGAAAAATTCTTTTAATATGTACTATGACCATGTTGGTCTTTGCCTGTAAGTCTGGATCTACAACACCTACAACGCCAGAACCAGTTTCTAATGCTCCAATGACAAAATTAGATAGGGCTTCTCAAGTTGGAATAAAAGGAGATTGGCAAATTGTAAGCGTTAGCTATCCAGGATCTGATTATATTAAAGTAAATTCTTTTAATCTTGCTGATTCAAAATGTTTGATAGGAAGCACTTGGCATTTTATTTCGAACAATAATAAAGGGAATTTGACTTTAAACAGTCCAAACTGTACTGGATTTACTTCGGCAATTACTTGGTATATCAATAAAGAGGGACAGTTTGTTTTAAAGATATTAGACGAAGGATTGAAATCTAAAAAAGTAAAAACAGGTTTTGTTCTAGGGGTAAGAAATCAATCGGAAACTTCATTTGAATTGGTCGATAAAATAAATGTAGGAAGTAAACCAACAGATGTTGTTTATTTATTTCAAAAAGTTAATTAATACACAAATACGAAAAAGATGAGAAAAATTGCAATTATAGGATTGAGTGGGTTATTTATGCTGAGTATACTTTTTACAGGATGTGATTCTGTAAAAAATGCCAATAATACTCAAAAAGGTGCGGGAATAGGTGCTGTTGCAGGAGGAATTATTGGAGCTGTTCTTGGAAACAATTTAGGGAAAGGCGGAAACGCTGCCTTAGGAGCTGCAATTGGTGCTGCTGTTGGTGGTGGTACTGGAGCATTAATTGGAAACAAAATGGATAAGCAAGCCCGCGAAATAGATCAAGCATTGCCTGGGGCTGATGTTGAAAGAGTTGGAGAAGGAATTCATTTGGTTTTGAATGAAAATGCAGTTCGTTTTGATCTAAATAAGGCGACTTTAACCTCTCAGGCTAAAGCTAATTTGGATAAATTGATTCCAGTATTTAATTCGTATGCAGATACTAATATTGAAATATTTGGTTATACAGATTCTACAGGAAAAGCTGATTATAATTTAACTCTTTCACAAAAAAGAGCCGAATCGGTAAAAACATATTTGATATCAAAGGGGTTAGTCGCCAGCCGTTTTAAAACATCTGGTTTTGGAATTGCAGATCCAATTGCATCTAATGATACAAAAGAAGGACAAAGTCAAAACCGTCGTGTAGAATTTGCAATTACAGCAAATAATAAAATGGTTGAAGATGCCAAAAAACAACAATAGAGCTTAAGTCTCAATTATGTTTTAAAAAACTGCTTTATTGTAAAGCAGTTTTTTTTTCGATATAAATGAATTATCAGTATAATTTTTTTGCTAAAGAAACTATCTTTGTTATCCTAAAATTTTAATAGTATAGAATGCTTCAAGTTCAAAATATTTCATTCGGCTATACCGAAAAAATCATTATTCAGAATGTTGACTTCACTGTTGCCAAAGGACAAAATATATCAATTCTTGGCGAGAGCGGCTGTGGAAAAAGTACGCTTTTAAAACTGCTTTATGGAATGTATGATTTAAATCATGGACGGATTTTGTATAATGAAACTGAGATTCGCGGGCCTAAATATAATCTGATCCCGGGAATGCCTTTTATGAAATATCTGGCACAGGATTTTGATTTGATGCCCTATGAAACCGTATCTGAAAATGTAGGCAAGTTTCTTTCCAATGGTTTTTTACCATTAAAAAAACTGCGTATTCAAGAATTACTGGAAATGGTTGAAATGACCGAATTTGCCAATGTAAAAGCCAAATTATTAAGCGGCGGACAGCAGCAGCGTGTGGCTCTGGCCAGAGTTTTGGCCTTGGAACCAGAAGTATTGCTGTTAGACGAACCTTTCAGCCATATTGATAATTTTAGAAAAAATGCACTCCGCAGAAACCTTTTTTCTTATTTAAAGAAAAAAGAAATCACTTGTTTCATTGCAACCCACGATAGTGTTGATGCGCTTTCTTTCTCGGACGAGACCATTATTTTGTATCAGGGAAGAATTATGGAAAAAGGACCTTCAGCCGATGTTTATAAATACCCTTTGAATAAATATGTTGCCTCACTTTTTGGAGAAGTGAATGAATTGAAATTATCTCAGTTAATGCCAATTGAAGGAGAAGATGATATTGTTTTATTGTATCCGCATCAGTTAAAACTTGACTCCAACGGCTCTATAAAAGCAATAGTAAAAGAATCTTTTTTTAAAGGAAGCCGGTTTTTAATAAAAGCAGTTTTCGACCGAAGAGTTATTTTCTTTGAACATGAAACTGCTTTAGAATTCAATCAGGAAGTAGGATTGAGGATTATTTAGACTTTTAAAAACATAAAAAAAGCTGATTACAAAGCGGCTTAAATTAAAAAGAGACAGTGAAAACTGCCTCTTTTTTTTGTTAAATTTTACTGTTTTAGTTTTTCAAATATTTTTCTAAGAATTGATCTTGTTCCCATAATAAGTGCAGAATGTTTTCTTTGGCAACATAACTGTGTGCTTCTTTAGGCAGTATCACCATTCGCACTGGCGCACCTAATCCTTTTAACGCTTGGAAATAACGTTCAGTCTGTAAAGTAAAAGTACCCGGATTATTATCGGCTTCGCCATGAACCAAAAGTAATGGTGTTTTCATTTTATCGGCATTCATAAAAGGCGACATTGTATTGTACACCGCAGGAACTTCCCAGTAATTGCGCTGTTCGCTTTGAAAACCAAAAGGAGTTAAGGTTCTGTTATAAGCACCGCTTCTGGCGATACCGCAGGCAAAAAGATTGGAATGAGTTAATAAATTAGCTGTCATAAAGGCGCCGTAGGAATGTCCGCCAACAGCGACTTTTTTGGTGTTGATATATCCTAAAGCATCCACGGCATTTATTGCGGCTTCTGCATCATCTACTAATTGCGTGATGAAATTATCATTCGGTTCTGTAGTTCCTTCACCAATAATTGGAAAAGAAGCATCATCAAGAACAACATATCCTTTGGTTACCCAATATACAAATGAGCCATAATACGGGAAAGTAAATTCATTTGGATTCTGACTGCTTTGCCCTGCACTGCTTTTGTCTTTAAATTCGGCTGGATAGGCCCAAATCAATAAAGGCAGTTTTTCTTTTTTGACTTTGTCATAACCTTCCGGTAAGTAAAGTGTTCCGGATAATTCAACTCCGTCTTTTCGTTTGTATTTAATAACTTCTTTGCTCACATTTTTAATACTCTCAAATGGACTTACAAAAGCTGTAATAGGAGTCAGGCTGTTTTTTTGTTTGATGTTTCTAAAATAATAGTTTGGATATTCATTTTTGGATTGAATCTGAACCAATACTTTTCCAGTTTTAAAATCTTCAATTTCCAGCAAATCTTCTTTTTTGTCTTTGTAAAGAGAAGTGTAAAGACGCTTGGACTGCAAAGTTTTCAGATTGAATTCATCTATAAAAGGAAACTGCCCGTCTTTGGTAAATCCATCGCCTATGCGGTATGCATTATTGTTTTCTATCGCCAGTACATTTTTATTGTACTGATTTTTTTTGGTTTCAAAATTCCCTGGATCCGAATATATGTCTTGTGAATTTCTGTCTGTAATTACTTTAGGTTTTTGATTTGGATCGGACGGATTGATCAAATAGGTTTTGGTATTTCGAGTGTCATACCATATATCTGAGACAATGGCAACTGTTTCATTTCCCCAAATAATATCACTAATACGTTGTGGCGTTTTTGTTATTGAAATTGGGTTTGCCGTAAAAGGAGCATTCCATAAAAAGATTTCGTCTCTAAAATCGACTTTGTTTGCTGGATCTCCTTCGTCCAAAGCTACTGCATAATATAATGTGGCAGGCTTGTCATTTCTCCAGCTCATTTCTCTTTTTCCTTTGCGCACCGCCATGAAACCTTTTGGTATAATTTCATTCAGCGGGACTTCATTCACTGTTTTTATTTCAAGACCATTTTTGTCATAAACAACCGTTTTTGAAGGAAAACGGTTTATAGGGACAATATAGGAGAATGGTTTTTGAATAGTGGTTGTCATTACATAATTTCCATCTGGCGAAATTCTTTCTCCGGCAAACATGTCTGCTGATTTGAATAAAACTGCTTTTCCGTCCAGAGTAATTTTGTATAGCTCAGACGTAATGATGTTTTCGAAATTGATCTCGTCATTTTGGTTTTTCAGCATATCAGGATACGTCCTGTTCTGTGATTTTGTTCCGGCCGAGTTAGAGATAATCGGTCCAGTTGGCAAATCTTTTTTGGAATCTAATAATGCGGCTCTGTTTTTAGGCAGCATTTTTACTAAAACAGTTTCATTGTCGAACCAGCTAAATGGAGTTCCCAGATTAGCATTTAGTGTTGCCTCGGTTAATTTTGTTGCTTTTGCGGAGGCAACATCCAAGACCCACATTTCTACTCCTGTAGCAATGGTGTTTGAAAATAGTATTTTTTTATCGTTTGGCGACCAAAGGACATTGCTTATTTTGGGATTTACAGGCAACCCTATAACCTGTATTTCGTTTTTGTCAGCAACTTTTCTCAGTTTTATATTGTTGATGTAAGTTACAGTACTCGAAATATTTGTTATTGGGTTAATTCTTAGACCTCCCAAGCGCATTTCATCCTGATTTAAATCGTCCAGCGTTTTATATGTGGCTCTATAGCTCAATAGCATGTATTCCTTTTTGGTGTCTAAAGAAACCGATGGCGCTCTTTCGTAGTCTGCTAAATCTAATATTGATTTGGATGGTTTTTGATAGTTTAGATTTTCTTGAGCCAATGAAGAGAAGCCTATACATAGAAATGTAAATAGGGAAATTCTTAATTTCATAAATAAAAATATTTTGATTAGTAATTAAGGATATGTCGAAGCAAACCAGTTTTGTTACATATTAAACAAAAATAGCTTTTTTTAGTATTTTGATGTTAATTACTTATAGGAAATACTGAAAATAGCTTCTGAAAAAAAGAATTGGTTATTGCTAAAAAAACTGTAATTTGTAATCGAATATTTTAAAAGATATTTAAATTTGTCACCTTGATTTTAATAAAACGATAAAAGTATGTACCATTCAAAAATAACAGGATTGGGGTATTATGTCCCAGATAATGTAGTGACCAACGATGATTTGTCAAAAATCATTGATACCAACGATGAATGGATTCAAGAAAGAACAGGAATTCAGGAAAGAAGGCATATCATTCGAGGCGAAGATACCACTACTTCAATGGGAGTTAAAGCTGCTAAAATCGCTATGGAACGTTCGGGTGTTGCCGCGGAGGATATTGATTTTGTCGTTTTTGCAACGTTAAGTCCTGATTATTATTTTCCAGGTCCGGGTGTTTTGGTACAGCGTGATTTAGGTTTAAGAACTGTTGGAGCATTAGATGTACGTAATCAGTGTTCGGGTTTTGTTTATGCTCTTTCTGTTGCCGATCAGTATATTAAGACTGGAATGTATAAAAATATTCTGGTGATAGGTTCCGAAGTTCAATCAACAGGATTGGATATGACTACCCGAGGACGCGGTGTTTCGGTGATTTTTGGAGATGGGGCAGGAGCCGCTGTTTTAAGCAGGGAAGAAGATTTGTCTAAAGGAATTTTATCAACTCATTTGCATTCTGAAGGGATTCATGCCGAAGAATTGGTTGTTACAGCTCCAGGTATGGGAGGCCGTTGGGTAACAGATATTTTGGCAGACAATAATCCAGACGATGAAAGTTATTTTCCTTATATGAATGGACAATTTGTATTTAAAAATGCGGTGGTTCGTTTTGCCGAGGTCATAAATGAAGGTTTGGAAGCCAATAATCTGCAGGTTTCGGATATTGATATGCTGATTCCGCATCAAGCCAATTTGAGAATTTCACAGTTTATTCAAAAGAAATTCGGATTGAATGACAATCAAGTGCATAATAATATCCAAAAGTATGGAAACACAACGGCAGCTTCTATTCCAATTGCCTTAACCGAAGCTTGGGAACAAGGAAAAATAAAATCTGGAGATACAGTAGTTTTGGCCGCTTTTGGAAGTGGATTCACTTGGGCAAGCGCGATTATAAAATGGTAATTGATTTTGTAATAGCTCAATAAATATTAAAAGCAAAAACTTACTTTTAATTTTATTATTATTTGATATAAAGAAACCCCAGAGTTGGCATTCTCTGGGGTTTCTTCTTTTGTAACCTAATTATTAAAACTAATCTTTAAAATCCGCCGCTTCCTTGGGTTTCATTTTTATCTCTTTCTTTTCTTTGAATTGCTTTGTTTTTTCCTGTTCCAAAACGGTAATTGAATCCTACATAGGCAGTCTGGCTTTCCCAATGGAATTCTCCGGTTTGTACTTTGGGTTTTGTGGAATCGAATGCAAAATGCATGCTGTCAAACAAATCGCTTACTCTTGCAGTTATGGTACCGCTTCCTTTGAGAACAGTAAGGCTGGAACCTGCATCGATTCTCCACATTGGTTTTCTAAGGAACTGCAGTCCAAGGTCTTCGCCACGGTACATTCCCGTTAATTGGAAACGCAGATTTTTTGATGCTTTGAAAGTATTGCTGATGCGGGAGTTGAAAGTAGTAACATCTACTTCCACATAATCTGTTCCTACGTAACCTTTGGTTTTTTTGTTATACATATCAAAACTAATGTTGGCAGTGTACCATTTTGTAAAATCTAAATTTCCCGAAAGCTCAACACCATAAGCATTATTGTCACCTAAATTGGCATACGATAAAATTTGTCTGTCGGAATCATTCGGATTTTCAGTAAGAGTTCTGGTGATTTCGTCATTAATCTGACGGTAAAAAACTCCCGATGTTATTGAACCGATTTTGGTTTTTCGGGTGTAATTCAATTCAACCGAATTGGTGAATTGAGGAGTCAATTCAGGATTACCTTCTGAGTCAATGAGAGGCGTACTCCACTCTCTGATAGGGTTCACTTGTTCGATGCTTGGTCTGTCCACACGTTTTGAAACACTGAAATTGAACGAATCATTGTCACTTGGCGTATAGGTTAAAAAACCGGAAGGATAAACCGTGAACAAATTATCATTAAAAGTACCATCGGCTTCATTCACTTTTTTGAATAATGCATCGGCAGTGTATTTTTCAAAGCGGGCTCCCACCTGTCCATTCCATTTTTTCCATTGTTTAGAGATGGTGGCGTAGGCAGAATAAATACGTCTTTCGTAATTGAAATTAGAATTATAGGCACCATTTTCATCAAAATTATTCTTGGTGTTTTCAATTCGGGTTTCTAATCCCGTTTCCAGTTTGATAGTTTCGGTCAAAGGATTGGTGTAATCTAAATTGAGCAAAACATTTTCGCCTTTGTTCGTGACATCATTTATTTTTGGATTGTTGTAAACACTGTATTCGTCATTATCATTGTTGCTATAATTCCCCTCAAATTCAAGGACATGACCTTCTTTCTTGAAATTTTTCTTGTAGTCAAAATTATAGGTTTGCGTGTAATTATCGTTTTTGCTGTCGACTGTCTGGTGGATTAGCGGAACATCAACGTTCACGACTGAATTTCCCTTGTCTTTATTAATGTTCTGGGTAGTGTAAACAGAAATAGTATTGGTGTCATTCAGGTAAAAGTCAAAACCTACTTTGGCTAAATGTGAAGTGCCATTGTTTGTGAAATCAAAATCCTGAGTACCATTATCGTCTGGTTCGAGTGTTTGTACTTGTCCGTAATTGTGATGTTTTCCAGTAGTTAAGCCATAATTACCATACAAGTTGAATTTTCCGTTACGGTAATTCATATCAAAAGAGGAATTGGTTTTTGGTGTTTCTCCAAAAGTTACACCGCTGTTTACGCTTCCGTTAAAACCGATTTTAGCGTTTTTGTTCAATACAATATTGATAATGCCGCTCATTCCCTCTGGATTGTATTTCGCTGATGGGTTGGTTATTAATTCAATTTGTTTGATCGATGTTGCCGGAATCTGCTGTAATAATTGAGAAGCACTAACTGTAGATGGTTTTCCGTCCACAAAAACTCTTACATTCGAATTTCCTCTAAGGCTCACTGCATTCGTTTGCGGATCGACACTTACCGAAGGAATGTTATTCAGTATTTCGGAGGCAGTAGCTCCGGCACTCAATAAATCTTTCCCGACGTTAATTACTTTTCGATCTGTTTTTTGTTCGATTAACGAATGTTCTTTTACAATATCAACCGATTGAAGTTCTGTAGCTTCTTCTTCCAAATGGATTTCAATAGCGGAATTCTTTTTTGCGGAACTCAATTCAATAGTGGTGGAATATTTTTTGTAACCGATGAATTCTACTTCTAAGGTGAACTTTTTTAACTCTAAGTTTTTTATCGAAAAAGAGCCATTTTCGTCTGCAACAATGCCGGTTATTACTTTTGCTCCATCTTTTATTACAATTGAAGCATACTGTACTGGCTGGTTTGTCGATTTGTTTGTTACTTTACCCGAAAGAACTCCAGGATTTTCTGCTTTTGTGATTCCTATAAAGCTCAATAGAAAAAACACTAATAGTTTAATTTTCATAATTTGTTTTTGATTAATTATTTTGATTGTTTGATTGATGATTGCAAATAAGACTGATTTATCTTCATTTTGTAACACGATCTCGGTAAAAAAAATGATTATTTTTTAAAAACGCTTTGTGAAACTTTGATTTTTAGCTGTTTGTATTTGCATTTTTTTTCATCTAAATGCTGAGTTTTGCGTATCTCAAAATGTTTTTTTGTTTTTTAAGATGGTAGTGAATGTGAATTTATTTTTGACAGAGAGTAATATTTTTATTGGAGGAATGCGGTATTGTTTTTTAAATAAACAATGAGAAACAGAATGTAATTTTTCACTTTCTATATTTGACGAATAAGCCTTATATTTGCACACTTAAAAAAATCAAGCACAAAATGTCATTATCCAATATTCTTACCCCATCTATTGAAAAAGCTATTCAAACTTTGTTTGATGTTACCATTGATAAAATAGAGTTTCAAGCTACCCGAAAAGAGTTTGAAGGCGATATTACAATGGTAATTTTTCCATTATTAAAATTGGTAAAAAGCAATCCTGTTGAATTAGGAAATAAAATTGGCAACTATTTGGTTGAAAATGTTTCGGAAGTAGCCCGTTTTAATGTAGTTTCCGGATTTTTGAATATTGTGATTGCTGACAGTTATTATTTGAATTTCTTCAATGGAATCAAGAGTGTAGAGAAGTTCGGATTTGTAACGCCTTCGGCAAATGATAAGGCGGTGATGGTAGAATATTCTTCGCCAAATACCAATAAGCCTTTGCACTTAGGACATGTTCGTAATAATTTATTGGGATATTCTGTTGCTGAAATTATTAAAGCTTCAGGTAAAAAAGTATATAAAACGCAAATCATTAACGATAGAGGAATCCATATTTGTAAGTCAATGCTGGCTTGGCAAAAATTTGGAAACGGAGAAACTCCAGAATCTACGGGATTGAAAGGCGATAAATTGGTTGGTAACTATTATGTTGCTTTTGATAAAGCATATAAAGAAGAAATTAACCAATTAATTTCAGAAGGAAAAACCGAAGAAGAAGCCAAAAAACAGGCACCAATAATCCTAGAAGCGCAACAAATGCTTTTGGATTGGGAGAATGGTAAACCTGAAGTAATTGAACTTTGGAAAACCATGAACCAATGGGTTTATGATGGTTTTGCTATTAGTTATAAAAATTTAGGCGTAAACTTTGACAGTTTTTATTACGAAAGTAATACTTATTTGTTAGGGAAAGATGTGGTTCAAATTGGTTTAGAAAAAGGAATTTTTGAAAAAGATCCTGATGGTTCGGTTTGGATTGATTTGACTGATGAAGGCTTGGATCGTAAAATCGTATTGCGTTCGGATGGAACTGCGGTTTACATGACACAGGATATAGGTACTGCAATTCAGCGTGTAAAAGATATGCCAGATGTTGGTGGAATGGTTTATACCGTTGGTAACGAGCAAGATTATCACTTCAAAGTTTTGTTTTTGATTTTGAAAAAATTAGGATTTGACTGGGCTTCTAATCTTTTCCATTTATCTTACGGAATGGTAGATTTACCTTCTGGGAAAATGAAAAGCCGTGAAGGAACAGTTGTTGATGCTGATGATTTGATGCAGGAAATGACCGATACAGCCCAAAAAATTTCTGAAGATTTAGGTAAATTGGATTCTTATTCGGCAGAAGAAAAAGCAAAATTATACAATACAATAGGTCTTGGAGCACTTAAATATTATATTCTAAAAGTGGATCCAAAAAAACGAATCCTGTTTAATCCAGAAGAATCTGTTGATTTTGCTGGAAATACAGGTCCTTTCATTCAATATACGTATGCTAGAATTCAATCAATTATCCGCAAAGCCGATTTTGATTTTGCATCCAATGCAGGAATTGTTGAGCTTCACGAAAAAGAAAAAGAATTGGTGAAGCAGCTTGAATTGTTCCCAGAGGTAATTCAGAATGCGGCCAACAATCACAGCCCGGCTTTAATTGCTAATTATACGTATGATTTGGTACGTGAATACAACTCTTTTTACCAAGCCGTTTCAATACTTGGAGAAACCGATTTGGATAAGAAAATATTCAGAGTGCAATTGTCCAAAAAAGTGGCAGATGTTATTGCTGATTCCTTTAGTTTATTGGGAATAAATGTACCAGAGAGAATGTAATTTTTTTAATAAATGAAAAAGCATCCTAAATTTAGGATGCTTTTTTTTGCAATTTCACTTCAATTTTTATTTCATTACTAATGCTTTGGTTGTTTTGATGATCTCGCCTTTTGAGCTAACTAATAGTTTTTGGGTTTTATTATCTTTTTTAAGTTTTAAAAGGTATGCTTTTTTCAATACTTGCCCTTTTTCTTGTGAATATTCAAACTTACTTTTTGTAATGATCCACTCAGGATATGAAAGATAAACTGAATTGATAACTTCTCTTGGCAATTCTACATTTTCATATTTTTCTGAAACACCGATTAATACTCCTTTTTCGTTGTAAGTTGCCACTAAGGAACCTTTTCTGCTTTCTAAAGTCACTAAATACTTGTCGAAATTACCGCATTCATCATCCACTTTATATAAAAGGAATTCGTTTTGAGTAATTCTGACAACTGCATCAGCATTATTATCCGGAATGTATTTTGCAAAATCTTTTTTAATTTGTGAAACTACTACTTCTGGTAATTCTTCAATTTTTACAGCTTCTGTTTTTTTGTCTTGTGAATATGAAGCAGAAAATAAACTTAAGCATAAAGCGAAGGTGATAATTGTTCTCATGATTTTGTGTTTTTTATATTGTTTTATTTAAAAAATTTAAGTTGCTTTCTAATAGTGTAAATGTAACATTTGTTTTTTAAACTGCAAAATAATTAATTGTCAAATTTGTAAAAAAACAAGTATTTTTTTATTGATACGATAATAAAATCTTTTTATATTAATTATAAAACAAACTATTATTAATATTTTAACATTAATAGATTAATTTAAGAGCAATCTTTTCATAAACTATTAAACAAACGAAAACGTTTGAATAGAATTAATGCTAAAAGCGTAAAATCTGATTAAATAAGCAATTTAGTGACTTGAAAAAAGGTATTAAAAATTGTAAATGGGATGCTTCAAAATGTATATTTATACTTTGCTTTTGCCTTCTTCTGGATAATAGTAAAAAAGCAAAATACCTCCTTTTGACTCTGGTTGAAATGGAAATCATTTTGTGCGGATGTTGGGCACAAAAGATTGAAATAAAAAAAATCCGAGCTGTGGTTCGGATTTTTTTACGTGTTATTTCTAAAAGAAATTAATTTGAAATTATCTGGTAATTAATCTCAACAGGTTTTAGAATCTTGTAATGACTAATGCAGTCTACCAGAAAGCGCAACTCCTCCAGTTCTTTTCTGTTTAGCAAAATGATAAAGTTAGACTGTAAAGTCGGAATTGGAATTTTCTTCTCATAAATAGAGTGTTTGTATTCGGTTTCCCAATAATCAGCGTCTATTTGATCCAAATAATTAGAAAAGCTGGTCATTTCTATACTGCTCAAATCAAAGGTCAAATTGTTAAACAGCAATTGATACATATCTCTATGCTGGCAGTATAATAGGATGCCATTGGAAGTTCTGTTTAATACTTTTAGATTGCACATAATTGTAAATGTTTATTGCTTGATTACAAATGAATCAATGATAGTGTCAACTTCCGCTTGGTTTGCTGTTGGTTTTAAATCGAATAAAACAGAGAAAAGCGATTTCTTATTTACTTTATTCTGCAGCGCTAAATCTTTATCGCTTCCATATACTTTTTCCCATTTGCTTCTTACTTTTTCCCAAAGTTCTTTATTATTTTTCCACCAGTTTTGAGCCAGTAGACATTTGCTGTCATCAACTTTGGTATAAATATCCAGTCCTTTTTCTTCAGCTAATAAAGTGTCTTTTCCGCTTTCATCTCTTAGCAGTTTTTGGTTATCTTGTTCATGATTCCAGCCAGTTGCGTTAATTTCATGAATGTTTCTTCTTTTCAAAACGTTGTAATCGTTTCTTTTAGTGTGTTCTCTTCTTGGCAAAGGAGCATCGGCGGTGTTCAGCCAATAGGTTTTTCCATCAATGTGCGCCCAAGTTGAAGAGCCTTCATATCTAGGACTGTCATCTACCTGAAAAACTTTTTGTGTCCATTGTCCTTTTACATTCTTGGCTGGCAATTTGCTGAATTTCCAGATTTGATCTTTGTAAAAAGAATACAGATCGGTGTTTTCATACAGCCAGTCTTGTCTCCAGTGTTTAACGATGTCATTTTCGCCAGTCCCAACAATCAATAAATGCTGCAATACTATTTTGCTAGGCTTATCTTCTACTAATTCTATCCATTCCAAACCCGATTCGTGTTTTGTTGCAGATGGTTTATAAGTGGCTGAGTCTTTAGGATATTCAAATGTTTCAGTAAAATTGAATTTCACTTCATAACAGCCACACATCGACTTGATAGCTTTGATGTCTTCTTTTTTTGCATCCTGACTAAATCCAGTAAGGCATGTAATTATCATTAATACAGATAGATAAATTTTTTTTGTAATCATAATTAGGTTTTTATTATTAAAAAAGTTTCGACAAATGTATTAAATTTATTTAGAATAAATAAAAATAAGATATATATTTGCGTCACTATTAAGACTAAATAAAAATAATGAAATCCAAAATTACTCTTTTTATTGCCTTTCTTTTCTGTCAGATTTCTTTCTCACAAACGAAAGATACTATTGCTGCTAATAAACTTTCGGAGGTAGTTGTTACGGGACAATTGGGGCTCCAGTCAATAAAAAAATCAGTTTTCAATGTTCGCGTTATTTCAAAAGAGGATATCAAACAATTAGCAGCCAATAATTTATCAGATGTATTAAATCAGTATTTGAATATTACAATTCAAAACAGCGGAAGCGACGGTCGTTCAACGGTTTCAATGTTCGGGCTGGATTCGCAGTATTTTAAAATTTTGATAGATAATATTCCTTTGGTCAGTGATACCGGAATGGGTACTAATGTGGATTTGACACAAATAAATCTGGATGATGTAGAGCGAATTGAAATTATCGAGGGTTCAATGGGTGTTACTCACGGAGCCAATGCGGTGAGTGGGGTTTTAAATATAATTACTAAAAAAACAGTTTCTAAAAAATGGGAAATTAGTGCTGCAGTTCAAGAAGAAACAGTAGGTGACGAATATGCATTTTTTGATAAAGGACGTCACATTCAATCATTAAAAGCGGCGCATAAGTTTAATGAGAACTGGTTTGTGAATGTAGGAGTAAATCACAATGATTTTGCCGGTTTTTTTGATGATAAAAAAGGAAAAGATTATAATGTAAATGATGGGTTGAGAGGATACAGCTGGCTTCCAAAAGAACAGTTTGTTGGTAATGCTTTAATAGGATATCAAAAAAATAACTTCAAGTTTTTTTACAAATTTGATTACTACGGAGAGAATGTTGATTATTACAATCTAATACTAAATCCGCAGGATAATTACCCTTTTCCTGAAACCTATTATGCTAAAGACAAACGCTTTATTACCAATCGTTTTTATAATCATTTGAATTCTAGCGGAAAATTGTTTTCTGAATTAAATTATAATGTTTCGCTTTCCTATCAAAAGCAACAGCGCGATTTGGAAAAGTTTAATTATCAATTGGAGACCAAGGCAGAATCTAATGAAACTCGGGAAACATACCAATCCAAAGAGGTTTTGTATTCTACTGGAACTTTGAGTAATTTCTTTGATACTAAAAAAGTAGATTTTCAATTGGGTTATGAGATTACAAATGAGAAAGGGTATTATAATGCTACAGCCGGACTTTTTTTTGACGGCCTTCAACAGCTTAAAAACGTTGACAAGGAATTAGACAACTATGATATTTTTACCGTTGCCGAAATTAATCTGTCGGATAAATTTTCTGTGCGTCCAGGGATTAGATATTCGTTTCAATCCGCTTTTGATAATCAATATGCAAGTTCTTTAGGATTGCGCTATATTTTTAAGAAAGGATTAGAAACTAGGGCTTCGATAGGCAAGTCTTACCGCACGCCAAATTTTGATGAACTCTACACTTATTTTGTAGATACAAATCACAATATACAAGGAAATCCAGAATTGGTTCCAGAAAACAGCACTTCATACGAAATGAGTTTTAAAAGGGATTGTCTTTTAAATTCAGGTGGCCAAATTGCTAATAATATTGCTCTTACATTTTTGGATGTCGATGATCGAATTGATATGGTGCTTACTCAAGTGACGCCAAGCATGAGTTATAAATATGTAAACATTAATAAATATAAAATGTGGAATATTTCGACGACAGAACAATATACCTATAAAAACTGGAATGTAAAAGTAGGAGCAGCCTTAGTTGGAATTTCTCAAAAATTGGATTTAGCAGCCTTGAATATTACTTCAGACAATAAATATCTATACTCTTTACAGCTAAATTCCAGTGTTTCCTATAACATACCTAAATGGAATACTTTGTTCGCTCTTTATTATAAATACAACGGTCAGCAACAGCAATTCGTTGCGGGAACTGACGAGAACGGTAAAGCTAAATTTTATTTAAACAAGATAGACCCATACAGCTGGATGGATGCTTCGGTTAGGAAATCATTTTTTAAAAATCAATTGGAAGTGACCGCTGGAGCTAGAAACTTGTTTGACATTCAAAGCGTACAGCTCATTCAAAACGGTGGAACTGGCGGGGCTCACTCTTCTGGCGGTTCAGATCTATTACTGGGCTATGGACGCTCTTATTTTCTTAAACTCACGTATAACCTTAATTTTAATTAATATATAAATACCCATGAAAAACAATTTTATTTTAATCCTTTCTTTTGTTTTACTGGCTTTTACAGCTTGTAATAATGACGACGATGCACCAGTTATCAGTTCAGTTGCTCTTACTGCAGCTTCATTAAATTTAAGTGCAGCAACTACTCCTATCGAAGTGAAATTTGATAAGCCAGCTGCAGCTGCTGGTTCATTAACAATATCGTTTACAGAAACAAATGTCGTTTATGGTACAGATTTTACTACTTCTCCAGCGGCTGCATCAAAAACAATTACAGTTCCTTTTGCAAAAGATGCCACTTCAGTAATTTTTACTTTTACTAAACTAAAAGAGGCAATCGAAGGTGAAGTGAAAAATGTTGTTTTTACGATTACTGGGGCTACTGCGAATACTACAATCGCTGCAAACAACTCGATTCAAGTAAGTTTTAATGAGACGGCTTCTTTAGGAACTGCTTTAGCTCCCGAAGTTGGAGGTGCTTTACAGCCAAATCAGGTTTTTGTTGATTTGAGCAGTGCTAAAATGACAAAAGCGTTAAGAAGTTCTTGGGACTTAGGTTTTTATAGTGGTTCTGAATTTAGAGTAGTGCTGAATAGTACAATTAATATGGCTGCTAAAAAAATAGAAACTACAAATATTGATGAAGTTCAAGTAGTTGACGAGACTATGATTATTTCTCAGGGTAGCGGAATTGCTTCCCAAATAGATGATCCAACAGGAGATTTTACAAAAACAACTGCTATTGCTGAAATTTCAACAACAGATTCTGATAATAAAGTTTACTTGATTTATTTAGGAAATGCTGTTGCATCAACAAACCCAGTATTGGGTAAAGAAGGAGCAGTTGGAGGAGCCAGTAGAGGATGGAAAAAAGTTAGAATCTTAAAAAGCGGAAACGATTACAAAATTCAATATGCAGATATTGATGCAACAACTCACAGCGAAGTTACTGTTTCTAAAAATGCAGCGTATAATTTTACTTTCTTCAGTTTGTTAGATAAAAAGACTGTTACTGTAGAACCGGTAAAAGCACAATGGGATATAAGTTTTACCGCTTTTACTAATTTAGCTGGTCCGATTACTCCATATTTCTATCCGGATTTTGTTTTAAGCAATCTTAAAGGCGGTGCAAAAGCATATCAGGTTCTTGTAACTGATGCTGTTACTTATGATAATTTTACTTTAGCAAGTGTAGATACTGCTAAGTTTACTGCAGATCAAAGAAATATTGGTTCAAACTGGAGAAGTACCAGTGTTACTGTAAATGGCACGCCAGTTTCTCAATTTGTTTTAAAGACAGATCGTTTCTTTGTAGTTAAAGATCCAGCAGGAAATGTTTATAAATTAAAATTCACAGGTGGTGCAAGCGAAACTGGGGAAAGAGGATTTCCTAAATTTCAATACGCCATCTTAAAATAATAAGGAGATTAAGAATGTCATGAGTTAGTTAGTTTTTATTGTTTTTGGAAAAGGAGGCTGGATTTATTCAGTCTCTTTTTGTTATTTTTAATCTTATTTAAAAAACAATTGATTTTTTATTTCTAATACTATTTAAACTTCAATATCAAATCATTAAATTTGCGCCTTAATTAAAGAGAAATACAATTATGTTCGATAATTTAAGCGATAAATTAGACAAAGCCTTTCATATATTAAAAGGACACGGAAAAATCACTGAAGTAAACGTAGCCGAAACTTTGAAAGAAGTTCGTCGTGCTTTACTCGATGCCGATGTCAACTTTAAAATTGCCAAAGATTTTACTACCAAAGTAAAAGAAAAAGCAATAGGTCAGGATGTATTAACGACATTACAGCCGGGACAATTATTGGTAAAGTTAGTCAAAGATGAGCTTACAGAATTGATGGGCGGGGATGTTGCAGGAATTAATCTTTCCGGGAATCCATCAATAATATTAATGTCAGGGTTACAAGGATCTGGAAAAACTACTTTTTCTGGTAAATTGGCCAATTATCTTCAAACAAAAAAGAATAAAAAACCGCTTTTGGTTGCCTGTGATATTTATCGTCCAGCGGCAATTCAGCAATTATATGTTGTTGGAGATTCAATAGGGGTTGAGGTTTACTCAGAACCTGAAAATAAAAATCCTGTTGAGATTGCACAAAATGCGATTAAGCACGCCAAAGCCAACGGATTCAATGTCGTGATTGTCGATACAGCAGGTCGTTTGGCTGTTGATAAAGAAATGATGGATGAAATTGCCAAAGTACATAAAGCCATTCAGCCACAAGAAACTTTATTTGTTGTGGATGCCATGACAGGTCAGGATGCCGTAAATACTGCAAAAGCATTCAACGATATCTTAAATTTTGATGGGGTTATTTTGACCAAATTAGACGGGGATACTCGTGGTGGAGCAGCTATTTCGATTAAATCAGTAGTAAACAAACCAATTAAGTTTGTGGGTACTGGCGAGAAAATGGATGCGATTGATGTTTTCTATCCAAATCGTATGGCAGAGCGTATCCTAGGTATGGGGGATGTCGTGTCTTTGGTAGAAAGAGCTCAAGAGCAATATGACGAAGACGAAGCTAGAAAAATCCAAAAGAAAATTGCTAAAAATGAATTTGGTTTTGATGATTTCTTATCCCAAATTCAACAAGTGAAGAAAATGGGTAATATGAAAGACTTGGTAGGAATGATACCAGGCGCTTCCAAAGCGATGAAAGATATCGAAATCGAAGACGATGCATTCAAACATATTGAAGCAATTATTCATTCGATGACGCCAATTGAAAGAAGCAAGCCTGCGATAATCGATGTGAAAAGAAAAGCTAGAATTGCCAAAGGTTCCGGAACAAAAGTGGAACAAGTGAATCAATTGATGAAACAGTTTGAGCAAATGAGCAAAATGATGAAGATGATGCAGGGCCCTGGTGGGAAAAACCTAATGAAAATGATGGGCGGAATGAAAGGCGGTATGCCAGGTGGAATGCCGGGAATGAGATAATCAGATTTTAGAATACTGAACTATAATCAGCAAACCATAAACAACAAACAACAAACAGTTTTTATGCAACTACTCGACGGAAAAAAAACATCGGAAGATATTAAAAATGAAATCGCCGCTACAGTAAAAACAATGAAAGACAATGGGGAAAAAGTACCACATTTGGCAGCAGTAATTGTGGGGACTGATGGAGCAAGTTTAACTTATGTGGGAAGTAAAGTGCGCTCTTGTGAGCAAATTGGCTTCGAATCTACCTTGGTTAGTTTACCAGCCGATATTTCCGAAGATGCATTGCTTGCGAAGATTAAAGAATTAAACGAAGACGATAATTTGGACGGTTATATCGTTCAGTTGCCGTTGCCAAAACACATCGACGAGCAAAAAATCCTGATGGCTATTGATCCAGACAAAGACGTGGATGGTTTTCATCCTGCCAATTTTGGAAAAATGGCTTTGGATATGGAAACATTTTTGCCGGCAACTCCATTTGGAATAATGGAATTGTTAGAAAGATATAAAGTAGAAACTGCTGGTAAGCACACCGTAGTTATTGGACGCAGCCACATTGTGGGAAGACCTATGAGTATATTGATGAGCCGTAAAGGGTATCCGGGAGATTCGACAGTTACTTTAACTCACAGCAGAACCAAAAATATTGAAGAATATACTAAAAACGCTGATATCATCATCACAGCTCTTGGTGTTCCAAATTATTTAAAAGCCGATATGGTAAAAGATGGAGTTGTAGTTATAGACGTTGGTATTACACGTGTTGAAGACGCTTCACATCCTAAAGGATATGTAATTACCGGCGACGTTGATTTTGATGGCGTAAGCAAGAAATCATCCTTCATAACTCCGGTTCCGGGAGGAGTAGGGCCAATGACTATAGCGATGTTGTTGAAAAATACGCTTTTGGCAAGAGAAATCAGAAGCAGAAATAAATAAAATTGTTTTAGACAATTAACCTTATAACCTCAAATGAAAGTTTGAGGTTTTTTTGGCTTAAGACTTTATTAAATATCCATTACTTCCTGATGTTTTTAAAAATATAAAGAATACTTTTGCAAAACTTAAAAAGAACAGCTCAATGGACGATTATTATTCGGAAATATTGAAAGAATAAAGCACTTGGAAAACTTTCAAGATGCTATAACTTAACCTATGGAATTTTGAAATGAAGGCTTTTTACAAAAATAATAACGGATTAATCGAGTCTAAAGAGTGGGTCTCAAACTGCTGGATAAATGTTGAATGTCCAACAGAAGATGAAAAAAAATATCTTCTGGAAGAACTAAAAATTCCCGAGGAGTTTTACAATGATATTGAAGATATTGATGAAAGACCCCGTATAGAAGTTGAGAACGGCTGGACTTTGATTATTATTAGAATCCCAGTAAGTACAGATAATGTGAAACTGCCTTTTAACACAATTCCTGTTGGTGTTATTTTTAAGGAAGAAATCTGTGTTACCATTAGTTTTCATAAAACGGAAATGTTGACGGATTTTGTAATCTACACCCAGCGAAAAAATAAAGACATCAAAGACAATTTTGATTTGGTTTTAAAGCTGCTCTTGTCATCAAGTGTTTGGTATTTGAAATATTTGAAACAGGTTAATCAAAAGATAAAATTGGCCGAAGATAATTTGGAAGAATCCATCAAAAATGAAGAATTACAAGCTTTGCTGCAAATAGAAAAATGTTTGGTCTTTTTTATGACTTCGTTGAAAGGCAATGATATATTACTGCATCGAATCAAGAATGTCAAATCTCAAAGAGACTCTTATGATCCTGAATTGTTAGAAGATGTAGAGATTGAGTTGCGTCAAGCGCAAGAAACAACTAATATTTATAGCGACATTTTAACAGGAATGATGGATGCTTACGCCTCGGTTATTTCTAATAATTTGAATGCGATTATGAAACAAATGACTTCCATTTCCATTATTTTGATGATTCCTACGGTAATTGCCAGTTTGTATGGAATGAATGTGCCAAATAATTTAGAAAACAATAATTACGGCATGCCGATTATTATACTTGTTTCAGTTTTGCTTTCTATGTTTGGTGTTTTTTTATTTAAAAGAAGAAGATGGTTTTGATGTAAAGAAATAGCCGTTTCATTCTTTTTGAGACGGCTATTTTTGTATTTAATAATCCCCTCTTTTTTTAAATCGGGGATCGTCTCTTTTGATGAATTCGGTTCTTCGTTTTGGAGCTTCTGTTTTTGGCAGACTGGCTTCCTCGGTTTTACTGGAAGGTTCAATCAATTGGTTGAGTTCTTTTATTTCTGCATCGGTTAAATCACGGTAGCGTCCTACTGGAACATCAAGTGAAATATTGATAATTCGGATGCGTTTCAAGGCGGTAACTTCGTAGCCTAAATATTCGCACATTCTGCGGATTTGACGATTCAGCCCCTGTGTCAGAATGATTTTGAAAATGTATTTGCTGATTTGCTCTACTTTACATTTTCGGGTAACAGTGTCAAGAATTGGCACACCATTCCCCATTCGTTCTATAAAACGATCTGTTATGGGTTTGTTTACCGTTACGGTATATTCTTTTTCGTGATTGTTTCTGGCGCGCAGAATTTTGTTTACAATATCACCGTCATTAGTCATAAAAATCAATCCTTCGCTGGCTTTGTCCAAACGTCCGATAGGGAAAATACGTTTGGGATAATTGATGTAATCTACAATGTTGTTGCGTACTTCAAGATTGGTGGTGCATTCTATTCCTACGGGTTTGTAGAAAGCTAGATATACGGGTTTTTCGTTTTTCTCCCGAATTAGTTTTCCGTCTATGCGCACTTCGTCATCTGGTGAAACTTTTGTTCCAAGTTCCGGTACAATTCCATTAATGGTTACTCGGCCTTCTTCGATAATTTTATCAGCCTCGCGACGGGAGCAATAGCCTGTTTCTCCAATGAATTTATTGAGGCGTTTTAGATTTTCTTCCATAATGCAAAAATAGTCTTTTTTTAGACTTCTTAGATTTTTGGATTACTAGAAAAGTTGCGGATATTTCCTGAAACTAAAAAAATAAAACCCTTTTAGCCCCGATAGCAGTGAAAATCCTTATGAGCCGGGGTTCGGCTTATAAGATTGTAACGGATAGCGGGAACCCATGTTTACAAAGAAGACTATTCTTTTACTTCAAATAAAAAACGGTATATTTCTTGGTATAATTTATCGTCGTGCATGGAATGGCCTAAATCGTTGGTGGTGATGAATTTTCCTTTTTTCCAACCGCTTGCGATTTTTTGACCTTCTTCAAATGCGACTACAGTGTCGGAGGTGTCGTGGGCGATGATTCCTTCGATATGGATATGTTTGGCAAATGCGCCACCTGAGAAATCCTCTAGTTTGAGATTGAAATTTTCTAAATAGCGTTTTTCTAAAAGAGTAAACATTTTGCGATTGAGGCTCAATATTTGGATGTAATTGTCGATGAGCGTTTTTAAATCGGAGGGTGCGCCGAGAATTACCATTTTTTGGATACTCGTTTCGGGATGTAAATACTGATGATAGACACAGGCAGCACCTCCAATAGAGTGACCGATGATAATGCTGGGGTTGTATTTTTTGACAGCTTTGTTGATGTACTCTGCATAACGGGGAACGTTGAATTCCTTACCGCTGCTTTGTCCGTGAGCGGGAGCGTCTATGGCGATGATGGTACTTCCTGATTTTTGCAGATAAGGCAGGGTTTTCTCCCAGCGGGACGAATTGCTTTCCCAGCCGTGAACCAAAAGGATTTTGGTGTCATTTCCTTCCCAAGTATAGGTTTGAAAATGGTGTTCGTCGTGCTGAAATGTTTCTTTGATGGTATTCTGTAGGATTTCTGGAAGCTTGTCTTCTGAAATTTTGCCTATTCTGGGGTTGGTAAAAAGAGCATAGGACAGGTGTAATGCTTTTTTGGGATGCACTAAATGGAGTAGGTTGATGTATTGACCAACAGCCTTGACAGTTAGAAATCGGATACTTTTTTTTAGGCTCAAAATAAGGTGTTATAAAAAAAGCCTCGAATTTCGAGGCTTAGTTGTTTTTTTAGAACTTAGAAAACAATTGTTGCATTTTCTCTCTTTCTTCTTCAGCTAAAACACTGTCGACTAAAATTCTTCCGGAGTGTTCATCAATTAAGATTTTCTTTCTGGCAGCAATTTCTACTTGTGTTTGTGGCGGAATGGTGAAGAATGATCCTGCAGATGCTCCTCTTTCGATAGAAACAACAGCTAATCCGTTACGGACACTGCTTCTGATTCTTTTGTAAGCTACCAATAAACGCTCTTCAATTAATGCTTCAAATTCAGCTGATTTCTCGCTTAAGAAGATTTCTTCTTTTTGAGTTTCGGACATGATAGCATCCAATTCTGATTTTTTATGTTTTAAATGAGATGATTTAGAATCTAATTTTTCTTTTGAAGAAGCAATTACTTCTTTTTTGTGTTCAATAGAAGCTTTCATTTCTTTAATTTGCTTTTCAGCCAATTGAATTTCTAATTCTTGAAACTCAACTTCTTTGGTCAAAGAATTGAATTCGCGGTTATTACGAACGCTTTCTTGTTGTTTAGTGTATTTTTTGACAGCTTCTTTGTGCTCGTCAATTGCATTTATTTTTTGTTTGATAAGGTTCTCGATTACCTCAAGTTCGCTTTTCAATTTCTCTGAACGAGTGCTTAAACCTGCAACTTCATCTTCTAAATCTTCTACTTCTAAAGGCAGTTCACCTCTCACGTTTCTGATTTCGTCAATTCTAGAGTCAATAAGCTGTAAATCATATATTGCTCTTAACTTGTCCTCAACACTTAATTCTTTCGTATTCGCCATATTCTATAAGTACTTAACTGGATTTGTATTTTCTTCCGATAAAATGATTGCAAAATTAAGGATTTTTTTTCTAAGATAATCAACAATATACTCTTTTGTATAGCGTTCACTTTCAAAATGTCCAATATCGGCTAATAAAAGCTGATTTTCGGCTTCATAATATTGATGATATTTTAAATCGGCTGTCAAAAAAACATCGGCACCAGCCTGTATTGCATTTTTTATGGCAAAACTTCCCGATCCGCCCAAAACTGCCACTTTTTTTATTTTTTTTCCTGTAAAAGCGGAGTGACGGATTCCGTTGGCTTGCATTTTGTCTTTGGCATAAACAAGAAAATCTTTTTCATCCATTTCTTCTTCCAATTCGCCGATCATTCCCAAACCAATATGATTAAAGGTATTTTTCATATCGTAGATTTCGGTAGCCACCTCTTCGTAGATATGATTTTCACGAAGCGCTTTTATGATTCCAGCTTCTAAGTGTTTTGCATAGACCACTTCGATTTTGGTTTCTGTACCTCGTGACAGTACACCTTTTTCACCAATGGTAGGCTCACTTTTTTCGTTGCCTTGATACGTAAAAGTTCCCTCGGAGTTGAAACTGCATTTGTCATAATTTCCGATGCTTCCCGCGCCAGCTTCAAATAAAGCTTCTCTAACTTTTTCAGCATTGTCCCGGATGGTGTATGTAACTAATTTCCGGATGTTATTTTGTTTTGGGATTAAAATTCTGGTGTTTATGAGCCCTAAAGTGTCACAAAATATTTTGTTTACTCCTTCTGGATGATTGTCCAGTGCAGTGTGAACGGCATATATGGCTATGTCATTTTTTATAGCTTTGAGCAGGGCACGCTCTACATAATTTTTACCAGTTATTTTTTTTATTGCAGCAAATAAAATAGGATGGAAGCAAACAACCAAATTGCATTTTTTTGCAATGGCTTCGTCAATAACATTTTCTAAAGCATCGTGACAGACTAAAATGCCTGTTGCTGTAGCGTTTTCGTCTCCAATTATTAATCCTACATTGTCAAAATCTTCGGCATAAGCCAATGGAGCCATTTCTTCAAGAACAGAAAGAATTTCTTTTATCGTACTCATTTTTAATCTTTTTCTGGGTATTTGTTATCTGTATTTTAAAAATTAATAACGTAAATTATTTGAAATTAATTTGTAAAGTTACAATATAGTCAGTTTTTAATAATTTCCGTCCAAAGATAAAATATTATACTTTCGTAAAAAGAATTTACTGTGAAAAATTACGATTCCATTAGCCATTTTGTATGGCTTTTTTATTAGTGTTTAATGGTGTTAATTTTTTGCCTCGGATTAATAAACGGGAGAGCATTCTTAAATCCTAAATAGGCAGGCAAGAATTGAAAGATGACAAAATGTAAAGTATTTGAGAATTATGAATTAATATAGTTTTGCTTTTAATTCTTTATATTCAGCAGTCATCTCCAAAGCATTGTAAACACTCAAAAGGCTTTTAGAAATATCTTCGTTTTCGGGATTCATTTCAATAGCTTTTTGGAGATAAGGAATCGTCTTTTTATAGACATTATCCCTTTTTATTTTTAAATCATCGTACTTTTTCATTTCTGCTGGAGATGTACCTAGCTTATTCATGTCTTCATTTATAGTTTCTGCTTCTTCTAGTTTTAAAAAGGACAGATTTATATAAGCATTGGTATATTTAGGATTAAGTGTTACTGCTTTCAGATAAAAATTTTCGGCATCGGCAGTGTTTTTGGCTTTAGCGCTAAGAACGCCCAAATTATAAACTAAATCGGCATCATTCTGATTCTTTTTCAAAATGGGTTCTATTGCTTTTTTATACGATGCGTAGTCTTTGTTTTCTAAATACAGATCAGCTTCTGCCAATGCCAAATAAATGTCTTCTGGATTTTTTATTCTCGCATCCGAAATTACTTTTTTGGCTTTTTCCTGGTCTCCTTTTTGTATATAAAGCAAAGCTATATTTTTATAGATCTCGCCTCTTTTGGATATTCTTTTTTCTGTTCTAGGCTTTTCATGAGTACCGGCTTGAATAGACAAATCCCGATCATTTTCTGTTGAAAAATTTTCTTCAGTTTTTGTTATTCGATTTGTTGCTAAATAATTGGTGCCAATTCCTGAAAAGTTAATGGCTTTGAGTGTTTCATAATGTTTAAGAGCGGCAGCATAATCTTTTCCATTTACAAATGCAGCCGCTGAATTGTATAAATTAAGTGTGTCTTTTGTATCGGTTAAATAAGCTTCATAACGTTCGTTAGCACTGTCAATATGTTTGTTCTCTTTAGAATTGTCATCAGCTATTTTTATTAATTTTTCTTTAATATTTTTAAAAGAGCTCAGTATCTGACCTGAGTATTTTCTTTTACCTGATTCTGATTCAATTTTGATGGTTTCTCTGTACGATTTTGCTGCTAGAACTAAGTTTTTACCCTCGTCAGTTTTTTTATCAGCTAGCCCTAAAAATGAACTTCCCTGAATGAAATAATATTGAGCCTTTTCTTCATCTTTAGAATTGTAAACTTGATATTCAATGCTTTTTAGGATAGAGATTGCATTCTGCATATTACCGCTGTCCAACTCTTTTTCGGCTTCTTTTATTTTTTCTTTTTGCGCTTCAATGGTTCCGGTAAACATTAATAAGATTAAAACAATAAAGTAGTTTTTTTTCATAATGTGATAATTGCAGGTTAAACAAATTTGGGTTTTTGGCTGTGTTTAATAGTATTAATTATGTTATTTTTTTATTTGAAATCATTTAAATAATATGGTTTTATAACAAAAATAGAATTAAAAATGAGGTGTTTAAAGGGTTTTGAAGAGAATTTCATGTTTGATAAACAGATTTCAGAAAACGATAAAAAACGATATGTTAATTTATCGTTATCATAATTCTAGTACCCTTTTTTTGTTAAAAAATAATACGATAAAAGGATCTTGTTTTGGAGATTTGTCTGAATATAAATTGGTTAAAAAACATTTTTACATTTGTAATTGCTTTCGCTATTATCATAAAATGCTTTACTTTCGTAAAATGAATTTACTTCGAAAAATATTGTTCCCTTTTGCTGTTTTATATGGCTTTATTACGGGCATTCGGAATTTTCTCTTTGACAGAGGGGTTTTAAAATCTTATTCTTTTAATCTGCCTGTTATTGCTGTGGGAAATCTTAGTGTAGGCGGGACTGGGAAAACACCGCAAATAGAATGTTTAATTCGGTTGCTTTCTAATCAATATAAGGTAGCAACTTTGAGCAGAGGTTATAAAAGACAATCAGAAGGATTTGTTTTGGCCAATGAGAATTCGGATGCATTAGAATTGGGGGACGAACCTTTTCAGTTTTATCAAAAATTCAAAAACATTCAGGTTGCGGTAGATGCCAATCGAAAGAATGGTATCGAACAATTACTCTCTGGCTCAATTAAACCGGATGTTATTTTATTGGATGACGCTTTTCAACATCGAAAAGTAAAGGCAGGCTTGTACATTATGCTTACTTCCTACGGAGATTTGTACTGTAATGATTTTATACTGCCCATGGGGAATTTGCGGGAGAGCAGAAGCGGAGTGCAAAGAGCTAATATTGTTATTATTACAAAATGCCCGCCGAATCTATCCTTGGAAGCTCAAAATGCTATTAAAAAAGAGCTGAATCTTTCTCCAAATCAAAGTTTGTTCTTTACCTTTATAGAGTATGATGAAGTGGTTTATTCGGATAAAAAAACGCTGAAAGCAGACGAAGTTAAAGCAATGGATAAATTGCTTTTGGCAGGTATTGCAAAGCCTGAATCGTTTTTTGCCCATTTGAAGCAGGAAAATGATGAATGTTTGACTTACCCGGATCATCACCATTTTAGCGAAAGCGAATTACAGGAAATTAAGAAAAAAGCAAACGGCAGAATTATCGTAACAACAGAAAAAGATTTTGTTCGATTGAAGGGGAGTATTTTAAGCAGACAGCTTTATTATTTGCCCATAAAAAGTTCATTCTTTTCTGATGGAGATAGTTTTGATAAATATATTTTGAATTATGTGGGACAAAGTACAAGAAACAGTTAGTTACATTAAAGGGAGAATTAATTTTAGTCCTGAGTATGGTGTGATTTTAGGCTCAGGTTTGGGAGGATTTACGGAGGAAATTACAATAGAGCATGTGTTGCCTTATGATGAAATTCCTAATTTTCCTGTTTCGACGGTTCAAGGACATAAGGGCGCATTGGTTTTTGGAACTATCGGGACTAAAAAAGTAGTCGCTATGCAGGGACGCTTTCATTTTTATGAAGGATATTCCATGAAAGAAGTTACTTTTCCAGTTCGTGTGATGAAATATTTAGGCGTTGAAAAGTTAATCGTCTCGAATGCTTCGGGGGGTGTGAATTCAAATTACAAAGTGGGTTCTATTGTGATAATTAAAGATCATATTAATTTTATGCCAGAGCATCCTCTTAGAGGGAAAAATGATGAGCGTTTTGGTCCAAGGTTTGTAAATATGAGCCAGCCTTATTCGGTTGAAATGATTGCCAAAGCCAAAGCCATTGCACAAGAATTCAATATAGAAATTCATGACGGTATTTATTTAGGTTTGCAGGGGCCAACTTTTGAAACCTTAGCCGAATATAAAATGGTCAAAATTCTAGGAGCTGATTGTGTAGGAATGTCAACAGTTCCAGAGGTTATTGTAGCCCGTCACATGGAACTGGAAACCTTTGGAGTTTCTATTATTACAGATATGGGTGATGAGGAAAGTATAGTGACCATTTCACATGATGAGGTTTTACAGGCCGCCAAAGGCGCTGAACCTAATTTGCGAAAGCTTGTTAAGGAGTTAATTGTGAGGGGTTAAATTTTTGAAGTTCTGTGCAATGGTAGTATAAAAATCTTCTGGAATAAAAGGTTTTGTAATGACATCGGTCATGCCAAATGAGATTAACATTTCTCTGTTTTCATTTAATGAAATGGCAGTTAGTGCAATAATAGGAGTTGTGGTGTCAAACTCTCTAATTTGCTGTGTTGCAATAGTACCGTTTATTCCCAATAAATGGACATCCATTAAAACTAAATCGTAAGTGCTGTTTTTTAATACTTGGATAGCCTCTTCACCATTATCCAAAATGGTGCATTCCATTTGTTTTCTCGAAAGCATTTTTTGGGTAATCATTTGGTTGATTTTGTTGTCTTCAACTAATAATATTTTTTTATTTTTGAATATTTCGGGATCGTAATTTTTAATTTCCGATTTGATTTGAACAGGTTTTGGATCTGTTTTAAAATTCAATTCAAATGAAAATGTTGAGCCTTTGCCAACAGTACTCTTCAAAAGTATACGGCCACCCAAAATTCGGACGAGTTTTTTTACAATAGTTAGCCCTAGTCCTGTGCCTCCGAATTTTCTGTTGATTTCGACCGATCCTTGAGAAAAGCTTTTGAAGACTGTTTTTAATTTGTCTTCAGGAATTCCAATACCAGTATCAATTATTTGAAAATAAATAGTTGCATTTTCGTTTGTGTAATTTCTTAAACGGGCAATAACACTAACCGTACCATTGTTTGTAAATTTTAAGGCGTTATTGATTAAGTTCATGAAAATTTGAGATAATTTTGTTGGATCGCCTATTAAATTTTCAGGAATATTTGAGTCTATTTTAAGAATAAATTTGTTGTTATTTATGGTCGCAATTTCCTTAAGAGAGTTTTGGATATCTATTAATAATTGTTTGAGATTAAAGCTGATGTATTCAATTTCTAATTTATTGGAATCTATTTTATTGATTTCTAAAATGTCATTAATAAAATTAGTTAAATAACTGCCCGAAAACTGCAATGACTTTAGGTAGTGCATTTGGGTTTTTTTTGGGTTTTCTTCTAACAATAAATGTGTTATTCCGTTAATAGCGTTTAACGGTGTCCGAAGCTCGTGACTCACTGTTGATAAAAATTCAGATCTGGCTTTTGAAGCTTCTTCAGCTTTGTTTTTGGCGACAATTAATTCATTGTTTTTTTCTTTTAATAATGAATTGGTCTGATTGCGTATAATATTATTTTTGTACAGTGATAAACTCAATAGGGAGAGGATAGAAATTATCGCAATGGCTAATATGCTTACAAGTCTGGAGAATTTGTCATTTTTTTCTTTCTCCTTTTTTTCTTTCTCTTTCTGTAATTTCTCTTCAATTCGTTGAGACTCTTTGAATGATTCATAATCGTTAATGCCGAGTTTTTCGTCATTTTCCAGAGTAATGCTTTCTTTTAAATTCAAATATTTTTTTAAATAAGTATAGGCAGCGGTCTTATCTAACATTTTATCATGAGTTGTGCTTATAGCTAATAAAATATTTGACTGCTGGTTCAGGTCTCCAGTTTTTTTATTTAATTCTAGTGCTCTATTGAAATAATTTAAAGCCAGATTATATCTCTTTTTTTGAGCTTCAATTGTTCCTGTTTGATATAATGCTTCCGTTTTTGCTAGAGTATTGTTTTGGGGTTTAGCAATGATAGAGCTAAAGATGGATGATGCTAAGGAATTATTGTTCTTGTATTTTGAAAGTATTCCTTTTTGAAGATTGATTTGATCAGTGTATTCTTTAATGCCTAATTTTTTTTGAATTTCTTCAGCTTTAAGGATGCTCGCTTCAGCAAGAATGTATTTCTTTTTTTCTATATAAGTAAGTCCAAGATAATAATAAGCAGTAGCTTTTTCTTTAGTAGGTTTTTCAGAAATACTGTTCAATATCGCAATGCTTTTGCTGAAAACTTCTATGGCATCATTTTGAAGCTTTAGATCGAAATAGATTTTGCCTAATTTGAAAGTCTGATTGGCTTGAGCCTCAATCTTATTGTTTTTTCTGCAATAATTGATTGACTTTTGGGTGTATAATAAAACGTCTTTATAATTATTTTCTTTTTCATTATCAGCTACCAACTTTGAATAATAGGCAACACTGTCTATAGGCGCTTTTTTTTGCGGATACAGTTGGGTTTGTAAGAAAAAAAACAATATTAAGAAGTATTTCATGGGTTGCTATTTATGGATATTCTTTATCTTTTGATAGTAACTCGTAGGCCATTACTTATGTTTTTTTGCTAAATTTACACTTTTATTCGAGTTCAATAATGAAATTAAATCAATGATCCGGGAAGAATAACCAATTTCATTATCATACCAGCCTACAACTTTTACCATCTTATCAATTACTGAAGTAAGCTGCGAATCAAATATACATGAATTTTTGTTGCCAATTACATCTACTGACACAATTGGATCTTCAGTATATTCTAAAATACCTTTTAAATTGGTTTTTGAGGCTTGTTTGAAAGCATTATTTATCTCTTCTATGGTAACTGTTTGTTTTACATTGAATGTGATATCAGTCAAAGATCCATCGGGTACAGGGACACGAATACCGCATCCGCCCATTTTGCCGTCTAGTGATTTGAAAATTTTGGTTAAGGCTTTTGCAGCACCAGTTGTTGTAGGAACAATAGACTGGCTTGCTCCTCTGGCTCTTCGTAAATCTTTGTGAGGCTGATCATGCAAACTTTGATCTGTCGTAAAGGAATGGATAGTTGTGATATAAGCTTGTTCGATACCGCATAATTCCTCAATAACTTTAATCATAGGTGCCGCATTGTTGGTCGTGCAGCTGGCATTGGATATAATCGTTTCGGTTCCGTCAAGAATTGATTCGTTAACACCTAATACTACAGTTTTTATTGTGTCAACCTCAGATGGAGCAGAGAGGATTACTCTTTTGGCTCCAGCCAAAACATGAGCATTTATTTCATCAAAAGTTTTATATTTTCCAGTAGATTCTATAACAAAATCGATGTCTATACTTTTCCAGTCTAAGTTTGAGATGTTTTTTTCGTGGAAAAATAAAAAATGTTTTCCGTCAACTTCAATTCCTTTTTCATCGTGGTTTACCGCAAAAGGCAAAACACCATGAATACTGTCGTATTTTACCAAATGAGCCATGGTTTTTTTATCGGCAATGTCGTTGATGGCAACTACTTCAATAGTTGGATGGTTTAAAAGAAGGCGGAATAAATTTCTTCCAATTCTTCCAAATCCATTAATAGCGATTCTTGTTTTCAATTCTTCGTTGATTTGTTTGACCGTTTAATCGTTTAGTCAGTGGAGCAATTAAACGATTATGCTTTTTTATAAAATATGCTTTTGGGCTTTGTATGATGACCGTACTAATGGACCACTTTCTACATGGCGGAAACCTAATTCCAAACCGTATTTTTCATATCGCTTGAATTGTTCAGGAGTTATGAATTCTTTTACAGGAAGGTGTTTTTTACTTGGCTGTAAATATTGTCCAATAGTAACTATGTCAACATTGGCAGCTTTTAAATCCCGCATGGTTTGAAAAACTTCTTCTTCCTGTTCGCCAAGACCCAGCATAATTCCAGACTTGGTTCTGTTGATGCCTTTTTCTTTCAGGTATCTCAAAACTTCTAAGCTTCGGTCATATTTTGCCTGTATGCGCACTTCACGTGTTAATCGGCGGACAGTTTCAACGTTGTGCGATACTACTTCTGGATTCGCCTCTACGATACGGTCGATGTTTCTTTCAATGCCTTGAAAATCTGGAATCAATGTTTCAAGAGTAGTATTCGGGTTCATTCTGCGGATGGCTTTTACAGTTTCAATCCATATAATAGAACCGCCGTCTTTCAAATCATCTCTGTCAACACTTGTAATTACAGCGTGTTTGATATTCATTATTTTGATAGAGCGGGCTACTTTTTCAGGTTCATCCCAATCTACAGTTTCGGGTCTTCCGGTTTTTACGCCACAAAAACCACAGGAACGAGTACATACATTTCCCAGAATCATAAAAGTTGCGGTTCCTTCACCCCAGCATTCTCCCATATTTGGGCAGCTTCCTGATGTACAAATAGTATTCAGACTATATTTATCGACAAGGCCTCTAAGTTCGGTATATTTTTGTCCTATTGGGAGTTTTACTTTTAGCCATTTGGGTTTAGTTATGCCTTGTTCAGCTTCGCCTCGGATTCCAACAGGCATTGTATTATTTAAAACAGTTTCCATATTTCAATTTTCAGACTGCAAAGATAAGCAATGTAGTTTTAGAATTCGAGTTCCATATTTGTGAAATTTGATAAAACTTGTTGGGATACCGACTCTGTTTTAAGTTTTTTGAATAAAAAATGTTTTGGCATTAAATGAATTTAGGTATTAAAAGGCATTAAAATTTTACAGATTTGAATAAAACGGCTTTCAGTTGTTTTTAAACTTATAGTATATTTGTATTCTTAAAATAAATAAAAATAAGAGATGAACACAAAATCATTATTACTAGGAGCATTAGCTGTTTTACTTGGAGTTTCTACAGCACAAGCGCAAATTAATTTTGGAGAAAAAGCATTAGGTGCTGTTCAAAAAGGAATTACAGGATTCACTTTTACTGATGCCGATGCAGCGGCTTTGTCCAAACCAGCGGTTGATAAAATGGATGCCGAAAATAAAGTAGCAGCACCAACAGATCCTTATGCTATTCGTTTGGCCAGAGTTTTTGGAAAACATACTCAAGGTGAATTTTACACGCTGAATTACAAAGTATATTTAACTAAAGACATCAATGCTTTTGCTACTGCAGATGGAAGTGTGCGTGTGTTTTCCGGTTTGATGGATGTAATGGATGATAATCAGCTAATTGCTGTTATTGGTCACGAAATTGGTCATGTTCATAATCATGATTCCAGAGATGCCATGAAAGCTTTGTATCAAAAAGAAGCTTTGATTGATGCTGCTGCTTCCCAATCTGTTAAAGTTGCAGCAGTTACCGATAGCCAATTGGCTAAAATAGGAAGTGCTATGATTGACAGTAAATACAGCCGTAAACAGGAATCGGAAGCCGATTTGTTTGCTTATGATTTTATGAAAAAAAACGGGTATGATGTAAATGCTGAGGAATCTGCATTTAGAATATTGGCAAAAATGAGCGAAGGTGCTCAAAGTTCTTTTATAGATCAAATGATGAGTTCTCATCCTGATTCTCAATTAAGAGCAGATAATGCCAAAGCGAGAGCTGAGAATGATGGTTTGTATAAAGCGTATGTGCAAAAGCCAATTGTTAATACTCTTCCAAAGAAAACTGCAGCTGTCACTAAAAAGAAAACTGCTAAAAAGAAATAATAAATCTTGAAAAGTGTTTAGAATTAAAAAGAGAAAGCTGAATTATTGTAATTCAGCTTTCTCTTTTATGTTAGTTAAAATCTAATTTGTTTGAATTGTAATCGGTAAATTATAAGAGGTTCGAACTGCTTTGCCGTCAAGAATTCCTGGACTCCATTTGGTTTTTAATGATTTTAAAACACGGATGGCTTCTGCTCCTAATCCGTAACCAGGATCTTTTATAACTCTGATGTCTGTCATGCTTCCATCTTTTTCAATAACAAAAGAAACACTCACACGAATTGCCATTTCACTGTCCAGTTCTGGTTTCTCAAAATTATTACCAACATAAGTATAAAATTTGTTGATTCCTCCTGGAAATTCAGGTTTTTTGTCTAATACAGCACTATTCATAACAGTGTTGGTAGGTACACTAGGGGTGTCAACTCCAGTGCCTGTTCCTGTTGAGGTTCCTGTGCCTACACCAGTTCCGCCTGTACTTGCAGTACTATTATCTGTGATGTTTTTGAGTGCGTCATTGGTGGCAATGGGTTCGGTAGTTGCTTCTGTAGGATGAGTAATTATGGGATTTGTTAGTTGCTGTGGGATATTAATATTCTCAGTAATTGGTTGGGTAACTTTGGGCATTGGTGCTTCTTCTTCTGTTTTTGGCGGCACATAAGCATCGAAATTTGAAACTACAAGTGGATCTGCCTCAGCTATTGGACATGAAATTATAGTGCCATGATCGGGATTCAGATAGTTATAAACCATCGGGATGCTTACTGCAGCAGTCAAAAGCGATGCTCCTATAAAGAGGGCAAATAAGGATGTCTTAGCGTTTTCTTGGCGTAAATGATACGCACCGTATTCTTTGTTTCTGTTTTCGAATACGATGTCAGTCCAGCTTGTTTCGTAGAGGTTTAGTTTAGACATAATTTATTGGATTTAATGGTTAAAGTAGAGATTAAATCATAAGCTAAAAGGAGTTTTAGTTTCTAACGCAAATAACAGGAATTTTAGTATGTGTGAATGTGATTATTTTTTAATAAAATTGTTAAATAGATGTTGTTGTGAGTAAATATAAGAATATTTATTAAGTATAACTATAATTATTTAACAAATTAATTCTGTTAATGTAATTGAGTTTTATGACTCTAATGTGAGGGAGTAATGTGTTTTTTTGGACGTTATTCAGTAAAATATTTTTTGATGCAATTATCTTCTATTCTGTATAATTTCAGAAAGCAGTTTTTTGGCACGAAGCAATTTTATTTTTACATTGCTCAATGGCTCGTCAATTTTGTTAGCGATTTCCTGATAGCTCATTTCCTGAAAATAACGCAACTGAATCACTTCTTGATAATGCGGTTTCAGTTCTTTGATGAACTGCAGTAATTGAGAAAGATTTTGCTCGGTAATTAATACATCTTCTGCCGATGGAGTAGTGTCGGCAACATTATAGGCAGTTTGGTCTTGTTCGTCTGTAATTTCAATAAACAGACTTGATTTTTTTTTGCGGATTAAATCGATATGCACATTTTTGGCGATAGATATCAGCCAAGTATTGAATTGAAATTCAGAATTATAAGTAGCTATTTTATCAAAAGCTTTAGAGAAAGTTTCAATGGTAATGTCTTCGGCAGTGGTTTCGTTTTCAGTGCGTTTCAGCATAAAACCATACACCTCATTCCAATAATGGTTCAATAGAAAAGTAAAGGCGGTCTGGTTTCCTTTTTTAGCTTTTTCTATTTGTTTTTTTATTTCCAATGCGCAGGTTTTGAAAAAATGTTAGCCACAAAGACATTTATTTGTGTGAATATAAGTATAATTTCGATAATAGGATACCAATACATTACATCTTTTTCTTTTAATTTTCCAGCTGCAAACCCTATAACAATCCATGAAACTAAATAACGAAATCCAATAAGGCTTAAAACCAATATCCATTGAAATTGAAAAACCAATAATACAATTGGTGTTAATAGGAACAATAACTGTGAGCTAAAGAAAAATCCCAGTTGTATTTTGTCGAATGTTTTGTAGTGGCTGGCAGTGGCAACATGCCTTCTTTTTTGGATAAACCAATCTTTGAAAGAGGTTTTTGGTGCCGAGTATGTAAAACTTTCAGGTGTATAGCTGATAGTTGTGTTGTCTGAATCTGCGGCCTGATTGATAAATAAATCATCATCGCCAGAACGGATTTGGATATGGTCGATAAAGCCGTTTACATTGAAAAATTCTTCTTTTTTGTAGGCTAGATTACGTCCAACTCCCATATAAGGCTTGCCTATTTTTGCCCACGAAAAATATTGAACAGCCGTAAGCAGAGTTTCATATCGGATTATTTTATTCAAAAAGGAATTGGCTATTTTCTCGTAGCCGCCATAGCCCAAAACAATGGTTCTTTGTTTTGTGAACTGGGAGCTCATCGCAGTGATCCAATCTTTGGAAGTTGGGTAGCAGTCTGCATCAGTAAACAATAAATGCTCTTTCTGAGCAGCTTTGATTCCTAATGTTAAAGCGTATTTTTTGTTTCCCCAAAAAGCTTCGTTGTTTTTTACTTTAACTAATTTTATGTTCGGATACGTTTTTTCAAACTCTTCAAATATATCCAAAGTAGTATCGCTCGAAGCATCGTCAATCAAAACGATTTCGAAGTCGGGATAATTTTGTTCGGCCAATAGAGGAATATATTTGATAACATTGTCTTCTTCATTTTTGGCACAGACAATTACAGAAACAGGAATGTTTTTAGGGCTAATTTCCTGTGCTTTTGCAAAAGAAAACTTCCCAAAAACAATCAGATAATAAAAAAGTTGAATGACAATTATTGCAATAAAAAAGTATAAAGTAAAGGTTAGTATCATTGTATTTTCTGGCTTTTAAAAACGATTGCAAATGTAATTAGCAATTGTCAATTATCAATGTAAAATCAGTAATTACTTTCTGGAATTAGCCATTTCTTTCGCTACAGCCATAGACTGAGGGTTTTCTGTTTTTTCTAATTCAGAAATAATGTTTGCATAATTTTTGTTATCTCGGTTTTGTGACATTTTATTTTTGGCTTGTATCTCTTCAACTTTAATTTCAAAAGCCACAATTCCGCGGGTCTGCATCATTGTTTTTTTTGATAAATCAGCTACACGAATGGGACATTTAGAGTTTTGTTCGTATTTGTCTACGAGTTTGGTTAACGAATCAATTACCGCATCTCCTTCTACGATTTTTATTTTTCCGTAAATATGAACTGCCGAATAATTCCAAGTGGGAACATTCTCGTGATCATACCAAGACGAAGATATATAAGCGTGCGGTCCTGTAAATACTGCCAGTACTTGGTCATCCGATTCAAATGCGGTCCATTGTGGATTCTCTTTTGAAATATGCCCCATCAAGATTTCTTCTCCGTCTTTATTGATTTCTAATTCCAATGGAATATGCGTTGCCCATAATTTTCCATTGGTTTGGTTGATGAGAATGCCAAAAGCATTTGCTTTTAGAAAGGTTCTGATGGCTTCTTTATCTTTGTTTTTATATAAATCTGGAATGTACATTTTTATGGTTTTAAAGTGTTTTTTGAAAACAAACTGCGTCTAGACGATCAATATATTTACCATAGTTTGGTATTTTTATATAGTTTGAATTCATATAAAACGAACAAGCTTCTTTATTTTTTACTCGTGTTTCCAAAACCAATTCTTCAAAACCGAACTCTTTTGCTTTTGTTTCTAAAAAAGATAAAATGGATTGTCCAATATTTTTTCTTGGATATTTGGCAAACATTCGTTTTACTTCTCCTCTTTTTTCAGAAAGCGGTCTAATTGCTCCGCATCCCACAATTTCAGCATCTAATTCTGCTATTACAAATACAAATTTAGGATTGTTGTATTCCCAATCTGTAAATGAGTTTTTACCGTCACTTCCAAATCTTTCATAAAGATTTTGCGATAATTCTTCTATTATAGAATAAGCGCTAGGCTCATTTGGATTTGAAATTTTTATTGCCAGCATTTTGTCTAATTGAATTATTTTGAATCTAGATTATATTTACTTCCGCTTCAATGTGAATCCCAAACGTATTGAAAACAGTATTCTGAACAGTTTTGGAAACATTCAAAATTTCTTGTCCTGTTGCATTTCCGTAATTTACGAGAACGAGTGCTTGATTTTTATGAATTCCGGCATCGCCAAAACGTTTTCCTTTCAAACCGGATTGTTCAATCAGCCAACCTGCGGGAATTTTGACCTCCGTTTCCGAAATGTCAAAGAATCTCATTTCAGGGAATTTTTGGTGGATTGGCTCAAAATCGGATTTTAAAAGAATTGGGTTTTTGAAAAAACTACCGCTGTTCCCTAATTCAGCAGGATCTGGCAATTTGCTTTTGCGGATGGTAATTACGGCATTGCTCACGTCTTTTAAACTGGGAGTTGTGATGTTGTTTTTTGCTAATTCGGCAGTGATGTCTCCGTACGAAGTATTTATTTTATGGTTTTGTTTTGTTAGTTTGAAAACAACAGAGGTTATAATGTATTGGTCTTTCACCTCATTTTTGAAAATGCTTTCTCGGTATCCAAAATTACACTCTTCTTTGTTGAAGATTCTGATTTCCTGAGTTTCAATATTTATTGCCTCGCAGGAAACAAAAGTATCTTTGATTTCGGTACCATAAGCGCCAATGTTTTGTACTGGCGTTGTACCAACATTGCCAGGAATTAGCGACATGTTTTCGAGTCCGCCAAAGTTTTGGTCTATTGCCCAAAGTACAAATTGATGCCAGTTTTCACCAGCCTGACTTTCAATCCAAACAAAATCGGCATTATCTTTGATGATTTTTTTTCCTTTTAAATCAATATGAATTACCAAAGCTTCGATGTTTTTTGTCAAAAGCATATTGCTTCCTCCGCCAAGAACGAATTTCTTTTGGTTTTTGTTTTGTTCTAAGATGCTTTTCAATTCAGACACGCTGTGAACGGCAACAAATTGTTCGGCTTTGGCTTCGATGCCAAAAGTATTGTAGTTTTTTAAAGAAAAATGATGCAAAATGGTCATAAAGAATTGTAATTAATAAGTAGTGTTTGGCTTTGATTTATTCCGAATATAAAGCCCTGTCTATGAAATTATTGAATGGTTTTAATGCCAACATTTTTTTTGCCATTATTGATACGAAATCTTTTTGGGTAACTAATTTGGTATCGAAAGGCTGAGTGGCCGTAAAGCTTTTTAATTTTAGGAATTCAATGGCTGGATCTTCTTTGTCGTAGCCTTTTGGAGGATTTTTCAAAGTCGAATTTTCGTCTCTATTCAAATTTTGATAAATAGATTGAAATGTTTTATCGTTTAGAATTTCTTGTAAATCATCATAGAAAAAGTGAATTTCTTTTCTAATTTTTTGAAGCTGGTCTGGTTGTGGGCAATATATTCCACCTCCAACAAAGCATTTCCCATTTTCTATATGAATGTAATATCCTGGAGCTTCGGTGTGTTTGGAACCTCCAGAAATCCAAATTCCCAAATTCGTTTTGTAGGGTGATTTGTCTTTGGAAAAACGAACATCACGATTGATTCTAAAAACACAGTTTTTGACTTCTAACATTTCTAATGAAGGATCAAGCGGTTTAAGCGCGTCAAGAAACGAAGCGACCAATTGATGGTAGTCTTTCTTTACGGTTTCGTAGCGTTTTTTGTTTTCAAGAAACCAATCACGATTGTTATTGGCTTTTAAATCTTCGAGGAATTGTAATGTATCTTTTGAGAGCATAGACGGATTATTGTAATTGGGTTTTTAAATCTTCTTCGCTAATAAAACCTGATTTTTGCCATTTGATGGCTTTATTTTCATATAATACTAAAGTAGGAAGTTCACTGATTTTCAATTCCTGCATAATGGTTTTATTTTCATCGGCATTCAATCGGATGATGACTACTTTATCAGCCATTTCTTTTTGCATTTTTAGGATATAAGGCTCCATTTTTTTGCAGGGAGTACACCAAGGCGCATAAAAACTAACCAGTACTTTCTTGTCGGATTTTAATAATTCGGCGTATTCCTGAGGGCAAACACCGATTATTTTTGTATCTGGTTTTGCTAATCCTGCGGCTTCCCATTTGAGCATTCCGCCGTCAAGATTGTAAACGGTTGTAAATCCCAATTCAGCTAATTTCTCGGATGCTTTGGCACTTCTTCCGCCACTTTTGCAATACACAAAAACGGGTTTTGTTTTGTCGTATTTGTCTGTTTTTAAAATAAAACTGTCGCTCAGCCAATTCACATTATCGGAGTTTTCGATATGTCCCGTTGCATATTCCTCTGGTGTGCGAACATCTAGAATTTGGGCATTTGGAGTCGCTTTTATTTTCTCTGAATAGGAGTTAACGTCAATGGTTTTAATGGCTGGTGATGTTTGACCATTGCAGGAGAATATAATAAAGGAGATAACGAATAAATATAGGTGTTTAATTTTCATCTAGGAATATGTATTATAATTTGTGTAAAAATACGTTTTTTTTGCTTTTTGGAATCTTTGGAGACTCTTAAATAAAAGTTACAAAACTCGTAGGGTGATATTTTTTAAACACATAGAAACATAGGATTTATATTGTTTGAAAAGAGTTTGATAGATGTTCTACTTGTCACATAGTCAATCTATGTGGAAAATAGTGCTATTTTCTATTCATATTCAGTTTACAAATCTATGTGTCTATGTGTTTCATTTTATATTCAAACTGAGTTTCATAAAAGGGTTACAAATTAAAAAGCGTATAGCTCTGTAGTGTCGATTTTACGATTGTTTCCGTGCGTTCGGGATGCGTGTCTGATATGAAAAGCTGTCCAAAGGTGTCGTTGTTGACCATTTCGATGATTTTGGATACGCGGTTTTCGTCTAATTTATCGAAGATATCATCAAAAAGCAGAATGGGTTTTACGCCGCTTTGTTTTTTTAGGAATTCAAATTGTGCCAGTTTCAATGCTATCAAAAATGATTTTTGCTGTCCTTGGGAACCAAATTTTTTGATGAGATGATTGTCGATTTCAAAAGAAAGATCATCTTTATGAATGCCCACGCTGGTGTATTGCAACATTCGGTCTTTGTTGATGCTTTGCTGTAAGAGCATCAGTAAATCATTTTCGAATAAATGGCTTTCATAAATCAACTGGACTGATTCCTGAGAACCTGTTATGTTGTGATGATGGAAGTTAAAAATAGGAATGAACTCGGCGATGAAGGTTTTTCTTTTTTCGAATATGGATTGACCAAATTCGGTTAACTGCTCATTATATATAGATAAGGTATCATTGTCATAGGTATGATTCAGCGCAAAATACTTTAATAAAGCATTCCGCTGGCTCATTACTTTTTGATAATGAATGAGCTGTTGCAGATAGTGTGGATCCAATTGGGATATCACGCTGTCCATAAATTTTCTTCGGGTTTCGCTTCCTTCGACGATTAAATCTCTGTCGGCTGGCGAAATAATAACCAACGGAATAAATCCGATGTGGTCCGAGAATTTATCATAGGCTTTTCCGTTGCGTTTCAGTATTTTTTTTTGGCCTTTTTTGAGACTGCAGACAATTTGTTCGGTTCTTTCGTTTTTTTCAAATTCGGCGTCAATTACAAAAAACTCTTCGCCGTGTTTGATGTTTTGAACTGCCAAAGGATTGAAATAACTTTTTCCATACGACAAATGATAGATGGCATCCAATACATTGGTTTTTCCGATGCCGTTTTTGCCTACAAAACAATTGATTTTGCTGTCAAATTCGAAATTGGCTTCGGAAAAGTTTTTGTAATTGAATAACGATATTTTTTTTAAATACATCTGAAGTTCTTGCTGGAATTGTTGACTTTGAAGCCTTTTTTTGGACGGTTTCTAAGAGGGTGCAAATTATTGAAAAATATCGATATAAAGGATGGAAATTGTGTTTTCGTTTTTTTTACCACGTCCGTTCGCTCGCGTGAGGGATAGAAATAAGCTACCGAAGTAGCATGGATAGCCCGACTGCGTTGTGTAAAGGGGCGTATAAGCGATGCTATAAGTAAGCCCCTTTGCTCAACGGGGGCACGCCCTGATTATTCGGATATTAGGGAGTGTTTTTGCAGTGAAAATAAGGAATTAAAAATATTCTTCTAAATTTTAATATAAAATCGTTTTTTTTTACGTGCATTAGAATAAAAATTTTATTTTTGCCGTTCACTAAATTAAATTTTAAATGGCTACTTACAGTAAAAGAGGATATAAAGCACCAAAAGAAAAGGAAGTTAAAGACGATGCAGTTGAAAATGTAATGATTGACGAAAAAGACAGTGCTACGGCTGAGGTTTTTTCGAAATTAGACGAAACAGCTTCTAAAACAGAAGACTGGGTTGCTAAGAATCAAAAAATTATAATTGGGGTTGTTGGTGCTATTACATTGGTGACTGTTGGATATTTTGCTTATCAAAAATTTATTTCTAATCCAAAAGAAGAAGATGCTGCTAACGAAATGTTTGTTGCGCAATCTAACTTTGAACAAGCTACTAATGGAGTGGCAAGTGATTCATTGTACAAATTGGCATTGAATGGTTCTGAAGGTAAATTTGGATTTGTAAAAATCGCAGATGAATATTCTGGTACTGCTGCAGGAAATTTAGCTAACTATTATGCTGGTATCGCTTACTTGAATACAGGTAAATATGATGATGCGATTACTTATTTAGGTAAATTTAGTTCAACTGATGTTATGTTGAGCGCTTTGGCAAAAGGAGCTATTGGGGATGCTTATTCTCAAAAGAATCAGCCAAAAGAAGCTTTGGAAAATTATATTAAAGCAGCTGAATCGAACAAAAATGATTTCACTACTCCGCGTTTCTTGATGAAAGCTGGTAAAGTTGCTTTGGCATTAGGAAACAAAGAAGATGCTTTGAAATATTTTACAGATATTAAAGAAAATTACGAAAATTCTCCTGAAGCTGCTACAGTGGATGGTTTAATAGGTCTAGCACAATAATAGAAAGATTTAAGATTGTTGATTTGAGATTAATGATTTTTGATTTCAAAACTCTATCTTTAATATCTAAATTCTAAATTTTAAAATTAAATGGCTACCGAAAATAAAAATTTATCGGATTACGATAAAAACACAGTCCCAAACGCGAAAGACTTTCGCTTTGGGATTGTTGTTTCAGAATGGAATGATAACATAACCGAAGGGCTTTATAGTGGAGCAATTACTGCTTTATTAGAGAACGAAGTGCCTGCCCATCACATTATCCGTTGGAATGTTCCTGGGAGTTTTGAGCTGATTTATGGTTCTAAAAAGATGTTGCAGACCCAAAAGGTTGATGCTGTAATCGCTATAGGCTGCGTGATTCAAGGGCAAACAAAACATTTTGATTTTGTATGCGAAGGAGTAACACAGGGAATTAAGGATTTGAACGTTCAAACGGATATTCCGGTTATTTTCTGTGTATTGACAGATGATACTATGCAGCAGTCTATTGACAGAAGCGGCGGTATTCATGGAAACAAAGGAACTGAAGCGGCTATAGCAGCGATAAAAATGGCTTACATTCGCCAACAGGCTTCGTTGTCTCATCAAATTGACAATCAGCATTTATTATCTTCTGGAGCTTTGCGAATCGAAAATTTGCCTTTGCAGATAGAAGAATGATTATTTTAAGTAATTAGAAATTAGTGAAAAGCTAATTACTACTGAGGACTATTTACTGATTACTATAAAAAAAATAACCTATATCGTTCGCTGAATGGTATAGGTTATTTGTTTTTAGCACAGTGTATCTAAGGTATTGTCTTGATGAAAAGTCATTTAGAATTGTTGTAGTATTTTTGGTTTTTTTTATGAGTGCCAAAGAGGTAAAACCCAAGAGAAATTCCTTAAATTTGTCTTCCTTTGATTTAAATTTTTAAATCTGTAATCCTAAATCTAAAATTTTTCAATGTCGAGTATTATTCAATTGCTTCCTGATCATGTTGCCAATCAAATTGCCGCTGGTGAAGTGGTGCAAAGACCTGCTTCAGTAGTGAAAGAGCTGTTAGAAAATGCAGTGGACGCAAAAGCAACCGACATTAAGTTAATCATAAAAGATGCAGGGAAATCATTGGTACAAGTTATTGATAATGGTTCTGGAATGAATGTTACCGATGCGCGTATGTGTTTTGAACGCCATGCGACCTCCAAAATCCGTCAAGCCGAAGATTTATTTTCACTGCATACCAAAGGATTTCGCGGTGAAGCATTGGCTTCTATTGCGGCAATTGCCCACATGGAAATGAAAACCAAATTGGAGCAGGAGGAACTAGGAACTCACATCGTTATTGAAGGGAGTAAATTCATGTCCCAAGATGTGGCAGTTTTGCCAAAAGGAACTTCATTTGCTGTTAAAAATTTATTTTTTAATATACCGGCGCGCCGTAATTTCCTGAAATCGGATACGGTGGAATACCGCCATATCATTGATGAGTTTCAACGCGTGGCTTTGGCGCACCCAAAAATACATTTTACATTTTACCATAACGGAAGCGACATGTATAATCTGCCTCCGTCGAGTTTAAGACAGCGTATCGTTAATTTTTTTGGAGGGAAAACCAATGAAAAATTGGTTCCTGTCGTGGAAGATACGGAGATGATGAATATTCAGGGCTTTGTGAGTAAACCTGAATTTGCTAAAAAAAATAGGGGAGAACAGTTTTTCTTTGTTAATGACCGATTTATAAAAAGCCCCTATTTGCATCATGCGGTAATGGCAGCTTATGAGGGGATTTTGAAAGATGGCTCACAGCCTAGTTATTACTTGTATTTAACGGTACCGCCAAATACGATTGATATCAATATACATCCTACGAAAACAGAAATCAAGTTTGATAATGAAAGTGCTATGTATGCTATATTGAGAGCGTCAGTGAAGCACAGTTTAGGGCAGTTTAATGTAGCTCCTATTCTGGATTTTGAGCGTGATGCTAATTTGGATACTCCTTATCATTATAAAAATTTGGAAGCAGAAGTACCAACAATTCAGGTTGACAGGAGCTTTAACCCTTTTGCTGAAGAAAGACCGAATAAGACTTACCAATCATCTTATAAAAAAGGAGAATCGACTAACAATTGGGAAAGTCTGTATACGGATGTAAAACACGATACGGCTATAGTTTCTGGCAACAATGAATTTGCTTCGAGCAACAATGATTATTCTTTTGAAAATGATGATTTTTCTTTTGAAAATGAAGAGGTTACATCATCTTTGTTTAATGATGAAGATGTAGAACAGACTGTTCAGAGAACGTATCAAATTCACAAAAAATATATTGTTTCTCCCATAAAATCCGGAATGGTAATTGTCGATCAGAACAGAGCGCATCAGCGTATTTTGTATGAGCAATTTTTAGTAAATATGACAGTTCAGCACGCTTCGAGCCAGCAATTGCTGTTTCCGATTAATCTGTTTTACTCCGCAACCGAAATGGAACTTATTGCCGAATTGCAGCAGTCATTAGTCAATACAGGGTTTGTTTTTGAGGAATCCAATTCAGATCATATCGTGATTTCGGGCATTCCGGTAAACATTACCGAGAGCGAAGTGGCAGCCGTTTTGGATCAGCTGTTGAGTGATCTGCATAACGGAATTCCTGAGAACAGTTTCAGCCAGAATGATACTATTGCCAAATCGATGGCCAAAAGTTTGGCAGTGAAAACAGGTGCTTATTTAACCGAAAAAGAACAGGAGAATTTAGTGAATGGTCTTTTTGCCTGTAAAGACCCGAATGTTTCCCCATTTCAAAAACCCACTTTCATCACCATGCGTGTGGAAGATTTAGATAAAAAGTTTGCCTTATGATGAATATTACGCCAGTTGTAAAACAACTATTGATTATTAATATTATCTTTTTTATTGGCTCACAATTAGTGCCGGTATCGTATGATCTTTTTGCTCTTTATTATCCTGAAAGTGATAATTTTAAAGTTTGGCAGTTAATTACCCACATGTTTATGCATGCACCATTTCCTAATGTTGCACATATTTTATTTAATATGTTTGCACTCTATTCTTTTGGTTCTGCGTTGGAACATTTTTGGGGAGGAAAAAAGTTTATTTTCTTTTATATTTCTTGTGGGTTAGGCGCAGCATTGCTTCATACAGGAGTTAATTACTTTGAAATCCATTCTTTATTATCGGAAGTTTCCAGTTTAAATTTGTCAAATTCAGAAATACATCAATTATTAAATGCAGATTATAGTACGTTATTTGACGAAAGAGGAAAAATGTTGCCAGGTGAGATAAATTCAATATTGGAGAGAGTACATTGTACTCAAGGACAATTCAATACTATTGTAAATGCATCAATGCTTTCAAAAGGAGTCGTTGTTGGTGCTTCTGGAGCTATTTACGGTTTGTTAGTGGCGTTTGCCTTTATGTTTCCAAATGCAGAATTAGCTTTGATCTTTATACCAATTCCAATTAAGGCAAAATATTTTGTACCAGGAATATTGGCTGTCGATTTGTTTTTAGGGTTTAAAGGGCAATCTATTTTTGGTGCAGGAAGTACAGGAATAGCTCATTTTGCACATATTGGAGGAGCTTTAACAGGCTATGTTATGATGTGGTATTGGAAAAAAAACCAGTTTAACAAAAATCGTTGGAATTAATTTTTTAAAAAAGGCAGGTATTCTGTAAATTGTAATTAAGTTATCAGAATTAGATATATAATCGAAAATAATAAAAGCATGAATATCTTAGACGATTTGAAAATGCAATATAGATTGGGAGGCATCTCCTTAAAAATGATCTATTGGAATATAGGTTTTTTTTTAGTTTCCTTATTTTTCTATCAATTTAGCATTGGGGCTTTTGATTTTCCAAATTGGATTGCGTTGTCATCTGAACCAGCTGTTTTTTTGTTGAGACCCTGGACTTTTCTTACGTATGCTTTTTTTCATGATGGGTTTTTTCATTTGCTTTTCAATATGATGGTGCTGAATTTTGCCAGCTACCTGTTTTTGACTTTTTTCTCGTCCAAACAATATTTAGGTCTGTATATTTTAAGTGCTATTTTTTCTGGGTTGATATTTGCTCTGGCATTTAATCTGATGCATTACAGCGGTGCTATAGTTGGTGCATCGGCAGCAATAATGGCTGTTTTAGTTGCTGTAACAACCTACAGTCCTCTAATGGATGTAAGATTATTACTGATTGGCAATGTCAAATTATGGCATGTTACAGCAGTAATTATTATTTTGGATTTAATGCAGTTTCGTTTAGGGAATTCTGGAGGGCATATTTCACATTTAGCAGGGGCTTTTTTCGGTTTTATGTATGTGAAGTTATTGCAGAACGGAATTGATTTGAGTAAGATAGTAACTGCGGTTTTGGATTTCTGTACCAATTTATTTAGAAAACCGTCGACACCTTTCAAGAAAGTGCATAAAAATTATAAGAAACCAACCGAAAAACCGATTTCGAAAATAGTGGTTAAAGATAAAAAACAACAGCAAATCGACGAGATTTTGGATAAAATCAGTCAGTCTGGTTATGACAGTTTGAGTCAAGAAGAAAAAGAATTCTTGTTTCAAGCCGGAAAATAACCTATTTTTATCTAATTATTATTGAAGTGTAATCGAAACTTTTAACTTTTAGAAGTTTAAAATACATTAAAAATGAAGAACCTTTCATGGTTTAATAAAGGAATGTATCTTTTGAATTTAGTGCTTATAGTGCTAACATTCATCGCTTATCTGCTGCCTTTTTTGGCACCAAAAATCTTTCCGTTTTTATCGGTATTAACTTTATTCATGCCTTTATTTCTTTTAGCTAATGGATTGTTCTTTCTGTATTGGGGAATTCAGTTTAAAAAGCGCATGATTTTGTCAGGTTTAGTTCTTTTGATTGGAATTACTTTTTTTAATAAGTTTTATAAATTTTCTGCTAAAGAATTTAAGGAAAGCGACAAGGATTTTACCATTATGAGCTATAATGTGAGACTGTTTAACGTTTTTAAGTGGTTAGACCGCGATGATATTCCAGATACAATTTTAGAATTTATCAATACTCAAAATCCCGATATATTGTGCATTCAGGAGTTTTCAAATTCAGCTAATATTGACCTGAAAGTATATCCTTATAAATATGTTTTGATGGAAGGAAAACAAATTAAAACTGGTCAGGCAATATTTTCTAAATTTCCTATTATCGATCAAGGACTCATTGTATTTCCTCATTCAAACAATAATGTAGTTTTTGCTGATATAAAGAAAGGGAAAGACATCATTAGAGTATACAATATGCATCTGCAGTCAATAAAAATTTCACCGGAAGTAGGTGAAATTTCAGAAAATATTGATGTAATTGATCAGCAGAAATCCAAATATCTTTATAGCCGAATCAGTAAAGCTTTTAAACAGCAGCAGGAACAGGCGGCTATTTTTAAAGAACATGAAAAAGATTGTAAATATCCTATTATCATCTGTGGCGACATGAATAACAGTGCTTTTTCGTATGTATACCGCAATATAAAAGGGAAATTGAGAGACAGCTTTGAAGAGGCTGGCAAGGGCTTCGGGGCGACTTATAAATTTAAATATTATCCAGCTAGAATAGATTATATTTTTGCTGATGAAACTATGGAAGTGAAGCAGTTCGAGAGTTTTCCCGATTTTCAAAACTCAGACCATTATCCTATTATGGCAAAATTGTCGATGCAATAGACTTTGTTTGTGTTATTTTTTGCAAAAACTCAAACCATTAAAATTAAGTTCAATTCTAAATTAATCTTAATTTCTCCTATGTTTGCGAGGTTATTGATTAGAATTATAAAAGTCAATAAATTTGAATTTTAAAAGGTATTTTGCTATCAAATGATTGCTTGATTTTTTAAATAATCCATAGCAAATTTCCCTTCATTAAACAGTAAATCCAGAACGCTTAAATTGTTCAAAAATCCATGTTTATCATCAAAAACTTGAGTGTAAGGCTCGAAAAGGGAATGGTCTTTTTTCCCATTTACCAAATAACGAAAATCGGTAATTTCCGGATTTTCGATTTCGTGGAAATATTCGGATGTGGTGCCAAATTCTAACTTCATCCGCAGACACTTAGCTGTTATTTCTAAAGCTTCAAAATTGAGATCCATCAAAAAAGTATGTTTTTTTTGAAAAATAGGGAGTAAGTCGTCTTCGAAGTACTCAAAGAAAGGAGAACTTCTGTAAGCGGCTTCCAGTGATTTAAAATGCTGTTTTTGCCAGTCAAATTCCGGTTCTATTTTAATGTCTTTTGTCTTCTGATGGCTTAAATTAGAATGTTTTATAGGAATATTTAGCAATTGAATGCCATTTGGACTGTAAATATAAGTTCGGTTGCGGTTTGTTTGTTTTTGAAAATTATCCTCCATTTCAAATGTAATACTATCAGATTGCGCCATCGCTGCAAAATGACTGATTGATGGAAAATAGGAGGGATGTATTAAGATGTTCATTTTTATTAGGTTTAGGAGTTTAGAAAGTTTAGCTTCAAAACTAAACTTTCTAAACAATATAAACTTCTAAGCTTTTTTCGCTTTTCTTTTTTTCCAAAAATATTCGCCAACAAAAAAGGCAGCTAGTGCAATTAAGAAAAATTTAAAGTACGATTGTGGCTGTCCTTCACCGCTAACGGTTGTGAATACTCTGTTCCAACGAATTTTGTTTAAGCCTTTACCATTAGTGTCCCAGCTTAACCAAATAAAAATTGGTTTTCCTACAATGTGATTTTCTGGAACATATCCCCAATAACGGCTGTCTTCAGAGTTATGGCGGTTGTCTCCCATCATCCAGTAATAATTTTGACCGAAAGTGTAAGTAGTGGCTGGCTTTCCGTTAATTAGAATTTCATTCCCATTCACTTTCAGATCGTTTTTCTCGTAATCGGCGATAATGGTTTTGTAGAAAGGTAATGTTTCTAAATTTAAGACGACTGTTTTACCTTTTTGAGGGATATAAATTGGTCCAAAATTATCTTGGCTCCATTGTTTCGTATGAGGGAAAATACCACTGTCAGCATTTTTATAAATAATTCTGTTTATGGCTGTTATGCCAGGTATGTTTTTTAATCTTTCTGCTCCTGCAGAAGTCAATGCGCTTATAACTAATGTATCTCTCGTTTGCTGATTTAAGAAATAACCGCCATCTGTGATGTCCATATCTTTGAAAAGATATTCAAAGTCAACAGGAGTTTTGCCGTCTAAAATTACTTTGTAAGAAAACTGAGGTTTTGCACGTTCTGGCAAAATCAGTTCTTTTCCATTAATATATACTAATCCTTCTTTGATTGATAAACTGTCTCCAGGAACGCCAACACATCGTTTTACATAATTTGATTTCTTGTCAATAGGCTTGTCAACTCTAAGTCCTGAATGATCTCTAAATTTGTACACGGTATCTGCTGGCCAGTTGAAAACAACTATGTCAGTACGGTTAATATTTTGTATGCCTGGAAGTCTGAAATAAGGTAATTGCGGCCAATTTAAATATGATTTCTGTTTGGTCATTGGAATCGTATCGTGTACCATAGGCATTGCTACAGTAGTCATTGGAACTCTAGCACCATAATTCATTTTGCTTACAAATAAAAAATCTCCAACTAATAATGATTTTTCCAATGAAGAAGTTGGGATAGTGTAGGGCTGAATGAAGTAGGTGTGTACAATTGTCGCTACAATGATTGCAAATAGTAATGAACTGATTGTATCGGCAGCTTTATGCTCTGGGTTAGTGTTTCTGTCGGAAATGTAAGTTAATGACTGAGTGTAATTAAGGTAAAAGATATAAAATCCTAAGGTTGCAATTACCAGTAAGGTATCTGCAGTACTTTTTTTGCCAAAACTGCGGATAGTTTCTACCCAGATAACAGGAAACATTATCAAATTAATAATTGGGATGAAAAGTAAAATAGTCCACCAAGTCGGGCGGCTAATTATTTTCATTAGTACAATAGCATTGTAAACTGGAATGGCAGCTTCCCAACGTTTTCTGCCAGCACTTTCGTATAGTTTCCATGTTCCTAAAAAATGAATAACCTGTACGGCTAAGAAAAACACAAACCAAAGATATAGTGTCATAATTTTGAAAATTAGAAGTTAGAAATTAGAAGTTAGAAATCGATCTATTTTCTAATTGGAATTTGGAGTTTTTATTGTTTAGGATTTATTTTATTTGGTTAAATTCAATACATCTTTCATAGTAAACACGCCTTGTTTCCCAGCCAGCCATTCTGCAGCGATTACTGCGCCTAAGGCAAAACCTTCTCGATTATGAGCAGTGTGTTTTATTTCGATGGAATCAACCTCAGAATTGTAGGTTACGGTATGAGTACCAGGAACAGTCCCTGTTCTTATAGCTTCGATATGGATTTCATTCTCTTTCGGGCTGTTTAATGTCCAATTGGAATAATTACTGTTTTCAATAACTCCTTTGGCTAATGAAATAGCTGTTCCGCTTGGAGCATCTAGTTTTTGATCGTGATGAATCTCTTCCATTTCTACTTTGTAATAGTCAAATTTTGACATGATTTTGGCAAGATATTCGTTGAATTCAAAGAATAAATTAACACCAAGGCTAAAGTTGGAACTTGATATAAATCCTCCGTTTGTTTCTTTACAAAGGGCTATCATTTCGTCATAATGCTCCAGCCAGCCTGTTGTACCCGATACTACAGGAACATTGGCATGAAAACAGCTGGATATATTGCTTACTGCTGCTGTTGGCACGCTAAAATCGATGGCAACATCGGCAGTCGAAAGTCCTTCGTATGTATTGAATTCATCTTTCTTTAAAACAATTTCATGACCTCTTTCTAAAGCAATTCTCTCGATTACCTGCCCCATTTTTCCGTATCCTAAAAGCGCAATTTTCATTATGTGTAATTTTTTTGTTTTTTTTATAAAGAGAGCAATAATTTTCGAATCTAAAAGCGATAATTAAGTGTTAGTCCCATATTTGACTTTAATGTTACAGCATCGGGAGTTATTTCTGGTCTTACTGATAAAGTCTGATTAACATTGAATTGAATTAATGCTGCATCTACATTGGCATCTATAATGTTTAGTACATAAAAGCCAATCACAAAAAGTCCTGATAACGAAGCATTACGTTGGTAAAGTTCCTGTGCTTTTATTAATGTAGCGTCTGAAAATCTGGCATATTCTGGGTCTGGATTACCCGCAAGTCTGCTTTTATAGGCATCGCGATATTCGTGGTACTTCTTTTTATTGTCGGCATATAAATATAAACTGGTCCCCATAGCTCCATAAACTAATGGGATTTTCCAATATCTTTTATTGTATGCCTGACCTAATCCGGGTAATATAGCCGAGAAAAAGGCTGCTTTTGCAGGTGTCAATGGATCTATTTCTGTTAATTTTAAAGTATCTTTTGATTGTAAAACAGCATCTTTTTTTGCTTGTGCAAAAATTGCTGCGTTTCCAAAAAGAAAAAGCAATAGACCTATGAATATGATTTTATTCACTACCCTTCTATTAATTTTATAATTCTATTGAAGTCTTCTTCAGAATGAAAAGGGATTGTAATTTTACCTTTACCATTTCCAGCAACTTTTACATCTATATTTGTTCCAAAATATTTGTTGAAAGTACTTACATCTTCATCATTAATTTCAAAAGAAGCAGTTTTTGCAGGGATAGCTGGTTTTGGTTTCAAACTTTCGTGATAGTTTTTTACCAAAGTTTCAGTCTCTCTAACGGATAGATTTTGGCTTACTATTTTTTGATAAATATCTGTCTGAACATCATGATCGTCTATGTTGATGATAGCGCGGCCGTGACCCATACTGATGAAACCGTCGCGTATTCCAGTTTGAATAATCGGATCGAGTTTTAAAAGTCTTAAATAATTGGCAATAGTAGAACGTTTTTTACCAACTCTTTCGCTCATTTGTTCTTGAGTTAACTGAATTTCATCAATCAATCGTTGGTAAGAAAGAGCAATCTCTATTGGATCTAAATCATGACGCTGGATATTTTCAACCAAAGCCATTATTAATGACTCATTATCGTTTGCAATACGGATGTAAGCAGGAACGGTAGTAAGTCCGATCAATGTAGAAGCGCGTAAACGGCGTTCCCCAGAAATTAATTGGTATTTATTGAAGTCTAATTTACGTACAGTAATAGGCTGAATTACCCCCAATTCCTTGATGGAAGTGGCTAGTTCACGTAAAGATTCTTCGTTGAAATTACTTCGGGGCTGAAATGGATTTATTTCTATAGCATCAATTTCAAGCTCTATAATATTGCCGACAACTTTATCTGCATTTTTATCTTCTACCGATTGAATATCGTTTTCAGGATCTTTTAATAATGCAGATAAACCTCTACCTAAGGCTTGTTTTTTTATTGCTTTTGACATACAGCTATTTACTATTTTTCTTTATAATTTCTTGAGCTAAATGAATGTAATTAACAGCTCCTTTGCTTGTAGCATCATAGTTTATAATGCTTTCTCCAAAACTCGGGGCTTCACTTAATTTTACATTTCTTTGGATCACGGTTTCAAAAACCATATCGTTAAAATGCTTTTGAACCTCTTCGACCACTTGGTTCGATAGACGTAGTCTGGAATCAAACATAGTTAGTAATAAGCCTTCAATGTCTAAATCTGGATTGTGGATTTTTTGAATACTTTTTATGGTATTCAATAATTTACCCAAACCTTCCAATGCAAAATATTCGCACTGAATAGGGATAACTACAGAATCTGCAGCAGTTAAGGCGTTCAAAGTCAAAAGTCCAAGAGACGGCGCGCAGTCAATCAAGATATAATCGTATTGGTCTTTTATGCTTTCCAATGCTTTTTTAAGCATGTATTCTCTGTTTTCTTTATCGACTAGCTCAATCTCAATCGCAACAAGATCGATATGTGCTGGAATTAAATCAACATTTGGCGACGAACATTTTATGACAGCCTCCAAAGGGGTATGACTGTGTTCGAGAATTTGATAGGTTCCAATTTCGACTGTTTCTACATCAATTCCTAAGCCTGATGTGGCATTCGCTTGAGGATCAGCATCTATTAGTAATACTTTTTTTTCTAAAACACCTAATGAAGCAGCTAGGTTAATTGAAGTAGTTGTCTTTCCAACTCCGCCTTTCTGATTCGCAATCGCTATGATTTTGCCCATTTATTTTCTAAATTTTGAACGGTAAAAATACAATTATTTATGGGTTTTGAAAATCTATTTTGTTAACAAAAACAAATAGTTTTACACTCCCCAATTTATCTTAGGAATACTGTGGATTCTTTGCTTTTTTGGTAATTAATATATCTGAAAAAAGAGAACTGTATAATTAGTTCTCTTTTTGATCTATTATTGATTACTTTTAATCATCACAATCTGAATGGTGAATTCTGTAAACTGCTAACTCTTTTTCTTTGCCTTAATCATCATTTCTAATTGATCCCAAAGCTCTTCGGGAATGGCTTCTAATAAATTAAATTGTCCAGCACCTTTCAGCCATTCGCCTCCATCAATAACAATTACCTCACCATTTACATAAGCAGAAAAGTCAGAAACCAAATATGCGGCTAAGTTGGCTAATTCCTGATTATCACCAACTCTTTTTAAAGGGACTTTTTTTGACAGGTCAAATTTTTCGGCAAGATCTCCAGGCAATAATCGATCCCAAGCACCTTTGGTAGGGAATGGACCTGGGGCTATTGCATTGGTACGAATTCCGTATTTTGCCCATTCTACTGCCAGACTTCTTGTCATTGCCAGAACACCTGCTTTTGCTGTGGCACTTGGAACTACATAAGCAGAACCGGTCCAGGCATAAGTAGTAACAATATTCAAAACGGTTGCCGAAGTTTGTTTAGTATCTATCCAATGTTTTCCAAAGGCAAGAGTACAGTTTTTGGTTCCTTTTAAAACAATATCAATTACAGTATCAAAGGCATTGGATGATAAGCGTTCTGTTGGCGAGATGAAGTTCCCTGCAGCATTATTTAATAATACATCGACCTTGCCAAAAGCTTTTAATACTTCCTGCAGCATATTTTCGACTTCTTCATAATGGCGAACGTCACATTGTATAGGTAAGCAAATTCCATTGGTTTCTGCTTCTAATTCTTTGGCTGTGTTTTTTAATTTGTCTAAATCTCTTGAAGTGATGGCTACTTTTGCTCCTAATTCTAAGAAATACTTGGTCATCGCTTTTCCTAATCCGCTTCCACCTCCAGTAACTACTATTACTTTTCCTTGTAAAGCATCGTCTCTCAACATTTTATCGGTATAACTCATAATTTATTTTTTTTGGATTGTAAATGTAATAAAATAAAATAGTATGCATGCATAATTATTTTTAAGTTACAAAGTTTCTTAGGCTCTGAGTTGCTAAGAAAATGAAATGCGTATGCTAAAAAAAATTGACGCTTAGAAACTTAGCATCTCAGTAACTATATTACTTCCAATCTTCTCGCTGCTTCTGCTAAAGTTAAATCATCCTTGGCAAAACAAAAACGGATCAGTTTTAAATCTTTTCCATTTTCATAAAAAGTGGATATTGGAATGGCAGCGACACCATAATCGATGATTAATCGTTTGCAAAAATCAACATCGTTCTCATTGGAAATGTCGGCATAGGAAACTACTTGAAAATAAGTTCCTTCACAAGGCATCAGTTGAAATCGGCTGTTTTTTAATAGTGCCCTAAAGTAATCTCGCTTTTCTTGATAAAATGAGCTGATCTCATTTACATCGACTAAGGCTAAATATTCTGAAACGGCGATTTGACAAATGCTATTGACACTAAAAACTAGGAATTGGTGCACTTTTTTGATTTCTTTCATTAAATAGTTAGGTGCTACGAGATATCCTATTTTCCAGCCCGTTACATGAAATGATTTTCCAAAAGAGGAAACAGTAATGCAACGGTCAAGCAGTTTTTTTCGGGTATGAGTTGAAATGTGTTTTTGTTCAAAAGTGATGTATTCATAAACTTCATCAGAAAGCAATAATACATCGGGGTATTTTTCTAAAAGGGACTCCAATTTTTCAAAATCAGATTCATTTAAAATTTTTCCGGTTGGATTGTGAGGATTATTGATGATAATCATTTTGGTTTTCTCCGAAAATGCACTGTCAATAATGTTCCAGTTGGGTGTGTAATCATCATTGAGTGCTACGCGAATGGGCTTTGCTTGGCTTAACAAAATTGGAGCTTCATAGCAATCATAGCTTGGATCTAGAATAATTACTTCATCATCTGGTTTTAGCAAAGCTAGTAATGTGGTGAATATGGCTTGGGTTGCACCAGCTGTGACGAGTATTTCGGTTTCGGGAAGGATATTACGATTGTAAGATGATTTTACCAATGCTGCAATTTTGTTTAGCAATGGCGGATAACCAGACATAGGCGTATATTGATGAACGTCTTCAAGCGCTAATCGGGAAACAATTTCAGTTAATCTTTCGTCAACAGGGAAGTTTGGAAACCCTTGGGAAAGATTGATTGCGTTGTGTTCTGATGCCATTTTGGACATTTCAGTAAAAATGCTGGTCGTTACATTGGGTAATTTGCTCATACAATAAATGAAATTATTTAGTAGTATAAAAGTAGTTGAATTATTTTTTGTTAAAATATGTTCGGGAAAATAAAACTCTCTTGAGGTAAAATGAATGTTCTTGCGGACTGAGTGAGGGATAGAAGCAATCCGCCGCAGCGGAGCGTATAGCCCGACAGCATAAAGGAAATGGGCCGTCTTACCGCTGTGATGAGCTGGCCCATTTTTTTTATGGTGGCACTTCCAAAAGATTTTGAGAGTGCTAATTTTTTTACATTTTTTGGATGATAAAAATAGCAGGGTGCTTGTGTAAATCGATAGTTTCTTTTTCCATGCCGAAATTTTCTTGGTTTTTAATTCTTGAAGTTTTGAAAACTAATTTAGCTTTTCCAATTCCTTTTTAAATTTCTCGACATAAGGTCCAAAGCGACTGTCTTTGTCAATTTGAGTAAAGTTTATCCACTCGTTGAATTTTTTAAGTTATTCTGACTGTAGAATGCGCATAAAATATTGAATGCATTTTCAGATTTATAAGTTTTGTCAGTTATATCTTTTTCTATTTTATAATAGGTTTTTATTGCATCGGGGAGCTGGTTGTTATGTACTTGCGAATAAAGTAATTCTTTGTAAGCATAAGCGTCGTCCGGTGTTTGTTTAATTACTTCTTTCAGGATATTAATCGCATTTTGAGGTTGATTTAAACAATTATATGAAAAAGCAATCTCAGTTTTAAGCCCTTTGTAGTTTGGGTCGATGTTTTTTACTTTTTCTAAGTATGTCAATCCTTTAGCACATTCGTTCCAAGCGTTATAAGTAGAGCCCCATCTGAATAACCTATTGGCTGCGTTTTCGTCTTCTTGATATGCTTTGAGCCAATCGGGAGTTTTTGAAATATCGAATTCGGCAAAATAAGATTCAGGAATAATTGCTACTAAAGTTTTGTTTGGCTGTAATCTGAATTTCATAGAACTTCCCGCTTCATTTTTACTGATAAGAAATTTTTCATTGCTGTTTATTTTGAATGAACCAGCAAAATCGAAAGTTAAACCTGCTTGATTGTCCATGTATACAAAACCATAGGTGTAGGAACCAGATGAGTCAGACGGAAAGACAACCCATTTATCTTCGCAATCAATAGGTTTTGAATTGAAATTTAATTTGTCTTGAGCTACACAACAAATGCTTATAAAAAAGTTTATAATTAAAATGAAGATTTTCATAATTATTGTTGGTTTTGAATAGAAGGCTTAGTTGTAATTTTATTTTCAAAATTAAGAAAAAGTTGTATTATACCCTTTCTGGTTGACTAATTGTTTTTTTTAAAATAAAAACTTATTGCTTTATAAATTTATATGTAGTGGAAAACCCTCCTATTTTAAGATTACATAAATAGATGCCTTTGGATAAGCTGGCTAAATTGATAGATAACTTTTCATTAGGCGCAACTTTTTTAGAAGAGGAGGAAATTTTTTCTCCAGTGATAGAATATATATTTATAGTTGCGTCTCCTGAAATAGTATCGGATAAATCAATATTTAAAATAGTATCAACGATTGTAGGGTATAGTTTTATACTTTGGTTTAAAGTGAGATCTTCGATACCTAAATTTGAACAGGCAGATAATGCTCCCCCTGCTGTAACATTCAATGTTGCACCTGCTCCACAAGTTGCGTTTGGGATATAAGTTGCTACATCAGTAACGGATAAAGGCGTATACATATAAGAAGGTTTTGTAACAGTTCCAGCATCTAGGCCTGTAACGGCCGTTGAAGTTGTTCCTTTGAGACAGCCGTCAAACTGTACTCCAACAGTTCCTCCATCTGTTGAAATGTAGTCTTTATAAACAGTAGCAATTGTAGCAAAATTGGTGTTTTCAATATAACAAGTTGTGTTTTTGTCTCCGCCACCTAGACCTATGGCTAATGAACTGCCAACTGTTGTTTTATAGTAACAGTTTAGTATGTGTAATTCTGAATTTCGAGCTCTAGGCATTCTTTCTTTGCATCCCTCCGCCCAATAACAGTTTTGAAAAGTTATGCTATAATGACCATCAGTTGGAAAATCACTTTTACTAGAGCCCACTAAATCTGTAAATCGGTGATCTGCAGTTCCGCCTGATCCGCCAGCTGTTGGAGTTTTTAAATAAGTAAATTTACACCAAGAAATACTTACGTTATCGGCGCTTCCTTTGTTGTCAAAATTACCGTCCATTCCGTCTTGAAACTCGCAATGATCTACCCAGATATTGGTTCCTTCGTTAGTAAGATTGTCTTTGCCGTCAACATCATAGGCTCCTGGACCTTCAAAAATAAGATTTCTTATGATAACATTATTTGAGCCAGATTTTATGTAGAGGATTCCTGAATTAGCGGCAGATGTTGGTGAATCTCCAGGAGTTATCTGTAAGTTTCTTAGTCTTGCTCCAGGTAATCCTATAATGGTTCGATTGGTAAGCAATACGCTTGTATAGCTGCAGTCAATCGTTCCTGAAACTAAAATTACAGAATTGGCTACGGCAGTTGATGTAAGTGCAGTTTTTAATTTGTCATAAGTATCAACTGTTACGGTATTGGAGGCAGTTGGAGTGCCTCCACCGGTAGCGGCTGCACCAAATCCTTGCGGACTTGTCATGTAATAGTTTTGTCCAGACATGCTGTAAAGACCAAGTAAAAATACACCTAAAAATAATAATTTTCTCATTTAATAAAGTTTTTGGTTTAGTAAATTTAAGGGTGAAATCGACGCAATATACAATAAAATAGTTTGAGCGCAATCGATTACATTAAATTTTGATAACTTGATGTTTTTTGAATAAAAGCGGTTTTATCTAGCGAAGTGTGTGAGGGATAGGAAGTAACGCAGATGAACCCGACAGCATAAAGAAAATGGGCCTACTCATCGAAACAGTGAGTAGACCCATTTTCTTTATGGTGGCACGCCCAAAAGGTTTTGAGAGCGCTAAATTTATTTTTACATTTTATGGATGATAAAAATAGTGGGGCGTTTGTGTAAATCTATGGTTTCTTTTTTCCATTCCGAAATTTTCTTTGTTTTGATGTATTCCGTTGGTAAGGTGATATCGGTGGCTATGCATAGATGCGTTTCAGGATGCAGGGTTTGGATTAAATCTTCGAGTAATTTATTGTTGCGGTACGGTGTTTCGATGAAAATCTGAGATTGATTTTTTTCAAAAGATATGCGTTCCAGACTCTTGAAACTGGCTTTTTTTTCGTCTTTTTCAATGGGTAAATAACCATGAAAAGTAAAGCTTTGACCATTCATTCCGGAAGCCATTATAGCTAATAATATAGAGGATGGACCAACTAACGGAATGACTTGGATGCCTTTTTCATGTGCTAATTTCACAATTACAGCACCAGGATCGGCTACCCCAGGACAACCTGCTTCGCTCATGAGTCCCATGTTTTTTCCTTCTAAAAGAGGTTTGATAAACTCTTGATGTTCTTTAGTTTCAGTATGTTTATTTAGGATAAAAAGTTTTAATTCGGATTGTTTTTTCTCAGGATTAGTGAGTTTGATTGATTTGCGGGCTGTTTTGTCGTTCTCAACAACGTAATAGTCTATTAAATCAACGCATCTTTTTATGGTTTGCGGCAATACATCCATTGGGTCGCAATCGCCCATTGTGGTTGGAATTAAATATAGTTTTCCAAAAAGAGGTGCTGATTTCATAAATTGATTTTGTTTTTTAGGAACGAGAAGTTTTTAGCCTTATAAGAATGGTTTCTTGCTGGTGTATTTGTAGTCGCTGGCAAAGTTATGAAAAAACAGATTTGGTTTTACTCTGAATGTTTGGCAATCAGTCTTTGGGCTATTACATCACAAGCTTCGTCTAGCATTTGATAGACCATGTCAAAACCATTTGCTACGCCATAGTATGGATCTGGCACATCTACATTTTCATCAGGGAATATGGAATTCAAAATGAGTTGGACTTTTTCTTTTTGGATTTCGTTATTGGCAAGATGAATAACATCTCTGTAATTGGTGTTGTCCATTACAAAAATATAATCAAAAGTATCGAAATCTGTTTTTGAAAATTGTCGGCCTTTTTGATTGGCAATGTTTAAGCCGTTTTTTTTTGCCGTTGTTATTGAGCGATTGTCTGGAGCGTGACCAATATGCCAAGAACCTGTTCCTGCAGAATCTACGAAGAATTTATCATTTGGGAGTTTGGAGGCTAATATGCCTTCTGCCAGTGGAGAACGACAGATATTCCCCAAACAAACCATTAAAATCTTAACAGGCATTACTTTATAGCGTTAATTTTGAATTAATATCCTCGACATACTTTTTAAACTGTTTATCGGTAGCAACTAAATTATCAACCGTTTTGCAGGCGTGCAGTACGGTAGCGTGATCACGGTCTCCAATTTGAGAACCAATATTGGCCAATGAAGCTTTGGTGAATTTTTTAGCAAAAAACATAGCTAGCTGTCTAGCTTGCACTACGTGCCTTTTTCTTGTTTTAGACTGTAGGGTTTCTAAATCTAATTGGAAATAATCGGAAACAATTTTTTGAATGTAATCGATTGAAATTTCTCTTTTTACATTTTTTACAAATTTTTCTACGACACTTTTAGCCAATTCAATGGTTACTTCTTTTTTGTTGAAAGAAGATTGTGCAATCAATGATATGATAGCGCCTTCTAGTTCGCGAACATTTGATTTGATGTTTCTGGCCACATATTCTATAATTTCATCAGGCATTTCAACACCATCACGATATAGGATATTTTTTAAGATAGAAATTCTAGTTTCGTAATCTGGTTGGTGTAATTCAGCAGATAATCCCCATTTAAAGCGAGATAATAAGCGTTGTTCAATATCCTGCATGTCTACAGGAGCCTTGTCTGAAGTCAAGATTACCTGTTTGCCATTTTGGTGCAAATAGTTAAAAATATGAAAGAATACATCTTGTGTTCCTGATTTTCCGGAAAGGAACTGAACATCATCAATGATTAAAACGTCGATTAATTGATAAAAATGAATGAAATCATTTCTATTGTTTTTCTTTACCGAGTCAATATATTGCTGCGTAAAAATTTCGGCAGAAATATATAAGACAGTTTTTTCGGGAAATTTATCCTTAATTTCAACCCCAATAGCATGTGCCAAGTGAGTTTTTCCTAATCCAACTCCACCGAAAATTAATAATGGGTTAAAGGATGTTCCTCCTGGTTTATTGGCAACAGCCATACCTGCTGAACGGGCAAGTCTATTAGAATCTCCTTCTAAGAAATTATCAAAACTGTAATTTGCATTTAATTGAGATTCAATTTTTAAATTGCGAATTCCAGGAATTACAAAAGGATTTTTTAATTCAGGGTTAAGGTTTTTAAAAGGTGCATCTACTTCTTGCGCTTTTACAGGTCCTCTATTAGCACTTGGCAATTGTTCCGTAAACGGTTGTTTGTTGCCATAAGTGTTTTCCATTTTAATTTTATAAAGTAACTTTGCATTTTTTCCAAGTTCTTTGGTTAAGGCTACTTTTAATAATTTTACGTAGTGTTCTTCTAGCCATTCGTAGAAGAATTTACTTGGTACTTGAATATATAATGCATTATCGGTAAGTTCAACTGATTTAATTGGCTCAAACCAAGTTTTATAGGCTTGATCTTGAATGTTGTCCTTTATAAAGGACAGACAGTTTTCCCATACTGATTGTGCAGTCTTGTTCATATATCTAGTTAAATTATTTTGTTTAAAGTAATCTGTATCTTACAAAAGAAGTGTAAAATAGTTTCATATTTCGGGATAACAAATATGTGAACAATTATCTGTAAAAAAAAATATTTAGGTTATAATTTTTAAAAAAAAAAGTTGTAAGGAAGTTTTTAAAGTTTAAAATTTTAAGTCAAAATTAATGAAAGATCATCAAATTCAAATTCGTGTTCGTTACTCTGAAACAGATCAAATGGGCGTTGTATATCATGGAAATTATATTCCCTATTTTGAGATAGGAAGAGTCGAATGGCTTAGAAACAAAGGGATTTCATATAAAAGCATGGAAGAAAGCGGTATAGGCCTCCCTATTGTGAATATGAATATCAATTATAAAAAATCAGCTATTTATGATGAGTTGTTAACAGTACACACAGTTTTCAAAAGTCAGACGTCTGTGAAGATTGAATTTGATTGTGCAATATACAATGAAGCGAAAGAGTTATTAACAACGGCTCAATTTTTATTGGTTTTTGTATCTCTAAAAACAGGAAAACCAATTGCTCCGCCGGATTACATTTTAGAACTATTAAAAACTTTTGAATAATCATTAGAATGAGTTCTTTTAACTGAGAATTTATAGTTTTTTTATGTCAATTTCAAACAATGAATTAAAAGTGTCGAATATCATTTCGGCATTTTTTTTTCTGGTTTTTACTACAATTTTACCAATAGGCAAATTGGTTTCTTCATTTATTTCCATTTCTTGAGAAGCGATATCCAGTTTTTTTTCTTTGATCACCCGCATCACTTTGTTCATATTTTTATAATCAAACGAAATCTGAAAAGGAATGTCAATTGTTTTTTCGATTATTTCACAAGATTCCAATGTGATTTGCGCCGAAGTTTTATAGGCCGAAATCAATCCGCCAACTCCTAATTTTATTCCGCCATAAATTCGAACGACAACCACAAGTACATTAGTAAGTCCAAAGGATTGGATTTGGCCGTAAATTGGTGCGCCAGCAGTATTGCTAGGTTCTCCGTCATCATTAGCTCTGTATTGAATGGTTTCGGCTCCTATTTGATAGGCATAACAGTAGTGAACAGCGTGGGGATGTTTCTTTTTTAAGACTTCGATAATGGGTTTTACTTCTTCTTCGGATTCTATTGGGAATGCATATCCAAAGAATTTGCTGCTTTTTTCCTTGAATAAGGATTCTTCAGAAGGAAATACAATGGTGTTATAGGTGTCTTTCATGTTTCAATGTCAATATCAAAAATCAATTTCAATTTAAAAAAAATCAATATTGAAGGCTTAATATTTAATGGGTTTGCTGAATGTTTTTTATTTTAATTTTTTTATTGCCATTGAAATTGATTTTTACCATTGCTATTGAATAATTTTTTTCTCAAACAAATCAACAACATCTTCTTCACCTACTTGTAAGTTCCAAATATGAAGACCAAGTGCCTGTGCAGCATCCGTGTTTTCTTTTTTGTCATCGATGAATAATGTTTGTTTTGCCTGCAGTCCGTTTTGATTGAGTACAAAACTGTAAATATCTGGATTTGGTTTTCTCATGCCGATTTCAAAAGAAAAATATACTTTTTCAAAACATTGATAAAAATCACTGTAAAATGAAGCTCCTGATTTTTGTTCGAAAGTATCAATGTGAATAGCATCAGTATTGCTCAATAAAAACAAGCGATACTTTTGGGAAAGCATTTGAAGAAATTCCAAACGGTATAATGGGAAGTCTGCTAATATAGAATTCCAAGCTTCACGAATATCTTCGATAGAAGCGTTATTAGTGTGTTTTTGAATTCCAGACAAAAAATCTTCTCCCGAAATGGATCCAACTTCATATTGCAGGTTCAATTGGTTTAAATCTTCGTTCCATTGGGATATGCCAAGATTCTTTAAACCATCTAAGGTTGCTTGTTTATCTAAATTAATAAACACATCTCCAAAATCAAAAATGATAGCATTAATCATGGTTTTTTAGTATTGTAAGTTCGTCCTTTTCAATTAAGTGTTTTTCAGAATTTGTTTTTGGCAGTAAAGGAGCTTGAATTCCTTTGCCCAAAGTTGTTTTTCCTGTAAAAATTCGAGCTTCATCCCAAAGATTAGCATCGATAAAGGTCTGTAAAGTTCGAAGTCCTCCTTCTATAATTACCGATTGAATATTATGAATGTATAACGAATCAACAATTTGCGCGGCTATATTTTGTTTAAAATCTATTCTTTCAAAGGTAGTGTTTTCTTCGGGAATAGTATTTTTGGAATCAGTAAAAACGATTGTTTTTGTCTGATTGTCAAAAATTTCACTTTCTTTTGGAATACGATTGTTTTGATCTAATATTATTCGCACTGGATTGTTTCCATGCCAATCTCTGGCATTCAGTTTTGGATTGTCATCGATAACAGTTTGTGTCCCCACCAAAATAGCTTGTTCTTCAGTACGCCATTTGTGAACCAATTGTCGGGAATAGGTATTGGTGATCCAAACTGGTTTTTTCTCCAGTTTTTCAAGAGGCGCAATATAGCCATCTTGGCTCTGTGCCCATTTTAAAATGATATAGGGTCTTTTCTTTTGATGAAAAGTAAAAAATCGCTTGTTGAGTTCGTTGCATTCGTCTTCCAGGATTCCAACTGTAACATGAACACCCGCTTCAATTAATTTTTTGATGCCATTTCCAGCGACCATGATATTTGGATCTACAGTACCAATTACGACATTTGGGATTTTATTTTTTATGATCAAATCGCAGCAGGGAGGTGTTTTTCCAAAATGACTGCACGGTTCCAGACTCACGTAGATAGTAGCTTTTTTTAGCAGCGATTTATCCTGTACCGAATTTACGGCATTAACTTCGGCATGGGGTCCGCCTGCTTTTTTGTGCCAGCCTTCGCCTATAATTTTGCCTTCATAAACAATGACGCTTCCCACCATGGGATTGGGATAGGTTGTTCCTAGTCCGTTTTTGGCCAAAGCTATGCAGCGGCTTATGTATTTTTCATGTATCTTCACCTTGCAAAAGTAGTAATTTTGAGATTAGGATTTAGTTTCAAAACTTAGGATGTTTTACCATTTACAATGGCTATTTTTGTTTGCAGAATTAATAATAGGGAGTTTTTATGAATAATTGGATTATTAGAAAAATAGAAAAAGAAGACAATCAGGCGGTTGCTCAGCTGATACGGGATGTTTTTGATGAATTGAATATCCCGAAAGTAGGAACAGCCTATGAAGATCCATATCTTGATTTGATGTTTGAAGAATATAGTAAGCCAAGATCTGTTTATTATGTGGTGGAAAGTGATGGACGAATTATAGGTGGAGCAGGAGTGGCACCGCTGGCAAACGAGGTCGAGACTTATTGTGAACTGCAAAAAATGTATTTCCTGCCAGAAACCCGAGGAAAGGGAATTGGAAGCCAAATGATGGAACTATGTCTGCAAAGTGCCCGCGATTTCGGTTTTGAAAAATGTTATTTGGAAACGATGCCTTTTATGCTAGATGCTCAAAAATTGTATAAAAAAACAGGCTTCGAAAATATTTGTTCTCCAATGGGAAGTACTGGGCATATCAGTTGTCCAGTTTGGATGCTGAAGGAATTATGATTTTAGATTTTTGATTAACGATATTTGACCCAAGCGACAGCGAACTGGCGAAGCATTTCAGATTTACAACTGAAAGCTGAAAAAATAAAAAACATTCCTATTTGGAAATAAAAAACATGAAAATAAAAGAATACAGAATCCAATTTATTGAAGCACTTGCTTCGATTTATGGAGAAGGAGAAGCCGAGAGTTTTTTCTATTTGATATTGGAAGAAAAGCAACAATTGAAAAGGATTGATTTGGCTTTGCATCCCGATTTATTTTTTTCAGAAGATGAAATTACGGTTTGGAATTCTATTTTGGAACAATTAAAATTGGAAATTCCGATTCAGTATTTGTTAGGAAAAACGAGTTTTTATGGATTGGATTTTGAAGTCAATGAAAATGTTTTGATTCCAAGACCAGAGACCGAGGAATTAGTAGATTGGATTGTTTTCAATATTCGAAAAAGTGAAAGATCTAAAAATCTAAAAATTCTGGACATCGGTACAGGAAGCGGATGCATTGCTATTTCGTTGGCAAAGAATTTTCCGAATGCCCAGATTTTTGCAATTGATGTTTCTGAAAAAGCGTTGTCAACTGCCAAAAAAAATGCCGAACGTAATGAAGTAGAAGTTGCTTTTATATCCCAAAATATTCTTGAAACACTGGATTTAGGACAAGAGTTTGATATTATTGTTTCGAATCCGCCGTATGTTCGTAATTTAGAAAAAGAGGAAATAAAGAAAAATGTTTTGGACAATGAACCTCATTTGGCGCTTTTTGTTGAGGACGATGATGCCTTGATTTTTTATAGAAAAATAGCTGAATTGGCTCAAAAGAATTTATCAAATTCAGGGCAGCTGTATTTTGAAATCAATCAATATTTAGGAAAGGAAATGATTGATTTGTTAGAAGGAATGGATTTTAAGAATATTGAATTGAGAAAAGATATTTATGGGAATGAGAGGATGGTTCTTGGAGAGCCTAAGTAATTAAAGTTTTTAGATTCACTATCAATTTATTATTAACCAATATTCTCTATTAAATAATAGTAAGCGTAAAAATTTAAAAACACTGATAAAATGAAAATAAAATTTAAAAAAACGATATCCTTTTTATTTGAATGAATTTTAATGTTTTCCTTATTGTTGAAAGTGAAATAGTAAATGTACATTATTATATATACAAATATGTATGTGAGTATAAACCAGTACGGCTCAACGGATTTTATCTCAAGAAAATAAAAAAGTATATGAATACCTAAGAGTATGAAATTTGTATAAATAAATGATATGAATTTTATCGCCATAAAAGCAGGATTTCTCCTCTTTATAAATGTATACTCATACTCAGTTATAAATATCCAATCAAAAACTTTCTTTATAAAAAAACTCATATCTTGATTTTATAGAAATATTATTTTGGAAAACCTGTTTTATAAACTAATGATTTCGATTTCCAGGAACTGCGTGAGGGATAGAAGTCAATGCCTTTAAGTTAAGAGAAAAATTAAAAAAAAATAGCACACAGATTTAGCAGTTTCGACAGATTTCTTTCTCATTTATCTGCGTAAATCTGCGAAATCTGCGTGAAAATAAAAAAAGGCAATCCTTTTCTTAATGTGGTCACGCCCAAATTATTTGACGAAAACAGAAACCTACTCGTAACGCAGCGCCTCAATAGGATCCAGATTTGCCGATTTTACCGAAGGATATAATCCGGATACAACAGCAACAATAAAACTGGTTATAAAAGCGGCTATGATGGCTCCCCAAGGAATTACAAAGGCAAAGTTCATTAAGCTCGAAATTCCAAAACCAATTAAGATTCCAAAAATAATTCCGACAAAACCACCTATTTGACCAATGAGCAGTGTCTCAATAAAAAACTGAAAGGCAATAGTCGTTTTTTTGGCACCCAAAGCTTTTCGGACCCCAATTTCTCGAGTGCGTTCCGTTACCGAAACAATCATAATATTCATCAAAGCGATAGATGATCCCAAGATCGTAATAATCCCGATGAGCCAAGCAGCCATATTTAAATATTCAGAAATACTCAATATTTTATTGATTAAATCATCGCTTCGCACTACGCCAAAATTATTGTCTTTTACAGGATTTAATTTTCGAATTTTACGCATAGCACTAATAGCGTAGTCGGTAGCAGGACTTAATAATTCTTTTTTGCCAACCATGACGCTCACCGAATAGTTAATATTAGGAGCGGTAAATAAGGAGCGCGCTATTTGTATAGGAATTAAAACCCTTAAATCCTGACTGTTCCCAAAAGTAGAACCTTTCTCTTTTAGAACTCCGATTACTTTAAATTTGGCACCTCTTATCGAAATCGTTTTGCCTACTGGGTTAACATCTTTCAGAAGTCCTTTTTTAAAATCAGAACCTATTACACAAACATAGGCGTTATTAGAAATGTCAAAATTGGTAAAATTTCTACCCAAATCGGCTTCCAGCCCCGAGTTGCTTAAAAAATAATCGTCAACACCTAGAACACTTATTTCAGGATCTGTTTTTAAGGCTTCATATTTTACTTCGGCGGTTGATGTGGCTGTAAACGACAATGACGTTTCGGTCATTGGGTAATTGTATTTGTTTTTGAAAGCCACCGCTTCTGGATAGGAAATGATAGGGTTTATAACTTCGCGTTCCCCGCCACCACGACGTCGAGAGGTGTTTTCGTATTGATTAATGTTAAACGTATTGGCTCCCATCGAAGCAAAGTCAGATGATAGCGTGTTGCCCAGTGCCGCCACAACGGTCAGGATTCCAACCAGCGCCGTTATGCCAATGGCAATAATCAGCACCGTCAAAGTAGTTCGCAGCAATTGAGTTCGGATAGAACCCAAAGCGATTCGGATATTTTCTTTAAATAATTTTAGCATCATGGTAGTTTGACACGAAAACACAATTTTTGTTACAACAAGTATTTGAGAAATTCTGCTAATTTTTTTAAGGAGCTTATTCCAGCTGTCCGCAATATCTTTTATGCCGAACCCCGGCATAAAAGGATATTTGCTTCCATCTGGGCTAGGGCATTCCGTTAGTAAAGAAGCATTAAATTAAATCACAAATTTTTCAAACGGAATTATTTTAAAAGTAAGATATTTGCAGAGTGATTAGAGAATTATGTTTTCGATTAAAAAAGTTTTACTTGAATCTAATAATCTAAAAATCCAAGAATCTAATAATCTAAATAAATGGCTTCAAAACCGAGCATTCCAAAAGGAACCAGAGATTTTTCACCTGCTGAGGTGGCAAAAAGACAATACATTATCCAAATTATAAAAAGCAATTTTGAGAAATTTGGATTCCAGCCTATAGAAACCCCCTCATTCGAAAACTCCGAAACCTTGATGGGGAAATACGGAGAAGAAGGCGACCGATTGATTTTTAAAATATTGAATTCGGGAGATTTTTTGGCTAAAGCCAATGAAACATATTTGGAAGCCAAAGACAGTACTAGATTAACATCCAGCATTTCTGAGAAAGCGTTGCGTTACGATTTAACCGTTCCGTTTGCGCGTTACGTAGTGCAGCACCAAAATGAAATTGAATTTCCGTTCAAGAGATACCAAATCCAGCCTGTTTGGCGTGCTGACCGTCCGCAGAAAGGGCGTTTCAGAGAATTTTTTCAATGTGATGCCGATGTGGTAGGGTCAAAATCCCTTTGGCAGGAAGTAGAATTGGTGCAATTGTACGATTCCGTTTTTATGGCATTAGGTTTGGCAGGCGTAACGATTAAAATCAATAATCGAAAAATACTTTCCGGGATTGCCGAAGTAATCGGTGCATCCGATAAATTGATTGACTTTACGGTCGCTTTAGACAAACTGGACAAAATAGGCGAGGACGGTGTAAAGAAAGAAATGATTGAAAAAGGAATTGCCGAGGAGGCGATTGTCAAAGTACAGCCGTTATTCAATTTCACGGGAACAATCTCGGAGAAAATAGAAAAACTTTCTGTTTTACTTTCTTCATCAGCCGAAGGATTAAAGGGAGTTGAGGAACTTCGTTTTATCTGCGATAATGTTACCAATTTAGGATTGTCAACCGCCAGTTTGGATTTGGATGTAACACTAGCCAGAGGATTGAATTATTATACAGGCGCTATTTTTGAAGTAGCCGCACCCAAAACGGTTACCATGGGTTCCATCGGCGGCGGTGGCCGTTATGATGATTTGACTGGTATTTTTGGATTAAAAAATATGAGCGGCGTTGGGATTTCTTTTGGACTTGACCGAATTTATTTGGTTATCGAAAAGTTAGGATTGTTCCCAGAAACGGTAACTTCTACGTCCAAAGCTTTGTTCATTAATTATGGAGAGAAAGAAGCTTTTTATTCGATGAAAGCCATCAAAGAATTGCGTTCCTCTGGAATAAAAGTGGAATTATATCCTGATAATGCCAAAGTCGCCAAACAATTCCAGCATGCCGATAAACGATTTATTCCTTATGCAGTAATCGTGGGCGAAGAAGAAATGAATGATAATCAGTATAGTTTGAAAAATTTAGTTTCTGGAGAACAGAAAAAAGTAAGCTTAGATGATCTGAAGGGAATCTTAAAATAAACAATGAGGCAACCAGATGAGGTTGCCTTTTTTTATGGAATGAATTTACTTTTTTCCAGCATCCAGTCGTAGATTTTATCTTCTCTGAAATAACGCTCCACACTACCGTGATTCCCGCCTTTTACAATCGTAAAGGTGACATTGGCATCGGGATTGCAGGTCTGGATTGCTTTAACCATTTTTTTAGATTCTGATAATGGGACGATATAATCTCTGTTTCCGTGTATAACCCACAAAGGAATTTTTGTCAGATTGTAGGCGTCTTTTATATTTCCGCCTCCACAAATGGCCACTGCAGCCGTTATTTTATCAGGATATTTGCCTGCAAAATCAAAAGTTCCGTAGCCACCTAAACTCATGCCACATACATAAACTCTCGACAAATCGGTATTGTAATTGTTTTGGACATACTCCAAAAGCTGTAAAAGCTTGTCTGGATTCCAAGCACCGTGAGCTACTTGTGGAGCAATTACTATAGCAGGAATTTCTTTCCCTGTTTCGATTGCCCGAATTACTCCGTAACGTTTTACCCGATCCAAATTTGTTCCCGACAGACTTTTTCCGTGTAAAAATAAAATGACGGGTGCTTTTTTATCTAATATTTCCTGATTGGGCAGATTGATCCAGAAAGGATAGTCGGTTTGGTCAGTAATTGCTTTTAGTTGTGCTTGTGCTTTAGGAATGCTGCAAAGAATAAACAGGTAAAATAGAATATAAAATCGCATTAATTTTTTTGATAAAGATTTGAGTTGGGTTTGCAAATTAAGTTTTTTATAATCGTTGCCGCCAGCTTTTTTGATTTTTAATTGAGAAAAAATAATAATTCAATGTCTGTTTTACTTTTAATTCTCATAAAATCAATTAAATATGCATAAGTCCGATAATCTACAGTATCGAGTGTTTTTGAATTTCAATTAAGTAGGAAAAAAGAATATTAATATTTAAAAAATTTTCAAAATTTGTCTTAAATTATTGATAATTAATTAATTTTCATTTGTTTTAAAATGCAAAAAGTGTGAATGATGCAAAACTTGCTTGGAATTGTATAATGTTTTCAGAAGATAGCAAGGTCACCTTTGTTCGATAAAAACAATTAACTCTTAAAGCAAAATAAAATGAAAGCTAAAATTTTACTATTCACTTTTTCGATACTATGTTTTGGACTAATTTCTGGCTGCGCAAGTGATGATTATGAAGAAGTCATAGGTGTGTGTCCAGTGGTAGCGTCTACAATTCCCGTAGCTAATGCAGTAAATGTACCAGTGGGGCAGACTATTTCCGCTGTATTCAACGAGGAAATGGATCCGAGTTCGATTAATTCAGCCACATTTACAGTTGTTGGAGCTTCGCCAGTAGCAGGAACGGTTACTTACGCTGGTACAACAGCATCGTTTAAACCAACACTTCCGCTAGCAGAGAATACCACCTATACAGCTAGAATTTCTACAAAAGCAAAGGACTTAATGGGTAATTTTTTGCAGGTTGAGCATGTATGGGCATTTTCAACAGGTACGATTCTAAGACCTGTCGTGATTACAACAGATCCTATTAATAATGCCGTTGCTGTGAAGTTCGATAAAACAATTTCGGCTACATTCAATATGGCTATGAATCCATCAACTTTAAATGGGACTACTTTTAAAGTTAGCCAGGGAGTGAATGCTGTAGCGGGAACAATTACCTATACTGGGTTGACAGTTTCTTTTGTTCCAACGAATCCTTTATTGGCTAATAAAGTTTATACAGTAACTATAACTAAGGATGCTAAAAACTCATTGGATGCCGCAATGTCAGCAGATTATACTTGGACTTTCACAACAGATGTTGTGCCGACAGTAACTACAACAGACCCTAATAATAATGCTGTTGGCGTAGCTTTAAATCAAACTGTTACCGCTGATTTTAGTACCATAATGGATGCTGCTACAATCAATACGGCGACATTTACTTTGAAACAAGGAACGGTAACAATTCCGGGAACTGTTTCATATACAGGTACTACAGCTTCCTTTAATCCAACAAATTCACTTGTAGTTGGTACAGTTTATACCGCTACAATTACAAATGGAGCTAAAAACGTTGTTGGGACTGCTTTGGCTAGTGACTATGTTTGGAAGTTTACTACTATATTGACTCCTCCTGCTCCAATAATCGTTAATCTGGGTACTGCTGCTGTATTTGGAGCTTTTGGCGGAAATGCGGGAATAACAAATCAAGGGTTAAATACGGTAATCAATAACGGAAGCATCGCGACTACTGCTGCTTCAACGCTTATTACTGGGTTTCATGACAGTGTTGGGATTTATACCGAGACGCCTCTAAATGTTGGAAATGTGACAGGAAGCATATTTGCCGCACCTCCAGCTCCGGGAAATGCTACTTCATTTGCAGTAGCACAACAAGGACAGCTTGATGCAACGGCAGCCTATTTGAGTATTTCACCAGCTTCAAAACCGGGAGGATCAGATCCAAATGCAGGCGAATTAGGCGGATTAACATTAGCTCCGGGTGTTTATAAATCAGCAAGCGGTACTTTCAAAATCAGTAATGGAGATCTTACTCTGGATGCAAAAGGTGATCCAAATGCTACTTGGGTTTTTCAAACTGCGGCAGGTCTGACAGTTGGAATCGCAGGTCCTACAGGCGCTAAAAGCGTAATACTAAAGAATGGTGCATTAGCCAAAAATGTGTTTTGGTATGTAGGCAGTTCTGCAACTATTAATGGTGCCGGCGGCGGTACAATGGTTGGAACTATTATTGCGACTTCGGGTGTTACTTTTTCTACTCCTGGGAATGCAGTTCAAACGGTGCTTAATGGAAGAGCAATATCATTAGTAGCATCAGTGACAATGGTAAATACTACGATTAATGTACCATAAAACAATAGTGCTGATAAACAGTATATCCCGTTTTCGGACGGGATTTATCTCAAGAAAAATTTAACAAGAAAATATTTATAAAATGAAAGCTAAAATTAATTTTAAAAAGGATCTATGTATGGCATGGACTTCCAATAATCTAACCTTAAGAAGTCTTCTGCTGTTGACTTTGTTATTGTTATGCATTCAAAATCCAGTTCAGGCTCAGGAAATTAAGTATACAAAACCTTCTTGGTTTTTTGGTGTTGCAGGTGGTGCCAACTTTAATTTTTATCGTGGTTCGACACACCAGCTTAATTCGAGTTTAACTCCGCCAGTTACGTTTCATGATGGAGATGGAGTAGGACTTTATTTGGCTCCGCTTATTGAATTTCATAAACCTGATACAAGATGGGGATTTATGTTTCAGGCTGGTTATGACAGCCGAAAAGGTTCTTTTGATCAGGTAATCAGCCCTTGTGACTGTCCAGCAGATCTGTCTACAGATTTAAGTTATGTTACTGTAGAGCCAAGTGTTCGTTTTGCACCTTTCAAATCTAATTTTTATTTGTATGGCGGTCCGCGTTTGGCTTTCAATATGGATAAATCATTTAAATATTCGTTGGGAATAAATCCTGCTTATCCAAATCAAGAGCCAACACCCAGTGTTGAAGGAGATTTTGATGCAATAGATCAAACGCTTATTTCTATGCAGATAGGAGCAGGTTACGATATTCCATTATCCTCACAAAGTCATAAAATACAATTTGTTTTATCTCCTTTTGTGGCTTTTCATCCGTATTTTGGACAAAATCCACGCTCTGTAGAAACTTGGAATTTAACCACAGTTAGAGCAGGTGTAGCACTTAAATTTGGACAAGGAAGTGAAATTGTGGTTACCGAAGCAGTAGAGCTTCAAGTGCAGTTTTCAGTATATGCGCCTAAGAACATTCCGGGTGAGCGCAGTGTAAGAGAAACATTTCCATTGCGAAATTATGTTTTTTATGATTTAGGATCTAATCAAATACCAAGCCGTTACAAATTGTTGCAAAAAGATCAGGTAAAAGATTTTAATGAAGATCAGATTGCAGCTACAGCAGTTGTAAATCCATCTGGTCGTTCTGCAAGACAAATGACAGTATATTATAATGTAATTAACATTCTTGGTGATCGAATGGTAAAAAATCCTTCAACATCGATTACTCTTGTAGGTTCATCAGAAAAAGGATCGGAAGATGGTGCTTTGATGGCCGAATCTATCAAGACTCACTTGGTTAATGTATTCGAAATAAATGCTGCAAGAATAACTACTAAAGGGCAATTAAAACCAAATATTCCATCGGAGCAGCCAGGAGGAACAAAAGAATTAGAATTGCTTCGCGAAGGAGACCGCAGAGTTTCTATAGAAAGTAATTCGCCTGAATTATTGATGGAATTTCAAAGCGGTCCAGATGCTCCATTGCGACCATTAGAATTTACTGCTGTTCAAGAGGCACCAATAGATAGTTATGTTACTGTTGATGCAACTGGCTCAGGTGAAGCTTATTCATCATGGTCTTTGGAAACTACAGATCCAGCTGGACAGATGAAAACTTTTGGTCCTTATACACAAGAACAAGTAAGTATTCCAGGAAAAAATATTATGGGAACACGTGCAGAAGGTGATTACAAAGTAAAAATGATAGGTCAGACCAAAAGCGGTAAAATAGCAGTAAAAGAAACTACAGCTCATATGGTACTTTGGACTCCCTCTAAAACAGATGAAGGACTTAGATACAGCATAATTTTTGAATTTAATAAATCAAAAGCAATTGCTATGTATGATAAATATTTAACTGAGGTTGTTACGCCTAAAATACCTCAAGATGGAGTAGTTATTATTCATGGTCACACAGATATTATTGGAGAAGAATCGTATAATCTAAATTTATCTTTGGATAGAGCCAATGAAGTAAAAAACATCATGGAGAAAGCATTATCACAAGCAGGCAGAAAAGATGTTAAATTTGAAGTGCATGGTTTTGGAGAAGATGAAAGTGCATCTCCTTTTGAAAATAAATTTCCTGAAGAACGTTTTTATAACCGTACTGTGATAATTGATATTATTCCTGCTGCAAAATAAAAAATAGTAATTTGTCGAAAATACTTTTTTGCAGTTTAAAAAGGATAAGGATTTATAAAGAGGACACTGAAAAACATCGCTTATTTTGATAGCGTCATTTTTCAGACAAAAAAAAACGCTTATAACACGATTTTTAAACATTCGTTATAAGCGTTTTTATTTTTGTAGTTGTTTTTTGAACCGCCTTATTCTATTTTGAAAAATTGGTTATTAGAAATAATTTCTTTTAATGGCAACAAATCTTTTAGCTGTACTTTTAGCTGAAAAGCGGCCAGATGATTATTGTGATGCACATCAGACCCTACAAAATCATACATACCTTTCTTCAAAAGGTTTTCGGCAATTTTGGTAATGCTGTTTCCATAATATCCTACTGTTGACAATAAATTGAGTTGAAACAGGCAGCCTGCTTTTTTTAGTTTTACATATTCGTTAAAATTATTATGGTAGAATAAATAACGCTCTGGATGAGCTAAAACGGGTATGTAGCCTGCTATCTTGAGGTCAAAAAGAATGTTGTACAAATGAATAGGCGGGTTGATGTAAGACATTTCTACAAGAACATAATTATCTTTTAGAGTTAATAATTCTCCAGATTGGAATAAACGGACAAATTGGTCGTCCATAAGATATTCAGCTGCAGCACAGAAAGGGATATTTATGCTGTTTTTCTCTAGTTCTTTTACAGTATTCGCTTTGTTGGCTAGAATTTGTTCAAGGGTATTATCCCAAACATGTTGAATGATATGAGGTGTTGTTATAAATTGAGTGAAACCAAAGCTTAGAAGTTTTTGCGTAAGCCTTAAACTGTCTTCAAAAGTTTTTGCGCCATCATCGATTCCGGGCAAAAGATGGGAATGAATATCGACATGATTATCAGGTATGAGATCCTTGAGAGTAGGTTTTGATTTGAAAAGTGTAAACATGCCACAAAGTTAAGGAAATAGTTTCTAGTGAATCCTGAGATTTGACAAGTAAAATTGAAAAAGTGTAACAAACTCTATTCATTGAAAACAATTTTATAGATGTGAAGGGTAATTAATTTGTTTATAATAAGCTGATTTCGAATATTTTCACTCTATTTTATGCATAAATGATAAATAGTCGCAGAATGATTTTTGCTATATTTATTTTTTTTTATGTTTTAAAAATGATTATTATTAATAATAACTTGGTTTTTAGGGTATTTATGTTTTTTCATTTTTTTTTCATAGAAGGGCTTGTTAAAAGCACCATAATGTCTGTATATTTACAGCCGATTGATAAAATTATTCAGCTCTAAAATGGGAGTTTGAAAGGCGAAGCTGTGTACTATGTTGAGAGAAAGTCAATCAAAAGTTATGAAAATTGGAATCACTTTTAGTCCATTTGACGAAAGAGTTGGGTTGTTAAGGATTTAATTGAGTTAAATAAAGTTAAATAGATGGACAAAAAAAATAAGATTTATATTGCTGGACACAACGGAATGGTTGGCAGTGCTATTTGGCGAACATTACTTAATAGCGGATTTAATAATTTAATAGGAGCTTCTAGTAAAGAATTAGATCTTAGAGATCAAAAAGCAGTTCGTGATTTTATTGCAAAGGAAAATCCTGATGTTATAATTGACGCAGCTGCAAGAGTGGGCGGAATTTTGGCAAATAATGATTATCCATATCAATTTATTATGGAAAATATGCAAATACAGAACAATCTGATTGATTCAGCTTTGCAAAACGGAGTAGAGAAATTTATTTTCTTAGGGAGTTCTTGTATATATCCAAAATTGGCTCCTCAGCCTTTAAAAGAAGATTATCTGCTTACTGATACACTTGAGCCAACTAATGAATGGTATGCCATAGCAAAAATTACTGGGGTTAAAACCTGTCAAGCAATCAGGAAACAATTTGGTAAAGATTATGTCAGCTTAATGCCTACAAATTTGTATGGCACATACGATAATTTCGACTTAAATACTTCGCATGTTTTACCTGCTATGATCCGTAAATTTCATGAGGCAAAAGAAAATAATAATGCTCCTGTAACGCTTTGGGGCAGTGGTACTCCAATGCGTGAATTTTTGTTTGTTGATGATATGGCAAAAGCAGTTATTTTTGCATTAGAGAATAAACTGCCTGAGTATTTATATAATGTAGGAACTGGAGAAGATCTGACAATTAAACAATTAGCAGAAACTATTCAGCAGATTACAGGACATAAAGGTAAAATTATCTGGGATTCGAGTAAACCAGATGGAACACCTAGAAAGTTAATGGATGTTTCAAAAATGCATGAATTAGGCTGGAAACATAAGGTTGATCTTGAAGAAGGAATTCAAAAAACCTATGATTGGTTTTTGCAGAATATTGAAAATTTTAAAGAAGTTAAATTGTAGCGCAATAAGAAATCGTAGTAGCTATTAGTTGATTCTTTCTCTATTGGATTAGCAGAATAAAGTTAAAATATTTTTACTAATCAGATCTTAAAAAAATAAAAAATAAAAACTCAAAAGCAATGAGCAAACAAAAAATAGCATTAGTAACAGGAATTACAGGTCAGGACGGATCGTATTTAGCCGAATTATTATTAGAAAAAGGATATCAGGTACACGGAGTTAAAAGACGTGCATCTTCTTTTAATACGCAACGAATTGATCATATCTATCAAGATCAGCATGAGGTACATGTTAATTTTAAGTTGCATTATGGAGATTTGACTGATTCAACCAATATCATTAGAATAATTCAGGAAGTACAGCCTGATGAGATTTATAATTTAGGAGCGATGTCTCATGTAAAGGTATCTTTTGATTCACCTGAATATGTTGCAAATGTAGATGGATTGGGAACTTTACGAATTTTAGAAGCGGTAAGAATATTGGGTTTAACCAAAAAGACGAGAGTTTATCAAGCATCAACTTCAGAGCTTTATGGAGGTTTAGCAGAAAATAAAAACGAAAAAGGTTTTTATGATGAAAACTCACCCTTTTACCCGCGTTCTCCTTACGGTGCGGCTAAAATTTATGGCTTTTGGATAACGAAAAATTACAGGGAAGCTTATGATATGTTTGCTTGTAATGGTATTTTGTTTAATCATGAGTCACCGAGACGTGGTGAAACTTTTGTTACACGAAAAATTACTATGGCAACGGCAGCTATTGCAAAAGGAAAACAAGAATGTCTTTACTTGGGTAACCTAAACTCACAAAGAGATTGGGGACATGCAAAGGATTATGTTGAAGCGATGTGGAGAATTTTACAGCAAGATGTGCCGGAAGATTATGTAATAGCAACAGGTGTGACTACCTATATTAGAGATTTTGTGATCATGTCTTTTGCACAAATAGGAATAGAGTTAACTTTTGAAGGAGAAAATGAAAGTGAAACAGCTAAAATTGCAGCTTGTAATGATCCTTTGTATCAATTAGAAATAGGGAAAGTAGTAGTGCGTGTAGATCCGGAGTATTATCGTCCTACAGAAGTAGATCTTCTTATTGGAGATCCTACAAAATCTAAAACGCAACTGGGCTGGGAGCCTCAATACGATTTAGTAGCTTTGGTAAAAGAGATGGTATCAAGTGATTTAAAATTGTTTTAAAAAAACAGTAAAAAAAACTATTATAGAACTTTGAATTATTTGGAGTATTTTTTCTAATTAATTGTCATTATTCTAATTCATGCTTTATTTTGAAGTTATAAAATTTAAAAATTTAAAAATATGAAAATATTAGACTGTACTTTACGTGATGGAGGTTACTATACTAATTGGGATTTTGATAAGCAATTAGTTGAAACATATTTTACCGCTATAAATAATTTACCGATTGAGTATTTAGAAGTTGGTTATAGAAGCCCCAAATTATCTGGATACTATGGGGAATATTTTTATTGTCCAGATTTTGTTTTGGCAAAAATAGCTAGCTTAACAAATAAAAAACTGGTTATTATTCTGGATGAGAAAGATGTAAGAGAAGATGTTGTCGAAGAATTGTTGAACCCCTGTCTTGGAATTATTACCATGGTAAGAATAGCAATAGATCCCAATAATTTGATGCGAGCTATTGCTTTGGCTAAAAAAGTTAAAGCAATGGGGTTTGAGTTAGGGTTTAATGTAATGTATATGTCCAAATGGAAGAAACTTCCAGAATTTTTATCCAATTTAAAGCATGTTGACGGGCTTGCTGATTATTTTTATATGGTCGATTCTTATGGAGGTGTTTATCCTGAAGATGTTAAAGAAATTTTTGCCTTAGTACGAGCTCAAATGGCGACCAAAATTGGTTTTCATGGACATAATAATTTAGAGCTCGCACTTATTAATACGTTGACAGCAATTGAGTGTGGAGTTGATATGGTAGATGCTACAGTTACGGGAATGGGTAGAGGGGCAGGTAATTTAAAAACTGAACTTTTGCTTACAGCATTAAACCAGAGAAATAATTTAGAGGTAGATTTTAATTCGCTTTCTTCAGTTACAGATGCTTTTACAGAATTGCAAAAAGAATACGAATGGGGTACTAATTTGCCATATATGGTTTCAGGAGCAAATTCTCTTCCTCAGAAAGATGTTATGGATTGGGTAGGGAAAAGATACTATTCGTATAATAGTATAATTAGAGCATTAAGTAATCAGTCAAAGGGAATACAAGATAATGAAATATTAAATGAATATCATCCAAGCGAAATATTTAAAAAAGCTTTAATAGTAGGAGGAGGTGATAGTGTTAGAGAACATATAGATGGTATTAAAAATTATTTATCATTGAATCCTAATATGGTTATAATACATTCAAGTTCAAGGAATGTAAGTTATTTAAATGAGTGTGATAATAAACAATTTCATTGTTTAGCTGGAAATGAAGGACATAGGTTGGAAAAAGTTTTTAATTCTGTTCCAAAGAATAGGATTGCAATCTTGCCGCCTTTTCCAAGAACAATGGGAACTTACATACCCGTTAACTTTAAATCAAGCTCTTTTCAACTTTCCGAAATTAACGTAACAGAAATATATAAAAACTCTATTACAGCTTTAGTTCTTCAGCTAACGAAAGAAATGAATGTTGAAGAATTGATATTTTGTGGTTACGATGGATATAATGGCGAAATTACACAGCATAAATTAGAGCTGTTTAATGAGAATGAATATTTGTTTAAGAATTTTTCAAAAAATAATTTTAGTTTAAAATCTTTTACACCTACAAAATATAAGAGTTTACAACAAGAATCTGTTTATTCTGAACTATACAAATAAATATGGAAGGAGTAAGTGTTTTTTTGCCTACAAGAAAAGGGAGTGAGAGAGTAGCAAATAAAAATACTAGAATATTTGCTAATGTTGCTAATGGATTATTAGAAGTTAAATTAAATCAGCTTCTACAAACAAAATTAGTAGATGAAATAATTTTATCTTCGAATGATGAAGCATCTTTAGATTATGGAAAAAAACTTTCTAAAGAAGAAAAAAGACTGAAAATTATTGAAAGGCCGGATCATCTTGCATTAAGTAGCACTAATCTTCTTGATTTAGTTAAATATGTGCCTGCAATTTGCTCTATGCCTCATCTTTTATGGACTCACGTTACTTCACCATTTGTAACAGGAGAAGATTATGATAGTGCAATTGAAACATATTTTAAAACATTAAAAGAGGGGAATGATTCTTTAATGAGTGTTAAAACCCTTCAAAATTTTTTATGGTCAAAAGAAAAAAATGATCTAATCAATAGAATGTCAGAAATTAAATGGCCAAGAACTCAGGATTTAATGCCGTTGTATGAAATTGATAGTGCTTTTTTTATCGCATCACGAAATGTTTATATAGATAATCAGGATAGAATTGGAAAAAAACCTTTTTTAATGGAACAATCAGGATATAAATCATTTGATGTTGATTGGGAAGATGATTTTGAATTAGCAGAATTAATATACAAACATTTGAATGGAAAAGTTTAAAACAATTCTCTGGGATTTTGATGGTGTTATAATGGACTCTATGCCGGTTCGTGATAAAGGATTCGAAATCGTTTTACAAAGCTATCCTGAGGACCAGGTTGATCTTTTGATGGATTATCATCGTAAAAACGGAGGATTATCTCGTTATAATAAGTTTAGATATTTTTTTGAAGAAATAAGAAAGGAGCCTATAACTAAAGATCAAATTCAAATATTGGCTGAAGAGTTTTCTGTTATAATGCTAAAGAATCTTTTGGATAAAAATTTATTAATTCAAGATTCTACAAACTTTATAAAAGAAAACCATAAAAAATATAATATGCATATTGTTTCAGGATCGGATGGAAATGAGTTGAGGTATATTTGTGAAAGTCTGGGGTTGTCAAAATATTTTATTTCAATTCATGGTTCTCCTACATCCAAAAAAGAGCTAGTAAAAGATTTATTAATCGCAAATAAATATACAAATGATGAAACTTGTCTTATTGGAGATTCCCTTAATGATTTAGAAGCTGCAGAGGTAAATAATATTGCTTTCCTTGGATATAATAATGAATTATTGATTTCGAAATCTAAAAGATACATCCAGATGTTTTCGAATATTTAATTATTTAATAGACCATTTTACTCTAAACAATCACTAAATAACCAATTTTTTATTATATAAAAAAAATTTATGAAAAAGAACTACTTTACTTTTCTATATTTATTTTTGATATTTATTTTTACTTATTGTAGCTCAGAAAAAGATTCTTTTTCTGAGAAGCCTCCAATAGATAATAACAAATCTCCAACGGAAGAAGCTTTTACCTTATTTCCAAAAGATCATGTTCCTAATTCTGACTTATATGGTGAGGGGGAGATATTGCAGAATCAGAGTGATAATCCTAAGTTTCTTTTATCTACAAGAAAGTGGCAAGGTGTACCCTCAATTGGTAAAGATAAATTCGGTAATTTATATGTAGCTTTTTTAGCTGGATCATGTCCTGGAGAATGTGATCTTAATTACCTGACCGTTTCGGTAAGCAGAGATAATGGAATAAGTTGGAGCGATAACAAATTAATATTATCGGTTACTCCTGAAGACTCTACAAAGATGAATGAGGCAAATTTTTTCAATGATAAATTTGGTAATCTTTATATGTATTGGGGTAAATACGTAAAGAAAAAAGGCGTTAAGGAATGGACTATAAGTTGGTATTCTAAGATTGATTTATCAGATGATGGTACTAAAATTAACTATACCCCGCCTCGAAGAATCGCAGAAGGGATTATGTTAAACAAATTGTTCTATTCTGATATCTCGGATCAAGTTATTTTTCCTATTGCTAGATGGTATGAAGGGGATCCTGAATTGCATAGACCTTTTATATACAAGGCAAACTATGGAGCTAAAAGCTTAACTAATTTTACAAAAGTGGGAGCAATTCCTGTGCCTGTTTCTGTGAGTGGGATTTATGAACATATGATTGTTCAGCTTAAAGATAATACTTATTTGGGAATGATTAGGACTAAAGATGGAATTTATTACTCAAAAAGCAGTGATGGAAATGTATGGGAGGATAGCAAGAGATTTACAGCTGTCGGCGCTACTACATATTCCCGATTTTATTTAGGTAAATTAAATTCTGGACGATTAATACTTATTTTTAATAATGACTATCTTAGGTCTAAAATGACTGTTTGCCTTTCTGAAGATGATGGTGTTACTTGGCCTTATAAAGTAGTGATAGATAATTATAAAGTACTTGTTAATACAGATACAGGTGATTATCATGGTGTAAGTTATCCTGATATGATTGAAACATCTCCTGGATTGTTGAACATAGTGTATGATCGCTTAAGAGCTCCGGAAGGAAACATTATTTTTGTTAAAATTTTAGAAGATGATATTTTGAAAAATAATACTTCCAATATTTTTACAACTAAAATAAGTACACTCAAATAAATATATTGAAAGTAATTCAGACTCTTGGGTCAAAAAACTATTTTTATAACAAAAAATGTCAAATAAAGCTTTAGCAAAGAATACACTTTTCCTTTATTTCAGGATGTTCCTTTCCTTGGTAATATCTCTTTATACTTCGAGGATTGTTTTGCGAGTACTAGGTGTTGAAAATTTTGGTATATATAACCTAGTAGGCGGGGTAGTGGTAATGTTTTCTTTTTTAAATGCAGCCATGTCTTCTACCACGCAGCGCTATATAAATATAGCGTTTACATCTAGCGTATTGGAGGATATAAGAAAAGTTTTCTCTACAAGTCTTAATGTTCATCTGGTTATTTCAATTGTAATAGTTATTCTTTCTGAAACTGTTGGTCTTTGGTTTTTAAACTGCAAATTAAATATACCGGATAATCGTATGTATGCTGCAAATGTAGTATACCAGATCTCAACTATTACAACCGTATTTGGAGTGTTACAAGTTCCGTATAATGCCATGATACTTGCGCATGAAAAATTTTCTTTTTTTGCGATTCTGGGCATTTTTGAAAGTTTGTCTAAACTGGCTGTGGTTGGCATACTAATTTATTTTCCAATATATGATTATTTGGTGTTGTATAGTTTGTTGATTGCATTAGTTATTGTTATGATTAATTTTATTTATTATATATATTGTCACAAAATATTTAAAAAAGAAGTTGAATATCATAACTTTAAAGATAAGGCTTTGTTTAAAGAATTAGTTACTTTTTCCAGCTGGATGCTTATGGGGCAGGTGGCTGCAATAGGTGCAACTGAAGGGCTAAATATGATTTTGAATATATTTGTAGGTGTTTTGGTTAATGCTTCAATGGGTATTGCTATTCAGGTTAATAATGCAGTGTACTCATTTGTGTCTAATTTTCAGACTGCTTTCAGACCACAACTTATACAATCCTACGCCCGAAAAGAATTAGATGCACATAAGAAAATGGTATTAAATACTTCAAAATATTCCTTTTTTTTAATGGCATTATTATCAGCTCCTGTTCTTTTTTTTTCGAATTATATTTTGACGCTATGGCTCGGTGATTCGCTTCCTCCCTATGTGGTAAGGTTTGTACAGTTTGTCATCCTGATTTCTTTAATAGACTCACTGTCTGGGCCTTTTTGGATGTCTGCACAAGCTATTGGGAGTATAAAAGAATATAATATTGTACTAACCATCATTAATATGTTAGTACTACCGTTAGCTTATTTATTGCTTTATTTAGGTTTCGATCCTGTTTCGGTAATAATTGGGAAATTGTGTATCAGTGTAGTAAATCAAATTTTCAGGTACTTCTTTATTAATAAATATCTTCATTTTGATAAAAAAGAACTCGTTTCATATTTTGTGGCTGTCCTTATACCATTTTCCTACCTGATTGCCCTTGTTGTCTTCAGTTTAGATTATAAGTTAAACTTTTTAGAATTTGCAGGCGGGGCGTCAGTTTTAGAGGTAATACTTTTGACGATTTTTATCGTATTTGGCTTAAGTGCTGTCGATCGAAAAATAATTAATGAGTTTATTAAGAATAAAATTAAAAAGCAATGAATGTTATAAAGAAGATAGTAAATAAACTAAAATTTAAGGTTTGTTTACAAAAAGCAAAATTCAGCTCTAAGAAGGTACTTATTAATTTTGATCCAAATTGGTTTAAAGATAAGCGTGTAGCGATTGTAGGTGGAGCAGATTCAGTGCTTAAAGAAAAATTAGGAGGCTATATTGATGGGTTTGATGTTGTTGTAAGGATTAATAAAGGAGTAGAGATTATAGCAACCCAATTTGAGTTTGTGGGTAAGAAAACTGATGTGCTTTTTCACAGTTTTCATGAAATTCCTTCTAATATGGGAGGAAGTCCAATTACTCCCGAATTGTGGCATGAACGCAATGTAAAAATACTTTTGTTTGCACTAAACTATGAGTATGGCTGGAATATCCTTAATCTTTTTCTTTTGTTTTTGAAAAACACAAAAAGAAGATTTAAGTTTTCGCAATTACCTAAAGATTTGTATTTAAAAAATGTGGCAGTAGTGCAGCCTACAGGGCCTACAACAGGATTTACTGCTATAAATACTGTGTTTAACTGTCAGCCAAAAGAACTTTACATTACTGGGATTACTTTTTTTAAGACGCCACACAATGCTGAATACCGAATTGTCAGTGATGATTTTTTAAAGGAAACATTGTGTGTAAATAATAGTCATGATGCGGAAGTAGAATATCGTCATGTTAAGAATTTGTATTTACAGAACACTGACATTATAAAACCAGATGCAACATTAGAGCTGATTTTTAAGAACAACTAAAATGTCAATAAATGCTATAAAAAAATAAATTGTCTTAAGGTATAGGATGACTTATCTTTGACGTCATAGGAATAAAATTATCAAAGTTCAAAAAAATATTTTTAAATCATATAATGTATATCGACCCAAAAGTAACAGTAGCAATACCTGTTTATAATGTAGAACCGTATGTAGAACGTTGTATAAATTCTGTAATAAATCAGGATTATAAAAATATAGAAATTCTAATTACTTATGATGTTAGTGACGATAATAGTTTGCAGATAGTAATTGATACATTGGAAAAAAGCACATTATCGTACAAGATTATTGAAAAAAAGAAAGAAGAAAAAGGATTAGGAAAATCACGAAATATTATTCTTGATAATTTTCAAGGAGATTACCTTTACTTTTTAGATAGTGATGACTACATAGCCCCATTTACAATTTCTTTAATGGTTACTGAGGCTATCTCTAACGATGCAGATATTGTGGCTGCATCTCATTGTAGTTTTGATGAGACAGAAAATAAAGTTGATAAATTTCAATATGCTGTTAAAAGAACTTTTGATAATAGTTTGTTGAAGTATTATGTTTATGTTGATAATGGCTATTTTTCTGTTTATTCATGGAATAAACTTTATAAAAAATCTTTTTTACGTGATAATAATATAAAGTGCATGCACGACGTAATTGAAGATGCCATTTTTTCTTTTCTTATAATTGAAAAAGCAAAAAAACAGTTGTTTTGCCAGATATTACTCTTCATTATTTAATTCGCAATTCATCAATTACAAACACAATAATGTATAATGATGTATCATTAGATACAGCAAGAATTTATCTCTCTATTCGAGATTATAAATATTTTTTGAAAAAAGACAATGATAAATTAGAATCTATATGCTGTAATATTGAAGCCTTTCTTTTTGGCTATATTTCAACGGTAAGAAATTCTTATAATAGTAAAAATATAAATAATCAAGAAAAATTAGATCTCTGTAAATCGGCATTTATAACACCTGACATACCATTTAAATACTTTTTTCAGTCTTTACATTCTAAAAAAGTAAGTCTAATACTGCTATTAGTAGTAAAGGTATTGCCGTTCAGATTTAATATGCTTTTAGTTAAATTATATCATAAAATTAAAAGTCTATGAGAGTACTTTGGTTTACTAATTCTTCGGTCGATTATCAAGAGCATATAACTGGATATAATGGTGGTGGCTGGATGAACTCATTAAAAAGCGTTCTAGACAAAGAGACAGATATTGAATTAGGAATTTCGTTTTTGCTTGAAGATTCTGAGTTTAAAAAAGAAATTAATGGAACTACATATTATCCGGTTTCTAATCATTCAGGTATTTTAGATAAAGTTATTTCTAAACTGAAATATGTAAACAATTTAAATAAACGTTTCAAAAATTCAGATAATCAATATGTGAAGAAATATCTTGATGTAATTAACGATTTTAAGCCTTCTGTTATTCATATTTGGGGAACTGAAAAAAATTTTGGTTTAATATGCGAACACACTAAAATTCCTGTAATTATTCATTTACAAGGAATAATTAATCCGTATTTGAATGCTTTTTTTCCTCCAAATATTTCACTGAAAGATTTTATTATTAAAGATGGTTTTAGTCCACTTTCTATTAGTAAAAATATAAAAGAATACAATGGCTGGAAATATATTGCAGACAGAGAAAAATATATATTTAAGAATTGTAAATTTTTCATGGGACGTACTGATTGGGACAGGATTTTGACTAAAATTTATTCGAAAAACGCAACTTATTTTCATTGTGAAGAAGCATTAAGAGATGAATTTTATACAAATTTAAAATGGGAACCACAAAAATCTAATAAAGCCAAGATTTTAACAACAATATCGGATCCATTGTATAAAGGTGGAGATTTATTATTGAAAGTTGCGAATTTATTAAAACAAGAATTAGATTTTGATTTTGAATGGGAAGTATACGGGATTGATGATTTAGTAGTTCAAGAAAAGTTAATAGGTATTAAGGCTTCTAATGTCAATTTGATGTTAAGAGGAATGGGGACTTCTGAACAAATACGTTTAGCATTGCAAACAGCTAATGTTTTCGTCCATCCCTCATACATTGATAACTCTCCAAATAGTGTATGTGAGGCTCAGATTTGTGGAGTTCCTGTGATTGCCTGTAATGTTGGAGGTATGTCCTCATTGATTAAAAATAATCTAACAGGAGTTATTGTACCGGCTAATGATCCATATACATTAGCTTATAGTATAAAAGAAATATGTTTAACTGAATCAATTGCAGAAAAAATTTCTACAGAAGCTGTTAAGGTTGCAAATAGTAGACACAATCGTACCGAAATAATTATGAATTTAATTTCTATATACAAAATTCTTCATGATAGTCAAACTTCATAGAAAGGGGAGTAAGTTTCTTAATATTGTAATTAATTCCTTAAACTGGAGATGGGGACGTTTTAAAATGAAATCTTATGGTATTTCATTTGGTAAGAACCTCATTGTTCAAGGCAATTTATATTTAAAAACAGGAATTAATTTTAATGCAGTAATAGGTGATAATTGTTGTTTTAAAAGTGGAAGAGGGCTTAACCCCTTAAGTAGAAATATAAAAACTTCAATTCAGATTGAAGATGGAGCATCACTTATTATTGGTAATCATTGTGGATTTAGTTCTGTTTGTTTATGGTCGCACCAATCTATATTTATCGGTAATTATGTAAACATAGGTGCAGATACGATTGTTCTTGATTCAGATGCTCATTCTTTATCATTCCTAGACCGACGTAATGATGAGTTAGATTTTAAAAATAAAGTGAATAAGCCTATTGTCATCGGGGATGATGTACTTATCGGGACTAGATGTATAATTCTTAAGGGTGTAAAAATTGGTGCGCGTTCTATAATTGGGAGTGGAAGTATTGTTTTGCATGATATACCTGAAGACTGTATAGCTGCCGGAAATCCGGCAAAAGTAATAAGACGAATTAATTAAATTATAACATGATATACGTAGTTTTTTGTGATAGACTTGGTAACAATCTTTTTCAACTGGGTGCAGCATTATCTTTAAGTTCTGAAATTACAATATGTGTGCCGTTAGAAAATGAGTATGAGTTAACACTTAAATATAAAGATACATTTTTCAAAGGGTTTCCTATTTTAAATTATATTCCTAATGGTATTAGCGTCTATGAAGAATCTTTTTATCATTATAGCGAGATACCTTATACGATTGGTACTAATTTAATAATTAAAGGATATTTTCAGTCTTATAAGTATTTAAATAGAGATAAAGTGTTGGAGCAATTTGCTGTTGACAAAGTTACTATGGAATTTATTCAGTTGACTTATCCAAAAATCTTAAACGGAGGGTATACAAGTATCCATGTAAGGAGAGGTGACTACCTCAAAGCATTGCACAAACATCCATTTTGTGGCATAAATTATTATTTAAAGGCAATTAATTTAATAGGCGAAAACGAGAATTTTATTTTGGTAAGTGATGATATCGGATGGTGTAAGAATAATATAAAATTAAAGAATATTATATATGTTGAGAATACATCTCCCATTATTGATTTATATATTCAATCATTTTGCGACAATAATATTCTTAGCAATAGTTCTTTTAGTTGGTGGGGTGCTTATTTAAATAATAACAATAATAAAAAAATTATTATGCCAAGTTTGTGGTTTGGATATCGATTTAAAGTGGATGTTAAAGATTTAATCTTACCTTCATATATAGTTATTAAAAACAGATATAGCTTGATTTTATTTTTAAAGTCATTAGTTCAAATGATTAGCGAAAAAAAATATTTTTAAAAAAATCAGATGTCTAAAATAAATAGGGTTCAATTTAAAAGGTGTTTGTCATTAGGAATCCTTTTTTTTTCAGGAACAGGTTTTAATATCCTCCATATGAGTGGTGGTCTTATAATTTGGTTATTGATTTTACTTTTTTTAAATTTCAAAAATTTACGCAGAGTATTGTTGCCAGATTTGTTGGTTATAACAGCTTTGTGTTTTATTCTTTTTGTGTTTTATTCTATTAAAAGTAATGAGATACCATATTTTATTTTTGTAGCTATAGTTTCTTCATATATTGTCTTACTAAATTATCGTATACCTAACTATCGAAATAAATTCACAAGCGATATTACCATACTCCTTAAATTTTATATGTACTTCACTTTATTACATATAATATTTTTATTTGTTGGTCAGTCGCTGTTTCAACCGACTTATGTTAATACTTATTATCGACAAATAGGTTATGTTTTATGGTACATTGATTCTGGAGGACCATCATTTTTAAATAATTATAGATTGTGCGCATTAGCTTGGGAACCTGGTATTTGGCAAATGTACTTAAATATGAATCTTTTACTAATGTTTTATTGGAAAAAAAAGTTTATTGAGATTTTTTTATCAATACTTGCAATAATATTTACATTCTCAACCACTGGAATAATTTTAATGTTATTTGTTATACTTTCATATTTTTTATACATTAAATCAGTGAAAAATGTTAAAGCTATAATCATTCCTGTATTAATATTATTAAGTTTATCAACTCTTATTATTAATAATATTACTGATAAGTTTCAGGGAAGTGGAGCAACTTCATCTATGGTAAGACTAGGTGATTTTACCTTAGGAATAAAAATGCTAGAAAGAAGTCCTATTATTGGTGAAGATCCTAAAAAGACACTAAATTCTTCTGATCAAATGATATTAAAGGTAAGAGAACAAAATTGGGATGATTCATTACAGGGTGACAAAACTGGATATTTGAGTGCAGAAATGGTGAATGGATTATTTATTTTTTTATTGGATTTCGGTTTAATTGTAGGAGGCTATTTATTGTATAAAACGTATTCTTTTAACTTGTTTACTGATAATAAATTGAAAAATATATTCATTACTGTTATTATACTGACACTTTTATCGGAACCAATTTCTCGTACAGGGTTTTTCTTCTTTTTTGTGCTTGCATCAATTATAATGGTACAAAAAAAGAAGAATTTTTTTTTTAAAAATAATTCATTGATAATAAATTAATTCATGAATAGCAATTTGATAACTATCGTTATAGCTACTTACAATGCGGGTAAGTATCTAGAAATATGTTTAAACAGTATAATTCCCCAATTAAATAATGATATTGAATTAGTCATTATTGATGGAGCTTCAAAAGATGATACAATTGATGTCATAAAAAAACATCAAAAATATATTTCATATTGGATCAGTGAAAAGGATAAAGGTATTTATGATGCTTGGAATAAGGGAATTAAAGTTGCTACTGGTGATTGGATTATGTTTATTGGAGCTGATGATGAACTTTTGCCTGATGCTATTAACAAATACATAAATCTGCTTGCAAATAATGATTTTTCATCGTTTGATTATATTTCGGCTCAAAATGAATATGTAAATGAGGATGAAAAATTGATAAAATTGCTTGGTAATGGAGCAGATTGGAAACTAATGAGAAAAGGCAATTCGGCAGCTCACGTTGCTTCGCTACATCATAAAAAAAATTTATTTGAAAAAGTAGGTTTTTATAATTTGGATTTTAAAATATGTGCCGATTATGAAATATTACTTCGAAAAAAAGATAGCTTAAAAAGTTACTTTTTACAGGAGAAAATTGCCAAAATGAAAGTAGGAGGGATGAGTTTTTCTGTGAAAGCAATCAAAGAATCTTATGAAATCAGAAAGCTCCATAAAACAATTATCCCACTTCTTAATAACCTATTATTTTTAAGAGATTATTTTGCGTACAAACTGTTTAAAATAAGAAAATTTGTATGATTGATTTAATGAATAAAATGGTTTCTAAACTAAAAGGAGAAGAGTTTAAAATAGACGAATCAGTGCCTTTGTCTTATTTACTCTATTTTTTTATAATTAAGTTTTATTCTTTATTATATGGTATTTACTCATTGAGGAAGTTTAAGATGGTTTTTGTACATCCATCTTCTACAATACATTGCAGTTCCAAAATAAAATTCGGAAAAAATTTTTCTATAGGTAGAAATTGTTATGTAAATGCCTTATCAAAAGAAGGGTTGGTTTGTGGAGATAATGTTTCCATGGGGTTTCATACTCATATGGATTTAACAGGAAGTCTTAAAAATATTGCAAAAGGTATTAAAATTGGAAACAATGTTGGACTCGGATCTCACGGTCATTATGGAAGTGGAGTTGGGGGGTTGGAAATAGGTGATGATACCATTATTGGAAATTATGTTAGTTTTCATCCCGAGAATCATAATCATTCAGATTTATCAATCCCGATAAGATTACAAGGAGTTTCTGGTAAGGGAATAAAGGTTGGGAATAACTGCTGGATCGGTGCTAAAGCTACTTTTTTGGATGGAGCCGTAATTGGTGATGGATGCATTGTAGCTGCTGGAGCAATTGTAAAAGATGTTTTTCCTGAAAATGTTATTATAGCTGGTATTCCAGCAAAAATTATAAAGCATAGAAAATAAAGAGTCAATAACAAATAAATGCAAAATATACCTGTAATATCAATATGCATACCTGCGAATGGTAGGATAGAATATGTAAGAAATACATTAAATAGTATTTATAGTGAAAAGAATCTATTTGAGTGTGATCAGAATGACTTTGAAGTAATTGTCTCGGATAATAATTCCAGTAAGTCTTTAGAGATTTTATTAAAAGAGTTCAGGTATTCAAATTTTAAATATTTTTACACCGAATGTGAAGGGTTTATGAATTCCTATTTTGCATTGACTTATGGAAATGGATATTTTATTAAATTGCATAATAGTCAAGAAATTTTTAATCCTGGTGCTTTGTTAACATTAATCAGCAATGTTAAAAGTAATCTAACTAAGAAGCCTCTAATGTTTTTTACAGCTGGCCTACTCAAAAAAGGTACTATTTGTGAATATGACAACTTTAATGAGTTTAATTATAACTTATCCTATTTATCCTCATGGAGTAATGGGATTTCTATATGGAAAGAAGACTTTGATCTTATAGACGCTTCTGCTTCATTAAATACGCTCTTTCCTCATACAAGTATATTTTTTACTCAACATTATAAAAATGGATTTGTTATAAATGATCAGAATCTTTTTACGACACAATTTATTAAAAAAAGAGGGGGACATAATAAATTTCATGCTTTTACTATAGAGTATCCTTCCTTAATTGAAAATGCTTGTAATAAAGGTTATATAAAATTAGACACAAAAAATAAAATATTTAAAGATATTTTATATAACTATCTTCCACTACTTTTTTTTAATGTTAAAATTGCAAAACGAGAAACTTTTAGTTCTGAAGGTTTTCAAAATGATATAAAAGTTTATTTTCCAAAATGGAGCTATTGGCTGGTTTTAGTTTTTAGTTTTTTATTCCCATAAAAATTATTTGGAGGAAAATAAAAATTAAATACTTGTTGAAATCTAAATTTTAAAATTATGAAAATAGCAATAATGGGGACAAGAGGAATTCCTAATCATTATGGTGGTTTCGAACAATGTGCGGAGTACCTTGCTTTAGGATTTGTGAAAAGAGGATTTGAAGTTGTCGTTTACAATTCACATAATCATCCATATAAGGGAAAAGTATGGAAAAGAGTTCAGATAGTTCATTGCTATGATCCAGAGTATAAACTGGGCACTGCTGGTCAGTTTATTTATGATTTAAATTGTATTTTGGATGTGAGAAGACAAAATTGTGACATTATATTACAATTGGGTTATACCAGTAGTTCAATTTGGGGATGGTTAATGCCAAAAAAAGCTATAATTACAACTAATATGGACGGTTTAGAGTGGAAGAGAACTAAATACTCTGAAAAAGTAAAAAAGTTTCTACGTTATGCAGAGTCATTAGGAGTTAAATACAGTGATCATCTTATTTCGGATTCTATTGGGATTCAAAATTATTTAAAAGAAACCTACAACGCAGTATCTGTTTATATTGCTTATGGGGCTACACTTTTTGAAAATAATGACGTCAGTGTTCTTAAAAATTATAAGTTGCAACCTAATGAATATGATATGCTTATTGCAAGATTAGAACCTGAGAATAGTATAGAAATTATTTTAGAGGGTGTAGCAAAAGCAAATCTTTCACGTCCTTTTTTAGTAATTGGGAATCATGAAACTACATATGGAAATTATTTAAAAAATAAGTTTTCTTTGTCTCCCCAAATTCAATTTATTGGAGGTATTTACAATATTGATATTTTGAATAACTTACGTTATTATTCTAATATTTATTTTCATGGACATACAGTTGGAGGTACAAATCCATCATTATTAGAAGCGATGGCTTCAAACAGTTTAATTTGTGCAAATAATAATGATTTTAACCGATATATTTTGGGTAATGATGCGATTTATTTTAATGACGCAAATGATATAACCAATCATTTACTGAATATAAAGTATAGTGATGGTAGTTGTCAATCAATGTTAATTGAGAATACAAAAAAAATCAAAAATGTTTATGATTGGGAACTTATTATAAATCAATATGCAGAACATTTTGCAGATATTTTCAAAAAGGAATAATAATATTTAATTTTTTTATATGTCAATTTTACAGAAATTAAATAACCATAATTTTTCTCGTTATTTCAAACTCTTATTTGTTTTTTGGGATATCATTCTGTTAAACAGTGCTATTGTTCTTTCTGCTTTGTGCAGGTTCGGTAACATAGAACATCTTTTTTTAAGAGAAGTACAAACAATTTCCTTGTTAGGGAATATTCTATGGATTGGATTATTGCTGCATCGTGATTCCTATAGGATTGTAAGGGTTGAGTCAATAGAGTCTATTTTAAAAAGGACTACAAAGAAAATAGTATTTCATGCGGCTTTGATTGCTGTTTTCGTCGGTTTCTTAAGATATCCCAATATTTCAAGTCTGAGATTGTCTTATTTTTATATTTTTTTCTTTTGCCTTCTGATGATTTCAAGATATTTAAGCATGAGGCTTTTAGGATATATAAGAGCTAAGGGTTATAATTTTAGAAACTTTGTTATTGTAGGAGCGAATGATACAGGAGAAAGGATTCGTAAAGTGCTGGCAAGAGACTTGACGTATGGCTATCGGTTTTTAGGTTTTTTTGATGAAAAGGTCGATCCTTTTGCCTTTATATCTTCTCCTATTTTAGGAGATTTTGACTATATTGAAGAGTTTCTTTTTAAGAAGCAAGTTGATGAGATGTATGTTGCATTACATATTGATAATATTGCAGTTATTAATAAATTAATTCAAATTTGTGAGCATCATATGGTGCGGATTAAATTTATACCTGATTTTCAGTTGTATACCAAGTCAAGTAAAGTCGAAATCTCTTTTTATGAGAATACTCCAGTACTAATGTTTCGCAGTGAACCGTTAGAGTTTACTGTAAATCGTCTAATGAAAAAAACCTTTGATATTTTCTTTTCTTTAGGGGTTATTTTATTGATATTTCCTTGGCTTTTTCCTCTTTTGATGCTGATTATAAAGATAGAATCACCTGGTCCAGTTTTCTTTACACAAGAACGCACAGGAAGAGATAACAGATCTTTTAAATGTTTAAAATTCAGAAGCATGAGGGTTAATAATTCTTCTAATGATTTGCAGGCAAAAAAAGGAGACAGCCGCTTGACAAAATCTGGCGCCTTTATTCGTAAAACTAGTATTGATGAACTCCCACAGTTTTTTAATGTGCTTTGGGGAGATATGTCTGTGGTGGGGCCAAGACCACACATGGTTAATCATACAATACAATATACAGGATTAATTAATCATTATTTGGTTCGACAATATGCTAAACCAGGAATTACGGGTTGGGCACAAATAAATGGGTACCGTGGAGAGACAAAAGAACTAATAGATATGGAAAATCGTGTAGATTTTGATATTTGGTATATTGAGAATTGGAGTTTGTTGCTTGACGTAAAAATCATCATAAAAACTGTTGTAAATATATTTAAAGGAGAAGAAAATGCATATTAATTTTTTAAATGATTTAAAAGAAAACACTTTCGTTTATATTATCTGTCAAATCCTAGATTGAGGATGAATAAATTTTAAATCCCTATATTTGTCAACTAAAATTGTAAGTCGAATGAAATTGATATTTTCTTTTTTTATAAAGATAACTGGTTTTTTATCATTGTTATTTTTGTTTTATGCTTGTGCTTCAAAACGAGATGTTGTTTATTATCAAAATATTGATGGAATACAATCTCAAAAAAATGCCAATAGTTACGAAATCAAAATTCAGCCCGATGATTTGTTGTCTATTATTGTTTCTGCTGAAGATCCAGAAATTGCTATCCCATTTAATTTGCGTACAGTAAGTGTATCTAATCAAAGTAAGCAAAATACAGTAAGTGCTCGTGGTGAGGAAACTATGCAATTGTATATGGTGGATTCCAATGGCAATATCGATTTTCCCGTTTTGGGAAGATTAAAGGTGGGTGGTTTAACTCGAACAGAGATATTAGATATGTTTCATAATAAGATAGGGGTTTATATTAAAAATCCGATTATTAATATTAGAATCACAAATTTTAAAATTTCTGTACATGGTGAAGTTAATTCACCAGGAACCTATGGAGTAGCTTCTGAAAGGATTACTCTTATTGAAGCTTTAGCTATGGCCAAAGATCTGACAATTTACGGTAAAAGAAATAATATATTAATAATAAGGGAAGTTGATGGAGTTAAAACCTATAACAGAGTCGATATCACAAAGGCAGATTTTATCAACTCCCCTTTTTATTACTTAGCACAAAATGATGTTCTGTATGTAGAACCCAATAAAAATAAGATAAACGGAGCTGCTGTTGGTCCTAATACAGGAGTGCTTATTTCTATTACCTCTTTAATAATTACAATAATTACATTAATTGTCACTTCTACAAACTAAAATTTTAAATGGAAAATAATAATTATAGCTTTAATGACGACTTAGAGAATGATTTTGATTTGAAAGCATTTTTTGACAAGTATTTGATTCACTGGAAATGGTTTGGGTTAGGAGTCGGCGTTAGTTTAATTTTTGCCTTTTTGTATTTAAGATATACAATACCGTTGTATCAGGCTTCGACAACAATTTTAGTAAAAGATGAAAAAAAAGGGGGCATGCTTTCAGAGCTTTCTGCTTTTGCCGATATAGGAGGAATAGCTGGAGGAATGAAAAGCAATGTCGATAATGAAATAGAAATTTTAAAATCAAGAACATTAATAGAAAATACTGTAAAAAAATTAAATCTTACTGTAAGCATAGTTTTTAAGGGAAAGATAACAGATAATGAGCTCTACAAAGAAGCTCCTATTGAAGTAATACTAGTCAATCCTGAGAATCACTTTTACAAAAGTAAAATGAATTTAAATTATAAGGAATTAACTTCAGATACTTTTGAGTTAAAAAAGGAACCGCTTGATGAAAATTCAAAAATATACTCGACTACTAATAGGTTTCATTATGGCGAACTAATAACTACTAGAAATGGGCAAATGATTATTAATAAAACAAAATCAATATCAAAAAATATAAAAGAAAGCGATAGGGATATTATTATAGTAATTAGTCCGCTTGAAGATATAGCTGATAGTTTTAGAAATCGGCTAACAGTGAATCCTATAAGTAAGACTAGTAGTGTTGTAGAAATATTTATAAAAGATCCAGTAGTGGAAAAAGCAGAGGATTTTCTTGATAATTTGATAGCAATTTACAATAGTAATGCTGCGACTGATAAGAATTTTATAGCTGAAAACACTTCTGAATTTATAAATAATAGACTAGAAATTATAACACAGGAACTGGATGGTGTTGAAAAAAATGTCGAAAGCTTTAAAACTTCAAATAAAGTAACAGATATTGAATCAGAAGCTAAGCTTTATGTTGAAGGATCAGAAGAGTATGTTCAAAAGGGAGCAGAAACTGAAATTCAATTGAATGTGGTTTCTTCAATGTTGGGTTTTATTAATAAAAGCACTAGTTCTGATTTGCTTCCTGCTAATCTTATTAGTGGTCAGGGAGATGCAAGTGGCTTAATTGATTCCTATAATACACTAGTATTGGATCGTAACAGGATTCTGAAATCAGCTACTCCAGAGAATCCTTCTGTAATCAAATTAGATCAGCAGATAGCTTCGCTAAAAGCAAATGTAAAGGCTAGTCTGTTAAGAATACAATCCAATTTAACTATTCAAAAGAATGATTTAAAACAAAGTGAGGGTATTTTGAATGCCAAAATTGGAAAGATTCCTGTTAAGGAACGCCAGTTTAAAGTAATTGCGAGACAGCAAAAAGTTAAAGAAGAATTGTATTTGTACTTGTTGCAAAAAAGAGAAGAAACAGCTATTTCGTTAGCGGCAACAGAACCAAATGCACGCGTGATTGATGCAGGTAAAGCCTTGAAAACACCAGTTTCTCCTAAGAAGAACATTATTTATTTAGTTGCTTTATTGTTAGGATTATTAATTCCTTTTGGAATTATTTATGTAATTGATTTATTAGATACCAAAATAAAAAGCAGGTTAGATTTGGAAGGAAAGACCATGATTCCTTTTGTAGGGGATGTTCCTAGTTCTGATTCGCCTTCAGAGATTATAAAATCTGAAAGCCGAACCAGTTCTGCAGAAGCATTGAGAATTATCAGAACTAATCTGGAATTTATATTAAGCAAAGCAGATGAAAATAGTGCTAAAACTATATTTTTGACTTCTACTTTTCCTAAGGAAGGGAAGACCTTTGTGTCAGCTAATCTAGCGGGAACTTTTGCTTTATCTGGCAAAAAAGTATTATTGATTGGAATGGATATCAGAAATCCAAGATTGGATGAATATTTTGCTTTGCCAGAAAGAGGCTTTACTAATTATTTGTCATCGAAAGATTTAAAATTGGAAGATCTAATTGTAAAGCAAGATGGTTTTGATAATTTTTACATTCTTCCTGCTGGGGTAATTCCTCCAAATCCAGCAGAATTATTAATGAGTAATAAGGTAGATGATCTTTTTAAAACTCTCAGAGCACAATATGATTATATTATTGTTGATACTGCTCCTGTAAGTTTAGTAACTGATACTCTGCTGGTAGCTAAACATGCTGATTGTTTTATTTATGTTGCTCGTGCGAACTTTTTGGAAAAACGCATGCTGAATATTCCTAATGAATTGTATAAAGCAAATAAGCTGCCAAATATGTGCTTATTACTAAACGATACTGACTCGACAAAAGGATATGGATATGGATATGGATATGGGGTTAATATTAAAAAAGCCTCATGGTATGATAAAATATGGAGAAAGTAATTTATAGTAAAGTTGTTTTGAACTTAAAAAGTAGTAACAACGTTTTTTTGTCGGGCTAGTTATTAAGTAAGACCTTTTTAAGACCTTTAAAAATCTGTATATAAATGGAAGCAAACCCTTAAGCAATTAATGTTTAAGGGTTTGTTTTTTGTAATATATATCAACAAAAATAAATGGATTTTTTTATACCATTTAGAAATTTAAAATAGTTTTTTTGTTTAACCTCACCCCAACCCTCTCCAAAGGAGAGAGATAGAATTGGATTATATTTTATATTTCTAAATGGTATATTTTAAAATTAAAGGTAATGTGGTCAAAATGGTTGATGAATTTTCATTTTAGATTGATTATATTTCACAATCAAATCGAAGAGGAAGGTGGCTCTGCTTTTTTCCAGTATATTGGGAATGAATCCATATTGTTTCATGAACTTTATAACTGGCGAATAATTGTCATAAAAATTTCTTGAAGAAAACTATTGCCGTTAAGATAATTTCGCTATCACTAACTTTTCTTCTTACACACAAACCCTCATACTTTTTTTACTACTTAAACATTTACAGGATACTACCTTTAAAATCAATTTAATCGAAATATTTTTATCTCTTTATTGAAATCTATTTCGATAGAATCCTTGTAAACTTTTTTTACTGTTATACCTTCAGACTGCACATTTAGTTTTAGTTTATGCAGTTTTTTATCTATGTTTACTAATATTAGTAATTCATCTTTTCGATCTTTAGAATTGATATAACCATGATAAGAAATCAGTGGCCAATTTAAAATTTCTACATGTTTAATTATTATTTTCTTTTTTATAATAGTGCTTTTAAAATGTGTGTTTTGAGCTAACGAAGAAGTAATTACGCCGCCTTCTTTGTTTAAAAAAGGGTCTCTATCAATATGATTGATAGAAAAAGTGTCTTTATTAATTTGATTTATTTTTAAATTTGAATTGTAATTTTTTGTATGATTTGTTTTTTTATCTAAAAAAAAATATTGCTTTAGAGTTTTTGATGCTACTAAACCCCATACAGTCAAAACAATTAATATTAAAGCGACATTAATTTTCTTTTTCATTAGGTATTGAGAATTATTTATTTTACTATAAATTTAAAAGGAGTACTATAGATACTTACGTTTCCTGCCAAATCAGTTGCTTTAATTCGCCAATAATAACTTCCAATTGCAGTGAAAGCTTTATCAAATGACGCTGTCGAAACATCATTTTTTTGGATTATAGTTGTAAAATTAATATCGTTTGAGAATTCTATTGTGTATGAAATGGGTGATTGAATAGCACCGACATCGGCTAGGATTGACCAACTAAAATTAATTGTTTGGTTTGTTGTAAATGATGCATTTTGTATGGGAAGTGTATTGCTAGGTTGATTAGGATTAGTTCTGTCAACAGAAAATGTATTTGAACTAAAAAGAGTTGCAGATGTCCCATTTACTCCTTTTACTTTCCATTTGTATTTAGCTTCTGCGCTTAAATTAGTGTTATTTATTATAAATGTTGGGTTCGTAATATTTGATTCCTGAAAAACAATAGTTTCTCCATTGGTTACATTTAATAATTCAAACTCGTAATAATCTGCCATCTTAAGTGCTTCCCAATTACAAGTTAGAGTACTGCTTTTTGTATAATGATTATCTGCTGGATTTTTTAAAATTATTTTTTGGTTACCTAAATCAGTTGATTCGATTACAGAAAAATCAGCATGGAGAGAGTAGGAAGATTGATATGCAAAATTTTCGCCCCTTACTCTCCATTGGTATTCACCAGGAAGGAGAGAATACGTTAAATTTGTTTTAGTTATTAATGAATCTAATATTTTTGTTTTATCTGTTTTGAAAATTTGTATGCGATATTTATCTGAGTCAGAAAGGCTATTCCATTTAAAATTGACAACATTACTTTCAATCTCTTCATAATCTTTTGGTGATATAAGTTCTATCATATTATTTGTTATGTCCTTTTCTAGTATATCATCACAGGAAAACAAAACTAATGCAATTGCTATTATTGAAACTCTATTTATTTTTTTCATAATTTTGAAATATAATTTTAAAATGTAAAAGATCTGTTTTGTTGTTTTTTTTTGAGACATAGAAATGCATATTTACAATTCTTGAATCACTAAAATTTTTCTCAAAATCGTATCCTAATTGTAATAATTGGTTAACATTACCGGTGACATCCAGTTGATTTGTGATAATAGTATGGCTTTCATCTTTAAAAAGGTGTATCGGCTCTAATACATTAATGGACACTTTAGGGTGTCTTTTTGCTGTAAAGTTTACAATTTCTTGCTGTATTACCTCTTTTGACACTCCCTCTTTACCTATTAGCCTGTCTAAATAAGCCACCTCTTTGGCCAAATTGCTTGAATTATTAGCTTTTTTATTTACATCTTCAATTTTTTCTGATAAAGCATTATGTTCTTTTATTACTTGAATTAATGTACTAAATGACCTTTTGTATGCTGTTATCGCAATTATAAAAGTCAAAAGTAGTAACGCTAGAAATTTTTTCTTAAAGGAATATTTTTCAAACATTTTTTATTGTGATTTTTATTTCAAATTGAGATTTGTTTTTTTTGTCTTTTTTCAAACTAATAATTTCAAAATTTCCCAACCAATTCATTTTTTTTAGACTTTCCATCCAAGTGTTAAATGAAGATTCATTAAAAGTTTCTCCTTTTACATTTATGGTGTTAGAGTCAAAAATTAATTTTTGGTTTGCTTTTGATTCCTTGGTTAGGGGAGTTATTTCTAAAACGGTTAATGAGACATCTCGCGGAACTATTTTAATGATTTCATAAGAATAGAAGGATAGGAATTTTGAAGATGAGAAGCCTGATTCTAACAGTATTTTTTCTTTATTTTCTTTTTGTTTTTCTAAATCTAATGTTTGCTGATAGTTTTTATCGGTATATATATTTTGAATATTCAGAGCTGTGTTTTTGGATGTATAATATTGAATTAAAAAGAAACTTATCAAAAGCGAAATCAAGAAACCAACTAGTATTGAGATTCCAAAATATTTAAAAGCTTTCTTGTATATAATTTCGTCTGTATTTAATGTTTCAATTTTTGTTTTTGAAATTTCTTTAGATTTTATAAAAAAATCAATTACTGTAGCATATAAAGGCAAGTATATGTTAGAGATAGTTTCGTTTCCAATTATGTAATTCTCTTTTTTGGTAAAATCAGTTTGTTTTACAAATTTATGTAGTTTGCTATTTTTGAATTCTAATAGTAAATCATTTGAAAGTATTACTTCTTTTTTTATTGAATTAATCAATATTGCTGAAATGAATGACCCTAAATAGATATCAATTATTTGAAAATTATTTTTTTTGAATTTTGAGAGAGTATCGATTATAATATTTTTTCTGCTGAAGCTTATAAAATCAATGTTTAAGCCTTTTAAGCTTATGTGATATATAGAGTTTAAATCAATGTTTTTATACCAACTTACATCAGCTTCATTGTTGAAATCAATAGCCTTGTTTAATACGCCCTTTCCGTCAATAAATAAAAGTAACGGTAAATTTGGATCTACATTTTTTTTAAGGTCCTCAAATTCTGTAAATGAAGCCATAGAAACAATCGTTACTTTATTTCCCTTTTTTTTAACTGTTAAAACATGATAAAGCTCTTCATTATCTTTTTTAATGATTCCTATAACGTGTAATTCGTTAATTTGTATTATTTTAGATAGAACTGTAATCATTAATATACTACTGTTGGTTTAATAAATAGATGCAATTTTGACGTGCTTTTTCCTTTTTGTCTGCTGCTAAAAAACCATTTAATGATTGGTATTCTTGAAATTACAGGTGTTCCCGTTCCAGAATTCTCTTTCTTTAATTCGTCTAAACCTCCTAATAAAATCATTTCGTTATTTTTCACCCTAACTAGGGATTCGAATTTTTGTGTAGCTTTTCCAGGAGGAGCATCTTCACCTGCTCTGGCTAAAAAGGAGCTTTTTTCAACAACTATGGTTAAAGTCACATTTTCATCAGTTGACACAAACGGTTTAATTGATAGGCTTAGATTGGCATCTGTAGATTTCCAAACACCAGAGTTTAAAACATCGTTTCCAATATTATTGTTAATTAATCTATTAGTCTGTTCAAAATAATAGCTGGTTTCTCCAATTGACAATTTTGCTTCATGACCACTTATAGTTGCTATTTTGGGAGTTGATTCTACATTAATTATGGAATTATTCTCGAGTAATTTTAAATTAGCATAAAAGGATTCGGCTACTTTGCCTAATTTAAAAATTCCAAAACCGTTAAAAGCATCAATTAGAGAATTTATAGAAGATCCATTTACAACGACATCAGCAGTTGGATTTGTAGATGGAAATATTGTGCCACCAGTAACTGCTTTATTTAATTTGTCTATTCCGATCTTCATTCCAGTTTGAATAGAATATGATTTATTATACTGAACAATAATTACCTCAATTTGAACCATAGGAACAACTTTGTCTATTTGTTTTATGTATAATTTTAATTCATCAACAGTATTCTTTGATCCAGAAACTATTAATCCGTTCAATTCTGTAAACTCTTTTATCTCTAATTTGTCGGAAAAAACTTTTGGTAAAGAACCAAGAACTAGTTCTATAGATCTATTTTCCATCTGTATTAGTTCAGTCACTCTTAATCCTTCTGCAATTTGCTCTCCTATTAAATAAAATTCTCCTTGTTTTTTGAAAGTGTATTTTTTTCCTTCAAGGATTTGTTCCAAAAGATCGTCAAATGTTATATTTTCTACAGAAAGCGTGATTTTTTCATTTTCAGGTTTGTTATAAAAAAAATAATTGATTTTTAGTTTTTCTGCTGCTTCGGTTATTAGATCCGCGACATCAGCGGCATATGCTTTTATGGTTAATAGTCCATTTTTGCTGGCTGAAACATCATAATACCCTGGGAGACCCACGGCAGCTTTTGGCTGTTTGGCTTTTAAATTAGAATTGTTACTTGTTAAATTTGCCGTTGATTCTGTGTTGTTTTTTTCAATATAATAAATTCCATCATCATCCTTTGCTGCTAATAGATTATTTGACTTTGCAATCATTTGTATTACTTGGTCAAATGGGCGATTTAATATATAGGAGGAAACGGTTATGTTTCTGATGGTTGGGGCCAAGATCAAATTCTTACTTGTTTTGTCTATAATTGTTTTAATAACGGACGATAAAGTGTCATTTTCCAATTTAACGGATAAGAAATCATTTAGCGGATTATATGTGACATCGATTATTTTAGCAGTTTTTTTTTGGACAATAACTCTTTCAATTCTTTTGTTGAAAATAATAATGTTATTTCTAAAAGTTACTTCGAGATCATATTTTTGCACTAAATGTATAAATACGTCTTTAACTTTTACATCAAAAAAATTATTGGACACCATTTGATTTAGACTCTGATCTACATCAACATTTAATTGATGATCTTCTGAGATAGTAGAAATAAAGTCATGAAGTGTAAGTCCATTTATATCTATTTTTATTGATTCGTCAAGTCCTTTATTTTGTGCTGACATTGCATCAAAATTCTTAACTAATTCATTTATATCTTGTTGAGCTATAATAGTATTTGTGAAAAATAAACCAATTAGAACGTAAATAATTTGTTTGAACATTTATATGTTTATTAAAATAGAATAAATTTCTTCTAGTGCCGTTTCTCCTTTTGATAAGATATCAAATGCCTTTTCTGACAATGATTTGTAGTTATCATTAGTATTAAATTGTTTTGATATAGTATTGTTTTTTATTGCTTCAACAATAGTATTTTCAATTGGTAAAACTTCATAAATAGCAGTACGGCCTTTATAGCCTGTATGATAACATTTGTTACAGCCTACACCCTTATAATAGTTGGATATTTCATAAGGAAATTGAAAATTACCAGGAAAATCACTTTTATTGCATTCAACCTCTTTCTTACAATCATTGCATAATTTTCTTATTAATCGTTGCGCTACCGAAAGATTTAAAGTCTCGGCAATCAAATAAGAGGGGACTCCCATATCAATTAATCTTGAGATTGTCCCTATTGCTGAATTGGTATGAATTGTCGATAAAACTAAATGACCTGTTAAGGAGGCTCTAATTGCCATTAAAGCTGTTTCTGAATCTCGAATTTCACCAAGCATAATCACATCGGGATCTTGTCGTAAAAATGATTTTAAGGCAGTCGAAAAAGTAAGCCCGATGTCTTCTTTTAATTGAACCTGATTGATTCCTTTTAGTGTATATTCAATTGGATCTTCTACTGTAACAATATTTCTTTTACTATCATTGAGCAATCTCAGAGTAGCGTATAGCGTTGTTGTTTTTCCAGACCCGGTTGGTCCGCTTATTAAAATAATTCCATTTGGTTTTTTTACAGCTTCTAGATAGTTCTGTAATTCTTCTTGCTGAAGGCCTAGAGTATTCAAATCAATATTTGATGCATCTTGTCCTAACAAACGCATAACTATTTTCTCTCCAAATAATGTTGGCAAAATGGAGACTCTTATGTCAAATGAATCGTTTGTAATTCTTCCGTCTTGCGGTAGGCGTTTTTCGGTAATGTTAAGCTTGGCTTTTATCTTTACTTTATTAACTAATTCAAGATAATTGTCTCTTTCAACTTTATATCGCTCGATTAATTGCCCATCAATTCTAAACCGAATTCTAGATGAATCTTCATAAATTTCAAAATGTATATCACTGCATTTTAGAGATTTTGCTTCTCCCAATAAATTTTCAAGAAAATCACCTTTATCAACATTAATTGATTTACTTGAATTAGTAAGCCGTTCTTTGCGATAATAAATGGATAATGCTTTTTCAATTTCTGATGAATCAAACGAGATTAATGATATGTTTTTTCCAATAAAAAGTTCTAATTCTTCTTTGGTATCCAGATTGTTATTTGATTCATCTATATAAAGTTCTAAACTAGAGTCAGACACAGTTTTTGGTAATACCCTATACTGATTTGCCAGGTCATTGGACAAAATATGCTGATTTTCTGGATGAACAATTATAGTTTGCATTTATATTAAAGAGATTTTTGGGATGCTTAATAAACTATCCATTGCAAGAATTATGAATAAAAATAATGCCGAAAATCCAGCTAGAGGAACCGTATCGTGTTTCATTTTTTTTCTCAATGTAAATTGCAGACAAATGGCAAAAAACATTGAAAGTATGAAAAAGAGAATGTAATTTTTATTATTGAAAAATGGGGTAATTGCGATATAAAACAACAAATCACCTAATCCAAAATAGTTTTGAAAAGGATTTAAAAAGCGTTTGTTTTTTAAACTCATATAGATGGTTAATATGCTCAGAGTTATTAGAAAAAAGCATATGTTTAGGAGCATGATTTTATTTGAAAGTTTATTTTCCTGTCTTATTATAAAATAGGATGACAAGAAAATCAGTAAAGGCAAAACCACATGAATTGCGCGGTATTTCCAATCTTGAAAAAACACAATTAGTAGACAAAGTAATAAACCTGTAAAAATTATTTCCAATTTATTCTTTTGTTACTTCTGTTAACATTTTCTTACTGTCAATTTCCCAAGTGTTAAAGATTCCATCTCCATCTAAATCTGAGGTTGCTGTTGCACGTGCTAAGAATGAATCATTTGAAGCTTCAACAATTTCAATTTTATATACCGCTTGACCACCTTCGTCAACTGTGAGTTCTGGTTCGAAACCAAGTTCTTCCAGATTACTTGAATATTTTGAATGTCTATAGAAATGACTTTTTTCCAGGCCGTAGACTTGATTAAGCATCGCTTGAGCTTCAATAGCTTTTGCTTGACCAATCACAGATGTTTGGTTAGGTAATACCATTAATAGCAGGATTCCAATGATACATAATACTATCAAAATTTCGGTTAGAGAATAGGCTTTAACCATTGCTCTTTTAGTATTTTGAAAGTTTATTTTAATGTTACTCAACATCTTTATCTTATTTTAGTCGTTAAAAATTGTTAATTTTAATTTTGACAAAAATACAAATTGTAATTAAATTTTTGTTATTTATTTATTATTTTGCTTAAATCAAACATTGGAGCATACATAGAGACCATTATTACCCCAACAATCACTCCAATTACTATTATAATCATAGGTTCTAAAATAACACCTATCATCTTGGTCTGATGGCTAATTTCTTCATTATATTGTTCAGTTAATCTTTCGAACATCGTTTCAAGTTGATTCACTTGTTCAGCTACTTCCACCATAGAAACCATTTTACTTTCGAATACATTGTGTTTTTTTAAACTTTCATGTAAAGAAGCACCTCTTGTTATGTCTTCTTTTATTTCTTCAATAGCAACTTCAATAGGATAAAAACCTATCATTTTGGCAGTCAATGTCAAAGAATTTATTAATGTTGTTTTGGAAGTGATTAATAAATTCATTGCTTGACAAAAGCGGGAAATATAAATTTTCCGAATCAAGTTTCCAAAATAGGGAGTTTTCAAAATTATTTTTGTTGTAAATGCTCTGTAATTTTGATCTTTTTTTAATAGAGTATGTGTGGCGATTAATCCAATTATAACAGCTAATACAACCGTAAAAATTGCTCCTGAATGATTTGATAATTTTATAATAATCTGAGTACTTTTAGGTAGTTCATTTCCAAATTGTCTAAAAACAGAACTAAACATTGGAACTACTTTATTGAGCATGAAATAAAGCACTAAAAAGGTGACCAGCATTACAATTGCAGGATATGTCAGCACAGAGATAATTTGCCTTTTCATCTGTATTTTTCTGTTGAAATATTTTTGTAATTCGGCTAAAACTTCTTCTAGTTTCCTGGTTTCTTCTCCTATTTGAATGCTGTAATATTCGTATGGGGAAAATTGATTTGTTTCTTTTATAGATTCATAGATACTTCTTCCTTCTACAACTTTGTTCTTTAATTCAATGATTATTTCTTTTTCAAATTTATTGGAAGACTGGTTGCCTAATATTTCTAATGCTTTTTTAAAATCGACTCCAGATTTTAAAAGCATACTCAACTCCCTGTAGAATACTTCTTTTTGTTTATCTGAAAGAGATTTTGAAAACTGAAGATTAATACTTTCTATTTTAACTGGTTTTTTTTCAGATTTATATGTGCTTAAATCAAGACTCATTTTTCGTTATTTTCTTTTAATAATAATTCATTTGCATAAATGCGTTTGTAGAATTTCAAGTCCATTTTGTTTTCATTTATTTCTATATTGAATTTTAATTTTTGAAAAACAAATTGTTCCGATTTACTTTTTACTGTATCAATATGTATTTGATTTAGCTTTATTTTAAATGTGTCAATAAATATTTCATTACTTCTCAAAGCATAATCTTCCAGAAAACTGTATTTTATGCTTTCACCTGAATAACTTTTAAATGTAATTTCATTGTCAAGAATATTCATCTTTTCATTTTCAAAAATATCCTTGTTGATGCTATATGTAAGTCTATTTATATCACAGATTAACTCATTTTGATTTTTGTAATCCATCATCCTTTCTGTTACAATAGAAAAAACGACAAAAATTATACTCATAATGATAGCCGTTATGACCATGCCAACAATAGCTTCTACTATGGAAAAGGCAGATGCCATTTTTTTGTTATTCATGATTATTTTGAATATAAAAACTTTTTTCAAATTCAAACTGTGTACTGTCTTTAAAACGGATGGTTGTTTTTTTTAAATTTTCATTGACGTATTCTTCTTCAACTGATAAATTTTCCTCTTCGTTTTCATTTAGTAATGAGTCACTTTTTATTTGTGATAAAAAGAATAATTCATTTACTTTATTTTGGGTATTATAGAATTTTGCAGATGTTCTTGGTGTAAATACTGCGGCAAAAATCATAATAGTGAAATAAAAACAAATTGAAATGATAGTCAATGCAATGACCGATTCCAATATCGAATTTGCTTTTAGGCTATAGTACTTTTTTAATGATGCCATGAGATACATTTTTTGAATCAAATATTGGGATTGAAATAAAATAGTTTGGTCTTTTTTTAGCATTTATTTCTATATCCGAAATCGTGTTGTCATAGGATGCAGATTCTGTTTTGTAAAATAATCGGTTGGTATAAACGGAACCATAGACTTTGCTTTTTAAAAATAATTTGCCACTGCAATAAATGTCTCCAAATAACAAGCCTTCTTCATCTATCTCTATACTATTTTTGTCTATCATTTCGTTTGTGTTACCAAATAAAACGACAGCACCATTTATTTTGCACTCTTTTTTTATTTTTATTTTGGACTCATCACTAGTTTCATTATAAATACATACTACAGAAGGGTAGTTCAATATAACATTTTGTTCCAATTCTATTCTTTCTGAGGCAAATGCTTGAACAGTGCCTTTAAACCCAGATTCAAATGTTATTTTTGGTGCAATCAATATTACATCTTCTAAAACAGTATTTTTTTTGATATGCAAGGAATCTTTGGAGCGTAAAATAAAATTGCCTTTAAAAATCACATTTGAAACAATGGAGTTCAGATAGATTTCTTTAGTTGTATTAAAAAAAGAGTTAAAATATAACGAATCTTTTGGCTTTTCTACATCAGATAAACTTGTTTTCTCAGCATGTATTCCATAGAATATTTTCTTAAAATCAGGATTGATCTCTGGAAGCTGATTTTCTGAAATAGTGTTTTTTCCATCAACAAGAAGCTGATTGGATTTATTGTTGATATAAGCAGTTTCGATATAGGTTGATGGGAGAGAATTGTCTCCAATTAATTTTACTGTACCAGTATAAGTAAGTGATTTAGAAAAATTGGCTAAAAATAGTGCTGTTTTATCTTTGGTATATCGTCCAATAAAATGTGCTGACTGAACTGTGTCTTTATTTGTTTCGGATGTTACTAGCAAAAGATTTAACAGGCCATAGGGTTTTGTTGCATAGCTTCCTATAATGCCTGATTTTTCATCTTGAATAGGCTCTTGTAATGTTTCTTTATTCTCTAATGCAAGATTAACTATTGATTGATTATTGATGTATAATTCTTCCTGAAGATTATAGTATAAATTGAGCTGTCCGTATAAATTCGAAAAAAACAACAGAGCCCCGCAAATAATAGAGACAATTAAGCAAATGTAAATGGCATATAGTAAACTGTGAGCTTTAACCATATCTTTTATTTGCTTGCTTTTTTGCCTAATAACTTATGGAAAAATCTATTAAATAAATTTTCTTTTTTAGATTTTGTTGCAGCATTTATAGTAGTTTCTTTGTTTGCTTTTTCTAAAGATTTTTCTTTTTCTTCAGCTTCTTTTTGTGCTTTTTTATTGGCTTTGGCTGTTTTTCTTGCAATAGTTTTAGCTTCTTTGGTCTCTTTTTTACGAAGCTTTGCATTAGTTTTTTCATTTTCTAATGCTAATTCTTGTGCTTTTACAAAATCTCTTTCGGCTTTTTTTGCCACAGCTATTTTGTTTTTTTCAGATTCGATTCCTATTTTTTTATTTTGCTCGTCTTTTAACTCTTGAAGTTTTAATTTTAATTTGTCTAATTTCGATAATTTTTGTTTTTTTACAGTTGGGATTCCATGGCTATAACTAACAGTATCTTTTTTTTCAAAATCATACCATTTTCCTTGTTTTTTGTCATTTTTATAACAACCAGTTTCTACAACAAGCCCATTTTTATCATATTTGTAATACATGCCTGTTCGTAGTCCTTTGCTCCATTTTTGAGTGCTTTCTATTGAGCCATTAGGATGCCATGTTTTCCAAATTCCTATTTTTAGACCATTTTTGAAGTTTCCTTTTTCGGCGATTTGATTACTATGGTAGGTTTTTAAAAACACATCATTTAGTAAATCTCCTCCTGAACCGCCTTGAGCACTATGAATTGCCCCACCTTTAAACCAATAATATACTTTATTTGGTTTTGGAGCAACATTTTTGTCTGTAACATAAAATTCATATCTGAAATTTTCATCGGCAATACGTTTTATGTTGTATGGTTCTGAAAAAGAAGAGGATATTGATATTATGGAAAGATATAAGAAAAGAAGAGCAGCTTTTGTTTTCAAAGTGAAATATGTTTATAAACGGGCACAAGTTAATATAATATATATTGTTTTTCAAATATAATTGTAGTCTTTTATTTAGTTTATCTATAGGATTCGTTTCCTTTTTGTTTTATTCTATAATTTAATGCTTTAGTTAATCTTAATTGATTTTCTAAAATTAAAAAGATGCATATCTAAAAAATATTAACAAATTAAGCTTAGATTTTTATTTTAAATAGGTATTAGCTTTTGTAATATGAAACCACTTGAGCCAACTTACTCAATCACTATTTTTTTTATAGTTTCCCTATCTCCATCGACTATTTTCAATAAATAAATGCCAGTTTGAATATTATCCAATTGTATGTTTTTATCAAAATTTGATTCGTTTTTGTATATTTTATTAATAATTTGCCTTCCTAATAAATCGTAAACAAAAACTTTTAAATCATTTGTACTACTCCCAGTAAACCGTACATTAAAATTTCCTTTATTTGGATTTGGATACAGATTAAAATCATCTACTTCAAAATTTGTTACTGTTAAAGAATTTGACTTTGTGCAGATTGTTAATGACGCAGATTCTAACACCCCATTATCTCCGGGAAATGCATCTCTTACTCTTAATGTCCATTTACCTTCGGGATTAAAGTTATTAAAAGCGGCTAGTGGTTGAGCAGGAATTACTGTCTGTAAAGTTGTTTTAGTGCAAGAAAGGGCAGTTCCTGAATCGTCATAATTTAAAATTAACTTATTGTTTGAAGCTCCGCAAAAATTGTCAAACAATTTTACAACTATTCCCTGAGGGTTAATTAATTCTATTTGAATATCAGGAAGATAAGGGTGAGTGAGTTTTATTTCTACATTTATATCAGCTACATTTTCTTCGGATGATGGTACGTCAATCGTTAATGAACTATATGTCTCTGATTCTGGAATTGAAAAAGGTGTGGCAAAAGTATATTTATTACAAGAAGAAGCGGTTGAATTTGTAATTGAAAAAGATTGACTATTCACAGCATAATAAATATTTGCTGTTGGTTCTATCATTATTCTACAATTTGTTGCGCTAATATTAGGTACTGTGATTTGTGCTGAACCATTATTGGGAATATTGGAAACTAAGGTTGTTGAAAATGTCAAACCTCCATCGGTTGAAAGTTTGATATTAACATTGGCCGAGCCGGGTAAAGTATTAGTATTGTTTACGGTCCAGTTTATAGTTTCAGCAGTACCAGATGTCCAATTGGTATCTGGATTATTTTGTGAGGTTATTGTAAAAGGGCCAGCACTAGCTGTTACCGTTACTGTCATAGCATCAGTATTGGTTTGTGCTAAACCCAGGGGAGCATTATTTCTTCCTGTTAAAGTGAAGTTCAATGTTCTGTTTATAGAAGAAAGCGATTCCCAAGTTGTTGTCAATTGGCCTGCAAGAACTTTATCTAATGCCGGCATATATCGGTTTGGCGAACTGCTTGGTAAGATAGATCTAAAAAGAGGACCATTGGTTTTTGTGGGATATGCAATGCTGTTAGAACCTGTTTGATCGGTGGCAGAATCATATTGTTCCCAACAATAAGACAGGGTGTTTTTATTTGGATCTGAACCCGTTCCTTTCAAAACAAAAGGTGTGCTTTTAGGAATAATGTAATCCATACCGGCATTAATTGTTGGTGTTTGATTTGTTAAGATAGTATTTATTGGGCAAGATATTGCTGCTAGATTCTCCTGAATTTGCAAAATGCTAGCATACCCAAAATAACTATCGGAATGGCTTTGAACATTATAATCTGTAATTCCCGCATATCCCATAATAGTAGAACCGCTACCAGGTTCAACACTTACATTTGTTTTTTCAATATCGTACGAAAAAATATGATTGGCGCCTATTTGGTGTCCAATTTCGTGTGCAACATAATCAATATCAAAAGTACTTCCTTCTGGTTTTGAATTTGCTGGCGATGTATACCCACTCCCTTTACCTGTAATGAAAACGGGTGTTGAGTTTGTGTTTGTTAATGGACTGCAAACACACCCAATACAGCCCGCATCCCCTCCGCCTCCAGAAGCAGCAAATAGATGGCCTATATCGTAATTTCCCTCTCCAATTACATCTGTAATAGTTTTTTGCACTTCTTTATTCCAAGTTCCTGGGCAATCACCAGTGCAGCCAGAAATAGTTTTTAATCCTTGTGCTTCATCAGAATACGGATCAGTAGAGGCGTTGGTATAAATAATCAGATTATTATTGGAAATTATTTCTAATTTTAATGCTAAATCTTTATTGAAAACAGCATTTACCCGTGTCATTGTAGCATTCATTCCTGCTAAGGCACCTGCTGCAGTTCCACCAAAATAATTTGCGTACTCACCCGTGCAGGATAACGCTAAACGTATAGTTTTAAAAACACCGGTATTTGACTTCAATTGACCGGTTTTTTTTGTTAATTCTCTATTCAATACAATATCAGCAGTTCTGCAGGTTAAAGGCAAATCTCCTTTGTTTCTGTTTTTTGAAGTCGAAAGAATATAAATTGATTTGTCTTTATCTAAAAGATCGATAAATTCTGAACAGCTATCACCTCTTAAAACCATGCTTTGAATTCCGTTCGGAGAAACACTAAAACTAATTGAAGCATTCGGATCAGTAATTCCAATTCCAGAATAGGCTCGAATATCGGGAAATTCATCTTGTAATTCTGGTGAGAAATTTGAGGATTCTTTTATAACAAACAATTCCAATAATCCATTGCTGTTAGGAATTGAAATTTTTGTCACTGCATTTTTATTTGATTTCTCTTGAAGATTATTCAATGTTTGCTTAAAGCTGATTTCATTCAAAGAAAAAAGTAATTTATGATCTAAATCAGAATTATCGCCAAGTTTTTGGTTAGAAAAATCAGTTATTTTATTTACTGATTTCCAATGAGCGGAGTCTTGAGAATAAGTTTTAAAAAATACGATAAAAATTATTATAAAATGTAGGAATCGGTTCATTAGTTAAATAATTGAATGGCGAAAATAACTCATTTTATTTGGTATACAAATAAAGCTTCCACAATTTAAAAAAGGCTGTGAGGGTCTCTAAACTGTTTTGTGGATTCATATAGTTTTTTGAATTTGGAAAATAATATTATTCAAAGCGCTTAAAATGAGATATTTACTTACTTTTTGTATAAATTAAATTCTTGTTAATTTATCATGTTGAAGTATTGTTGTTTTTTTGCTAATTTTATTGAATATAATTTTGATAGTTTGTGTTAAAAATAATTTTTTCATTTTTATGCTCTTTTAATTGAAAGAAAAGTTGCTAGATTATAAAAACAGATTACTTTTGCACTTGAAAATTAACAAGTTATTTGTGCTTAAAAATAAATTTAATCCGCTATTTGTAGTTAACTGCTTATTAATAAGTATGTTGACTATTTTTTTTGTTTGCTATTTCTTTAAATCTAATAGAGAAATCGTTTATGTTGATACTGTAAAATTATTTGATGGTTTTATGATGACCAAAGAAATGAAGAGGGCAGGTGAAAAAGAATTTAATTCCAGAAAATCAATTTTAGATAATTTATATTCCAATTTACAATCTCCTACAATTACTGCTTCAGAAAAAAAAGAGTTGATGCAGCAATTTATTCAAGGAAAAGAAGAATTGGAACAGTTCAATCAAACTTTTGCTTCTGAGCAAACGACCAAAATTTGGTCAAGAATAAAAAGTTACACTACTGAATTTTCCAAAGATAAAAATTATCAGTTAGTAATTGGAGCTGATAATAGGCAAACGGTGCTATTTGCAGATGAAAAAATTGATGTTACAAATGATCTTCTTACCTATTTAAACAAAAAGTATGAAGGTTTGTAGTGCGTTATTTTTTGTTTTATTTATTTTTCTTCTGGTCTCTTGTAAAAAAGAACCAAAAAACGGTCAGCAAGATTCCGAAATTCGGGATCGCTATTTCAACCTTGAAAAAATAGGATGGAAATCGCGTTCCTATACGCAAGTGGTAGACGATATTGGTTTTACAGCAACCGAAGTTCCCATTCAATATTTTTTATTGAAAGACCAAGGAATTGAAAATCTGCAGCACATCGATTCCCTTTATGAAGAAAATAAAAGAGAGCGTGTTATTGAGTTTACCTTCCAGCAAGATGAGGAGAAAGATTTGTTGGGCAAAGATTTTACAGGAATGGATTATACCGCTGCTGTAAAGTATATGTCTTTTGGCCTTGATAAAGATTTCTACGTAGTGACTTCAAAAAAAGATACAATCCTCTGTTCCGGTGTGAATTTTGAGCGTAATTATAAAATTGCTCCTTTTCAAAAAGTACTATTATTCTTTTCAGGAATAGATCCAAACGATAAGATACAATTGATTTACAATGATTACCTTTTTAGAAAAGGAACATTAAAATTTAAATTCAAAGATCCTTTTACCCCTATAGCCTTATGATCCAACAAGTGAAAAAAAGTAAGTTTAAAAAAACAGTTGCTATTTATTTAGCGATTATGATTCTTTTAGAAACATTCCAGCCAATGCAAATTTATGCACTGACCGGAGGACCTTCGCAGCCAGAGTTTGAATCATTCACTCCTATTGGCACCTCAGATATGGTGGACTTGGCTAGTGGCGATTTTAATTACAATATTCCTATTATGGATGTTGGCGGATATCCTTTAAATCTAGCCTATAGTTCTGGTGTATCTATGGATCAAGAAGCTTCATGGGTAGGATTGGGATGGGATCTTAATGTAGGGCAAATTTCAAGACAGCTTAGAGGATTACCGGATGATTTTAATGGTGATGAAATGATTTATGAAAATAACATGAAGCCTAATGTGACCGTAGGATCTAATACGAGTTTTTATGTTGGTTTTACGGGTCTAAAAGAGTTAAAAGCTAATATTGGAATGGGGATTAAATATAATAACTATGATGGTTTTACGGCTGCAGTAAATGGTGGTTTAAGTGCTCAGATTGGAAATAGTTTAAGAGTAGGGATGGATCTTGAATCTTCTGCTGCAGAAGGGGTTACCGTTTCTCCTACTTTGTCTTTTAGTAATAAGAACAATAAAAATACTACCCGAAATAACGATTTGGGTATTAGTACAGGCGTAAGTTACAATAGTAGAAAAGGCGTTGAAAGTATGACTTTGTCTTATACTGTTAAAAAGAAGGACGCAGGCGGATCCGTCAAGTCAAAGTGGGAAGCAGATAAAAGTGGAGTTTCTGGCATGTCTGGATCTTTATCCTTTTTAGATGCCTCATTTACTCCAACAAAGCGGGTAGGTATGGTCTCAAATAATTATATGTTTAGCCTTTCATTTGGCGGACAAATTTGGGGAATTGAACCGAGTTTTAATTTTTCAGGATTTAGGACTAGCCAAGGAATTAAGGACTCTGAGAAATACAAAATAGAAAAAGGCTATGGTTTTGAAAATACCTATAATGCTGGGAAGTCGGATATATTAGATTTTAATAGAGAAAAAGACAGGTCATTCAATAAAAACACTACTTCTTTGCCAATTACAAATAACACGTATGATATATACAGCATACAAGGGCAAGGAGTTTCAGGGATGTTTCGTCCTTATAAATCACAAGTAGGATATGTGTATGACAATGAGGTAACTGATGGGAGTTCTGGCGGAACTCTTGGAATTGAGATTGGTATCGGAACCGGATCCCATAATGGTTTTGATGCAACGGCAACAATTGGTAAAAGTTATACTAAACTATGGGAAAACTCTAATCCTGCACTAGGACGATTTAAAGAAAAAAGAAAAGATAATAGACCTGATTATGAAAAAGTTTTTTTTAAGAACATTGGAGGTTTTCATACGGATAAGGAATTAAGTTTATTTAATAAAGAATTAGGGAATTATAATCCTATTAAGCTTGGTATAGTTGGCAGTGGATTTGATACCCAAACAAATTCAAATTATTCTACAAATCAAGCGGTTATTGCAAATGAACGCCAGATAGTTAGAAAGGAAAGATTGTCAAGAAATCAATCTATAGAAAAATTAACAAAAGCTGAAGCTAAAAAGTATGGTTTTAAAACACAGTTTAGTGATTTTGCCAAAGACAATCATACTGCCGAAATACGAATCACAAAAGAAGGCGGCGAGCGCTATATTTATGGCAGAGCCGCTTATAATTCGATAAAAAAAGAAGCAACTTTTGATGTGGGCAGTACCCCAAAAGTTGATTCTAAAAAAGGGTTGGTAAAATATCTTCCAGGGAAAGATAATTCGGCTGAAAACCGCCAAGAAGGAGATCAGTATTTTAACAGAGTAACTACTCCGGCATATGCTCATACTTATTTATTGACTTCAGTTTTATCATCAGATTATCAGGATTTAAAAGGTGATGGACCCTCAGATGATGATTTGGGAACCTATACCAAGTTTGAATATGATAATAAGACAAAGACCAATATTTATAAATGGAGAATCCCTTTCGCTAAAGATTCTGCTAATTATGATGAAGGATTGCGTTCCAGTAAAAAAGACAATAAAGGAAATTATTTATATGGTGAAAAAGAGATGTTATACATTAAAAAGATTGTCACCAAAACTCATATTGCTATTTTTTATCTTTCGGAAAGAAATGATGGTTATGGCGTAGAGGGAGAAAATGGAGGATATGGAGATGTTAATACTATTTCTAAATCTAAAATGTATAAGCTAGACAAGATCTCATTATATTCTAAACCAGAATACTTAGCCAAAGGAGAACAAGCCATTCCAATAAAAGAAGCCCATTTTGAGTATAATTACAGTTTATGTCAAGGGATTGATAATAATATAAATACAATTAAGAAAGTAAATGAAGGACAACAAGGGAAGTTAACATTAAGTAAAATTTATTTCACCTATAAAAATTCGAACATGGGGAAATTCACTCCTTATGTTTTTAATTACGGATTCAATCCTGATTATGACATGAAGGCTTATGATGTTTGGGGAAATTACAAACCAGTAAATCCTGAAACAGGTTCCGCTACTACGGCTGCATTAACGAATACAGAATATCCTTTTGTAGACCAAAAAGATAGAGTAAAAGCAGATCAATATTCTTCGGCTTGGCTTTTAAAATCCATTCATTTACCATCGGGTGGACAAATGGAATTAAATTATGAATCGGATGATTATGGAAAGGTGCAGAATAAAGACGCTATGCAAATGTTTAAAGTTGTAGGTAGTGGTGATAAAAATGGACTTGTCGCAGCTAACATTAGTGATGCAAATAATAGTGTTATAAAAAAATTAGGTAATTATGTTTATGTAGAATTAGATCATAAAATTGTAGATAAGTCATCTAATAGCAACCGTTCTATTGCAGACATTTTTTACGATCAGTATTTGAAAACGATAGGGGATGATGGTAATCTTCTTTATTTTAGGTTTTTACTCAATATGACAAATCCAAATCCTTTGCCAGGGATTGATGGAACCGATAAATACGATTATGTTACGGGGTATATGAAGATTAATAAAAAAATGGAGGATTATGTTTTTAGTGAAATAAATGGAAAACAATACGTGGCTATACCTCTTGAATATGTACCGAAAGAAGATGGTTTTAATGGTAAAGCAGAAGAAAATCCAATATCCAAAGCGGGGTGGAATTTTGGAAGGCATAATTTAAACAGACTTGTTTATAGTATGGACAACCAAGAAGATACTAATAATTTAAAAGGAATTGTTGTTCAAATGGTTGGTTGGTTACCTACTTTACTCGATATTTTTAAGAGTCCAAATGGTAAATTAAAACAAACAGGAATTGCCAGTAGATTTATAAGCGGTAAGTCATGGATTCGTTTAATGCAACCAGATTCCAAGAAACTGGGAGGTGGCAGTAGAGTAAAAGACATAAGTATTCATGACCAATGGGATGTGATGACAGGTCATGAAAATAATACTAATTACAAACAATTTTATGGACAAAAGTATTCGTATAATACAGTTGATAAAGACGGAAATCCTACAGAAAATTCTTCTGGAGTTGCAACCTATGAACCTCTAGGTTGTAAAGAAAATCCATTTGTAAAACCATTTTATGAAAAAAAGAAAAGAGATTTATTGTTAGGTCCAGAAAATGATAATTATGTGGAGGAACCGTTTGGGGAATCGTTTTTTCCTTCACCAAAAATCACTTATAGTAGGGTAACAGTTAGTAATTTACCAAGAAATAATGTTGAAAATGCTACAAATCCATTAATTATAAAAAAACACGCAACAGGTACAGTTGTGACCGAATTTTATACGGCGGATGATTTTCCAACGATTGTTGATAGAACAATTTTGTCTGGAGGTTTTAAACAATCTAGTGCTTTGTCTAATTTTTTAAAATTAATGGTAAAAAGTAATTTGACATATTCACAAGGATTTTCTATTCATACCAATGATATGGATGGTAAAATGAAAAACCAATGGGTGTATGGTGAAGGACAAAAAGATGCAATATCTGGAGTTGTCTATAATTATAATAAGATTTCTAACACAGAAAATAAAAACAATGGATTGTTAAACAATACTATACAAACTGTAAATTCTAAAGGCGTTATAGAGTCTAAATTGGTAGGTGTTGACTATGATGTGATTAATGATTTTAGAGATTGTAAGTCCAATAGTTCTACTCTCGGAATCCATTATAATACTGCAATTTTACCTTTTACTTTTATAATTGTGGTAATTCCTATACCCTTACCAAGTTATTCTAGTGACGAAAGTGAGATACGTACAGCAGTAACCACAAAGGTTATTCACACTTCAGGCATTCTTTCGGAGAAAATAGCTTATGATCTGGGATCAAAAGTATCTACCAAAAACCTGGCTTGGGATGCTGAAACGGGTGATGTATTGTTGACCGAAACGGTGAATGAATACAATGACAAATACTTTAATTTTAATTTCCCTGCTTATTGGAGCTATGATGGAATGAGTCAGGTAGCTAAGAACAGTGGTTTGGAATGGGGTGTCGCCAAAACGGGAAACAATCAGTATCAATTTACTGGAATCTACAAGGCTTCTGATTATTTGATCGATGGAGACGAAGTGTATATAAGCGGAATTGGGGCTGATGGCAGAACCAAAAATGCACTTAAAGCGTGGGTTGTAAAAGTAAAAGAATCAAATTTCCAGTTGTTGGATAAAGATGGATTACTGGTTAAGTGGAATAGTATTAATACAGGAACAATAAAAGTAATTCGTTCTGGACACCGCAACATGCAAATGGCTTCTATGGCGAGCGTAACTTCTATGCGAAATCCTTTATATGATTATGATGCCAATAATAAAATAACCAAGGTAAAAGAAAATATAGGAGGGAATCCTTTCTTATCTACTTCTGCAAGCGATAGAATCGTCAATGCTTCTGCGATAGAATATAATGATATGTGGCCTTCACAGTGTGAATGTAATTTGCCTAGAATGTTTTTTGGAAATGATGGTAAACTGCAATTTGAATACGAAAAAGACAACAGTCTGGACGAGCAAGAGGATATTATCAAGCGTTCCTACAACCCGTATCTCTATAACATACTAGGGAACTGGAGAGCCAATAAATCCTATGCATACTTAACGGGAAGAAACTACACCGTAGACCCGACACCTCGTAAAACAGGATATTTTGCCGATTTTGCACCATTTTACATACTTACAGGAGGCAAATGGGGGATTACGGTCGATAATTATAAACGATGGACTTTTGCCTCTCAGGTTACCCAATACAATCCTTATGGGCAAGAAGTAGAAAACAAAGATGCTTTAAACCGCTATTCGTCTGCTTTGTATGGGTACAACAATCGTTTCCCAGTTGCTGTTGCTTCCAATACTAAATACAGTGAGCTGGCTTCGGATGGTTTTGAGGATTATGACTCCATTGCATGTTTGAAGGATTCTCATTTTGACTTTAAAGCACAGCTAAAAGTCAATGAAGTAAGTGTCTCTACAAAGCAATCCCATACCGGAAGGAAAAGCTTAAAAATAGAACCGAGTAAAAAAGCAGTACTAAAAAAACAAGTTGTTAGCTGTAGCAAAGCAGGAGTAACCACTAAATAAGAATAAGACCAAGATGAAATTAAAATATACATTAGTTTTTAGTATTATAAGTTTTTTTATTACAACAGCTGGATTTTCTCAGGAACTTAGTGATAGAGAGATAGGGTTTGATGTGGCTAGAACTACCATTATGCTTAAGGAGCATGGTATAAAAGATCAGGATCTTGCTCGTGAGATTACTATGATGCGGATGATACAGTCTCAGCAATATGTTGAGATGAAGAAGATTGAAGATGGTATTTTGCAAAAAATTACAGCTGAGCAAATTGCTAAAATGAATAAAAAACATGTTTCAAATACTGAAAAAGTGGCATTTGTTGATATTCCACAAACTGAGCGAGATGCACTTATTGCTTTTTATAATAGTACAGGGGGAGCAAATTGGACTAACCATAATGGTTGGGATGTTACAAATCCTAGCTCTGATGTATCAACTTGGTATGGGGTTGTGATTAGTAATGGACATGTTGTTTCCCTAAATCTTGAGAGAAATAATTTAAAAGGAACATTGTCAGATTTGAATGCTTTAACTTATTTGTATTCTTTAAATTTAAATGATAATTATAATAATTTTGTTGGTAACGCTATGCCATCTTGGATTGGAACAATGGTTGGGTTAAAAATTTTGAGCATTAGAGGTTATGGTTTTACAGGACCAATGCAAGATTTATCTACTTTAATTAACCTAGAATTTTTGGATTTAATGAATAATAATTTTGGAGGGGGCACAACTACGATGCCTTCTTGGATTACCAGAATGGTTAGTTTGAAAAACTTGATTCTTATTCGTTGTGGCTTTATTGGATCAATACCCAATTTATCTACATTAACAAATTTAGAAAACTTGAGTTTGGCTGGTAATGCTTTTGGAGGCACTATGCCTTCTTGGTTTAATACGATGCTTAGTTTAAAATATTTATTACTTGCAAATTGTAATTTTACAGGTACAATAGTCGATTTGTCCCCATTAACTAATCTATTGTATTTACAATTAGGAAATGATCTCACTTTTGATATTCAACCTATGCCTTCTTGGTTTGGTACAATGGTTAAGTTGCAAACTTTGTTTCTGATATATTCTAATCTTACAGGACCAATTTCAGATTTATCAAGATTAACAGATTTGAAAAATTTAACTTTATCTGGTAATAATTTTAATGTTATAATTCCTTCTTGGTTATATAATTTAAATAAGTTGGAAACTATTTGGATGGATAAATGTATTTTAAAAGGACAAATTTCTGCCGATATAGGAAATTTAACAATGCTTAGACAATTATCATTAAGCAATAATAGTTTAGATGGTTCAGTCCCAACAGAATTTAACAAGTTAACAAAACTTAATAACCTTTTTTTAGAAAACAATAAATTAAGTGGAGTTATACCCAATTTAACAGTTTTACCATTACAGCAATTTTTAATTACTAGTAATAAATTCCGTTTTGTAGATTTTGTAAATGAATGTCAGGCTTATAAAACAAAAATGCCAGGTACTAATAATAATCCTTTTAACTACTCCCCACAAGCCAAAATAAATCAACCAGAAACCCTTACCAAGGGAACCGGACAATCTATTGATCTTAAAATGTATGCAGATGGGGATACTCGGTATTTGGCAGACGATACCTATCAATGGTTCAAAAATGGAACTGCAATTACTGGCGCAACCAGTCGTGTATATACGATACCGAGTCTATTGGCAACAGATGCATCTACTTATGTGTGTAAATCCTATCATGCTGCAAACCCAGACATGTCTCCATTGGTGTTAGAGAGAGAGCCAATTACACTAAAAGTAATTAATTGCACCCCAGTAACAGGAACTCTTAAAGCATCTACGGAGAGTCCAGCAGTCAATGCCAGTACTGCATTTTCTCTAGAGACTGCAACTACAGGTTTGACCTATAAATGGACATTCTACAACGACGCAAGCGGTACTACTGTAAAAGACGGAATTCAAACTACTGCAACAGCATCACAATCCTATAGCGTAGCTGGAAGCTATTTAGTAAGGCTTGAGGTTACAGAGACTAATGGATGTACAACGAAGTTTGATAAAGTGGTGAATGCAAGCAATGGCTGTATCTCAGGTACAATAGAAACCCCAACACCAGCGACCACCATAGATGGTATTACGGTATCCTTCAATACTACCTCTACAGGACTTACCTATGAATGGCGGTTTTATTATTTAGATGGCACTACAAGTGGAGAAGTATTTACCAAACCTATTGCCACAAGAAAGTTTGATCAACCAGGTACTTATAAAGTTACACTAGAAGTATCAGATGCTAGCGGTTGTAAAGCTAACTTTGAAAAAATGGTTACTGTAACCCATACTTGTGTTACAGCTACTGGAAAGATAAGAGTTTCAGATTCTAAAAATGATACGGAAGTTGTAGTAGGTTATCCCGCAACATTTGATTTAATTGATGGTCCATCGGTTACCAGTCAAGAATGGAAGTTTTATAACCCAGACGGCACCCTCAAGGATACACAAAATCCAATAGTTACAAATGGAGTCTCTCAAACTTTTACCTCTCCTGGAACCTATAAAGTAACACTCACCATAAAAGATTTTTATGATTGCTTAACGACTTTTGAGAAGGCAATAACAGTACTGTCTATCTGCGAAATACCTGCTTCTGAACGACGGGACTATGGCAATTATCCTTTAAGCATACAGACCATAAACCAAGAAAGAGTAACTACAAACTCAACAAACTTGATGAATACTCCAATAAAAATTGTCTTTTATGGATATGGAGATAAGACAGATTCAGATTTTATATATAGTTGGAAAATATTTAATCCTATTGGTTCTCTAATTGAAACAAGTACGGTAGCACAACCTGTGTTTACTCCAACTGTGATCGGTGATTATAAAATAGAGCTACATATTATTGACAAAGTAGGTTGTGTTACCGACTACACTACAACAACGAGTGTTACTGATATTTGTACTTTTAGCGAGAGTACACGTGCTGGATCTATTTATTTAATAGATGATTATAGTACAACTTCTTTTGTTAAAATAAACGAGTCGAAAGAATTGAATTTTCGAATTTACTATGAAGACCCGACAAAAAGTCTTTCTTACGAATGGAAAATATATGATCCAAATCTTGTGTTAGTTAGTGAGGGCAATCAAATTGTATTTCCTTTTACACTTACAAAAGGAGGCTTTCATAAAGTTGTTTTGGTAATTAAAGACAATGCTACTGGTTGTACAACAGAATATACAAAAATAATAGGCAGCTTAATTGGTAATAGTTGTACAGAGTTGAATCCAAAATCAGTAGTAGTTAAAGATTTGTATCTAAACTTATTAAAAAAACTTATTTCAAGATCGATTTCTGGTGAAACTGATGCTCAGATTAATGCTAGTCCAGCATCGGCAGAACTCATTGCACTAAAACCTTATATTACCAATGGGACAGGAGATAAGATTTATGATTTTACAACAATTAAAAATGATACTATTCAATTAATATCTGATGTTAAATTTTCATTTGCTCCAAATAGAGAATATGATGTTCATGTTTCTGTTCCAAGAGGTTTATATTATGACAGCGATTTGACAACTGAAGAATTAAATTCTTATATTGAGAAAAATATATATTTTAATTTGAGTCAATATATTTCCTCTGATAATTATTTAGTATCGTGTTATTCTCAGCAAATGAGTAAAAATGCGAATCCAGATAGAGTTGTATTGCAGCCAGGGGATTGTACATTAGAATCAGAAGTTAGGTATATCGATTTTTGTCCAACAGATTGTGCTCCTATAGAAGGGACACTCACTGCATCTACTGTGACACCAGTTATAAATACAAGTACTAAATTCTCATTTGGAACTGTTGCAGCAAATTTGACTTATAATTGGACTGTAACAAATTCCGGTAATGTTGTCGTAGATACTGCTTCAAATACCACAGGACTCTATAGTTTTATAGCAAATACTCTAGGAAATTACACCATTAGTTTGAAAGTAGTCAATGAAAAAAAGTGTGAAACAGAGTTTTTAAAAACGATTACGGTTATAGAACCATTGCCTATTGTTAATTGTGAGACCCATTTTAATTTTAATTTTAAGGTGCCAGCTTCTGTCAAAGGAGGAATATTAAATAATACAGAAAGAGAGCATATTGCAAATGGTATAATAAGTTTTGTTAATAAAAATATTTCTGAAAAATTATATTTAACAACATATGATGATCACAGTTCAGGAGTCAGAACTGTTGCGCTGCAGAATAAATATACTACAGTTTTTCCAGATGCTACAACCAATACATCAAATGAAACACAAGGTGGTTTTTTTAGAATTCAAGATGATTTTTATAACGATACTTTCCGGAATACAATATCTTATGTGCCATCAGGAATTATAAGCAATACAGGAATTACAAAGAAAATTGATGTTTCGTTTTTTGTAATAAGTGAAGATAATTTTGCTGATATAACAGCTTCAAAAGCAGCATATGCAGATTTGTTAAATTCAGCAAAATGTAATAAAATATTTTTTATATTTCTAGATGAAGGGAGATTTAGAAACAGAACATCAAATACTTATATATCACCAATTGAATTTGCCAGCCAATTAAAAGGTTCAGCAGCCATTAATTATTCAACTACCAGTAATATTCTAACTTCAGATTTTATATCCTTTTCAAAAGCTCAAATAGCTGATGAAAGTTTTAAAAATGTGTTAAGTGCGTTTTTGGACAAATCCTATACACAGGTGAAATCAAAAAAATGTACAACTGCCAGTTGTGTTACAACTAATCCAAATTCACAAGTTGTGAAAGGTTTGTTTGTGAATTTAGTTAATAAGCTACAGAGCCTTCCTGCAGGGACGGTAACGAATGGTTATACTTGTGCGGAACTAATTGCTCTAACCCCCTTTATTACGATTCCAAATCCGGCAATATTCAATTACAATCAGGGTTCATTCTCCTTTAGTAATTCAGTGAATAATAATGATGTGTTTATAGGAGCTAATGCACAAGTTACAGAAGTTAATCTGGAAAGTTATGTTGATTCCGAATCAGAGACAAATTTTATTGCAAAATTTGGATCTATAGAAAAAGGATGCAGTGTAAAACATATTAATTTTTGCCCGGAGAAATTATGTACTTCAATTGAAGGAAGCCTAAGATCTACCCCTCAAGTTTTAAATGCAAATGTAAATGCGAGTTTTTCGTTAGAAACGACAGCAACAAATTTAACTTATGATTGGACTTTTTATAATTTAGACAATACTACAGCATTAGCTAAAGCCACAACTGCTATACCAACACAATCCTTTACTGCTGCAGGAAGATATCGAATAGTATTGAATGTTAAAGATGATAAAGGTTGTGTAACTCCTTTTGAGACTTTCACAACAGTACTTCCAGCTTGTACTGTTATAACAGGAGTGATTAAAATAGGCTCAGGATCAACACCAACACCAAACCCTACGCCAATTCTAACAAAATCGTATTGGTACCAAGCGGTACATCCACTTGATTTTAGAGGTACTGATTATGTAATTTATATTGATGGTAATGGAGTTAAACAAACATACACTTTAACTAGAACAGAGTCTGGTTATAATGCTCCGTGTGTCGAAATTATAGCATCGAGTATATTTAATCATTCAGGTGCGACATCTTGTGTTTCTGAATAAAAAGAGGTTTTGTCTAAAAAGGTAATGTATTTTTTTGGCAGAATAAAATTAAGCATCATCACTGTTGAAGTCTGCTTTAATTATGTTTTTTGGAACCAAAATGGATTAACATAAAATTGCATAAACAGAAAGTAGTATCTGTTAAAAAATTATAATATAAAAATAACATACCTATAAAGAGAAATTAATTATGGTAAACGGTTTTAAAATAAAGAAATACTGGATCCTTACTTTTTGTATGGTACTTTGTTCATTGGCAACTTTTGCTCAGGATTTGAGTGATAAAGAAATAGGTTTTGATGCTGTTAAAATATCTGGTTTGCTGAAAGAACATGGTATTTCTAATATTAATATTTCGCGAGAGATAATTTTGATGCGTGATTTGTACAAAATGGAATATTTTAAAATAAAAAAAAATGAAGATATTTTTTTGCAGAACCTAAAGTCTAATAAAAGTATAACAAATCGTACAGATATTCCATCGCTCGAAAGAAGTACTCTCATAGCTTTATATAATAGCGCTGGTGGAGCTAATTGGATTAATAAAACTGGTTGGGATATTAATAATCCTGAGTCAGATGTTTCTACGTGGTATGGTATTACAGTTAGTAATGGTAAAGTAGTTTCAATAAGTTTACATGATAATGGATTAATTGGGAATATTCCTGACTTATCTGTTTTAACAAGTTTAGGTTATTTAAATCTGGGCAGTAATAATTTTGGCAATACGGCAATTCCTTCTTTTTTTAATAAAATGACTAGTTTGGAACATTTATTGCTTTATAATTCGCATTTTAATGGTGCTATTCCAGATTTGTCGAAATTAATGAATTTAAAACAATTAGATTTAAGCAATAATTCTTTCACTAGTTCCAGTGTACCCTCTTGGATAAGCAATTTAGTCAAGCTAGAGCATGTTAACCTAAATAACTGCAATGTTACCGGCGAAATTCCTGATTTGTCAATGTTAACTAACTTATTGGAGTTAGGTTTGTCAGCTAATAAAATTACAGGAAAATTACCCTTATGGCTGTTTAATTTGCCAAATTTAAGGTCTTTATCATTGTCTATTAATTACATAAATGGGTCTATTCCTGATGAAGTAGGGAATTCAACACTTATTAGTTTGTTAATAGCAGGTAATCAACTAGAAGGTAATATTCCAGCGTCAATAAGTAAAATGAAATATCTTCAGAGTTTATGGTTAACGGCTAATAAATTGGAGGGGGATATTCCTGATTTAACAAAAGCACCTATGTTAAGCCAATTACTCCTAGATTTGAATAAGTTCCGTTTTATGGATTTTGTTGATGAATTTCCTGCTTATAAAACGAAGTTTACCACCGATTTTCTGTACGATTATCAAGCCAAAATCAACGTTCCACAGACCATTACCATAGAAACAGGACAATCTATTGAACTAAAGATGTTTCCAGACGGAGATACACGCTATTTGGCAAACGATACCTATCAATGGTTCAAAAATGATGTAGCTATTACTGGCGCAACTAGTCGTGTATATACCATAGCTAGTCTATTGGCAAAAGATGTGGGTACGTACGTATGTAAATCCTATCATACAGTAAATCCTGATATGTCACCTTTAATTTTAGAGCGAGAGCCAATTACATTAAGCATAACTAATTGCATCCCAAAAGCAGGAACATTAAAGCTGTCTACAGAGCAAGTTGCTGTTGGTGAAACCGCAAAGTTTTCGTTTGAGCAGACAGCAGGGACTGTGATCGCTGGTGAAGTTGTAAACTATAAATGGACAATCACAGATACGGCAGGTCAAACGGTGAATAGTTCCACTACTACTGTTGGAACACATTCGTTTGTTTTTACAGCTGAGGGTAAATATACTGTAAACTTAGTTGTTACTGGTGCTGATGGTTGTCAGGCTACATTCAATCAAGAGGTGACCATAGTGCCAGAGAAAAAGTGTATCAATGAGAACATTTCCTTTTCATTTGAGACTACGTCTCCTAATTTAAGTTATGTTTGGACCAGCAAAAATGCTACGGGAGAAGTTGTAAATTCTTCAACGGCCAGTGCTTCTAGTTTATACAATGTGTCGTTTGCGATCTCTGGAGATTATACCATCACCATGGTCGCTACAGATATGGTAACGCAATGTTCTGAAACGTTTACTAAAAAAGTGACAATAGAATCTTGTGCTCCTACTAATTGTATGGTTCATTTCAATTTCAATTTTAAAATTCCGGATACTGGCTTCGGTGGGTTAGTTTTAAACTTAGATTCGAGAATGAATATTGCCAATGGCGTAGTAGATTTCTTGAAAGCCAATAGCAATAAGAAATTGTTTGCGACCACCTTTGACATGACCAATAAAGGCGTCAATGCTGTTATGGTCAATAAGGAAATTACAGTTAGTCCAGGTGATGTGTACAAAGTAGGAACGGCTAATGAGATTTCTAATAATAAACCAACAGTTATACGAATTCAAGATAACAGTTACAGTAATACTTTTTCCACTTTGATTAACAGTGGTATTTTAAAAAACACGTCACTAAAAAAAGACGATCTTGATGTTTCGTTCTTCATTATTTCCGAAGATAACTATACTTCTACACTCGATGGAGCTAAAAATGCTTATCAAGATTTATTGTCTTCCGGTAAAGCTAAAAAGGTATTTTTTGTTTTTGTGAACGAAGGGAAGTTTAGCTATGTAAAACGAGTTGGGTTAGTCAATAGAAAAGTAACCATTTCACCAATAGAATTTTTAACTGAAATTAAGGGTTCAGCACCTATTAATTATGCAGAGACAAATTCGATTTTAAATTCTGATTTTGTTCAATTTTCGAAAACTCAAATTGCTAATGCAGGGTTTAAAAAAGTGCTTAGTGATTTCTTACAAAAAGGGTATGATGATGTATCGTCAAATTGTGAAGACGTTGAATCTTGTACAAAGAAAAATATAAATACTCCAGTACTTAAAAAACTGTTTTTGACTTTGGTTAATAAATTAAAAGATATTCCTGCTGGAAACGATGCCAATACCTATGCACAAAAAGAGCTGGCAGCATTAGCACCTTATACCATAGATTTAAAACCAATAATTTATAATTTCATCAATACGAGCAGTACAATAAGTTTTTCATTTTCAGAGACTAGTTTAGAAAATGATGTGCAATTGCCAAAACCAGATTCAGGCTCTATTGTAGACATTGATTTAAGCCAGTATACGGATGCAGGTACAAAGACACCAATTAATACTCTTTTTAATGATGGAAAAGTTGACCTTTCCAACGGATTTGTAAGGAATATTGATTTCTGTGTTAAGGAATTATCTTGTGTATCTCACGTAGCAGTTGTTCTTGACGAATCTGGTTCTATAGATTTGAAAGAAATGAATAAAATAAAGAAACAATTAAAAGGATTTGTGTACCAACAAGCCATCACTAATGAGAAAATCGGGTCAAATATTTATATTTCATTAACAGGAATGTCAGATAGTGATGCTAATACGAGAACTGATTTTATTGAGCCAATTAAAGCTTCTACCGATCCATCAGTGTTGAACAGATTATATACATGGATTGATGATTTGGGCATGCGAAATGGTCAAACAGGAGTTAGCGCAGGATCAGATTATTGGAATAGCGGATTGGATAAAGCATTAAGTTATACTTTGAAACCCAATGTAGTGATTATGATTACAGATGGTTGTCAATCTGCAAATGCAGGAACTCTTCAAGCAACCATGAAAAAATTTAACAATGCTAAAGGCAGCAGCTCTGATTTACCTCATTTGTATGTTGTTGGTATTGAAAATGGGTTTTATGTAGACAAGCCATCAACGGCTAAGATTTTGGATCGTAATGAAGATCCCAATTATAATACTGCATTGCAAAAAAGAAGTTTGACTGCAAAAGTAGCCGCCAGATTAACCAAGTCTTTACAATATCTATTAGGATTTACTGAGACTGAATTTCCAGTATCGAGTATAAGTGACTTTAAAACGGCTACTTATTTTGGTCATGATAATTTTAATTTATTGGCTTCGGATGAAACCTATATTTCAGACAAACTAGCTGATAGTGATATTGTCTGCGGTGATTCGGCTATCAAGGATTTTTGTGATGATTGTTTTTCTTTTAAGCCAGAGCCTGATCATGAATACTTGTTGAGTGCATGGGTTAAAGAGGAATCCTTTGTTCAAGTTAAGTCTTATATGAATTCTGCAATTAATATTGTGTTTTATAGACAAAAAGAAGCATTAGATGTGCCTGCGCAAATTATTGCTACAGAAATTGCTGTTCCGTCAGGTGAGATTATCGATGGATGGCAAAGAATTGTGAAAAAAATTAAAGTTCCAACCAATGCGATAACAATTGGTTTTACCTTAGAAAACAAAAGTGCTAGTATACCAGTGTATTTTGATGATATTAGAATTCATCCCCTAAAGGGAAGTGTTAAGTCATTTGTTTACGACCCTGAAACGTTTAAACTAATGTCGGAACTGGACGAAAATAATTACAGTACTTTTTATGAGTATGATAATGAAGGCGGGTTAGTTCGTGTGAAAAAAGAGACTGCCAAAGGTATTAAGACAATTCAGGAAACACGTTCAGGAAACTTTATTAACACAAAAGAATAAGGGTATGTTTTGCAAAAAAGGGATCTTCGTTTGGCTGATACTTCATTGTTGTTTTGGCCATTCACAAACAGTGAGTGCTGTTTTTAAAAAATTAGGACAGCAATACAGTGTGGCTAAACCGCTTCAATATCAATCAAAATATGTTTTGTATAAAGATTTTGATTCTAAAAAAATTGAGGAAAGCTATAAAGGAAGTTTTTATAAAAATAGCCAAAATGAAATCTACATGAAAATTGGAGACACAGAAATACTGAATTCAAAATCGGTAAATCTTAAGATAAGCCATCCAGAAAAAGCTATAGAAATTTCTAACCCGGTTTCCACTTATTATGGTGATTTTGACATGAAGCCTTTACTGGAATTGTGCAAAATCGAAAAATTCATTGATTACAAGTCATACTGGGAAATAACAATGACAACAAAGCCTTTTTCGAGTCTTCCCTATTCGAAAATCATTGTCAGGGTATCTAAAACTTATTTTTTGCAAAAACAAGTTTTTTATTACAATACAGCTACTAATTTTTCACAGGATTTTAGAAAGCCAGATGTGCACTATCCTCGATTAGAGATAGTTTATGAAAATTATAATAGAAATGCCATAAATGCTTCGGTTTTTAAAAGCAGTGCCTATTTTACTAATTCAGGGAAAAATGAAATTGTTTTGTCCCAAAGATTAAAGAAATATGAGATTGTCGACCAAAGAAATAATTCCAATAATTAAAATAAAAGATAGATATATGTATATCAACAAACGTTTAGTAGTATTTGTATTTACATTTTTTTCATTGTTTGCTTTTGGACAACAAGAAGAATTTTTGGGAGATAAAAAAGAGGGGACGCAACTTAGTGGTTTACCAATTTTGCATATAACTGATCCTAAATTTTCTGATTTAAGTAATCAAAAAATATTCACTTCTGTTAATCCGGCAGTGACGATTCATTTTGGATTTAACGATATAGATATTAAATCGCCAGGTTATAGCGATATTTATTCTTGTAAAATAGAATTAAGTGTCACGTCTTATGATAATAGTGGAAATGGCTTAGGTTCAAAATCAGTTACACTAACCATTGAACATAACAATAGTACAAAAAGTTTAGAGTTCAATGATTATGTTGTTTATAAACTTCCTGGAATTCATAAAGCCGATGTTAAAGTAGTATCCATAAAATATTCAAAGACAGTATCATTTCCAACAGCATATTTAGCATTAAAATTCAATACAGAGCGTTATTACAATTTGCAGATGAGTGGTTCAAATTCATCTGTATTGCCTATAAGTTATAAACTGGTAAAGTATAGTGGCACTAATGAAGTTGTTGTGTCTAAAGTTAGTGATGGAGCCGAAGAATTAGTGATTAATTGGACAAAAGATACTAAAGCTCCTGCAGTTGAGTATGAATTGGAATGGACTTGGGTAGATAATTATAAAAAAGAAGGGGGTAAATTATTGCCTAATGATATAGCCCTAACGGATCAGGATTTTAAACAAAACAGTACAAGAATACAAACTAAAGGCACTACCTATAGAATTCCTTTAGTTTATTCTAATGGTTATTTGGTTTATAGAATTAGGCCCGTTGGACGATTTCTAGATGATACATCAAAGAATTATTATGGAGTTTGGTCATCTGGAATTTCAGATAAATACACTTTAGTTAGTAATTGGCCATATAGTGTAGAAATTGACAAAGCCCACGAAGGAGGCAATAAGAATTGGCAATATCAAGCTTCTTTTGCTGAAGACGGAAAGAAAAAAGAAGTGGTAAGTTATTTTGACGGGTCTTTACGCAATCGTCAAACGGTTACCAAAGTAAATTCAAACAATAAAGCAATTGTAGGAGAGGTAATCTATGATAATCAAGGTAGAGCCGCAATAGAAGTACTGCCAACGCCGATTGAATCTTCGGCAATACGTTTTTATAATGATTTAAATACCAATGAAGCGGGTTTATTATACTCTCATAAAGATTTTGATTGGGATAATGCTAGTGTAAAAGATTGTAACCCAATTCCTGTTCCTAAAATGTCCAATAAAGCAGGAGCCGGCAAATATTATTCTCCAAATAATGATCCACTCGATAATTATCAGGATTTTGTTCCAGATGCTATCGGGTATCCCTTTTCTCAAGTTGTATACACACCTGATAATACAGGAAGAATTAAAAGTAAGGGAGGGGTAGGGCCAGATCATCAAATTGGGTCAGGACATGAAATGCAATATTTTTATGCTCATCCTAAACAGGAGGAATTAAACCGTCTTTTTGGTTATAAAGTTGGTAATTATTCTCATTACAAAAAAAATACGGTAATTGACCCTAATGGACAAGTGAGCGTAAGTTATTTAGATCCACAAGGAAGAACTGTTGCAACAGCTCTTGCTGGAGACAATAAAGGGAATTTGGTTTCGCTTGATGATGAAAAGAATCAAACCTTGCATGTCATGACAACAACTGACTTATTATCAAATAATGATAGGTATGTCTCAGGAGAGAATGGTGTCGTTGAAGATGGGATAAAGTTAAGTACTCCTATTACTGTGGTTAAAGAAGGAGACATTAAATTTGAATATTCTTTTGTAAAAGCTAAGGGTGGTTATACAGATACTTGTCTAAACAGTAAGTTTTACCCTTTCGTATATGACTGGTCTATCAGTTTAAAAAATGATTGTGCTTTGGAGTTGCTTACGGGTAATAATCCTTTGATTTCAAAAATTGGAACTTATAGTTTAAGTGGCACTAGTGTCGCTGAATTAAGTTTTAAAAACAAAGTATTTAATGCCAAAGACGGAGAGAATTTTTTAAAGGTTGGTTCCTATCCTTTAAGTAAAGATCTTCGTGTAGATCAGGATGCTTTAGAGAAGTATGCGGAGGATTATATTACGGAATTAAAAAACAACACGAAGTGTTTACCGGATTTATCTTCATTAGAGACAGATATAACTATAACGGATTGTAACATAACCTGCAAGAGTTGTGAGCAATCGCTGGTATGCGATAATCTAACTCCAGAAGACTGCACTGCTTTTCAATTATTGCTTTCTGCCGAAGTAAATAAACTTGGAAATATTGATGCAAGAGAATCTTATATTGTAAAAGCAGAAGCTAGATATGTTGAAAAAAATATGCTGACGGTTCTTGAACTAGAAAATTCGGAACGCCCTAATTATGAAAAACATTTCAAAGCTGAATTCAGAAGCTTATTAACAAATTGTAGAGATTTATGCGAGCAACCCATAAATGTCTGTAATCTCAATTTGGATATTTTATTGGGAGATGTTAGCCCTCATGGTCAGTATGGTTCTGTGGAAGGGGTTGAAACTGAAGATGGAGATCAAGTTGCTGATACCGATCTTACTACAGAAAAAATTATAGATCCTTTAAGTATTTTTAACGAAAACAATCAATTGCTATATGGAGGTTATACAACAAATACCTATTTAGATGAGGATACAAAACAAAATGTAACAGAAACTATTTCTAATTATAATTGGAAAAAACCTTTTGATACATCGTATAAAGAAGAAGATGGTTCTGTCTCAAAAATTAGAGTTAAACTTGTCAGTGAAAATGTTGATCATCCTGAATTGAATGTTTATGAGCCAGCTTTGGATGGTATTATTTTGACGGCATTGGATCGTGATCCAGATAGTGATAACGTTAATGATTATCTAGTACAACCAAAATATTTGAGAGATGTAGCTCAATTTATTGCTATATGGAAGCCAAATTGGGCTAAATCACTAGTGCAGTATCATCCAGAGTATCAATATTATGTTTACAATTCAAATTTGTGTAATAAAACAAATGGGGATGGGGTAAATTCCGATGGTTTTGATGAACAATTGCGCAATAAAGAGTTTTATGATGATTATACAAAAGCTATTGATAATACTATATTTAATAAAAATGGAGGTACAATAGCTCAACTGCTAAATATTGATAGCAACGCCAACAACAGCGATCCATTTTATAATTCTAAAAATGACAAAGATACATTAGCAGATTATGCTGTTCGCAAAGCTTTAATGAAAGAAGCATTAGAAGTTAATTTTGACGGCATGGCTCTTCCCTCTGGGAAAAAACTAAATATGCTGCAGGCTGCTTATTATTTTGCTGTTTTTTCTAATGGAATAGCTCCACAATCAGCGTATGTTGCTTTTTCTAATGCAACAAATCCTCAATTGTTAGATATAATTAACCAACTTGGGCAGAATGGAAATAGTGCCGATTTAAATATAAAACAAAGAATATGGTCTAATTTCAGATCCTATTATACAGCTTTAAAAGAAAAAACCCGCACTGTTTTTGCTCATATTTATGCCAGTAAAAACAATAATTATAATGATTGTATTGGGAACGCAGAGAGTAAAGATACTTATGTTACCTTATTCAAAAAATACACTGCGGTAGGTTCTCCAAATAATTATGAACAACTATTAACACTTATTGATTCAATTCCCGAGAATCCGGTTTTACCAGCTACCACTCCTCCGAGTATTGGTGTCGAATTAGCATGTTCTAATGTAACATCAGGTTTGTATATTGATAAAGTAAAACGTTTTGTGCCAGCAGATTTTGGATATGATTCATCTATTGGTGACATGGAATTCTTGGCTGAAACTAAAGCAAGCATGGAGTCCAAAATGTATATTGAAACAGGAAGATGTCCTATATCATTCGATTTGGAAAATTTACTGAAAGGATTGGTAGATACTTCTATTCAGGATAAAGGGTTGTTGATTACTGGTTTTAATACATCGAGTATGCCCTTTTTAACTCAAAGTATATTTAATGCTCAATTAAACCCAGGTTTTAATTTAGAATCATCGGTAAATATCCCACAAATTGTAACACGTGAAGTTGGCGGTAAACTGAATATCGTTTTTACTCAGAATGGAAATGATATTTCTAGCCCGATTGAATTAAGTTTTGCCAAAAATTTGTCTAACTATCAAAACCCCTGCGGAGTAAATGTTACTGCTCCCAAATGGGCTGATGTCATAGGATTTAAAAATTTCTATGCAGTACCAGGCTCTTATAACAGTACTCTAAAAACATATAGATTTCGAATTGTTGCTATTATAAATAGAAAAGGAAGCGTGTCAAGTTGTACTACTCCCGAAGAAATACTTATTGATGGAATTACAAAAGCAAATATATCAGACTGTTCTTCACTAGTAGTTGCTCCATGTGATAAAAAGCAAAAATTCAGTGATGCATTCAATAAATTAGTGCTTCACTTACAAGCCAATGCTACTTTGAAAAGTCCAGATTTGAATATTTCAAGTGATGATACTTTTGTAAATGGATACTTGTATGAATATTTTGGAATCAAACAAGGCGATATTGTAAAATGGCATAACACTGCTGAAGGAGTTGACATTAGCGTAAATGATGTAAAACGTGTTTCTGTCAATCTTGGATCATACAGTTTAGGAAGAGATATAATAAAAAGTGTATTTATTAATGGTTTAGAATCAGGGAATAAAAGTACTTTACTAAGTGTAAGAATTAAAACCAAATTTTTTAGAAATAGCCAAATTACGGGTATAATCAGATCGGGTAGTGAGAATATGCCTTTGTATTTCACCTGTTGTTCACCTTGTGGTGAAACAGATTATAATGGAGATGGATACGGAGATTTATGTGGTCCAGGTAATCCAAGTGATCCAGGAAATTGTGGTACTGTAGATACTGACGGTGACGGTATTTTTGATTTGTGCGATACCTGCCCGACAATTCCAAATCCTAATAATGAACCTTGTGAAACAAATCCTCCTTACACACGTGTCACTTCTTGTGATGTAGTAGCTAATGAAGAACTTGCTTATGAGGATCGAGTTAAGGATATTTTAAATGATATGCTGGGGAATTTTAATTACACGATAAATGATGATGGGGATTTTTATAAAACAGGAAATATCTCAGATTATTTACCAGTTAAAAATTTTGTAGACCAATCTAGATTAGCGTCTCATTTTCAAGCTGAAAGAACTCGTTATAGAGTAAATAATTTGAAGAGCGTTGTTATGGACCGCTATTCTGTTGTTTTAGAAAATGGTTTATTGAGCATTACTTTTGATGAAAATTCTGGAAGTGTGAACAATAAAAATTTTATCAATTTTTACGACGTAAATTTAAAGAACGCTAAAAAGATTAATTATATTGATGTAATAAGTGATTTGAGTTTTGTTGTTAATTTTACCGATAACCAAGGCAAAATTGTGAATCAGACAGGTAGCGCAATATCACACTATACTTTTGTAGAAATAAATAAATATGAAGCAAGAGCTATAGCAGTGCCTTACTGTCAATTTGCCTCGGAAGTTTATCCTCCAAAATTAACAGCTAAGAATGCTTTGGCTGGATCTGGGGATATTTATGTTGCTATTTCTCAAGATGGAAAAATAGATTATCAGGATAATATTTCTCCTTCTTCTTTTATGAGCAAAAAATCTGCTTCTGGGAAGTTACTTACTTTGCGTAATGTGACACCAACTTCAAAGGCTACGTCTAGTTGTTCAGATATTTGTATTCCGCCAACAGTCGCTCCTATTGTATGCGGTGATAAATGGGCAGCTTTCAAGTTAAATATGAAAGCACAGGTTTCTGATTATGAAATTCCGACTAATTTAGAAAAAGACGGAATCTTTTTCTGTGAAGCTAATTATGGATACATCAGCGATGATTATAATTATTATTTGAACAAGTTGGGGATTTCAAGTATTAAAAACCCATTATTTTTAACCATTAGTGAATTTGGTTCTACTAAGCTGCATTATGGAAACAGCAAAACTCAATTAGTAGTCAATTATTATTTTAATTATCTGGAGACTCAGACTAAAACACCAACTGAAGAAGCTTTGACTTGGTCACAATTTGCAGATAAATATGTTTTAGAGAATAAAGAATGTGTGCCATCTATGATGATTCCAAGTTTTAGTTTAGAGGTTGAAAATCCTAGTACATTAACTCCTTGTGAATTATATGCCGCTTCAGTAAAAGCATCCAATAAACAACAATTGGAAGATTCATTTTATGCGAACAAAAAAGAAGAATTTATTCAAAATTATTTGAAAGAAGCACTAGAAGGAATAACTGAAACGTTGACAGAAACGGCTTTAGACAAAGAGTATCAATATACTTTGTATTATTATGACCAAGCGGGTAATTTAATACAAACAGTTCCCCCAGAAGGAGTTCATAGATTGGCACCCAACTCTGATGCCGCTATAAATATGGTTCGAGCAAATAATGCTGAGAAAGACGATTTGACTCTGGTTGATGGGGTCGCTGTTGTTCCAGCAAATACTTTACAAACACAATACCGTTACAATTCGTTGAATCAGTTGGTATGGCAAAAAACGCCAGATGGCGGAGAGACACAATTTGCGTATGATGCTTTGGGAAGAATTGTTGCTTCTCAAAATGACAAACAAAAACCTACTGCTAAATCTCAATTCAGTTATACCCGTTATGATGAGTTAGGTCGAATTACCGAAGCTGGACAAGTAAAAGCGACTACAGTATTAAGCATTAACGATAATGGAAGGTTAGTATATGGTAATGCTGTGCCAGTTCCTGTTGATGCTATTGCAGATAAATTCCCATACAATATTGGAACTAATGCTGAACAAGTAACCAAAACGCTTTATGATACGCCTTTAGCCAATACAACTAGTTGGTTCACCTCTTATGGATCTGATAACAATCAGAAAAGAGTTACGGCAGTGATGTATTTTTCTACAATGACCAGCAAGACGCTTTTGTCTGCTTATGATAATGCCATTTTATACGATTATGATGTGCATGGGAACGTAAAAGAATTGTTGCACCATACCAATAATAGCAAGGAATTAAACACAATAAACCAGCAACTGAAAAAAGTAGTTTATGATTATGATTTAATAAGCGGAAACGTAAATAAAGTAACCTATCAGCCAGCAAAAACGGATCAGTTTATACACCGATATGAGTATGATGCCGATAATAGAATTAATCAGGTTTATACCAGTAAAGACAATGTAATTTGGGAAAAAGAAGCCAATTATTTGTATTATGACCATGGACCATTGGCGCGTGTAGAAATTGGCGACAAGAAAGTTCAAGGACTCGATTATATTTACACCTTGCAAGGCTGGCTCAAAGGAGTCAATTCAGAACAATTGAATACCAATTATGATGCTGGTAAAGATGGATTGAACGTGGCCAAAGACGCCTTTGGTTTTGCCTTAAATTATTATACGGGAGATTATAAATCCAGAGTTACAGCTACGAATACTGTAAATGTATTCAGTCTTAGTAAAGAAGGAAAAAAAGAAGGAAATCTAGATTTGTATAATGGTAATATAAAAGAAATGGTAACTTCATTGTTAGATGTTACCCAATTGCCAGTTCCTACGCAGTTTAATTATTACAAATACGATCAGTTGAACCGTATTAAAGGAATGTCAAGCTTAAGTTTTAATTCTGCAAGCGGAATTCCTGCTGGAAAGGATTCTTATGGTTCGAGTTATTCTTATGACAGAAACGGAAATTTGGTAAATCTGACTCGATCTGGTTTAAATAACAAGTTTGCTATTTCGTCAATGGATGATTTGAAATATACTTATTCTAAAGATACAAAAGGACAAATAACGGATAATAAACTAGTTAGTGTAAATGATGTATTGACGAATTCAGGAGATTTTGCAAATGACCTTGAAGGAATTAGTAATTACACTTATGATGAAATAGGACAATTAATCAAAGATTCAAAAGAAGATCTAAACATTAATTGGCGTGTTGATGGAAAAGTAAGTTCGGTAATTAAATATAAAGGAAAAGCCAATGAAACAACTATTAGTTTTGAATATGACGGTTTAGGAAACAGAACCTCTAAAAAAGTAGCAACTACTACCAATACTAATACCAAAATCACGTATTATGAGCGTGATGCTCAGGGTAATGTTTTGAGTACTTACGAAATGGAAACGCCAACAAGCCAGTCTTCTACTTATTATCTTGTTGAACAAGAGATATACGGGAGCAGTCGTTTGGGCATCGAACAAGGCCGTAAAGTAATCACGAAAGACACTTTTGCAGCATTTGCTAAAAATGCAGAGGAATTAAATGCCTCAACGGCACGCAGTATTTCAAGCAAAGAAGCTACTGCATCAACTGAAATTTCAGGGTTGAAGTTTAATGGTGCAAATAGTACAAATTGGAATACAAATGATTCAAAGTTGAATTTATTCGCAGATGTACCTCAAAGAACACAAATAATAGAGATTGCAACACATCTTAAAATTGATGATGTAATTTTTAAAGAAAAAGAAGAAAGAAAAATTATTCAGATACAAAATCAATATGAAAAAATCCCTGGAGCAAAACATGCTTGGGGTTCTTATTCTCAAAGTACTGCTATTGTTAAGGTAGTGAAAGTTGATAATAGCAATTTTAAGCCCATCTTGGAGTTAAAAACGCATAGAGTTTCCTATAGGAATAAGAAAAAAAATCATTATGTAAAAGATATTTCTATTATTACTACGCAATATGTTTTGAAGAATGTCAATTCTTCTATTCCGGAAAAAGAATGGGACATAAAGTATACGGTTTCCTTAAATTCATTGACTAAAAAATATGTGCCTGCTTTGATTATAAATGGGAATGTTTATAATGATTTGAAAGAAGTAGCACTTCCTGCGTATACAAAACATGAAGACTATCAAAAAGGGAATGATTTGCCTAAATCAGTAAATGAATTAGGAGCATCATCTTTAGGGGTTCCTGCAGAAATGTGTGATTTTTCTTATATGATTGACAATGGAGAAGAACCAGAAGATATTAAAGTGAATAATTTCTTGTTTGATGAAGGATCAGATACAAGAACTGCCAAATCCACTACGGGTATCGAAATGGCATTAGGCACAGTGGAACATGCAAAAACCTATTGCGATTCTGCTGAAGGGGATAAAGATGGAGATGGTGTAAAAGATGTTGATGACAGTTGTCCAGAAATATTTAATCCAAAACAAGAAGATACTAAGGAAGTTGCTTTAGGTTTCCCTGCTGATGGAATTGAGGATGCATGTGATAACTGTGATTATCCAAATAAAGATCAAACTGATACAGATGGCGATGGCAAAGGGGATGATGTTATAATAAGTGGAGTAGTTAGGCCGTGCGATAATTGTAAATTAATAGCTAACTTTGATCAAAGTGATGTAGATAAAGATGGAGTAGGAGATGTATGTGACAACTGTTTAACGATAAATAATCCAGATCAAACCGATGCGAATCATAATGGAGTTGGTGATGTTTGCGAAGGACTGGATCAGGGAGCAGGAACAGCAGCCACTGTGGGACTATTTAAGGAGTATTATCGTTATGTAGGAGACAAGCGTTATGAATTGTCCAATCATTTAGGAAATGTATTAAGTGTGATTAGTGACAGAAAACTAGTTGGCGAAGGTAATTCACCAAGTTTAACGACACTTAATCAATACAATTTTACAGGTTGGAAAAACATTAAGGAGGATAGGAATTGGAATCCAAACTCAGGAGCAAAAGTCACAACTAACACAGACAAATTAGTTATGGCTGTTGACGACATAGAAGAGGGAATGTCCTATGCTATGCTTACCGAATCCGGCAAGAAGTATACAGTAAGCTATGATCTGGAATTGCTAACTTCTCCAGAAATTAATGTAAGAGTATCTAATTTTGGCACTATACTCAATGAAAAAACGGATAAAATTTCAGGCAGAAACAGCATGACTTTTACAGCAGCAGGTGTTGTGAGTGTTATACAATGGGTACGAAATAGAAAGAAAGATGGTTTAGAAGAAGTATTTACTTTAGATAATGTTACAACGGCGACTGAGTCTGCAAATAATACGGTTGCTTTTACTACTTTTGTGCCGGACGTTTTAAGCTACTCAGATTACTATCCTTTTGGAATGTTGGTACCGAATAGGCATGGAACTAGTATTCCTAACGGTCACCGCTACGGATTCCAAGGACAGGAAATGGATAACGAGCTAAAAGGTGAAGGAAATTCTTTGAACTATACTTTTAGGATGCATGACCCGAGGATTGGTAGATTTTTTGCTCCTGACCCATTATTTAAGGAGTACCCTCATAATTCAGTTTACGCTTTTAGTGGAAATAAAGTTATTGCAAGTATTGAATTAGAAGGCCTAGAAGATGTTTGGGTTGCTGATGGTGGAAGTACTGTTAAAAAAGTCGGACCGTATGTTGGGGCTTACACCAGTGAACAAGCGGCAAATAATCGTTATTTAGAGGCTACCGCAAGAAAACCTAAAGTAGCTAGACCTCAAGCTGAAATAAGGTCTGATGATTTGGAGGCCCAAGTAAATAAGTACAGAGGTGAAAATCCTGGCTTAGCTATTTCAAGAGGTGTAATTGATGGATTTCAACAAGCTCCAGGAGTTATACTTCCAGAAATAGCCCTTGCAAAACTTGGAAAATTTTATGAAGGCTATAAAGTATTTAAGCAATCGAAAATGGCTATTCAGGCGGCTAAACTTGCAGCTAAAACTGACAATGCGGCATATCATGGATTAGAATTTTTAGATGATGGAATTAGAATGGTGGAAGCTCCTATTCAAATGCAAGTGCCTAAAATATCCAGTATAGATGATATAGTTAAAAGTGCTCAAAGAATTATCTCTAAAAACACAACGAGAGGAGTTCAAGCGTTGGCTAAAAAAATAGGTCGAGGAGATGAAGCATATAGAGGCTTGAAAGCTAATCAAGCCACAGCAGATGTTATTATTAATGATGTCATGAGTTCTGAAAGTAAAATAACAGTTCCGACAAGAAACCAGCAAGGGGTCGAGGTAATAGATTATTATAACACGACTTCTAATCAAGGAGTCAGGGTAATTAAAGAATCAGGTGAATTTGATACTTTTATAAATTATAAACCAAATTAAAGTTAAAAATGAAAAACAATGAAACTTATATAAATAGACTTATTGGCTTGAAAATAGTAAAAGGTTACAGGTTTTTTTATGAAAGTTTTTTAGATGAAATGCCTGAAGATTTAAGAGACCAAGAAACTGACGGTTCTTTATGTTTATTATTTTCTGATAATACCGTTTTAGAAATTAAACCAATTTCAGAAAATTTCTCTATTGACATAGAAAAAAGAGACATTAATTATATAAAGAATAATCAAGATTTAAAAAATGTTTCAAATAATAGCTTTTGGAGCCAACTTGTAAATATAAAAATTAGTTCAGTAAAGTTATTGGAAAATGGAATTCAAATTGGCTTTGAGAATTTAAAAAAAATTGAAATAAAATATCTCTCGGAGACAGAATATACATTTGACAGTTTAATCATAAGATTTAGCAAACCTGATGATTCGGATATGTCTACACAACGATAGCGCGGTTTTGTAAACCTGTGCCGTAAAATAAAGCCACACAACTAATCTTTAAAACCAAAAAACTGCAACTGGAATTCATTTTCTAGTTGCAGTTTTTTTTTAGGTTTAAATGCTGAAATAGTTTTGCCTGTAGGTTAGGCACTCTTTATAAAGCTTTCGGACACATAACAGGCATCTGGATTCTGCTTATCGTAGATTTTCAGCACCTTATCCACCCATTGTATCATTTTTACCAAATTCAATTATAGAACTGTTAAAAACACAGGTGGAGAGGATATGTCGTCGCAACGATAAGCAACATAGTGTATGTTTAAAACAAAAACTACAAATTTAAAAAGTTGTAGTTTATCTATTATAAAAACTACCATTTCTCAACTAAAATTGTATTTTTGAAACAAAACCATTTCATGAAAAAAACGAGTCTTATAATTCCTTTGTTCAAACAATTTATAAAAGAAACCGAAACTGGGAAACGGCTCAAAAAAAACGGTGAAAAGATAAAATCAGGCTCCATACAGAATTATTATTATGTGATGAACAATCTTATTCAGTTTTCTAGTGATACTAAGTTTGAATTGCGCATTTGTGATGCTTCCAAACTAGACAGACGCGAACTGCAGTCAGAAAAAAGTTATTGGAAAAAATTCTACCAAAAATTTACGGAATTCCTATATAAAAAAGGATGTCATGACAATTATGTAGGCGCAAATATAAAAGTGATTCGAGTGTTTTTTAATTACTTAAAAAATGACAAGGACATCTTTACAGGAGATTTTCAACGATTATTTTATGTTCGCAAAGAAGAAATTGAGATTTTCGTACTTTCCCCTGAACAACTCAAGTTCTTAATTCACGATAAAGAGTTTGAATCTTCACTAATACCAAGTCATAGACGAATAAAGGATATTTTTGTTTTTGGTTGTACTACGGGATTGCGTTATTCCGATATTTTTTTGTTGACCAATAAAAATTTTGAGCAAATGGAAGGCGAATGGTACTTGAAACTTAAATCGAAAAAAACAAAGACATTCAGTTTTATTAAGCTCTCTGCTTATGCAGTTGTCATTTTTCAGCGGTATCAATCTCAGAGTAATAAGGTGACTCTCTTTGGAAATACCAGTTTGTTTAATTTTAATAAAAGTCTAAAGCAAATAGGTGAACAGGCAGGTTACACGACTCCTATTGAAGTCTCTCGTGAAAAACAGGGAAAAACGCAGCGTCTTACCAAAAAGACGGATACATCTAAAAACCGATTTTGTGACAAAATGAGTTCTCACATGATGCGTAGAACAGCTATAACGACCTTATTAATTTTGGGAATGCCAGAACATCTTGTTCGAAAAATAAGCGGACATAGTAGTGCCAGCACTTCATTTAATCGATACGTACATTACGCACAAGCTTACATGGATAAAGAAATCGAGAAAGTGCATAGTAAATTAGAAAGTTATTAAATAAAATTAAACAACAACCAGAAAATGAATTCCAGTTGTTGTTTTTTGTTATTACTGCTTTATTATTTTATGAACACGAGCAACTTATATAAAAACCATCACGGAAAAAGTCGGGAGACTTTTATCGTATTTACCGTTTTCAAGAACTTTTATAAAAACGCAAAGTCAGAGACATTTGCGTAGCGTACTCGACAACTTATTTACTCTTCGAAGAGCTGGGGGGCACGGTTTACAAAACCGCGCTATCGTTGTGTTGACATATCCGAGCCATCGGGTTAATCCCAAATTGTTAAATACCAAGTATCTCCATAGTGACTTACTAAATACAATTTTTTATTATTAATTAAATTAAACGAAATTTTTTTTTTGTTCCTTTTTAAAAAAATAGTAACTCTATTATTTTTCTTTTTATTCGTTTTTACGAACTTAAAAATTTCTTCATGTTTTAAGTTTTTATAAGATAAAGAGTCTTTTCTATAAAATGTTATTTTCTTTTTTTCGTTCAGATATGTTATTATAGTGTCATTAAATTTATCTAAAAAACCAATACATATTAATTTTTTATCATTTGAATTAAATGTAAAACTAGGATTTTTTGTAGAACTATCTTTTCCGTAAGAAATTATTACTTTTTCTTCTCTAAAAGTATTTAATAATTTATTACTAGATCCACATTTAATCAAAAAAAGAAAACAATTAACGCAACTATAAATTTAAAAATTTTAATCATAATTTAGATTTTTTCTCGTTTTTAATTCATCTGGATCGTAGTTTGATTTATCTTGAACATTTTTTATCAGAGTTTTTATTTGACCTGGATCAACTTTATTTAATCCACTTGGTGCTAATGAAGATTCAATTGGTTTAATTTCATCACTGTTCAAGAAATTATCAATAATATTTTGCGTATTTCTGTTAGTTAAGTCTTGTTGATTTAAATTAGGACTGTTTAATATCTCTAATGGTTTTAACTCCCATGGATGGTTCAAACCTCCAGAATGTCCAAAAATTTCATGCGAACCAGTTTCTGAAATATCTACATCTGGAACAACTATACCATCAATTGTTATAGCCATATTTACCTTAAATTTATTAATTGCTCCTCTAGTGTCACCAAGAGTGATATTTGAAGTTGTTGTTGTAGTGGTGGTAGTTGTATTACCTACAACATTGGTTGTTATATTCGTAGCCTTTTTGGTTACTCTATCATCAAATACTAAATATGCAATATTTCCATCATCAGCACTTACTGGGCTGTAATCTAAAATTACAACTGTACTAACATTTTCAGTATATTTTTTTCCATCTTTTTTGTAGGTTAAGGTGGTATTCCCGTCTTTCTCTATTCTTGACTTAATCGCTTCGGATTTTGCTTTTACAATATTTGGATCGGTCATTTTGGTTGATTGATTCTCAACCTTAACTCTAATGACTAGTTCAGTTGTTACTAAAATAGAACCGTCAGGGTTTGTTATTGAGTTAGTACATATTGCCCACTCTTTACCATCTAAATCATTCCCATCTATAGGTCTATTCGATGCAAATTGATAAGGCGTTAAAAATGAATATCTAGCTGTTAATGGATCAACACTAAAAAATCTTCCAATTCTCGGATTGTACATTCGCATTCCGTAATCTTGGAAATTTCCTTCACCCATTATTTCATTATCATTTTCTTTTCCATTGAACCCATAACGGTAACTCTCGCTTTGTCCGTGTCTATTTGGCACCAGCATACCAAAAGGATAGTAATCCAATCGTTAGTTTGATCAATGAATACATGGAACTATTTGTGTAAGAACGTATGTTAAAAATGCAAAATAAGGCAATTTTTGACTTTCAAAAGGACAAAAAAGGCATCCTTAATATGTGAATTAACTTCCTGTACAGTAAAACTAAAAAAAATCTCAGAATAAAAAAATTTAGAATGGAAATATACAGCAGTATATACTGGAAGTTTTTGGATAAAATAATTTAATCAATGATATTGTCTTAAAAAATTCAAGTTGGACTTGTGTAACTTGAATTATAGTGTAATTGCTAAAAATATAGAACTGTTAAATTTGTATAGTAATGAAAATCTCTTAAAAAGACCATTATATTGATGGTACAGTAAATTAAGGATCCTCTTTTTGAAGGCGGTATTTCCGAAACAAAACTTCAATAAAAAACCCTCAAACAATTGATGTTTAAGGGTCTGTTTTTGTAGCCCTAACGGGACAATTCTCGAACCACTTTCATGATGATTTAAAAAAAATAAATATTTAGTTTAATGATAAGTAGGTTTAATGTTAGGGAAGTCAGGATAAAAATGAGGTTTTGAATGATAAAGATTTTATCTAAAAAAAAAGTTCCAGTTAGAAATATTTTAACGATTTTGCTTAAGGGGTGCAAGTAGATGTTTCTATTTGTTTTCCGGAAAAAGCTCATCATAATATAGACGAACACGTTCGCCCAAGTCTGTTAATCTATAAAATAATTTTATTTCTCCACCTCTAAATTCAAGATCATATTCTTCATATTGATGATTTCTTTCTATTGGTGTTTGTTCTGGACGTTCTTGGTAGATTAAACCTAAACTAATTAGAGGGTAATATTCTTCTTCATAAATTTCTTTTCTTTCGTAAGCTCCAAAACTCTTTACCAAAATTAAATCGTCGAGATAAGCACTTTGTATTACGTTGGTCAGGCGCAGAAATTCTTCTGCATAAAATTCTCCCTGCGCTTTAAGTTTACATAAGCGTCCAAAAACTTTACATTTTTTAATTGTCTCTAACTTGTCTACCGCCATTAATATTTTTTCTACCGCAGTTTCGTTATCATCATGTAGATCATTAAGCAATGTGTCTCTTTCGTCATCATTTAGTTCACCAAATTCAAGAAGTACATTCATAGCTTTCTTAATAAAAATTCTATCTGTGTAAGAGCTGTATACGTTTTTAATAGCCACAATTGTTTTTAGTATCGGTATTTCCTTAACTAAATCGTCAGTTAATTGATTATCTAAAACCTTTTCAACAAGATCAATTGAAATTTCTTTCAGATCTTTCGACTCAATTATTTCCTTAATTTGCTCTTTCATAATTAGAAATTTGTCTTGGCTATCATTGTTTTTATCTTGACAGTTTCATTAGTATAAAATCTATTTTTTCAGTTAAATACGTATTTGGATCGTCTCCATCATCTTTCATTCTTAACATCTCACAGATGTCTTTTTGATCTAAACTTATAATTAATTTACCTGATTCTCTTAACGATCCTTCCATAGCTGTAATAGCATTTTTTTCTGCTCCATCTCTGGTTAAAATAATAGCAATATTTCTAAGTGCCGTTTTGTATAAGTATTTTTCGGTGCTATAGACTTGACCTTGTTTTATTTTTTTTTTGTAATTTTTGAATTCAAAAACAACAAATCTTGAATGAAAATCACGAGCTAATAATTTCCAAAAATCATTTGTTGAAGAGATTTTCGCAATTAAATCAAAAATGTGTAACGTGTCAACGGTTGTTGTTTGATTTTGCCAGTTTGAAAAGTCATTTTCAAATATATATTTTAAAATTCTTTCACATTGGATTTCATATTCTTTAGCCGTTTTTTTGCCTGCTGATAAAGCAGTTAATTCTTCGCAAAGTTCTTTTCCTTTATTTACTTTTGGAATGTTTGTTTTTTTAAAATTTATGAATTCCATTGTATATTTGTGAGAATGAGTAAATACTCCATCGTAAATATCTTCTTCTCCTGATTGTGACAATTCTAATAATATAACTTCGAGTTCATTACGCAGATTTTTATTACCGCTTGTCAAAGAAATTAAAATCCCTCTGTCAAATATTTCAATCTCAAATTCCTTTTTTAGCTCTTCTCTTATTTGTGGTTCAATGTTAGCCGTTGAAACTAAAAAGCCTCCTTTATATTTATTATTTTGGAGATTATATTGTAATTGAACAAGTGAATTTTTAATTGTTGAAATAGGGATTCTACGACTCCTATAAATTTTTACCTCAACTCCGTACGTATCTGAATTTTTTGCTATTTCAATGTCTACACCTTTATCAAGTGGTTGTGAAATAAGATTGCTATCTAACTTAAATGAGTTAAATAAATCAAATATAAAATGTTCAAATCTTAGCCCAATGTTTCTCATAAAATTCGCTTAGTTTTTTTAAAATGACATATGTTGTAAAAAGTATATTTAGCAAATACTTAAATACTCTGCGAACATTTCTGTAAATTCATATCTTTCAATTCCATTATCGTCATAAGTTTCTACTTCTCTAATTAAGGCAGCAGTCATATTTGGCCAATATGTGTCAAGTACATGGTCTTTTTTCTTTGATTTTTGAATGCTAATTAAATGCTTAGCATCGTCTGTTTCAGTAAATGTGAATGTACTACCAGCCGGTAGCCCTAAAATTGATAAATGCAAATAATTTTCCGGTTCTCGTTTTCGAGTAACATAAGCTTTTATACCTTGAGCTTGTAACTCATTTATAGCGGTTGTGTTTATTGCTTCTTCAACTGTTCCCTTGTCAGAATCTAAAAGAATGCACCAAGGAATATTAAATTGCTCTGCTAATTTTAAAGTTCTCCAATGCTTTAAATTTCCACAGCCACCAATCGGAACAATTGCGATTTCTTTTTCTAAAAAAGTATGTGTCAAATATCCTTCGTCTTTTAATACTTGCGAAGTATGATTAACAAAGCTAACATCGGATTTGCCTTCTACTAATAAAAGTGCTTTTGCTGATTTAGAAATGGGATCAGGTAAAAGTCCTAATGTATCAGCAATTTTTTGAAATACTTCATCAGTTCCTGATTCCACCGTTCTTACCATACCTTCTTTATTTATAAATCTTAAACTTTGTAAAGGTAGAAGACCTGCTAAACTAGGAGTATGAGTAGTAAGTATGATTTGGGTATTAGGTGCATGTGATAATTCTATAAAAGCTTTTATCAGCATTTCTTGGTGATTGGGATGTTGTGATGTTTCAGGCTCTTCGAATGCATATATTATTCTATCTCCAACGTTTCCGAGTCTTCTTTTTTCAGCTTCAGCTCTAAAAAAGTTTAACAATATCAATCTTCTTACACCGCTTCCACGTTTATTAATTGGAATATCATCTTCTGCTTTAATTGTAAGTTTAAATTGGGTGTCAAATTTAGGATCTGTTTTGAATTCTGGAATTAATTCGTCTGCTAGATCTGGAGCCATTTCTTTTAATTTTACTAAAGTCCGGTTAGCAGTTTCAATTGCTCTATTTCGAACTTGATTCTTTATATATGTCAATTCTGCTTCTAATTCTTGAAGTGCTTGCTGTACAGCAATTTTCATTGGATCAGTTACCTCTTTATCCTCATCATTACTTTGTCGATCAGATTGAAAAAGGGCATATATCGGTAAGTAATTTTCTAGTGCAGTGTATACTTTTTTAGAATCTTCTTTATCAATTAATAATTGTGTTGGTGCTAAATTTAAAGCCCCGATATGTTGCCAAATTGCTTCCCTTATTGATGAGTTAACATTTCCATTATAATTAGCAGCAGCTATTCCTAAATCATTTGCTCGAGTTTTTAATTCTGTTTTTTTAATTCCAATAGATCATTAGCATTTCCTGAAGAAGGATGATTACAGACTATGTATATTTTTTCTTTAGGTTTAGCTGAAGTTGCAGGGAAAACTTTTTTTATTTCTAATTTTCCTGCAATGTTTAATAAGTATTCTGCTGCCAATGTTGTTGGCGTTGCAGCATCGATAATTATTTCAGCTGGAAAATCATTGAATATACAAGTAATTTCAATATTGTTGCCAACTGAATTTTTGCTCAAATCTTCTCTTTCACAGACAACAATTTTATTATTAAAAAAGATTTCAAGTGCTTCAAGAATAGTAGATTTTCCAGCGTCATTTTTACCAATGAAAGCGGTCAAGTTTGAAATAGGTATCGTAATTTCTTCAGTATAACCTCTGAAATTTTTAAGTTTGACTGATTCTAAATTCATTATTTAAATTTATTAGAGGTTATTGTACAAATTTCGTAGGTTTATCTACAACTTATATATGATAAGCATATTTTTACTTTATAAAACTGCCTGTTAGCAGTAGTGGAAGAAAGCGAATGTTTTCAAGTAAAAGTTTTATAAAATAGAGTTTTAAGTCTGGTAATTTTTATTGTTGATCTATATTTTGTTTTTAATTGTCTCGATTCCTTGATAGAAATATTTCAATACAAATACATCAAATTGGTCTAAATCCCTAACTCTTGCTCTAACGGTTTTAATACCAAATTGATTAAATATATCTATAACTTGATGTATAGTTAAATCAGTTATAGTAAAGTTTATCAAACCACTAAGGTGGATCTTTCGAGAAATCATTCTTGGCAAGCCCGTATTCTTCAAGTTGATAAACAACTGTAGGTAAAAAAGCATGAGAAAGCCTCGATATAAAAGGAGATACATCTGAGTTGTTATGCCCAATCATTTCCTTATGCAAAATATTTACATCGTGAATTAAACTTGCTAATTTAAAAGTTGCATTACGTTCCAATTTAAAAAAATCTTCAATTGTAACATTTGATCGGTTAATTTTCTTAAAATTGAAGGAATTGAACTTGTCCAATTTGCCTCTAAAGCTTTAACAAACTCAACAAAATTGTGTGAGAAGTATCCCATCGAGGATGCAAACGCAATATTTTGTGTAAAAATAATGCCACTTATCGGGGTCATTATTGTTAAGAAATCCAAAGCCATTCCAACTTTGGCTATTATCTCTCATATCTTTGGCTATTTCCAATAATAGTGGTCCATTTGTAATATGAAATTTATTTTCTTTTTGAAGTCGATTAAAAGCTTCTGCACCCAAAATCTCTGACATTTCGCGCTTAAACTGGAGAATTTGTGATATCTGATCACTTGTTAATTCCTCTTTATATTCTTCAGGATCGACATCATTAACCAACTCGTCAGGAAACTCCAAGTTTAATTGCATGTTTTCTTCTGCCGGTGGTTCATCTAAAATATAAATTTTACCAATAAAATGCTTAAACATTCTGCCACCACGACCAATAATATTTTTATAAGTAAAATCATTTATTGTTGCCCATCTGCTTTTTCCACTTAGATTTCTCCATAAAATAACATTTTCAGCAGAAGTATTAACACCTTCAATTATTGATGATGTTGAGATCATATTATTGATTCCCCAATTAGATTCAAATAACCGAACTTGAATTTGACTTAGTGACCTATGAAGTCTTCCGTTATGAACACCAGTACCTCTTCTAATTAAACTGGCTAATGTCCAATTTGCCGAGTAATGTTTTTCTAACCAATGAGAAAAAGCTTGTAAAAGTGGACTTTCATCAATAGGAAATTGATCAATAAATAAGTTTGTTACCTTTCCAATCTCTGCATAAGTCCCTGCATATATGAGTGTTTTAGTTTTTTTCATTCTTATTATTTCAAGTAACTTCTCGCTTTTTAATGATTCATCACCATTAATTTCCAACTGAAAATTATATTTCTCTAAATAAACTGTATTAAAATCTAATTTATAAAAACTCACATCTTTAGTAAAGAGACTATCGTTTAACTGACCAATGTTAGGAGCAAGGAAGTACTTCTGTTTTGCAATTTTACCAAGTTTAAGTATTGCCTTTAAAAGCGACGGTGATCTATCTTTTTCGAATTGTGCACTAGCCTTATAAAATTCATCAATAACTAATAAATCAATTGATTCAATTGTATTAATATAATTAATTGCCCTTTCTTGTGGAAAAATTAAAATGTTTTTTTCTGCAAGTTCGACATCAGAGGTTGTTATTATTTTATATTGATCAGCAAACTTATTATATAGTCTTCTTCTCGTTTCATCTGTAAGGGCAATAGTAGGTACTATAATTACAATATTATTAGGCTTTTTAATGGATATAAAAGCATCAATAACAAAACTTTTACCAAAACTTGTTGGAGCACTAACAGCTAGACTTTCTCCTCTAAGTAATTTTTTTAATAGAGAAGATTGCTCTCTGTGCAGTGTAACTGTTTTTTCTATTCCTATATCTGCCTTAAATGCTTCATGTATATATCTGTCTTGCCAATTTGAAGTTTCAACATCTATATACGGATAAAGTCCGGTCTGGCGAATTAAGTGATTAACTAGCGGAATATATTTATACTATTTTTTTTATGAAAATCTAATAGTTGAATTAATTTATCTCTTGCTGTAGAATCTTCACCTTTGCTAATGTCATCATTGATAGTACGACAAATTTCAAAAATGTAGTTCTCATTTGAATTAGCACTTATTTGTAATGATGTTCCCCATTTTTATTGGTTCTTAAAAAATTCAACATTTGCTAAAAATTTTTCTACAATTGCCTCTTTTGAAGGAACTGGGAATAAAATAATATGAAAATTTATCTCTGAATACATCCACAAACTTCTCCAAATTTTTTTAATTGTTTTTTGAAATAAGCTTGAGCTCTATTTTTATGAAATATCAAAATTTTCATCTTTATATTCTTGAGTCATAGTTTTGGTAGTACTTGTTACTTTGCATTCATGCAGAAGTAATATCGGAATGTGTAACTTTAGGTTTAATGGTGTCCATTGAAACCCCTGCTGAAATTGCGTCCAATATTTGTTGACGTAATGTTTCATCCTCAATTAATTCGTTCAAATCTGCTACGTTGTTATAATACTGTTTTCAAGGTCTAATTTATCTTTGGTCAAAGCATTTTCAACAGACTGAACAATAGATCCTAATCGTGCGTTTGAATATCATTATAAAACTTTGCTTCGCCATACCATAAGGTAAAATCGCCATCTTTTACAACTACATGAACACTATCACTCCTTGGCATTATCCTGATTGTTTTGTTTGTAAAAAATTTTGGGGACTACTGGTAACGCATCATAGTGATGTTCAATAGATGCCATACAATACTATTCGGCTAAGTCACTCTCTTTACCATATATCATCATCACCATCGGTTAATTCTTAACTTTTTGCAGCTCTATTACGCAATGTTCCTTGCTCTTTGATCTATTAAAACTTGCTTGCGTTCTTCCTCTCGCAGAAAGCTGCTGTTTCTTTAATATTGTCCCAAATAAAGCTTTGAAATTTTGAATACCGCCAAGAACCTTCTTCAAAATCATTTATTATACTTAAAACTTTCTTTTTGTCAATTGGCTAAAGAAGCATCTGAATTAAAGTTGCTAAACGACTCATCCAATAAGATTCAAATTTAACTTTGTTTATTAGATCACTCATAAATATAATATTTTACACAAATTAACATATAAATTAAAATCTTAATTTTTGAATGAAAAAA